>NZ_JARXWI010000004.1 GCF_029893085.1 Parabacteroides sp. PFB2-10
ACTTAATATCTCATGAACCCGAAAAGGGTTCAATTGGCTAAGACCGACCTTTAATTCAACACCTTCGGCGTTGGTTTGTTTCCACATTCGCTATCCCCCCCAGTCGTTCGCTTCGCTCTCTTCACTGGGGGTTATTAGGAGTTAAATCCCTTCCGGGCTTTCTGCAAATCTTCAAAATCTCTCCAATTTAAAGAAACCAGTAACTATTCCCCTCTCTTGTGGGCAGGGGGAGAGGTGGTCTCTTCTCCCCAAATGTTAAAAACTCGATTGTAAGCAAAACGCCTGTTTTGCTTACAAATCCATACGTTAAAAAGTGTTTCTCCCGGGAGTTTGTCTCCGAAGTCCCGCCTTTTTGCGCGCAAACTCCCTCCGAAATTACAAATCGTAAATTGGGAGTTTTGACGAAAATGAGTAAATTAACATTTGTTTACATCTGAATTGAGTGGTGGGATCGTTACATCTTGAAGAAATTCAAATGGGTCATTTAGTCATTGTTGCTATTTTTAACCAATCAGAGCAACTATTTTTTCCAGGTAGATCCGGTCGGTTTCGTCGAAGCTATTGAGGCTGTCGCTGTCGATATCGAGTACGGCGTAGACCGTATCGTTTTGTATCAGGGGAACGACAATTTCCGAACGCGAGGCAGAGTTGCAGGCTATATGTCCGGGGAATTGATCCACATCGGGTACAATCAGGGTTTGTTTTTCTTTCCAGGCGGTGCCACATACCCCTTTGCCGTAGCGGATGCGGGTGCAGGCAACCGGTCCCTGGAAAGGAGCCAATACCAGTTGCTCACCGTCGACCCGGTAGAATCCGACCCAAAAGAAATCGAAGGTTTGCCGCAGGGCAGCCGCCACATTAGCCATATTGGCGATTAAATCCGGTTCGCCTTCAACAAGGGCAGCTATCTGGGGGAACAGGGAGGCGTAACGTTCTTCTTTACTCTTTCCGGTGATCTGTAAATTTTCAGCCATGGTCTCTTTGTTTTCTTGTTTAGAAGGGCGAAGATAGGGATAAACACAGCTTCTTTTCTATTAACACACGTTAAAAAAACACACAATCAGCCTGAATAATGGCTATCTTTGCAGGCTCTTAGCAGCGACGCTGCTACCAATATAAGACCAATCATTTATGACACAAAAGAATTCCCCTTTAGTACTGGGTACCGAGCGTACAGGTAAATTACTGACGCAATATGCTATCCCGGCTATTATTGCTATGACCGCCTCGTCATTGTATAATATTGCTGATAGTATCTTTATTGGTCACGGGGTCGGCCCGTTGGCTATTTCCGGCCTGGCATTGACCTTTCCGCTTATGAACCTGGCAGCCGCTTTTGGTTCGTTGGTCGGCGCCGGAGCGGCCACCCTGCTTTCGTTGAAACTGGGGCAGCGCGATTACGAAAGTGCCAACCGGGTATTAGGCAACGTGCTCATATTAAATATTATATTAGGTATCGCCTTTACGATTATCAGCCTGATCTTCCTGGATCCGGTGCTCTATTTCTTTGGTGCCAGCGACCAGACGATCCAGTACGCACGCGAATATATGGAGATCATCCTGATGGGTAATGTGGTGACGCATATGTATCTTGGCCTGAACGCGGTACTCCGTTCCGCCGGTTTTCCCCGCCTGGCCATGTATGCCACCTTGGCATCCGTGGTGATCAACTGCATTCTGAACCCGATATTCATCTTCGGTTTCGGATGGGGTATCAAAGGATCGGCCTGGGCAACCGTTATCTCGCAGTTGATTTCATTGGGCTTTCAGCTCCGTCATTTCTCCAAATCGTCGAACCTGATCCATTTCAAGAAAGGAATATACCGCCTAAAAGGCGAATTGGTGAAAGATATCTTCTCGATCGGTCTGTCACCGTTTCTGATGAATCTATGCGCCAGTTTGGTGGTGATCCTGATCAACCGGGGATTGAAAGAACACGGAGGCGACCTGGCCATTGGTGCCTATGGTATCGTGAACCGCTTGTCATCGCTTTTCGTAATGATTATCATGGGATTGAATCAGGGCATGCAGCCCATTGCAGGCTATAACTACGGAGCGCGCCTCTTCCCGCGTGTGATGGAGATCACCAAATTGACACTGAAGATCGGGGTCGCTATCTCCACCACAGGCTTTCTGTTGGCGCAACTTATTCCGGGCGCTATGGTACGGATCTTCACGACCGATCCGGAACTGGTCGAGATTGCTACGAAGGGATTGCGGGTGGCCTTTGCGGTATTCCCGATTGTCGGTTTCCAGATGGTGGCAACCAACTTTTTCCTCTCCATCGGCATGCCCCGCAAATCGATCTTCCTGTCGCTGTCACGTCAGTTGATCTTCTTAGTGCCTTTCCTGATCATTCTGCCTCAGTTCTGGGGAACGCTGGGTGTCTGGATCTCTATTCCATTCGCCGACGTGACGGCGGCTATTATCACCTGGATTGTTTTGATGAACCAGTTCAAAAAGTTTAAAACCGCCTGAGAAAGCGATTGGAAGGAAAAAAATAATATATTTGTATACATTGTTAATCAGAGAAACAGGATATGGAAAAGAAAATAATCCTTACGATCGGCCGTCAGTTCGGTAGCGGAGGACGCATAATAGGAAAACAGATAGCCGAGGAATTGGGCATTGGCTACTATGATAAAGAGATCATGTCGGTAGCGGCCAAAGAGAGCGGCCTGTGCGAAGAGGTGTTTGAAAAGGCGGATGAACGCACGGCAAGCGGGCTTTCGTATGCGCTGACCACCGGTTATTCCTATATGGGTATGTATATGCCTTATACCGATTTCCTTTCCAACGATGGATTGTTTCAACTGCAAAGCGACGCGATGCGCAAGCTGGCGGCAGAGAAATCATGCGTATTGGTAGGTCGTTGTGCCGACTACATCCTTCGCGACGAACCGGGACTGTTCAGTTTCTTTATCCACGACAAGACAGAAAACCGGATCAAACGCATCATGGAGTATCAAAAGATTGGCGAAGAAGAGGCCAAAGAATTGATGATCAAGACCGACAAATCACGTGCCGCCTACTATAATTATTATACGAATAAGACCTGGGGTGCTGCCAACTCCTACAACTTCTCGATCGACGCCTCCGTATTAGGCATCGACGAAACAGTTGCGCTGATGAAAGAATTTATCGAACGGCGTCAGAAAGGTTCGTAACTTTTTTTGATTTTAATCGCAGAGAACGCGAAGAACTACTAAAAAACAAAAAGTTCTTCGCGTTCTCTGTGTTTAGATCTTTTGTATCGAAAAGGATAGGGTATTTCTTCACTGAACGATCTTAAAAATAGAGAGATGAGAGATAATAAACTAAAATAAGTGACGATTATGAAAAGGTTCAGTAAACAGATCATTTTATGGAGCATTGCTCTGTGTATAGGCTGTGGAGTAATGCCAGCCTATGGGCAAGACGTTGTGATGGAAGACTTCGTGACGGTGACTGGTGTTGTGAAAGACCAACGTTCGAAACGAGTACTCGAATATGTGAATGTGTCGGTGCCGGGCACGAATATCGGCACCGTAACCAACGAAGACGGACAATTCTCTTTGAAGGTGGTGAAATCGTTGGGTGCAAACAAAATCGAGATCAGCCATATTGGTTATTTAAACAGTATTATTCCTTTGAACGGAAGGGATATCACCGGGCTGGCTGTTACGTTGGTTCCCAACGCCAACCTCTTGGAAGAGGTGATCGTGCGCGGGGGTGATCCCCGTATAATTGTGGAACAGGCGATGGGAAAGATCCCTGATAACTACAGCAATCAGGCCAATCTGTTTACCGGTTTCTACCGGGAAACGGCACAGAAAGGGCGCCGGTATGTCAATATTTCGGAAGCTATTATCGACATCTACAAGTCGCCTTATAAAGATATGGACGTAAATCGTGACCGGGTGCAGATCTACAAAGGGCGTAAGCTGTTGAGCCAACGCGCCAGCGATACCTTGGTGGTAAAGCTATTGGGCGGGCCAAACCTTTCGGTCTATGTGGATATTGTGAAGAATCCCGATGTGTTGTTGGATCGTGAGATGCTGCCTTATTATGCTTTTCGCATGGAAGAGAGTGTGATGCTGGATGAGCGCCACCATTATGTGATCAGCTTCAAGCCACAGGCCATCCTGCCCTACGCCTTGTATGAGGGGAAACTCTATATCGACCGGGAGAAATTGTCGTTCAGCCGGGCTGAGTTCAATCTGAATATGGACGACCAAAACAAAGCCACACAGGCGATCCTGAAAAAGAAACCCTTCGGCTTGCGCTTCCGCCCGCTTGAGGTAAGCTATCTGGTGACCTACAAAGAGAGAGAGGGGGTGACCTATCTGAGTTATATCCGCAATGAGGTACGCTTCCGGTGTGATTGGAAACGCCGCCTGTTTGCTACCAACTACACGATCAATTCGGAAATGGTTATCACCGATGGCAAGCCGGCCGACACAACTATCCCCAGCCGGGAAGCATTCAAACAGACTCAGTCGCTCTCCGACCGTGTGGCCGATTTTGTGGACGAAGACTTCTGGGGAGCGTATAACATTATCGAACCGACCGAATCATTAGAGTCGGCCGTAACCAAATTAAGAAAACAACAGAAATAATATCTCGATACTTTTTCGTATATTTACAGAAGATAGGAAGATAATGAGGTTATGCGGAACGAGATACTCTTATGTAATAAGATTCGGAAAGGAGATATTAAAGCCTTCGAACAGATGTTCAGGTTTTATTATACGCCTCTCCGTATGTATGCCGCAAGCCTTACCGGAGAGATGGAGGTAGCCGAAGAAATCGTGCAGGAACTATTTTATGTGTTTTGGAAAGAACGGGAACAAATCACCGTATTGCATTCGTTGAAAAACTATCTCTACGGCGCCGTTCGCAACCGATCCTTCCAATACCTGGAACATCAGGACGTACGTCACCGCTATCAGGAGGCGATATTGTCGAAGGAAACCGTCGATGATCCGACACCGCACGACGAACTGGAGTATAATGAGTTATTGAAACTCATCGACCACGCCATCAGTCGGCTTCCCGAACGGCGGCAACGCATCTTCAAAATGCACCGTTTCGAAGGAATGAAATACGCGGAAATTGCGGAAACCCTGTCGTTATCGGTGAAAACAGTCGAAGCGGAGATGACGAAAGCCCTTCAAACATTACGAAAAGAGATTGAGGTTTACACCTTTAGAGCATGAATGAAATAGATTTGCATAAACGAAAAACAGACCGGGCATGGAACCGGTTATACGCCCGCCTCGATGAAGACGGACTATTGACCGGGGCGGTTGCCCCTCGTCAGCAAACCAAAACGCTGCCGGTAAGGGATATGCGTATGTTGGCCGCCGTTGCTTTATTGTGTCTGGTCATAATAGGTGTGTATATGTATACCCGACAGGACAACCGGGTATCTGCCCTTCTGACGCTCCGCAACGCGGAAGAATCGACCACACTGATCACCACCTTGGAGGACGGCTCCGTGGTTTACCTGGCTGAACAAGCCGTGCTTCATTATCCTTCCTCCTTTGAAACAGATCGCCGCGAAGTGGCATTGGAAGGGAATGCGCAGTTCAATGTAAGCGGAAACAAGGAGCGTCCGTTCCTGATCTCCACAGAAAATGTGCATGTTGAGGTATTGGGCACCACCTTTCATATACAGAATGAGGCGAACGCTCCTTTTGAATTGAGCGTAGAATCGGGCATTGTGAAGGTGATTGCCAAAGGAAATGGAAATAGCTGCTTAGTGACTGCCGGTGAAATAGCCCGGTTGCAGGCCGGCGAATGGCAGATAGGGAAGGCAGAAACAAACCGGAATCCACTGAAACGCATCCTCTTCAAAGACGAACGCCTGGGAGATGTGTTGAACATACTCAACCAAGAGGTCTCTTCCGTGCCCCTGTTCACCACTCCGGCGCTGGAAAGCCGTAGCTTTACCGTTGCCTTCGAGGGGCAGACTCCGGTGGAAATGGCTGAAATCATCTGCCTGGGTCTCGATTTGTCCTACACCCGAACAGAGGAGGGGCTCTTGATTACCGAACCATGAAATAACCTTTAAGAGATGAGACCGCCGGTTCCTTTCCGCTTTATCCTGTGTCTCGCCTGGTGGCTGTTGTGCGTAGCTTCCGTGGCGAAGGCAGATAATGAAGGATTGGATCGCCGAATCGATCTGCCCCGAAGCAAGGGGACTGTTTATAAGATGCTGGGGTTAGTAACCGACCGTTCCGGCTATTTGTTTATATACGATAGCCGGGTGATCGACAATGACAAGGTGGTCAGGCTGAAAAAAGGCAACTACACCATCCGGCAGGCCATCCATGAAATCACCGGCGACCCCACGCTCTTATTGCGTATCTCCGGCAATCATATCTTAATCCATACGCAGGAACAGACAAAGAAATCCTTGCGCGAAGAGGCCACAGCGCAAGAAGAGACCGGCTCACCCGAGCCTTCCTACCTTACCGTCGCAGGCGTAGTGACCGATCGCTACAACAACGAGCCGATTGCCTATGCCACAGTCGGCATTATCGAGGGAGCCATCGGCACGGTGACCAACCAGAACGGCGAGTTTCGCTTCACCTTTCCCGACTCACTCCGGAGCTATCCTTTGCAGTTCACCCACTTAGGCTATAAATCTTACGAGGTAGAAGCCGATTTATTAGCGGGCGGATACCGCTATATCACACTCGAGCCAAGAGTGATCTCCCTCCAGGAAGTGATCGTTCGCTTGGTCAATCCGGAGAAGTTATTAGACGAAATGCTGGCAAAACGGGAGCTAAACAATGCCCGGGAGCCGGTCTACCATACTGTTTTCTACCGGGAAGGCATCCACTACCGCAAGCGCCTGGCCAGCCTGACCGAGGCCATGTTTCAGATCTATAAGACACCCTATGCCCAGTCGACGGCTAACGACCAGGTGAAGCTGTTGAAAATGCGACGGCTTCTCGACAGGTCGGAACGCGACACCATGATCACCCGCTTCAAGTCGGGCGTACAAACCACCCTACTGCTCGATGTAGTAAAGAATCTTCCTGACTTTCTCCTGCCCGAAGAGCGTATTTTATACGATTATGCGCATGCGGATATCAAAGAGATAGACGGTCGGTTGGCCAACGTGGTCACGTTCGAACAACGAGTCGGCATCACCTCCCCTCTTTTCAAGGGAGAGATCTATCTCGATATGGAGAATAGTGCCCTGCTGGGCGTTACCTTCCGCATCCATCCTAAGTTTGTTGCCCAGGCCGCCCCCATGTATGTAGAGCGTAAAAGCCGCGACTTGACTATCATCCCGCAAGAGGTATCTTATACCATCTCCTACAAACAGTCGAAAGGCATTTACTATATCAATCATGTCCGGGGCGATCTGGCATTTCGCGTGCGTAAGAAGAAGCATCTGTTCAGCACCACCCTGCATACCTGGTTCGAAATGGCCACCATCAAAACAGAAACGGAAGATGTAAAACGTTTCTCCCGGGATGAACGGATACCGACCCGTAGCGTTTTTTCCGAAACGGAATACACCTACGACAATCATTTCTGGGAACACTTCAACATTATCCTTCCGGAAGAATCGCTCCACGAAGCAATCGGGAAAATATCCAGTATCATAGAGGAAACAGAGAACAGCGAATAGTTATAAATCATAAAGAGGGCCTTTTCTCAAAGGCCCTCTTTATAGGTTTTTAATAGGTATTAGTCTTTAAGGCAAAAAGATTGTTTAGGTTATCTGCATGCAAAGATGTGCCTTTTATCGAGACCGCACAAAAAAAAAAACATATTATAAAACACATTTTTAACATTCTCGATACTTATTTGCAGGTTATCTTACTTTTTAACATTTCAGACCCCTTTTTTCAAAGGCTCCAATAAGCCATTTTGGCAATTCGTCCCTGAAAAATACCCTTTACGTCACCCAAAACGGCCGGTTCGTTGGCTATGTTCAAAAACCAATTTTCGTTTAATGTTAAATATTCCTTATGGGAAACGGCCATAATGATGGCGTCATAGCGCCCTTCGGGCTGCTTTTTCAGACTCAGCCCATACTGCTTTTCCACCTCTTCGGGCGACGCATAAGGATCGGTCACATCCACCTCCATACCGTAGTCCTTTAGTTCGTTTATAATATCGACCACCTTGGAATTGCGGATGTCGGAAACATTCTCCTTAAAGGTTAATCCCATCACCAGGGCACGCGCCCCTAAGATGTTTTTCCCTTGGGCAATCATCTTTTTCACGATCTTCTTCCCGATATAACCGCCCATGGAGTCGTTCACAAAACGGCCGGAATTGATCATCTTTGGGTGGTAATTCAATTCGCGTGCCTTATATACCATATAATAAGGATCGACCCCTACGCAATGGCCGCCCACCAGTCCCGGCGCATAAGGCTGGAAATTCCATTTGGTTCCGGCCGCCCGCAACACATCATAGGTATTGATGCCCATCCGGTCGAATATGATCGACAATTCGTTCATCAACGCGATGTTCACATCGCGCTGCGTATTCTCAATGATTTTGGCTGCTTCGGCCACCTTAATCGATGGGGCGCGATGCAATCCCGCCTCGACAATCAGCCCGTACACCTTTTCCAAGGTATCTAAGGTCTCTTCATCGGAAGCAGAAACGATCTTGATCGTATTCGAAAGCGTATGCGTCTGATCGCCCGGATTGATCCGTTCCGGCGAATAGCCCACATGGAAATCTTTCCCGGCTTTCAAGAGAGAGGCTTTTTCCAATAGGGGAATACAGTCTTCTTCTGTACATCCCGGATAAACCGTCGATTCATAGACTACATAGTCTCCTTTCTTTAATACTCTTCCCACCTGGCTGGTCGCATTCAACAAAGCGGTGAGATCGGGTTGGTTGTGTCGGTCGATGGGAGTCGGAACGGCAATAACATAAAAAGAAGCCTCAGGCAAATCTTCCGCAAAAGGAGTGAAAAAGATATCTTTTCCTTCGAATTCCTCCGGACTCACTTCGTTGCCCGGATCAATGCCTTGTTGCAGTTTTTCCAACCGGTCTCTATCGATATCATACCCGATCACCGACAAATGCCTGCCAAAAGCCATGGCAAGCGGCAGCCCCACATAACCCAGGCCGATCACTGCCAGCTTTTTTTCTTTTCCGATCAATGCTTTATACATACGCTTTCTCCTTATGATTAGAACCAGAACGATTCGTCTACCACCGCTTCCATATCTTGTTGTATCGACTCGGGCAATTGGTAAAAGAAATCGATCCCCGTGACCTTTTCCACCCTGTCGATCGGTATGGCCAACGTCCGGAGGGATGTTTTTCCGTAATCTTTGTTCTCTATTAAGAACGCAATTCCGTGGTATTTGTTATGCGAATAATAACAAATCACCTTATAAAACTGCTTCGGCACACCCACCCGGTTCTTCCCCATCACCCGCATATCTTCCGTGATCACCGGCCCGGTGGCTATCCAAAGCGTACCATGTTGGTTGGCCCAGGCGCGGCATTTGTTTTCCAACGTGTTCCAAAGCCCCTTGTTCAGTTTGGGGTGCTGGGGGCAGATGTTGCTCAGGTAGAATGTTTCGCGCATCGCCTTGGCCGACCATTTCATATCGCCGGCAGGTGCCAGGTGACCGCGGTCGAAACCTGTCCGGGTATAATCCTCGTGCAGAGCCGTAGCACCCTTCACCTCGGGATCGGGCACAAAACGCCCGTCACGAGCCGCTTTGGTACTGACCGCCTCTTCGCGTGTCAGCTCCCAGGCAACCCAATTGGCAATTTTATAATCGTTGTTGTAGGAGAGCGAATAGCCCTCGTGGTGGATAAGCTGCTCAGGGCGTTTCGCCTGCAAAGCCGCCATCTCGATTCGCACATCTCCACGGCTCACAACCGGTTTCGTTGCCGTTTCTTTTGTTTCACCGGGAAAAGCAAACGTATTCTCTTTTGGGAAAGAGAAAAATTTTGCCAACTGCCGCTTGGTCTCTGCCGCAGCAGGCTCCTTCGGATAGAGATAATCCAATAGGTATAAGCCGACGAAAATCCCAACTGTCACCAGCAATACACGCACCACAAACCGTTTCGTGGAAAGCAGAAAGCCATCTCCTTTCGCTTTCCGGTTTGTTTTGGCGGTCTTCCTTTTCCTGACGGATTTCTTTTTCCCTTTTTTCTGTACCATAGCCTATTTCTTACAGGTTACAAAATTAATAGAAAAAACGAAGAATTGGGAATCCTGATTTGGGATAGGTGAGAGTGGTGTAAATAAATGTTAAAACATTCGTTTTCGACGAAATCCCCAATTTACGATTTGTAATTTTGGCGGGACTTTGCGCGCAAAAAAGCGGGACTTCGGAGACAAACTCCCGGGAGAAACATTTTTTAACGTATGGATTTGTAAGTAAAACAGGCGTTTTGCTTACAATCGCGATTTTAACATTTGGAGAGAGACCGCCTCTCCCCTGCCCCCTCTCCACAAGAGAGGGGGATAGTTACTGATTTCTTCAAAGAGGAAAGGATTGGAAGATGTTTCAGGAAAATCCCGAAAGGGATTTAATTCCTAATAACCCCCAGTGAAGAGAGCAGAGCGAACGACTGGGGGTAGGCATAAAAGGATCTAACATCTCATGAACCCGAAAAGGGTTCAATTGTTTAATTCAACACCTTTCGGCGTTGGTTTGTTTCTACATTCGCTATCACCCCCCCCTCATCCCTACTTGTAACAACCTTCCCTTTTTTTTAATCTTATCTCCCTATTTTTTGTACTTTTGCATATAGGACAAGGTGGACAAATGAAATGAATAAACTGATCGCATTCCTTTTTTTTATATCGATTGCCTATTTCCCTCTTTCGGGTGAAGAGAGCTATTGCTTTCGGGTCTACCTGAAAGACAAAGGAGCAACCGGCCATACCCTTGAGAAGCCGGAAGAGTTTCTCTCTGCCCGGGCTATCGAACGCCGCCTGAAAACGGGGAAAGAGTTGACGGAATCCGATCTGCCGATCTCCGCTTCCTACCTGCATACGTTGGAGCAAACGGGAGTCGCACTGATAACTAAAAGCAAATGGCTATCCACCGTAGTAGTTTCCTCCCCTGACAGCCTGATAGCCGGACGCCTGCGGGAGTATTCCTTTGTCGATGATGTGAAATTGGTGTGGAAAGGAAATCTCGCTCCGAAGAAGGAGGATAATAGTGAAGAAATAGATACGACCCGGTTTTCACCTTCCGACACCCCTTTGTCCGATCATTACGGATATGCACAGAAGCAGATAGAAATGCTCCACGGCGACCACCTGCACGAAGCGGGATATACCGGATCGGGCATACATATAGCGGTGATAGATGCCGGATTTACGCATGTGGATCGCATCAGTGCTTTCGATTCTTTGCGGATCGGAGGAACCTATAACTTCGTTGCACCCGGACAAAGTGTTTTCCAAGGCGATGATCACGGCACCCGGGTATTGTCGTGCCTGGCTGCCAACCAACCGGGTATCATGGTCGGAACGGCGCCGCATGCCACCTACTGGTTGCTTCGCAGCGAAGATAGCTCGACGGAGTTTCCCATTGAAGAGGATTATTGGGCGGCCGCGGTGGAATATGCCGACAGCATAGGGATCGACCTGATCACCTCATCCCTCGGTTACTTCTCGTTCGATGCGGAGGAGATGAGCTACACCCAGGAATTATTGGACGGGAAAACAGCCTTTATAAGCAAAGCTGCGGCTATGGCTGCCGAAAAGGGGATGTTGGTGGTCTGCAGTGCCGGCAACGAAGGCGGCAATCATTGGGAAAAGATCACCTTCCCCTCCGATGCGGCCGATATCCTGACGGTCGGATCCATCACCCAGAAAAAAGAAAAAAGCAGCTTCAGCTCCACGGGCTTTACGGCCGACTACCGCATCAAACCGGATGTGACGGCACTGGGAACAGGCTGTTGTGTGATCGACGAACAAGGTCAAATCCGCTATGCCAACGGCACCTCCTACTCCACGCCTGTCGTGGCAGGGCTGGCTGCCTGTCTGTGGCAGGCTATCCCTGAATTGACTCCCGTCCGACTGATTGCCCTGTTGCAAACAACAGCCAGTCAATACAAACGACCGGACGCAGAGAAGGGATACGGCATACCCGACCTCAACAAGGCGCATAAGAAAGGAAAAAACGATGACTACTGATATTTTTCAAACACAGGAACAGCCCCAGGCAATCTCGCTCTCGGCGCTCAACCTGCAGGTGAAAGGGGCAATCCAACAGGCTTTCCCCGACGGTTGCTGGCTACAGGCGGAGACGAGCGATGTGCGTGCCAATGCGACATCCGGCCACTGCTACCTGGAATTTATCGAGAAAGACCCGACGACCGGGCAACTGTTAGCCAAAGCACGGGCGACAATCTGGGCAAAGACCTACCGGATGCTTAAACCCTACTTCGAGCAAGAGACGGGGCAACGGTTCACATCAGGCATCAAGGTGATGGTCAAAGTATTGGTCGACTACCACGAGGTGTATGGATTCAACCTGACCATTGTCGATATCGACCCGACCTATACCCTGGGGGATATGATGCGCAAGCGCCTGGAGATTATCCGCCAACTGCAGGAAGAGGGGGTGTTTACATTGAATAAGGAGTTGGAATTCCCGACATTACCCCAGCGCATTGCCGTGATCACCTCGCCGACAGCCGCCGGATATGAAGATTTCATCAACCAATTGACTCATCATACGGCGGGCTACTGTTTCTATACCCGCCTTTTCCCGGCTGTTATGCAGGGAGAGAAGACCGAAGCATCGGTCGTGGCGGCATTAGATGCTGTCTATGAATACTATGAATTGTTCGACGTCGTAGTGATCATTCGCGGTGGAGGAGCCACCTCCGAATTGGCCAGTTTTGATAGTTACCTGTTGGCGGCCCATTGCGCCCAGTTCCCGATACCGGTTCTGACGGGCATCGGACATGAACGCGACGATACGATAGTCGATATGGTAGCTCACCGGCGGCTGAAAACACCAACAGCCGTAGCGGAGTTTCTGATCGGACAGATGGACAAGGTGGCGCAAGAGATGAACGCTCTTTGCGAACGCCTGCGCCTGCAGGCAACCACCCACCTTCAGGAACAAAAGAATTATCTTCAGCTCATGGCAACCAGGCTCCCGGCTTTGGTCACCGGACGGCTGGAACGAAACCGGAATCTGTTGCAAGGTATGACGGGGCGTTTGCCGCATCTGGCATCGACCCTATTGACACGCCACGACTCCCTGTTGAGGAATCTCACGGGAAGGCTGCAAAACAGCCTGGTTCATTTCGGGAACGAAAAAAGGCGCCACCTGGAACTGACCGAGCAATTCCTGAAAATGGCATCTCCGGACTATATTCTGCAACGCGGATATAGTCTGACTTTGAAAGAGGGGAAAATCATAAAAAAAGCCGGAGAGATAGGCCCGGGCGACAGGCTAACCACCCGTTTCACGGATGGGGAGGTTGAATCGACGGTGAATGAGATAGTAAAAAACAAATAAATCATACCCATATGGCCGGAAAAGGAGAATCGTATAACGAAGCTATCGAAAAACTTCGTAAAATTGTAGCAGACATCGAAAACAACGAACTCGATGTGGATGTTTTATCGGAAAAGGTCAAAGAGGCAACACGCCTGATAAAGCTCTGCAAAGATAAGCTGTTTAAAGCCGATGAAGAAGTAAAGAAAATATTAGAAGAACTGGAATAATGGAACGTTTTATCATCATCGTAGCAGGAGGAAAAGGACTGCGCATGGGAGCCGATCTGCCGAAACAATTCATCCCCTTGGATGGCAAACCGTTGTTGATGCACACCCTGGAAGCATTCAACAAATGGGATGAGTCGGCTGAGATTATTCTGGCCTTGCCGGAAGAACATCAGGACTACTGGCGTATGCTCTGCAAAGAGATCGGAACAACCATCACCCATGTGATCGTCAACGGAGGGGAAACCCGCTTTCACTCTGTTAAAAACGGATTGAAATACATCGCTGAGGAATTGGGATTCTCGCCGGAGCGGAAGAAAAAGGCATTGATTGCCATACACGACGGGGTGCGTCCTTTCCCATCATCGGACGTGATCGATAACTGTTTCAATAGCGCCGAGAAGGAAGGAAATGCCATTCCGGTTATCCCGATTGTCGATTCCATTCGCCAGGTGACCGAAGAAGGGAATTTTCCAATGGATCGCGCCGACTTCTATGCTGTGCAAACACCACAAGTATTTCAAAGCGACCTCATCATAGAAGCCTATCGCCAGGACTACTCGCCGAGGTTCACCGACGACGCCTCGGTAGCGGAAGCCATGGGTGCTGCTATCCACCTGGTGCCGGGCAACCGGGAAAACATAAAGATCACTACGCCTTTTGATTTATTAATTGCCAAAGCAATTTGCCCGTATTGCCATTAAAAAGGGAGCAACTATGCTTGATCTCGACAAACGATCGATCACATACCTGCCCGGAGTAGGCCCGCGTAAGGCTGAAATTCTGCAAAAGGAACTCAACGTGGTTTCTTTTCAGGATATGCTTTACTATTTCCCTTATAAATATATCGACCGGAGCCGTTTCTATACCGTCGCGGAGATTACGGGAGATATGCCTTATATTCAACTGAAGGGGCGGATTCTCTACTTCGATGTGACGGGTGAAGGACGGGGCAAGCGATTGATCGCCCGCTTCACCGACGGGACAGGCAATATCGATCTCGTCTGGTTTAAGGGATTGAGTTTCATTCTGGAAAAATATAAAGCCAATACCGAATACATCGTTTTCGGAAAACCCAACGAGTTTGGGCAGATCATCAACATACCTCACCCCGATATCGATCCGCTGGATCATGCCGAACAGGTGGCAAACGGCCTGACTCCTTTCTATAATACATCGGAAAAGATGAAGAAGTCTTTTCTCAACTCACGCGCGATACAGAACCTGCAATATGCCCTACTCAGCACCATCAAATGGGAGGTGCCTGAAACATTGCCGGCATGGCTTTTGCAAAAAATAAAGATGATGCCGCTCTCGGAGGCGATCCGGAACATCCATTTCCCCGAATCGGTTGAAAAACTCAAAGCAGCCGAATTGCGCCTGAAGTTCGATGAGTTGTTTTATATTCAGTTGAAGATCCTTCATTCAGCCGAACTGCGGAAGATGAAACTGAAAGGGATTGTTTTTTCGAAGGTGGGCGATTACTTTAATGCCTTCTATGCGAATCACCTGCCTTTCGAACTGACCGGCGCCCAGAAACGCGTCATCAAAGAGATGCGTGCCGATATGGGAAGCGGACGACAAATGAACCGCCTGTTGCAAGGCGATGTGGGTAGCGGAAAAACGCTGGTAGGGCTGTTGGCGATGTTGCTGGCACTCGACAATGGCTATCAGGCCTGCATGATGGCGCCGACCGAGATATTGGCCAATCAACATTATACGACCGTAAAAGAATTCCTCCGAGAGATGGACATAGAGGTAGCCCTATTGACAGGATCGACCTCCAAAAAGGAACGCACTCGTATCCTACCCGCCATAGCCGCCGGCGAGATCCGGATTGTGATCGGCACCCATGCATTGATCGAAGAGACGGTGCAGTTTGCTTCGCTTGGGCTGGCGATTATCGATGAGCAGCATCGCTTCGGGGTTGCCCAACGCTCGCGCCTCTGGTCGAAAAGCATCGATGTGCCACATATCTTAGTGATGACGGCAACGCCTATCCCACGCACGCTGGCGATGACGCTCTATGGCGACCTGGATGTGTCGGTGATCGACGAACTGCCTCCGGGACGAAAACCGATCCGCACGCTCCACCGTTACGACAATAAGAAGGCGGAACTGTTCGACTTCCTGCGCAAAGAGATTGGATTGGGGCGCCAGGTGTATGTCGTTTACCCGCTGATCGAAGGAAGCGAAAAGACCGATTATAAAAACTTAGAAGAGAACTTCGAACTATTTAAAGAGATATTCTCCGATCTGAAAGTCTGCATGGTACACGGACGCATGAAGGCGAAGGAGAAAGAGGCACAGATGCAACTATTTGTTTCCGGCGAGGCACAGATATTGATGGCCACCACCGTGATCGAAGTGGGCGTGAATGTGCCGAATGCCTCCGTGATGGTAATTGAAAGCGCCGAACGCTTCGGACTCTCCCAACTGCACCAGCTTCGGGGACGGGTAGGCCGGGGAGCGGAACAATCCTATTGCATTCTGGTCAGCTCCTACAAACTGAGCGATGATTCCCGTAAACGCTTGGAAATAATGGTCAATAGCAATGATGGATTCGAGATAGCCGAAGCCGATCTGCGCCTGCGCGGACATGGCGACCTGGAGGGTACCCGTCAGAGTGGCGAAGGCATCGATCTGAAAATTGCCAACCTCGGAACCGATGGACAGATACTGCAATATGCCCGCGATATCGCACAGGAGATATTGAACGAAGACCCCGATTTGTTGGCCGAAACCAACCGATTATTGAACAAAACCCTTAAAAAGCATTTCAATAAAAAGACCAATTGGGGAATGATTAGTTAATATGTTATAAAACATACGCTTTTCTATCTGACTGAAAATCAAACTATTTATTTTCTAACACTTTCTTCCTTTCGGAAAAATTACAATTTATTCACAGACAATCGCTTGGCATACTTCTTCAAATTAGCGTACTTTGTGCATCAATTAAACCGATCTATTACTATTCAGCGTCGAAAAAGATCGATTTTTAGGGAAAAGTATTTCAAATTATAAGATGAAGATAAAAGTACTACTAAGCATCGGGGGAGTCATAGTTTCTTTATTCGCGCAGGCACAAGCTGTGGAGAATGAGGAAGGCACCCAGTTCACTTCACATACCCAGTTAATGGAAGAGCGTATTTCCGTACTTATGGCCGACAAAGTGCCGGTAAGAAAAGACATCGCTCTGCAGGAATTAATCGAAATAAACGAGAAAGCGCAGCTTATACAAAGGGAATCCCTGATGTTTCCGGCCGAAGAACTGTACGGTTCGCATTGGGACAACAAATGGGTCGACCCTTTTCAGGGACAAGTCAAACCCATCTTTCCTGATTCCTGCCAGATAGACTGCTCTTCTTTCATTATTCCCATTGATTCTCAGATAAAAGTTACTTCCAAATATGGCACACGTGGTCGCCGTATGCACCGGGGTATCGACCTGAAAGTGCAAACAGGTGATACGATCCGCGCCGCTTTTGATGGCAAAGTCCGCATCCGGGCTTATCAACGGAGTGGTTATGGTTATTACTTAGTATTGCGCCATCCGAACGGACTGGAAACCGTTTACGGCCATCTGTCCAAGTTTATTGCCAACGAAAACGATATCGTCCGCGCCGGACAACCCATCGGTTTGGGAGGAAACACCGGCCGTTCTACCGGATCCCATCTGCACTTCGAGACCCGTTTCCTGGGGCAAGCGCTTGATCCGGCCGACCTGATCGACTTCACCGAAGGGGTTCCGCATAAAGATATGTATGTGTTCCGTAACGTAAAGATCAACGGACGCAAGAGCAATATCTACACATCCGACGACA
Organism: Parabacteroides sp. PFB2-10; assembly: GCF_029893085.1. Taxonomy (GTDB): domain Bacteria; phylum Bacteroidota; class Bacteroidia; order Bacteroidales; family Tannerellaceae; genus QVMG01. Next base: position 17,512 of record NZ_JARXWI010000004.1, read on the forward strand.
CCCAGATGGTATATCACCGCGTGAAATCGGGCGATACCTTAGGTAAGATTGCCCGTATGTACGGAACAACGGTTAATCAACTTTGTCTTCTGAACGGCATCAAGAGCACAACCACCCTGCGCATCGGCCAATCGCTCCGTTGCACTGCCAGCAGCACCGCCGTGAAAGCCTCTACGCAAACCACCGTGAAGCAGGCAACAGTACAGGCTACGCCTGCCGCAGTTGCTTCACTTCCTGAAAACAAAGCCAATAACGCTCAGACAGAAGCTACCGGCGAACCGGTTTACCACAAAATACAATCGGGTGATACCTTAAGCGCTATCGCTACGAAATATGGCACGACCATCACCAAATTATGTGAACTGAACGGCATCAAGCGCAATACCATTCTGCGTCTCGGTCGCACATTACGTTGTTCATAACAAGTAAAACTGATTAACATATCCCAAAAAAAACGAGGTAACAGCTTTCTGTTACCTCGTTTTTTATGCCTTTACTTCTTTATCATTAATACTCTTCTTCGTTGAAAAAGAAATCTTCTTTACTGGGATAATCCGGCCAAATGTCTTCCATGCATTCGTAGATTTCACCTTCATCTTCCATTTCCTGCAAGTTTTCAATCACTTCTAAAGGTGCGCCGGAACGTTGAGCATAATCAATCAATTCATCCTTGGTTGCAGGCCAGGGAGCGTCTTCCAGCTTCGATGCTAATTCTAATGTCCAATACATAGTTCTTCGGTATTAATAATCACCGGTTAAGGGTGATCTGATTTTCAAATTTTCCGCAAAAATATAACAATATTCGTTAGATACAAGTATTATCCCAAATTATTTCCTTTCCGCCATTTTTTAGACTCTCCTCACGTCCGAGAACAAAGAAATAATCCGATAGCCGATTGATGAAAATCAACACCGGATCTTCCACCTCAGCCGTCTCCCGCAAACGATGAATTCTCCGCTCAGCACGACGGCAGACCGTACGGCAGACATGCGCCAGCGCCGCCGAAGGAGATCCGCCGGGGAGCAGAAATGTTTTCATTTTCGGCAATGCACTATCGATCCGGTCGATCTCCTTTTCGATTCGTTCGATACTTTCCGGCGAGACACGGCTCTCTATCCGGAATTCGGTCTTCTCGGGATCAGTAGCCAGGTAAGAGCCGATCGTAAACAATTTATGCTGCACAAACAGCAAGAAATCACGCGTTGCCTCTGTCTCTACCGAGGTGATCAATAGCCCCACGAACGAATTCAGTTCGTCCACCGTACCATAGCTTTCGATACGGCAGTCGGCCTTCGACACCCGATGCCCGCCAACCAGCGAGGTCATGCCTTTGTCGCCTCCTTTGGTATATATTCTGCTTTTTTCCATATCAATAATAAAGTTTATAATGTCGTTTATGCCATTTAGGATTCACAAACAAGATCCCGATATTATACAGATCGAGCGTCACCGTCACTTCCGGCTGTTCGCAAATGGTTTTCCAGGCAGCCAGGCGCTTTTTTGTTCGACGAATGCCCTCTATCACGCAAACACCCTCCTGGCTCAATTGCTTTTTACACCTGTTAAACACTTCAAGGGTATCATATTGTTCATCGCGACCGCAAAAAAAGATAAAATCAAAGGAATCATACGTTTGTAAAATCGCATCGAGCTGTGTCGGGAAGTCACCGCTCCTCTGATCGATAGCCGTGCGCGCCGCCTCGTCGTAGACCCATTGAGAGATAGCCGCCAGCGACGCTTCCGGCTCCAGCGAGACAGAAAGCAGGTCGGGTGCGTAGGAGGTAAGGTACAAGGTGGAAAGCCCCATAGAGGAGCCTATCTGGAGTATACGTTCCGAACGAAAATAATGAGTCAGGCGAAACAACAAGGCTCCGGTCTTGGGCGATACCGCCTCTTTGCGCACCAGTTCGCCCACGGTCGTTTTTCGCTCTTTCAACGGACGACGGGAATCAGGATAAACCACAATATCCTTGTTCTGCAACAGCCGTTTACGCAACAATTCAATCTCCTTAAAGCGGTAGTACGATCCCTTTTCGCCTATCACCTTTGTCAATAGATTAAATACGAACGGGGAATGTACGCCATGCCCCTTCGTGCGGAAAAGCCGCCGGTAGCGCGCAATATGCTTTGACTGTATCTGTTTTCCTATGAACCGTTTCATTTTTGAAGCTCCTTACTCCTGGTCGGCAAAGGTAAAAAAAGCAGAGAAAGCAAACGACTTTCTGTGGTAAATGACTTCCCTGCGGGCTGTTTTTTCTCCTTCGGCGGGGAAGATGGTCAATAGGTAGCGTTGCTGATCGAGTGGGTCGATGGCTGTTTGTTTCTCGATGATCCGGCGAGTCAGACGGTGTCTGAGTAGGAATTCCTTGTCCTGGCCGATGGCGTACAGGAGCTTTTTGCGCTCCTTCTTGTCGATTGTCTGCATCCAGTAGCCACGGGGACGCTGCGTGAAATTGCTGTAATAGTCGGTTCGCAGCGCATCATAAAGATCGATCCCTTTGGATAACAGGAAGTGGTGGAGATGGCGAAACAGGTCTTCCAACAGATACCCCCGGTGCGGTAGGTGGTTTTCTTCGTAATACTGCCCCAATTCATCGAAGAGCTGAAAATAACGCCCGGGGTAATAGTCGGAGAAAAGCTTACGCATGGTCGCTTTGAAACGTCCGCTGTTCCAATATTTCTCCAAGGCATGTTCGGCTTCGTGGATGCGATGAAGCTCGGTGGCGGAGATGGCGTCGTTGGCAACTATCTCATAGGGGGCATGCGCAGCATACTGATAGCCATAGCGGTCGGCATCGCGTCGCAGGTTGGTTCCCCGGAGCATTTTCAGGAATCCCAGTTGCACCTCTTCGCCCTCCAGGGCAAAGACCTCGTTGAACGACTGCACAAAGCGGTCGAAGGTCTCATAGGGCAGGCCGGCAATCAGGTCGAGATGCAACACTACCTTGCCACCAGCCATCAGACGGCGGATATTATGAGCCAATAGCGGGAAATCCTGCTGGCGTTTGATCGCCCGGTTGGTGGGTTCGTAGGTGGACTGTATGCCGATTTCGAAGCGGAAATAACCAGTGGGCAGGCGCTCGTTAAGCCAGTCGATCATCTCATCGGTCAATAGGTCGGCATAGACCTCGAACTGGCAACTCAGCCCTTCCCTGTAATGGTCGATCAGAAATTCGAAGATCGCCCGCGTATGTTCCTTGTTCAGGTTGAAGGTACGGTCTAAGAATTTGATCTGCCGCGCCCCGGCTTCTATCAGATATTTCAGATTATCCAATACATAATCCATAGGAAAGTAGCGCACCCCCTTCTCGCGCGACGAGAGGCAATACTGGCATTGGTAGGGGCATCCGCGGGAGGTCTCCACATAAACCAAGCGGTTTTTCAGCTCTTCCCGGTCTTCTTCCAACTGATAGGGAGAGGGCAACTGTGCCAAGCGGGTGATATCCGCCTGGCAAACGGTCTGGCTGATATGATCCCGGGAGGAGACACCGGGAGGTAGGGTGGTTTCTCCCTTTGCAAGGGCTTCGATCAGATCGCCCAACACAAACTCACCTTCGCCACTGATCACATAGTCGACCGGCCATTCTTGCAGGAAATGCGCCGGTTCGTAGGTCACCTCCGGCCCGCCGATAATGATAAACAGGCGCGGATTGCATTGTTTCAGCCAGCGGATGATCTCACCCGTTCGTTCAACATTCCAGATATAGACGCTCAGACAGATCACATCGCATCCGGTAGCCAGTAATTCGTCGGTTATCTTTTCCGTTTCTTCTTTGATTGTAAACTCCCGGAAACGGATATCCAGGCGGTCTTTATTGGCAACATACAACCAGCGAAGCGCCAGGGATGTATGGATATATTTTGCGTTTAATGTAGCTACAATGGCTTTCATGACTGCAAATGTAGGAAACTGTTCGTTTGTAAAAGAATGTTTCACCGCATAAAACAAAACCGACTTTTCTTTGTTATTAATGTGTAAGGACAAAAAGAAAAAGGAAAAAGTAACATTTTAAAAAACAAGTTTATGGAAGAGCAATATGAATTGATCAAGAACGATGCTTTGCAGCAATTTGAATTTAACGTAAAAGGCTATACTCCGCTAATCGAATTTGTTATGATTCCCGAAGGAGATGTATTCCTGACACATACCGAAGTTCCCATGTCACTGGCAGGCCAGGGCATTGGTACCCAGTTGGTGAAAGAGACATTAGAATATCTCGACGAGAACAACCTGCGTGCTGTCCCATTATGCCCGTTCATTGTTTCTTATATCCAGAAACATCCTGAATGGGAAAAGATTGTCGTTCATTAAATAAAGAGACTTCAATCGTGGGTAAAAAAAATGAATACAGCAATGGTGAAATAACCATCGTATGGCAGCCTGCTTTATGTGCCCATGCGGGTATCTGCGTGAAGACGCTGCCCAAGGTGTATCGTCCGCAGGAACGCCCCTGGATTACCATTGAAAATGCAACGACAGCCGAACTGATCGACCAGGTAAAACAATGTCCATCAGGCGCTTTGAGCTACCGAATGGACAATGAATAAAACAGGGAGATAATAAGTTATACGAACTTCATCACCCGGTCGATGGCGTCGTCCATTTGCTCAATGGATTCGAGTCCGAGTGTCATGCAATGAATATGACTTTCGGTCAGGGCGAAGTGGATAGACTGTTCACGTTCGTCCTCTTTGACGTGCTTCCCCTCTCCGAATATCTTCATGCCGATCACTCCTTTGCCATTTTCGCGGGCCAAGGCCAACGCCTCTTTTACTACTTCCGGTTTGCCGTCCATATTGGTTCCGAAAGGATTGATACGGGCCATGATGACGTCTACCCAGGGGGTGGCAGCCGCTTTCCTAAGCGCATCGATATTATGGCAGGAAACCCCTACCGCTTTGACAATCCCATCCTGCTTGGCACGCGAGAGCCCATCCATATAATGGTGGCGGGTATCCGGCCAATCACCATTATTCATGAAATGCATCAATAGGATATCGATATAATCCGTACCGAACTCCGTCCGGAAACGATCGATCTCCGGGGCCACCGGCACCCGTTTGTCGGAGTCGTCGGGATGTGTCCAGATCTTTGAAAGCAGGGTGATCTTCTCGCGGGGAAGGCCTTTGATCGCATTTCCTACATAGGGTATGGATCCGTAGGTGTCGGCCGTGTCATAAAAACGAATGCCCCGGTCATAGCCATGGCGCGCCAGGCGGACAAAATTGTCCATGCCGAGACGTGTCTGGTTGGATTGTTTGTTCCACCCTACCGTACCGGTGCCCATGGCAATGCGGGAAACGGTCAGGCCTGATTTGCCCAACTTCACCTTATCGACTGTGATATCACGGGTAAACGTACAGCCCGACATAGCGGCTATACTGCTATTAGCAATCGAAAATCCGGCGATGCCGGTAACACCTGTTTTGAGAAATTTCCTTCGATTCATCTCTTTACTGCTTGTGGTTTTTAACTAAAGGAGCGGGAAATTACTCTTTTAATACGAATATAAAAAACAGGGATACAGAGTTTTATATATATTAACATAAAACGCTGTGTCCCTTCTATTTTTGTCCGTAAGAAGGACTCTTCTTACTTATATTCCTGCCAGCTCTTGATCTGGATATCCGACTCTTCCAGGTTACAGAAGGCCTGGATAAAAGCGCTTGCCAGGCGGGCGTTGGTGATCAATGGAATATTGTGGTCGATCGCAGCACGACGGATCTTATAGCCATTGGTCAATTCGCGTTTGCTATGGTCTTTCGGGATATTGACCACCAACTCGAAGATATGCTCTGAGAACATCTCCATGATGTTGTTTTCGCCCAATTCGTCCGGCCAGCTTACCTCCTGCGATGGAATGCCGTTCTCGTTGAGGAAACGTGCCGTGCCATGTGTGCCGTAGATCGTGTATCCCTTATCGGCCAGGATGCGGCAGGGTTCCAACAGGTCTACCTTGCTCTTTGCCTCTCCGGAAGAGACTAAGATATTCTTCTTAGGGATGGCATTGCCAACCGAAAGCATAGCGGAGAGCAATGCTTCGTCGAAGTCGTCACCCAGGCAACCTACCTCACCGGTCGAGCTCATATCAACACCCAATACCGGGTCGGCCTTATGCAGGCGGGCAAACGAGAACTGAGAGGCTTTCACACCGATCCAGTCGATGTCGAAGGCACTCTTGTCGGGACGGCTATAGGGCGCATCGAGCATGATGCGAGTAGCTGTTTCGATAAAGTTGCGTTTCAATACTTTCGATACGAACGGGAAGCTGCGTGAGGCACGCAGGTTACATTCGATCACCTTCACGTCATTGTTCTTGGCCAGGAACTGGATATTGAACGGACCACTGATATTTAATTCTTTCGCAATCGTTTTAGCGATCTTCTTCACGCGGCGCGCTGTTTCGAAATAGATCTTTTGCGCCGGGAAGACAAGCGTAGCGTCACCGGAGTGTACACCGGCAAACTCGATATGTTCGGAGATAGCATATTCCACCACTTCGCCATTCATCGCGACAGCATCGAACTCAATCTCTTTCGCTCCCTGCAAGAATTCCGACACAACCACCGGGTATTCCTTCGATACTTTGGCAGCCAGACCAAGGAATTCAATCATTTGTTCCTTGCTGTAGCAAACGTTCATCGCGGCTCCCGAAAGCACATACGACGGACGGATCAGGATGGGGAAGCCCACCTCGTTGATAAACGAGTCGATCTCATCCATGCTCACCACCTCCGCCCAGCGCGGTTGGTCGATACCCAGCGTATCGAGCATGCCGGAGAACTTATGACGGTTTTCCGCCCGGTCGATAGAGAGCGGAGAGGTTCCCAGGATAGGCACCTGCTGACGGTGCAGCTTCATCGCCAGGTTGTTCGGGATCTGTCCCCCCACCGAAACGATCACCCCTTTGGGTGTCTCCAGGTCGATCACGTCGAGTACGCGTTCGTACGAAAGCTCATCGAAGTAGAGGCGGTCGCACATGTCGTAGTCGGTCGAAACCGTTTCCGGATTATAGTTGACCATGATGGACTTATACCCCAGCTTGCGAGCCGTTTGTGCCGCATTCACCGAACACCAGTCGAATTCAACCGACGATCCGATGCGGTAAGCTCCCGAGCCCAGGATAATCACGCTCTTCTCATTCTTATAATAGGGAATATCATGTTCGCTGCCATCATACGTCAGGTAGAGGTAGTTGGTCAGTTCGGGGTTGTCGGAGGCAATGGTATTGATCCGTTTTACGCTCGGCAGAACGCCCAGGCGCTTGCGTTGGTTGCGCACGCGGATATTTTCTTTTTCCATATTACCTTCCGGATTTTCTACGTAACGGGCAATCTGGAAGTCGGAGAATCCCAGGCGTTTGGCTTCGCGAAGGATATCTTCAGGCAGCTCTTCAATCTTATTGTATCCGCTCAGTACAGCGGTATAGTCTACAATGTTCTTCAGTTTCCGCAGGAACCAGTGGTTGATTTTTGACAGTTCATAGATGCGATCGATCGTATATCCCGCTTCCAAAGCTTTGGCAACGGCGAAGATACGCAGGTCGGTCGGGTTGGCCAGTTCCTCGTCCAGGTTGTCGAATTCCAGGTCGTTGTTGCCGACAAAGCCGTGCATTCCCTGCCCGATCATACGCAATCCTTTCTGGATGATCTCTTCGAAGCTCTTACCGATCGACATAATCTCGCCAACCGACTTCATGCTGGAGCCGATCTGGCGGCTAACACCTACGAATTTGGTCAGGTCCCAACGCGGGATCTTCACGATGATATAATCAACTTCCGGCGCTTTATAAGCCGAGTTAGGGGTTCCCATCTCGCCTATCTCATCCAATCCGTAACCCAAAGCCAGCTTGGCTGCCACAAAAGCCAACGGATAACCGCTTGCCTTGGAAGCTAAAGCCGACGAACGGCTCAAGCGGGCATTTACCTCGATCACGCGGTAATCGCCCGTTTCCGAACTGTAAGCATATTGAATATTACATTCTCCGACAATCTCCAGGTGGCGGATAGTCCTGATAGACAACTCCTGCAGGTTCTTTATCTCCTCGTCGGTCAACGAACAGGTAGGCGCTACCACGATACTCTCTCCGGTATGTACACCCAGCGGGTCTACATTCTCCATGCTTACCACCGTGAAGCAATGGTCGTTCTTGTCGCGGATCACCTCAAACTCGATCTCTTTCCAGCCTTTCAACGACTCTTCCACCAGGATCTGTGGCGCGTAAGCAAAGGCGCTCTCCGCCAAAGCCACCATCTCCTCTTCGTTTTGGCAGATACCGCTTCCCATACCTCCCAGGGCATAAGCCGAACGGATCATCACCGGATAGCCGATTTTGAGGGCCGCTGCTTTCGCGTCGGCGATGGTTTCTACCGCCTGACTGATAGGGGTTTTTATGTCTTTTTCGTCTAATTTCTTAACAAACAGGTCGCGGTCTTCCGTGTTCATGATCGCCTCCACCGAGGTTCCCAATACCTTTACGCCATATTTCGCCAGGGTGCCGCTGGTGTACATCTCCGTTCCGCAGTTCAACGCCGTTTGCCCGCCAAAGGCCAACAGGATACCGTCGGGACGCTCTTTCTTGATCACCTCCTCCACGAAATAGGGAGTAATCGGCAGAAAATAGACCTGGTCGGCCACCCCTTCCGATGTCTGGATCGTTGCGATGTTAGGATTGATCAGCACAGTATAGATGCCCTCTTCGCGCAAGGCTTTCAACGCTTGCGAACCCGAATAGTCAAACTCACCTGCCTGTCCGATTTTCAGGGCACCGGAACCCAGAACGATCACTTTTTTAATACCACTTTTCGACATAATATATTCTGTTTTTTTAAGATTGTTAACCTCCTTACCCATCGTCGTTGGCGGACAAAAAAAATGCGTTAGATAGAAAAACTAACGCAGCCCTGAAAGAATCAGATATCTCTCCTTCCGACAAAAAGAAAAAAGAGCAGTATGTTCCGACACATGATCGGAGAAAAGGTATGGGTCATCCGTTTGCCACGTATATTTCATCTACTCTTTTTCAAATTTCGGCAAAGGTACACATTATTCTTGTTATTCCGCACAAATCGGGCAGGCTTTTTCTTCTTCTCTTTTTACGCTTCACCCTTTTGCGGCGCCTTTGTCTCCTGTGCCAATTGCCTGACCCATTCGTCCAGATTATCAATCCGGGGATCATCTATTTTCTGCCGCAGGCGGTAGCGTATCTTGATCACACTCGGCCGGCTGATGCCCAACGTACGGGCGATTTCTTCATTGGTCTGATTCAGGGAGACAAGCATACAAAACAACTCTTCCCCTTTGGTTATCGAAGGAAGTATCTCACGCAAGCGGTGCAAAAAAGTCGGATACAACGAGTTAAATCCCAGGCGGAATTGCTCCTCTTCCTGCGTTGTCAATAAAGAAGGATGCAGCATCTCCATCACCTTTTTCAGGTCGGTCACCTTTTCCGGTTGATGTTGGATTTCTCGCAACTGGCGGCGCAATTCTTCGTTGCGGTTATGCAATTCCTGGCGGGAGGCAATCAGTTTATTCATCAACTCCTCCTGGTCATAGATACGCTGATGGGCAAGCTCCTTTTCTTTCATATCCAGTTCATGACGCAACTTATAATAGCGACGGCGTGAAATAGCATTGCATAGGAAAAACAGCACGGAAAAGAATATGATGGCCAGGATTAACAAAGTGTGTGTATCCATTGGTTTTGTCTGATTGTATGGTTTGCAATGCAAATATAATTAAAAAACTTCCTTTTTATACTGCGAAGGCGACATACCTACATGCTTCTTGAAAAATTTTCCGAAAGTAGACTGATCGGCAAAATTCAACTGAATGGATACCTCCTGCACCGTCATTTTAGGTGATTTCAACAAGACACGCGCCTCGGAAAGGATCGCCTCGTCGATCCATTCACTGGCTGTTTTATCGGTCAGCTCTTTCAGTACGGAAGAGAGATACTGCGGCGTGATACATAATAGATCGGCATAAAAGCCAATGGCATGCTCCTCCTGATAATTTCTCAATAGCTGTTGCAGGAATTTGTTCACGATTTCCTCCTTACGCGTCATCCTTTTCTCCACGATGTAATCCTTCCGCTTCAATACAATATTCACCATCTCTAATAACAGCGCCATAAAAGTGATATGAATTATCTCTTGCTGAAAAAAATGTTCCTTTTCCGAGAGCTTCTTCTTCAACATCTCTATATGATTATCTAAGAAACCGACCTCCGCCTCTTCCAGGCGGATATGGGGATTTTTGCGCAGCCGCATATAATTCACCAGAGAGGGATTGATCGTTTCCGGCTTACATTCTTCCAGGAAAGCCAGGTCGGCCAATAGGAGTTTACCCCGCAGGTCAGGGCTGGTATAGGTTATCTGTGTGATATGCGACGGCATAATAAACAGGAAGCTATGAGCCGACAATTCATACGGGACATTATCTAACGAGACATTGGCATGCCCTTCGGTGATCAGAATAAGTAATAGGGCATTCAGCCGCATGGGCGATGTCAGGTCGACATGTTGCATATCGTCCAAGGAGATACCTCCGCTCCCCAGGTCGCCTATACCCAGTTTGTTCTTATAATTACGGAACGTAATGGTGTTCCGGGCCAGATCGGATATTTCAACAACAGATAGTTTTCTCATGATAGATTTGTTTAATAAAACAAATGTAAACTTTAATCCTCAAAAAGCTGAATAAATCAGGCTCAATTCTTTTACATATATAAGTATAATGAAGAAAAATGCAATGAATCATGTTGGAATCCCACCATCATTCTATCGTCGATGGGCATGGACAGTACTGTCGAAGCGCATGGACAGAACTGTCGAAGGGCATGGACAGTACTGTCGAGGCGCATCGACGATAGAAAACTCCCGGGTTTTGTTGTGTTAATCGGATGTAGTAGCTGCCGACTTAGTTCGTCATTCGCTTGATGATGTTATAGGCATTGATGATGCCCAGTTCGCCGGCTTTGCTCAGGTCGGTAATGCCTTGCGTGGTATCTCCCAGAGAGAGACGAGCCAGTCCCCGGTTGAAATAGGCTTCGGCGAAAGTGGGGTTGCGCAGGATAGCCTCGTTGTAGTCGAGTATGGCTGCCCGGTAGTCGCGTTGGGCGCAACGCAGGTTGCCCCGGTTGAACCAGGCGTAGACAAAATCAGGGTTAAGCTGGATCACCTTGTCGTAGTCTCTTACGATGTTTTCATGCGCGTACGACCGTTGGTTCTCCAGGGATTTCAACGCCGTCTGGTCTTGCATGGTCTGTGCCTGTTGGTTTCTTCCGCTGTTGAGTGTCATGCTGGTGGGCGATAGATCCAACTGGCTGTTTGCCGATGTCGACATCTCATATTCCATTTGTTTATAGCGTACCACTGCCCGGTTGTAATAGGCCATACTGAAGCTGGGATCCAATTCAATCACCCGGTCGTAGTCCAACATAGCTTCTTGGAAGTCCTGTACCAGCATATAGTCGATGGCACGGGCGAAATAGGCCGCTTCATCCTGCGGGTTTTGCTGGATTTGTTGTGATAATTGGTTGATGGAGTTGAAATGAACTGCCACCTGTGCCTCGTTCAATGGTGCCTCCTCATTGGTGATGCGCAACAGGCGCGGCAATAGTTGGCGGTTGTTGAAGTCCTCCACCGTTTTATCGTAATAAACAAGCTTCTTCACCGGATCCGGTTTCTCATAATAAGTCAGGATAAACAGGGGCTCCAGGTCGACGCGAACGTTACGATCCTGCACCCTTCCCCGGATATCGCTCTGGTATTTGTTTTGCCATTCGTCCTCTTTGTCGTACACCACCAAACGGTTGAACTTTTCGATCGTCTTATCCGATTGCTCCCGTGTCTTGTCTTCCTGGCTCTCTTCTTGGGGATCGTCCTCTTTTTTCTGAGCGGTATGTGCGGCGGAGCGGATGGTTCCTCCCTGCGACATTTGTTCTTCTAATTTGATGGCCGCCCAGAAGTCGCGATCAGATCCGGCCAGGTCGTTCATACGGCGTTTGGCGTCGGCACGCGTGTAGTATCCGTCAATAAACGAGGGATATTCAGCCAGTACCACATTGAGGTCGTTGATCGACCCGCGCATATCCCCGGTTTCGTAGCGTAAGAGCGCGCGGTTGTAGTAAGCCATGAAGTTGTTGGGTTCCAGTTCGATCACCACATCGAAGTCTTCGATGGCGCGGTTGGTATCGCCCACCTGGGCGCGCAATAATCCCCGGTTGAAACGGGCAATCAGGTTTCGGCTATCCATAGCTACCACCTGGTCGTAGTCGGCCATGGCTCCACGCAGATCGTTCATCTGATAACGCACCAATCCGCGATTGATGAAGTAGCCGCTTTGTCGTGTGTCTAATCGGATAGCATCGTTGAAGTCGGCCAAGGCGCCCTCCAGATCGTGTGTCTGGTAGCGCAGAATACCCCGGTTCCCGTAAGCTGGTGCGTAGTAGGGATCCATCTCGACAGCTTTATTGTAGTCGGCCAACGCATTCAGGGTGTCGCCCTGTTCGATATACATCGCTCCACGAGTCATGTAATTCATTGATTCACGTGGATGAGCCGCCATCAGTTTCTCAAAAGTTTCTTCCGCCTGGGTAAACTCTTTTTGTTGGATATAGGCTACCGACAGGTTCACCAGCATACCCCGGTCTTCCGGCCGGTATTCCAATCCTTTTTTGTAGTCTTCGATGGCTTCTGCCAGTTTGTTTTGATTGTGGCGGGCAATGCCACGGGCATAATAGGCCTGCACTAAGAAGGGGTTGCGCTCGATGCAAAGTGTGCAATCGTCTTCCGCCCCTTTGAAGTCGTCCAGGTTGATCTTAGCCACGGCGCGGTAGAAATAGGGCTCTGCCAGATAGGGTTTTGCTTTGATTACCTGATTGAAATATTGTATAGAAAGGACATAATCCTCAAAGTAGAGCGCATTCCGACCAATCGCTGTCACCCGCTCGGTATTCACCTGCCCCCAGAGCGAGAGGCAGCTCAGCCATAAAACACACAAAAGCAAAATCTTCTTCATGCAGTATCCCTTGTTGTATTCGGCAGTCTGTTTTCAGACCAATAAATTCAGTATTCGTACGAATTAGGGACAAAAATAGAGAAATAAACGGTTTCTTCGGAATAATCCCCTGTGAATTAGGAATTGTTAATGAAGAGGAGGGGGGAATAAAAACACAAAGGCACGGAAGAGATTGAATACGGAGGACACAGAGAAGCGCTATTGGCGCTTTCTCTCTCTCTGTCCTCCGTCTTTCAAATAAATCTTCGTGCCTCTGTGTTTAAAACTCTTTTACAATATCAAGCACGCCGGCCGATAAAGGCTCGACGGATAGCGTAACAGTGTGGTCACTGGCTGTCGCTTTTTTGTTTTTCAAAGCAACGGCATTTTTGTTTTCCATACTGTTTATTGCATCCAACGAACCGGGTGCGTAATAGGTATAATCGGTATCGGCCACACCTTTCCAATCGCCACGGATGGTCAGGGTATACGTCTTTTCGGTCGGATTCACTACTTTCACAATGACTTTGCTGCCGTTTTCAGCGAGTGTTGTGGTGATGTTTAATTCATCGGTATCTCCTGTAAAGGCAAGCCTGTATTTGGAGAAATTATCATACCACAACTTCGTCACCTGGTAATTAGGCGCCACAAACAGATCTTTGTAATCGAAATTGATAAAGGCATTGTTCCAGTCAGGCGCATCCGTACGACGCATAAACAACGCAGCCGCACCCATTTCCACCACCGGTGTCCTTTCGCACATATTCAGGAAGCCTCCGGCAAACAGACCGGTACGCCAGTCAATACTATTGAGGTTCCATTCCGAAATATACAATTTGATATTTGGATTCGGACATTTGGCGATCATCTCGGCATACCGATTATATTGTTCGCCTAATCGTTCGGGACCGGTGGCATATCCGGTCGCTCTCTCATAATGATGCAAACTCAAATAATCGAAGTAACTACCGGAGCTGTTCAAGAAGGCTTCGTCCTCTCTGAAACCACCGCAGGCGACAATCTTGATGGTGGGATCGACTTCGCGCATGGCCACGGAGAACTTGCGGACTGCTTTTTCGTATTCTTCGATACCCATTTCCCACATTTCATTGTCGATCTCCCAAATCCTCACATTATACGGCTCGGGATGTCCGTTGGCTGCTCTTTTGCTTCCCCATTTGCCTGTAGCCGGCTCATTACAGTAGGCCACCCAGTCGCAGGCATCCTGCAATAGTTGGGCATGTTCGGATTCCGGACGGTCGAAACCGACGCGAACAACAATAACCGGTTCTGTATTGATCTGGCGGCAGAATTGGATGAATTCATCTGTACCAAAAGCATTCTGATCGTAGTCAAGCCACATCCAATGCGGCCAACGATGTCTTTCTTCCTGTGAACCGATGCCCCATTTCCAGTTGTATTGGGCAACATATCCTCCTCCGGGCCAACGCATGGAAGTAGGTTTCAGGTCTTTCACCGTTTGGTAGATGTCGGGACGGAATCCTCCCAGATCTAAACCTGTTTGGGTGGAAACAGTCACCTGGTCTATTTGAACGGTTCCCTGATTCGTGTAGATGGCAAAATCAGCATCCCCAACATAATCTCCGGCATGCAGGCTGAATTCATATTTTGTCCAGTCTCTTCCCGGCTTTCCGATCATCTTCTCCACGAGATACCTGTCGCCTGCTTTGAGGGCTACAAAGAGTTCGCTCTTCGCATCGCCTTTCGCATACACAGAACCCACGTAGCTTTCCTGACGAATGATGTTTTGAGGACCTTGAATTAATCCGCTTTTGCTGCCGCTTGCGGTGATCTTTTGCGAATAATCCATATTGACAGCATCATTCTTGACTAACTCAAATTTTCCATTGCCAAACGACTGCCATTGAGGAGCCACTTCGGGTATTTTCACCGCTTCCGGCATGCCTTCGAAATAGACGGTCTTTTTGTCTGTTGACGTGATACGGATATCTTTATACAACGCTTCGGTATAGTTCACCCAAAAGGCAATCTCATTGTTGGAGCTGTTGTCGGGCAACTGGTAGTTGATGATTTGTTTGTTGTCCCAGTACACACGCACGCGTTTTCCTTCGCAGCGGATGCGCAACTTATGCCATTCGCCTCCCAGGGTTATCTGTTCCTTTTTGGCAATCGTGGTTTTCAAAGGTTGCAATGCTTTAACAACTCTTCGCTGACCGGTCCATCCCGGCATACCCTCCTGCGCGCCTATCTCCATTTCCGAGAAGGTGGAAATAGAAAAGTTCGCCGGTTGAGGTGCCGGGGCGCCCTCTCGCGCACTTCTTGTTTCAATGGAAGGATCATTGATGCGAAGAAAATAGGGCTCTCCGTTCATTTGATTCTTGAAGGCGAAACGGATGTCCAACAGACCACCGCTCCATCGTCGGCCAGCCAGCTTATAGGCTCTCCAATTGACATCCATGGAGATCTCATAATTGTCGCTGTTAATCGTCGTGACAGGAATGGGTTGTTCATAACGCGTCGGGGAATGCAACACCTGCGCATCATCTACAAACCAACCATCAAAATAACCATCCCGGGGAGGAATACCCGGGTAGTGTTGAGGCTCAAAAGAGCGACCATAAATCAGTTCCTGCCATAATCCGTTGTTGGCAGAAAAATAGATATGCTCAAACAATTGACCATAGATTTTTTGGTCGATCAGGCCGTCTACTTTTTCTGACTGGACATTAATAGATACATTTTGTGCTTGCACGGCAGAAAACATACAAGCAAGAACGAAAATAATCGTGTGTTTAAGACTCATTTTACTCATAACTTATCAATATTGGGTTTTATTCTAAGATAATGGGCTTAAATATATTCACTAAGTGGTTTAGCCTCTTAAAAATCGTAACAATAATATAGATTATTTTTTTCATAACCTATTTTTTATTAAAAAGTTACATAAACGTTTAAAAAAGTATGACAACTAAGGGGTATATTGTATAGCTGTCAAAACTGCGATTGTAAGCAAAAAGGCCTTTTTACTTACAATCTCGTATGTTAAAAAATGTTTCTCCCGGGAGTTTGTCAAAATATCCCTGCTTTTTTGCGCGCAAAGTCCTGCGAAAATTACAAATCGTAAGTTGGGGGGGGTGGCAGAAAAATGATCTAAATGTGTTTGTCCTTAGATGAATAGGTAGAATAGTAAAGGACGTTAATTTTTTTTATACATTTGTGCTTTCTTTTGAGTAAGGTGGGTGGGAAGCTCATACCTGTTTGATAAATAAAGTATTAAGAGATATTGTATTAAGTAAGTAGTATGGAAATCGCAAGTAAGTACAATCCCGCGGAAGTGGAAGGTAAATGGTATCAGTATTGGTTAGACAATCAATTATTTAAGTCGGAGCCCGATGAGCGGGAGCCTTATACAATCGTCATTCCTCCGCCAAACGTCACCGGGGTGCTTCACATGGGGCATATGCTTAACAATACGATTCAGGATATTCTGGTGCGCCGCGCCCGTATGCAGGGAAAGAATGCCTGCTGGGTACCGGGTACCGACCATGCCTCGATTGCTACGGAAGCCAAAGTAGTAGGCAAGCTGGCGGAGAAGGGTATCAGCAAAAACGACCTTACGCGCGAAGCCTTCCTGGAACATGCCTGGGAGTGGAAAGAAGAACACGGGGGTATTATCCTGCAGCAACTACGCCGCTTGGGTGCTTCCTGCGACTGGGATCGCACCGCCTTTACCATGGATGAAGTCCGTTCGGAAAGTGTGATCAAGGTATTTACCGATCTATATAACAAAGGATTGATTTATCGGGGCATCCGCATGGTAAACTGGGATCCGCAAGCCTTGACTGCCGTCTCAGACGAGGAGGTGATTTACAAAGAAGAGCATAGCAAACTCTACTACCTGAAGTATAAAATATGCACAGAGGACAGCCCCCTCAACTCCCCCCAAGGGGGAGCTAAAGAGACTGGCGTGGTCGACTATATCGTGATTGCTACCACCCGCCCGGAGACGATCCTGGGTGATACGGCCGTATGTGTAAACCCGAATGACCCACGTTATACCTCGCTGAAAGGGAAACGGGTGATTGTGCCGCTGGTGAATCGCTCTATTCCGGTGATCATGGACGATTATGTAGATATGGAATTCGGTACCGGAGGATTGAAGGTGACACCGGCGCATGATGTGAACGACTATGCACTGGGCGAGAAATACAACCTGCCGTCGATCGATATCTTCAACGACAACGGAACAATCAACGAAGCCGGCGAATTGTATATCGGTATGGATCGTTTCGATGTACGCAAACAGATCACCCTCGACCTGGAGGCAGCCGGACTGCTGGAAAAAGTAGAAGATTACGACAATAAGGTGGGGTATTCGGAACGTACCCATGTGCCTATCGAACCGAAGCTATCGATGCAGTGGTTCCTGAAAATGGAGGAGATGGCCAAGCCCGCCCTGGAGGTAGTGATGAATGATGAGTTGAAATTCTATCCTCCGAAGTTTAAGAATACCTATCGCCACTGGATGGAGAACATAAAGGATTGGTGTATCAGCCGCCAATTGTGGTGGGGACACCGTATCCCGGCCTATTATATAAAAACTTCCGAAGGAAAATACTTGGGGTATGTTGTCGCTGAAAGCGAAGAAAAAGCGCGTGAGATAGCCCTTGAAAAGCACCCCTCCTTGGGAGGGGATGGGGGAGGCTTCACCTTGTCTCAGGATGAAGACTGCTTAGATACCTGGTTCTCTTCCTGGTTATGGCCGATCTCCCTTTTCGACGGCATCAACAACCCCGGAAACGAGGAGATGAAGTATTACTATCCGACCAACGACCTGGTGACCGGCCCGGACATTATATTCTTCTGGGTGGCGCGTATGATTATGGCGGGATATGAATATGAAAAGGAGATGCCGTTTAAGAATGTCTACTTCACCGGGCTGGTGCGCGACAAGCAGGGACGTAAGATGTCGAAATCACTCGGCAACTCGCCCGATCCACTGGGGCTGATCGATACCTACGGAGCGGATGGCGTTCGTATGGGGTTGATGCTGACGGCTCCCGCAGGAAACGATATTCCCTTCGACGAATCACTTTGCGAACAGGGACGTAATTTCAATAATAAGATATGGAACGCCTTCCGCCTGGTGAAAGGTTGGAAGGTAGACGAAGCGATCGCTCAGCCGGAAGCGGCAGCGTCGGCGGTGAAATGGTTTGAGATGCAGCTCAACAAGACAGCATCCGAGATGGATGATCTATTAGACAAATATCGCTTGAGCGAGGCACTTATGACGGTCTACAAACTATTCTGGGATGAGTTCTCTGCCTGGTACCTGGAGATGGTAAAACCGGGATTCGAGCAACCTATCGACAAAGCGACCTACGAAGCGACCCTCTCGTTCTTCGACTCATTGCTTCGCCTGTTGCATCCGTTTATGCCGTTTATCACCGAAGAGCTCTGGCAGGCACTTGCTCCACGCCAGGCGGGAGAGAGCATTATGATGGCCGCTATGCCGAAGGGAGACGAAGTAGACAACAACTACCTGATGGCCTTTGAAGCCGTCAAAGAGATCGTCAGCGGGGTACGTACGATCCGTTTGCAAAAGAATATACCAAACAAAGAAACATTAGAACTACAGGTATTGGGTAACCATAACGAAGCGCTCGACCCGGTAATCAGCAAGATGTGTAACCTATCGGCCATTAACAAAGCAACAGAAAAGGCCGCCGGAGCGGTTTCGTTCCTTGTTGGTACCACTGAATATGCTGTTCCGTTGGGCAACCTGATGAACGTGGAGGAAGAATTGGCGAAGCTGAACGAGGAACTGATCTATCAGGAAGGATTCCTTGCATCGGTCATAAAAAAACTGAGTAATGAGAGTTTTGTCGGCAAAGCACCTGCCAAAGTAATTGAGATGGAGCGAAAGAAACAGGCGGATGCAGAAAGTAAGATACAGTCTTTAAAAGATAGCATTGCGGCGTTAAGCAAATAAATATTTGTATATTTGTCAATTATGAGGTTCTGTATTTCTATATTACTTCTTGTTTTGAGTGTGTCGGGTGCCTTTGCCCAGCGAGACGCTTTGGCGGATAGCGTGGAGAATATTGTGCGTAACATGCCGGAGAGTGAACGTCTCCCCTATTTGCAGGAAGAGATGCAGAAATACGTACTGACCCCTGCCCGGCTGGTGTATGCCCGCCTGCTTTATCCCGAGGCGTTGCGCCAACATAATGAAGAGGCAGAGGCAGATGCCATCTATATCATGTCGCGCCATTTTTACGGAGCAAATGGCGACAGCGCCATGTATTGGATTGAAAAAGCGGAACCGCTATTCGTTAAACTTGGACGCCTGGAGGATATCTGCCGGATGAAGGCGTGGGTGATCTACCTGTTGAACAAAGGAGGTCGTTTTGATGAAGTATTGACAGCCGTAGAGGAACTGAGGGCATTCAGCGACAAAGTAGGCTTCCCAGAAGGACGTGAAATGGCTGATCAGGCGATGGCCGATTTCTATTTCTCTAACAACCTGCAGGAAGATGCCGAACGACTCTACCTGGCTGTGATTGATCGGATGGAAAAGCGAAACGCCCCGCCAGTCAAGCGTTACTACATCATACGGCAACTAATCACCCGGATGAGTAATCTGCAGAAAAAGCTCGATTACTTAGCCAAAGCGGAAAATCTATTGGAAGATAGCCGGAAGCGGGGAGAGACAGAGCTCGACTCGGAGAATCCGCTTTATTCGCTGGAATATGTGATCTACCGAACCTATGCGCACACCTATGTGCAATTGGGGGAATACCCACAGGCATGGACCTATCTTCAGAAAGCCGATTCGGTGGGTACCCTTCATCATCTGCCCTATAAAGAGAGCGAGTTGGAGCAGATCTATTACCAGTACTACTATTTTACGGGCGATTACCAAAAAGCGATCGCATATGTTGACCAGTCGATCGAAAATGCGCAAAGTAAAGGGCATACGGATCTTCTCGTACAACAGTTGAAGCATAAGGCGGATATGCTGAATGAATTGGGACGCTCAAAGGAGGCCTACCAAGTGGCCATGCAGTTTACGCATCTGAAAGATTCGGTCGACAGGCAGTCATTCCATGAGACGCTGGCGAATGTGCGTACGGAATATGAGGTGGAACGGCTGGAGGTCGAAAAGGAACGCATGGAGGCCAAGGCGAAACAATCACATCAACGCATGATGTTTTTGGTTGTCGGATGCCTTATTTTGTGTATTGTCATCGTAGGACTGATCTACCTGATCCGGATTATCAAGCGAAAGCAGGCAGAACTGAAGATAGCGAAGGAAAAAGCAGAAGAGTCGGATCAATTGAAATCGGCCTTTCTGGCTAATATGAACCACGAAATCCGTACGCCGCTGAATTCCATCGTCGGCTTCTCCCAGGTACTGATCGAAGAGGAAGAGAAAGAGACCCGTAAGGAGTTTGCCCGGATCATCCAGCACAACAACGAACTGTTGCAACGGCTGATTGCCGATGTATTGGATATATCGAAAATCGAATCCAATTCGATGTCGCTGATCTATTATCCGCAGGAATTGCCCGGGCTGATGAAAGAGGTGTATGATATGATCCAGATGCGGATAGAACAGACCCGGTCGAAAGTGAAATTTGCCCTGGATCCGTGCGAAGCATGCATCATAGAGACAGATAGGAACCGCTTGATCCAGATACTGATGAATCTGCTTACAAATGCGATGAAGCATACACCGGAGGGTGGTTCTATTCGTTTTGGTTATGAGTTGTTAGGGAAAAATGTTCGCTTCTATGTAGAGGATACCGGTGAAGGTATTCCGGAAGAAGAACAAAGTAGTATATTTGATCGCTTTGTCCAGTTGACTAATGGAAAGAGAGGAGTCGGATTGGGCTTAGCTATATGTAAAGGGTTGGTAACTAAAATGGGCGGATCAATCTGGGTTCACTCGAAGGAGGGAGAAGGCTCGACCTTCTATGTGGAAGTGCCCCAGAAGCGGCCACAAACTAAATAGATGAAAAACATACAAGGTGTTCCGGCAATAGTATTTTGTTTGCTGTTGCTTTTTTCTATACCTGGCGAAGGACAGAACCCGGCAACGGTTGATAGTCTGAAGCAACTCGTCGAATCGGTTCCTGATTCGGAGCGATTAGCCTATTTGAATGATCGGTTAGAAGAGAATCTCTCTAATCCCAATCGGCAGATCTACGCCTATTGGCTGGAAGAAGAGGCGCAAAAACAGAAAAACGAAGCCTATCTGGCGAATGCCCTGTTTGGACTGGTTAAGCATTTCTATGGGAACAACCAGGATAGTATGCGGCAAAGAGCGCAACAGTTGTATCCCTTGCTTCTGAAACAATATCGATATGAGGACTTTTTTAGGGTCAAGGGATGGGATGTCTATATGAGTAACCGGCGTGCCAACAAGGTAGAGGCTTTGACCACCATAGAGGAGATACGGAAGTTAAGCGAAGAATATGATTTCCCGGAAGGTCTGGAAATCGCCGATCAGGCTTTGGCCGATTTCTATTTCTCTAACGATATGTACGATGAAGCCGAGCAACTGTATCTCTCTGTTATGCGGCGCATGGAAGCGAGGAATGCTCCTCCGGTTAAGATATTTAATATTTACCGTCAGTTGTTCAACCGCCCTGCCATTCCTGAAAAGCGAATTGCCTATCTGAGTCAGGGAAAAGTTTTTCTGGAGAAATGCAGAAAGGAGGGAATGACCCATTTAGACAAAGAGAATAGCATTCTTGAACAGGAATATGTGATTCATCGGTTTTTAGCCCGGGAATATACTACCGGGAATCAGTTAGAGAAAGCCTGGACGCATTTGCAGTTGGCACAACAGATTGCCGACCAGGAAGGGTTGCATAGAGCCAAAGCGGAACTCGGTGCCGTCTATGCACTTTATTATCTGCAAAAAGGCGAAAGTGAAAAGGCCATGACCTATATTCTGGAGTTAGAAAAACACAATCGAACCAGAGGATACAGCCAACAGCTTCACAATGTACTGTCTTGGAAAGCAACTGCGCTGGAAAAGCTCGGCCGCTTAGATGAATCGCTGCGTGTTACCCGCGAGATGCTTGTATTGAAAGACTCGATTAACCGCCAGGAATTCAATGCAACATTGGCAAATATCCGTACAAAAAATGAGGTAGAACGCCTGGAACTGGAAGGTCAGCGGATGGAAGCAAAGGCGAAGCAGACCCGGCAACTGATGATTTTCTTATTGGTTGGATGTTCCGTCCTGCTCTTAGTGATCGTAGTGCTGATCAATATGATGCGTATACTTCGCCGCAGAAGAGAAGAACTGCGCATTGCCAAAGAGAAGGCAGAAGAGGCTGATGCCTTGAAATCAACCTTCTTAGCTAATATGAACCATGAGATCCGGACACCGTTGAATGCCATCGTCGGTTTCTCGCAGATACTGATTGAAGAGGAGGGTAAAGAGGCACGGGAAGAGTTTGCCGGTATTATCCAGAACAATAATGAACTACTGCAACGCCTGATCGGTGATGTGTTGGATATCTCCAAGATCGAATCGGATTCGATGTCGCTTGTCTACTCCGTGCAGGATATCCCCGTTCTGATGAAGGATGTCTATAATATGCTCTCTTTCCGGGTATCTGAGCAGGTAAAGTTTACGCTTGCACCCTGCGAAGCGTTGACATTGGATACGGATCGTAACCGCCTGATACAAATCATTACCAATCTGCTTACCAATGCCATCAAGCATACATCACAGGGAGAGATTCGTTTTGGTTATGATCTGCAGGGAGAAAATGTCAGGTTCTATGTGGAAGATACCGGCGAAGGCATTCCCGAAAATCAATTGGAAAGTATCTTTGACCGGTTTGCCCAATTGCAGAACGGCAAGAAAGGGGTTGGTCTTGGCCTGGCTATCTGTAAAGGGCTGGTGACAAAAATGGGCGGTCGCATCTGGGCCACTTCCGAAGTAGGAGTCGGTTCTACCTTCTATGTGTTGCTTCCGGCCAAATAGTTCTCATCCGAAAGAAAGCGGGGCTCAAATCTTATACATTATTAAAAATAGCGGTTTTTTACAGTCGCGTAACCCATGGCGTGAATTATTTGCGTATGTTTGCACTCGATTTTTAAAAAACTGAGTAAAATGAATAAAAACCTGGTTATTGTAGAGTCACCTGCAAAAGCAAAGACCATTGAAAAATTTCTTGGTAAAGACTTTAAGGTGCTCTCAAGCTATGGCCATATCCGTGACCTGAAAGCAAAAGAAATTAGTATTGATTTTGAACACAACTACAAACCCGAATATGTTATTCCCACGGATAAAAAGAAACTGGTAACCGAACTGAAAAACGAAGCCAAGAAGTCAGAAATGGTATGGCTTGCTTCCGATGAGGATCGCGAAGGGGAAGCTATCTCGTGGCATCTGAGCGAAGCGCTCAATCTGGATCCGGCTAAAACGAAACGGATCGTATTCCATGAAATTACCAAAAATGCCATATTGCATGCGATTGAAACACCGCGTGACATCAATATCGACTTGGTGAATGCGCAACAGGCGCGTCGTGTGCTCGACCGTATTGTCGGGTTCGAGCTTTCGCCGATTCTTTGGAAAAAGGTGAAGCCGGCGTTGTCGGCCGGACGTGTACAGTCGGTAGCTGTTCGTCTGGTGGTAGAGCGCGAGCGCGAGATCAATGCGTTCGTTTCGGAAGCCTCTTACCGGGTGATTGCTACTTTCATCTTGCCCGACGGAACGACGCTATTGAAAGCAGAGCTTAACAAACGCCTGAAAGATAAAAAAGAGGTATTGGCTTTTCTGGAATCATGCAAAGAGGCCTCTTTTGACATAGAAGATATTACCCGCAAACCGGTCAAGAAATCGCCGGCTCCGCCATTCACTACCTCCACCCTGCAGCAGGAAGCGGCGCGCAAGCTGGGCTTTTCCGTTTCGCAAACAATGACGTTGGCGCAACGACTCTATGAATCAGGATTCATTACCTATATGCGTACCGACTCGGTGAACCTGAGCAACCTGGCATTAGGCACTGCCAAAGAGGCGATTCTCGAAGAGTATGGCGAGAAATACTATCAGTTCCGTCAATACAATACAAAGACTAAAGGAGCGCAAGAGGCACATGAGGCTATCCGCCCTACCTATATATCCCAAACAGAAATATCGGGAACTCCCCAGGAGAAACGACTGTACGAGTTGATCCGCAAGCGCACGATCGCCTCTCAGATGGCTGATGCTGAATTGGAACGTACGACCATCACGGTGGGCATCAGCAACCATACGAACGAACGCTTCGTGGCAACCGGTGAAGTCATCACCTTCGATGGTTTCCTGCAGGTCTACCTCGAGAGCAACGACGAGGAGGGAGAAAGCGAACAAGACAATGGCTTGTTGCCGGCTGTGAACCTGAAAGATAAGCTCCAGGCACAGGACATCGTAGCCACTGAGCGCTTTACGCAACGTCCGCCCCGCTATACCGAGGCCAGCTTGGTGCGCCGCATGGAAGAATTGGGCATTGGACGTCCTTCTACTTACGCGCCTACTATTCAGACGGTGCAGAACCGCGAATATGTAATAAAAGGCGACAAAGACGGTATCACCCGTGATTATGAAATTGTTTCGCTGACAAAAGGAAAGATAAAAGAGACGACAAAGAACGAAAAGGTAGGCTTTGATCGCAACAAACTGATGCCTACCGATATCGGCACAGTTGTGAATGATTTCCTATTGGAATACTTCCCTGATATCTTAGACTATAACTTCACGGCAAGCGTAGAAAAAGAATTTGACAATATTGCCGATGGCGAGTTGGAATGGACCAAAGCCATCGATAAGTTCTATAAGCTTTTCCATCCGAAAGTAGATGAGGTAAAAGCCATCCGCACGGAACACAAAGTGGGCGAACGCGAATTGGGTATTGACCCCAAGAGCGGCAATCCGGTGTTTGTTAAGATCGGACGTTATGGCCCTATCGTGCAGATCGGCCAGGCAAATCCGGACGATAAAGAGGCGCCGAAACCGCAGTTTGCCTCTTTGATGAAGGGACAATCCATTGAAACCATCACATTGGAAGAGGCACTGAAGCTATTCGATCTGCCACGAACCGTTGGAGAATACAACGGAAAAGAGGTAGTAGCCGCCGTAGGACGCTTCGGCCCATTCATCCGCCACGACGGTAAATTCGTGTCTATCCCGAAAACATTGAATCCGCTCTCGATCACATTGGAAGAATCGATCGCCCTGATTGAAGAGAAACAACAGAAGGAGGCACAGCGATTCATTAAGAAGTTCGAAGAAGAACCCGAACTGGAAATACTGAACGGCCGCTTTGGCCCGTACATCGCTTATAAGGGAAAGAACTATAAGATCCCGCGTAAAGGCACTAAGCCAGAAGAACTTACCCTGGAAGAGGTGCGCCAGATTATTGAGACGGCCGATAAGAATCCGAAACCAGCCAAGAGAGGTGCGAAAAAGAGCTGATCGCTCTCTTTTATAATAATAGGAAAGCCCTTGCAGACATCAACCTCTGCAAGGGCTTTTTCGCTTTGTAAATATAGTTTTCCGGCAGTTGTATCATCAGATATTTTTCCTACTTTTGCAAAAAGATAGGATGCATCCCGGCCTGATTTAAGCGAACCCGGCATGGCATTCGATTTTTATTGTTAAAGCACCTAAACATTACAAATATGATATTCAGATTTCTTATCTTATCAGATGAAGCAGATGACTTCAAACGCGAGATCCGCATCGATGCAGAAGCTACCTTTCTGGAGTTGCATGATGTCTTGCTTGATTCCGTCGGATACAGTCGTGACCAGATAACCTCTTTCTTTATCTGCGACGATGACTGGAGTAAGAAGATGGAAGTGACCCGGGTAGAAATGGACACCTCTTCGGAAGTCGACAACTACATTATGGAAGAGACGCAGTTGGAAGAGCTGTTGGAAGACGAACATCAGAAGCTTCTTTTTGTATTTGATTACCTGACCGAGCGTGCTTTCTTTATGGAATTGCGCGAGATCATCCCCGGGCAGAACCTGGCCGATCCGGTTGTCAGCAAATCGGTTGGTATGGCTCCTCCTCAGATCATGGCTTTCGATGAGATTGACACCAAGACAATCACTGCTGCCAGCGTAGGCGAAGAGTTCTATGGTGACTCGGAATATGATATGGACGAACTCGACGGTGCCGGATTCGAAGGGCTGGATAGTATCAGCGAAGATATGTTCAGCGACGAAAGCTTCTGATGAAAACACTTCTTGTGTTGTTGGGACCGACCGGGGTGGGCAAGACCGAACTGAGTCTGCGCCTGGCCGAGAAGTTTCAGACATCCATTATCTCTTCCGATTCCCGGCAGGTGTATAAAGAACTGCCGATAGGAACGGCTGCCCCTACACAGGAGCAACTTGCCCGTGTGCCTCATCATCTGGTGGGCATACTCTCCCTGACTGATTATTTTAGCGCCAGCCTTTTCGAAGAGCAGGTACTTTCGCTGTTGGACGAGTTGTTTCAGCAGCGCGATCTGGTGGTCATGACCGGTGGCTCCATGATGTATATCGATGCGGTCTGCAAGGGCATCGATGATATTCCCACCGTGCTTCCCGAAATCCGGGCATCGATCTATGCACAATATGAACGGGAAGGTTTGCAGCCCATCCTCGAAGAATTGCGCGAAAAGGATCCGCAACACTATGAAGAGGTCGACCGTAACAACTACAAACGGGTTATTCATGCCGTCGAGATATGCCGGCAAACCGGACTTCCTTACTCCTCTTTTCGTACAAAAAGTAACAAAGAGCGTCCCTTCCGGATTGTGAAAATCGGGTTGACTCGGGAGCGCGACGAACTCTGCGAGCGTATCAATCGGCGCGTCGATGAGATGATGCAGCAGGGATTATTGGAAGAGGCTCGAGCCGTTTACCCTCATCGCCACCTGAACTCCCTGAATACCGTAGGCTACAAAGAGCTATTCCAATACTTCGACGACACCTGGCCGCTCGACCTGGCCGTCGAGAAAATCAAACGCAACAGCCGGGTCTATGCCCGCAAACAAATGACCTGGTTCAAACGCGACCCGGAAATCACTTGGTTCCACCCCGATGATGAAGCCGCCATCGAGGCATTTCTGAATCAAAACTCCCAAATCGAAGTGTAAGCAAGAGAGGCCAATTTTAACTAAAACTCGCTCCTTTTGCTTACTATTCGCATTGTTAAAAAGTGTTTCTCCCGGGAGTTTGTGAAAAAAGTCCCGGGTTTTCGGAAAAAAACTCCCGCGGTTTTGACAAAATGATATTTTGCGAACTGCCCAATATGCATTTTGCGAATGGATCATCGATATAGCGAATGCTTTCAAAAAAGTAGGGTTATAAACCATTTGTTATCCCCGTTTCTTCACTACATTTGTCTTGTCTTGTTTTTTATGCCCTTTGATAGAACAAAATGGGGGATATCTCCGTTATTTCAATAAGAGCTACAAGGTGAAAGAATGAAGAAGTGGATTAAGTGGATAGGCATACTGTTTTTGATACCAATCGTTTTGGTATTGCTTATAGCTGCGCTCTTATATGTCCCAGCGGTTCAGAACTTTGTGGTCAGACAGGCCACCCATTATGCCAGCCAAAACACCGAAATGGATATCCGTATCGACCGGATACACCTGGGCTTTCCTTTCGATCTGAAGATAAAAGGGGTGGAGGTAGTATCCTATCCCGACACCCTGCTCTCCCTCCAACAACTATCGGTGCGCGTAAACCCTATGCCGCTGGCAAAGAAGATCCTTTCCGTCGAACAGGTACGCCTCGAAAAAGCCCGGATCAATACGGGAGATCAACTGGAAGGCATGTTAATCAAAGGAGAGATTCCTGATTTTGTATTGAAAGCGGACTATATTGATTTGTCCGATAAAAAAGAGGTGGTTTTGAACCATGCCACATTGACCAAGGCCGATATTTATCTGCGCATCGATTCGTTATCGCAAAAGGGGAATACGAGTGCCTCGCCGATGAACTGGAAGATTCGTGTTGGCGATATTGCAATCAAACAATCAGCTTTTGCTTTCGATATGCCTGCCGACACGTTGAGCCTGTCGGCGCGTATAGGCAAGGCGGGACTGTCGAACGGATTAGTCGATCTGGGAGCCGCCCGTTATGAGGTAGAGAAATTCAATCTGGCGGAATCAGCCATTGTTTATGACGGCGATACGCTGGCGCCACAGCCGGGATTAGACCCAGCCCACCTGGCTTTGCAAAATCTGCAGGCCGACGTTCGTTCCATCCGTTATCAGGGAAAAGAGATCGGAGCTGATCTGCGCCGATTGGCTTTCGACGAGCGTTCGGGCTTTGTATTATCCTCCCTCGAAGGAAAGGTGGAAGCCGACAGCCTACATATAGATATACCCGGTTTTCAGTTGAAAACTCCTTTTACGAACATCACCTTGAAGGCCAACCTACCCTGGAGCCTTTTAGATGAAAAGCCTGCCGGCAATTTCGACCTCTCTCTTTCGGCTTCGGTCGGGAAAGAGGATGTATTTATATTGGTTCCCGATCTGCCAGCCGACTTCAAACAGGCTTTCCCGGCCAACCCCATCGACTTTTTGGCGAATGCAGGCGGCAGTCTGGAGGAGATCCGTCTCCGGCAATTGAAAGCGGACATCCCCGATGCTATCGTCGTAGAGGCCTCCGGAAGGGTAGGGGCGGTGTTGGATAGCGTGCGTCGTTCGGCGGATATTCAATTGGAAGCGGTGACCGGAAATATGGATTTCCTATTGTCTTATCTGCCGAAAGAGGAGCGTAATCGCTATGCGATTCCTGCGGGCATAGAGCTGTATGGGGAGGTCGCCCTATACAACCAGGAGTATACGGCCAATCTGCAGTTGACAGAAGGCGATGCCCGGGTGCAATTAGATGGCCGTTTCCAGGAAACAACGGAGGCCTATGCAGCCGCTTTGAAGATAGAGGGTTTGGAACCGGTTCATTTTATGCCGACTGATTCCATTCTCTGGGTAACCGCTTCATTGCAGGCGGAAGGGCAGGGTTTTGATTTCTTCTCGGCTCGTACCCGGGCGAAGATAAATGCACAAATCGATTCCCTCTTGTATCAAAACATCGGCTTGTCGGATGTTTCGCTGACAGCTTCGCTGGAAGAGAATCGGTATGAGGCGAATCTGAACAGCTTATACCCCTATGCCCAGGCGGATCTAAGCGTTAGTGGGGAATTGAAAGAGGAGTCTTTCACGACCATGTTGGTATTGGAGGCCAAACATCTCGATTTGCAAGGGCTTCATCTCACCGACTCGCTCTTTTATACGGAATTCGAACTCTATGCGGATGCCCAAAGCGATTGGAAAGAAAAGAACGAAGCCTTCCTCTCGCTCGGAGCCTGCAATATCAGGGTGCCGGGTTTGCGATTCAGCCCCAAGTCGCTGACGTTGAAACTGGATAGCGATGTGGATACCACACGGGTATCATTCAATGCGGGTAATGACTTTGCTATGGTGTTGACAGGCGATGCGGGGGTGAACGCCTTGTTGAAGCAGTTCGGCGAGATAGGCAATGAACTGACCCGTCAACTGGCGACCGATTCGATTATTCATATTGACGCTTTGCAAGCCTCGTTGCCCCATACCTCCCTCTCTGTCAAGGCGCGGCGCGACAATCCGATCTTCCATCTGTTGAGGACTTATTATTATAGCTTTACAGATCTCGATATAGAGGCTTCGACCTCGCCCGAAAACGGGATTCTATTGGATGCGGGCATCTATGCCTTCGCCAGGGATACCTTCCTGATCGATACGATCAGAGCCTCCATTCGCCCGGCTCCGGATGGCCTGACTTACAGCGCCGATGTGATCAAAAACAGATACCGTCTGCAACAACCCTTCACAGCCCATGTGCATGGAGCGTTGAAAAACAGATATGTTGACGCGGAATTCACCTACACCAACCACAACAAAGAAACGGGATTACAGTTGGGCGTCAGCATGACAAAAGGCGTGGACGGGATGCGTTTCAACCTCTTCCCCGAGCAACCGATCATCGCGTTCAATACGTTTACCCTCAATCCGGACAACTATTTCCGCTTTGGCAGCATGAAAGATATGGATGCCAACATACGATTGACCGGATCGAAGAACGCCTCCCTGTGGATCCATTCGATGGATCTGGGCGATACCTACCCGGAGTTGCATGTGGAATTCAATCAGATGAACTTAGAGACGATCACTTCCGGCTTCTCTATGTTGCCGAATATGAAAGGAATCCTGAATGCCAACGTGCGGTATGCCCCGATGGAAGAGACTTTTATGGTGGTGGCCGATGCGAATATCGACGAACTGTTCTATGAAAACGGGCGCGTCGGGGAGATGTTATTAAACGCTGTCTACCTGCCGTTAGACAATGCCGAACACCAGTTCGACGTGCATCTCTACCACGACCGGGAAGAACGGATGACGGCTTATGCCTTGTATAAGGCGGCGGATAAGACGAGCAACATAGAAGGAGCATTCGATATACTCTCTCTGCCGTTGGATATGGCGAACCCGTTTATCCCGGAGGGTATGGCAAAAATGGAAGGCACCCTGAACGGAAGTATGCAGATCAGCGGTTCTTCGTCGCAGCCGGTACTGAATGGCTTTATGAAACTCGATTCCAGTTCGATGTATGTCGGCATGGCCGATACGCGATTGCGCTTTGATGATCGGAAGGTGACCGTGAAAGACAGCCGTATCAGGTTCGATAAATACCGCTTGCTGACAACAGGCAATAATCCTTTTGTAATCGACGGAAATATAGATATCTCCAACTTCTCGCGCATGATGGCGGATCTTCGCCTGACGGCCAGCAATATGCAGGTGTTGAATGCCAGCCGTACGCCTGAAAGCTTAGTCTACGGCAAACTGTTTATGAACTTTGACACAAGCATCAAAGGACCTTTGTCGGCTATAACTGTACGTGGCGATGCCCATCTGTTGGCGGGAACGGATCTGACTTATGTATTGACCGATTCGCCTTTGACGGTACAGGATCGGATGGACGGGTTGGTTTCTTTCACCTCTTTCACCGACACATTGACAGTACAACGGAGGAATACCGGACAACAGATGGCGTTGGGAGGAATCAATATGTTTATGGATCTGAGGATCGATCCGACTGTGCAGTTCCGTGTAGACCTTACGCCCGACCAGTCGAACTATGTCGAATTGGAAGGGGGAGGGGATCTGGTTCTCCAATACGAACCGCCGAGCGATATCACTCTCAACGGACGCTATACCTTTACCGGTGGCGTGGTGAAATACAGCCTGCCGGTGGTGCCGCTGAAGGCTTTCGATATCCATCAGGGAAGTTATGTGCAATGGAATGGTCAAATGATGAATCCGGAGATCAATGTAACGGCCACCGAGCGGATGCGCGCGACCATCACCGATGCAGACGGCCTGCAACGGCGATCGAACTTCGACGTGGGCATCAGTGTGAAGGAGCGGTTGGAGAATATGCAGTTACAGTTTATCATCGACGCAGTGGACGATACGAATATCCGTTCGGAACTAGCTTCGAAAGATAATGACGAGCGTTCGCGCTACGCCATCTATATGATGCTTACCGGAACCTATATGGGTTCCGACCCGACCAATATGAACCTGGGTGGTGCCCTGGGTAGTTTCTTAGTCGGACAGGTCAACTCCATTGCCGGCGATGCCCTGAAAGGGGTGGATATCGACCTGGGATTAGATACCTACGAGACGGCTACGGGTACGCAGAACGACCTGACATTCAGCTTTGCCAAACGCTTCTACAACGATCGCATCCGCGTGTCGGTGGGTGGAACGGTATCGACCGGCAACACCACCGAGCAGACGCAGTCGTTCCTCGATAACTTTGCTGCCGAATACCTGTTGGATCCGGCGGGTTCCAAAACCATTAAGTTCTTCCATGACCGCAACTACGAGAGCATCCTGGAGGGCGAGGTGGTAGAGACAGGTGTTGGTATAGTGTTCCGCAAGAAGGTGCTTCGCTTGCGTGAGCTGTTCGATTTCAGGCAGAAGAAGACAACACCGGTACCGATAGAAGAGCCCAAAGAAGACAATGCCGAAAGCGAAGAGCCGGAACGTGAAACGAAAGAATAGTTAGGATGAAACAAAAGAATCATACATATAACCTACGTCTCCTTCTTCTCCTACTGGCGGTAGGGGCGGGCTTTGTCAGCTCCTGTTCGGTCACCAAACACCTGCCCGAAGGGGAGGTGCTCTATACAGGCATCAAAAAGATGGAGGTGGCCGACCCCGACCCGACCCGCGAGGGGGATGCTGCCATGCAAGAGGTAGAGGGTGCTTTGGCGTATGCGCCCAACAACGCCTTGTTCGGTAGTTCAACCACGCGCATCCCTATTCCTTTCGGCTTGTGGATCTACAATGGATTTAAGAAATACAAAGGCGGAGTCGGCAAATGGATATTCGATAAGTTTGCTGCCAAGCCGGTACTTATCAATACGGTCAATCCCGATGTGCGTGTGGCGGTCGCCCGGAATATGTTGCACGAAAATGGTTACTTCGACGGGCATGTAGCCTATGAGATACTCCCCGACAAAAAGGATTCCCTGCAGGCAAAGATCAATTATTCGGTGGAGATGAACAACGCCTACCGCTATGACAGTATCCAGTATATGCGGATGCGCCATTTTGCCGATACGTTGATCAATGCGCACCGGCACGAAAGCCTGTTGCGTAATGGCGACCAGTTCAATGTGATCCGGTTGGAGAATGAGCGTCAACGCATTGCTACCCTCCTGCGCAACAATGGTTTCTATTTCTATCGCCCTGAATATGTGGTCTATGAAGCCGACACCCTGCAATCGCCGGGCAAGGTGTGGCTCCGGGTGATGCGAAAACAGGGAACGCCTCCGAATGCCATGGCGCCCTACCGTATCGGAAACATCTCGGTGTATATGAATGGATACAACAGCGAGGCGCCTACCGATTCGATCCGCTACAAGGATATGACGATCTATTACGAAGGGAAACTGAAGCTTCGCCCCGAGGTATTATACAGCCGCTTGCGTTTCAAACCGGGAGACCTCTACACCCTGGAGGAGCAACAGCGCACGCAAACCGGGCTTTCGCGCCTGAATGTGTTCCGTTATGCCGAGTTTCAATATACGGAAGTGAACCGTTCGACCGCGCGCGACAGCATCGGACGAGGCAGTTACAATAGGCGTACCCGCGATGAACAGGGTGGTGTAGAGCGCTTGGATAGCCTGCGCCGCCGGAGCGATATATACAACCAGAACAACCTCTTGGATGTGCGCATCAATACCGTCTTCGATTATCCTTACGATGGTGAATTGGAAGTGAATGCCAGTACGAAGAGCAACGATTATGCCGGTCCGGGAGCAATCTTCTCGATCACCCGCAGAAATGCGTTCCACGGCGGGGAGTTATTGGGCTTCCAGGTGAAAGGCTCTTACGAATGGCAAACAGGAAACCGGATCGACGGAACGAAAATAAACAGCTACGAGATAGGCGCCAATTCGACATTGACCATGCCTTTCGTGCTCTTCCCAGGGTTTGTTTACCGTGACCTGGTGCGTCCCTCCAGCACGACCTTCAAATTGAGTGCCGACCTGATCAACCGGGCGCGCTTTTTCCGGATGACTTCTTTCGGGTTAACGATGATGTACGACTTCCGTCCAAGTCCGACCACCCGCCACCAGGTGACGCCCTTCCGTTTGAACTATAATAAAATGAAGCCAACGGATCTCTTTATCGAAAAGGCGGAAGAGAACCCTTCGCTCTGGCTGAGTCTGCAGGATCAGTTTGTTCCGGCCATGAGTTATATGTTTACCTACGACAACACGCCGATAGCTAAGCGACATTATTTCTCCTGGACCACCTCGTTTACGCAAGCCGGTAACCTGATCAGCAGCATAGGCGCCATTGCCGGAAACGACTTCAATAAGGAAGGGAAAAAACTATTCGGAAGCCCATACGCGCAATTCCTGAAACTGACCAGCGAGTTTCGCTACAACCGCCGCATCGATAAGAACAACCGGCTCGTCGGACGTTTGATGGCTGGTGGAATCTACAGTTATGGCAACTCGCGGGTAGCGCCTTACAATGAACAATTCTATATCGGAGGAGCCAACAGTGTGCGTGCTTTTACGATCCGTTCGATCGGCCCGGGACGTTATTATGCCGATCCCAAAACAAATCCATACACCTATATCGATCGCACGGGAGATTATAAGTTTGAAGCCAACCTGGAATACCGCGTGCGCCTGGTAGGCGACCTGGAGGGTGCCTTGTTTTTGGATGCCGGTGGTATATGGGCGGCTCGCGAAGACGACCGCACCGGCGGCACGTTCAAAGCCAGCGAATTCCTCAACGACCTGGCGTTAGGTACCGGGGTGGGTCTGCGCTACGACCTCTCGTTCCTGTTGATCCGCTTCGATGTAGGCTTGGGCTTGCATGTCCCTTACGCCACCGACAAGAAGGGTTATTTCAATATCAACCCCTTCCGCGAAGGAGGCTATTCCTGGCATCTGGCCGTCGGCTATCCGTTTTGACAGGGTGAGTGTAAACAAAAGGCGGTTTTGCTATCAAAGATTAAAATGGCAAATGGTGGAGGGTATGTTGGGCTTTTCACGCGTGTTGAATGATGAATGTGTTGTTTTGGCTATGTAGAGGCTCGTCAAATTAAAAAGAATAGCTACTTTTGGCAAACAATAAAATTTTATAACTCTAAAAGAAAGAATATGAAACATGGTGTGTTAGTATTGCTTGGGGCGGCTCTTCTGTTGAGCTCCTGCGGGCAGAAGCAGGTAGAGAGAGTGGCTTTCCAGCAAGGGGAGTTTAAGGAATGGGCCAAGACCCCTCCGATGGGTTGGAATAGCTGGGATTGCTATGGGCCGACGGTGATGGAACATGAGGTGATAGCCAATGCCGACTATATGGCAGAGAACCTGAAAGAGTTTGGCTGGGAGTATGTGGTAGTGGATATCCGCTGGTTTGTGGAGAACGACAAAGCGGGCGGATACAACCAAACCGACCCGCGCTATGTATTGGATGAATACGGACGTTATCAGCCGGCCACGAACCGTTTCCCCTCTTCTGCCAACGGAAAAGGATTCAAGGAACTGGCCGATTATATACACAGTAAAGGATTGAAATTCGGTATCCACATCATGCGCGGCATCCCGAAAGAGGCCGTAGAAAAGAAACTCCCGATCTTAGGGGCGGAAGGCGTAACGGCCGACCAAATCTACTCCACGGAACTGCAATGCCGCTGGTTGCGCGACAACTACACAGTTGTAGCCGATCGTCCGGGTGCGCAGGAGTATTACAATTCTATTTTCAACCTGTATGCCGACTGGGGTGTCGACTTTGTGAAGATCGACGATATTACCCGTCCGTATCATCAGCCGGAGATCGAACTGGTGCGTAACGCCATCGACCAATGCGGCCGTCCGATCGTATTAAGCCTGTCGCCGGGAAAAACACCGCTTGAAGACGCCGAACATGTGCGCGAGCATGCCAATATGTGGCGTATGGTCGACGATGTATGGGATCTTTGGAGAGACATCACCCACCTGTTGGACGTAGCCCAGGGCTGGTATCCCTATATTACGCCCGGCACCTGGCCCGATTGCGATATGATTCCGCTGGGAAGAATCTCCGTACGTGGCGAGCGAGGCGAAGACCGCATGACCCGTCTGACACCGGACGAGCAATACACCCTGATGACGCTGTTCACCATTTTCCGTTCGCCCTTGATGTTTGGTGGCGATCTGCCGAGCAACGATGCCTTCACCCTCTCTTTGCTTACCAATAAAGAGGTATTGAAAATGCACCGCGAAGGCACGGATGTGCAACAGCTTTTCCAGCAAGACAACAAGGTAGCGATTGCCTCTCGCAATCCGAATACGCAGGAAGCCTATTTGGCTATCTTTAATATCGACGACGAAAAGGCGCAGGAGATCGCTGTCAACCTGAAAGATCTGGGCTTGAATGGCGACTGTAAGGTGACGAATATGTGGACCGGCGAAGAGCTGGGTATCGTATCCAACGACTTCGTACAGACATTGGCTCCGCACGCGTCGGGATTGTATAAATTCGCGAATTAAGGGGAGAGAGGCTTAAAACTCTTTTTTCAATCGTTCTAAGATTTCAAAAACTGCCGGGCAAGTCCCGGCATTTTTTATGGTCAGCGGGTAGATCTGATAGAATTTCTTGCGGTCGGTATGCGGATACTCGCGACAGGCACGCGGACGGTCTTCGTATATGCTGCAATAGTTGTCGGCACAAAGAAAAGGACAGGGCATCTCTTTGAATACATAATCATTGTCTTCGTCGATGCGCAGGTAGCGGGCAATCACCTCCTGTTGCTTGATCCGCAAGGCTGAGGCCATCCGCTCGATGTCACGATCGGTCAATCGCGGCCCCAGCGAACGGCAACAATTAGCGCACGCCAGGCAATCGATCTCCTCGAACACCTCCTCATGAAGTGCATGAACCACGTCATCCAATTCACGCATCCGGTTCTTTTTTATGTTCTTAAAGAACTGCCGGGTCTCTTTCTCTACCTTTTCGGCTTTTTCCTGTAAATCCATGTTAATTATAAATTATGAATTATGAATTATGAATTCGGGGAACATGAAATTCATAATTCATAATTCAAAATTCATAATTTCTTATTGTAGCGCCTGCTCAACATCCGCAATAATATCCTCTGCACACTCGATGCCGGTGGAGAACCGGATCAGGTCGGGAGCGATGCCCGCCTCTTTCAGTTGTTCATCGCTCAACTGACGATGCGTATGGCTGGCAGGATGAAGCACACAGGTACGCGAATCGGCCACATGGGTCACGATCGACACCAGTTTCAGGCTGTCCATAAACCGGATCGATTCCTCGCGTCCGCCTTTGAGACCGAAGCAAAGCACGCCACAGGTGCCGTCGGGCATATACTTTTGCGCCAGGTCATAGTATTTATCGCTTTTCAGTCCCGGATAGTTCACCCAGGCCACCTTCTCGTTCTTCTCCAGCCACTCGGCGACCGCCAGGGCATTCTGGCAATGTTGCGGCATGCGCAGATGAAGCGTTTCCAGTCCGAGGTTCAACAGAAAAGCATTCTCCGGCGCCTGAATAGATCCCAGGTCGCGCATCAGTTGTGCCGTCGCCTTGGTAATATAAGCGCCTTTACCAAATGCTTTGGTATAGGTCAGTCCGTGATACGAGTCATCGGGCGTACACAGCCCCGGAAACTTATCCGCATAGGCATCCCAGTCGAAATTGCCGCTGTCGACAATAGCGCCGCCCACCGCCGCCGCGTGTCCGTCCATGTATTTTGTCGTCGAATGGGTCACGATATCCGCTCCCCACTCAAACGGGCGGCAGTTGATAGGCGTAGGAAACGTATTATCGACAATCAGAGGAACACCCTGTTTGTGTGCGATGCGGGCAAACTTTTCGATATCCAAGACCATCACGCCCGGGTTCGACAGCGTCTCGCCGAACAACGCTTTGGTGTTCGGTCGGAAGGCCCGCATGATCTCTTCCTCCGAAGCATCCTGATCAACGAATGTACATTCGATGCCCAGTTTCTTCATCGTTACCGCAAAGAGATTGTAGGTTCCTCCGTATATGCTGGTTTGTGCCACAAAATGGTCGCCCGATTCGCAAATATTGAACAAAGCATAAAAATTGGCTGCCTGTCCCGACGATGTCAACATACCGGCCACCCCTCCTTCCAAGGCCGTGATCTTGGCCGCCACCGCATCGTTGGTCGGATTTTGCAGACGGGTATAGAAATAACCGCTCTCCTCCAGGTCAAACAAACGCGCCATCTGCTCACTGGTGTCATATTTGAATGTCGTACTCTGATAAATAGGAAGCTGGCGCGGTTCGCCCTTTTTAGGTTGCCATCCGGCCTGCACACACAACGTGCCCGGTTTTAATTTGTTAGCCATTGTTTTAAATCAATTAATTAGAATTATACACATCAACGTAGGGTGGCAAAGGTAGTGAAAATAAGTTAAGTGTTAAATACAGATTATTACTAAAACGTCCTCCCCACCTTTCCCTATTTTCCGACTTGAAGATTTTTCAATTTGCATTCCCTTCTTCGGAGAAGGCAAAATGACAAAATGATATTTCGGCAGGAGAATTTTTGCAAAAACCCGGGACTTTGGAGACAAACTCCCGGGAGAAACACTTTTTAACAGTACGGATAGTAAGCAAAAGGGTCGAGTTTTAGTTAAAATTGGCCTCTCTTGCTTACACTTCGATTTTTCATTTTCGCCCTATATTTCCACATTCTATAAAAAATGCAAAGCCTATATACGTCTGCCCTGAAAGGATGCCCGATGTGAATTTGTTTAGTTGAAAATCTTTACTACTTTTGTTTATCAAAAAACGGAACGATAACGAAACGGAAAAAACATATAAACAGGTAATCTTATGGTAGATATTAAGCAGTATGTAAAAGGAGCTGAAGAAAAAATGCAATCAGCTATCGAATATCTGGACGAACAGCTATCGCATATCCGCGCTGGCAAAGCCAATCCGAAGATTCTGGACGGCGTACGTGTGCCTTACTATGGGGGACTGGTGCCATTGAGCAATGTCTCTTCTATCAATACGCCCGATGCCAAGACCATCATTATCACTCCCTGGGAGAAGCCGATGATCAAAGAGATCGAAAGGGCGATCCTGAATTCGGATGTAGGTATTACGCCCGAAAACAACGGGGAGATCATCCGCCTGGGTATTCCTCCTCTGACGGAAGAGCGTCGTCGCCAACTGGCTAAGCAATCGAAGCAGGAGGCTGAAAACGCGAAGATCAGCATCCGCAACGCCCGTCGTGACGCAATCGACCTGCTCAAGAAAAGTGTGAAAGACGGTGTGCCCGAAGATGTAGAAAAAGATGCCGAAGCAGAAGTACAAAAGATCCATGATAAGTTTATCAAGAAAACGGATGAATTGTATGCTGCGAAGGAAAAAGAAATCATGACGGTTTAATTCTGCCCAGGCAGAATTAAACAATTATGAATTATGAATTATGAATGGGGCTCGCTCATAATTCATAATTCATAATTCTTTAATTTTCAATTAAAGAATGCGCGGCTTAGTCATCAAAAACACCGGTAGCTGGTACACCGTACGGACGGAGGACGGACGGGATATCGAATGCAAGATCAAAGGAAATTTCCGTCTGAAAGAGATACGGAG
Organism: Parabacteroides sp. PFB2-10; assembly: GCF_029893085.1. GTDB lineage: Bacteria > Bacteroidota > Bacteroidia > Bacteroidales > Tannerellaceae > QVMG01. The sequence continues at coordinate 56,720 of NZ_JARXWI010000004.1, forward strand.
CACCAATCCTGTGTCGGTCGGCGACTGGGTGCATATCGACATCAACAACGAAGGCATGGGTATGATCCGGGAGATTGAAGACCGGAAGAACTATATCGTGCGCCGCGCTTCCAACCTCTCGAAACAATCACATATTATCGGGGCAAACCTCGATCAGGCGATGCTGATCGCAACCGTGAACTTTCCCATCACCACGACCATATTTATGGATCGCTTTCTTGCTACGGCCGAGGCCTATCAGGTGCCTGTGCGCATCGTATTTAATAAGATCGACCGTTACCGGGGAGAAGACCAGGCACGGCTGGAGGAATTGATCGCACTCTATGAATCGATCGGCTACCCCTGCTACCGCCTCTGTGCCAAAACCGGGGAGGGCTTCGAAGCCATCCAGGAACAACTGAAAGGGCGGGTGAGCCTGCTTTCCGGCCATTCGGGCGTAGGGAAATCCACGATTATCAACAAACTGGTGCCCGGAGTGGATTTGCGCACCAGCGATATCTCGGAATACCACAATAAAGGAATGCATACCACGACCTTCTCTGAAATGATCAGCCTGCCCGAAGGGGGATACCTGATCGACACCCCGGGTATCAAAGGGTTCGGTACGTTCGATATGGAAGATGCCGAGATATCCCATTATTTCCGGGAGATATTCCGGGAATCGACCCATTGCCGCTTCAACAACTGCACCCACCGCCACGAACCGGGCTGTGCCGTATTAGACGCGATCCGCGAAGAACGCATCAACGAGTCGCGCTATAAAAGCTACCTGAGCATCCTTTCCGACCGGGATGAGGGCAAATACCGGGAAGAATATTAGTATCGACTCCCAAATTCGGCTTACCTTTGTAGGTTTCAATATGTCCGAAGGCAACGATTGATGAATAACGACGAACTTATCTTGGTTTTATATGCGCACCGCTATTTCGGATGGAAATACGCGGTTTTTTCGGCTGAAAAGACGGAAAGTGGTAGCATGCGCATACTGGGTAGTCCCGATCCGGCGCAGGAAGAGAAGCGGGGACGCTCCCCCGAATGGCTCGAACTGATCCGGCGGGTAAACGAAGGCAGCGACCAGCACCTGATGAAACTCTATTCGCGCAAGAAGTCAATCACCGAATTCTACAAAGAGGTGACCGAAGAAACACTCGAACGTTATATCTATCCCCGGATCGAACAAATCAACCAGAAGGTGACCCAACTGGCTATACGAACCGGAATCCGTGCTTTTCTGCGGACGGATCTCTCGAACAATACCCTGTTTGTGCAAAACGAAATAGAGGTTTTGCCGGAAAAGACCACCTGCCTCTTCCATTTTGTGAAAGACGAACAGGAGGGATTGCGCTATTTCATTTCGCTTACCAACCGGGAAAAAGAGATCAATCTGAAGGGAAAACGGGCGGTGGTGTTATGCAACAAACCCTCGGTCGTATTGCTTGACAAAGAGATCCACACCATTGAGACGATCGACTCCAAGAAGCTCGAGCCATTCCTGACCAAAGATTATATCAGCGTGCCAGCGGCCTCCGAGAAGATGTATATACGCAACTTCGTGACCAAGGCTTTGTTGGAATACGATGTGCATATCGAAGGCATACCCGTTGCTGCGATTCGTCCTACGCGCCAGGCGAAACTGACGCTCGAGAAGGATCTGAATCAGGATGATGTGTTATTGCTTTCTTTCCTCTATCAGGGCAACCGCACCTTCTTTCGGGAAGACAAAACCCGGAAGGTGGTCGAACTAAAGGAGGAGAAGGGAGAGGTGGCTATCGAATGGTATATGCGCGACATAAAGTGGGAGGAGGAACTGGTTGGCATTCTATTGCGGGAAGGGCTGCAAAAAGAAGGAGTCAACCACTATGTGGCTCCGCCAAAAGAGGATCCCTACCGCCTGATCGAATGGCTTTACCAGAAGAAAGAGATACTGCAATACGACTTCGAACTGGAACAGACCGGCGAACAGGTTTATTACATCGGACCGATCCGGAAAGAGTCTGATCTGGACGAGAAGATCGACTGGTTTGAAGTCAACATCACGGTGGTGGCAGGCGCATTCCGCATTCCGTTCAGCCGTTTCCGCAAGCATATTCTCGAAGGGAGGAAAGAGTTTCTGTTGCCCGACAAGACGATCCTATTATTGCCCGACGAATGGTTTGTGAAATACACGGAACTGTTCCGCTATGGCAGGGAGAAAAACGACCGCCTGCAACTGAAAAAGATACATATAGGCGTCATGGCCTCCGCGCTTATGGAGGAGATCCCAGCCGATAAGCAGGAGCGGCTTCGCAAGCTCTTAGAGGTGCCGGTGCAACATCCTTCGCTGCCTTCCCAGTTGAAAGCGGAATTGCGGCCTTACCAGAAAGAGGGTTTCTATTGGTTGTCGCACCTCTATAATCATCACTTCGGGGGATGTCTGGCCGACGATATGGGGTTGGGTAAGACCTTGCAAATGATCACCCTGTTGCAATCGGTCTATGCCGAGGCAGACCGGAAGAGTGCCGCACCGGCAACAGGGCAGCTCTCCTTGTTCGATCCCTTCCGCTCTGCCTTGCCTGCCAGCCTGGTGGTAGCGCCTACCTCGCTGTTGCATAACTGGAAAAACGAACTGAAGCGCTTCGCACCCGAACTGCGGGTCTTTGTCTATGCCGGAACAAACCGGATGCGTTCCCACTCGGTCCGGGAGGTATTCGACCGGTTCGAGGTGGTGATCACCTCCTATGGTACGATGCGCAACGATATAGAATACATGGCTGCCTATCCGTTTCAGATGATTATACTCGATGAAAGCCAGTATATTAAGAATCCCTCTTCGGTTTCCTACAAGGCGGCCAAACAATTGCAGTCGGATCACCGCTTTGTATTGACCGGTACGCCGATCGAAAATTCCTTAGAAGATCTGTGGGCACAATTCCATTTCATCAACGAAGGACTACTGGGCAATTTCTCTTTTTTCAAGAAAGAGTATATCCAGAAGATCGGGAAAGAGAAACAGGAGGAGAGGGAAAAGCAATTGCGCCGGTTGATCTCACCGTTTATGCTGCGCCGCACGAAGGAAGAGGTAACGCCCGAACTGCCTCCATTGCTGCAGGAGGTGGTCTATTGCGACATGACGGAGGCGCAGGAGGAGGCCTATCTGGCCGAAAAGAACCGGATTCGCAACACCCTGTTGAAAGCAAAAGAGCATCCCGATCAGCGAAACAACACCTTTATTGCCTTAGAAGGATTGAACAGACTACGCCAACTGGCCAACCATCCGCAGATGATCGATCCCGGTTATAAAGAGGATTCCGGCAAGTTCGAGCAGATCATTCTCTTCTTCGAAAACCTGAAAGCACGCGGGCATAAGGTATTGGTCTTCTCGTCGTATGTGAAACACCTGAATCTGCTGGCGGAAAAGTTCGACCGGGAGAGGTGGAAGTATGCCATGTTGACCGGAGAGACCACCAAGCGGGAGGAGGAGATCGAACGATTCAGTAAACGCGACGACGTGCATTGCTTCTTTATCTCCCTGAAAGCGGGAGCAACCGGCCTGAATCTGACGGCGGCCGACTATGTGTTTATCATCGATCCCTGGTGGAACCCCGCGGCGGAGATGCAGGCGTTGAGCCGGGCACACCGTATCGGGCAGGAGAAACCGGTCATTGCCTTCCGGTTTATCTCCTCCAATACCGTAGAAGAAAAAATCATACACCTACAGGAAACCAAAACAGCACTATTCGAAACCTTTGTACAAAACAACAATCCGCTTTCCATGCTTAATTGGAACGAGATCGAGGAGTTGTTTTAGTGTGCGAATCAGCACGAAATTCGTGCGCTTACGCACGTACATCCTATACTCTTTATCCCTATATTTGCCTAACTTAAAGAGGAATGTATGAAAGAAGGCAAAATACTGATCGTTGATGACAACGAAGATGTTCTCTTTGCGCTCCACCTGTTGTTGGAAGCTTATGTGGGACAGATACGTGTGACCACGCATCCGGAAAAGATCGAGCAGTTTATGGAAGCCTATCATCCGGATGTGATTATCCTGGATATGAATTTCAAACGGGATGCCATCAGTGGGCAGGAAGGCTTTCAATGGTTGGAAAAGATCAAAACGGTCGATCCCCAGGTCGTAGTTCTTTTCATGACAGCCTATGCCGATACCGATAAAGCCGTTCGTGCCATCAAAGCCGGTGCCACCGACTTCATTCCCAAGCCCTGGGAGAAGGAGAAACTATTGGCCACCCTTTCGGCAGCGATGGAATTGCGCAAAAGCCGGACGGAGGTGCAGCAGTTAAAAGAGCAGGTCGCGGCATTGGGCGAGACGGCGCACGACAGTCAATATGAGATCATTGGCGAGAGCCAGGCGATGCAAGAGGTGTACTCGACCATTGAAAAGCTACGCGATACCGATGCCAACATATTGATACTGGGCGAGAACGGCACAGGCAAAGACCTCGTTGCACGCGCCCTATACCATCAGTCGCCAAGGGCTGAACGCATCTTCGTGGGTATCGACCTGGGCAGCATTCCCGAGCAGCTCTTCGAAAGCGAATTGTTTGGTTATGAGAAAGGTGCCTTTACCGATGCCCGGAAAGACAAATCGGGACGCTTGGAGGTCGCTTCGGGGGGAACACTTTTCTTAGACGAGATCGGCAACCTGAGCCTGCCGATGCAGGCGAAGCTCCTGACTGCCATTGAGAAGAGGGAGATTGTGCGATTGGGTGCCACCCGGACGATACCGATCGATGTACGATTGATATGCGCTACCAATATAGATATCCACGGCATGGTGGCCGAAGGGCGCTTCCGCCAGGACCTGCTTTACCGCATTAATACCATCGAATTGCATATACCGCCTCTGCGTGAGCGGGGATCGGATATTCAATTATTGGCCGATTACTTCCTGGCTCGCTATGCGCATAAATACAAAAAAGAGATAAAAGGCATTACGCGCGATGGGCGCAATAAGATACAGCAATACGGCTGGCCCGGCAATGTGCGCGAACTGCAACATGCTATCGAGCGTGCCGTCATACTATCCAACGGATCCATGTTGAGGCAGGAAGACTTTATGTTGCGCCCCGCCCCGCAGACAAGTAAGAACACCTCTGAGGAACTCAACCTCTCCCTTCTTGAAAAAGAGGCCATCGAACGGGCGCTCCGCCGGGCTGACGGCAATGTGACACGGGCGGCCGAACTGCTGGGCATCACACGCTTTGCCCTATATCGCAAACTGGAAAAATTAGGATTATGAGACATTCCATGGTCATCCTAAAGATAGCCGGGATCATACTATTATCGCTGGCCGCCGCTTACTTAGTTGTGAAGGGACTCTATTTCACGGCGATCATGGTCGGATTCGGCATCATGGCCTTGGGCATATCGCTCTACCGTGAGCAACAAAAGAGCCTGCGCCGCATGAAACAACTGATATCCAATATTCATTACGGTGACTTAAATGTTTCCTTCCCTATTCAGCCGGGGAAAGAATACGAAAAACAACTGATCGAGGCTATGAACGAAGCCCTGTCGGCCTTTCGCGACCGGCTCTATCAATCGGTCGTTTCGGAAGCGGAAACGGAAGCCTGGCAAAAATTGATTCGTGTATTGACGCACGAGATCATGAACTCTATCGCTCCCATCATCTCCCTCTCGGAAACCGTGACGGAGCGAGCAGAGCAGAATGGCATGAACGAAAAGGATTACGAGATCATGCTGCAGGCCATCCGCACGATCCATCGCCGAAGCAAAGGTTTGTTGGACTTTGTGGAGAACTATCGCAAGCTCACCCGGATACCGGTTCCCGTGTTGCAGCCATTCAGCGTAAAGCCGTTGTTTCAAGATATACAGGAACTATTGTATGCCGAGCAGATCACTTTTACCTATAATGTAAAACCCGACACCTTGCGCATGAATGCCGACCGTTCCCTGATAGAACAGGTATTACTCAATCTGATTAAAAATGCGGCGGAAGCCTGTAAAGAGGTAGAAAACCCGACAATCGAACTCGAGGCTTACCAGCGGGAAGGAAAAACCGTGCTTACGGTTTTCGACAATGGGGAAGGCATTGTTGCTGAAGCACTCGACAAGGTATTTGTGCCTTTCTTCACAACAAAAACAGGAGGATCCGGCATCGGATTAAGCATTTGCCGGCAGATCATCAACCGACACGGAGGCACCATTGCTGTGGACTCCATGCAGGGAAAAGGAACTTTGTTTACGTTGAAAATACCCAATCAACCCTCGTTGTCGTGATAGAGGTAGTCATCGATGAGATCCAATAACTTTTCGGGATTGATAGGCTTTGCCAGATAGTCGTTGAAACCGCTCTCTTTCACCCGCCGCTCGTCATCACCAAAGGCATACGCTGTTACGGCTATGATCGGAACCGTCGTGTTTAATTTACGGATCTCGGCAACCGCTTCATACCCATCCATATTTGGCATCTTGATATCCATCAGGATAATATCCGGATTGTTCTCTTTGAAAAGCCTTACTGCCTCTACGCCGTCGTGGGCATGATAGAGTTCAAAGTCTTTCAGCATGGATTTGAAAAGCGTGTAATTACTGCTGTTATCTTCTGCAATCAATAGTTTCAATCGTTTACCGTCGGCTTTCTGTATCACCTGAACAGCCGTTTTTTTCTCTTCACTCAGGATCGAATCGTCGTAATCCTTTGAAGAACGGATAATATTGTCAGGCAATGTAAACCAGAAGGTAGAGCCTTTGTCCAGTTCCGAATCGACCCCGATCTCGCCGTCCATTTTCTTTACGATCATCTCACAGATAGACAATCCGAGGCCTGTCCCTTGGGCAAAACTGTTTAGTTTTACAAACCGGGTAAATACCTGGCTTGCCCCCTCTTCCGACATACCGCAACCGGTGTCTTTCACATAGAAATAGATTATTCCGTCGCGGTGCTCGTAGCCGAAAGTGATGCTGCCTTCATCGGTAAACTTAACAGCATTGTTAATGAAGTTGTTTACCACCTGGGAAAGCCTGTTCTTGTCTGTGTAAATCATGAAATCAGGCTGCTTGTCGACGAAGGCTAAGCGCACACCCGGTTTCACCTTCAGGCGACCGGATTGTTCGATGTCCGAAAACAAACGGTTGACATCCACATCACCATAAACGAAATCTAAGGTACCGGCTTCAATCTTAGCCAGGTCAAGAATATCATTGATCAACTGCAGCAATAAATCATTGTTGGCATTGATCACGCTAATATATTCTTCCCGCTCCTGCTGGTCTTCGGTCACAGCCAACAAGCCCGAGAAACCAACGATCGCATTCAGGGGCGTGCGTATTTCATGGCTCATATTGGCTAAGAAGGCTGACTTCAGACGATCGGATTCTTCCGCTTTTTCTTTGGCTTGACGCAACTCATGCTCTACAATCTTCTGCCCGGTAACGTCTTCTTTCTTGAATACGACGCCCAACAGAGTGCCGTTATCATCAAAAACAGGAGTCGACAACACATGGATATAGATACCTTCTTCGTTGCAGTCACGGGTTACTTCAACCACTTCTCCCGTTTGCATAGACTTAACTACCGTACATCTGTCGCAATAAGGCAGTTTGCTATCTTTGGAAAGGAAACAGTTATCCGGTCCATATTGCGGACTGCAGGGATAATCGATCTGGTTTTGCCACTTCACCGAAAAGTCCGGCTTGATAAAACGGATCGACGACTGCATATTGTTCATGATAAGCACATTGTCCTCCTGCAGATCCACCAGGCTGTCTTTCATTTTTTTCATACGTAAGAAGAAAATAAAGACCATCACTAAGAATATGCCCAATACAGCCACCACGGCGATCAGGATTTCAAACCGGTATTTCGACAAGAAGTTCTCTTCATCATTGATCAACATATAATGGGCGGGTAGTAACTTCTTGTCAATTCCCAGTTCTTTCAATTTAACCGCGTCAAAGGTATAGACACTCGGTACAATTTCTGGCTTTAGCCTCTTATGATCCACCTTTCCGGAAAGAATATCATAGGCTTGCTTTGCCAAGTCTCTCCCCATATTGCGGTTGTCGTAGTCCGGGATATACCCGCCAACCGCCCAGTGACCCAGGCCGACCGCCGTCAGGGTGAACGTAGGAACGGAAGAGTTGGCGCTCATCATCGTATAGGTCGCATTACCTACAAAATGACCGTCGTTCACATCCACCCGCCAGGTTCCCATCAGGATTGCCGTATGCTCGGGCAGGTTGCGGATTTGTTCGACATTGTCATAGATACCGTTCACGCGTCCATCGATCAAAATCAGGTTATACCCCTTCAAACGTGTCAATTCCTGTTTGACAAACGCCTGAAGAGCAATCCCTCCGTAGGTGTTGTCGGTAATCAGAGCAATATTCTTTGTCTCGGGATACAGGTGATTGATCAATTCCAGGGTGTTTTCCACGTCGTATGAATACAAATAACCCGTCAGGGGAAACTCGCTTTCATACGTTTTGATATCTACATACTCCGGTTCCCATGTTTTCAGCTCCTCCGGAGTGATCTCCGAATCCGGTAGAATAATGGCGTTACGGCTGATCATACCACAAATAATAGGCACATCTTTCAAAGGAATCTCGTCTTGCGAAATATACGACGACCAGGCCTCTTGCCCGAGAATCAATATCAGACCCGGCTCGCGTTCTCCGGTATGCTTTTCCAGTAAATGCTTCATGCGCTCCTTCCATTCCGGCGCTTCGGGCAGACTCTTGCAGTTCATATTCTCCAACTCGATCGGCGCTTTTCCGCCCAACCGGTTATACTCTTCCATGAACTCTGCAATGTTGGCAGACATATTCCGGGTGTCCGGATTATAGGAACTGATGATCAGTATAGGTTTTGTATCATCCGCCCATACTTCAACAGGAAAAATTATCCCTAAAACGAAACATACGATAGCACATCGTAAAGACAATATAATGGAGCGTTTTATGACGCTTAAGCAATTAATCATCGATTAATAAGTAAATATGTTTATACAAATGTAAGAATAATTGGAAGAATCAACAAATTTGCCTTTAAAATCATAGCTATGAAGAAAATAGTATCTTTGCCCTATGATTCCCCAAGAACGAATTCTTACTAAAACAGAAGACGGCAGCCACACGCTGTTTATCCCCTCCATGAATGAGCATTATCATTCCACCAAAGGTGCCATTCAGGAGTCTACCCATGTGTTTATTCAGGCAGGATGGCAGGCAATGCCTCAGCAACGAATCCGCATACTGGAGATTGGTTTTGGTACGGGGTTGAATGCTTTTCTAACATTATGCGAAGCAGATAAATCAGAAAAAGAGATTGATTATTATGCTATCGAGCGTTTCCCGTTGGAAGAGAGCTTGATCGAGGAGCTCAATTACGCCAATGCGGTCGCGCCGCAGAAAAAAGATCTTTTCATATCATTGCACCGGGCACACTGGGGGGAAGCGGTAGCCATCACCGATCGGTTTTCGCTTTATAAGATGGAGGGGGATATCAATAGCTGTCAACTGCCGGAAGGGATAGACCTGATCTTCTTTGATGCCTTTGCTCCCGAGAAACAGCCGGAGATGTGGAACCTGCCATTGTTTGAAAAGCTCTACGCCTCGGCATCGCCGGGCGCTATCTTTGTGACCTATTGCGCCAAAGGCGAAGTGCGTCGCAACCTGCAAACGGCCGGTTTCCAAATGGAACGCCTACCGGGACCTCCGGGCAAACGCCATATGCTGCGCGGGAAGAAGCCATAAAAAAAGCGCTGACAGGCAGCGCTTCTATATTATGAAATGAATTGTTTTTTTACAATAGAGATTCTATTTTCTCTACAAATTTATCTTTTGTCGTAGCACCTACCAGTTTGTCGACCATTTTTCCGTCTTTAAAAAACAACACAGTAGGGATATTGCGAATGCCAAACTGACCTACCACATCATTGTTTTCATCCACGTCCATTTTGCCAATGGTTACACGTCCTTCATAGGCTTCTGCCAGTTCGTCAATAATGGGGGCAACCATGCGGCAGGGGCCACACCATTCTGCCCAGAAATCAAGAACCATAGGTTTGCCTGAGTTTACTAATTCTTCGAAATTTGCATCTGTAATCTGTAGTGCCATAATTGTTTATCTTTATATTTTATTAGTTAATTGTTCGTTTTGCGAAGCCAAAAGTAGTCATTCTTTTGAGCTCAGGCAAGAGCTATCCGTTTATTTTAAACTCGATTTCCTCGTTGCTTTTCAGAAAGTCAATCAGTTCAAGGGTTACTTCCAATTTAATATCTTTTGAAATAAAATCGAGCATCACATTATACTCTTTGTCGACCATTTTGAAGTATAACAAGCTATTTCCCGGATTGTTCTTGATCAATACAGACAATTCGTTTATTATTTTATCGTTTAGACAATGTATCGGAAATGTAATCCTTATAGATTCAATCAGTGTCTCTTTTACATCCTGCAATAGAGCGATCGTTCCAATCTTGAATTCCAATTCCTCTTCGCGCCAACGGCGAGGTTCCATTTTGCCACGTATTAAGAGATACATGCCCGGGCGCCCGTATTTCCCATGTTCGATATAATCTTTTCCAAACAATGGGATTTCGGCGCTGCCAGTGAAGTCTTCTATCTTGAGAATACCATACTGATGACCCGTTTTGGTCGTCCCTTCGCGGAAGTCGGTCACGATCCCTCCCAATACAATATCCCTGCCTTTCAACAGCTCTTTATCATTCAACTCGGCTACGCCGGTATTACAAGCGTAGGTAAGAATCACCCGATACTCGTCGAGTGGATGTGCCGACAGGTAGATTCCTACCAATTCTTTCTCCCGGTTCAATCGTTCCAGATCGCTCCACGATTCGCAAGTCGGAATGGCCGGTTTCGATATCTCCACCACATTGTCCATGCCGAAAAGGGAATTGGCGGCCGATGCCTTATCAATCTGGTATTTATTGCCGTAGCGAATGAGTGTGTCTAAGAACATCTCCCCATCTTTTTCCCCGGCAGCGAAGAACTGTTCGCGTCGGATGCCGAAATTATCGAAAGCGCCTGCCAATGCCAGGGATTCAATATTCTTCTTATTGCATGTAGTAAGCGAAACACGTTCCACGAAATCAAACACACTCCTGAAAGGTTCTTTTTTGCGTTCCTCTATGATATTCCGCACAGCGCTCTCGCCGACTCCTTTCACCGCGCCCAGTCCGAAGCGGATATCTCCTTTTTTGTTGACGGCAAACTTCAGGTTCGACTCATTGACATCAGGACCAAGCACCTGAATATCCATCGCTTTACACTCGTCCATGAACTTGGTGATTTCCGTAATATTCGAAATATTCCGGCTCAACACCGCCGCCATATATTCGGAAGGATAGTGCGCTTTCAGGTAAGCCGTCTGGTAGGATACCCAGGAATAGCAGGTAGCATGGCTCTTGTTGAACGCATAGGAGGCAAACTTCTCCCAGTCGCCCCATATTTTCAACAGGGTCTTCTCATCATGTCCGTTCGCCTTCCCGCCACTGAGGAACTTCTCCTTCAAGGCGTTCATCTTGTCGATAAGCTTTTTCCCCATCGCTTTACGCAACTCATCCGATTGTCCCCGGGTGAAGTTGGCCAATAAACGCGACAAAAGCATGACCTGTTCCTGATACACCGTGATACCGTAGGTGTCTTTCAGGTAGCGTTCCATAATCGGAATATCATACGCAATCTTTTCCCTACCATGCTTACGGGCAATAAACTGAGGAATATACTCCATCGGTCCCGGCCGGTACAGGGCATTCATCGCGATCAGATCCTCAAACTTGGTCGGTTGCAGTTCGCGCAGGTATTTCTGCATCCCCGCCGATTCAAACTGGAACGTACCGGTGGTCTTTCCCGCGCTATATAACTCATAGGTTTTCGCATCCTCAATATCGATCTTGTCGATGTCGATCTTTACGCCGGTGGTTTGCTCAATATTATCGATGGCCTCCTTGATGATCGACAGGGTCTTCAGCCCCAGGAAGTCCATTTTGATCAGTCCCGTATCTTCAATGACCGAGCCTTCATATTGGGTCACCAGCATCTCTTCGCCGGTCTCTTTGTCTTTCGCTGTGCTGACGGGCACCGTGTCCGAAATGTCCGATTTTCCGATGATCACCCCACAGGCATGTACCCCCGTGTTGCGCACGTTCCCTTCGAGCATCTGTGCATATTTCAAGGTGTCGCGCATGATGGGATCCGGCGAGTTGGCCGCCTCTCTGAGTTCGGAAACATGTTCGATTGCTGTCCGCAGGTTCACCTTTTTTCCATCGGGCAGCTTGTCCGGAACCAGCTTGGCCAACCGGTTGGAATCCGCCAGCGGCAGCTTTTGTACGCGCGCCACATCCTTGATGGCCGACTTGGTGGCCATGGTGCCGTAGGTGATGATATGAGCTACCTTCTCTTTTCCGTACTTTTCGGTTACCCAGTCCAATACCTTTCCGCGCCCGTCGTCGTCGAAATCGACATCGATATCAGGCATCGAGATACGGTCGGGATTCAGGAAACGTTCGAACAGCAAATCGTATTTGACCGGGTCGATATCGGTAATGCCCAGACAATAGGCCACGGCAGAACCCGCCGCTGAGCCACGTCCCGGCCCGACAGCCACGCCCATCGCACGTGCCGCCGCAATAAAATCCTGCACAATCAGGAAGTATCCCGGGAATCCCATGCCTTTGATTGTCTCCAATTCAAAGTCGATGCGCTCCCGTATTTCGTCGTTCAACTGTTCGCCATATTTCTTTTCCGCCCCCAGATAGGTCAGGTGGCGCAGGTATTCGTCGTCGTCTTTAAACTCAGGAGGAATAGGGAAGTCGGGCATCAACGGCCCGCTGTCGATCGAATAAAACTCGACCTTCTCAGCAATCTCGAGCGTATTACGCAAGGCCTCCGGCACATCCTGGAACAAGGCGTTCATCTCCGCGGTTGTCTTCATCCATTCCTGCTTGCTGTAACGCATACGCGACGGATCGTCCAGGTCTTTCCCTGTGCTGAGGCAGATCAGGCGATCGTGTGCTTCGGCATCTTCCGCGTTCACAAAATGCACATCGTTCGAGGCAATCAATTTGATATTATGTTTGCGCGCCAATTCGATAAGCACCTTATTGACCTCCACTTGCCGCGGATAGGTTCCGCGCTCGGCATTCGGATCGTTTGTCGGATGCCGTTGCAGTTCGATATAGAAGTCCTCACCGAAAAGATTTTTGAACCACAACAGCGACTCTTCTGCCGCCTCAATATTTCGGTTCATGATATGTTGTGGAAGCTCGCCCCCCAGACAGGCGGAGGTGACGATCAGGTCTTCGTGGTATTTCTCCAGCAACTCTTTGTCGATACGCGGACGCCCGTAGAACCCTTCCGTCCAGGCATACGAGACCATCTTGATCAGGTTTTTATAGCCTTTCAGTGTCTTGGCCAATACAATCAGGTGCCAACCGCTCAGATTTTCTTTGCCCTCTTTGTTGTGTCTCCCGTTTCGGGCGCAGTAGCACTCGCAGCCAAGGATCGGCTTGAACCGCTTTTCCTCTTCCTCCGGCGTTCCTTTGTATTTGGCGTTTAGTTTGTTTACCTTATTGAAAAATTCTTTGACACCAAACATATTACCATGATCGGTAATTGCAATCGCTCGCATACCATCTTTATGCGCTTTGTCCAAAAGGGCATCGATCGATGCCTGCCCGTCGAGCATGGAGTATTGCGTATGTACGTGTAAATGAATGAAAGGTTCCATATCTGTCTTTTTTTCCTGAAAAATTCCTTCAAAGTTACAAAAAGAAGATAGGAGAGACAGCCTATTGTTGATAACTTTTTCAGATTATTCGGCGAATATTTGTTTCTGTTGCATAGGATTGAATGGAGGGAAAAATCGGTTGCAACAATGTGAATATATGTTAATTTGCCCGTTTTCAGATAAAACCCGAATTTACGATTTGTAATTTCGGCAGGACTTTTCGCGCAAAAAAGCGGGACTTCGGAGACAAACTCCCGGGAGAAACACTTTTTAACGTATGGATTTGTAAGTAAAACGTCCGTTTTGCTTACAATCGAGTTTTTAACAATTGAAAAACAACTGCTTCCTCAGAGCAGTTGTTAGTGGATAGTGATTAGTAGTACAGATTGTGCAGATTACACAGTTTTAAATATTCAAATCGGAGAGAAGTTGAAGATACAAGGTATATCAGATCAGTATCTAAAAGCTCCCCTTCTTAGAAAAGAAGGGGGGGACCGCTGCTTGCAGCGGTGGGGTAATTTGAATTCTTTATAAATGTTTTTCCTATTTCTTTGATAGTCACAAATACACAAAACAGAACAAATGTGTGATTTTAAATACATCAAACTACCCCACCATCGCAAGCGATGGTCCACCCCCTTCTTTTCTAAGAAGGGGAGCCTTGGATAGTGATTTCTATAACCTTCACATATTACCTCATTTGATTATTCCGCCGATCTTCGATTTCCATCCAATCTTACCACTACCTACAAATAGGTATATTTAATCATCCTATAACTACGCTCCACACTTTGTCGTATCTTTGTTGCCGGAAAAATAAAATATAAATCATCTGTTGAGGCAAGAAATACATAAGGTGTGCAAATGGCTACTTCCGGCATTATTTATAATGTACTATGGGATCGTAGCCTGCAATACGCATATTCACATTGAAAACGGGGTAACAATCGTACATGCCCACCCGTTTCAAAAAGCACCCGATCAAACGCCTCACACCCATCACTCGCTGGCCGAAATGGTTCTCTTCCACGCCTTGTCGTCCATCCATGCCCTGGATGGAGCCGTACATACCCTATGCGTAGAAAAGAGTATCCAACCGATTATTTTTGTTTTTCATTCCAACCCATCCTATGTTGTCATAGATACCTATCTCTGCAACCATTCACTCCGGGCGCCGCCTGCCGCCTGATCCTCCCGGATAACAGCCTTTTTTTTCGGTTGACAGACACTTTTGTGAAAGTGTTGTTGTTTAGCCTTTTTCACCGCGTGAGAAAAAATCTCAACGCTAAAAAAAGTGTGAGAATAATCTCCTTTTGTTTATCTCCTAAAAAATATAATAATGAAAAATAGTATCCTTTTAGTATTCCTGTTTATCTGTTTGCCGGCCTTTACAGCTTGGGCCGACGACGACGTCGTATTGAATCCTTCCGATGCCAATATCATTGGGCACGTGATAGAGAAAAAAACCGGCGAACACCTCTCGTTCATCAATATCTACCTGGAAGGCACCACCATCGGAACCATGACCGATGCCACCGGCCACTACTACCTGAAGAATCTGCCGGAGGGGAAATTCCGGATATCCATGAAGTCGCTGGGGTATATCACCCAAACGAGGGAATTTACATTAAAAAAAGGGAAAACACTCGAGGTAAACTTCGACGCCGAAGAAGACGCCATTTCATTGGATGGGGTGGTTGTCTCTGCCAATCGCAACGAAACGACCCGTCGACTGGCTCCCTCATTAGTCAATGTGTTGGATACAAAAACATTTGAAACCACCCATTCGACCACCCTGGCCGGTGGACTGAACTTCCAACCGGGCATTCGTGTGGAAAACAATTGCCAGAACTGTGGATTCCAACAGGTGCGCATCAATGGGCTGGAAGGGCCTTACACCCAGATTCTGGTGGATAGCCGACCGATATTCAGCGCCTTAACCGGCGTGTACGGGCTGGAACAGATTCCGGCCAACATGATAGAACGTGTCGAAATCATGCGTGGCGGAGGCTCTGCGCTCTTTGGTTCTTCCGCCATTGCGGGCACCATCAATATCATCACCAAAGAGCCTCTTCGCAATTCGGCACAAATAGCCCACTCGCTGACGATGGTAGGCGGTGAGCGTCCCGACAACAACACCACATTCAACGCTTCGTTAGTGACCGACGACCACAAAGCCGGCATCTACATTTTTGGGCAGAAGCGTTACCGTTCGGCTTACGATCACGACAACGACGGATTCACGGAGTTGGGACTTCTGAATGCCAAAACATTGGGATTCCGCTCATACCTCAAGACAAGCACCTACTCCAAACTCACCTTTGAATATCATAACATAACGGAATTTCGCCGTGGGGGCGACCAGTTAGACCTCCAACCCCATGAAACGAATATCACGGAACAAACCGATCACGACATCAATGGCGGCGGATTGAAATTCGATCTTTTCTCGAAAGATTACAAACACCACCTCAACCTCTATACCTCCGCGCAACATACCGCTCGCAAAAGTTATTACGGCGCCGGGTTTAACGACAAGGCATACGGCAGCACGACCGACCTCACCTTTGTCGGGGGAGCGCAGTATTCCTACGATATGGATCACCTGCTTTTCATGCCGGCGCAACTCACCGGCGGATTGGAATACAGCTACGACGACCTGCAGGACCGTATGCTGGGATATAACCGTACGATCGAACAGACTACGCATATCGAAAGTGCCTTTCTGCAAAACGAATGGAAAAACAACCGATGGAGTTTCCTGATCGGCGGCCGTTTAGACAAACATAACCTGATCGATCATGCGATCTTCAGTCCCCGGGCAAATATGCGTTATAACCCGACCGAAAACATCAACCTGCGCCTCTCTTATTCCAGTGGTTTTCGTGCTCCACAGGCATTCGACGAAGACCTGCATATCACTGCCGTAGGGGGTGATGTGGCGCTGATCAGCCTGGCCGACGACCTGGAAGAGGAAAACTCACAAAGCCTGAGCGCCTCTGTCGACTTTTATCATCGCTTCGGAGGGGTACAAACCAACTTTCTGGTCGAAGGGTTCTACACAGACCTCCGGCATGTATTCATCTTAGAAGAAAATGGGCGCGACAGTCAGGGCAATCTGTTGCTCGAACGTCGCAACGGATCGGGAGCCCGTGTGATGGGGATCAATATGGAAGCTAAAGTGGCTTACTCCTGGATGCAGATACAGGCAGGCGCCACCTTGCAACGCAGTCGCTATAAAGAGGCGGAGAGCTGGAGTGAGAACGAAAATATCGAGCCGCAAAAGAAGATGTTTCGCTCGCCCGACTTCTACGGCTACTTCACTTCTACCTTCACACCGATCCGGCGACTGGGCATTTCGCTGACCGGAACCTATACCGGGAGTATGCTGGTGCAGCACTATGAAGGAGCTATCCCCGAGGATCGCGAAGAGACAACACCGACCTTCTTCGACATGAATGTGAAACTCACCTACGATATACCGCTGTTTCGCTCCACCACCTTGCAGATCAACGGAGGCATACAAAACATCTTCAATGCCTTTCAGAGCGATCACGACAAAGGTCCCGACCGCGATGCCGGATATGTGTATGGTCCCTCTCTCCCTCGCAGCTTCTTTCTGGGATGCAAGTTGAGTTATTAATTTCTTCCAAATATCGACAGAATGATATGAATTTCTGCGGATGTGGTTATCTTTGTGGGAAACAAAGAAGAAACGATGAAAAAAGCAACATTAATCGCTCTGATACTCCTATTGGCTTTTCCTGTTTGGGGGCAAATAGCATGGGGCGTACGTGCCGGAGGGTCGTATTCTTCGCTTGTGCAAAAGGTTGGCGACAAAAATGAGTCGGGCTCCCGTATGGGATTCAGTGTGGCTGGTATGGCCGATATTCCTTTACATTTCATCTATAAGCGATTATCCGTTCGAACCGAGCTGGCTCTGGTAAACCAGGGCGGCTCTTGGTATTCGGGACAAGACATAGAGGGGATGGCTTTTTACAACAGATGCTGGTATAACTCGCTTCATATTCCGATCAACCTGGCTTGGACCTTCCCGTTTTACGATATACGGATAAGCCTGTATGCCGGTCCCTCCCTCGATTTCTCGCTATTCGGGCATATGACCAGCCGGGAAGAGAATCAGCACCTGCTTTTCGGACATACGGCCGAAAAAGACCTGAAGGCCTTTGACCTGGGCATCAATGCCGGATTTGCCGTTGCCTATCGGAGATACTTCCTTTCGGTCAATATCAACGGTGGCACCCTCGATCGCCGGGCGGTTGTTCGTGAAGGCGAATCGCCAGTCTATCAGAACAATGTTACCTTTTCTATCGGATATTACTTCCGCACCCATCACTGAATGGATTGGAGAGGCAGTGCGGTTACTCTTTTTTACACGATAAAAGGGAAAACGATGGATTGTTCCCAGGGGCTTACGCATAATTCATTAGTTTTTTGTTTCTTTGCATGAAAGATATGAAAGAGGTATGGAAAATGAAGAGATGATTCTCCGGACAGAGGATCTGGTAAAGAAATACCGGACGAGAACGGTGGTAAATCATGTTTCCATTAATGTGAAACAGGGTGAAATCGTGGGTCTGCTGGGTCCGAACGGGGCCGGTAAGACGACGACGTTTTATATGACGGTTGGACTGGTAACGCCCAACGAAGGAAGGATATTCCTGAATGATATGGAAATCACTAAGTTTCCGGTCTATAAACGTGCCCGCCACGGTATCGGCTACCTGGCGCAGGAGGCCTCTATCTTCCGGAAGATGACGGTGGAAGACAATCTTCGTTCGGTATTGGAAATGACCGATAAGCCGATGGATTACCAAAAAGATAAACTGGAAAGCCTGATTGCTGAATTTGGTTTGCAGAAGGTGCGCAGAAACCTGGGCGACCAGCTATCGGGAGGGGAGCGTCGTCGCGCGGAGATAGCCCGTTGCCTGGCGATCGACCCGAAATTCATTATGCTCGACGAACCGTTTGCCGGCGTCGACCCGATTGCTGTGCAGGATATTCAAATGATTGTGGCGCAGTTGAAACACAAGAACATCGGTATTCTGATTACCGACCATAATGTGTACGAAACACTGAGTATCTGCGACCGTGCTTACCTGTTGTTTGAAGGAAAGGTGCTTTTCCAGGGATCAGCCGAGCAACTCGCTGACAATGAGATTGTGCGCGAGAAATACCTGGGTAAAGACTTTGTGTTGCGGAAAAAGGATTTCCAAGGCTAAGGCTCTAATCAATAGAGCCTCTTACTATACCTCTTTCAGAAGATTTAATAAAGCCGAGAATCAGATCACGCTCTTTACTCGGTTCGTATTCTGTTTCAATGCTGTGGATAGCCTGCGAGTTGTTAAGCCCGCGCGTGTAAAGCGTACGGTAGATATCCTGGATAAGGAATACCTGGTCGTTGGTGAATCCGCGCCGACGCAATCCAACAATATTAATCCCACAATACACAATCGGGTCGCGTCCGATCAAGGTGTACGGAGGAATATCTTTCCCTACGCGCGAACCTCCCTGAATCATGACATGCGATGAGATGCGGGTGAACTGGTGTACCAGGGTTCCGCCGCTTATAATGGCATAATCATCTACCTCTACTTCGCCGGCCAACTGGGTCGCATTACCAACGATGATATGATCTTTCAGAATACAATCGTGAGCGATATGCGAATAGGCCATGATCAGACAGTGGCTGCCGACGACGGTTCTTCCTTTGGCTTTCGTTCCACGATTGATCGTGACACATTCACGAATGGTGGTGTGATTGCCAATCTCTACCGTTGTTTTCTCTCCCACAAATTTCAAGTCTTGCGGAATACCGGCGATAACGGCTCCGGGAAATATGGAACAATCACTTCCGATACGCGCACCATCCAGAATGGTGGCATGTGGGTAAATGCGACAGTTGTCACCGATAACAACATCTGCTTCAATAACGGCGAAAGGATCGATAGTTACATTCTCCCCAATCTTTGCTTCGGGATGAACAACAGCTAAAGGTGAAATACTCATATCTGTATTATTATTTATTTTTTATTATTTGCGCCATAAATTCCGCTTCGCTTACCAGTTTCTCGCCAACGAAGGCATATCCCTTCATCGTAGCGATGCCACGGCGGATAGGACTTGTCATCTCCAGGCGGAGGATAAGGGTATCACCCGGTACCACCTTCTGGCGGAACTTCACATTATCTATCTTCATAAAGTAGGTCGAATAGCGTTCCGGATCTTCCACGGAGTTGAGAACAAGCAATCCGCCGGCCTGTGCCATAGCTTCGACCTGCAACACACCCGGCATAACCGGTTCCTGCGGGAAGTGACCCGTGAAGAAAGGTTCGTTTGTGGTGATATTCTTAACACCCACAATGTGCTGGCTTCCTACCTCTATGATCTTATCGACCAAAAGGAAAGGATAGCGGTGCGGCAACAACTCACGGATGCGGTTGATATCCATCTCCGGAGCTATGTTCGGATCATATACCGGTGCCTGCACGTCATTTAATTTGATATCCTTGCGGATCGTACGCGCCATCTGGTTGTTGATCTTATGTCCCGGGCGTGTAGCAATGATACGTCCGCGGATCGGCTTGCCGATCAGGGCGATATCGCCAATCACATCGATCAGTTTATGGCGAGCCGGTTCGTTGACAAACACAAGGGGTTTGTTGTTGATATAACCCATCTCCTGCACATTCTTATGCGGAAGCCCCATCATATCGGCCAGTTGATCCAATGATTCTTGCGGGATTTTCTTATCATAAATAACGATAGCGTTATCCAGATCGCCCCCTTTGATCAGGTTGTTCTGCAATAAAGCTTCCACTTCGCGCACAAAAACAAACGTACGTGAGGCAGCCATCTCTTTTGAGAAGTCGCTCAGGTCGTCTAAAGTGGCATATTGATTGGATAATATGGGGGAGTCGAATGAGATAAGTACATTCAGACTGAATTTATCATCGGGAAGAATGATCAGGGAAGAGCCTGTCTTTTCGTCGACAACCTCTATCTTATGCTTGACAATATAAAAGTCTTTCGGGGCATCTTGCTCTTTCACACCAACCTTTTCGATCGCTTCTGTGAAGAAGATAGAGCTACCGTCCAGAATTGGAAACTCCGGAGCGTTTACTTCGATCAGGCAATTGTCGATTTCAGCTGCATACAGAGCCGCCATGGCATGCTCTATGGTGCTTATCTGCACATTGTTTTTCGCAATAACAGTACCACGCTGTGTGTTTACAACATTTTCGGCAAGGGCGTCAATAACGGGCTGATCTTCCAGATCGACACGTTTGATCTTATATCCGTGGTGCTCTGGTGCGGGATGGAAAGTGATTTTGATATCCAGGCCTGAGTGCAGCCCTTTGCCTGCTAAAGAGAAACTATTCGCAAGCGTCTTTTGTTTTTGCATATACTTATTGATTGTTAAGTTTTTCTTTGAGTTGTTCGATCTCCCGCTGCATCTCCCCTAAGGATCTATAGATATCCGGCAGGCGGCGTATGACAGCGCTGGATTTGAAAAATGTTTTTACCTCTATGGCGGGCGAACCCATCAGGTTTGATCCCTCTTTCAGGTTGCTTATGACGCCCGACTGAGCACCCAGATTGACATTATCGCCAATCGTAATATGGCCTCCCAGGCCGACTTGTCCGCCAAACATACAGTGCTTGCCTATTTTAGTAGAACCGGCAATACCCACTTGTGAGGCCATTACCGTGTTTTCGCCTACCTCTACGTTATGGGCAATCTGGATCAGATTGTCTAATTTCACCCCTTTGCGAATGAGGGTCGAGCCCATCACCGCACGGTCGATAGCCGTATTGGCTCCGATCTCTACGTCGTCTTCCAATACAACATTCCCCACCTGCGGGATCTTATTGTAGTTCTCTCCGTCGGGTGCGAAACCAAAACCGTCGGAACCGACCACGGCTCCGGAGTGAATAATGCAACGATCGCCTATGCGACAGTCGGCATACACCGACACATGCGGGTAGACGATACTGTTTTCTCCTACCGTTACGTTGTCACCGATATAGGCAAACGGATATATTTTGCTGCCGGCACCGATCTTTGCCCCTTCTCCGATATAAGCAAAACTGCCTACATAACAATCCTCTCCCAGCGAGGCGGAAGCGGCAATAGATGCATTAGCGTCCACTCCTGTCTTCTTTGGCTTAGCCTGTTCGACCATATTCAGGAGCATGGCTAAGGAGGCATACGCATTGGCCACCCTTATCCGGGTTGCTTTCATTGGTTTTTCAGGCACAAAATCCTGGTTGACAAGGACGATACTGGCCTCTGTCTCATAAATATAATGCGCGTATTTGGGGTTGGCCAGAAAGGTGATTGAACCGGATTGGGCTTCTTCAATCTTTGAGAATGTACACACTTTTACTTCCGGATCGCCTTCCACTGTACCTTTTAAAAAAGCAGCGATTTGTTGAGCAGTAAACTCCATTGCTGTCAAATATATTAATTACACTCTAATTTTACGAACTTTTCATTGTAACCAAAAATGCAAAAATGAGAAAAAATCCTCGTATCGCCTATGATTTGCGGAGAATTATTCCTTTATCAAGCAGATACAAGGCCATTTCCTGTTGCACTTCGCGCGCCGCTTCACGTGCTACCCGCGCAAAATCTTCCGTATGATCGGCATAGATAATCGCCCGGGAAGAATTCACTAACAGGCCGCATTGGTCGTTCATCCCGTAGCGAGCCACCTCTTCCAGACTGCCTCCCTGCGCACCAACACCGGGTACCAGCAGGAAATGATCGGGTGCACACTTACGGATATCTAAGAACATCTCACCCTGGGTCGCGCCAACCACATACATCATCTGATCGTCTGTCGCCCATTCCTGCGACTTCTTCAATACCTTTTCAAACAGGCGCTCACCGTTGGCATCCGTCATAAACTGGAAATCCTGTGACCCTTTGTTGGAGGTCAACGCCAACAGTATAACCCAGCTCTCCGGGTACACCAGGAAAGGCTTCACACTGTCTTCGCCCATATAAGGGGCTACCGTAACGGCATCTACCTTGACATGATCGAAGAACGAACGCGCGTACATCTCGGAGGTATTACCAATATCTCCACGTTTGGCATCCGCAATAATGAATTGATCGGGATAGTTCTCCCGTATATATCGTACTGTCTCTTCAAAAGCAAGCATTCCTTTGGTACCCAGGCTTTCGTAGAAGGCCAGGTTCGGCTTGTAAGCTACGCAGTAGTCGGCCGTTGCGTCAATGATTGCTTTATTAAACGACAGGATCGGATCTGCTTCCTGCAACAGGTGTTGGGGTATTTTCTTCAGGTCGGTATCCAGGCCGACGCACAGGAACGATTGTTTCCTTTGTATGTTTTCGAATAGTTGTTGTTTGTTCATAATAACCAATGAGTTATTTTTAGAGTTCTGATTCTTTCATTCTCTCCGCATTTTCCGCTACGATCAGGTGATCGATACAATCTTGTATGTCACCATCCATAAATGCCGAAAGATTATAAATCGTATAGTTGATACGATGATCCGTAATACGTCCCTGCGGATAGTTGTAGGTACGGATCTTCGCCGAACGGTCACCGGTCGATACCATCGTTTTTCTTTTCGATGAAATGGCCGACAGATGTTCCTGCATTTTCATATCATAGAGACGGGTACGAAGCATCTGCAACGCCATCTCTTTGTTGGCCAACTGCGAACGCGACACCTGACATTGGATCTGTATCCCGGTAGGCTTATGATAAAGCTGCACTTTCGTTTCCACCTTGTTTACGTTCTGTCCGCCAGCCCCGCTGGAACGGGCGGTTTGAAACTCCAGGTCGGCGGGATTGATCTCCACATCTACCTCTTCCGCTTCGGGAAGAACGGCTACCGATGCTGCCGATGTGTGTACCCTTCCTTGTGTTTCCGTGGCCGGAATACGTTGTACCCGGTGTACGCCACTCTCATATTTAAGCGTTCCGTACACATTATCACCGCTTACGGTGAGGATTATTTCTTTGAAACCACCCGACGAGCCTTCGCTACTGCTGGTCACCTCGGTTTTCCAACCTTTCGATTCGCAATATTTCAGATACATTCGGAACAGGTCGCCGGCAAAGATCGCCGCTTCATCGCCACCGGTTCCTCCGCGTATTTCCAGAATCGCGTTTTTGCCATCTTCCGGATCGGCCGGGATCAACAGCAATTTGATCTCTTCCTCCAGTTCCGGAATCCGCCGGGTACAGTTTTCCAGTTCCTCCTTGGCCATCTCGCGCAATTCGGGATCCTGTTCGCTGTCCAAAAGCTGTCGAGCCTCTTCCATCCCGTTCAGGTTGCGAATATATTCTGCTCTTGCCTGGATGATCTTCTCCAGATCGTGATATTCCTTATTCAGCTTGACATACCGTTTCATATCGGCAATCACTGCCGGGTCGGTAATCAATGTACTTACTTCTTCGAAACGGCTTACCAGTCCGTCTAATCTATGTAATAAACTGTTATCAGCCATTTAATTTTTATCAATAAACAAAGCGACCCTTTTCGCTTTCGATGATCAGCTCGTTCGCCGGTGCCTCTTCGACATAGCCTACGATTTGTGCCTCAATGCCGAATTGACGGGATATATCGATCACCTCCCCGGCATGTTCTTCGGACAGATAGATCTCCATGCGGTGTCCCATATTGAATACCTTATACATCTCATCCCAGCTTGTCGCGCTCTGTTCCTGAATGATACGGAACAGCGGCGGGATGGGGAAAAGATTGTTCTTTACCACCCGTTTGTTGTGTACAAAATGCATCACCTTTGTCTGAGCCCCGCCCGAACAATGAACCATCCCGTGAATCTCAGGACGTAGTTTGTCGAGCAACTGCTTGATCACCGGGGCATAGGTGCGGGTCGGCGATAAAACCATCTTACCGGCTGTCATGCCTATCTCCTCGATCACATCGGTCAACTTCAGATTCCCTGAATAAACAAGATCGTCGGGAGTTGCGTTATCATAACTTTCCGGGTATTTCTGCGTCAGGTACTTGGCAAACACATCGTGGCGCGCCGAGGTAAGCCCGTTGCTTCCCATACCGCTATTGTATTCCTTTTCGTAGGTTGCCTTCCCGTAGGATGCCAGTCCGACAATCACATCACCGCCCTGAATACGGGCATTGTCGATCACATCGGCTCTCTTCATGCGGCAGGTCACCGTGCTGTC
The DNA here is from genome assembly GCF_029893085.1 of Parabacteroides sp. PFB2-10. Lineage (GTDB taxonomy): Bacteria > Bacteroidota > Bacteroidia > Bacteroidales > Tannerellaceae > QVMG01. The sequence goes on from NZ_JARXWI010000004.1 coordinate 81,651, forward strand.
GACGATGATGGTACGCACCAGGTCGCCCACATCGGCCGTTTCTCCACCGGTAGGATAGCATCCGAATCCCAATTCGCGCAGTTCCGCCAACAATTCGTCGGTGCCATTGATGATCTCTGCAATCACCTCGCCGGTGATTAGGTGTTTGTTGCGTCCGATGGTAGAAGAGACTAAGATATTGTCCGTCGCTCCTACGCAAAGCAGATCATCGATATTCATAATGAGTGCGTCCTGCGCAATGCCTTTCCATACCGAGAGATCGCCTGTCTCTTTCCAATACATATAGGCCAGGGAGGATTTGGTTCCCGCCCCATCCGCATGCATGATATTACAATAATCAGGATCACCCCCCAATATGTCAGGGATAATCTTACAGAAAGCGAAAGGGAATAATCCCTTATCGATATTCTTTATCGCATTGTGTACATCTTCTTTGGAAGCGGAAACTCCACGCTGATTATAACGTTTGTCGCTCATTACCTTCTGTTTTTGGGTGACAAAGGTAACTCTTTAATTGTTAATTGACAATTGACAATTGACAATTCTTTGGTTCATACAGCTATAGAGATGGTCATTTTTCCCTCTATCAGCGTAGCTTTAATACATCCCCCTCCTCAGGGATGTATTCCGGATCCTTTTTATTCATTTTATAAAGGCTCTTTATCTGTATGCCATATTGCTGTGCAATGCTATGCATTGACTCCCCGATCACCACCACATGATCGTAATAAGGCTTGTCGGCTTTCTTTTTCTTTTTCTGCAGATAAACGATATCACCCGGTTGCAATGGGAAGTCTTCCGGCACTTCATTGTATTTGCGTAGGTTTTTCACTTTGAAGTCCAAGTCGTATGCGATTTTCTCAAAGCTATCGTTATTTAATGCTTGCACATAGATCAGCCCGTGTGTCTTATACACGTTTCGCCGGTGTTTCGGTTCCGATTTGATCTGTTTTTCGATCTCTTTTGCAGAGACCTTTTTAGCGCCTTTTCCGCTGTCGAAACGATATAATTCATAGTCTTCGATCATCTTGATCAGTTTGTTGGCGTAGGCTCTATCGGTCGCGTATCCACATTTCTGCAGACCCTGTGCCCATGCTTTGTAGTCGGTTATGCGCAACTTGAAAAGAGAGGCATAGCGCGGTCGATCTGCCAAAAAGTGCGAATGGTCTTCATAGGAATCTTCCACCTTGCGGTATTTGCGAAAACATTCTCCGCGAGCATCATCGTCGTGATAGGCACGCTCCCCTTTCCAATCGGAATGACATTTGATGCCAAAATGATTATTTGATTCGCGTGCCAGTTTGCTTTGCCCGGCACCCGATTCCAAAATTCCCTGCGCCAGTGTGATGCTGGCGGGAATACCATATTTGCGCTGATGCTCGACAGCAAGGCTACTGTATTTGTCGATATATTTTTGATAAGAGGGATTCTTACGCTGAGCCGTAACGGTTGCCGTTGTAAATATCAATAGCAAAAAAATAAAATAACGATGTTTTATTGTCATGACAAACGATCTCATTATAAATTACTTCCCGCAAAGATAGGATTATTGAATTTATTCTTTATATTTGTTGGTATTAATAATCCTTATTGCCATGAAAGAAATAAAAGTTGACGTGAAATTCGAAGAACTTTCTGTTGCTGAATTATCACCTTTGGATGCGGAGCTGATGAACAGAGCCATAGCGGCAGCCCGCGATGCCTATGCTCCCTATTCTCATTTTCATGTGGGTGCAGCCTTGATGTTAACCAATGGGAAGATGGTTGTAGGAAGCAATCAGGAAAACGCTGCCTCCCCTTCGTGTGTGTGTGCCGAAGTAGCTGCCCTTACGCAGGCAGGCGTTCTTTATCCCAAAGTAGCTATTCGTGATATTGCCGTCGTAGCGATGAAGAAAGATCAGGTGACAGAACGGATCTCGCCCTGCGGGAATTGTCGCCAGGTCATGTTGGAACAGGAAAAACGAGGCGGGTCGCCTATCCGTATATTGCTTTGCGGCAAAGAAAAGGTGCAGATCCTCTCTTCTGTAAAGAGTTTGTTGCCACTGTCGTTTTCGGAAGAGGAGCTTTAGTCTTGCTCCGGAGTTGTGTGCGAAATGTTGAATATAAAACAAAGTGTATATTTCTGATCCATCGTAGAAATAAATAAAATAATTGCTTTCGAATTCTTTATTAAGAAAACGATTGTTATTGATGCGTCTGTTTTCGCCTCCTCCCCCTCCCAAAAAAATCCCAAATGTTAAAATATCGATTGTAAGCAAAATGATCATTTTGCTTACAATCTCATACGTTAAAAAATGTTTCTCCCGGGAGTTTGTCTCCAAAGTCCCGCTTTTTTGCGCGCAAAGTCGGGCGGAAATTACAAATCGTAAATTGGGGTTTTTGTCGAAAAGGGTTGATTTAACATTTTGTTACATTTTCGGAATGGCTGAATCGTTACACAATAGGGAGGTAGTAGAATCGCTTTTCCGTTATTATTTCGTAGTTTTATGCTGGAATTCATAAATAGAAAAGACATGATACACGATTCATTACAAAACACCGCTTGGGTGGAGGCTTTACACCCCTTGTTTAAGAAGGCTTTTGATTATATCCTTTCCACTGACCTGAATAGTTTGTCGGATGGGCGTTACGAACTGGAAGGCGACCGGATGTGGCTGAATATTAATACCATCGAAGCGAAGACCAAAGAGGCGGCAGCGATGGAAACACACGATAAATACATCGATATACAGATGCCGCTCTCGGGGGTGGAGACGATTGGCTGGAAGGCCGGAAGCGATCTTGAGGAGACGACGAAACCCTATAACGACGAGAAGGATATCACCTTCTTTGCCGACAAACCAACCTCGTATACAACCATCCATCCGGGTGAGTTTGCGATCTATTTTCCGGAAGACGGACATGCGCCTGGTATAGGCGAGGGAACGATCCGCAAGGTGGTGGTGAAAGTAAAATTGTAAGGATGGAAGAGATCAAACAGCTAATCCATGCCGGCCGGGTGGAGGAGGCGATCGAACAGCTCGACCGCTACCTGGAAACGAATGAGACCTCGGATGAGGCATGGTACGTAAGAGGCAATGCCTACCGCAAGTTGGGAGACTCGCGGCAGGCATTGAACAGTTACCTGCGGGCTATGGAACTGAATCCGGATAGCCCGGCTGTGCAGGCGCATAATATGTTAATCGATATCCTTAATTTCTACAACAAGGATATGTATAATCATTAGAAACTGAGCGTAAACCCACCCATCAGGTTGAATCCCTGCATAGGATAACCTGTGTAGAGCTCATACTTCTGGAACAGCAGGTTGTTGAGTTTTACATACAACCCGAAGGTATCATTGATCGCATAGGTGCCAGTGAAGTTGAGATCGTTCAGGTTTTTCATCTTCTCATCGCCAAAAGAGGGACCGATGTAACGTCCTGTCTGCAGGTTGTAATCCAACGCTAGGGTCAGTTTCTCGATCGGGCGGAGCGTGAAGTTGGCTGTAAACTCAAAGGCGGGAGCGCCGTACGGTTTGTGTTCCGTTACAACGCCGTCATTGTTTTCCGTTGTGACCTTCCAGTTGTTATACACCCCTTTCAATCCCACCTCAAACAGGTTCTGATAAGCATATTTCAGTGAGGCACCAAACAGAAAGTGCTTGGCATCCGGCATAAACAAGGTCATCGCCTGGCTGAAGTCTCTGTTGCTGTTGTATTCGGTCGGGATAAAGAAGCAGTTGTAGTCGGTGATCTGATATCCGCCGAACACATCAAACCAGAAGCCCGGGGCTACGCCACTCTTGATACCCACCATGGCATCCAATAGGTTATAGGACTTTGGTCCGGTGCTCCAGGGGTTGGCATAGCGGTTGACCCGTGAGAGTTCAAACAGGCTGTTGTTGCGCACATGACCACCGGCTTTAGCATAAAACTGGGTCTTATCGCCTATCTCCACATCGAAAGCTACATTGGGAGCAACACGGATCATGTTGAAATCGCCGGTGTTGAACATGATATGGGCGCCCAACAGCAAATGCCAGCTGCCTCCTTCCACCTGATAATAGGGGGAGACGGTGCCGACCAGGTAGTTGTTGTAAGCCGAGTCGAGCGGTGAGCTGTAGAGGAAGTAGTTCATATTCGCCCGTACACCCACCTGCTGGGAGGTGGCGATGGGGGCAAAGAAGTCGACTGTTCCCTGCACGCTGTGTTCGGTGACGCCGTCAATCTCTTTCATATAGGCATACTTCTGGGAGAAGTTGGTATAACTCAGATCTATTTTATAGCCTAAATCGGTGGCTCCGGGATTGGTACCCAAGCCGAGGTTCGCACCAAAACTCTGGTGTACCTGGTTGGTTTCGCGGTCACCGTAGGGCGACACCACATTATCACCCTCATCCTCATCCCCGTTTACAATAGGGGAAGGATATATGCCGAAGTAATTGAAAGCGCTGTATCCGTAGTGTCCGCCCATAGTCAGGGTATGGCGGTCGAACACATGGCGGAAGTTGATGCCTCCCAGGTTGTCGTTCAGTTTGGCTTTGATCTTCTCATTATCCATCCACTCCTGTACATACTTGATGTTCCCGTTCGACGAACGATGTGAGAAAAAGATATTCAACTGATCTTTGGGTGTACTCAGGATATGGTAACCCACATCGCCATTGACGTTGGTGTAATTACCTACCCCGAAGTTCAGGTATCCGCGGCGTTTGTTGTATTCCATTTCGGCGGCAATGTTGCCGGAAGGGAGCAATGTCACCTCTTTGGCAGGAAAGCCTGGGATGGTCGTAGCCGAATAATCGATAGGGATCTTCCGTATTTCCGGCTCTTTCGCCTTGGGTAGGCTATTCACCTTATTGGCATCCTGTACCGTTGGGTCATATTCGCGTTCGAGCGTCATTTCCCGGCTGAGGTTTACCTCTTCCTGGGCGTTTGCATGGAATGAAGCCAATACAAATGCGATGGCACCAATGGCTTTTATATACTTCGTTGTTTTCATCCTCTTACTCTTTGATTTTTTGTAAACGATCTTCTATCATGCCGGCAATATCGTCATTGCCTTTGTAATTATTATTTAAGCTGTTCAGGTAGACCCGTGCCTGCACGTTGTCGCCCTGGCGGATATAGATGTCAGCCCAAAGGATAAATCCACGCGCCAACCAGTATTGGTGCGGAGTGCCGTTTGTGGCAAAATCATCCAATAGTTCGATGGCTTTCGCGTCTTCGTTAGTGTCGTAATAGAGCTGTGCCAACAGGTATTTGGCTTCTGCTCCGTAGGCGGTACGGGTATCGCGGCTTACCTCGCGGAGGTCGTCCATGGCGGCTGTCGCTTTGCCTGCTTTCAGATTGGATTTGGCACGAATGTAGCGCGCTTCGGCAATTAGTTCGGGCGAGAGCTTACCGTCTTTCAACAGTTCGTTGGCGGCAAACAGGGCATCCTGCGATTGGTTGGTGTAATAAGCCGAACGCATCACACCCACCTTGGCAGCCTCTTTATTGACCGGATTCTCGGCAAAGAGTTGCAGTTGCTTGAATGTTTCCAGGGCATCGCCATACCGTTCGCCGATATACTCGATCTCTGCCTTGCGGGCAAGCGATTCTTCGCGGAAATTGGTATCGCCGCTATCCAACACACGGGTGAAAAAGCTGTGAGCCTCGTTGTATTCTTTGTTTCTGAAAGCAATATTCCCCAGGTAATAGTTGGCATTCGAGCTGAAGGCTCCACCCGGGAATGTTTGCAGGTAGTTGGTCAGGCTGCGGCGTGCTCCGTCGTAATCGTTACGCATAAAGAGGCGTTCGGCAGCCAGGTAGGTGAGTGAATCCTGCTCGCTTACTTCGATGCGGACGCTTCCGCCCAGCGAATTCACATATTGTGTATAGGCATTGATATCGTTCAATTCGATATAAACCGAACGCAGGTCGTTCAATGCCACACGAGCCTCTTCGCTTCCCGGGTAGCGGCTGATTACCTTTTTGTAGGCATCGGCAGCCTTTTGCGGTTGGTCTGTATTGAAATGGATCAGGCCCAGTTGCACGCCTGCCTTGCGCGACAAGCTACTGTTGGGGAATTGATTCATCAAAGATTCAAAGGCAGCGACCGCCTGGCTGTGCTCATTCAATAAGACATAGGTGCGTCCCTTTTCGTATAAGGCATCGTCGACATACTGAGATTCCGGGAATTCACGGATGATACGATCCATTTCTCCAATCTTTCCGCGGTAGTCTTTCTGCAATCCCAACACATATCCCTTCTGATAAACCGAATAATCACCGGCTGAAGGCAATGCCTGAGCCGCGCGGTTGTAGTTGGCTTCCGCTTCGGCAAACTGGCGGTTCTGGAACAGACAGTCGCCGATCCGGTTGAAGGCATCGGCGTATGTGGCGGCCTGTTGGTTGCGTTCCAGTTGTGTGTACTGGCGGAATGTTGCCAATGCTTCGTGATAATTCTTTTGTTTGAAGTAGCCGTAGGCCATATTGTAATGAGCCAGGGCAAACATTTCCGTATTGCGTTGACGGCTGTTATTGATAAAGGTGCGGTAGTCCGTGATGGATTGTTGGTAGCGTTCCAAACGATAATAGGACTCTCCGCGCCAGAAATAGGCCTCGTTACGCGCTTCGGGATTCTGGTTCCCCATATCGATTGCCCGCGTGAAGTAACGGATCGCCTCGTCTGTTTTTACGTTTGTGAAGGCCTGTGTACCGAGTTGCAAGAGGATATCCTGTTTAGCTTCCAATATCTTACTGCTCGGTTGTTTGATCTTTTCGATCGAGGTCAAGGCCGCTTCGTAGTTCTTTGTTGTCAGATAAACCTCCACTAAGTAGTCGTTTACCTTATCGGCATAACGGGAATTGGGGAAATCATTCAGGAAATCTTCGAAGATAGAAACCGATTCGCCAAACCCAGTGAAGTTGGTTTCGTGAATAAGCAGGGCGTAATTGTAGAGGGCAACTTCGCGGATCTGCTCGTTGAACGGGGCGGTAGCCGCCGCTTCGAACGCCATTCGGGCATTGTTCTTATCCTTTTGTTTCAGATAGGCCTGCCCGAGATAGAGGTAGGCATTCTGGGTCAGTTCGTCGTTTTCGCTCACCACGCGTCCTAAAGAACGAACAGCCTGGTTCTGGTCTCCTTTGTTAAAGTAGCAGACCCCCAGGATATACAGATCGCCCCGTTTGGGAGAGGTCGCCGCCGCTACATATTTACTCAAGCGATCGATGGCTTTCTCTTCATTGCCTGTGTTGTAATAGGAGTTACCCAGCATGCGATACACCTCAGCATTGTTTTCATTGCCGGGATATAAAGAGAGCATCTCTTCGCCTTCCTGTATGACACGTTCGTATTTATTCTGGATAAAATTGATTTGGGTGATATAGTAAAGCGACTGTTCTTCGTAGGCTTTGAAATTGCGTAAGCGGGCAAATTCCTGCAAGGCACTGTCATAATTGGCTTCGGCATAGTCGATATAGGCCACGTAATAGGCTGCTGCTTCCCGATAGGTAGAACCTATCTGCCGGATGCGGTTGAAGTAACCCTTCGCGGTGCCTCTGTCGCCTGTCTGCAATAAGGAGTAGGCTAAGCGGAATGAATAGGCCTCTTGCTGTTCCGCGCTGAGCATATCGATGTTCGATTCGCGCAGCCAGAAAAGCGCTTTCTGATACTCTTCTTTCCCAAAGTGAACCGAACCGATCATATAATTGATCTCATCCGCATGGCGCGTGTCGGGATAGGTGTCCAGAAAATCCTTTAATACCAGTTCGGCCTCGCCGCGTCCTTGCTGAAAAAAGGCAGAGGCGATCATGTAATCGGCCTCCTGGCGACTGTCGGTGTCGATAGGTTGCTGCTTGAAAGCCTGAAGCTTATCGATCGCTCCCGCATAGTTTTTCAACTCAAACAACTCTTTCCCTTCAATAAACAAACGATTGGGTGATTCGAACTGATAGGTTCGCTGCCCGATGGCCCCATGAGAGGCCAGGATCAGGCATAATGGAATAAGTAATTTTCTCATCACTGCTTAAGCTTTTTTGTACTAATACCTAACAAAGTAACCATTGCCGTGAGCGGCGACCTTCGGTTCAGTTAAAGTCCGCAAGGACTTCTATGTGGATAACCCCGTGCAAGCCATAGGCGCAGCTCGGGGTGGCTGTCTATCCCACGCAAAACAACCCCGTAGCGGGTTGAACCCACTTCGGGGTTCAGCGAGAGGAGCGATCCACGACCCCGGGTTGACACCCGGGGTTATCCAAATGAAAGTCCTTCCGGACTTTGACTGAACCGAAGGTCGTCGCTCACGGCAATAGTTACTTAACAATACTTCGTGTTGCGGACAAAGATAGTGGATTGTTTTCTACAATCCACTAAAATCCACATCCTTAAATAAGATAGACGGAATTTTCCAGCTTGTATTGTGTCGCGGGTCATTTCCTATCTCCAGGATATTGTTACACAAGGTCAGGATATTTCCGGTAATATTCATTTCGGAAACCGGTTGCGAAATCTTTCCGTTTTCGATCAGAAAACCTTCGATACCATACGAGAAATCGCCGGTCGAACTATTGCTGTTTCCGCCATTGAAGCCGGTCACTAAGATCCCTTTGTCCATCGTTCGGATGATGCCCTCTTTGTCTTTCGTACCTAAAGGCATCGTGATAATCGAGGGACCCGATATGGTTGGCTCGACTCCCATCTTATTGGCATTGTAGGTATCGATGAAATAGGTTTTCAACACCCCGTTTTCAATGATCGGCATGCGTTGGGTTGCAATACCTTCCCCGTCGAAATAGCGGGCGCCGAAGGAGCGCATCTGGTGTGGTTCGTCCATAAAGGTGAGGTTTTCCCCTACCACTTTTTGCTGAAGCTTGTCCAACAGGAACGAGTTCTTCTGTTGAATAGCGGATCCATACATGGCGCTGAGAAGCGGAGAGATCAACCGGCTGATATTGAGGTTATCGACAAGCATCGTGTATTTGCCTGACGCCACCTTGCGTTGCCCCAGCTTTTGCAATACGCGCTCTAAGGCGGTTGTCCCTATCCCTTGCTTTTGCAGGGTATCGAAATAGAGCGAAGAGTCCGACCAATAGGATTCGGGACGGGCTTCTCCCTCTCCGTGAATGCTGACACCGGCCGACAGGTGGAAGTAAGAAGAGCTGTTCTCCCCTTCAAAACCATTGCTGGTTACCCGGTAAGAGGCCTCTTTCCCATCTCCATATGAGGTATTGACGGAGATAATACGTGAATCTTTTCCCATGATCTCATCACAGGCTTTCATTGCCAACTCCACTTTACTGTCAGGGTCTATCGAGTCGAACCGGGCATCAAACAATTGAAGATCCGGCTCTCCCCCTTTGTAATAACGCGAAGGATTGGGTAGGGTGCGCGCTTTGTCTTCCGCCAGGAAGCGGGTTGCCTCGATGCCCCCTTTGATAAATACTTCCAATTCCTTCTTGTCTAAGCGATTGGTAGAGTAGCTTCCATAACGTCCGTCGACAAACAACTGGATACTCATACTGTTTTCCGATGCCTGTTGCAGGCGGTCGATCTTGCGGTCGCGCACCTCGAACGAGGAGTTCGATCCATAGTAAATACTGATGCGCGAGGCCTGACATCCGTTCTTCAGGGCATATTCCATCGCCCATTGTGCCAATTTCTTATTTTCTTCCGTTATCATATTAGCTTTCTCCTCCTACCGTTAGTTTACTTACAAGGGCCGATGGCATACCGCAGGTCACCGGACAGCTCTGTCCGTCCTTGCCGCAGCTCCAGGTGCCGTTGTCCATCTTATAGTTATTGCCTACCATCGTCATGTCGGCCAGCGCTTTCGGGCCGTTACCGATGATATTGATATCTTTGATCGGCTGTGTCAATTTGCCGTCTTCGATCAGGTAACCGTCTTTCACAAAGAAGGTGAAGTCGCCGGCACCGATCTGTACCTGTCCGTTGGTGAAATTGGCGGCATAAATACCTTTCTTCACCGTCGAGATGATCTCCTCTTCCGATACATTACCCGCCTCCATATAGGTGGCGCGCATACGCGGTATCGGCATGTGGCGGAACGACTCCCGGCGGCCGTTGCCCGTCGAGGCGATGCCATAATGTTTCGCACTGATGCGGTCGTGCAGGTAGCTGGTCAATACCCCTTCGCGCACGATATAGGTCTTTTGTCCCTCTACCCCATCGTCATCGATATTCACCGATCCGCGGTTGAACGGAATCGTGCCGTCGTCGACCACATTGATGTTCGCGTTACATATTTTCTTATTCAACTGGCTGGAGAATATAGAGGTGTTCTTGCGGTTGAAGTCGGCTTCAAAGGCATGCCCGATTGCTTCATGCAACAGGATGCCCGAACCTCCGGCACCCATCACCACCGGCATCTCGCCTCCCTTCGGCTTGATGGCCTGGAACAGGATAGATGTCTTAGTCACTGCCTCTTTTGCCATCGTGTCGATGATCTCGTCGGTCAGGAATTCCGATCCCATGCGGAACGAGCGCGAAGCATACGAGTTCTCCACCTTATCGCCATCCTGCATGATGCATACCGCTACCATCGTTGCCATCGGGCGGTAGTCGTAATACATCTGTCCTTCGGAGTTGGCAAAAAGAATATGCGAAGTGCTGTCGCCTAAGCTTGCACTCACCTTGATGACCCTGTTGTCTAAAGCGAAGACTCTCTCATTCAACTTCTGTAGATAAGGCATTTTCTCCTTGATGGCGATCTCATCCCAGGCTGTTTTTACCTGATAATAATTATGGCCGATCGTCTTCTCCGTCAGGCCGACCGGCGCTTTGGCACTGACCGTGCCCGTCGCAATACGGGCGGCTGTGCGGGCGGCTGTGAGCATTTCGCTCAGTGTCACGTTTTCCACGTAGGCATAACCGGTCTGATCGCCGGCCAATACACGCACACCCATCCCAAAATCGATATTTGAATGGGCAGAGTTGACCGCACCATCCTGCAAACTGATGTTATTACTGAACGAATGCTCGAAGAAAAGATCCGCATAATCGCCTCCCTTTTCCAGTGCAGCCGTTAACACTTTTCGCAAATCACTCTCCGTCACTCCAAAATGCTCCAGGGCATAAGGAATACTTACCGCCTGATTGATGGCACCCGACGAAAGGGTCTCACCCAATAGCGAGGGTGCAGCTAATGATCCAAGCATCACCATTCCTCCTGTTTTAATAAATTCACGTCTTCTCATTCTATTTATTCATTATCCATTATACGAGTTTTTTTTAGAAGCTCCAATAAAATTCAAATCAGCTTCTTATAATAGGCCAAAGATAATGTTTTTTTAGAAAATCTTTTCAAATACACATTTACCGAATAAGCCTTATTGCTTTGGGAGGAAGGTGTCGATAATATTGGTTTTCAGCGTATAGATGAGGATAACCGGATTGCTGTCTTCGGTAAGGTCGGCGATCAATTTCTTTAAATTATTGTCCGTATTTTTCTCGATATCTTCTTTTTTATCAAGAAAATAGGGAGGTGTGGAATAACCAATGACATAATGATTGTCTGTTGCGTGAAAGGACGAAGCCATCAGGAGCTCATGATAGTTCAAATTATTGACTGTCCCATCGAAGCGAATGCCCTTTTTAAGCTCTTTGTCCCATATACAGGTGTATTGATGTTCCGTTAATAACAATAGGTACTGGTCGGTTTCAATGATTTTGTTAATGCCGGTGAATAGGTTTTGGTTAGCCATTTCTTTAGATAAATCAAAGTAATCCTTCTCCTCGTTTGATTTAAAAAAGAGATCTCCTCCAACCTCTTTAGAAGTTGCGACCTGATATTCGGGCACTATTTTCTGTCCCTTTACAGCATAGATCATAGTGGAAAAATGGGGCGCGAAAAGCATTCGCTCCTTGGAGTAGGAAATGGTCTTATTGGAACCACTCATTAGACCCGTTGGATTTTTAATCCTGTAATTGACGATGTCCTCTACTATCTCATATTGCTCATCGTTCTCTTTAAGAAGTTGATACTCATAAGGTGAATCCATATATCCCGAAGGAATGGGGTAGTGGCATAATAGGATGTTATCGGATGTCATTTCAGTAGTAAATGGGAAAAGCATGGCTTCCGCATAACTGATCTCTCCCAAATAATTTCCTTCATAATCGTATTTCAGGGTTTTGCGTTTGTAATTATCCATAACGCCTACCTGTTTGTTGTTTCTGTCTATGTAAAAAGAGTAAATATGTATATATTCTCCGGGACCGTTTCCTTTGCGACCAATCGTATTTTTAAAAACTCCCAGGCTGTCGAATACAAACAGCCCGGGTTGAGAGTCCAAGATAAAAAACAAACCGGAGTCTATTCGGATATCTTGAATATCCATCAACATAGCGTTGTCGGTTGTCTCTAATGGGATATAACGTATTTCAGAGATAATGTCTGCAGACGGCATCTTTTTATCCTTTGTGATCTCCCCAAAAGATAACGCCTCCACATCTTCCGATATAACAGTCGGGTGATTGGCGCACGATTGTGCGAATAACAAAATGGCAATGAAGAATAAACTGTGTCTCATGTGGTTCCTTTCCCTGTTCAACTATTCTTGGGGTAAATATATGTAAATTAAGATGAAATACCCCCCCAAACGTGTCGTTTCTTATAAAACACAAATAAGGAATCATCACCGATAGCATTTTTTTTCTCGCAGGGAATAGTGAACAACTGCCATTCTGGCATTATTGTTTGCGGTCTGAAAACCGGGGAAAAGGCAAAGTGACCTGTAAGCAAATGGGTGGCTTTTGGTAACTAAATGAGGGTGTTTTACTTACAATCCGAAGTGTTAAAAAGTGTTTCTCCCGGGACTTTTTGAAAATACTCCTTGCATTTCGGCGAGATTCTCCCGCCGAAATATCAAAATGATAATTCGGGATTTTTCGCGCGAAGGAGTTTTTTTTCTTCCGGGAAAGCTGTTGCTGTGACAAAATGGCATCTAAAACAATTCCGCCATCTGTATTGTTGAATTTTATAGGGAGACAATAAGTTTCCTGATACATAACAACATATAAAATTAAGCATATGAAAACGCTTACAAATGAAAAATTTACAATCGTTGGAGCAGCCGGTATGATCGGTTCCAATATGGCTCAATCGGCTATCCTTATGGGGCTGTCGTCGGAAATCTGTCTGTATGACCCGTATGCGAAAGGGCTGGAAGGTGTTGCGGAAGAATTGTTGCAGTGCGGATTCAAGGGGGTTCATATCACCTATACCGATAAGATAGAAGAGGCTTTGAGAGGTAGCCGCTATGTTATTACCTCGGGAGGCGCTGCCCGCAAAGAGGGCATGACGCGCGAAGACCTGTTGAAAGGCAACGCGGAGATCGCCATTCAATTCGGAAAAGATATCAGGCAATACGCTCCGGATGTGAAACATGTCGTGGTGATTTTTAATCCGGCGGATATAACCGGTTTATTGGTATTGCTCTATTCGGGATTGAAACCATCGCAGGTCTCTACGCTGGCCGCCTTAGACAGCACCCGGTTGCGCAATGAACTGGCTAAACACTTCGGCCTTCATCCTGACAAAATCACCAACAGCCGCACCTATGGCGGGCATGGAGAGCAGATGGCTGTCTTCTCCTCAACGGCACGTGTGGATGGCAAGCCTTTGAACGAATTGATCGGAACACCGGCGCTTACGGCCGATGCCTGGGCAGGTATCAAAGAACGAGTGGTGCAGGGTGGCAAACGGATTATTGAATTGCGTGGGCGTTCCTCCTTCCAGAGTCCGTCCTATCTGTCATTGGAAATGATTGAGGCGGCCATGGGTGGTAAAACCTTCGACTGGCCGGTAGGTGCTTATGTCTCCAACGAGCAGTTTTCACACATCATGATGGCCATGGAGACGACATTGGATGCCAACGGCGTGCATCTCCAATCATTGAAAGGAACAGCGGAGGAGCAGCAAGCACTGGAACAGAGTTATAGTCATCTCTGCGCCCTCAGAGACGAACTCATCCATTCCAACGTCATCCCTTCCATAGAAGCTTGGAAGCAGATCAATCCGAATTTGTGACAAGAAGTAGCCTAAACGATTGCTGATTGAGTTTTAAATCACAATGTAGTACACTTTTCTTGCGAAATAGTAATAAATTTATTACTTTTGTATGGTAGAACGAGAACCAAAATCGATTCGAAAAGTTATCTTTTCTGATGAGTTCGAGGAGTATTTCAAGAACTTAGACGTTAAGGTTCGGGAAAAGTATTCTTATGTGATACATATCATACAAACTCAATATGTGGTGAGCGAGAAATTTGTAAAAAAGCTACCGCCAACTGAATTGTATGAAGCCCGGATTACTCTCGGAAATAATGAATATAGAACGATCTTAATAGCTGTTGAAACGAGTAGTTTTATGGAGGCAAGGCGGGTCGTTTTACTCAATTTATTTGTAAAGAAAGATACCAAACAGTACAAAAAAGAGATTGAAAAGGCATATTCAATTATAAAGAAAATGGAGGGGTAGGAGATGAATTTAGATGAAACGAAATTAGCAAAATTGGCTGTGGCGGATGATATGCTTGAAGAGGCTTATGGCAAGCCGGGAAGCTCTACGCGGAAAGAGTTCGAAGGCAAAGCAGAGGCCTGGTACTACGCTGAATTGTTGAAAGAGGCGCGTAAAAAGAACAAAATCACGCAAAAGCAATTAGCAGAGATGATTGGTAAGAAAAGAGAATATATCGTTTTATTGGAACGTGGTGAAACAGATATGCAACTGTCAACCTTCTTGAACATTACGCATGCGTTGGGCTTGCGGTTTGGACTGATCCCCTGATTTTCTTGCATTCACTTCTTATAATCCGCTATAAATCCTTCGCACAGCCATTTGGCTAATGCGTCGCGGTTATTAACCGATAGGAAGCGTTCCTGGTCGGCGCTGTTTTGGATATTTCCCAGTTCCACATACAAGGCTACGGGGGTAGCCTCTTTGAGGACATACAGGTTGCGTTGTTCGACTGTCCCCGAAAAGCCTCTTTGCGGCTGGTGCTGGCGGTATTTGTCGGAAAAAGTTTGCCGCATGGTCTGTGCCAACCGGCGACTGGCTTCGGTATGTGAATGGTAGAAGAAGACATCCAGCTGCTTATGGATAGAGCGGCTGTCGATATGAATGAAGATAGCCCGGGCATACGCGGGCTTTTCTTTTTTATAGAGTTCGTTGATTTTCTCGCAACGTTGCTTCAGGCGTTCGACCTGTCGAAGCGGAATCGGATCGCCCATGCAGGTCTCTGTTTTACTGTTCTTCAGGATGGTTTCATTGCGTATGCCGTCTTTGGCGTCCTGAATAATTATATGTGCCTTGGCACCCCGCATCATCAGGTTGCGGGCAAGACGCAAGGCAATGTCGTATGCATACTCATCCTCATGCAACTCCTGTTTCCCCTTCTTCCCGATCGCACCCGGATCAGGCCCGCCATGACCGGAAACGACATAGAAGGTCGCCCCTTTTAGTTCATCGGATATAACTTCATATTCTTCCAATGCCTTTCCAAACAAAGGCTCACGCAGTTTGATGATTGGCGCAGACGTTGCAGTCGATGGTGCTGCCTCGCCTTCTTTGAGGGGAGGGAGCGTGTATTCTACGCCTTTTAATAGGGATTGGTTCTTGCCGAACTTCCCTTTGTTGAGCTCCA
This sequence comes from Parabacteroides sp. PFB2-10, assembly GCF_029893085.1. Classification (GTDB taxonomy): domain Bacteria; phylum Bacteroidota; class Bacteroidia; order Bacteroidales; family Tannerellaceae; genus QVMG01. The sequence goes on from NZ_JARXWI010000004.1 coordinate 97,281, forward strand.
GGAACTCTTTTTGATAAGTTGCCCCTGAGCGGTTATTTCGCCGAAGAAAAGCATATATGCCTTCGCCTTCGCGTGGACGATCTTTCTCTTGGGCAAAGAGTACGACGCTTCCCAGGAAGAGGAACAGGAATAAAGCGCATATTTTTTGTGTAAACCGATATGTTTCCGATCTGTTTACCATTTCCCCAGTTTATGGTAGACCATCTTCGTTAGCTCGATGTCGTATGCCGCATCGTGCAAACGATCCACATCGGGTTCGATGCCCAGCTTACGGGCGACGGTTTCCAACTTGAAATCAGGCATCAGGCATCGCTCTTCCATCAGGTGGTGAGTGGCCAACACCATGATATCGATAGAGTTTACCCAAAACCAGGAATAGAAAAACTGATCGTCATTCTGTACAAAGAAGGCCTTCAGGAAGTAGTTGTCGAAGGAAGCATTGTTGTAGCCTACCAGGAAGAACTTGTCTTTTCGGTCGTACTTGTCGACATATTTCCCCAGCATATTGATCAGTTGCGCATAAACTTCGCGCATGGGAGGATAAGCCATGATCTGTTCGCGCGTTACATTGCATACCTTAAGGGCATCCTCCTCTATGTCACATTTCGGATGTGGCTGTACTTTAAAGTTGAAAGATTCTTTCGTTTCGCCGTCAATAACCACTTCGCCGCTTATCTGGTGTATCCCGTTACGCCAGTATTTTATCCCGGTCGTCTCCAAATCAAAGAAGAGTAATTTCATCTGTTGTTCTTGTTTTTTGTTTCGACAAAAACAGCCATACGCTGTTCTTTCACCACAAATATAATACGATCCGGGTGATTGGACGTTTTCTTCAGGTGCTTTTTAGAAATCCTACGAATGATACTCCAATCCGAAAGCTTTGGCTACTGCTTCGCAAACAATTTTTCCGTCGACCATATTCAGACCTGATTCGAGCGACGGATCCTCCTTGCATACATCTGTCCAGCCCTTTTCCTCGACCGGATGGAATCCCACCGTGCGGAGGTTTATGCCTTGCGCAGCCGTTTGCGTTTGTATGAACCCTGAAAGGCGTCGCGCGGCATTTTTTAATTTTCTTTACGATTTCAGAAGCTTTCTGCACTTGACTTTCAATTGGCAGATATGAAAAAAAAGGTATCTTTGAGCCAGGTATTCCAGGTTTTATTTTCTTTTATTGGAAACTTACTGTCTAATAGTTAAATTGAAAAACATATTATGAAGAGAAGAAAGCTAAGAATGGGCATGATAGGCGGTGGAAAGACCGGTTTTATCGGAGCTATTCACGTCAGAGCGGCCCTCATGGAGAATCATGTAGAGTTAGTATGTGGATGTTTTAGTACCAATCCGGAGGTGAACAAAAGTTCCGGTCTCTCTTACTTCCTACCGGAAGATCGTATTTACAATACGTATCAGGAAATGTTCGATAAGGAGATGGCTTTGCCTGCCGACGAACGAATGGATTTTGTCGTGATTGTCACGCCGAATCACCTTCATTTTGAACCCGCCATGATGGCCTTGGAAAGGGGGATGCATGTGGTGCTCGATAAGCCGATGACCTTTTCGTTGGAAGAGGCGAAATTGTTGCGTGACAAGGTGGAAGAGACCGGCCTGGTGTTTGCCCTGACTCATGTGTATACCGGCTATCCGGCCGTGAAAGAGATGAAAGCACGTATTGCCAAAGGTGAACTGGGCAAGCTGCGCCGCGTCTATGTGGAGTATCCACAGGGCTGGTTGTCGGAGCGGATCGAATTGCAGAGTGGTAATAATGCCGGTTGGCGTACAGACCCGAAACTATCGGGGAAAGCCGGTTGTATCGGCGATATCGGTACCCATGCCTGGCATCTGACGGAATATGTCACCGGACAGCAGGTGACGGAGCTCTGTGCCGAACTGAATACCTTTGTGCCCGGACGTCCGATCGACGACGACGGAGCTGCCTTCCTGCGTTTAGACGGCGGGGCGAAAGCGACCCTGACCGCTTCTCAGATCGCGATTGGTGAAGCTAACAATATCCGTCTCCGTGTCTATGGCGAAAAAGGTGGATTGGATTGGCATCAGATGGATCCGAATCGCTTGATCGTGAAATGGGGCAACAAGCCGGAAGAGGTGATCCATGTGGGCAATAATACCTATTTAGGCCCCGAAGCCTTATGGGATACCCGTACTCCCGCCGGACATCCGGAAGGCTTTATTGAAGCCTTTGCCAATATATACCGCAACTTTACACTTACCGTAATGGCCAAGCAGATGGGCGAAGAGCCTACCAAAGACATGCTTGACTTCCCGAATGTTTACGATGGCCTGCGGGGAATGCAGTTCATCGAAACGATGGTGACAGCCGGCTGGAACGATGAGGTGAAGTGGCAGAAATGGATGGAATAAACCTGAGTTTAGATAATTCTTTGTAATGATCCCAAGGCGTTGTCCTTGGGATCATTATTAACTCTATAATCATTATACACATATGAATTTTAAATGTTTATTGCTTTGTGGTTGCTCCCTGTTGGCGGTAACCACTTTTGCACAAAAGAATGAATGGCTCGACCCGACTGTCAATCAGGTCAACCGTGCACCGATGCACACGAATTATTTTGCCTATGAGTCGGCAGAAGCCGCTCAAAAAGGCTGTAAGGAGTCGTCAGAAAACTTTATGACACTCAATGGTATCTGGAAGTTCAACTGGGTGAAAGACTCGAATATGCGTCCGACTGACTTTTTTAAAGTCGGATTCAATGACAAAGGCTGGGGCACTATGCCGGTTCCGGGCAACTGGGAACTCAACGGCTATGGCGATCCTTTGTATGTAAATGTGGGCTATCCCTGGAGAGATCAGTTTAGAAATAATCCTCCTCACTTCCCGGAGGAAAACAATCATGTAGGTTCTTATCGTAAAGAAATCGTTATTCCGGCAGGCTGGAGTGGGAAAGAGATCTTTGCTCATTTCGGTTCGGTTACCTCTAATATCTATTTGTGGGTAAATGGTCAATTCGTTGGATATAGCGAAGACAGCAAATTGGAAGCCGAGTTCAATCTGACAAAATACCTGAAACCGGGTAAGAACCTGATTGCTTTCCAGGTATTCCGCTGGTGTGACGGTACCTATCTGGAAGACCAGGACTTCTTCCGTCTGAGTGGTGTGGGACGCGATAGCTACCTCTATGCCCGCACTCCGAAATACATTCAGGATATTCGCTTGACACCCGATCTGGATGCGGCCTATCAAGATGCGACATTGAATTATGAGCTCAACCTGAAAGGCAGTGCGACTGTGGAACTGAAACTGACGGATTGCCAGGGAACCGAAGTGGCTTCGGCTACGGTGAAAGGTGCCGGCAAACAGACCGGAAGCATGGCGGTGGCCAATCCAAAAAAATGGTCGGCAGAAACGCCAAACCTCTACACATTGACTGCTACATTGAAAGATGGCAATAAAGTATTGGAAGTGATTCCGCAACGGGTCGGATTCCGTAAGATCGAACAGAAAGGTGGACAGATCTTAGTGAATGGGCAGCCTGTTCTCTTCAAGGGAGCCAACCGTCATGAGATGGATCCCGATGCCGGATATGTGATCTCCCGCGAGCGGATGCTGGAAGATATTAAGCGAATGAAAGAGTTTAATATTAATGCGGTGCGTACTTGCCACTATCCGGATAACAACCTCTGGTATGATCTCTGTGATGAGTATGGCTTGTATGTAGTGGCTGAGGCCAATATTGAGTCACACGGTATGGGTTACGGCGAACACACATTGGCGAAGAACCCATCCTATGCCAAGGCACATATGGAGCGCAACCAGCGTAATGTGCAGCGTAGCTTCAACCATCCTTCCGTGATATTCTGGTCGCTCGGTAACGAAGCCGGTTTCGGATCCAACTTCGAAGCCTGCTACACCTGGATTAAAGCAGAAGATCCTTCCCGTCCCTGCCAGTATGAACAGGCACACGGCAATGAGTTTACGGATGTCTATTGCCCGATGTATATGGGTTATGAAGGAAGTGAAAGATATGTAAGCAGAAATCCTTCCAAGCCGCTTATCCAATGTGAATATGCCCATGCAATGGGTAACTCACAGGGAGGTTTCAAAGAATACTGGGATCTGATCCGTAAGTATCCGCACTTCCAGGGTGGTTTCATCTGGGACTTTGTCGATCAGTCTTTACGTATCACGCGTCCTGATGGCATTTCCTATTATGGCTATGGTGGCGACTGGAATCCGTATGATGCTTCCGATAAGAACTTCTGTGACAACGGGCTGATCAGCCCCGACCGGGTTCCCAATCCGCATATGTATGAAGTAGGACATATTTATCAGTCGATCTGGGCAACTCCGGTGGATATGACCAACGGAACGGTAAGCGTTTACAATGAAAACTTCTTCCGTGACCTCGGTGGGTATTATGCTGAGTGGCAGTTATTGGCCAATGGCGAAGTGGTACAATCGGGCATTATCAATGATCTGAAAGTAGCTCCACAGCAAAAGGGCAACCTGAAGTTTGATTATACCACAGAGGGTATCTGCGGCTGCAAAGAATTGTTGTTAAACATTGCGTTCAAACTGAAAAAGGCGGAAACCATGCTACCGGCAGGTTATGTGGTGGCTAAGAATCAGCTATTAGTTCGTGAAGGCAAAGAAGCGGATATGGAACTGAAGAATAAGGAACAGATGCATATCGCAACGGTTCCGGCTACTCTCGTGGAAAGAGACCATCACTTCCTGATCGTGGAAGGCGAAACATTCCGTATGGACTTCGGACGTCGTGACGGTTTCTTGTCGCGCTATGAGGTGAACGGACAATCGATGCTGAATGAGGGCGGTAAACTGACACCGAACTTCTGGCGTGCTCCGACGGACAACGATATGGGTGCTAACCTGCAACGCAGATACCGTGCCTGGTTGAATCCGGGGTTGAGGTTGAAATCGTTGAAGGGTGAGACGGTCGATGGCCTGGTGGTTATCAAAGCGGAATACGATATGGAAGCGGTCAAAGCAAAGCTCTATCTGACCTATGCGATCAATAACGAAGGAGCGATCAAGGTGACCCAGCAGATGGTGGCCGACAAATCGGAAAAAGTTTCCAATCTGTTCCGTTTCGGTATGCAAATGCAGATGCCAAAGACGATGGATCATATCCAATTCTATGGACGCGGACCGATTGAAAACTATTCAGACCGTAACAATGTAACAGATATAGGCATTTACCGCCAATCGGTAGATGAGCAGTTCTATTCGTATATCCGCCCGCAGGAAACGGGTGCGAAAACCGATGTACGCTGGTGGAACCAGACAAACCGCGGAGGAAACGGCCTGCAGTTTGTTAGTGAAGCGCCCTTTACGGCTTCCGCTTTGCATTATTCTATCGAGTCGCTCGACGACGGAATGGAAAAAGAGCAAAACCATTCGGAGTTAGTTCCTCAGATTGATTATACGAATTTCTGTATCGACAAAGTGCAAATGGGTCTGGCTTGTGTGAACAGCTGGGGTGCATTGCCATTGAGCCAATACACTATTCCTTACCAGGATATGGAATTCACCTTCATTATACAGCCCGTGAAATCGGCTCTGTAAAAAGCTATTATATGACTAAGAAAGGAGGTTTTCTCAGAGCGAGAAAGCCTCTTTTTTTGTCAGCCCCTTGCCATTTCTTTACTGTCCATGCGCTTCGACAGTACTGTCGAAGCGCATGGACAGTACTGTCGAAGGGCATGGACAGTACTGTCGAAGCGCATCGACGATAGAATTCTCCCAGTTAAAAATGTGCAAAGTGAAGCGTGAAGATGGAAGAAATCAGGGGTAATTGTAAAACCCGCTATAAGGAAGATCGGGCAGTAGGCGGCGGGTGTCTAAGTAGAACTCTTCCATGCGATAACGCCTTTCCGCATCCAGGTCGTATTTTCCGGGATCATGGTAAAACCGGTTGACGGGTATCAGACGGTACGCCGCTTTGTCTTCCGTCTGAAACCGATTCACCCAAACTGGTTCGTAGGCAAAAGAAGCCGCCAGCGATGCATCCTCTTTTTTGATCAACGTCACATCGAACACAATGCCACCATCGGCATAGCGCCACTGCTGATTGGAGATAAAATTGCCCAGGGAATAGATCACCGGCACGACCTCTCCCGTTTTTCGGGTGATCTCCTTATAGGGTTGCACCACATGCGGGTGGCCGCCTACGATCAGATCGACCCCCTCTTCGGCCAAGAAATGGGCAACCTCCCGCTGTTCGGCATGTTCCTTTCGTTGGTATTCATACCCCCAATGCAGGCAAGCAATGATATAATCCGCTTTTTGTTCTCGCGCCTTGCGAATATCCTCGCGCATCTGAAGGGTGTCAATCAGGTTGATAACGGCAGGCTTCGATACGGGTATCCCGTTGGTTCCATAGGTGTAATTGAGTAGGGCAACGCGGATATTATTCCGATCGATCACCAAAGGGTATTGCTTGCTTCTCTCTACCGAGTCGCGAAAGGCGCCGGTGTGTTCCAACCCCAGGCGATCCAGGTAGTCCAGCGTACGCCCTAAGCCTCTACGTCCCCGGTCGACGGCATGGTTATTAGCCAACAACAGGATATCGAATCCGGTCTCTTTCACCGCATCCGCTATCTCCGAAGGGGAGGAAAACATCGGATAGCCACTATAAGGCTTCCCGCCCAAAGGTACCTCCAGGTTGGCGATGCTGACATCGGCTGAAGAGATATATGTTTTGACATCACGAAAAGGAAGCGAAAACCGATAGCTGCTGTCGCCCCCTTCCGACCAGGCGGAGGGATAGAGCGCCGTATGAATAAGCAGATCGCCGGCAAACAATAAACAAAGTGTATCGGATGGGATGATTTCCGCCGTAGTCTCCTCTTGCAAAACAGTGGACTTTTCCTTTTTTGAGGACAGGGAACAGCCGGTTACAAGGCATAATATCATGCCAAAGATAACCGGAACGATCTGTTTTCGCCACCTCATAGAGCGGAATCTTTCTTTTACTTTTTAGGTATTTCTACCCGGCAGTTCAACGGATGGCGCAGGTTGGCAGACGAGCTGTAATAGGCTTCCATGGCGCCCAGCTTCAGTTTGGCTCTCACTTTTACAGGGAGGTGGTTTGCGTCGTCGCCAATCCATATCTCCATCGCCTCCTTGCTTTGGGTGAAGGCATCGTCAAAGATGTCGATGATAAAATAGCGGGCGCGGTATTTCACATGGTTCTTCTCCACGATCTGTTGCCCTTCATACCGGTAGCTAATAGGGATAACCGTTTTGCCCATCGCTACCTGTAATTGGTAGTGCTGGCTTTGTGTCATCTTGTTCCAGTCGAAAGAACGGGCATACATAAGGGCACCCAGAATATCCAACACACAGTTGCCCCCGACTAATACCGTGTCGGCCTTCACCCGTTCTATGTTACGGCGGAAAGCATGTACATGGGTCTCTTCGCCCTGGTAGGAATAGGTCAGGTTGTCTATCTGGTAGTAGCCTCCTTCGTCGGAGCGTTTGGTGGCAAACAACAGGCGTTGATCCACTTTGCCTATGTGATTTTCAATCGTATCACGAATACGGAAGACCTTATCGACCACGCCGGTCGACCACAATAACAATTCGCTGTTCCAGGAAGGCACTCCTTCATACACACCCTCTTTGATCGTGATAGAGGCACTTCCGCCTTTGGTCATCAGGATTCCCCATTTGAAATAGAGGTCGAATTCCACCGTTTCACGCGGGGTAAAGACATCTGTGTTTTTCAGACATTGCGCATGAGCAGTGTATAGTATGCCTGAGAAGAGAATAAGGAACAGGCAGAAAACCGTCTTAGAACGGCAGTCCTCCGCTACGCGACGACGAGCTATTTTTTCCTTCATTTCTATGATCTCTTTGTCTTTCTTGTTTTTCTTTCGGCTTATTCTTGGTGATATCCAATGGCTTCTGCTGATCGATCGGTGTATCGAGTACATACCAGTCTTCCTCTGTCTCCCAGTTGACAATGATCTCCATCGCTTTCGGACAGTAATAGACCTTCTCCGGCTGGCGCTTTTCCGCATAATGCCCGGTGTCCCATAATCCGTTGTCGTTCTCATCCACAATCAAGCGGGCATAATAGGTGCTCGGAGCCAGATCCATAAAGAGTACACCTCCACGGGTCACTTTTGCCTTTCGTACCGGTTGATCGCTTTTATCCAATAATTCTACGAAAGCATTCGAATCGATCCCATGTATGTTGATATAGAGATGCCCGTATTCTTCCCTGGTTTTAAACTTGAAGGTGCCGCTATAGGTGTCGTTCCAACGGTCGTAGACACTGAGCAACAATGCTGAGTCGACCGTCAGGCGGTATTCCTCCCCGTAACTCCATTTGCGTTCGATCAGATAACGGAGCGAATTGGTGCTATCCGGCTTCATCTCGAATTCGACCGGCATCCACAAGGTATCGACTTTTTGATCCAGACAGAATATCTCGGGCGGCACCTCTCTAACCGGCTCGTTGAAGGTGACAAAGAGGGTATCGTGCAGGTTCATCGACGATGCATTGGATGCACTCATCCCCAGGAAGGTAATAGGCTCGGGTTCCTCTTCATTCCGGCGCGAGCGGCGATTGTCGTTCGGACGGCGACGCATGGTGGCCATGATCGTGTCGGTCTTGGGTACCAATTGGTTCAACGAATCACTCATCGCGTAGGTCAGTTCCATCTGCAAGGTGTCCAATGGCCATACAGTCGAATCGGTGATCCAGAAATTGGCTGTCCGGTTTTCGTCTGCGGTCTGAATCACATACCAGCTACTGTCGGCCGGTTCAAAATTGAGAGGGACAGGCAGAGGCACCGTATCGAGCGGCGCATTAAACTTCAACGCGAACAAATGATTTTCCGGTCTTTCGGGACGCAGCATATACTGCCGTTCAAATTTCTCTTTGAAAAGGAAAAGCGTCACATCGTCGGGCAGAAAGTGGGTATAAGGAACGAGGTTGATTGAATCGACCGTTACGCTGTCTACCCAGACAGTATCCATCCGTTCGGCAAACTCAAAGGTCGGGGTAATGGGGATCTCCTCAAAGGCAATATCTTCAGTCGGGTTATCAAACTTATAATCCCGGCTCATGTCATTCAGAGCATACAGGCGGTAGGTGCCCGTCGCAATATTGCGGATCGTAAACCGTCCCCGTTCATTGGTGCGCGACGTACGGGTAAAGACTTCTTTTACAAATGCCGAATCCTCCAGGTTGCTGTGCAAACCGACTGTGATGCCCGGCATAGGTTCGAGGTTCTCCGCGTTGAGCAATATCCCGGCGATCTCCAACGTATCAATCACATCGCCGGTAGAGAAGGCAAACGAGTAGTTTTCCAATACATTCTTTTCGTTGTTGTCGACAATCGAATTGGTAAAATCAAATGTATAGGTCGTACTTTCCAACATCGTATCTTTCAGTTCCACCGACACCTTCTTCCCGGTTGCCCGTATCACAGGCATCTGCCGTTGGGGAGGCGTGATGATTACATTTTCAGCCGGTTTCTCCAGTTGTATCAATTCATCGAACAGGATTTCTATCTTTTTCCCTTTGAAATTGGTCTGATTAGGAGCAGGAGTACTCGATACATATTTAGGCGGTTCTTTGTCGTAAGGTCCCCCATTAGGGCTTCCGATACTGGCACACGAATAGATCAGGATCAACAACAGTACGCTATTGATCAGAATCAAACTACCTCGGGTATATTGATTGTTCATGTTGTTTATTTCTTGTCGCAGGGACAAAAATAGAGAAAATTCCTGTCAATAACTCGCTATGGGTTCGTAATAATTACGTAGCGAGCGATAACTCCCGGATTGGGATAGCGCTGATAGAGGGAATTATATAGTTAATATGGACTTAGCGTGCCGTGATCAATACGGTGGCATAGGCAGCCATGCCCTCTTCCCGGCCGACGAACCCGAGGCGTTCGCTGGTGGTGGCTTTGATGGAAATATCGTTCTCGTCGACCTCCATAACAGCCGCCAGTGTTTGTTTTATAGAGGGGATGTGTGGGTTGATCTTGGGGCGTTCGGCGGCGATGGTCGCGTCGATATTGCCCAGTTCGTAACCGGCTTCGCGGATAAGACGCATGGTGTCGCGCAGGAGTATTTTGCTGTCGATGTCTTTGTATTCGCCGGCTGTATCGGGAAAGTGATAACCGATGTCGCGCAGGTTGGCAGCGCCCAACAGAGCGTCGCAGATGGCATGGATCAATACGTCGGCATCGCTATGTCCTTTGAGTCCCAACGTATGGTCTATCTGTATGCCTCCCAGCCACAGAGCACGGTCAGGCACCAGTGCATGCACATCATATCCAAACCCTACACGAATCTTCATTCAATTAACAATTAATCATTAATAATTAACCATTAACGAAACAGATTCCGTAATCCGTCCATATCGAAGGAGAGGGAGAAACGCAATGTTTGGTCGAGCGGGTTGCTGGGAACGGTACTGATCAGGTAGGCAGCATCCAATTGGAAAACGCTCATCTTGAATCCGGCTCCCAGGGAGAAGTATTGACGGTTACCCATGTTTTCGTTTTCATAGTAATAACCTCCCCGTAGGAAGAACTGGTCGTTGTATCCATATTCCACCCCGAACGAAGCCATGACCTCTTTCATCTCGCCACTGAATCCCTGGGGGGAGTCATGGAACGATTTGAATACCCCTTTGATCGATCCCATATTTTCATATTCGACCTTGTCTTTGTCGTACTGTTCGATCTCTTCCTGGCTGGGGTTACCGGACAGGATAGGCATCGAGGGTACGAGGTATTTGCTCAGGTCTACATAGAATCCGATCGTATTGAAGTCGTCCAAAGGATAGAGCAGCCCGGTACCGATCTGCAATTTGGCAGGAAGGAATTTATTGGTATGCCCTCCGTCGTAGGTGATTTTCGTACCGATGTTCGAGATGTTAAACCCGAAACTCCAAAGGCTTTCGCTGTATCCCAGCATCACATATTTCTCCAGGTAACCGGAAACGTCGGCAGCGAAACCATTGGCGGGCGACATGTCGTCGGTTGATTGCGCGTTCATGTCGGAACGGATATAGCGCAAAGCAACGGCCATGGAGTAGGACTCAGACAGCATACGGCTGTAGCTCACGTCGACAGCCATTTCATACGGATTGATAATCGCCGGTATACCACCGATCTCTCCCTGTGTATCGTTTACCTCACCCAATGAGAAATAGCGGATAGAACCACCGATTGCCTGCAGGTCGCTGTCGCCGATCTTATAGAAGCCGGAAAGATAAGCCAGACCAACGTCGTTTACCAGCTTGCGCAACCAGGGGGTATACGAAAGGGATACCCCGGCTTTGCTGTAATTGAAAGCATATTTAGCCGGATTCCAGTATTGCGAGTTGATATCCGGAGTGGTCGCCACCCCGTTATCACCCAAAGCGCCACCACGGGCATCGGGAGCAATGGAAAGGGAGGGTATAGCTGTATAGACAGGAGCAAACTTTGTTTTAATATCATCTCCTTCGGCTTGAAGATAGACGAACGGAATAGTCAGAAGAATGATCATCAAACCAATACCTATGCGAGAAATTTTCATCATATATAACTTATTTGTTGATATGTTAGCCGACAGTTAGATCTAACACCGGGTGCTAAACGTACTATAATAACTGTTTTATGGCAGCTTTATTGTCCGAGTACAATTAATTTATTGCCTTTTGTCGCCTCTTTGGAGTAATTGGTTTGGATGGCTGCTTTGTAGATGTAGACACCGGGACGAAGCCGTGCGCCGTCGTTGCCCACCATATCCCAACTCACGACATAGGACTTGAACAGTTCCGAAGAACCTTGTTCCTGATGTTGCCAGCGCAGGCGACCAGCGGTGTCGTATACATAGAGCGATACGGTCATCAGCGTCTCCGGGCGGTTGTGGTCAAGGCGGAACTCGACGCGTTCGCGTGCCGGGTTGGGAGTCGCGTTTATTTCGATCAGATCGGGTTTCAATCCTTTTTCTACGATGAATGTGATCGTATCGCGTGTGGAGTTGCTATGGATATCCCATATCATAAACTCGGCGGTGTGTTCTCCTTCCGATAATTCGGGGATAGGGAATACGATCCGCACCTCTCCTTCATGGCCGGAAATGTTTTCGAAGTAGTTATTCAATGAATAACTCAGGGAAGAATTACCATCGATAATCAGCATGATATCCTGCCCAACGGTATTGTTGCTTACATTGATACCGCTTTGATCCCACACATTGGCCACGAACAGGGGAGCGGGATTTACCTTGTCTCCGCTTACGAAAGTGGAGTCGTTCAGATAAAGCGAACGGATCTCCGGACCCTCGTTGTCTTCCGGTTTATTGGGATTGGTGCCGCCCAGCTTGAAGTAGGAGAAGTTGCCGTTGGCCTCGGTGCCGGTTGTTTCGTCCAAAGCGTATAAGTTCATTTTCCCAAAATCATTGGAGTAGGAGATCTTATCGGTCAATTGGAAAGAGAAACGGAAACGTCCGTTCTCTACCTGAGCATTTCCTGTGTGGAGTATATTAGCGTATTCCGTAAATTCCCTTGTGTCGAAATTTGAATTGTTATTGTTCAGCGTTACCCTATTCGCTTTACTGTCGAAGAAGGTGAAATAGGCAGATCCTTGGAAGTCGGTAACGGGTTGGTTGTCGTAGTCAACGATCTCCCCTTCGATCACGACCTGGTCATAGGCACGTAGTGTCTCCGGTTCGTTGCCGACAGGGTTGCCGTTTATCGTTGTTATTTTCATGGACAGATCCGGATAGGACAATTTCATGGCCGGGTCGCCGATCAGGATGAAGTTGAGGCGGTTTCTGTCGTTGAGGCTGTTTTTTGTCAATCGCATAACTTCGCCTAAAGCGAGCTTTTGCTTGTCTCCTTTTGGGAAAAGATTTTCGAATAATGCTTTGTTGAGAGGGCCATTTTCCCGGGACAAGACAACGCGCGTGGTGGTGAATAGCCCGATACCACCGCTGGTACGGTTCAGGAATACCTGTTCGCCGGCCGAGGTGGCGACCGCATCGAATCGGGTGAAGTCGCAGGTAGCTGTGACCCATAAGGGCAAATGTTTGTAGCTGGCGGTATTGATATCCGATTCGATCAGTATTTTTTCATCGCTCCATGCCTGGGTGTCTCCGTGGCCAACGTAGTTGACCGCCAGTAACCCCGTCTTAAACAGATCCAATAGACGCTTACGCACCTCCGGATAGGTCGCCGGGGAGGAGGCTTTGTCTTTCTTATAGGCATCAAAATAGAGCTTGTTTAAGTGGAATTCCGGCCGGTAGCTTTCCATGTGTGTGGCAATACTTTCTGTTTGCACCAGGTGGCGCGTAGTGAATCCGTCGGACACATTCCCATCATCTGCTACTAAAGCGATACTGTTTTTCCAGATACCGGTCTCTTTATTATTCATGTAGTTGATGATCTTTTCCACGGCATAATAGGCTTCCGATTGCGTGCGAACCGGCAAACGTCCGATGCCGATATCCATTTTCCAGTAGGTAAGCGAGTCGTCTATGGAAGAGATTATGGCCTCCTGATCCTGGAGGATGCCGAAATAATCATCCGTTACATACGAGTTGATATCGAGGGAGTTTATGGATTGATAGGTGAGCAATAGGCGATTGTGTATCTCTTCCGCAGGGAAAGCGCTCTTTACCTCTGCCACAATGCCCCGGTTGTCGTATATCCCATCTCCGAAGAGCAATAGGTATTTAGGCTTTTTATCTTCAGTTGCCTGGTCATAAAGCATTTTCATCAATCGGCGATAGGCGCTGGCATCGGGTGTTCCACTTGAAAATTCGTTGTAGATATCCTGGGCAATCACCACTTCAACCGAGAGACCATTTGCTCTATGCGCGTCGGCCAGACGCTCTGCCTGTTCGCGGAGGAAGGGGAGGGTGATAATAATCATTTCGGTATCTGCCAGGCTATGCAGGTTTTGATTGGCCACATCTCCTGTTTTTTGCGGGACGATAAATCCGTTGTTGTTCGTTTGCACCAGTGCGAATTCGCGCAAAGAGCCGCTTTCGATGGCAAACGAGAGCTCGGAACCGTTGAGGGATGTCTGCATCAATTTTACATCGGCCGGGTCTGTTACGTCGAATACCAGCGAGTTGGCATCAGCTCCCTGGATCATAAAACGGGAATCCATTCCGACTGACTCCAGACTGCGAAACAAAGTGTATGCGCCGTAAGGCTGTAATAGTCGCTTCACCTGCAGACGGATATAATCCAGGTGGCAGTTCTCGTGGCTCGAGTGATCGTAGGAGACTTCTACTTTGATCTTTTCCGTTTTGTCTCCTTCCCAGGTGTCGTTGATTATTCCTTCTACTGCTCTTGTGTAGGTGCTGCTATCGGAACCTATTTCGGCAGAAAACGTTGTATTTCCGTTGACTACCATCGTGTAAACACCCGTTTCTTTGTTTGTGCGGGCAATAGCGCGCATCGTCACTTTCGCCTCGTCGTGGGTGATACCCGGGATGGAGAAGTCGATGGTGCGGCTTGTTCCGCGCAGAGATTCGCCGAACAGCTCACGACCCGACTGGTTCACAGACACCAGATCGCGCTCATGCACAGAATAATCATCGAATGTTTCTATAACTCTCCCTGTATTGTTCGCTTTCCCAGGATCGGTTTCCATCTCCTTCGGTTCGGAAACGTCGCTCAGGAAGTAATATCCTTTGGTAGAGTAGGGGTTGTTGGTATGCTCAAATTGTCTATTTTTTGTGCTGTATTCCCATCGTGTCACGCCCCGTCCGTAGAAAAGAATGAAGCTGTTTCCCCGCCAAACCGGTACGGCCGGCAGGTCGTCGTGCCAGGGTTTGGTGAAATCTTCCTGCAAAGGCCAGCCGCCATAGCCATACACACCCACCTTTTCGGGGGCACTGAATCCCATTTTCTTCAGATCGTCGTAGGTGAGTTTGCATATACCCGTCTCTTCGATCTCGATCTTTACCCATTTCCCTTCATTCAATTTGGAAACAGGAGCATAATCTGTCGCTGCTGCCCGGGCAAATAGTCCGGCAACACACAAAAGGATAGCTATGTATAACGTACGCTTCATCAATAAATTTATTTCACATGGAAATCCAACAATTTCTTGTCGCCAAGCCATCCGGTCAGATGATCATCTATTCGTACCGAACCGACACCTGCCGGAGTTCCCGTATAAAGCAAATCGCCTATCTTCAGTGTCATAAAACGACTCACGTATGCAATCAGCCGGTCTACCTTAAAAAGCATATCCGAGGTGTTGCCCGATTGCACGGTATTCCCGTTTATCTCCAGGTGGAAGGAGAGGTTATTGATATCTCCTGCCTCTGAAAGAGGAACGAACTCCCCGATAACAGCCGAATGATCGAAAGCCTTACTCAATTCCCACGGCAGCCCTTTGGCGCGAAAATCACGTTGCAGGTCGCGTGCCGTAAAATCGATTCCTACCGTTACTTTGTCGTAATAGCGGGACGCAAAGCGTTCGGCGATATTCTTACCGAGCCTGTTGATCCTGACGACCAGCTCCGTTTCGTACTCTACCTGCGATGAAAAATCGGGAATAAAGAACGGTTTTCCATCTTTGAGCAACGACGAATCCGCTTTCATAAAGATTGTGGGCTCTGCTAATTCTAACGAATGATGCATCTCTTTATTGTGAGAAGCATAATTCATTCCGACCGCAATAATTTTCATAAGTCTATTGATTGAGCGAGTTTAATCGGTTGTACATCACCGCTAAATGGGCGTACATGGAGGTGTTTTGTACCACGATATGTTCCGGGACGCGTATGCGGAAGGGGGTAAAGTTCCAAATCGCTTTGATGCCTCCGGCTATCACCTGGTCGGTAATCTCCTGGGCATTCTCGACCGGGACGGTGAGAATAGCGATGGTGGCATTCAGCGTCTTTTGTTTTTCCATGAACTCACGGATATGATACACCGGGATGCCGTTGGTGATCCGTCCCGCCATTTCCTCTTTGCTGTCGAAGCCTGCCACGATTTCCACACCGTATTGTTTCAATCCCGAGTCGTGCAATAGGGCTCCCCCCAGGCTTCCGACGCCGAAAATGCAGGCTTTGTGTTGAGCCGTAAAGCCCAGGAAGTCTTCTAAAACATCTATTAATGACTGGATTTCGTAACCCACCCGCGTTTTTCCTGAGAGTTTTACGTATGAAAGATCTTTGGCCACCTGACTGGCATCGACGCTGATCTCTTTTGCTATTTGGGTAGAAGAAACAAAAGTCTCCCCTCTTCCCTTGAGGAGTTTCACAAAAGCCAAATACCAAGGTAGCCTACGAAGCGTGGGCTCAGGCACTTTCCAGACTTGTTTTAAGCCATTATTATCTATCATTGTCTGTTGGTATGTCTTTTTTCTAAAATGCTTATAATGAACAAAGGTACATATTTCAGCTGGTTTATGCATGGCTCGAAATAGGTTTTCTTCGACAAGCCTCCGAAAAAGATCAGCCCCGAAAGCAAAAGAGGCATTCCTTTCGGAACACCTCTTTGTATAAAGAAAGCCGCACTCATGGATATGAACAAACTCCGTATGACAGGATTTGAGTGCTTCGTCGCCTTTGTAATCCGCTGTGCTAAGCATACCCCGAAGGGCGCGGCCCGCCATTGGCAACGAGAGCGATGTCTCGGAATTGAAATAAACTTGATGAGTTTCCCAATCGAAAAAGTGCGGCTTAACTCCTCTTGTTTTTTTCTTAAGACAAATATACATAATGGTAGCGACACTACCAAATATTCGTCGGTCAATTTCTTTGTTATATAACAGAAAAAGGAGCCTCTTTGTTTAAAAGAGACTCCTTCGGGTTTCATAAAGTTATGACATTTACTTTACTTTATCCACAATTGCTTTGAATGCTTCCGGGTGGTTTACTGCCAGGTCGGCCAACACTTTGCGGTTGATTTCGATCCCATTGGCATGTAATGCGCCCATCAAACGGGAGTAAGACATTCCTTCCTGACGTGCAGCCGCGTTGATACGTTGGATCCACAGTGCGCGGAATGAACGTTTCTTGTTACGACGGTCACGGAATGCGTAGGTTAATCCCTTTTCCCAAGTGTTTTTTGCTACGGTCCATACGTTTTTACGTGCGCCATAGTAACCCCTGGTAAGCTTTAAAATCCGTTTTCTTTTTGCTCTTGAAGCAACATGATTCACTGATCTAGGCATAATTCTAATCTGTTTTTGAATGTTAGCGCCATCTTTTCAAGGATGGTCTTTCAGGCTAATGCATTCGGTTAATAAAAATCTTTTTTCTAAACTCGCTTTTTGGAAGATTACTTCAGGCAAAGCATTTGCTTCACGTTGTTTACATCCGCCGGAGCAACCACACCGATATGGGTCAGGTTTCTCTTTTGTTTTTTCGTCTTCTTGGTCAGAATATGACTTTTGAAAGCGTGTTTTCTTTTGATTTTTCCTGTTCCGGTAAGGGCGAACCTCTTTTTGGCACCGGAGATAGTCTTCATCTTAGGCATTTTGCTTTTATTTATTTAATGTTTATAGTAAAGATCCACTGTGGATCTTTTTGTTTTATTCTTTTTCCGCCTCGTTGTCGCCGTTTTCTTCTTTGGGGCTTTCCTCAGACGGTTTCTTGATCACTTTTGGCTTGGCAGCAGCAGGTGCAGCAGCAGCTTTCTTCGGCGAAAGCATGATGATCATGCGCTTTCCTTCCAATACAGGCAACTGTTCCACTTTACCGAATTCTTCCAGGTCGTTGGCGAAACGAAGCAATAATACTTCTCCCTGCTCTTTAAACAGGATCGACCGTCCCTTGAAAAAAACGTATGCCTTTACCTTGGCTCCCTCCTGAAGGAATCCTTTGGCATGTTTCAGTTTGAAGTTGTAGTCATGATCGTCGGTCTGCGGTCCGAAACGGATCTCTTTTACAATCACCTTGACCGATTTCGCTTTCTGTTCCTTCTGTTTCTTCTTTTGTTGATAAAGAAACTTCTGGTAATCAATGATCTTACAAACGGGGGGCACAGCATTCGGTGATATTTCCACAAGGTCAAGCTCACGCTCTTCCGCCATTTTCAGCGCCTGAAAGATCGGATATACTCCTTGCTCCACATTGTCACCTACCAAACGTACTTCACGGGCACGAATGCGCTCGTTGATCTTGTACTGGTCTTTCGGACTTTCTCTCCTGGGAATTTCTCTCCTCATTAAAAAGTTTTATTCTCCTCGTTATTAGTTGTTTATAGCAGTCGACCTTTGCCAGCGATTCATCATTTCTTCTACTTCTTCAGTCAAAAGCGCTGCAAATGTAGTAATTTTCATCGAACCTTTATCACCTTCGCCCTGTTTTCTTACAGAAACCTCGCGATTTTCCATTTCTTTCTCTCCGACAATCAGCATATAAGGGATCCTTTTCAGCTCATTATCACGGATTTTGCGGCCTACCTTTTCGTTGCGATCGTCTACGACCACGCGGATATCCGACTCTTCCAATTCGCGGGCAATCTCCCAGGCGTAGTCGTTGAACTTCTCGCTGATCGGCAGGATCGCCACCTGGTCGGGTGTCAGCCATAACGGGAATTTACCACCCGTATGCTCGATCAATACCGCTACGAAACGTTCCATCGATCCGAACGGAGCGCGGTGGATCATAACCGGACGGTGTTTCTTATTATCTTCACCGGTATATTCCAGTTCGAAGCGTTCGGGCAGGTTATAGTCTACCTGGATAGTCCCCAATTGCCAACGGCGTCCCAAGGCGTCTTTCACCATAAAGTCGAGCTTCGGTCCGTAGAAGGCAGCTTCGCCCAGTTCCACGCGTGCCGGCAGTCCTTTTTCTTCGCAGGCTTCAATAATGGCGCGTTCCGCCTTTTCCCAGTTCTCGTCCGAGCCGATATATTTTTCTGTGTTATTCGGGTCGCGCAGTGAGATCTGTGCCTCGAAGTTTTCAAAGTCGAGTGCTTTGAAGATAATGGAAATGATATCCATTACTTTCAAGAACTCATCTTTCAACTGATCCGGGCGACAGAACAGGTGGGCATCGTCCTGGGTGAAACCACGTACGCGGGTCAGCCCGTGCAACTCACCGCTCTGCTCGTAGCGATAGACCGTTCCGAATTCCGCGTAACGGATAGGCAGGTCTTTGTAAGAGTGCGGCGTGAGCTTGAATATTTCGCAATGGTGCGGACAGTTCATCGGTTTCAACAGAAACTCTTCCCCTTCCTGCGGGGTGTGGATCGGCTGGAATGAGTCCTTGCCATATTTTTCGTAGTGGCCGGAGGTCATATATAGGTTCTTCCCGCCGATATGCGGCGTCATCACCTGCTGGTAGCCATATTTCTTCTGAATGCGTTTCAGGAAGTCTTCCAGTTTCAGGCGCAACTGTGTTCCGCGAGGCAACCACAAAGGAAGCCCGGCACCCACATTCTGCGAGAAGGCAAACAATTCCAGTTCTCGTCCGATCTTGCGGTGGTCGCGTTTTTTAGCCTCTTCCAATAATACTAAGTATTCGTCGAGCATCTTCTTCTTGGGGAAGGTGATACCGTAGAGACGTACCAACTGCTTGCGCTTTTCGTCGCCCCGCCAATAGGCACCGGCTACATTCAGTATTTTAGCTGCTTTGATATACGAGGTGTTCGGAAGGTGCGGTCCCCGGCAAAGATCCGTAAAAGCACCTTGTGTATAGGTGGTGATCGTACCGTCTTCCAGTTCGCCGATCAATTCTGTTTTATAGGTTTCGCCCCGGTCGCCAAACATCTTCATGGCGTCGGTTTTAGCGATATCACTGCGTTTGATCTCTTCTTTGCGGGCGATCAGTTCAGCCATCTTGGCTTCGATAGTGGGGAAGTCGCCCTCTTTGATGGTCATGCCTTCTCCCGGATCCACGTCGTAATAGAATCCGTTTTCAATCGCCGGGCCGATACCGAACTTAATCCCCGGATAGAGCTCCTGCAACGCTTCCGCCATCAGGTGAGCGCTCGAATGCCAGTAAGCATGTTTGGCCTCGTCGTCTTCCCATTTCAGTAGTCTCACGGTGGAGTCTTCCTCGATAGGACGTGTCAGGTCCCATGTTTCACCATTTACGCTGGCTGCCAATACCTCCTGGGCTAAACGGGAACTGATGCTTTCTGCGATCTGCAACGCAGTAGTCCCTTTTGCAAATTCTCTTACGGATCCGTCCGGAAAAGTAACCTTTATCATATAAATCTTGTTTTCTAAATAATCGGCAAAGGTAGTATTTTTTGGTTGAATATAAATAGTTGAATACTGAAAGTTTTTATTCTTAACCCTTTCACTTATATTTGTAAAACAGCTTCTTATTTTGGAAAAAGATAAAACCATATGAAACTTTAGATTGTTTCACCCGTCCTTTATTTGTAAATGGAGAAAGAATATTTTATAAATACCATCTTACCACTAAAGCAGAAGTTATTTAGAAAGGCGCTTTATATAACAGAATCGGAGACTGAAGCAGAAGATGTCGTCCAGGATGTTATGATGCGTTTGTGGGACAAAAGAACCGAATGGCCTCATATTGAAAACATAGAGGTATACAGTATGGTTTTGACCCGAAACATGGCTGTCGACAAGATCAGGCAAGCGAATTCACAAGGGAACAGGGTGGATATGACGCTCGCCAATTACCTGGCTTCTGAATCATTACATCCTTTGGAAAGGTTGGAAAAGACAGATGAAAAGACGCTGGTCTGGTCGGCAATACGGATGTTGCCCGAACGACAACAGGAGCTTATCCGCTTACGGGAAGTCGAAGAGTTATCTTATCAGGAAATAGCACAACAAATGAATCTGACGGAAAGCCAGGTGAAGACCAACCTCTTCCGTGCCAGACAGAAAATCAAAGAAATATATCTAAAGATCGAACAATATGGACTATAACAGAATAGAAAACTTGTTGGACAGGTATTGGTGTGGAGATACTTCCATAGAAGAAGAGCGCGAATTGAAACGTTTCTTTTCCACGCACACAGACCTGCCGGAAGCACTGGAACAACACCGGAAATGGTTTGCAGGCACATACGGCATAACATCGACTAAATTAAGTGACGATTTCGATTCCCGGATATTGGCAGCTATCGAATCGGAAGAAAATACAATGACAGAAGCGACCGGATCGGCTCGCAGATATAAGATAACCCCTCTGCGTTCCCTCTTATTCGCTGCCGTCTCCGTTGCCGCCATGTTGATTCTATATTTCAGTCTTCCAACAAAAGAAGAGTTTGTAATAAATGAAAATGAGATGACCTATACCGAAGCGCAACAAGCCTTGGAGAAAGTGAAAGAAATGCTCTATTTCACATCGGAGAAGATAAACGAAGCGGAAGAGATGACGCAAAAGAACCTGTGTAAAATAGATGTCATCAATGATTATGTAAATATTAATACCCAATAAGATCATGAGACTACTACTAATCAGTTGCCTATTGGCATTATCGACGCAAATATACGCGCAGGACTTCGTCAACGATTTCCTGAAAGATATCAGTGGGTCGAAAAAAGAGGTGGCGAAGATAAGCATCTCAGGCAAAATGCTGCAATTTGCCTCCCTGGTGAATGATGAGAGCGATGAAGAGTTCAAAGAACTTGTAAAAAACATTGATAAGATAAATATCGTAGAGGGGCTCACCCTGCAGGTGAATGAAAAGAATACCTTGGAAAAGAACTGGGGAGCGTATGACGAACTGATGACCTTTTCCGACGGAGCACAATATATCCGGATGTTCACCCGTGAGAAGCAGGGGGAGATAACCGAGTTTATTATGTGTGTCGAACAGGGAGGAGCCTATACATTATTTAATATCCTGGGAAAGATCGATCTGAAACTATTATCCAAACTCTCGTCCGGGTTGAATATGGAAGGGATGAAACACCTGGAAAAGGTAAGCGATAAAGAGAAAACGGGAAAGTAACCAATAAATACAGACACAATGAAACCATATATTCTATTTATACTGTTTTTGGCCACCTGCCAGCTACAAGCACAAAAAACAATCGAAAATTTCGTGAAACCTTCCCGGAACCAACATACGCCGGATACCTACGTGCTTTTTATTAAAAACGGCCTGTTAGGCGCAAAAAACGGAAAAGGAGAAGTGATAATCAATCCGGAGTACACCTCTATCTACCCATTGCCGGCTCATGATTTCTGGGACTATGTATTAACAGACGAAGGACTTTTTGCCAAACCGCAGTCACGGTCCATTTATGCCGACAATAACTGGCTGATTGTCGAAAAAGACAGCCTGAAAGGATTAGTGGATGATTCGGGACAGCGCATACTGGATGTCGTCTATGAAGAGATCTTCTATTCCGACCGGATGAGCCTGGCCATCATTGTCAAAAAGGACGGATTGTTCGGACTTGTCAATGCCTCCGGAAAGGTACTGGTCGATCCCCAATACAAGGATCAATATGCCTTAAAAGACTCCTACGCTTCAACGGAACAACCGGAAGATATCCCTCAGGTGATCCGAACAGAGTACTCCCATATTTCTCCATTCCGGGGTGTCGACAAAGAATATCTACAAGTCATTAAAAATGGAAAAATAGGCCTGTTGACACAAGAAGGAAACATATTCATATCTCCCAAATATTCAGCGATTGCTATATTCCGGGGGATAGAACAAAAGTATTACCAAGTGATTCAAAATGGGAAAATCGGATTGTTGGATTCCGCCGGAAAAACATTTATCCCAACTATGTATAACGCCATTAATACATTCAAGGGCATCAACCAGAAAAGGTATTACGAGGTAATCGAGAATGGGAAAATCGGATTGTTGGATTCCGACGGGAAAACATTTCTTCCAACTATGTATAACGCCATTAATACATTCAAGGGCATCAACCAGGAGAACTATTATCAGGTAATCGAAAATGGAAAAATCGGATTGTTGGATTCCGACGGGAAAACATTTCTTCCAACTATGTATAACGCCATTAATACATTCAAGGGCATCAACCAGAAAAGGTATTACCAGGTAATTGAGAATGGCAAAATCGGATTGTTGGATTCCAATGGGGAAACTGTTATCCCATCTGTTTATAGTGCTATCGCCATCTTTAAGGGTATAGATCAGAATTATTACCAGATAGTTCAAAACGGAAAAACAGGATTAATGGATGCCAAATGGAAAACATTTATTCCTCCTGTTTATAAAGCCATTGCCATATTCAAGGTTTCAAATAAAGCATATTACCAGGTCATCGCTTCAGGCAAAGTTGGCCTGATCGATGCAAAAGGTAAAGAGATATTGAAAACGGAATACAGAGCAATAAACAAGATCAACGACAAACAACTGCAACTCATCAATTCGGATGGAACTATTTCCATATTAAATCTTTAAAAACATCCTATCATGAAAAGAATAATTCAGACAACAATCCTATTCCTATTCCTTGCCACCACGCTGGTCAAAGGAGATAATTACGTAAAGCAATACCAGAAAATGCGTAAAACAGATAAGGAGTTCGTTCTAACGGAAACCATAAATGAAAAAGGGATAAAACACATGATTGACTCTATCCGGCAGGAGCTCAAGCACTCATACAATGAAGAATCAGCGGGATATCTGGATTTTCTAAAAAACACAAAAGAACTATCCTTCTTCATCGATCCGCTTTTCTCAGAAACAGAGATGGAGGAGAAAGCGAATTTAGACAAGCTGGCTAAAGGATATGAAGAACTTCTGACTGTCGAACAAGACGAATTGTATTTCAAGGCACTGGCAAAAATGCAAAAATCCAATATTAAAGAATTGGTATTGGACATGGACATGGAAGATATGAAGTTTATCGTAAGCATAGATTTTAAGAAACCCATTAAACCGGATCAATGGAAGGCTATAATGGATCAGGTTAAAGTGAACGACGAAAAACTATCTGAGGTTATTGCTGAAGACTCAGGCATCGCATGGCAATTCGATTCATTCGACAATGTGCTTTTATACAATGGAGAAAAAACAGGCATCAAGATCAAAGATGGTTCTTTTTTCATTCCCAGTCCTGAGCGAATTGAAAATATTTCGGAAGAATTTACCCCATTGATTATAAATGATAAACTCGGCTTAGTCGACAAACAATTAAACTTAATCCTTCCCTATGAGTACGATGATATAGATGTGTTCGATGCGCTTTCTGAAGAATTTATATTGCTGGAACAAAAGGACAAATACGGCCTGGCTGACAACTCCGGGAAAATCGTTATACCTGTTGAATACGACAACATAGACAGTTTCGATGAACTATCCGAAGAATTTATCCTGTTGGAGAAGAGAGATAAATATGGGCTGGCTGATAAAAATGGGATTATTGTTATACCGGCGGAATATGATGATATAAACAGTTTCGACTATCTGTCCGAAGAGTTTATCCTCTTGGAAAAGAATGAGAAATATGGATTGGCAAATATAAACGGCAAACTGGTTATCCCCGCGGAGTATGACGATATAGACAGTTTCGACTATCTGTCCGAAGAATTTATCCTGTTGGAGAAGAAAGAGAAATACGGGTTGGCTAACAAATACGGCGAACTCGTCATCCCCGCGGAGTATGACGATATAGACAGTTTCGACTATCTGTCCGAAGAGTTTATTCTGTTGGAGAAGAAAGAGAAATACGGGTTGGCTAACCTGAAAGGAAAAATAATCTTATCCGCCAAATACGATGATATTAGCTCGTTTGATGAATTACCCGATGAATATATCCTGATTGAACTGGACGAAAAGATAGGACTCGCCAATAAAAGAGGCGATATACTGATCAAACCGGCATACAGCGAAATCAATGCAATAAGCGACACAAAGCTGGAATTAGTGAAACCCAATGATTCCACCTCTATTTATACATTGAAAAAGAGATAAAACCGTATATTTTCATTGTGTTTTCATCATTTCTGCTTTGTACAATACCGAAAGTCAACATCATTTTTGGCTGAATCAATTTTGGCTGAATAGTTACGGTGTTTTTCAAAGTGTAAACAAAAGTTAATTTCACCATTTCCAACGAAACCCCCAATTTACGATTTGTAATTTCCGCCCGACTTTGCGCGCAAAAAAGCGGGACTTCGGAGACAAACTCCCGGGAGAAACACTTTTTAACGTATGGGATTGTAAGCAAAATGGCCGTTTTGCTTACAATTGAGTTTTTAACATTTCGGAGGTTGGCGTGCGAAAATGAACGGAAAGATCTTCAGATCGGAGAGAAGTTGAAGATACAAGGTATATCAGATCAGTATCTAAAAGCTCCCCTTCTTAGAAAAGAAGGGGGGGACCGCTGCTTGCAGCGGTGGGGTAATTTGAATTCTTTATAAATGTTTTTCCTATTTCTTTGATAGTCACAAATACACAAAACAGAACAAATGTGTGATTTTAAATACATCAAACTACCCCACCATCGCAAGCGATGGTCCACCCCCTTCTTTTCTAAGAAGGGGAGCCTTGGATAGTGATTTCTATAACCTTCACATATTACAATATTTGAATATCCCTTTCTCCTATTTCCCATCTCCTTCAATTATTACAATATCTGAATCCCCCACTAATCGCTAAGCACCAACCACTACTAAATCCTGTTTTTATTTGCCTATTCATTTATTATTACATATATTTATTGCCAGTTGATTGAACCCTGACCCATGCCTTGACGGAAAATGGTTATATTGCGAACAATGTGTATCATTATTACGCGAAGGATCATTTAGGTAGTAATCGAGTGGTGA
Organism: Parabacteroides sp. PFB2-10; assembly: GCF_029893085.1. Lineage (GTDB taxonomy): Bacteria > Bacteroidota > Bacteroidia > Bacteroidales > Tannerellaceae > QVMG01. The sequence continues at coordinate 122,968 of NZ_JARXWI010000004.1, forward strand.
TGAACGGTTCGGCATCAAAGGTACAGTGGACAAATACGTATCCTTTCGGCATGAGTTATGGCGAAGGTCAATCTCTTGAGCTCCAGCCTTACAAATACACCGGTAAGGAGTATGATAATAAACATGGCTTAAACCTGTACGATTACGATGCCCGCTTCTACGACCCGGCCTTAGGCAGGTTTATGACCATGGATCCGCTGGCGGAGAAATATTACTCCATTTCGCCGTATGCGTATTGTGGGAACAACCCCATAATTCGCATTGACCCAGACGGTAGGGATTGGTACAGACATGATGAGTCTGGAGCTACTTTTTGGCAAGAAGGAAATGCTGTGTCAGTTACCACTAATAATCAGAGCTATCGAAATATTGGGGCAGAATATAGTCAATATAGTGATGGATTACAGATTAATTATCACTACTGTCCGAGTAAATTCTAATCGGATATGTTTTGTGGCATAACCAACTGATATACAGTATTGGTTTTGCCGATTTATAAAACTAACCTCCCCTCCATTAGGACTACCATTGTATTAATAACTGTCCTTTGGGTGGGGATTTCACTTTCTTCTCAATACTTCTCTTTGTTGCTCTTAGTAATTCATACACATCCAACAGACTAATCAGATGTATCCGCACCAAGGTAGCAACAATAGAGAAAGCCTTCTTTGTTCCTGCCTTCCGCTGAAGGACAGTTAGGAACAATTGCACGATCAAAGTGCACCATATCTGTATGCGTATCGCATTTTCGTTTTCACCATAGAAATAATGCAGTTGGAAGTTCTGCTTCATTTTCTTGAACAATAGCTCGATCGTCCAGCGTTTCTTGTAAAGCAAGGCTACTTCTCTGCTTCTATGCCTACCGTATTGGTCAGAAAGACATAATTTCGTTCCATTTCATCCTGGAAACACACACGACGAAGAATGACAGTTTTCACCTCAGTCTCGCCTTCTGCATTTATCTCTTTATATTCCAATTCAATCAGTTCTTCTCTAAGAACCTTTGCTTTTCCTTTTCGTCTGTTATGTTCCCGAAGGGTGGCAATCACCCTGTAAAGGGCATTACTTTTCTGACGGGTAACAAAATAGACGCTCTTCTCTGTCCAACGGGCAAATTGAACGTAGTCATTATAGCCCTTATCAAAGACAAGCATACTATAAGGCTCGGGCTTCAGCTCTTTTAGAAACTTCTGATCGTTCACTTTAGCTCCCGTGACTTTGATAAACTTTCCCACATTCTGGACAGCATCTATAAGCATATGAACCTTTAAGCCTCCTTTCTCCTTCCCATCTCCTTTAGGATCCCGACCAACTCCTTTCATAATGTCACTGAACAAACGAATGGTGGTAGAATCAACCAATAGAACCTCCTTAAAAGTCAATCCGTAGGTTCGGCTGTCCGACAAAAAACTTTGGTAATGACTGACCAAAGCAAAATAGACAGACTCAAAAAAAGAGCGATCCCTATTGCGGTTACCATCACAGGCGGTACTCTTGGCAGGAGAACTTTTCAACCCCAAATGATTAAGCTTGCCACGCATTCCCCGCATCCCTTCACAGATCTCGTGCGTCGAATCACAGCGGGAAAGGATACCGAATAACATCGTTATCAGATGCGTGTAAGAGCTATACTGCTTATAGTAGCGATCCGATTTATGCTTAGCTATTATCCCTTTCAGATCTATTACGCTTAATAAATCTACGATTTGTTTCAAAATCGGCTGTCCGACAAAATTTATTTCACTATTTTTGCTCATAAGGTAACTACAGTTTGTGGTAAAACCAAATTACCTATAAAGGGTGAAACCGCAATGGAAGTAGCCCTTTCTTTTTAAATCGAAAATTTTAGTCGGACACTAGTGAAAGGAAATATTAGAACTTACCATGTATAAATAATAAAAAGAATGAGAACTAAAACGGAAATAGATAATGTAATTGTAGAAGTGCAGAAAAAGCTTTCAGAGAATACTGAATGGATTACTCGCTATAAAGAGTATGCAACACAATTAAAGGAAGATAAAAAAGGAACAAAATATAACGAATGTAGAAAGCGATTTAGAGTTGCCAAGCCTTTATATGTTTACACAAATGTTTCGAAAGCTAAAAGTAGTACATGTGATTATGATCTTCGATTCGGTGGTCAAAGCGTAGGAACTATAAAAGTTCGAAAAGATGATGTTTTCTTTACTACTAAAGATAAGCAGCAAAACAATGAAATGTATTTTGGTTCCCCGGTATTATCCACAGATGACCACAAATGGAACTCTCCAGAGGGGAAGATGTTTAGAAAGCATTTTACGACTGAATTATTAGCTAAAAAGGGGAGTAAGAGTCCGGAACACGCTTTAGAAAATGAACTTTTAGTTGAGTTTTCAAAGAAGAAATCTGTTGATAAAAAGTTGTGCTATATTCAGCCTGTCAAACTGTTAAAAAACTTCTTTCAAATGCCTACACCATTATCCGCGAGTAAAAATGATATTAGCTATCAGCCTAAAGGGGGAGGGATTGATATATTAGCTCGGATAACAATGGATGGAGTAAATAAAAATAATGGACGATTGTCAGTAATTGAATTGAAAGATGAAAATAAAAATAATGAACCACCTGAAAAAGTAATTAAACAAGCCATTGCTTATGCTATCTTTCTCGGGAAGTTACTCTATTCGGAGTCTGGAGAAAAGTGGTATAGCTTATTTGGATTTAAAAGTAAAAGACTAGAAAAAATGACACTTAATGTTGTTGCAGCTATGCCATTTAAAGAAAATCAAAAATGTAGTTTTGAAAATCAAACGATTGATATTGACGAACATATCACATTAGAGTTACATACGCTATTTATTAAGATAGAAGCGAATGATATAAAGGGCTTTTCTGGCTCTTTGGTAAATACAATGCGAAAGAAATGAAAATCACTATTCATCGAGGAACATCCCAGATCGGAGGTTGTATAACTGAAATAGAGAGCAATGGGTACAAAGTGTTTATCGACTTTGGAGAGCAGTTGCCGGGAGCAAAAATAGAAAAAACACAACCAATTGATGGATTGACTTGTGGTGATGTTTCTAAAAGTGCATTATTTATAACTCACTATCATGGAGACCATATTGGAAAAATTGACGAAGCAATTGCTGATTTACCCATATTCGTAGGGAAAACAGCTATTGAAATATATAAATGTCTTGAAAACAGATTATCTTATATAAAAGACTCAAACGAAGCGGAAAAGCATAAGAGAATTGTAGAGCGTATTAAGACAATCAATGCCTTTGAAGCTCTACAACAAGTAACGATTGGGAAGATTACTATTACTCCTTTATTTGTTGACCATTCAGCCTTTGATGCCTATATGTTTATCGTTGAAGCGGATGGAAAACGAGTATTACACACCGGCGATTTCCGTGGACATGGTTTTAGAAGTAAAGGTCTTCTTCCGATGCTGAAAAGATTTGCTAAGAATATTGATTATATCATATCCGAAGGATCCAATGTTCAACGTCCAAAGGCTGCTATACAATCGGAACAAGATCTACAAAAAGAGTTTGAAACTCTATTCAGAGAAAAAAAATATAACTTCGTATTAGTTTCATCCACCAATATTGATCGGATATTCGCATTGTACCATGCGGCAAAAAATGCCGAACGTTGTTTTGTCTGTGATACTTATCAGGCGAAAATAATGAAGATAGTTTCTGAAAATCATAAGCAATACACCTCGTTTTACAATATAGATTATGATCAAGACACAAACCCGGCAGGACGTTTTATCGACTTAGACCGTAGAGGGAAAAGACAATATTCTTTTAAAGGAAAGTTGAAACCCTATTTAGAAGATCATGGTTTTTGTATGCTCATCCGGGCAAACGAAACATTCAAGCCACTTTTAGATGAATATGCTCCATCGCCAAAAACAAAGGTATACTATTCGATGTGGAAGGGATATCTAGACAACAAATTGCCTGCGTCTAATAAGTCTCTATCCGATTTTTTACAATCGTACAAACTCGAATATAAACACACAAGTGGGCATACTAATATAGAAACTCTAAAAGTGGTTTTTGAAACGGTTACTCCGAAAGAAGGAATTATTCCAATTCACACAGAAGCTCCTGAAAAATTTCAAGAATTATTTTCAGAACAAACTATTATCCCGTTGAGAGATGGCGAAATTCTTGAATGTAATCCTCAAAAACAATAACCAATGACTATTCTCCACCTCTCCGACACGCACAATAAACACCACTTGCTAAGAGATTTACCCCCTGCCGACATAATCATTCATTCGGGAGACGTGTCATTCTCTGGTTCGGAAGAAGAAGTTATGGATTTTATAGAGTGGTTTGGTAGCTTGCCATATAAATACAAAATCTTTATTGCCGGCAATCACGATCATTGCTTGTTTGGTACAAACATCAACGGATTGCCCGACAACTGTTTCTATTTGTGCAATTCAGGAGTTACAATTGAAGGAATAAAGTTTTATGGCGTACCTCTATTTATGGAAGACATAATAGCTGGCGATTATGATAAAAATATACAGAACATACCGATTGATATTGATATTCTTATAACTCATCAACCGCCTTATTGCATATTGGACTCTTCTGTAAATACAAACTATGGCGACCGCAATTTATTGCAAATGGTATTAAAAACGCAGCCGAGATATCACCTTTTTGGACATATTCACGATGCTTATGGATTTGAAAAAAGTAATAAGACCTCGTTTATAAATGCAGCAATACTTAACGAGTATTACGAAATATCGAACAAACCAGTCTTGTTGGAAATGCAAGTAAACTGAATTTGGACAAAGCAAGCGATTAGTATTGCTATCCAATTCAAAACTGTTCACTATCCTTGTATGTTCATTGACAATGAACAATACTTCAAAATGAACACAAACGATTAAAAAACGACATGTATGAATTACTTTATCAATCGGGCTTGGAAGGCTGGGTTTCTTTAGGAATACAAAAAGCTGCAAGTAAAGAACTTTTCTATGAAAATATTCCTTCAAAGGCACTCTTATGGCTTCGTAATCGTTCGAGAGGGAGAGAAGAACATGTGTTTTTCCTGCAGGATGAAGAACAGGTATTTGCTTATGATCTCTAAAGGAACAATAAAAATTAGATGTGTTTGCCCTGGGCATTGAATATACACCTTGTCTATTTCGCAAAATTTGTTTTTCTTTGCTGAAAATTCCGAAGGAAGTGAATCTGATCATTGAACAAGGAAATACCGCTACCAAAGTGGCTGTGTATGACAAGGGGCAGGTCAAAGCCTCTTTTATGTATAAAGACTTCAATTGTGAGCTGCTGGCGCCCTTGTTTGAGCAGTATGACTTGAAATATGGGATTCTTTCTTCTGTGATAGGGATTGATACCCGTATGGTGGCATGCCTGGAGAAGCGCTTGATCAGGCTTTTACAGTTGACGCCGGAAACGATGCTTCCCATTCGGATAGGCTACGATACGCCGAATACATTGGGGAATGACCGTTTGGCGGCTGCCGTGGGAGCCTATACCCTGCAGCCCGGAAGGACTGTTCTGGTGATTGATGCAGGAACGGCGATAACCTATGAACTGGTGGAAGCGTCGGGGCTTTATGTCGGAGGGAATATATCGCCCGGCATGGCTACCCGTTTCAAGGCGCTTCATCATTATACAAAGAAGTTACCTTTGGTATCTGAACAGGAAGAAATTCCGCTTATTGCCTCAAATACAACGGCAGCAATACAGGCGGGAGTGGTCAACGGGCTTGTGTACGAAATAGATGGCTATATCGATGCGCTTCAGGCGAAATATGCTGATCTTTTCGTTTTTTTAACAGGCGGGCATTCGTTTTATTTGCAGAGACGCCTAAAAAACCGCATCTTTGCAGACATTAATTTAGTGTTGACAGGCTTAAATAGAATCTTAGAATATAATGTTGAAAATTAGCAGGGTAGTAGTTATAAGTATTCTTATAGTCACTCAATTACAGGTGTGGGCGCAGAATAATACGAATTCGCCCTATACCCGTTTTGGGTATGGTGAGATTGCCGATCGTTCGTTTGCCGCCGGTCGTGCCATGGGCGGGTTAGGCATTGGCCTACGCTCCGGGAAACAGGTGAATCCGATGAATCCGGCTTCGTATACCGGCATTGATTCGATGACTTTCATTTTTGATATGGGGGTTCATGTGCAACGATCCTGGTTTACGGATGGTGAAAACAGCCAGGGCAATTACAATGGGAATCTGGAATATATAGCGATGTTATTTCCTGTACACAAACGGATCGCCTTCAGTGCGGGGATTCTTCCCTATTCCTTTGTGGGATATAAGTTTGGAGAGACGGTGGATAATGACGCTGAATCCAGTAACATTTTTTCAGGATCGGGCGGATTAAACGAAGTGTATGCTGGTTTGTCAATAGATATATGGAAGAAGCGTCTTTCATTGGGTGCCAATGTCGGTTACCTGTTTGGCAAGATTGAACATCAGCAAACAACCTCCTTTCCCAAAGGGAGTACGGCCTGGAGCAGCGTGAATATGCAACGGGTGAAAGTGAACGATGTGAAATTTGATTTTGGTTTGCAATATACTCATCCGCTGAGTGCTACCCAGCAAGTAGTTGTAGGAGCTGTTTATTCGCCGGCAAAGCAGTTGAATTCGACATCTTATAATATATTGCAGGTAGGATCCCTCTCGGAAGGGGGGTATGTGGAAGCCGATACGATCGTCAACCAACGCTTTGATTTGCCTAATACGTTTGGTTTCGGTGTTTCGTATACCAAAAACAATAAATTGACAATTGGCGCCGATGTGAAGTATGAAGAGTGGAGTACGGCCTACTTTTTTGACAAGAATGATTCGTTTGACAATCGATTGCGTGTAGCGGTAGGGGCAGAGATTATACCGGATTTCTACAATCGGAATATCCTGCAGAGATCACGCTATCGCGCGGGTGTCCATTACAGCAATTCGTATCGACAGGCGATGATTGAGAGTAAGCGGTATGGCTTTAGCGAGTATGGTGTAAGTGTGGGTATGGGAATTCCGATTCGTACGGGATATTCGAATGATGAGAATCGCTCTTTGATCAATGTTTCTTTTGAATATGTGAGAGTGCAGCCCGAATTACGCACGATGGTGAAAGAACAATATCTGCGTTTGACGTTAAATCTTACATTTAACGAAATGTGGTTCCTTAAACGGAAAATATAAGAAGACTGAATAACTAAAAAAAGAACAGATATGAAACTACGAGTATTTTTATCAGCTTCACTGCTCTTAATGGGAGTGTTAGGAGCAAGTGCGCAGAAAGGTGTTGACAATGGTACCCCGTTTGGCTCGGGAGAAGATAGTATTCGCTGTATTACGGCAAATAGCTTGTATTATCCCTATGCGAAGGCAGGAAATTATGCCGATGCACTTGAGCCTTGGACTACTGCTTTTACGGAATGCCCTGCGTCGAATTCGAACCTATACCTTTACGGTGTGCAGATTGTCGACTGGCAAATTGCCAATGCTACCGATGCCGCACAAAAAGAGGAATTGATTAATAAATTAATGTTTGTGTACGACCAGCGTGTTAAATACTTTGGAAATCATGCGCGTTACAGTGCCGACTGGATCCTGGCTCGTAAGGCGCAGTCTTATATCCAGCACAAGGGAGAGAATGCTGACCCACAGCAGTTGCGCGACTGGTTAGTGGTAGCTCTTGACCAATATGGAGAAAAGACAGATCCGATGGCCGTTTCTTATTTTATGTTTGCTTCCCATCGTTTGTTGATTAAGGATCCGGAAGCCAATAAAGCACAGTATATTAATGACTACCTGCGTTCGACTGCTATATTAGATGCTCAATTGCTTGAAGCGAAAGCAGCGAACAACGAGAAAGATATCACCACAGTGACTACCTATAAGACAGGTCTCGACGCTGGTTTTGCTAATAGTGGCGCTGCTGATTGCGAAACGTTGCAGAATATGTATGCAGACAAAGTGGAGCAGAATAAAGAGGATATGGAATTCCTGAAAGAAACACTGGCTCTGTTGAAACGGATGCGTTGTACGGATTCCGATGTCTATATTGCTGCTTCCCGTTATATGCACGTGAACAACCCGACAGCGGAATCGGCCGTAGGTTTGGCCAAACAGGCAGTACGTGATAATGATTTCGAATTGGCTGTTAAGTATTTTGAAGAGGCTGCCAGCCTGGATGAAGATCCGGCTTCCAGAGCAGACGATTATTATATGATCGCTGTTATTATGACCAATCAGAACAACTACTCTCGTGCCCGTCAGTATGCGAACAAAGCAATTGAATTGGTGCCCAGCTATGGGAAAGCTTATATCCTGATCGGTCGAATGTATGCTGAAACAGCCAAGTCGGTATATCCGAATGATGGTGTGTTGGCGAAGGTGGTTTATAACGCGGCTATCGACAAGTTTGAGAGAGCCCGTCAGGTGGACTCTGAAGTAGCAGGTGAAGCAAACAGTCTGATTACGGCCTATCGTGCACACCTTCCTTCTACGGAAGATGTATTTATGCATCCCGAAATTGAGAAAGGAAAACAGTTCAAGGTAGGTGGATGGATCAATGAAACAACGACTATCCGATAAGACATGACAAACGAGCGTTTTACTTGTAAAACGAATAATAAAGGCATAACAACTACCTTCGGGGTGGTTGTTATGCTTCTTTTATTATCTTTCTATCCTTCGTGCAGCCGCGATAAAGGAGAGGTCGTTACGGTGGAGTTCGATCCTGAAAATACCTATACGATGCGAACGACAGAGATCTCCTCGCTGATCTCCGATTCCGGGCTGACACGCTACCGGGTGGTTAGTCCTGAGATGCTCGTTTTCGACAAGGCCGCCGATCCCTATTATTATTTCCCGCAGGGGATTTATATCGAGCAGTTTGATACCCTGTTTAACGTGCAAGCAAGCTTCGAGGCGGATACGGCTTACTATTGGACGGAAAAGAATTTATCGAAAGCCATAGGGAATATTGTTGTTGTCAATCTGGATGGAGAACGATTCGAAACCGACACTTTGTGGTGGAATCAGGAGACGGAACGTATCTATTCCGATGCCTTTATGCATATCGTAGAGAAGAGCGGACTGGACTTGTATGGTATTGGTTTTTCCGCAGATCAGAATATGACCAACTGGGTGATACGCCGCCCGACGGGATCAGTGCCTGTAACAGAAGAACAGCCTGCTGATACGACCCAAGTCGATGACGCGGAGGTGATTGCCCTTCCGGAATTGGAAGATGAAGATTCGCCCGAATTGCCTCTGTCCGCAGATCCCCTTTTGAAAGAAATAGAATTAGAACCTGTACTCTTGATGGAGCGAGATGAGTAATCTGCTTATTTATATCATTATATCCCTTGTCTTTTCTGCCTTTTTCTCAGGCATGGAGATTGCCTTCGTCTCTTCGAATAAATTACGTTTTGAGTTAGATAAAGAGAGAAAGACCTTCTCAAGCCGTATTCTGGAGATCTTTTATCGCAATCCAGGACAGTTTATCTCCACGATGTTGGTGGGGAACAATATTGCTCTTGTTGTGTATGGGTTGCAGATGGCTATTTTGCTTGAGCCGACCATTGCCCGGTTGGTGAATAACGAGGCGTTGATTGTATTGATACAATCTATTATATCCACGTTGTTGATCCTTTTTGTGGGTGAATTTATTCCGAAAACAATATTCAAACTGAATCCGAATTTCTCTTTGAATATCTTTGCCGTCCCATTGTTGATTCTTTATGTATTGCTTTACCCGATCTCCAAATTTGCCTCTTTCATTTCCTATATCATCCTGCGGATCGCGCGTGTGAAGGATTTGAATAACTCGGTGCAGCGTGCCTTGGGTAAGGTCGATCTGGATTATTTCATACAACAGTCTATTGATGAGAGTCCACAACACCTGCCGATCGACACGGAGGTAAAGATCTTCCAGAACGCATTGGACTTCTCGAAGGTGCGCCTGCGTGACTGTATTGTGCCGCGTACAGAGATCGTTGCCTGTGATCTTACGGTTGGTGAAGAAGATATACGGGCGAAGTTTATTGAGACAGGATTGTCGAAGATCGTTGTCTATAACGAGAATATCGATGATATAGTCGGCTATATTCATTCGTCGGAACTGTTTAAACATCCGGAAGATTGGAGACAGCAGATTCAAGAGGTGTCGATCGTGCCCGAGACCATGGCGGCCAATAAGCTGATGAAAGCGTTGATGCACGATAAGAAAAGCCTGGCGGTGGTCGTGGATGAGTTTGGCGGTACCTCCGGAATCGTGACACTGGAAGACATTGTGGAAGAGATATTCGGAGAGATCGAGGACGAGCATGATATCAAATCGCATATTGCCAAAAAGGTATCGGATGACGAATACCTGCTTTCCGGGCGTCTCGAGATTGATATATTGAATGAAATGTTTCAGTTAGATATACCCGAAGCCGATGATTATGCGACTGTGGCGGGTTATATATTACATCATTATCAGAACTTCCCAAAGCTGAATGAAACGGTCGTAATCGATAAATACTCTTTTAAGATCATCAAAGTGTCGGCTACCAAGATCGAACTGGTGCGTATGACGCTGCTTTTGTGAAAAAAAAGAAGAGAAATGATGTTGCATTTTCTTTTTTTTGTATCTTCGCACCCTTAAAAGCAGAATACTAAAAAAATAAATAAAATATAATTTAAAGATACATGGCTACGCTGGAAAAAATCAGAAGCAAAGCAGGACTTCTTATTATTGTTGTAGGGGTCGCGTTGTTTGCTTTTATCATTGGTGACTTTTTGAACTCGGGTTCAACGTATTTCCGACAGACTCAGGAAGAGATTGCATCTGTAAACGGTGAAGTGATTTCAATTCAGGATTATCAGACACGCATGGATGAGATGATAGAGGTCTATAAAATGCAATCGGGTAATGCAAACCTGACAGAAGAGTTGAATGCGCAGGTTCGCGAATCTGTGTTTCAGACAATGATCCGTGAGATGGTCTTGGGAGAAGAGGCAGAGAAGCTGGGTCTGACTGTAAGCGCAGATGAGTTGTTTGATATGGTTCAGGGAGAAAATATCTCACCGATGCTTCAACAAATGCCTATGTTCATGAACGAAGCAGGCCAGTTTGACAAAACCACTTTGTTGAACTTCCTGAAGATGATCGACGACGATAATATTGCCGCCTATCCGGTAGAGCAACAAGCACAGCTTTTGTCTTTGCGCAACTTTTGGTTGTTCTGGGAAAAGAATCTTAAGAATCAACGTTTGGAAGAAAAGTATATCGCCCTGATGACAAAAGCGATTTCTGCCAATGCGTTGGACGCGAAAGACCATTTTGAAGCTAATAATACAACCAGCGACATCGAGTATGTGATGCAGCCTTACTCTTCCATTCCCGATTCAACCATCACGGTTTCTAAAGGCGAATTGGAAAAGTTGTATAACCAACGCAAGGAAACCTATAAGCAGGCTGAAGCCAAGGTGATCAACTATATTGCTGTAGATATCGTGCCGAGCGCCGAAGACTTCGAGAAAACCTCTGCCGAAATTGAAGGTATAAAAGGCGAATTCACAACTACGACCAATGTAGCGGAAGTGGTGAATGAATATTCGGATAATCCTTATCTGGATGCCTACTTCTCTGAAACAGCCTTTACGGGAGACGAAGAATTGAAGCATTTTGTGACGACTGCCGCTGTGGGTGATGTAGAAGGTCCTCTGTTTGCTGCTAATACTTATCGTATGTTCCGCTTGGTAGATAAGATTACGGCTCCGGACTCAGTGAATGTAAGCCATATTATGTTGGCAGGCATGACGGAAGAAAAAACAACTGCTTTGGCTGATAGCTTGGTGGATGTTCTGAAAAACAAAGGTGATTTTGCAGCATTAGCAGCTCAGCACTCTGTTGATCAGTCGGCTCAGGAGGGTGGCCTATTGGGATGGTTTACGGAAGCTACCGCTTTGCGTGGTATAAACGAAGACTTTAAGAATGCTGTTTTCTCAGCAAATGTAGGCGACATAAAAATCGTAAAGTCGATATACGGAACTCACCTTGTGAAAGTGAACGAAAAAACTGCCAACGTGACTAAGTATAAAGTGGCCAACATCAGCATGAGTGTTTCTCCAAGTTCTCAAACGTATAGTAACCTCTATAATAGCCTGAATCAATATATCTCGACGAATAATACACAGGCTAAGTTTGATGAAAACGCCCAGGAAGCTGGCTATAACCTGGTGAGCAATTTTAATGTTGGAAAGAACGACGAGTCACTTGGTTTTATTAAAAACTCTCGTCAGGTAATCCGTTGGGCATACCAATCCAAGAAAGGCGATATGTCGGATATCTTTGAATGTGATGATAAATTTATTGTTGCTGTTATGCTCGGAACCATACCTGAAGGCTATCGTTCGTTAGCTTCTGTTACTCCTACTTTGGAAAATGAAATCAGATCGCAGAAGAAGGGTGCTATTATTGCGGAAGAGTTGAAAGCAAAGAATCTTTCCTCGTTGGAAGATTATGCTGCTGCGATGAATGGCTCAGTGGAAGAGGTTAAGTTTGTTGGATTCAATACCAGCCGTATCTCCGGAATAGGTACGGAGCCTAAGATCAATGCTATGGTGTCTGTGTTGCCGGAAGGTAAGGTAAGTGAGCCGATCATTGGTGCGAATGGTGTGTATGTATTAAAGGTAGTTCAAAAGAATAAAGGCGAAGGTGAATACAATGAAAAAGAACAGATGAATGCTGTAAATGAAACAAATGCTTATCGCTTCAGCTACCTGGCTATCCAGGCTCTGACTGATCAAGCGGAGATTATCGATAACCGCGTTCGTTTCTATTAAACCAGACTTACTCTTTTTATATAAAAGGTCGAGATCGGAATTGTTTCCGGTCTCGATTTTTTTTTTGTGTCATAGCATTCATCTTGGGCGTTTTTCGTCGTGATTTAGGTCAGAATCGAGAAATGCAAGTGTAAGCAAAAAGGGGCATTTTTGGCTAAAACTGGACCTGTTTGCTTACACTTCAATTGTTAACAAATGTTTACTCCCGGGAGTTTTTGAAAATACTCCTGCCCTTTTGCTGAAATTCTCCCGGCAAAATATCATTTTGTCATTTTTCACTACCTTTGCACACAATACAGAATAACGTTGTTTTGTTTTTGTAATACGGAATACCATAATGAGTACAAAAAAAGCATTGCTGGGAATGACCCTGGATGAACTTTCGAAGGTCGCCCGGGAGTTTGATATGCCTTCGTTTGCTGCCCGGCAGATGGCCGACTGGCTTTATAAGAAACGTGTACTTTCTATTTCCGATATGACCAACCTTCCCAAGGCGAAGCGTCTTCTATTGGAAGAGGAATACGAGGTGGGGGCAAGCCTTCCGGTTGAATCCATGCATTCCAAAGATGGAACTATCAAGTATCTATATGCGGTAGCCAGCGGGAATTTTATCGAATCTGTATATATTCCGTCCGACGACCGGGCCACCTTATGCGTCTCTTCACAGGTGGGGTGTAAAATGAATTGCCGGTTTTGCATGACAGGCAAGCAGGGTTTCTCGGCCAATCTGAGTGCGGCTGAAATACTGAACCAGATACAGTCTCTGCCGGAATACGAACGATTAACCAATATCGTTTTTATGGGCATGGGCGAACCGTTGGACAATACGGATGAATTGTTCAAGGTATTAGAGATCCTGACAGCTCCGTATGGCTATGCCTGGAGCCCGAAGCGTATCACTGTTTCGACCATTGGCGTGGCAAAAGGATTGGAGCGTTTTCTGGCCGACAGTGATTGCCACCTGGCAGTGAGTCTTCATTCTCCCTATCCGGCGGAACGATTAGGACTTATGCCGGTTGAAAAGGCCTTTCCTATGCAGGATGTATTGCGGAAGATAAAGGCATACGACTTCTCCCATCAACGCCGTGTGTCGTTTGAATATATTGTGTTCAAAGGCTTAAATGATACTCGACAGCATGCATTGGAACTGGCTAAACTTTTGCATGGTATTCCTTGTCGGGTGAATCTGATCCGTTTTCATGCCATTCCGGGTGAATCATTCGAAACATCGGATCTCGGGCAAATGGAGCTTTTCCGGGATACCCTGAACGCGAATGGAGTCGTTTGCACGATCCGTTCTTCCCGGGGAGAGGATATAATGGCCGCCTGTGGCCTTCTCTCTACGACGAAAAAGAATCAAAATATATAGAAAAGGCTTATGGAAAAAGAGTTATATTTGCATCTTATAAAAGGAAACAATAAAAAAGAAAAGATATGAAAACAATGCCGATTATTTTCTCCCTCTTGTTTGTCCTTTTGTTAGGTGCCTGCTCTTCCGGTCCTGTCTTGCCCAACTCAACGGGGCTGGCGTATGAGGTGGTGGTTACTATGACCGAACCGCTCTGGCAAGGAGAGGTGGGCGAAGCTGTGAAAGCCGACCTGGCTTCACAAGTGCCCGGATTGCCTCAGGCAGAAAACTCCCTGCGTATCACATACGCTTCTCCTCAGAACTTTAATGGTTTATTGACATACGTGCGTAATCTGATGATTCTGCGTGTCGATGAAACAGCCTATACGCAGGTCAGCTTGAATATGGAGCGCAACCGCTGGTCGCGGGGACAGTTGATCCTTACGCTGAATGCACTGACAAAAGAGGAGGCGGTTAGCTATTTGGAGGCGAACCCCAAGATCCTTGTCAACCAGTTTGTGAAAGAGGAGATGGCTCGCGCTGTTTCCCAGTTCGAGAAGACCTATAGCATGGTGGTTTACGAAGGGGTGAAAAATAAGTTTGGAGCCGAATTGAAGGTGCCTGATAATATGACCTACTTCCGGGATACGGCCGATTTTTTCTGGGCATCTAATAATGCCGGGACAAGTCGTATGGATGTGGTGGTCTACTCTTTCCCTTACCGCGATGAAAATACCTTTACCAAAGAATACCTGGTCAATAAGCGCGATTCGATCATGAAGCTGTATATGCCGGGTTCTTTCCCTAACTCTTATATGACCACGGAGACGCGTTATGTGCAGCCTCTTTATGCTCCCATCACATTGAAAGGGAAATATTGTGGCGTGTTGCGTGGTTTGTGGCGTATGCAGGGCGATATGATGGGTGGTCCTTTTGTGAGCCATGCCCGTTTGGACGAAGTGAATAACCGGGTCGTTGTGGTCGAAGGCTTTGTCTATGCGCCTGAAACGGATAAGCGAAATATTATTCGTCGTATAGAGGCGGCCTTATATACCTTACGTCTGCCGGGCGAGGAGGAACTGCCCAATGAGGTAGTCATTATCCCCTAATGTGAAATAGAAGAATAAACAAATAAGAAGCATGAGCGAACGAATAATAAAAGTGGGTATCACGCAGGGTGATATTAATGGCATAGGATATGAGGTGATATTGAAGGCTTTTGGCGACGGGCGGTTGGCCGAGTTGTGTACGCCTGTTATTTACGGCTCATCCAAAGTGGCAGCCTTTCATCGTAAGACACTCGATCTGCCTGCTGTAAACCTGAGCCAGATATCCAGGGCGGAAGAGGCAGGAGCGAATCGGGTTAATATCATAAACTGTGTGGCGGATGATACCAAAATAGATCTGGGTCAGTCAACTGAAGTGGCCGGCAAAGCGGCCTTCGATGCGCTGGAAGCTGCCGTGAACGACCTGAAACGCGGGGCAATCGATGTGTTGTTGACGGCTCCTATCAATAAGGCCAATATTCAGAACGACCAGTTCCACTTCCCCGGACATACGGAATACCTCGAAGAACATTTTGCCCGGGAAGAGCAGAAGGCATTGATGATCCTGATGACAAATGATATCCGTGTGGCGCTGGTGACCGGCCATATCCCTTTGGCACAGGTGGCTTCTACCCTGAAGCAAGAAGATATTATCACCAAACTATTGGTATTTAACGCTGCCTTGAAGAAAGACTTCGGCATCGTGAAACCGCGTATTGCCGTGCTTTCGCTCAATCCGCATGCCGGTGATGGAGGCCTGTTAGGCAAGGAGGAGCAGGAACTGATTATTCCCGCCATGCAGGAGGCAGAGCGGAAAGGTGTTATGTCGTTTGGCCCATATCCGGCCGATGGTTTCTTCGGATCGCAGATGTATGAGTCGTTCGATGGTGTGTTGGCGATGTATCACGACCAGGGGTTGGCTCCCTTTAAGACACTGGCGATGGAGGAAGGTGTTAACTATACGGCCGGTTTATCGATCGTCCGCACCTCTCCGGCGCATGGCACGGCTTATGATATCGCCGGGCAGAACAAGGCTTCAGAAGAGTCGTTCCGCCAGGCGTTGTATGCCGCATTAGACGTTTTCCGTAATCGTAAAAGATACAAAGAGGCAACAGCCAATCCGTTGCGGAAACAATATTTCGATAAGGGAGGCGACAATGTAAAGCTCGACCTGACCAAAGACGATGCGGAAACGCTTTAATCGGGCATAGTTTTGTCCGCATTCCGCCCAATGGCGGGAGGTCTCTTTTCCCTGTTTTCTTTTCCGGATAGGAAGTTTTTCCGTATGTTTGCAAGATTAAATAAAAGTTTGGCATGTTTAGAGATAAGACAATTGTATATACTTCGGGAACATTCGATATGTTTCATTACAATCATCTGCGGATGATTAATTATGCCCGTGCATTGGCCGATATTCTGATCGTCGGTGTTAGTTCGGATGAGTTGGTCTCTTCCTATAAGGCGCCTCCTATTATCCCGTTTAACGAGCGCTTGCAGATCATCGAAGCATTGAAAACACCCGATATTGTCATTCCTCAGCATACGTTAGATCATACGGAGATCGTGAAGAAGCTCAACATCGACGCGTTTGTCGTAGGCGATGACTGGTGGGGTAAATACGATTATCTGAAAGAACTAGGAGTACAGGTGTTCTACTTCCCGTACGGCACAGGCGTCTCTTCTTCCAATCTGAAGAAAACCATTCACGACAGTTACGAGGCGACTCTCCAGTCGCAACGCCAGGCCAAGCCTGATAAGATCGAAGGATTGGGCGAGAAATAACGAATCTATGAATAACTATGTTTGTATAACCGGAGGTACCAAAGGTATTGGGAAGGCTGTGGCGTCTTGTCTGGCGCAAGCCGGCTATCCTTTGTTATTGACATACGCTTCCGACGAGGAGGCGGCTGAAAAGGCGCGGGAAGAGCTGGAAAATCAATACGGCATAAAGGTATTGACGCTGAAAGCCGACAGTACCGACAAGGCCTCTATTGAGCTGGTCGGTCAGTTTCTGGAAACAAACGATATCCTACTCGACGCGATGGTGTTTAATGCCGGTATTACCTGCCGCGATCCTTTTGAACAAATGTCTCTGGAAGAGTGGGAGCGGGTCTTCTTTGCCAACGTGCATTACCCGGTATTTCTCCTGCAACGCATCGTAGGCCGTATCCGTAAAGGTGGAAGTGTTGTCTTTACCGGATCGCTTATGGGTGTGCAGCCGCATTCCGTTTCGCTGGCTTACGGCACAACCAAGAGTGCTGTGCATGCCTTGGTGCGCAACTTAGTGAAACATCTTGTTCCCTACGATATCCGCGTGAATGGCGTGGCTCCCGGCTTTGTGGATACCGAATGGCAGAAAACCAAACCGGCGGAGATACGCCGCAATATCGAAAACAAAATCTCCCTCAATCGTTTTTGCGAACCGGAAGAACTGGCCGAGGTCTATCGCATGCTGATTGAAAACAAATACATGAACGGGGAGGTTATTGTTGTCGACGGAGGATACTCCTATAAATAACAACTGAAAATGATTGAAGATAAACGCAAAGAATACGAATCGTCGCTGAAGTCGATCGAAACAGAAAACAAAATAGACCGGATATTCTACCGTCCGATTGGTTTTTCTATTGCCCGCGCTCTCAAAGGGACAGGCATCACACCGAATACGATTACGGTTATTTCCATCTTTGTTGGCGCCGCGGCCGGCTTTTTGTTCTATTCCGAGAATATTTACTACAACTGCCTTGGTATTCTCTGCCTGGTATGTGCGAATATCTTAGACTGTGTCGACGGGCAATTGGCTCGTATGACGGGAATCAAGTCTGAAATAGGGCGCATCTTAGACGGGGTGGCAGGTGATATCTGGTTTGCCTCCATCTATATTGGCTTCGCATTGCGCTTGTCGCATCTGCACGGCACCTATTGGTTCTTCGCTTTAGCCGTATTATCCGCCTTGTCTCATCTGCTTCAGGCCAATATTACCGATTATTATAAAACGCTCCACCTCTATTTTATCAGCAAAGAAAAGGGGAAGGAGTTTCAAACCGTAGACGATGTCGATGCCATTTATGCCGCCATGAAGCCCGGTATTAATAAGGTATTTTATTTTTTCTACCGCTGGTATACGCTTGTGCAAATGAAAGCAACTCCTCAGTTGCAACGCATGCTGGCCAGCCTGAAGGCGCGTTACGGCGATGATATCCCGGAAGAGACACGCCTCTCTTTCCGCCGTCAGAGCAAACATATCATGTCACGCTATATTGACTTATTGACATTCAACGGGCGCACGATCTTCATGTTCCTGGTTGTCTTATCGGGCTTTTGGGTATCGCCAACACTTGTCTGGGTGTATTATGTGTATGAAATCATCGTTTTAAATTGTATATTAATCATTGGGATGCGTAAGCACGAGAAAATGTGTGCATCTTTTGTATAGATCATTATGAAAAAGACTGTAATAGACATCTATGACCTACAGGAAATGGTGCCGTTTTTCAAGTCTACATTCGGTACATTTCTGGGAAAAATATTTCTCAAGTGGTTTAAAATTAATAAAGTGAACAGGGTTCATGCCAACAGCTGCCATCTTCGGGGAGCTGATTTCACCTCCGCCTTGTTAAACGATCCATTGATCGACCTGCACTATAAAGTGCATAATGAAGAGCTCTTGAAAGATCTTCCGGAAGGCGCTTTTGTGACTGTTTCGAATCATCCGATCGGTTCGTTGGATGGGATTATCCTGATCGACCTCTTTGCCAAATATCGTCCCGATTTTAAAGTGATGGTAAACGGTTTTCTGACACGCATAGGGGCGATGGAAGACAATTTTATTTCCGTTGTGCCGGAATCCAGTAAACAGGACGAAAACGCGCCGGTCAATATCAATGGTGTCCGCTTATCTCTGCAACGCCTGAAGGAGGGTCATCCGATGGGCTTCTTCCCGGCAGGAGCTGTGTCGATGTATAATGAGGAAAAGAAGAAGATCGTAGATCTTTCCTGGACGCATAGTGTGATTCGCCTGATCCGTAAGTCCAAGGTGCCTATTTATCCTGTTCTCTTCGACTTTCTGAACACCCGCTTTTTTTATTGGTTGGGTACGATCGATTGGCGGATCCGTACGCTGCGAATGCCGGCAGAAGCCTTTAATAAACGTGGGCGCACCGTCGATGTTTACCTGGGTGAACCGATTACACCAGAACAAATACAAGACATGACGGATGAAGAAGTCGCAGACTTCCTTTATCAAAACACTTACGGCGCGAAGAAATAATCGTGTGAAGCATCTTGTCTTTATCCTGAATCGTTCGATATAAGCCGTTCCTTTTTTATTTTTTTCGTACCTTTGCCCTTCAAAAAAGAAAACAGATGGGCAGAATATGTCTAAAAGATAAAGAATTTGAATTGTTTATTCCGGAACAGCAGATCCGGGAGGCCATCGCGGAGATGGCGTTGGAGATCAGGAAGGATATTGAAGGGTGTGGGAATCCGTTGTTTGTAAGCATCTTGAATGGGGCATTTATGTTTACAGCCGAGCTGATGCGTCAGCTGGACGGTCCTTATGAGATGACTTTTGCCCGTTATTCCTCTTATCGGGGTACTTCTACGACAGGGAAAGTGAACGAAATCATGCCGGTGACGGTCGATGTTCGTGGCCGTTTGGTGATCCTACTGGAAGATATTGTCGATACCGGAACCACGATGCAATATGTGATGGAAAAACTAAAATCGCAGGGCGCCGCCGATGTGAAATTGGCGACGATGCTGTTTAAGCCGGATGCGATGCGGTGTGATTTGGTTCCTGATTATATCGGTTTGCGTATTCCGACTGATTTCATTGTCGGATATGGCTTGGATTACGACGAATTGGGTCGCACCTACAAAGACATTTATAAATTGGTAGGGGAATAGCGGCGACAGGTGATACCTAATTAAACTTATTATATCATGTTGAATGTAGTAATATTTGGTGCTCCCGGATCAGGAAAGGGAACACAAAGCGAAAAGATTATCAGCGAATTTGGGCTGGATCATATTTCGACCGGAGACGTATTGCGGGCAGAAATTAAGAGCGGCACCGAATTGGGAAAGATAGCGGATAGCTATATTAGTAAGGGGCAACTGGTACCGGATGAACTGATTGTGGATATTCTGGCGAAGGTATTAGATAAAAAAAAGAATGAAAAAGGGGTGATCTTCGACGGTTTCCCCCGTACGATTCCACAGGCTGAAGCGTTGAAAAGGATGCTAAACGAGCGTGGAACGGATGTTTCTGTCATGCTGAACCTGCAGGTGAAAGAATCAGAACTGATCGAGCGCCTGTTGAAAAGAGGAGAATCGTCGGGTCGTTCAGACGACAACCTGGAGACAATCCAGTCGCGCTTGCAGGTGTATCACAACCAGACAGCCCCCTTAGCCGACTATTATATAAAGGAAGGCAAGCATGTCGCCATCGAAGGCGTTGGTACGATCGATGATATTTTTGAAAAGATAAAAAACGCGCTTAATAAATTATGAATGATGAATTATGAATGATGAGGCATACGTGTCCTCTTCAATTCATAATTCATAATTCATAATTCATAATTCAAGAAGTATGGCTGAATCAAATTTTGTAGATTATGTAAAGATTTACTGCCGCTCCGGAAAGGGCGGAAGAGGATCGACTCATTTCCGTCGTGAGAAGTATATCCCCAAAGGAGGGCCTGACGGAGGAAATGGTGGACAGGGCGGCCATATTTACTTGCGGGGCAACCGCAACTACTGGACGCTGCTTCACCTGAAGTTCGAACGCCATATCATGGCAACCAACGGTGACGGAGGCAGCGCCAAGCGAAGCACCGGAAAAGACGGCGAAGACCGGATCATCGAGGTGCCTTGCGGCACGGTGGTGTATGACGCGGATACCGGCGAATTTATCTGCGATGTAACGGAAGACGGCCAACAGGTGATGCTTCTCAAAGGAGGACGCGGAGGATTGGGCAACTGGAACTTCAAAACATCGACCAACCAGGCACCCCGCTATGCCCAACCGGGCGAACCGGCAGAGGAGCGTACGGTTATTATGCAATTGAAACTATTGGCTGATGTAGGGCTGGTGGGTTTCCCGAATGCCGGGAAGTCAACATTATTGTCGGTGATTACTGCCGCCAAACCGAAGATTGCCAATTATCCGTTTACTACGCTGGAACCTAATCTTGGCATCGTCAGCTACCGCGACAACCGCTCTTTTGTAATGGCGGATATTCCGGGCATTATCGAAGGAGCCAGCGAAGGGAAAGGACTCGGATTGCGCTTCCTGCGCCATATTGAGCGTAACTCGTTGCTTCTTTTTATGGTGCCGGCCGATTCGGATGATATCCGGAAAGAGTATGAGATATTACACAACGAGTTGGTGAAATATAACCCGGATCTGTTGGATAAGCGGCGGGTATTGGCTATTACCAAAAGCGATATGCTCGATGAGGAACTGATCGAGGCGTTGACCGAAGAGCTGCCCGAAGATATTCCGTACGTGTTTATCTCCTCCGTAGCGCAGATGGGTCTGACCGAACTGAAAGATATCCTTTGGAAAGAACTCAATAAAGAGAATTTCCATGAGGTGGAACAGATTGTTCATAAGAATATCGATGTGAGCTCCTTAGTGTTCGACGACGATTTGATTATCCCTGAAATGGAAGACGACGACGATGACTGGGACGAAGATATCGAAGAGTATGACTGGGATGACGAAGAGTAATCAACCGAAGCACACGATAGAGATGTTGCAATTCGACCTGTTAAAGGAGGATTGCAACATTTCTCATTTTGTGACCACCCGTCAGGGCGGAGTCGGACGAGGGGTGTATGCTTCACTTAATCTCGGGTATTATTGCGGTGACAAACAGGAGGTGGTCGACGAAAACCGGATCCGGCTGTGTGATCAATTGGGCATTTCAACGGCTTCATTGATCGTTCCGCAGCAGACACATGGGCTGGAAGCATTGACTGTCGACAGGACATTTCTTTCTCTCCCGCCGGAAGAGCAGCAAAGGCGGCTATATGGTATCGATGCATTGATCACTGGAGAGAAGCAGGTCTGCCTGGCCGTAACAACGGCCGATTGCGTTCCGATCCTCTTGTATGCGCCCGATCGCGGGATGGTGGCAGCTATACATGCCGGTTGGAAAGGGACGGCGGGACGAATTGTGGAGCGCACGGTCGGGCTATTGAAGGATCGGTTTGATTGTGATTCGGCCTCTATGATAGCCTGTATCGGACCATCCATCAGCCCGGAGGCTTTTGAAGTGGGCGAAGAGGTAGCCGATGTATACCGGGCAGAGGGCGATGAAGAGCTGGTTTATTATTTCGATGGCGACCGAAAGCCGCATATCGATCTATGGCAGGCAAACAGAAAGCAACTGTTGCTGCAGGGTTTACAGGAAGAGCGGATCGAGGTGAGTGGCGAATGTACCTATCGGCAACCGGAATTGTTCTTCTCCGCCCGCCGGGATGGAGTAAAAAGCGGTCGGATGTTGACCGGCATTATGATAAAAAAATAAGAAGGAAAGCGATGATACGAATAACGATTTCAAAAGCGATATGGGAAGCCTGCCCGGAGCTGGAGGTGGTAGCCCTCGTGGCTAAGGTGAAAAACCGGGAGCCGGATGCGCGGTTGTGGGAAGAGATCGACCGGGTGACGACTGAGATACGCATTTCGATGCGATTGGAAGAGATCAATACATTTCCTCCGATCCGGGCAACCCGGCAGGCCTATAAGCGCTTGGGGAAAGATCCGAACCGCTACCGTCCCTCGGCAGAGGCGCTGCGACGCAGGGTGCTCAGGGATTTGCCTCTGTATCGCATCGATACATTGGTGGACATTATCAATCTGGTTTCGTTGGAAAGCGGCTTTTCGATAGGCGGCTTTGACGCAGATAAGATAGACGGCGACCTGGAACTGGGCGTAGGCCGGGCCGGTGAACCCTACGAAGCCATTGGGCGTGGCCTGTTGAATATCGAAGGATTACCTGTCTACAGAGACCGACGGGGAGGCATCGGCACCCCGACCAGCGATGAGGAACGCACCAAAATAGATATCGATACCTCCTGTCTGTTAATGATCATTAATGGCTATTCCGGCTCGGAAGGGATGGAAACTGCAACGCTATCAGCAGCCAAACTCTTGAGGGAATATGCATTAGCGAATGATTTTGAAGCGGAGAAGATAACGGCTTCCGGTCGCGTTAATATAATTCTTTGATTTGTTAAAACAAGAAAACAAAAGTAAAATAATCTGTTTTTTATGCTAAAAAGCATGATTTTCTTTGCCTGTCTATTCGTAAATCTTTAATTTTGCTGCCGTTAAACATAATTTACAACCAAAATGATTGAATTGATTGGAACAAATGCAGGCCTCGTGTGGAATGTATTAAACGAAGAAGGCAAACAAAACGTAAAAGCAGTAAAGAAAGCAACCAAAATCAAAGCTGACAAAGATTTGTATGCTGCTTTAGGCTGGTTGGCCAAAGAAGGTAAGTTGTCTTTCGAAGAGATTGAAGGTGAAGTATTCGTAGCGTTGGTGTAACCGACCCCTGCGAAGGAAGAGATTGAAAAGGCTGTTCAATGTGATTGAACGGCCTTTATTGTTTTCTGACTATTCGTTTCTGAATTTGACTAACTGTCGGGGTGGAAATGTTAAAATATCGATTGTAAGTAAAATGGCCGTTTTACTTATAATTCGGTATGTTAAAAAGTGTTTCTCCCGGGAGTTTGCAAAAATACTCCTGCTTTTTTGCACGCAAAGTCGGGCGGAAATTACAAATCGTAAATTGGGCATTTTGAAAAAACGAAGCGAATTAACATGTATTAACTATAAATCATTCAAGTGGAACCCTCTTTTCAGGAATTGATCTCCCGCTATTTCCCGAATGGAATATGCTCTTGAAGGAATCCGTTCCTTTCCGGGGCGATTCAATTTGGATTACTTCTTCATTATTAACCCCTTCTTTGTTGTTTATTTCATTTCTTAGTGCTACTTTTGTGTAAGATTTGGCGTGAAATGAGCGAAGATCATAAAAGATTGTTAGCAGTAATAGAGGTTAGAGTTCGTGATTTGATGGCATTATGTGACAAGCAAAAGCAACGGATCGACGAACTTGCTGGTATTATAGATCAGAAAGATACAGAAATACTGCAGGCAAAAGAAAAGATCAGTGAATTGAATGCCAAATGTGACAATATGCTGACGGCGCGCGTTGTCTCGGTAAGCGATGGCGACTTGAAAAGTGCCCGGACGCGGTTGTCGAAGTTAGTGCGGGAAGTGGATAAGTGCATTGCATTATTAAACGAATAGCGTGATGGACGATAAATTTCTTATACACGTAGAAATAGCCGATAAGAGTTATGGTCTTTGGATTCGTAGAGACGAAGAGTTGATTGTGCGCGAAGCCGCGAAGCAACTACGCAAGAAGATCAATCTGTACAGGCAAGAATATACGAAATCCGATTTGGATATTAAAGATTTGTTAGCCATGGTTGCTTTGCAGTTTTCCGTACAGAAGCTGCAACAGGAAGAGAGGAACGATACCGATCCGTTTACGGAGAAGATAGAGCAACTGACCAGCGAATTAGAAATGTATTTAGAGGGTAAGTAATTTATTTCTCTTGTTAAGATAAGAAACAGTTTTTCCGCACTGCTTTACATGGAATAGCCATGCAAAGGAGTGCTTTTTTTATAACTATATATGAACTTAATTAATTGTTAAAATGGAAATGTATATAATCATATCGATCATCACCTTTATTGCGGGCGGTGTACTGACATGGATAACGATGCGTTACCTTTTGAAGTCCAAGCACGCCAGCATTCTGGCTGAGGCGGAGAAAGAGGCGGAAGTAATCAAGAAGAATAAACTCTTGGAAGTAAAAGAGAAGTTCCTCAACCTGAAAACAGACTTGGAAAAACAGGTTTCTCAACGGAATGCCAAGATCCAGTCGACCGAAGCGAAACTGAAACAACGTGAGATGACGCTCAACCAGCGTCAGGAAGATTTGCAACGCAAGAACAGCGAAGTAGAGGCCGTGAAAGAAAACCTGCAGACGCAGCTCGAAGTAATTGAGAAAAAGAAGGTGGAACTGGATAAGATCCACCAACGCGAAATAGAACACCTGGAAGCTATCTCCGGCCTTTCTGCCGAAGATGCAAAGAATCGCCTGATCGAATCACTGAAAGACGTAGCGAAAACCGATGCGGCTTCGTATGTGAACGAGATCATCGAAGAGGCCAAGATGACGGCCAATAAGGAGGCGAAGAAGATTGTTATTCAGTCGATCCAGCGGGTAGCCACCGAGACGGCGATCGAGAACTCAATCACCGTGTTCCATATCGATTCGGATGAAATCAAAGGACGTATTATCGGACGCGAAGGACGTAATATACGGGCGTTGGAAGCTGCAACCGGTATCGAGATCGTAGTAGACGATACACCGGAAGCGATTGTACTATCAGGCTTCGACCCGGTTCGCCGTGAAGTAGCACGTCTGGCGTTGCATCAATTAGTGCAGGACGGACGTATTCACCCGGCACGTATCGAAGAGGTGGTAAGCAAAGTGCGCAAGCAGGTGGAAGAAGAGGTGATCGAAACCGGGAAACGTACGGCTATCGACCTGGGTATCCACGGTCTGCATCCGGAACTGATCCGCTTGATCGGTAAAATGAAATACCGTTCGTCTTACGGACAAAACCTGTTGCAGCATGCACGCGAAACAGCCAATCTCTGTGCTGTGATGGCTTCCGAACTGGGTTTGAACCCAAAGAAAGCAAAGCGTGCCGGTCTGTTGCATGATATTGGTAAGGTGCCAGACGACGAACCGGAATTGCCACATGCCGTATTAGGTATGAAACTCTGTGAGAAATACAAAGAAAAACCGGATATCTGCAATGCCGTAGGTGCCCATCACGATGAAACCGAGATGCAGACATTGTTGGCACCTATCGTACAGGTGTGCGACGCTATCTCCGGAGCCCGTCCGGGTGCCCGCCGTGAGATTGTGGAGGCCTATATCAAACGTCTGAACGACCTCGAGCAATTGGCGCTCTCTTATCCGGGTGTTGTGAAAACATATGCTATTCAGGCTGGTCGTGAACTGCGCGTGATCGTTGGAGCCGATAAGATCGACGATAAGGATACGGAGAACCTCTCTACCGAAATCGCCAAGAAGATCCAGGACGAAATGACCTATCCGGGTCAGGTGAAGATCACGGTAATTCGTGAAACCCGCGCGGTAAGCTATGCGAAGTAAATTGAAAATAGAAACATCGTTCGCTTAGCGAAGCGTAAAGCTATTGAAATGATAAAAGAAAGACCATCCGGGTTACTCCCGGATGGTCTTTCTTTTTATTTGTTTGATAGAAGTTCTTAAGGACTTAAAGACCTTAAAACTTCCCCTATCCCTTATTTATAAAGCTTCTCCCTCAGCTCGGCCACCATCGGGTCGGTGATATAATCGTCGTAGTCCATCATCTTGTCGATGATGCCGTTGGGCGTCAGTTCGATGATGCGGTTGGCTACGGTTTGGATCATTTCGTGGTCATGACTAGCGAAAATGATGTTGCCGCGGAATGTCTTCAATGTGTTGTTGAACGCCTGGATTGATTCCAGGTCTAGGTGGTTGGTTGGGGTATCCAGGATCAATACATTGGCATCGGTCAACATCATGCGCGAGATCATGCAGCGTTGTTTTTCACCTCCGGAGAGCACACCAACCTTTTTCAATAACTCTTCGCCCGAGAACAACATTCTACCCAGGAAACCTTTCAGGAATACCTCGTTGGTGTCGGGCGAGAATTGGGTCAGCCAGTCGATCAGGGTGTAATCGGAATTAAAGAAATCCGAATTATCGAGCGGCAGATAAGAGGTAGTAATGGTCTGTCCCCACTGATAGGTGCCTTCGTCGGGTGTCTCCTCGCCGTTGATAATCTGGAAAAGAGCCGTCATGGCACGCGGGTCACGACTAAGGAATACCACCTTATCGTCTTTCTCAATGTTGAGATTCAAATCCCGGAACAATGTTTTCCCTTCGACAGTTTTCGTAAGTCCTTTGATCTCCAGTATCTGGTTGCCCGGTTCGCGGTTGGGGGTAAACAAAATACCCGGATAACGGCGCGAAGAGGGTTTGATCTCTTCGATATTGAGTTTCTCCAACATCTTCTTGCGGCTGGTGGTCTGCTTTGATTTGGCCACGTTGGCACTGAAGCGGCGGATAAATTCTTCCAATTCTTTCTTTTTCTCTTCCGCTTTCTTATTTTGATTTTGTTGCTGGCGAAGCGCTAACTGGCTCGATTCGTACCAGAAGCTGTAGTTGCCGGCAAACATCTGCAGTTTACCAAAGTCGATATCGACCGTATGGGTGCTGACGGAGTCTAAGAAGTGACGGTCGTGGCTCACGACCAACACGGTGTTTTCGAAGTTCGACAGGTAGTTTTCCAACCAGTTCACCGTTTCCAGGTCGAGGTCGTTGGTCGGCTCATCGAGCAGTAGGTTGTCGGGCTTGCCAAACAACGCCCGCGCCAACAAGACACGCACCTTCTGTTTCCCGCTCAGGTCTTTCATCAGGCTATAATGGATCTCTTCCGAAACGCCCAAGCCGCTCAACAAACTGGCGGCATCGCTCTCGGCGTTCCACCCTTCCATCTCGGCGAATTTATC
This sequence comes from Parabacteroides sp. PFB2-10, assembly GCF_029893085.1. GTDB lineage: Bacteria > Bacteroidota > Bacteroidia > Bacteroidales > Tannerellaceae > QVMG01. The sequence goes on from NZ_JARXWI010000004.1 coordinate 150,894, forward strand.
CTCCAACTCGGAGACGCGGATTCCATCAGCATCCGAGAAATCCTCTTTCATATACAACGCGTTCTTCTCGCTCATCACCTCCCACAAGGTGGTATGCCCCATAAGCACCGTATCCAATACGGTATACTCATCGAAAGCGAAGTGGTCCTGGCTTAATACCGAGAGGCGCTCGCCCGGCCCCAGCGATACGGTTCCGCGGGTAGGGTCAAGTTGTTTGCTGACCACCCGGAGAAAGGTAGACTTTCCGGCGCCATTCGCCCCGATAATGCCATAGCAGTTGCCCGGAGTAAATTTCATATTCACATCCTGAAACAGGATTCTTTTCCCAAACTGTACGTCCAGATTGTTGACTGTAATCATTTTTATATATGCGTGTTAAATAGTTTTCGAGGGTGCAAAGGTACGATTTCTAATGGACAATTGCCAATGGATAATTGATAATTCAGCCGGGGCAGACGGGGAAGGGCGGAATTTAGGGGAGAAAGCAAATCTATAAACACAAAAAAAGAGCCACATTTTTGCGACTCTTTCGGTTTAGTTGCGGAGGCAAGACTCGAACTTACGACCTTTGGGTTATGAGCCCAACGAGCTACCACTGCTCCACTCCGCGATATTGTAGCAACCATTCCTGATTGCGAGTGCAAAGATAGGCCTATTTTTATAGAATACAAAATTATCGTAAGTTTTTTTCATTTGGCTTGCTTATTCGCTCGTGAATACATACTTTTGCGCACATATTTAAACAAAATGTGCAATTTTACCCTATGACTGTATCAAAGACACGTGATATGTTGGTGGATGTCGCTCGACAATTGTTTGCCCGTATGGGGGTGGATAACACGACGATGAACGATATTGCACACGCTTCGAAAAAAGGGCGTCGCACCCTTTATACCTATTTTAAAAATAAGAACGAAGTTTATCTGGCCGTTGTCGAGTCGGAATTGAACAAGCTGTACATGATGCTGCTCGATGTAGCCGGAAAAGATCTGCCGGCCGACGAGAAATTAATCAATTTCATCTACACACGTTTAGATACAATCAAATCCCTTGTTTTTCGGAATGGAACACTCCGTGCCACCTTCTTCCGCGATATATGGCGGGTGGAGAAGGTACGTAAGAACTTTGACCTGCGTGAAATCGATATCATCAAGAATATCCTGGACGACGGGGTACGGGAAGGTGTTTTCCAGATGCCGGATACCGACGTGACAGCCCTGGTGCTTCACCACAGCCTGAAAGGGTTGGAGGTGCCTTATATCCGGGGCGTGATGGGCGACACGATTCAGCAGCGGATCAAGCGGCGCGACAATGTAATCAATTTGGTTTTTAACGGAATTAAGATTTAAAAATACCGATTTATAACAGGATAAAGCAGACTCTATGGCTTACCGGATATAAATCTAATTCACAATGTAAGTAGAATGTTTATAAATGCGAGCGGTTATTACATCCCTGAGGAACGGGTGGATAACCAACATTTCTTAGAATTAAACGGGTTGACCAGTGAGTGGATTGAACAACGCACCGGAATTAGGACCCGATCGAAAGCCAAGCCTGAAGAGAATATCAACACGATGAGTATGGAGGCGTTGAAACAAGCCTTACCGGATCTTTCCTATGATATTACAGAGGTAGACTTAATTATTCAGGCGTCTTATTCGCCTTACGATACGGTGGCAACCGGCGCCCACGTGGTGCAGCGGGAATACAATATAGCGGGTGCGAAAGCCCTCTATCTTTCTTCTGCCTGTTCCTCTTTCGTGAATGCCCTGGAGGTGGTCGAAGGCTACTTTTGTATGGGGAAAGCGACTAAGGCGCTGATCCTATCCGCCGATAAGAACTCAGCTTACTACAACGAAACGGATCCGAAATCGGGACACTTATGGGGGGATGCGGCAGCAGCCTTCTTTATCTCAAAGGAGAGAATGAGTGAAAAAGATGTGGAAATCCTCGAGGTAGTGACACAAGGCTTGGGACATATCGGAAAAGGACCCGAAGGGGTGCAGCTGCGTCCGCGCGACGGCGGTATTATGATGCCGGAGGGACGGGATGTGTTTATCCAGGCCTGTACCTATATGCCGAAGAATGCGCTCTATCTTTTAGAGAACAACGGATACACGCTGAACGACCTGACCTATTTCATCGGGCACCAGGCCAATATGCGCATCATGTCGAATATTGCCAAGCAGTTGGAATTGCCGGAAGAAAAGTTCCTCAGCAACATCGAGGAATTGGGAAATACCGGTTCTGTCAGCTCCGCGTTGGTGTATGCACAATATGCGAAGAGTTTTAAGAAAGGGGATGTCGTTTGCATCACCGTGTTCGGAGGAGGTTATTCTGCCGGTGCGGCATTGATGAAGGTGTAAAGGAGCCCCTCCCACCTCCCCGAAGGGGGAGGCTTTAGAAAAGGACTATTGATAAATAAATTATAACCGCCTATCCAAGTTTTCTTTCGAGGGAGACTGGTAAGGCTAAGAATGAGTATTATGAAGTTATTAGAAGGTAAAGTAGCTATCGTAACTGGTGCCGCACGTGGTATCGGCAAAGCGATCGCATTGAAATTCGCAGCCGAAGGCGCTGCTGTTGCATTTACTGATTTAGCCATTGATGATAATGCGTTGGCAACTCAGAAAGAGCTGGAAGCGTTTGGCGTGAAAGCAAAAGGCTATGCCTCGAACGCGGCTAACTTTGAAGACACACATGCGGTAGTCGCTGAAATCGTAAAGGAATTCGGACGCGTAGACATTCTGGTGAACAATGCCGGTATTACCCGCGACGGTCTGATGATGCGCATGAGCGAACAACAATGGGATATGGTGATCAATGTGAATCTGAAATCAGCATTCAACTTTGTTCACGCCTTGACGCCGGTAATGATGAAACAGAAAGCCGGTAGCATCATCAATATGGCCTCGGTAGTAGGTGTATCCGGAAACGCCGGACAAGCCAACTATTCTGCTTCCAAAGCAGGTATGATCGGGCTGGCCAAGAGCATTGCCAAAGAATTGGGTTCACGCGGTATCCGTGCCAATGCCATCGCTCCGGGCTTTATCATCACGGAAATGACCGATGTATTATCCGAAGAGGTGAAAGCCGAATGGGCAAAACAGATCCCGTTGCGCCGTGGCGGTACGCCGGAAGATGTGGCTAATGTGGCTACTTTCCTTGCATCCGATATGTCATCCTATGTAACCGGACAGGTTATTCTGGTTGACGGAGGAATGAACTAAATAAAGAAGAATTGATAATGGAGAATTGATAGTTGATAATTATATAAGTTCTTCATTATCAATTATCATTTTTCAATTATCCATTAAATGGACGTTGTTTACGAAGACAACCACCTGATTGCGGTCAGTAAGACCGGCAATGAGATTGTACAGGGTGATAAGACAGGCGATATGCCGCTGTCCGAACAATTGAAATCCTGGCTGAAAGAGAAATATCAGAAGCCGGGTAATGTGTTCGTAGGGGTGGCGCACCGATTGGATCGTCCGGTAAGTGGGGTGGTGTTGTTTGCCAAAACCAGCAAGGCGCTTGCGCGACTGAACGAGATGTTTCGCAACGGGGAGGTGAAGAAAACCTATTGGGCTATTGTCAAGAACCGCCCGCCCGCTGAAGAAGGTGAACTGGTGAACTGGCTGGTGCGCAATGAGAAACAAAACAAAAGCTACGCCTACGACACCGAAAAACCAAACAGCAAAAAGGCCATTCTCCACTACAAACTAATCGCTGCCTCCGACAACTATTACCTCTTAGAGATCGATCTGAAGACAGGACGTCACCACCAGATACGCGTTCAGCTGGCCAACATGGGATGCCCCATCAAGGGAGATCTGAAATACGGCTTCGACCGCTCCAACAAAGACGGAGGCATCAGCCTGCATGCCCGCAACGCTTCGTTTATCCATCCGGTATCCAAAGAGCCGATTAGTATTACAGCTCCTGTCCCTCAAGATACACTTTGGCAGGCATTAAGCCAGAACGCATAAAAAAAGCTCCGCGACCAAAGTCGCAGAGCCTGTTTATATCTTCGGATTATTATCCGGTTATTCCACTATTTCTACCTGCTCAATCACGATATTCTCCAACGGACGATCCTGACTGTTGGTCTTAGCCTGTTCAATCTTCTCGACCACTTCCATGCCTGCTACCACCTCTCCGTAAACCGTATAGTCACCATCTAAGAAAGGCGTGCCACCAACCGTTTGATATGCCTTGCGCACCTCTTCCGGCAGGGCGAAGTCGGCGACCTGTTTCTCTGCTTCCAATTGCGCCTTCCCGATAAGGGTATCACGCAAGATCATCAGTTCTTCTTTCTCTCCACTTTGGTAAAGCTCTTTGATTTTCGGTCTGTATTCCGTTTGCAGGCGGTTGAATATCTGCTGTATCAATTGGCTTTGTTTTTGCTTTTCTAATTGTTTGGTCTCCGCGTCGGAGTAGACTTTCCCGGTAACGATATAGAACTGCGAAGCCGAAGAGGCCTTCTCCGGATTCACCGCATCGCCGGTACGGGCAGCGCTTAAGGCGCCTTTCTTATGAAAGTATTTGGGATAGTTGAATTCCGCCGGTACCGTATATCCCAGGTCGCCAGCACCCAATTGTTTGTTGATCGGTGCATCCTTGGAGGTCACATCGCCCCCCTGTATCATAAACTCCCGGATCACCCGATGAAACAACAAGCCGTTGTAGGTGCCCTCCTTGGCTAATTTCAGGAAATTATCGCGATGTTGCGGCGTTTCATTATATAATGTAAGCGTGATAGCCCCCAGGGAGGTATGCAAAATCACCTTAGGTTCCGATTGATTATTCTCCATTTCGTATAGTAATTAATTGGTAATAGTCATTGACTTGATCTTGATATTCTTCAGCGGACGATCCTCTTCGTTGGTTTCGACAAACTGCATCTTCTCCACCACCTTAATACCGCTGACCACTTCGCCGAACACCGTGTATCCGCCATCCAGGTGCGGCGTGCCACCTTCATGCATATAGGCATGCCGTTGCTCCGGTGTCAGGGTCTTTCCTTCGTTCTTTTCAATCTTATCCAGTTCCATTTCCGTGAAATGCTTTCCGGTAACGATATAAAACTGGGAGGCGGAAGAGGCCTTTTCCGGATTTTCGTCGTCGCCAACACGGGCAGCACACAACGCTCCCCGCTTATGGAAGTATTGTGGATAGACAATCTCCGCCGGAACAGTGTAGCCCGGATCGCCATCGCCCAGATGGGTTTCAAGCGGTGCATTCCGTGAATTGATATCGCCTCCCTGCACCATAAACTGGCGGATTATGCGATGAAACAACAGACCCTGATACAGGTTTTCATTCACATTCTTCAGGAAATTATCCCGATGCTGTGGTGTTTCGTTATAAAGCTTCACCTTGATCTTCCCCATATCCGTATCGATCAATACCATGACCTCTTTCTCACTTTGCGCATGAACCGCGGAACATGCCAACACACATAACAACACAATAGCTAATACACGTTTCATCATCGATTTTTTTATGTGAATAATGGGCAAAAATAAGCATAAATAATAAGAATAAGGCAGACCTTTTTGGAAGTCTGCCTTATTGCGTTTGCGATTATACACTTTTTTCGATGTCTGCACCCGATTGTAATTGATCGGATGGCCATGATTCTCGATCTCAGCCTCCCGGCTGCCTCTACGGTTCGCTTTGATATAATCGAGCTGACCGTAGACCTTTTTCTTCTTTTTCATCATACATAAAATTAAAAATTCAACCCTTCTTTTCTTTATCCCAGGGATAGGTGCGCCTGGGATTCCTTGGAAACCAGCCTTTCCGTATGCGTTCTTCCTGCTCGAATACCTCTTTGATCGACCAGAAAGAAGAAAAGGCAAACACACCGCATATAGCCGACCACATCACCTGCTCGATGAAAAGAGCTGCCACAACGCCCGCGATCCCAAAGGCAAGAAAGAGCCACCAGCAGCGTGTGCCCCAGTAATATTCTGCCTTTACCACAACAGGATGAAACAATCCGATCACCAGAAAGGTGGCTATTCCTATGATCAATCCTTCAAAGTGAATCATACATTTACTGTTCTTATAGAGACAACAAAGGCATCTTGCCTTCACAAGATGCCTCCGTCTATATTGTTAGAAATCTATCTGTTTTATTCAACTGGAGCCTCCTCTTGTGCCGGAGCTTCTGTTGGTTGAGCCGTTCCGAAGTCAGGAGCGATAATGCTCGGGTCAATTGTAACCGCATCATTTACCTGTTGACGAATCTCAGACTGAGCCGCTTGCTGTCCACGTGGAATAAAAGCTGTGATCAGGATACTTAATACAATAACCGTTCCGGCTAATCCCCAAGTTGCTTTTTCTAAGAAATCGGTGGTTTTGCGAACACCCATAATCTGGTTCGAAGAAGAAAATCCTGCTGCCAGACCTCCGCCTTTCGAATTCTGAATCAACACGATCAATATCAGAAGTACTGCTGCTATCAAGATCAATACGGCAATAAATTCATACATGTTAGTTATCTTTTTTAGTGTTAATAATCAATTTTTCCAAAAATCTAATTTGGTCTGCAAAGTAAATACTTTTTTCCGGATAATTCAAGCGTAACGTTTTAATTATTTGTAAAGCTTTCTCATAACGCTTCTGTTTAACGTAGATCCGGGCCAGTGTTTCGGTGAAATAGGAATCATCCAATACCTCGTCGCCCTCCCCGTTTTCTGCCGGATCGACGGGTTGATCTGCCTCCTCTTTATCCGGTTCTTCCGGCAAAAAACGGCGGTTTGTTTCGCGTGTCTCCTCCTCCCTGATAAAAGAATCGATCAATTCCTGGTGTTGCAATGGCTTGGCGCCGGAGACCTCTTTCAACATACCCTCTTCGGTCATCGCCCAGAAAACATAATCGGAAGAGACCGATGGCTGAAACAGCAAGGTCGACTTCTGCCGATCGCTCTGTTGCTCGAAAGAGGAGAGAAACGAATCGATCAGGGAGAAATCGTCTCCCTTGTCCTCCGGTTGGTAAGCCGCCTGGGGCAATAATCCATAGCGTTCTCCTTCTATATATAGGAATAGTTTTTTTCTGTCCGGCAGATAGACCGACATCCGTTGCAACTCTTGTCCGAAACGAATATCTTCCGTCATAGCCAGGTTCTTCAGGTAAAGCGCCCGCGCGGTCTGAAACCAGGGAAAATCTTCGATAATCGCTTTCCACTCCGCGAGCGTCGTTTCCGAAAGCGGCGAAGCATCCTGCATAAACCGGTATATATCCTCTGTTTTCATGCCGATAAAGAAGTGGGGAAGTGATTACCAGTTGGCCACCGTGGCGTTAAAGATCTGGTCGTTGATCTCTTCAATGATCTCCGCGTTCAGGCTCTCTTCCACATCGTTGAGCATTTGGGTCGCCGGATATTCGCGGTAGGCAGAGAATGTCTGTTCGAAATCCTTGTCCGGCTCATGCTTGTTCGTATAACGCACCCGCACCGTCACCGTCAATTTCGAACTGGAGGCAAAAGCATCTTCCTGCACTGCCATAGGGGTTTCATCGTATCCGACAATCTCCCCTTCGATCTCCAAATCACCATTCTGTTGCACCTGCTGCAAGCGTGTTTTCCGGTTGTAGAGGTCTTTCATCTCCTCCGTCAATGTCTGTGAAAGAGGCGGATACACGCGGGGTGCCTGATTGGGGAACTCATGGATCGTGATGGTCTTGATCACATCGTAGTTGATCGACGCCGCGTTGAACTTATAGGAGATCGTGCAAGCCGTCACCAACAAAAGAGCCAGGACAACCGTTATAGCCGTTATACGTTTGATTTGCATATTTATTCGAGGTTATATTCTTTGATTTTCCGATAGAGCGTGCGTTCCGATATTCTCAGGTCGGCCGCGGCGTTTTTACGGCGACCGCTATGACGCTCCAACGCTTTGCGTATCATATCTTTCTCTACATCTTCCAATGAAAGCGCCTCCTCTTCCACCTCTTCCGCCTCCTCGATCGGCGCCTGACGCACCGCCACCGGATGGGCAGTAGGGATCGGATGCGCACTGTATTCTTCATGCTGAACAGCGGGCGGCACACTGCCTGCCATGATATCGTGTACCAGCTTTTTGAGCTCGGTCACATCCTTCTTCATGTCGAACAATACCTGGTAAAGAATCTCCCGTTCGCTATTGAACGTGCGCTGTTCGTTCTCCTGGCGCACCAATACAGGCAACTTCTGAACCGACAGATCGGGCAGGTATTCGCGCAACACCTTGGCGGTAACATCCCGGTTCTCTTCGATCACCGATAGGCGCTCGGTGATGTTTTTCAACTCGCGCACATTGCCCGGCCAGCGATAAGAGGTAAGGATATGCTTGGCCTCCTCATCCAACCGGATGGAGGGCATGTGGTATTTTTCGGCACAATCGCCGGCAAACTTACGAAACAACAACAAAATATCTTCCGCCCCGCGCTCGCGCAACGGAGGCACCTGCACAGGAACTGTGTTTAAGCGGTAATACAGGTCTTCCCGGAACTTTCCTTCGCTAACAGCCTGAATCAGGTTTACATTCGTAGCAGCTACGATACGCACATTGGTCTTCAATACCTTGGAAGAACCCACCTTGATAAATTCACCACTCTCCAACACGCGAAGCAGGCGTGCCTGGGTCGGCGTAGGCAACTCGCCTACCTCATCCAGAAAGATCGTACCGCCGTCGGCCACCTCAAAATAACCCTTTCGATCGGCCAAGGCACCGGTGAAAGAGCCTTTTTCGTGTCCGAAAAGCTCCGAATCGATTGTCCCCTCCGGAATAGCCCCGCAGTTCACAGCTATATATGCGCCATGTTTACGGGGACTGTTCTGATGGATAATCTGTGGAAAGGTTTCTTTTCCCACCCCGCTTTCCCCGCTGATCAACACGGATAGATCGGTCGGAGCCACCTGAAGAGCCACGTCGATAGCACGGAGCAACCCGGGAGCATTTCCGATAATGCCAAAACGTTGTTTTATCTGTTGTACCTCTACTTTCATACTAATTTCGATAAATGAAACTGCAATCGAAGATCGGCCTTAGCCAATTATTTCAGTTCAACTGACAAAATTACAAATTTTAGTCGGATGCCGATGGTCTCAAATGCAAAATCATTCGTATTGAATGAGTATTTATGCTTTTTAAGCAAGGTTTAGCTATTGAAATAAGGGGCTATTTGAAGGCGCAGGGCTGTTTGAGTAATCACTCTTTTTTCAACTATGCGGATATTATTTCATTCATCTCAATTAAACCTTTCGAAATTCCTCCTGTCAATATATGCAAAGCGCTTTTAAGGTAAAAAAATGTTGAATATTTTAATAGGTATTAGTTTTATGAAAAAGGTAATAGGATTGTGTTTGGTTATCTTATTGAGTGCTGTGTCGGTTTTTGCACAGGAGAAACAGCAGCGGAGAGGACCGGAACGGATGAGAGACGGAAACAGGCGCGTGGAACGCATAGAAGAAAGGTTGAAACTGGATGAGCAGCAGGCCGCTGCCTATCAGAAGCTCCAGGAGTCGATGAAAGAGAAGAGGTTGGCAGAACAAGAGAATCAAAAGGCGGAACGCGAGCAGATGAAAGCCCTGCGGGAAAAACAACACAGCCGGATGTTGGCCATGCGAAACGAATGCGACGAAGAGATGAAAAAGATACTGACGGAGGAACAATTCAAGCAGTATCAGGCAATGCAGAGGCCAAGGTTTGAGAAACAACGCCCACCCCACGAAGGGGAAATGCGTAGAGCTCCCCAGGGGGAACGGCCTCCTCACCGGAAAGAGTTCCGACACAATCGGAACATGGAAAAAGGATAATCGTTTTGTGGGTAAGAGTTATGTAAGGGGCTGTCCGAATAGGACAGCCCCTTTTTATGGTTTCAATACAACGCCTAAGCTTTTCTTTCCGTTCATCTTGGCAACAATCGGTTTTTCGAACCGCACATGCCGGAGGAAATCCGATTCATAAACGGCCGGTTGCTCGTTGAGGAAGGCCTCATCAAACCAACCATCGCCCCGGAAGGGGTTGATCGTGAAGTAACCGACGCCGAACGAAGTGAGGTTCTGGAAGAAGTGAGTGCCCTGGCTCGGATCGATCCGGTAGTTTTCCAATCCACATTCCACAATCACACGGGCATTGCTGATATGGGGCCATTTCACCGGGATGCCCAACCAATGGTCACTGCTCCCCCAACGACCGGGTCCTACCAATACATAGCCATGCTCTTTATCGGTGAACTGCCGGTTCATCTTTTCTATTTCGTAGGCGATCAACTGGTTGTTTGCCGAATTGAACGCGCTTGTTTTTACATAGACTACGTCGTACACATCGGGTATGATACCATGTCCCAACACGCTTGTCGAGAAGATAATCGTATCTTCCTGGGGAACAAACGTGAGATCCTCTTCCATGATCTCTTTGTTGTCCACGGTGGGGCGTATCTGCAACAGGTAGAAGGTCGCCTTGGAAGGATCGTTCGGGTGAATATTGACCGCAAACTCGATCTCGATCGGGCGCGCCATCTCCGCCTGTCCGATATGCAGAATCTCATCCAATGTCTGAGCCAAAGGGAATACATCGTGTTGCAGGATATTGACAAAAGAGAGGATTTTCCGCCCTCCGTCGTAGTAGCCGTCGCGGATGATCTGGTCGTACGGATCGTAGGTCGAGACAATATAGCGCAGCGACCCGTCGGTATCGGCTTCTTTTAGGGAGAGACGCAATAGGTTGAAGGCGTCGTCGACCGAGAAATGCTCCGCCAGGTTATCCAGGTCGAGCGCATAGAAGCGTGTTTGTGTTTCGCGCAAGGCGAAATCCATGGTGCTCATCTGAAGAATATTGTGCGGATGGCGGGGAGAGAAGCGGAGGGTTTGTCCCCCGTCGACAATATATTTCCCCAAGCCAAGGGCGATATTGACAATGCCGTCTTCCGCCGTTTCGTTGCCGATCGGGTAGAAGTTGAGCGAACGCCCAACGCCGGAAATCGTCGGATAGAAATGGTTGTTATAGCGTGTTCCAACGACCTCCTGCAAGACAATGGCCATTTTCTCCTGGTCGATCAGGTTGGAAGTGGCGGTCATATAGGCTTTACTGTCATTATAAAAAACAGAGGCATAGACCGCTTTGATCGCATCGCTCACCGTGCGCAGCATATCATATTTATCTTCGGTCTTGGGAACCATATAGGTCGAATAGATCCCGGCAAACGGTTGGTAGTGGGAGTCCTCGAGCAGACTGGAGGAACGCACCGCTAACGGTCCCTTCACTACGTCGAAGAAAGCCATCAAATCCTCGATCAATTCAGTCGGCAGGCTGGCACGTAGGAAATGATTCAGAATCACTTCGTCATTGTCCTCATGCAGGGCAATCGGATAAAGATCGTTGGATTCCATGAAATCGTCGAACACATCCGTACAGATCACCACCGTTTTGGGAATGGTCACGCTGAAATTCTCCCTGTCTAATTCGGGATAACGCTTCACCATCGCCCCGATAAACGCCAGACCTCTCCCTTTTCCTCCCAGCGAACCGTTGCCGATACGGGCAAAGTTACTGTATTCGTCGAAACGCTCCTTCTGGTAGACAGCGACTACCCCGGAGTTTTTCATGCGGCGGTATTGCACGATCAGGTCGAAGATCAATTGACGCGCTTCATCCATGTCTTTATAATCGCTGACATCCACATTCTTTAATACCTCCGCAGGAGGGAACATGGCGCGTGAATAGAAGAAGCGCGAGAAGTGATTGCGCGACAGGTGGTAGATCAATGACTCGTCGGGTATATCGAATATCTTCTTCTGCAAATCCTTCAGATCCTTGATGCGCATGATCTCCTCTTTGGTTTGTGGGTTGAGGATCACGAAATCACCAAAGCCGAAGTGGCGCATGATCTTCTTTTTCAGGTCCTGCGGATAGCTCTTCGAATTCTTATCGATGAAAGAGGCTTGCAGTTCTTTGGCGTATACACTGTTGGACGATTCGGACGATTCCAGGATGATGGGGATCACTAAGCCCGATTTGCGCACATAATGGCCGAACTTAAACCCGGCAAGCGGGTCTTTCATGCCGTCGTTCGTGAAGCTCATATCGGAGATAATACCCAGAATATGATTGCGGTATTGGTCGAAAATACGGACAGCCTCTTCATAGGTACGTGCCAGTTTGATCTTCGGACGACCACGCATACGCAGCGTTCGCTGGTGGTCGTTGAGCGCCTCTTTGGCAAACTCCCGGCTCTGTTCCAATACGAAACGATACAAATGCGGCAGGGCGGACGAATAGAAACGAATCGAATCTTCGACTAAGAGTATGATCTGCACACCCACACTTTCGACATCATCGGGCGCGTTCATCTTATCCTCTATCAGTTTGATGATGGCAAGCAGCAACTCCGCGTTACCCAACCAGCTGAAGATATAATCGATCGCCTCCATATCTTCGCTGGCCACGCGCTTGGAGACCTCTTTGGAAAAGGGGGTAAGCACCACGATCGGGATGGCGGGATAATGGCGTTTGATCTCTTTAGCAGCGGCAAAGATGTCCTTGTCGTCCATGTTCGGCATGCAGATGATCAATTCGAAGTTACGATCGGCCAATTCCGCCAGCGCCTCCGCTTCGGTAGTTACCTGCGTAAACCGCGGAGGGTAGCGCAGGCTGAGGGAGGTATATTCGTTGAATAGCTGTTCGTCGATGCGACCATCGTCTTCCAGCATAAAAGCATCGTATTTGGTTGCGATCAACAATACATTAAAAATACGCTTGTTCATCAGGTTCGCAAACGAGGTGTCGCGAAAAACTAAATTTTTGAAGTCTGGTATACCACTCATAGGAATTTTAACACTTTTAGTATCCAAAAGTAAGCAAAAATGTTTGCCAATCCACAAAATTGCATACATTTGTGAACATATTGTTATTCCTTTAAAACATTAAACACTATGAAGACAGATGTATTCATGAACGCCTTAGAAGCAAAGCATCCGGGAGAAAAGGAGTATTTGCAGGCAGTAAAGGAGGTTTTAATCTCCATCGAAGAAGTTTATAACCAACACCCTGAATTTGAAAAAGCGAAGATTATTGAACGCCTTGTAGAACCCGACCGTATCTTCACGTTCCGGGTGGCTTGGGTAGACGACAAAGGAGAGGTTCAGGTAAACCTGGGCTATCGTGTGCAATTCAATAACTCCATTGGCCCGTACAAGGGAGGTATTCGTTTCCATCCTTCTGTAAACCTGTCTATCTTGAAATTCTTAGGTTTTGAGCAAACATTCAAGAACGCTCTTACTACATTGCCTATGGGTGGTGGTAAAGGTGGATCGGATTTTGCACCACGCGGCAAAAGCGATGCAGAGATTATGCGTTTCTGCCAGGCCTTTATGCTGGAGTTATGGCGCGATGTAGGCCCTGATACCGATGTGCCTGCCGGAGATATCGGCGTAGGTGGTCGTGAAGTAGCTTATATGTATGGTATGTATAAGAAATTGGCACGCGAAAACACCGGTACGATGACCGGTAAAGGCATGGAGTTCGGAGGTTCTATCCTTCGTCCCGAAGCAACCGGTTTCGGCGCGCTCTATTTCGTAAAACAGATGCTCGAAGCGAATAATATCGACATAAAGGGCAAGACAGTGGCTTTGTCCGGATTCGGAAACGTAGCCTGGGGCGCCGCTCTGAAGGCCACCGAGATGGGAGCAAAGGTGGTAACTATCTCCGGTCCCGACGGATATGTGTATGATCCCGACGGCATTTCCGGTGAAAAGATCGATTATATGCTGGAACTGCGCAACTCAGGAAACGACATTGTTGAACCTTACGTGCAAGAATTCCCGAACGCACAGTTCTTTGCAGGCAAACGTCCCTGGGGGCAAAAGGTGGACATTGCGCTTCCTTGTGCTACCCAAAACGAATTGGCTGAAGAGGATGCCCGTATGCTGATCGAGAACAAGACGCTTTGCGTAGCCGAAGTATCCAATATGGGATGTACGGCAGAAGCAGCCGATCTGTTCGTAGAGCATAAGGTGTTGTTTGGCCCCGGCAAAGCAGTAAACGCAGGGGGTGTGGCTACTTCCGGTCTGGAAATGACACAGAACGCCATGCATATCTCCTGGACAGCCGAAGAGGTAGATGCTAAATTGCAGCAGATCATGACCGCTATCCACAACCAATGTGTGATGTATGGTCGCGAAGGCGAATATGTAAACTACGTGAAAGGCGCCAATGTGGCCGGCTTCATGAAGGTAGCCAAAGCGATGATGGCACAGGGTGTAATTTAATAGCGAATAAAAGCATAAGAATCATAAGGGGCGTGCCGAAAGGCAGGCCCCTTTTTGTTTGACCATACTGAAAAACACAAGTGTAAGCAGAAAAGGCTGTTTTTAGTTAAAATAGCGGCTGTTTGCTTACACTTCGCTTTGTTAAAAAATGTTTCTCCCGGGAGTTTGTGAAAATAGTCCCGGGTTTTTGCGAAAATTCTCCTGCCGAAATATCATTTTGTCATTTTGCCCTTCCCGGGAATGCCTTTCCGGGTGCCCATGGCAGGAAGGGAGAAAAAGAAGATAAATCCTTTTGTATTTACTGGAAAAACCGTACCTTTGCAAGCCGATTATTATCCGAAAATGTACTAAGAGTTTAATTCTTAATACGTTATTGTGTCAAATGTGTCCGAGCGATAACGTGAGATCAAGAAGGAGACTCGATCGAAAAATGTTTTATTAATTAATTATTTTAAAAGCAGTGGATACTTTAAGTTACAAGACCATTTCTGCAAACAAAGCAACTGTAAACAAAGAATGGGTGGTTGTAGACGCAGCCGATCAGACTTTGGGACGTCTTTGCTCAAAAGTTGCGAAACTTTTGCGCGGTAAGTACAAACCCAATTTCACCCCGCACGTTGATTGTGGTGATAATGTGATTATCATCAATGCAGAGAAAATCGTTCTGACAGGAAACAAATGGAACGATCGTATTTATTTGAGATATACCGGTTATCCCGGTGGACAGCGTGAGTTTACTCCTCAGGATCTGATGGACAAGGGAGCAGACCGTTTGTTCCGTAAAGTAGTAAAAGGTATGTTGCCTAAGAACCGTCTGGGTGCCAAGATCCTGAAAAACCTCTATGTATATGAAGGAGGCGAACATCCGCACGAAGCACAACAACCTAAGTCAATTGATATAAATTTATATAAATAATACCTATGGAAGTTGTAAATGCAATAGGAAGACGTAAAGCGGCTGTGGCTCGCGTATACGTTAGCGAAGGTACCGGAAAAATAACAATCAACAAGCGTGATCTGGAAAACTACTTCCCATCCAGCATCCTGCAGTTTGTGGTGAAACAGCCGTTAAGCAAACTGGATGTAGTTGAAAAGTATGATATCAGAATCAACCTCGACGGAGGTGGCTTCAAAGGACAATCCGAAGCAGCTCGCCTGGCAATCGCCCGCGCATTGATCAAGATCAATCCGGAAGACAAACCAGCTTTGAGAGCAGAAGGTTTCGTAACACGTGACCCACGCGAAGTGGAACGTAAGAAACCGGGACGTCCGAAAGCACGTAAGAGATTCCAGTTCAGTAAGCGTTAATGTTATTGTGAGTATCTCTTACAAAAAACAATGCGTTTAGTATCTAAATCGACAGGATTTCTTTTACATGTTGATATGTGGGAGGACTACCTGGGGATTGAACGAAACAAAGAATGTAAACGATTAAAAAACAAACCATGTCAAGAGTAAATTTTGATCAGTTATTAGAAGCCGGAGTTCACTTCGGACACTTAAAAAGAAAGTGGAACCCTGCAATGGCTCCTTATATATTCATGGAGCGCAATGGTATTCATATCATTGATTTATATAAAACAGTTGCTAAAGTAGATGAAGCTGCCGAAGTAATGAAAAACCTGGCTCGTCAGGGCAAGAAGGTGCTTTTCGTTGCTACGAAAAAACAAGCGAAACAAATCGTCGCCGATCAGGCATCAGCCGTTGGTATGCCTTACGTAATCGAACGTTGGCCGGGTGGTATGTTGACCAACTTCCCGACAATCCGTAAAGCGATCAAGAAGATGACAACGATCGACAAGATGACGAAAGATGGTACATTCGATAATCTGTCTAAGAGAGAAAAACTGCAAATCACCCGCCAGCGTGCGAAATTGGAAAAGACATTGGGCTCTATCGTAGACCTGACTCGTCTGCCTTCCGCTTTGTTCGTAGTGGACGTGATGAAAGAACATATTGCCGTACGCGAAGCAAACCGTCTGGGTATTCCCGTATTTGCTATGGTAGATACCAACTCGGATCCGCATAACATTGACTATGTGATCCCGGCAAACGACGATGCTTCTAAATCGGTAGAGGTAATCGTAGGCGCTATCTGTCAGGCTATGAAAGAAGGGCTGGAAGAACGCAAAGCGGAAAAAGTAGATACGGAAGCTGCCGGTGAAGGGGAAGCTCCACGCAGAGAACGTCGTACACGTGCTGCCGTGAAGAAAAACCCGAAAGCGGAAGGTGAAGTAGAAGAGGAAGTGGAAGAAGAAGTGGTTGAAGCACCGGAAGCTGCAGTAGAAGAAGCACCGGAAGTAGCCGCTGAAGCTGAAGCAAAAGAAGAAGAATAATAAACCCGTAAATTAGAAAGGAATAAATACTATGGCTGTTACTATGGCTGACATTTCCAAACTGCGCAAAATGAGCGGAGCTGGAATGATGGATTGTAAAAATGCTTTAGCAGAATCAGAAGGTGATTTCGACAAAGCAATGGAGATCATTCGTAAGAAAGGACAAGCTGTGGCTGCAAAACGTTCTGACCGCGAAGCGGCTGAAGGTTGTGTATTGGCACAGGATAATGGTGAATTTGCCGCTATTGTTGCCCTGAAGTGTGAAACTGACTTCGTTGCCAAAGGGGAAGAATTCATCGGGCTGACACAGACTATTCTGAACGTTGCCGCAGACAAGAAGCCGGCTTCTCTGGAAGAGTTGACCGCTGCTCCGTTGGCTGACGGACGTGCTATCCAGGATCATATCACAGACCGTATCGGGGTAACCGGCGAAAAAATGGAACTTGGTTTCTATGAATTCGTGAAAGGTGCTTATACGGTATCTTATATCCACCCGGGAAACAAGTTGGCTACCATCGTTGCTTTCAACCAAGTGGTAGACCGTCAGGTAGCTCGCGACGTGGCTATGCAGGTGGCTGCTATGAATCCGGTGGCTGTTGCTCCGGCGGAAGTAAGCCAGAAGATCATCGATCAGGAAATGGAAATTGCCCGCGACAAAGCTCGTCAGGCTGGTAAAGCTGAAAACCTGTTGGATCGTATCGCAGAAGGCGCTATGCAGAAATTCTACAAAGAGAATACGCTGTTGCAGCAGGAATTCGTGAAAGATAACAAACTGACTATCGACCAGTATCTGAAACAACAGAACAAAGAGTTGACAGTTGTTGCTTTCAAACGCGTAACATTGAATGTAGATTAATTCTATTTCGATTATAAAAAAGAAAAAGCCGGATCATGTCCGGCTTTTTTTATGCGAAATGGTTTGTTGTATGACCGAATTACCAGACGAAGTCATGGGTGTAATGGCTCTCATTGCCGGCGCCGTCTTTTACGGTAAGCGTTAGTGTGTGGGCGCCGCGGGTGAGTTTTTCTTTATCGAAGCGATAGGTGAGCACGGAGCGGTTGTTCATTTCAAACAGGATGTACTGCCCGTCTATCTCGCCTCGGTAGCTGTTGATCCCGCTCAGGCTGTCGGAGAGGCGGAAGTTGAATTGTTGCTTCCGGATCCAATTGGCCGGGTCGAGGGGGGTGATGGTGGGCGGTTGATTGTCGATGTCGATGGAGTAGTTGCCCAGTTCGTGGATGGTTGCGTCGATCCAACCGTTGCGGTAGCTGCCGCCAACCCACGAACGGCGTCCTTTCTGGATGCGCACGATACCGTATTGTTGTTTGTTTTCCAAGGTGTCTTTGTCTAACCGCAGGGAGAGTTGTGCCTGTTGATGGAAGGCAAGCGGCTTGTCGTGCAGCTGATGGATGGGTGCCAACGCCGAACTGTCTTCTTTCGCTTCGTATTTGAAATAAAAGGTGTCGTACAGGTTGCCCCGGGGAATAGTCAGGCGGATGCCTTTGGCTCCGAAACGGTTGTCGGATCCCCAGAAGAAGAGTTCGCGGCCGGTGGTTTCCGGGGCGGGGATGTCCTGTTCTTTCCCTTCCACCCGGATGGCAAGGCGCGTTTGATTGCCCATACCGTCGGTCAGGATATATTCCAGGTGGTAGGTGCGTTCCTCCTGGATCGTCAGATAGCCCCGGTTGCGGCTCCCGATAAAGCGCAATTTATTCCCCGGCTCTACAAAACTTTTCATATAGAACGAACGACGGTCGATCCACTCTTCGTAGTCGATAAAACTGTTTATATAGCGCGACTCATCGAAGGCATACCGGTCGATATAGCTCCGGTAGAGGGTGTCGCCATCGGCTTTTAATACAATCTCTTTGACGCCATACACGTTGTGGGTGTTATCCATATAATCGTAGGCTTTGACAGCTATGCCAATCTTTCCCCAGGCCTGAATCGTGCCGACAAGGGTTTGCGCACCGTCCCGAGGGGTGAACTGTTTGTATTCCCGTTTGCGTTTACTATCGTTGATCACTCCTTCTCCTTCGACCGGATAAAACATAACGCCCTGAATACGCGGCGGGCGCTTGTCGGTCAGTTGCCTGCTGAAATAGGGTAGGGGGTCGAGTATCTCTTCCGACTTGGTATCGCGCACTTCGAAATGGAGGTGGGGACCGCCCGAACTGCCGGTGTTTCCGCTCAGGGCGATCACCTCTCCCCGGCGCACCGGAAACCGGTCGGCAGCCGGATGCAGGTTGACATTAAAACGTTCCTGTTCGTATTGTTGCTCTTTGACGTAGGCGGCAATCGAATCGGTAAAGCGGAGTAGGTGGCCATAGACCGTGGTCGTGCCATCGGGATGATCCAGGTAGAGAGCATTTCCATACCCACCGGGACTCACCGAGATGCGCGATACATAGCCCTCTTTCACGGCGTGTGTCGGTTTCCCTTCGGCCCCCTGCGTCTTGAAATCGATCCCCGCATGGAAATGATTCGAACGCAGCTCTCCGAAATTGCCACTCAATAGGATCGGGAAATTGAACGGATTGGGTAACTCCTGCGCACGCACTTGATGGATGAACGTCGTGGCACATACTAAACACACGAAAAGGATGGCCTGTTTTCTTGTTTTCATATCTACAGGCAAAAGTAGGGAATTTTTATTCTTTCTTGTTGTGACTATCACATTTGTAACATTTTTTGCACATTTGTCGCATAGGGTACAAATGGGATAGTCGGGGTATTTTATATGCTTCAAAACATGTTTTAATGTTAAATAATGCAAATAATATTCATTTTATGTCGGAAAGTTATGTTTTGTAACATAAAAGGCTTTATATTTGCACTGTGTTTTTCATGGTATTAGATTTAAGGTTAACAATGAAGATTGGGCTGTCGGGATGACAGTCTTTTCTGTTTTATAGGGGTAGGGTTCGTTCTTCCCCTTTTTTTATGCCTGTTTTCTCCCTTAAATCTTACACAAATTGAATCGACTTGTGATGTAATGATTCAAGAATCCAACGGTAATGTGAATAAAAGTTAACACGTCCATTCTCGGTGAACCTCTCAATTTACGATTTGTAATTTCCGCACGACTTTGCGCGCAAAAAAGCGGGACTTTGGAGACAAACTCCCGGGAGAAACACTTTTTAACGTATGGATTTGTAAGCAAAACGGGCGTTTTGCTTACAATCGCTATTTTAACATTTCAGGAGTTGGGGTGCGAAAATGAACGGTGGGATCTTCAAATGGGAAAGAAATTGAAGATACAAGGTATATCAGATCAGTATCTAAAAGCTCCCCTTCTTAGAAAAGAAGGGGGGACCGCTGCTTGCAGCGGTGGGGTAATTTGAATTCTTTATAAATGTTTTTCCTATTTCTTTGATAGTCACAAATACACAAAACAGAACAAATGTATGATTTTAAATACATCAAACTACCCCACCATCGCAAGCGATGGTCCACCCCCTTCTTTTCTAAGAAGGGGAGCCTTGGATAGTGATTTCTATAACCTTCACATTTTCCCATACTTGAATCCCCCCCATCTTCAAACATACATTATATAAATAGGCAAATCGGTCGCAACAATAGAAAATGAAAATCTTATCCAGCGTGAGAATAAATTGGCAATGTGCCGAGAGTGCGAAAATGTCCATAGTGTTTCTTTGTGTTCTCCGCATTTGACCTTTTCCGTTTCTCCGTGTTTTATATACATTATATATTACTATGACCCTCACCTCTGAGGGGATTCTTTCGGATTTTTTTCTTAGAAACAGGGTAAGTAACGATTAGAAACTTCTGAAAACGAGGATTTCATGCCGCTTTCCGAGATTTTTTTAAAGAATTTAACAAAATAATGCGCTAAAATATTTATTTAAACAAAAAATTATTATTTTTGCGATAGTTGCCGGCAGTCCGGAGAGGATTTTCAAGGTTAACATAAGGGATAAATATCTGTTTAATCACACATATAAAAGATGTTTATACCCACAGTACAAACCATAAGGAGTTCTTATAAGACTATGTTAGAATCACAGAGAGAGAGATTATCTATATATAAGTTTAATAAAAAGAGTGTATTTATGATGAAAAAATTGACTTATTTACTCCTATGCCTCGTGATGGGGATAGGAATTACAAACGCTCAGACTACCAGAGTAACCGGTACGGTATTATCTGCTGAAGATAATGAGCCTATTATCGGAGCTTCGGTTAGCGTTAAAGGAACTACCGTTGGTAATGTTACAGACTTTGACGGGAAATTTGAATTAAATGTTCCGGCAAATGCTAAAACATTGGTTATTTCATATATTGGTATGAAAACCATTGAAGTTGCTGTAAAACCAACACTGACAGTACATATGAGTTCGGATACTCAGCTGCTGGATGAAGTGATGGTGGTTGCTTATGGTACTGCAACAAAGAGATCTTTTACCGGATCGGCTGCGCAGGTGTCAGGAGAAAAAATATCCAACAAAAATGCTTCTGATCTAACAAAAGCCCTCCAAGGAGAGGTTGCAGGTGTCCAGGTGTATACTACGACAGGACAACCCGGTCAAACTTCAGCCATACGAATCAGAGGTATTAGCGGAATAAACTCCAGTCAAGCTCCGTTGTATGTAGTGGACGGAGTTCCTTATGGAGCAGAAATCAGTGGTATCAATCCTTCGGATATTGAATCGACAACAGTCTTGAAAGATGCGACAGCAGCAGCTCTCTATGGTTCGCGTGCGGCAAATGGCGTTGTCCTTATTACGACCAAAAAAGGGAATAAGGGTAAAACAAGAGTAGAAGCAGAGGTGAAATATGGTGTTAATACCCGTATCATACCTTTGTATGATATGCTGGAAGATCCGGAACGATTCATTGAGATAACCTGGGAAGGTATTAAAAACAAATATATGTATAGAAATGCCAATCCGAAAGATGAGGCAACCGCTATCGAATGGGCTGGTGATGATCTTTTCGATATGGATTATGGGATTGACCCACATTATAATATGTGGAACGCTGATGGCAATAAGCTAATTGATCCGGCAACAGGTAAATTCATGAGTGGCGTTCAACGCAAATACACTCCGGAAAAATGGTCTGACCATATCTTCCGTACCGGTCAAAAGATGGAAGCTGACGTTAGGATTTCCGGTGGGTCAGACAAAACTACCTATTTCACATCCTTGGGATACTTAAAAGACGAAGGTTATTATATCGAATCAGATTTCGAAAGATTCTCTGCCAGAGGAAATGTTAATACAGATGTTACATCCTGGTTGAAACACGCTATGAACCTTTCCTATTCTTACATGAATACAAACAACCCGGGTCAGTCTGATAGTCAGATGAACAACGGATTCCAGTTTGTGAATTATATGCCGTCGCTTTATCCTGTATTTTATAGAGATGAAAACGGTGAAAAGGTTGTTGATGATGTGGTTGGAGGATACTTGTATGATTATGGGATGACAGCAGGATCTGGTCGTTCGTATGCTTCAGGGATTAATCCTGTTGGAGCTCTTAAATTGGATGTTGACCAAACTACCGTGCATCAATTTGTCGGTAACACGATGTTTGAAGCCCGCTTTTTGAATGATTTTAAAGCAGATGTCAGTATTGGTCTACAATATTTAGGTAATAGCAGAGATCGGTTGACAAACCCATATTATGGAGACGCTAAAGGTTTGGGACGTATTCGGAAAACTCAATCGTCTTATCTGGGTTTCTCCTCTACGCAAAAACTTTCTTATTCAAAAAGTTTTGACAGACACAATATTGATGTGTTTGTTGCTCATGAATCAAATCTTCAGAAAGTGTCAATGATAGATGGTTCTAAATCGTTGCTGGTTCGTCCGAAGAATACAGAATGGTCCAATGCAGTTATTATGGGTTGGATGGATTCCGACACGTACGGTTTTGCCGTTGAAAGCTATTTCGGACAGGTTCGTTATGACTTTGATGATAAATATCATTTTAATGCCTCTATCCGTCGCGACGGTAGTTCCCGTTTTATGGATGGAAACCGCTGGGGTACTTTTGGATCTATTGGCGGTGCCTGGTTGATCACACGTGAAGACTTTATGCAAAATGCCGACTGGTTGAAAGAACTTAAGCTAAAGGCCAGCTGGGGAAAGATAGGTAATCAGGATTTAAGTATTGCAACAGCTACAGCCAACTATCATCCTTTCCGTGACCTTTATTCCATTTCGAACATGAATGATAAACCCTCTTTCTCTTTTGCTTATAAAGGAAACCCGGATTTGACATGGGAGAAAACAAGCATGTGGAATGCAGGATTGGAATTCAATCTTATTGATATTTTTGAGGGAGAAATTGAGTACTTCAATAAAACAACAACAGATCTTTTGTTCTACAAACAGGTAGCTCCTTCTTTGGGATATGCTTCTGTTCCGGTGAATGATGGTAAATTAGCCAGTTCGGGTTGGGAATTCAATTTGTTGACACATGTTGTTAATACCAATGATTTCAAATTTGATTTTCGTCTGAATGGTGCATTCTATAAGAATGAAATGTTGGAGATGCCGATTGATGACACGACAGGACAACCTAAACCTGTGGAGCTGAGAGGTTCTTACGCATGGGCTAAAGGCCGTGGTATCAGAGATTTCTATTTAAGAGAATATGCTGGTGTAGATTCGGAAACAGGATTAGCGCTTTTCAATCAATATTATAATGTGAAAGCTGATGGAACAAAGGAAGTTATCCATGAAATGGAAACCTATAAAAGCAAAAATACCATCGGAAAATTAGAGAAAGAGACCACTTCTGATTATGCCGAAGCGACGCAATTGTTTGTTGGTAAATCTTCTATGCCTACCGTTTCCGGAGGTTTCGGACTGGATATGGATTATAAAGGGATCACTTTAAATGCTACATTTACCTATTCTTTGGGTGGCTATGCGATGGATGTTGTTTACGCCGGTTTAATGGGTGATAATACTCCCGGATCGCGTAACTGGCACCCGGATATTGAAAAACGTTGGCTGAAACCGGGCGACATAACAGACGTGCCTCGTTTGATGGCTGGTTACGATTCTTATACAAACACAACAGGATCGGATCGCTTCTTGACAAGCCGTTCTTATTTAAACCTGGCAAATGTACGTTTAGGATATACTTTCCCGAAATCAATCATGAATAAGATCAAATTAAACGGTTTATCCGTCTATGTGTCGGGAGATAACCTGTTTGTGATGTCGGCTCGTGCTGGATTTGTATCTATGGCAAGTGTGGACGGAGAGTCGAACAGAAGCCAATATGTACCTTTAAGTACTATTATGGGAGGAATTAAAGTAGAATTCTAATAAAAAAAACAGAAAGTCTTATGAAAAAATATATAAAAATAGCAGGTGTCGCCTTATTGACACTGTCATTGACCGGCTGTTCGGATAGCTTTCTTTCGCAATTCGAGCCGCAAGGTTATATTTCCCAGGAACAACTGGAAGAAAATGCAAAATGGAATACTAATATTATGTTAGGCCAAGCAGCAGGTATTACTGCCACTTCTTTTGCAATGGGAACGGGAGGTACGGATAACCATGATGATTTTGGACAGAAATCGATCGATATAGCAACTGATTTAATGTCAGGAGATATGGTGATGAAAGGAGAAACCTACGGATGGTTTAGCGCCGATGCCCGGTTAATTAATAATACGAAAGACAGGACACGTCGTACATATATGGCATGGCGTTATTATTTCCAGGTGATAAAAGCTGCCAATTCTATCTTTGATACCGTTGGTGGTGATGGAAAGATGCCAGACGAAGGTAGCAATCGGGTATATTATGGTCAGGCAAAAGCTTTCCGCGCTTATGCTTACTTCAATATGGTGAACTTGTATGCCCGCCCATACGATGTGGCAAAAAATGAAAAAGCGCTTCCTATTTATACTTCACAGCTTACGGCAGAAACGTCAGTTCTTTCTACTGTTGATGAAATATACACATTTATCATCAATGATTTAAAAGAGGCTATTACAGCTTTGGATGGAGCAAGAAGGACAGATAAGGGTGCTCCCGATGTAGATGTAGCAAGAGGTTTATTGGCCTATGCCTATTTGAGTAAAGGCGATTATGCATTAGCTGCAGAGCAGGCTTTAGCCGTAATCGACAGAGGTGCCTATCCTTTAATGACTAAGCAGGAGCTTCTAACTACAGGATTTGCATCTATTGATATCCCCGAATTTATGTGGTGTATCGATTTAACGAAAGATAATTCTCCGGCTCTTCCTACTTTCTGGGGACATGTAGACCTTTTTACTTATAGCTATGCGGCTGCTGGGGATTTAAAAATGATTCCGGATAATTTGTACAAAGAAATTCCTGCAACGGATATCCGTAAAGGATGGTTCTTTTCAAACTCAAGCTCAGGCTATTATTTAGCGCCGATAGGTAAATTCTTTGACAAAGGGAGAGCGGTTATGGGAGACCGCTTGTGGGAAAATGACGAAGTATATATGCGTACTGCAGAGATGTATCTGATTGCATCCGAAGCCAGCCTGCGTGCCGGTGATCTGGCAACAGCTAAAACTGTTATTGCAGAACTTTTGGCTGATCGGGATGAGGTAGCGGCAGCTGCTGTTGAAACGATGACCAGTGAAGAATTACTGGAACTTCTCTATTTCAACTGGCGTGTTGAAATGTGGGGCGAAGGTCGTGGTTTGTTGACGATGAAACGTTTCAAAAAAACAGTAGTACGTGGTGCTAACGATTTTGCTTATAAAGGTGAAAGTTTCAGCTATGATGATTCTCGTTTTTATTTCGAAATACCGGAAAGAGAAATTACGAACAATCCTAACTTGTAATCTTTCTATTGCATAAAAGGAGGGAACCTTAGTGTCTTCTAAGGTTCCCTTTTTAATTACTAAATATACAACAAGATGAAAAAATCTGTTTTATTACTTCTATTACTGTCAACTTTATTTACTACGTATAGTCATTCCCAAGGATTAAAGGGGTTTAAATTGCCCAATGGTTTAACAGTCTATATCTGGGAGGATTTTACCAAGCCAGATGTGTTTGGTATGGTAACAGTCAATGTGGGTGCAGCTTCGGATCCGGATAATCTGACAGGATTAGCCCATTACCTGGAGCACGTTATGTTTAAAGGAACGGAGAAAATTGGAACGATGGATTGGGAAAAGGAAAAACCAATCTATGAACAGATCATTGCCAAATATGATGAATTAGCTGCTACACAAGATGCGGCTCAACGTGAAGCGATCTCTTTAGAGATTAATAAGCTGACGGTAGAGGCTGCCCAGTATATGGTAGGTAATGAGTTTTCGAATTTGACGGAAGAAATGGGAGGAATGATGCTGAACGCCCAGACAGGTTATGACTTTACCCGCTATTTCAATCTTTTCCCTCCTTCTGAAATATACCGGTGGCTGGAGTTGAATTCCGAACGTTTTATCAATCCGGTATTCCGTGCTTTTCAATCAGAGTTGGAAACGGTATATGAAGAATACAATATGGGTCAGGATGAACAAGGACGTCAAATCCAAAGCTTTATGTTGAGTAATATCTTCCCAGGACATCCGTATGCCCGGCCGGTAGTAGGGTATCCAGAGCATCTGAAAAATCCGCAGTTGAGTAAACTAATTGATTTTTATAATACCTGGTATGTGCCTGAAAATATGGTTCTCATATTAGTAGGAAATGTGAAAGCCTCCCAGGTACGTGGTATTATACAGGATAAATTCGGGCGTTTACAGGCAAGACAAGCACCACAACAGAAAGAGAATGCCAGCTGGAACATTAAAGGGAGAAAAGTGGTATCGACGAAATTGACTCCTTATCCCATGCTTCATCTTGCGTTTAATGGAGTACCTCAGGGACATCCTGATGAAATTCCTTTGGAAATATGTATGTCGATTCTCTCGAATGCAAGCCAGACAGGCCTATTGGATAAATTAACTTTGGAAGGAGATTTTATGCAAGCGAGTGCAAGCTTAGCTAACTTCAAAGAACAGGGTCGCATAATGATATCCGCTGTTCCTTACTTTGATATCAATCAGCGCAGATTCAATTCTTTAAGGGATACGGAAAAGATGCTTTGGAAAGAATTGAACAAACTCCAAGAAGGTAAGATTGAAGAGTGGTTATTGCAATCTATAAAAAGCACAATGATCAGACAGTTTGATTTGGCTTTTGAATCTTCTATGGAAAAAGCATTTCGTCTGATGGAGTCTTTTATAAACAAACAGGACGTAAGCGAAGTGTTAGCTTATAAAGACAGGGTGGCGGATATTTCCTTAGATGAGATTAAGGCTGTTGCTAAAAAGTATTTGACAGATGATTTTCTTGTGTTGGATATACAAGAAGGGAAAGCTCCCAAATCTGAAAAACTGGAAAAACCCGGATATGATCCGATTACTCCTTTACGTAATGTAAGATCGGCATACTCTAATACGTTTGCCTCGTTGCCCGTGATGAAGAAAGAACCGGAATTTTGTGATTTTAATGAGGTTCAACAAAAGAAAATCAATGATCTTTCTGAGCTTTTCTATACGAAAAATGAGGAAAATGAGATATTTACTCTTACGCTGAAATATGGTGTGGGAAGAGCGCTTATGCCGAAGTTGGATTATGCGGTTCAATTAATGAATAATGCTGGAATTATGGGATTCTATGAACCTCAGGAGTTAAAGCAGGCATTTAGCGAATTAGGCGCTTCCTGCCGTTTCCGTGTAGATGACAGTTATCTCTATGTGATTATGGAAGGATATGAAGAAAACCTACAGGAATCCTGTAACCTACTGACACGCCAAATTCTGATGCCGAAGTTGGAAGAGAAGCAGTTGAACAATATCATAGGAGGTGAAATGCAATCCCGTATGCGGGAAAAAGATTATGTGGAAAGTGTGAAGGATGCTGTTTCCGAATACCTATTCTATCAGGATAAGTCAGAGTATCTGGATCGGTTACCGATTACGGAGATCCGTGAAATGACAGTTAGCTCATTAACAGGTGAATTCTCCCGTGCTACAGATTACGAAGCAGAAGTTCATTATGTTGGGGGACGTCCTTTTGATGAGGTATACGATATTCTTAGTCAAAATTTACCTTTGAAAGCGAATGAAAGGCCAAGTATATCTCCGGAAGTAAAAGAAAGGGTTTTTTATAGTGAAAATACGATTTTCTTTTTGCCGGAAAACGATGCACAGCAAAGCGGAATCTATTTTTATATCGACGGAAAGCCTTTCAATATAAAGGAACGGATGACAATTAGTGCTGTCAATCAATATCTGAGTGGAGGTTTTAATGGTATCATCATTCAGGAAATCCGGGAATACCGTTCAATGGCATACCATACTTACGGGCGTATTCTTACACCTACTATACCCGACAAACCTTATTACTTTGATGGGTTTATAGGTACCCAGTCTGATAAAACGGTGGAAGCTATCGAGATATTTCTATCGATGATCAACGAAATGCCGGAATATCCCGAACGAATCAACAATATCAAAGAGTATTTGTATAAAGCAAAACTAAGCTCTAAGCCGACATTCCGTACGGCGAGTCAACAATATGAGGCTTGGAGAAAGCTGGGATTCTCTGAAGATCCGGCAAAAACGGAACTGGCTATTATCGAAAGCTTGACGTTTGATGACCTGATGAAATTTTATAACGAAGAGATCAAAGGGAAACCGATGGCAATTGCTATTGTTGGCGATCCAAAGCAGATCGATATCAAACAATTAGAGAAGTTCGGTAAAGTCACCCGACTGAATAAGAATCGGATTTTCTCTTCCAAATAATCCGGAATTAGTCTTTTATAAAAAAACATCGATCTGCAGGGCAATCCTGCAGATCGATGTTTTTTTATCCCTGTTTATTCGCCTGTCTTGGTGTTAATCCCCTATCTTTACACCCTCTAACACAGAACACTAAGGATGGAGAATATATTGACTTCCCTGTTTGATTCGCCTATGTTGCAGGCGGTTGTGGCCTTGTCGTTGGTTTCGGCGGTGGGGTTATTGTTTTCCCGGGTGAAGATTTTCGGTATTTCGCTGGGTATTACCTTTGTCTTTTTCGCAGGCATTATTGCCGGACATTTCGGTGTGACGGTTGAAAAGAATATGCTCTACTTCGCCCAGAGCTTCGGGCTGATCCTCTTTGTTTATTCCTTAGGTTTACAGGTCGGGCCGGGCTTCTTTGGGTCGCTTAAGAAGGGTGGCTTGCAACTCAACCTGATGGCGTTGAGTGTTATCTTCCTTGGATTGTTACTAACCATTCTTTTCAGTAAAATCACCTCTGTCTCTCTGCCAACTATGGTCGGTATCCTGTCCGGGGCGGTGACCAATACGCCTGTACTGGGGGCTGCCCAGCAAACGCTCTATCAGCTGGATCCGGAGAATGCGCGGGGAGTAACCGAGATGGCACTGGGCTGTGCGGTGGCTTATCCTTTGGGTGTCGTAGGGGTTATTTTGGCGATTGTCTTTCTGAAAAGGCTGTTTTTCTCGGAAGAGGAGGCTGAAAAGAATAAAATGAAAAAGGCACCTAAAGCGACGGTGACGGAGTTTAATGTGTCTAATCCGGCCATTTACGAGAAGAGTATTCAGGAGGTGATGCGCTCGGTCAAGCTGAAATTTGTGATCTCCCGTATCTGGCGCGATGGCAGTGTCAGCATTCCTACCTCAGAGACCCAACTGCACGAAGGCGACCATTTGCTCGTGATCTCTTCCAAAGAGGATCTTGACATCATACGTGCCCTGTTTGGCGGGCAGGAGAGCGCGGACTGGAACCGGGAGGATATCGACTGGAATGCGGTGGATCGCAAGCTGGTGTCGCGGCGCATTGTGGTGACCCAGGAAAAGGTGAATGGGGTGAAGCTTGGTACATTGCGTTTGCGTAATCTCTATGGCATCAATATCACCCGGGTGAACCGTGCCGGTATCGATCTGTTGGCCTCCCGCGATTTGCGCTTGCAGATTGGCGACCGCTTGACCATTGTTGGTGAAGGGGCGGCGGTGGCAAACGTGGGAAAGATCCTGGGCGATGAGGTCAAACGGTTGGACAGTCCCAACCTCTTGGCTGTTTTTATCGGTATTACGTTGGGTGTCGTATTAGGAGCTATTCCGATTAGTATACCGGGCATCAGTATGCCGGTGAAGCTGGGTATTGCAGGTGGGCCGATCATCATAGGTATTCTGATGGGTGCCTTCGGGCCGCGCCTGCATCTGGCTACCTACACCACTATGAGTGCCAACCTGATGTTGCGCCAGTTGGGCATTGTGATCTACCTGGCCGGCTTGGGTATCGATTCGGGAGCACATTTCTTTGAAACCGTTTTCCGCCCGGAAGGACTTCTTTGGATTGCCTTGGGGTTTGCCTTGACCGTGGTGCCTGTAATGCTGGTAGGCATAGCTGCTTCCCGCTTGTTTCGCCTTGATTATGCGCAGAATGTCGGCATGCTTTGTGGAAGTATGGCCAACCCGATGGCGCTTACCTTCGCCAATTCCACCGTCGAAGGCGACGAACCTGCTGTCTCTTATGCTACGGTGTATCCCCTTTCTATGTTTACGCGGGTCATTACCGCCCAACTGATTCTAATCCTATTTCTTTGAGTAGAATAGGGTTCTCCTTGTTATACATCTCCTCTCGTGAGCTGACAACCGCTTCCCATTCGTTCTGGAACAAGCCCTCCTTGTCGATGCGGAAGTTCTCGGAGCCCTCTCGGTCGACCTGTTGCAGGACGTAGGAGACAGACAGGATGTTGATGTCGATAGCCGGTTGGTAATAGATGGTCCATTCGTCATGGTCTTCCATCACTTCGGCTACCAGATTGAGCTCTGTTAGTTGGTAGAGAATGTCGGTGGCCAGCCGGATAGGGATATGGTATTCTTGCGAAAGCTCATCGGCGGTATAAGGTTTCTCCCCTTTTTCAAATCTTTTTACGATCAAGGTCATGATGACGATGATTACAAAGTCGCGGTAGCGGCGGCTGATGTTTTGTGTATCGGTTTCGTAGTTGAAGGTGCTCGCGTTTTGTATCGCATAGGCCAATGCACCGCCAAACAGGCAGATCACCCAGGACAATTGCACCCAAAGCAACAGAAGCGGAATGGCCGCAAAGGTTCCATAGATAGCATTGTATTTACCCACCCAGATCTGTCCGCTGATATAGAAGAGCTGGAAGATCTGAAAAGCGCTACCTGCCAGTACGCCGGCAATCAGACCCGGCACAAACCGTACTTTCGTATTGGGCAGGAATATATAGAGTCCGGTAAACACTAAGGAATATATAACAAAAGGAACGATCTTAAACAATAGATTGACCACCGGTGTGAGAAACACAAACTCCTCCAGGATAGTGCTTTGAATGGTCGAGATAAAGATCGACATCCCACTGGAGGCGATCATCAATACCGGGATAATGAGCATCACAGCCAGGTAGTCGGTGACTTTACGGGCAAACGAGCGTGATTTGTTGATCTGCCATATATCATTGAAGGTGTCTTCGATATTGGAAAGCAGGTTGATAACCGTATAAAGCAGTATCACAACACCAATGCCTATAATAAGTCCCCCCTGCGCCTCTGCCAGGTAGCCCTCTACAAATTCGAAGATTTTATTGAGTTCGTTGTCATGGCCGGGTAGGGCATCCTCCACAATATTGCGTACGGTGTCCTGGAAGCCAAATCCTTTGGCAATGCCTAATAAGACAGCCAAAAAGGGCACAATCGCCAGCATGGTGCTGTAAGTAAGCGCCGAAGCGCGGCTTTGCAGGTGTTCGTTCAGGAAACTGCGCACGGCCAATGATATGGATTTAGCGGCATTGATCCCGAAATGTTTGTAGCCGGAGACATCGTTGCGTGTGATACGCCACATATCGTAGGTGATAAAGCGGATGGCCCGGGCGATAAAATCAGTGATGCGCACTATGAAAGAGGTTTTTGCCTCTTTCTTCGGATGTTTTTTGATTTTCTTTGCTTCCATGTCGGGAAAGTATTAAAAATTGCAGTTTGCCTGTAAGCCGGGTTCTGTACTTCCCCCGAGGGAGAAGCGTCTGCCATTTATCTCGACTCTGGCTCTCACCAAAGCTCTAGCGGTCTACCCCCCGGCATCGGGCGGGCAGCCCTACATGCGCCGGTATACATGACCTTACAACCCATAAGACGTACGGCATCTCGCATTGCTGCGAAACCCGGTGAGCTCTCACCTCACCTTTTCACCCTTACCCCCGAGGGGGCGGTTGTTTTCTGTTACGTTACTCTGCCCTCGCGAACAGCTACCCGTTAAGTAGTATGGTGCCCTGTGTTGCCCGGACGTTCCTCCCATCCTTGCGGATGAGCGGCAGACCGGCAAACTGCAATCATGCGGGCAAAATTAGTGATTTATTTCTTAATAGCGGCCTGTTCGGATGGAGTTCAAGTTTATTTTACTCAGTTCAGCCCTAAGCGATTGTTAATTGCTTTGCCTCCTACGGAGAGGTGGTCTCTACCTCTTAAATGTTAAAATCGCGATTGTAAGCAAAAAGCCCGTTTTACTTACAAATCCATACGTTAAAAAGTGTTTCTCCCGGGAGTTTGTCTCCAAAGTCCCACGTTTTTGCGCGCAAAGTCCTGTGGAAATTACAAATCGTAAATTAGGGGTTTCGCCGAAAATGGTCAAATTAACGTTTGTTTACATAATTGTGTTTTTTCTGTCTGCCCCCCCTGTAAATAACAAAACAACAAATTTATTTAGCAATGTGTAAAAAAGAGGGAAAAAATACTGAAATCCCACCTAAATATATAAGTACAAAGGCGGCAAACTTGGAAATATTCGCTACTTTTGTGCTTCAAAAGAAATTTATCAAAACGAACAGTGTAAATGACTACAACAAAGAAAATAAAACGCGCACTGGTATCCGTTTACTACAAAGAAGGTTTAGATGAAATCATTTTGAAACTCCATCGCGAAGGAGTTTCCTTTGTTTCTACCGGGGGTACACAGGCGTTTATCGAATCTTTAGGGGTTCCTTGTGATGCCGTGGAGGACTTGACCGGTTATCCTTCTATTTTGGGTGGACGCGTAAAAACATTACATCCGAAGGTGTTCGGGGGTATTCTGGCCCGTCGTGAGAACGAGCAGGATCGTAATCAGTTGGAACAATATGAAATTCCTGAGATCGACCTGGTGATTGTCGATTTGTATCCTTTTGAAGAGACCGTTGCTTCGGGCGCGGAAGACCAGGCGATTATTGAAAAGATAGATATAGGCGGTATCTCGTTGATCCGGGGCGCTGCCAAAAATTATAAAGATGTGATTATTGTCGCTTCCAAGGCGCAATACGCACCGTTGATGAGTTTACTCAACGAAAAGGGAGCCAACTCCACGATCGACGATCGTCGTTGGTTTGCCAAAGAGGCCTTTGCGGTTTCTTCCGGTTATGATTCGGCGATTTTCAACTATTTCGATGCCGGAAACGGATCCTATTTCCGCGCGGCGGTAGACGGGCCGATCCCGATGCGTTACGGAGAGAACCCGCACCAAGCGGCTGCCTTCTTTGGTCGTCTCAGCGATATGTTCGACCAGTTGCATGGAAAGGAAATTTCCTATAACAACCTCTTGGATATCGATGCGGCCGTGAGCCTGATCGATGAGTTTGATGAGGTAACATTCGCGATCCTGAAGCATAACAATGCGTGCGGTATCGCCTCCCGTCCGACCGTACTCGAGGCATGGAATGATGCCTTGGCCGGTGACCCGGTGTCGGCTTTCGGAGGGATTCTGATTACCAATACAACGATTACCAAAGCAGCCGCGGAAGAGATGCATAAGATCTTCTTCGAGGTGGTGATTGCTCCGGCTTACGACGAGGAGGCACTGGAGGTGTTGAAACAAAAGAAAAACCGTATTATCCTGGTGCGTAAGGATTGCCAATTGCCGGCAACTCAATTCCGTTCATTGTTGAACGGCGTGTTGCAGCAGGAGAAAGACCTGAGCATTCAGGTGGCAACCGATCTGGAACCTTTGACAAAGAAGGCACCGACCGCAGCGGAGGTAGAAGATCTGTTGTTCGCTAATAAGATCGTAAAACACAGCAAATCGAATGCAATTACGTTGGTGAAAAATAAACAATTGTGTGCAAGCGGTATCGGTCAGACATCGCGTGTCGACAGTTTGCGTCAGGCTATCGAGAAGGCTCGCTCTTTCGAGTTCGATCTGCAAGGAGCGGTGATGGCTTCCGATGCCTTTTTCCCTTTCCCGGATTGCGTGGAAATAGCTTATGAAGCCGGCATCAGGGCGGTGATTCAACCGGGCGGATCGGTAAACGATCAGTTGTCGGTTGACTATTGCGATGCACACGATGTGGCTATGGTAAAAACAGGAGTTCGTCATTTTAAACACTAAAGAACAATGGGATTATTCTCTTTCACACAAGAGTTGGCGATGGATCTCGGAACAGCCAATACGATTATCATCAGCAATGGTAAGGTGGTGGTCGACCAACCGTCGATGGTTGCGCTCGACAGACGCTCCGACAAGGTGTTGGCTATCGGGGAGAAAGCACGACAAATGCATGGGAAAGCGCATGAAAATATACGGACAATCCGCCCGCTTCGCGATGGCGTGATTGCCGACTTCTTCGCCGCTGAGCAGATGATTCGCGGGATGATCAAGATGATGAATCCGAAAAACCGCCTCTTCTCGCCTTCGCTGCGTATTGTGGTTTGTATCCCTTCCGGAAGCACGGAGGTGGAGATGCGCGCCGTACGCGACTCGGCGGAGCATGCCGGAGGACGCGATGTGTATATGATCTATGAACCGATGGCGGCTGCGATAGGTATTGGCCTGGATGTAGAGGCACCGGAAGGTAATATGATCGTGGATATAGGTGGGGGAACCACCGAGATTGCTGTGATCTCATTGGGCGGTATCGTGTCGAATAAGTCGATCCGTATTGCCGGTGACGACCTGACGGGCGACATTATGGAATATATGCGTCGCCAGCACAATATCAAAGTGGGGGAACGAACCGCCGAATCGATCAAGATCAATGTCGGATCGGCTTTGACCTTCCTCGATAACCCACCCGAAGACTATATCGTACACGGGCCAAACCAGATGACGGCGCTTCCGATGGAGGTTCCGATCTCTTATCAGGAAATTGCGCATTGTATGGAAAAATCTATTTCGAAGATGGAAGCGGCTATCCTGAGTGCTCTGGAACATACGCCTCCCGAATTGTATGCCGATATCGTGCGTAACGGTATCTACCTGGCCGGTGGGGGCGCGCTGATGCGCGGGCTCGACAAGCGATTGACCGATAAGATTAATATCAAGTTCCATGTGGCCGAAGACCCGTTGCGTGCGGTGGCCAAAGGAACCGGCATTGCGCTGAAGAATATAGACAAGTTTAATTTCCTTATGAGATAAATTATAAATGAGGAATGAAGAATGAAAAATGATTCTTCATTCCTCATTCTTCATTCTTCATTTCCAAGAAATGCGTCAACTGATTGATTTCCTTGTTCGCAAGCGTCACTGGCTTTTGTTCTTTTTGCTGGAAGTAGTTGCTTTTCTATTGATTTATCAGAATAGCACCTACCAGCGAACCATACTGATCAGTTCAGCCAATGTGGTGACCGGGCATATTGCCTCGCTGGCAGGATCTGTCACAAGCTATTTCAGCCTGGGCGAAGTAAACCGGGAGTTGACGATGCGAAATGGAGAACTGGAAATGGAGGTGATTGCTCTACGTGACGAGATCGAGGCATTGCAAGCGAAGGAGCGTCCGTTTATGGGCTTTCTGCCTGAATCGATCGAACATTTTCCTTACTCTTTTGTAGCAGCCAAGGTGGTCAACAACAGTGTGACGCATCTGTCCAACTATATCACGATCAACCGGGGACGCAAAGCCGGTATCGAGCCGGATATGGGGGTGGTGTCCGATCAGGGGGTGGTAGGCATTGTGACCAAGGTGTCCGATTATTTTGCTGTCGTTATGCCGATGCTTAATCCTAAATTTGGCTTGAGTTGTAAGTTGGCCGGCAACAATTACTTCGGTACCCTGAACTGGAATGGGCGTGATCCGCGCTTAGTGCAACTCAATGAGCTGCCGCGGCATGTGGAATTCGAGAAAGGCGATACGGTCGTGACAAGTTCCTATTCGGGCATTTTCCCTCCGGGTATTATTGTGGGAACTGTTGTGGATGCCCGTCGCCAGCACGATGATAATTTTCATGCGCTGGATATTGCTCCGTCGACCGACTTCCAGTCGCTGACAAACGTGCGCGTATTGATTAACCCGATGCAGGCGGAACAACGACGCCTGGAAAGCGAGATAAAAGAAAGATGATACAGGATGTTATACGAGGGCTGATCTATTTTGTGGTGCTTGTACTTATACAGGTGCTCTTTCTGAATCATATCCATTTCCTGCGGATGGTGACTCCCTTTCTGTATGTCTACTTTCTGTTGAAATTGCCTTACGATATATCGCGTAACTATATGCTTCTGATTGCGTTCTTTACCGGGTTGGTGGTGGACGCGTTTACCAATACGCCCGGTATGCATGCGGCGGCCTGTACA
Organism: Parabacteroides sp. PFB2-10; assembly: GCF_029893085.1. Taxonomy (GTDB): domain Bacteria; phylum Bacteroidota; class Bacteroidia; order Bacteroidales; family Tannerellaceae; genus QVMG01. Next base: position 187,033 of record NZ_JARXWI010000004.1, read on the forward strand.
TTGGCTGTCTTTTGTCGGGAGCCAATGATTCGTTTCTGGGTCGGGAAAGACCTGCCGGATGGGGTATATCCTTCATATCGTTCGTTTGGTTTCGGCAATTTCTTCAAATACACGCTCTCTTTTGTGTTGATCCATCATACTGCTTTATTTCTTATTGAATCCTTCTCGCTTTTCGATCCGCTTTTCCTATCTTTACGCATTCTGGGAAGTAGCGCAATGACTATCCTGTTGATTTTAGCAGTAGAAGCATTTAATGTAGAGTCACAACAAAGTGAAGACAAACGATAAATTTAAGTTTGAAAACCGTAAATATGTCATTGGCGGGGCTGTCGTAGTGGTAGTCCTTCTCTTTATTATTCGTCTTTTCTTCCTGCAGGTATTGGATAACGATTATAAGATCTGGGCGGATAACAATGCCTTCCTGCGAAAAACCATTTACCCTTCCCGGGGAATCATCTACGACCGTGCCGGAAGACTGTTGGTTTATAACCAGCCGGCCTACGATGTGATGGTGGTTATGCGCGAGGTGCAGCCCTTTGATACGCTTGAATTTTGCAATACGGTAGGCATTACTAAGGAGGTATTCGATCGGCGCATCATAGAAATCAAGGATCGTCGCCTGAATCCCGGCTACTCCTCCTATGTTCCCCAGCTGTTTATGAATCAGCTTTCGGCACAGGAGTATGGGATGTTGCAGGAAAAGCTCTACAAATTCCCTGGCTTCTATATCCAGAACCGTACGCTGCGCGATTATGAATACCCGAATGCCGGCAATATCCTGGGCGATGTGGGCGAGGTAAACAAAAAAGATATCGAGAAAGATCCCTATTATGTGCAGACGGACTATTCGGGACGCTCCGGGGTGGAGCGCTCGTATGAGCATGTTTTACGAGGCGAAAAGGGTATTGAGATCCTGTTGCGCGACGCACACGGACGTATCAAAGGGAAGTATGAAGAGGGAATTCACGATGTACCTCCGGTGTCAGGTAAGAGCCTAAAGTTGAGTATCGATATGGAATTGCAGGCTTACGGCGAGAAATTGATGCAAGGGAAGCTGGGCAGTATTGTGATGATCGAGCCTTCAACAGGCGAAGTCTTGTGCTTAGTGACCGCTCCTTCCTATGATCCCCGTTTGTTGGTTGGCCGTCAGCGCGGTCCCAATCACATTATGTTGGAGAAAAACCCGCTGAATCCTTTGCTCGACCGTTCCATTATGGGCTTTTATCCTCCAGGTTCTACGTTTAAACCGTCGCAGGGTTTGATCTTCTTACAGGAAGGATCCACTACGGCTCATACGCATTACTCCTGTGCCCTGGGGTATACGTTCCGGGGAGGAAAGCCGGCTTGTCATGCGCATACTTCTCCTATCTCGCTGGTTCCGGCGATTGCCACCTCTTGTAACTCTTACTTCTGTTGGGGATTACATGATATGTTGGACGACCGGAAGCTTTATCCTACCGTGCAGGATGCTTTTGAGTCCTGGAAGAATCATATAGTTTCTATGGGTTATGGCTATCGTTTGGGTATTGACCTGCCGGGCGAATACCGCGGTTTCATACCCAACAGCAAGTTCTATGACAAGTATCATCCGACACGTTGGAACTCCAGTACGATCATCTCTATCGCGATCGGGCAGGGCGAGGTGACGGCCACGCCGCTGCAGATAGCCAACCTGGCTGCCACGATTGCCAACCGGGGTTACTTCTATACGCCGCATGTGGTTAAAGAGATCGAAGATACCCCTTTGGATTCAACCTATACCACCCGTCGTTATACAACGGTGGATCGTCTGCATTATGAGGTCGTTGCCGAAGGAATGCGACAGGCTGTCGTGACCGGCACCTGCTATCGCGCGGCTATTCCGGATATAGAGGTGTGTGGAAAGACCGGTACGGCAGAGAACCCGCATGGGAAAGACCATTCCGCTTTTATCGGCTTTGCGCCGTATAAGAATCCAAAAGTGGCGATTGCCGTCTATGTGGAAAACGGAGGCTGGGGAGCCAACTACGGGGTGCCTATCGGTCGTTTGATGATGGAAAAGTATCTTGAGGTTGAGCAATCGATCGAAAGCCAGTATATGGAAGAACAAATGATCCACTCTTCAACCCTTTTACCTTATGCGCAACAGTAAAAAGAGCCTTTGGCAAACAGTCGACTGGATTACGATCCTCTTCTTTGTCTTGTTGGTAGCAGCAGGATGGCTTAGCATTTGTGGCGCCAGTTATGATTTTGATAACGCGGGACTGTTCGACCCCTCCGGCCGTCCGGGCTCCCAGTTGATATGGATCGGCTCCTCTGTGGTGTTGATCTTTATCATTATGATGCTGGATGATAAGTTTTACGATGTGTTTGCTTACCTGATATATGGCTTTGTCATTGTCCTGTTGATCGCAACCATTGTCGGCGCCATGGCCAATTTGCCTTTTGTCCCTGACATCAAAGGCTCGCGTTCCTGGCTGGTGTTCGGACCTATCCGACTGCAACCGGCCGAATTCGCGAAGTTTGCCACAGCGCTTGCCCTGGCGAAGTTTATGAATGGGTACGGCTTTAAACTCAATACACCGAAGAATCTCTTCATTGCTTTGTTACTGATCGTCGTGCCGATGATTGCTATCCTGATGCAGAAAGAGACCGGCTCTGCCTTGGTTTACTTAGCCTTTTTCCTTGTGCTCTACCGCGAAGGTATGTCGGGCTATATCCTTTTGGCGGGCATTTGCGCTGTGCTCTACTTTGTAACAGGTATAAAGTATTCGGAAGATCTGGTCGGCATCACCCCTTTAGGTGAACTATTGGTTATGATTATGACCCTGATCATATCGACCGCCTTAGTTGGAGTGGTGGCGAAAGACAAGCGGAATATGCTGATCCTTTTTGGTGTAGTAGGGTTTGGCTACCTGGCGGCATACATAGCCTCTTTATATATTCCGCTGAATTTCGTTTGGGTAAGCTACGGACTTATCGCCTTAGTGATAATTTACCTATTAGTTCTTTCGCTGAAGAAGTGGGTTTGGTCGTATGCGCTCATTGCTTTCTTTGCTGTGTTATCGGTCGGTTTCCTCTATTCGGTCGATTATGTGTTCGACAATATACTGGAACCCCACCAGCAGGTGCGTATCAAGGTCTCTTTAGGCCTGGAAGACGATCCTACCGGTGCCGGGTATAATGTGAACCAATCGAAGATCGCTATCGGCTCCGGCGGGCTGACGGGGAAAGGCTTTCTGAACGGAACACAGACCAAACTGAAGTATGTGCCCGAACAGGATACCGATTTCATTTTCTGTACGGTAGGAGAAGAGCAGGGTTTTGTCGGAGCCTCCGCTGCTTTGTTGCTCTTCGGTTTGTTTATTCTCCGGCTTGTCTGGTTGGCCGAACGGCAGAACAATGCCTTCGGAAGGGTGTATGGCTATAGTGTGGCATCGATTTTCTTTTTCCACCTATTGATCAATATTGGTATGGTACTCGGTCTTACGCCCGTGATCGGTATTCCTTTGCCTTTCTTTAGCTACGGAGGCTCTTCGCTCTGGGGCTTCACGATCCTGTTGTTTATCTTCCTGCGCCTGGATGCCTCGCGCAAGGTGTGGCACTAAGTTTCTCTTCGGATTATCGGGCAGATTCTTCGATGCGCACGCCTATCTGCTGGATGCCCGGCAGGCTCTCTTTGCGCATGCCCTGGCGGAAGCTGATGGTGTAGGATCCTGTGTCGGGGAAAAGGTATCGGGTGTGTAATGGGAAGCTCGATTGATGTACCGACATGCCGTCGCCCAGCCATTTGCCGAAGTCGTCTGCCAGCATACATTCCAACGTGTCGCGTGCTACTTCTCCCGAAGGCAGTTTCTCTTCGAGGAATACCCAGAGGTTTTGAAACGGATAGAGATTATTGTTACGCACCTCGAATGTCATATCGTAGGGCCGGGCGTTGTCGTCGATCCGGAACACAAAGAAGTATTCTTCGGCCTTCTCCCAATTGCGTCCTTCCAGGGTGTGATATTCATCGTAGACCACTTTGTTGTCGCAGGAAGAAAACAACAAACTCCCTATCCCTAACCATACGAGTATGTTTCCGATACCCTTTTTCATCTCCCGGCGTTAGTTATCCGTTTTCTTGATCGGTCTTTTGATTTGGTTGGGACCCTGTTCCCTGTTCCGGTTAGGTGCTTGTTCCCTGTTTCGGTTTGGACCGCGCTCGTTGTTCCGGTTAGAGTTGCGCTCATTGTTCCGATTGGGAGCCTGATCATTGTTCCTGTTCGAGGGTTGCTCGTTGTTTCTATTCGCAGGCAGCTCGTCTCCCTCCGGTTTTTTCTTTTTCTTCTTTTTCTTCTTTTTGACGTTGTCGAAGCGGGTCACGCTCTCCTGTCCCAGGATATCCATCGCGTCTCTCTTGGGTGCTTGCTGTACCACCTCTTCAAGCGATTCCGGGCGTTCGCCCCGTTTGTTCATCCGGATAATATCAAAAGCGCGGTCGGCCGATATGGTGACTAAGTTGGAGGCGTATGTCCTTTCCGTCGAGTAGGTAATCTCCTTGTTGAATATGTCGCTCTTGAAGTGATAGTAGTTCCTGTCTTTCGTTTCCAATACCATTTCGCGGGCGGGCAGTTGCTTCTGCGCTTCCACGTAGGCATCTACTTCGTAGTTGATGCAACATTTCAGTTTCGCGCATTGTCCGGCCAGCTTCTGCGGATTCATGGAGATGTCCTGGTAGCGGGCGGCGCCGGTAGCTACTGATACGAAATTAGTCATCCAGCTCGAGCAACATAGTTCGCGTCCGCAAGGACCGATTCCTCCGATACGTCCTGCCTCCTGGCGTGCGCCGATCTGTTTCATCTCAATGCGCACACGGAATGCTTCGGCCAATACCTTGATCAGTTGACGGAAGTCGACCCGTTCGTCGGCAATGTAATAGAAGATGGCTTTGTTACCGTCGCCCTGATACTCGACGTCGCCGATCTTCATGTTCAGCCCCAGATCGGCGGCGATCTGACGCGAGCGGATCATGGTGTCGTGTTCGCGTGTTTTGGCTTCGGCGTATTTATCGAGGTCGGTCTGCTTGGCTTTGCGGTAGATTTTTTTGGGTTCTGCGTCGATGCGGACATGGTTCTTCTTCATCTGAAGATCCACCAGTTTGCCGGTCAGGGTGACCGTGCCGATATCATGTCCCGGACTTGACTCTACGGCTACCACATCTCCTTTTTCCAACGGGAGCTTCGCGCTGTTTACATAATAACCCTTGCGGGTATTCTTGAATTGCACCTCCACATACTCAGTAGCCTCTTCCGCTCCCGGAACATCATAAAGCCAATTGTATGTATTTAGTTTTTTATCTTGTTTTATACAGCAACCTTTCGAGCACATGCGAATGCTGCCGTTATTTAGCTTGAAATCCATGCGATTTAATGAATTGATCTATATATTGTTTCAATAGTCTTGTGCAAAAATAGTCAATAATTCTTATAATCGTGGAAAACAACTCTTTTCATTTTATCTGAAAAGAATAAATTGCAGGTTCGCGTGTTGGGGGAACAGCTGGGGAGGGGTTGAATATTTTCCCAAATATCAAATCGCTTTACGCCTTCGGTTAAGGGAGTGTTGATTTTTAAAACGTATTGTATTGTAAAATAAAATGGCGTTTTAGCTTACGCGCTGTATTTTAAGGAGGGAAGATTTGATTGCTAAAATAAAAATCTTGCTTTTTCTTTTTTATATTCAAATAATGGATATATTTGCCCCGTAATAAGACTGGTGTAGAGGTGTTTTAGGAAGTTTTCTTCTTGAAACATTTTCTTTTTTTTGAACAAGTAAATTGTGATAATGTCTTAAGTATTGATTTAAACGAGCAAAATGACAGTTATTGAAGCTTATTAGAACGAATTTTATAGGAAATTCGGGAAATAGCTAACTTAAACATATTCGAAAAACACATGGAAAAGAAGACAATTGTAACCGGGGTAATCGGTGCAGACGTGCATGCTGTTGGAAATAAGATCATAGCCTATGCACTGGAAAAAGAGGGATTTAACATTGTAAACCTTGGCGTTATGGTATCCCAAGAAGAATATATTGCGGCGGCTCTGGAGACGAATGCCGATGTGATCCTGGTTTCTTCCCTCTACGGACACGGAGAAATCGACTGTCAGGGGCTACGTCAGAAATGTGACGAAGCGGGACTCAAGAACATTCCGTTACTGGCCGGCGGTAACTTAGTCGTAGGGAAGCAAGACTTTGCTGAAGTGGAAAAGAGATTCTTAGATATGGGATTCACCAAAGCCTATCCTCCCGGAACAACCATAGAAACAACCATAGCCGACCTGAAAGAGATCTTAGGCCTATCGTAGGACTCCCCAACATTGTACGATGAATATTCTTACGGTAGATTTTGGTAGTACCTATACCAAACTCACGGCAATTAATGCGACAGATGCTGTTATTCTTGGCACCGCAAGCGCATTTACCACCATCGATACAGATATCATGCATGGCTTCACTACCGCTTTGCGCCTACTGGAGGAGCGGATAGGGCGATTCAGCTATGATCGCCTGTTGTGTTGCAGTAGTGCCGGTGGCGGATTGAAAATGATTGCCCTGGGGCTTGTGCCCGAGTTGACAGCCCAGGCTGCCCGCCTGGCTGCCTCGAGCGCCGGAGCCAAGGTGATCCGCACCTATTCGTTTGAGATATCCCGCATGGAACAGGAGGAGATCTATGAGATCAATCCCGATATTGTGCTTCTCTGCGGAGGAACCGATGGGGGCAACAAAGAGGTGATTACCGCCAATGCACGCCGCCTCTGCGAGATCGACCGGCCGTTTACGGTGATCGTGGCCGGCAACAAAAGCGCTTCACACGAGATCAAAGCCATTTTCGAAGCCGCGGGGCGGGAGTATGTCATCACCGAAAATGTGATGCCGACCTTCAATAAGCTTAATATCGAACCGGCTCGGCAAAGCATCCGCGAACTGTTTATCCAAAAAATTATCGATGCGAAGGGGCTTACCGCCGTTCAGGCGATGGCTACCGCCGATGTGATCCCCACGCCGCTGGCTGTTATGGCGGGCTGTGAATTGTTGAGCCGTGGCACACGGCAGACACCCGGTATTGGCGACTTTATGGCGGTCGATCTGGGGGGAGCAACGACCGATATCTATTCGATGTCGGATGGCAAACCCTCGATGAGTAATGTCTTGGAGAAAGGGCTTCCCGAGCCATTCAGCAAACGAACGGTCGAAGGCGATCTGGGTATGCGATACAGTCTCCCGTCGCTTTACGAAGCGTCTGATATAGAAGAGATAGCCTGTAAAACGGGTGTTTCTGCGGAAGCTATTGGAGCCTGGGTGGAGCAATGCATGGCCAATCCGGACCGGATTGCCAGCAGCGAGGAGGAACAGGCCATCGACAGCGCTTTGGCACAGCGGGCGGTCGAGATAGCGGTCGAAAGACATTGCGGCTATCTGGAGAGTTCATATACCCCATTGGGGGAGATATTCACCCTGACAGGGAAGGATCTTTCGGAGGTTTCCTATATAATAGGTATAGGAGGCGCCATTATTAACAGTAATCATCCGCCTAATATTCTAAAGGGAGCTATCTACAATCCGAAGAAGCCATATATCCTGAAGCCGAAACAACCGGCCTACCTATTCGACAAGCGGTATATATTTGCTTCGATGGGATTGCTCAGCAGTATGGATCCCGAATTGGCCCTGTATTTCATGAAGAAAGAGATTCAATAAATAAAACACAAAGCATAAATACAAAACAAAAAATGGAACTTAAAAACAGAAAACTTACCCAGGATGAGTTTTTTAAAGAACGTGAGGAGGTGCTCCAGCAATGGCCTACCGGCAAAGGGGTTAACCTTGAAAGAGCAATCGAATACCAGCAGGGTATAGCCTCTTCTAAACGTTTTGGTGATAAACTGGCAAAAGCCAAAGCGGAAGGGGTGACGCTGATACAGCCTCGCGCCGGTGTGGCTCTGTATACGGAGCATATCAAATTATTGCAATACCTGGAAACGGAAGGCGAAGCCGATCTGTTGCCCAGTACGATCGACAGTTATACCCGCTTGAACCGCTATAAAGAGGCTGAAGTAGGGATTGAGAAGAGTAAGGAGAGCGGTCGTTCGATGCTCAATGGTTTTCCGGCGGTAAACTATGGGGTAGACATTTGCCGTACGGTGACCTCTTCGTTGGAGGCTCCTGTGCAGGTGCGTCACGGAACGCCTGACGCGCGTTTATTGACCGAGATCACCATTGCCGGGGGATTCACCTCGTATGAAGGGGGAGGTGTCTCCTATAATATTCCTTATTCGAAGAACCACTCGCTGGAAAGCACGATTGCCCACTGGCAATATGCCGACCGCCTGGTAGGGATATACGAAGAGGCGGGTGTGTCGATCAACCGGGAACCGTTTGGTCCGCTGACGGGTACGCTGGTTCCGCCTTGTATCTCGAATTCGGTGGCCATTATCGAAGCCTTGCTGGCGGCTACACAAGGGGTGAAAGATATTACGGTAGGCTACGGACAATGCGGTAACCTGATTCAGGATGTGGCGGCTATCCGCGCGTTGAACCACCTGACACGGGAGTATCTGGATAAGTTCGGCTTTGAAGATGTGCGGGTAACCACCGTTTTCCATCAGTGGATGGGAGGCTTCCCGCAGGATGAGGCGAAGTCGTTTGCTGTGATCTCCTGGGGTGCTGCTGCCGCTGTATTGGCGAAGGCAACCAAAGTGATTGTAAAAACACCGCATGAAGCGATGGGTGTGCCTACCAAAGAGGCGAATGCTGCCGGGTTGAAAGCCACCAAGCAGTTGACCTCGATGCTGAAAGACCAGTCTTTTGTTGAAATACCGGCTGTTGTAGCCGAGAGCCAGATTATCAAAGAAGAGGTGATCTGTATCCTGAATAAGGTAGAGGAACTGGGTAAAGGCGACTATGTGCAGGGCACCATTGCGGCCTTTGAAGCCGGTGTGATCGATATTCCGTTTGCTCCGAGCAAATTCAATGCCGGCAAACTGATGCCGGCGCGTGATAATTCTGGTGCGGTTCGTCTGCTCGATACGGGTAATGTGCCATTGACCCCGGAACTGAAAGCCTTCCATCGTTCCAAATTGGAAGAACGTGCCGCGTTTGAAAAACGCCCGGTTAGCTTCCAGATGGTGGTCGACGATGTGTATGCAATTGGTAAAGGATTCCTGGTGGGGAGACCGCATGGGAAATGAAGAATCAAACAATTTTGAAATAACTATCTAAAAGCTCCCCTCCTGCCCGAGGAGGGGGTGGACCGCTGCTTGCTGCGGTGGGGTGGTGGGAGAATAAAATGTAAAGCAATTAATCAAAAACAAAATGAAAATAAAAAATGTAATATGTGCTCAGGGGAAAACAGGTTTTTTCTTTGACGACCAGAAAGCAATCAAAGCAGGAGCCGGACATGACGGCGCGTTTTATACCGGCCAGCCGATGACGGAAGGTTTCACCGCCGTGCGTCAGGCAGGAGAGTCAATCTCTGTGTTGTTTATACTTGAAAACGGAGCAGTGGCTCATGGCGACTGCGCCGCTGTGCAGTATTCGGGAGCAGCCGGACGCGACCCCTTGTTCCTGGCCAAGGACTTTATTCCGTTGATCGAAAAGGAGATTGCTCCGATGTATATTGGACGGGAGATCACCAGCTTCAAAGAACTGGCCGACCTGGTGGATAAGACGAAAAGCCCCTCTACCGGCAAGATCTATCATACGGCAATCCGTTATGGGGTGACGCAGGCGTGCTTAGACGCGGTGGCGAAAAGCCAGTCGAAACTGATGGCGCAGGTGGTGGCGGAGGAATACGGCACGACGGTATCCGACACGATGATCCCTATCTTTACGCAATCGGGCGACGACCGCTACGCGAATGCCGATAAGATGATTATGAAGGGTGCTCAGGTATTGCCGCACGCCCTGTTCAACCATGTGGAAGAAAAAACAGGACTGAAGGGCGAAAAGATCGAGGCCTATATCGAGTGGCTGCGCAACCGCATCCTGCAATTCAAGCCTTTTGAGAGCTATAATCCCGTTATCCATATAGATGTATATGGCACCTTAGGCCTTGTGTTCGACAATGATTTTAAGAAGATAGCCGACTATATCGCCGGTTTGGAAAAGATCGCTATTCCTTTTGCCCTGCGGGTGGAAGGTCCGGTCGATATGGGCGAGAAGGAAGCGCAGATAGAAGGGTTGCGTATCATCCGCGAAGAGTTGGAAAAGATGGGCTCCAAAGCGGAGATCGTTGCCGATGAATGGTGCAACACCCTGGAGGATATCAAGGATTTCACCCTGCGCAAAGCCGGACACATGATCCAGATCAAGACACCAGACCTGGGTGGTATCAACAATTCGATCGAGGCGGTTATCTTCTGTAAGGAGAACAATATCGGCGCTTACCTGGGAGGTACCTGCAACGAAACAAACCGTTCCGCGGAGGTATGTGCCCATGTCGCTATGGCAACTAACCCGGTGCAATACCTGGCCAAGCCCGGTATGGGCGTAGATGAAGGCTATATGCTTATATTTAATGAAATGCAGCGTATCTTAGCGCTGAAAAATGTTTTATAAATAAACCTACAATACAAGATGGAAGAAATAAGAATACTTTCCCCAACAGCTATTCTCGGCTATGGATTCCCGATGGACTCCTTTGTCGAAGGAATGAAACGTAAGCCGCATGTGATTGCAGTCGATGCGGGTTCCACCGATCCCGGTCCCTATTACCTGGGGGCAGGGAAGTCGTTTACCGATTTTAACTCCGTGAAACGCGATCTGGAAATCATGATCCCCGCTGCTATCGAAGCAGGCATACCGGTGATTATCGGCACAGGCGGCGGTAGCGGTGGACGGCCTCACGTAGCCTTCAACCTGGAGATCATCCGGCAGATAGCTGAAGAAAAGAAACTAACCTTCAAGCTTGCCGTTATCCAGTCGGAACTGGATAAAGAACTGATTAAGCAGAAACTGGCCGATGGCGATATCGAACCCTTGTTTCCGGCGGAGCAGATCACGGCAGAAGAGGTAGATAGCTGTGTGCGCATCGTAGCGCAGATGGGAGAAGAACCGTTTATCAACGCCCTCAATGAGGGAGCCAACGTGATCCTTGCCGGGCGTTCTTACGACCCGTCTGTCTTTGCCGCCCTGGCCATCAAAGAGGGATTCGATCGCGGACTGGCGATCCATTTGGGTAAGATACTCGAATGTGCCTCGATTGCTGCCACGCCGGGAAGCGGAAGCGACTGTATGTTCGGCTACCTGCATAAGGATGATTTTGTGCTCGAACCCCTGTCGCCTTTGCGTAAATGTACGACCCTATCGGTGGCTGCCCATACGCTTTACGAGAAGACAAACCCCTATATGCTGCCCGGACCGGGCGGAGCCATCGACCTTTACGGAGCCACTTTCACGCAGTTGACCGAGAATACGGTGCAGGTGAAAGGCAGTAAGTTCGTGCCCACGGAAGAGTATTTTGTGAAATTGGAAGGGGTGAAGAAGGTTGGTTACCGCACGATCTCTGTGGCCGGCGTGAAAGATCCGGTGATGATCGATAAGATCGACGATATTGTGCAGAGTGTAAAGGCGCGGGTGAAAGATAACTTCGAAGCCTATGGCATTACCGATTTTTTCCTCGACTTTAAGATCTATGGCAAGAATGGCGTGATGGGCTTGTTCCCCGGTGCCGACAACCGCACGGCGCATGAGCTTTGCATCGTGATCGAAGCGGTTGCTGATACGCAGGAGCGTGCCGATACGATCTGTGGCTTTGCCCGTAGCACCATGCTGCATTTCGGTTATGAAGGACGTATATCGACAGCTGGAAACCTGGCATTTCCTTTCTCTCCGTCCGACTGTAAGGTAGGCGAGGTGTACGAGTTTAATGTGTACCACCTGATGAAAGTCGACAATCCGTCGGAATACTTCCCGGTGGAGTACATTGAGTTTAAATGAATAATAAATCAATTATGGAATATACATTAAGAGATATAGCTTCGGTTATCCGGAGTAAGAATTCCGGGCCGTATGAACTGACCTTTGATGTGATCTTCAAAGACTTCGAGACCTACGAGAAGGTGAAGGCAGCCCATGCGATCAATGAACCGGCTTTTGCCGCTTTATACAATATCCCGGAGTCGGATATTATCAAATTAGTCTATTTTGATCCGGCGAAAGCTGTGAAGATCACGATTGTGCGTCCGATCCCGTCGGGAGCGTTGGGCGAAACGGATGTGTACGGTGCCCAGCAGCACTCTCCATTATTAGGCTATAAAGTTCAAATATAAAAGCGTATGCTCAGCCGGATACAGGACTATTCTGTCTTTTCGCAATATTTCGCCCCGCACGGACGAGAGCGGTTATTGTTCCTGGGTGAGCAGATCGCCCAACGCCATCTGACGCATACAGACAGGCTTGTCGGCATTGTTGGTGATGCCGGTTCGGGAAAATCATCCCTCATCCGGGGGATGTTTCCCGGACTGGAACTGTCGAATGACGACGATATGCTTAACCCGCGTAAGATCATGCAGGTGCGCGATCTGTTTGAGGATGTGCAGCAGTCGACCACCTATCATATCGATATGCGGTTTCAGATTGCCTTCACCCAGATGTATGAAATCGTTGAATTTGTACAGAACGCGCTCGAACACAAGCGAAGGGTCATCGTCGAGCACTTCAACCTGCTCTATCCGGCCTTGGGTATGAATGCCGATATCTTAGTCGGGATCGGGGAAGAGATTATCGTGACTCGCCCGAGCATCTTCGGCCCGCAACCACAGAGTATCTATAATATCGTATCCAGTTCGCTGCACTACCGCCGCGTGGCGCATACGATCGAAGATATCACCATGCTGATACTCTCTACGGAGTTCAACGTAGACCGCAAGATTATCTATCCTTCCGATATGCGGAATGGCTTTATCCTGAAATTGACCAAAGAGGTCGATCTGGATTTCGAACGTTTGAATGCCCGGGTGAAAGAGGAGATAGCCAAGAACTTAGACATCTGCTATTTCGACGAAGACCATATCCTGATCGGTGGAACCAAGGTGGTCTGCAATTTCCCGCGCCTGCACGTGCTCAACACCTCGGAAGTCGAAGCCTTTACGTTGATCAAGCGTTATATCCCGGATCCTAAATCGGACACCTTCTGTATCGTGGGTGTACTGAGCAATGATGAGAATATATCGATTGACAACCTGAATACGGTTCATTTCCTACAAAGAAAAAAGATATGATAAGAGAAATACATACCGACAAGATAACCGACCTGGTCGAAAAGCTTTGCATCGAAGCTAACTGTCACCTGACAGACGATATTTTTCAGTGCCTGAAAGCGTGCCGCGCCACCGAGAAGTCGCCTTTGGGCAAGGATATCCTCAACACCTTAGTCGAGAATGCTCAAATCGCCCGCGACGAAATGGCTCCGATCTGCCAGGACACTGGCATGACCGTGGTGTTTGTTACCCTCGGACAGGAGGTGCATATCGCCGGTGGTTCGCTGGAAGAGGCAATCAACGAAGGCGTTAGGCGGGGCTATGAAAAGGGCTATTTGCGCAAGTCTGTTGTGCGCGATCCCTTAGACAGGGTAAACACAAAAGACAATACTCCGGCGGTTATTCATTATGAGCTTGTGCCGGGCGACCAGTTTCACCTTATCGTTGCCCCGAAAGGATTCGGTAGCGAGAATATGAGCGGTCTGAAAATGTTGAAACCCAGCCAGGGGCTGCCCGGGATCAAAGAGTTTGTTATTCGAACCATCTCTGAGGCCGGCGCTAATCCCTGCCCTCCGATCATTGTCGGAATAGGCATCGGGGGAACGATGGAAAAGAGCGCCTACCTGAGCAAAAAAGCCTTGCTCCGCCCGGTAGGAGAAAAGAATCCCAACCCGATGTTAGCCGAATTGGAAGCCGAATTGTTGGATACTATCAACAACTTAGGCATCGGCCCGGCCGGATTTGGCGGCACAACAACGGCGTTGAGCGTAAATATCCTGACCTACGCTACGCATATTGCCGGATTGCCGGTTTCGGTCAATATCGGTTGCCATGCGACGCGACATGCGGAAGGAAAGCTTTAGGTAATTGATAATTAGGGCGAAACGAAGAAAAAGATATGGAAACAAAAACAATTATAACGCCTCCCTTTACGGATGAGGTGATCCGGAGTCTGAAAGCCGGGGATATGGTGTATATCTCCGGAGTCGTTTATACGGCTCGTGATGCGGCTCACAAACGCATGTGTGAATACTTAGACGAAGGAAAATCGATGCCTTTTGATTTCGAAGGGGCTGCGATCTATTATGCCGGTCCTTGTCCTCCGAAGCCGGGCAAACCGATTGGTTCTGTCGGCCCTACAACGAGCGGACGGATGGATCTCTATTCGCCCCGCCTTATAGAGCAAGGGCTTAAGGTAATGATCGGAAAGGGCTTTCGCAGCCAGGAGGTGATCGATGCTATTGTGAAACACAATGGTGTCTACTTTGCTGCGATCGGCGGTGCAGCTGCCCTGATGGGCAAATGCGTAGAGAGCGCCGAAGTGATCGCCTACGATGAACTGGGCACCGAAGCGGTCAGACGATTAGTGGTCAAAGAGCTACCCGTTATCGTCGCTATCGACAGCCAGGGACGTAATATGTACGAAGAGGGTCGTGCAATGTATCAATCCGCCTGTTGCGGGTGATATACAGATCTCCAAACCCTAAAATGACATTTTGATATTTTGGTAGGACTTTGTGCGCAAAAAGGCAGGACTTTGCGAACAAACTCCCGGGAGTAAATATTCGTTAACATTTGATGTGTAAGCAACCCGGGGCTATTTTAACTAAAAATAGCCCCGGGTTGCTTACATATCGGTTTTTCTTTTTTGCGATTTAAAGGAGAAGCCGAATCGCAGAAACCAATGTTTATTTTTTATTTGAAGAAATACCGTACGATATCGTTTCCGTTTGCGTAGATCAATAGGCCGAACAACAACAGCATACCGACGATTTGCGCATATTCGAGGAATTTGTCGCTTGGTTTGCGGCGGGCGATTACTTCATACAGTAAGAACATCACATGGCCACCATCCAATGCCGGGATCGGCAGGATATTCATAAAGGCCAGGATGATGGATAGGAAGGCGGTGCGTTCCCAGAATGTTTTCCAGTTCCACTGCGCAGGGAAGAGGCCACCGATCGTACCGAATCCTCCGAGGCTGGAGGCTCCCTCTTTGGTGAACACATACTTCATATCGCTCACATAGCCTTTCAGGGTGTTCACTCCCAGACGGATACCGGCCGGGAACGATTCAAAGAAGCCGTACGTTTTGGTATAGGTACCGTAGATATCGGCCGGCGCCATCAGGTAGAAGCCTAACTTTCCGTTCTCGTCGGTGTGTGCGGTGGTCGACATCGGTTGCCCGTTGCGGTAGTAGTCGATCTGAATATCCGCATCTTTATATTCTTCTAATATCTTGGCGGCATCTTCAAACAAGGGAGTCAGCGTGCCGTTAATAGCCACAATGCTATCGCCGGGTTGCAAGCCTGCTTTGGCGGCCGGGGTGTTCTTGCCCGATAGTTCGCGTACCATCATCGGGATACGGTTGGGGTCGGCAAATCCTTTTTTGTCGCGGAGGATGCGTTGCATCATATCGTCCGGAATAGGGATCACGGTTTGCACGCCGTTGCGCAATACGGTGACATTGGATGATTCCACCACCTTGCGGAAGCTGTTTTCGCCAAAGCGGTCTAACTTCTCACTATCGGCCATCAACAATACGTCGCCATCCTGGAAACCAATGTTATGGAATGTCTCGCTATAATACATACCGTTGGTCATTTTATCCAACGGAACGTATGTTTCTCCCCATTTAAACAACACCATGGAGTAGATGAAAAGCGCCAGGAGGAAATTGAACAATACCCCTGCAATCATGATCATCAACCGTTTTCCGGCCGACTTCGAGCGAAACTCGTATGGTTGGGGTGGTTGAGCCATCTGCTCTTTATCCATGCTTTCATCGATCATGCCCGATATTTTGCAATAGCCTCCGAGCGGAAGCCAGCCGATACCATATTCCGTTTCGCTGTTTTTCGGTTTATACCGGAAGAGGGCAAACCAGGCATCGAAGAAAAGATAGAACTTCTCTACACGCACTTTATAGATACGGGCGAAAAGAAAATGCCCGAACTCATGCACTATCACCAAAATCGACAAACTGAGAATCAATTGTGCCGCTTTAATCAAAAATGTTTCCATTTACAATCTGTTTACTTTATATATTCCGCAGCCAACCGGCGCGCTTCGGCATCGGTTGCTACATAGTCGTCATACGAAGGCTTTTCAATAAATGTTGCCTTCATCATTGTTTTCTCTATGATGTCACTCATGGCCAGGAAGCCTGTCTCGTCGCGCAGGAATGCTGCCACAACCACCTCGTTGGCTGCATTCAGTATGCAGGGCATATTGCCGCCACGGTGGATCGCCTCGTAGGCGAATGTCAGGTTGCGAAACCGACGGGTGTCGGGCTCTTCAAAGGTGAGTGAACTATATTGTTTGAAATCCAAACGGGGAGATACTCCTTTCAGTCGTTTGGGGTAGGAGAACGCGTAAGCGATCGGCAGTTTCATGTCGGGAATGCCCAGTTGAGCCATCACGGCACCATCCTGAAATTCCACCATGGAGTGGATAATAGACTGTGGGTGTACCACCACTTCGATCTGTTCCGGCGTAAGGCCAAACAGCCATTTCGCTTCGATCATCTCGAAGCCTTTGTTCATCATCGACGCCGAGTCGATGGTAACCTTCGCACCCATCGTCCAGTTGGGGTGGCGCAAAGCCTGTTGGCTGGTTACGGTAGCCAGTTCATCGATCGTCTTCGTGCGGAAAGGACCGCCTGAGGCAGTCAGGAATATCTTGGCTACCGGGTTCTCCCATTCGCCTGCCAGGCATTGGAAAATGGCGGAATGTTCCGAATCGACCGGTAGGATGGGGGTTCGGTTCTCCTGCGCCAGGCGGGTGATTAGTTCCCCGGCAACGACCAACGTCTCTTTGTTGGCCAGGGCAATGGCTTTGCCGGCTTGGATAGCTGCGATGGTGGGACGCAGGCCCGAGTAGCCAACCATGGCGGTCAACACCAATTGGATCGGTTCCATCTGCACCACTTGTGCTATCGCCTCGGCGCCAGCCCATACTTTGATCGGCAGGTCTTCCAGGGCTTCTTTCAGCTCCGGGTATTTTGTTTCGTTGGCAATCACCACCACTTCGGGCATAAAGGTGCGTGCCTGGTTGATCAGTAGATCGACATTGCTGCCCCCTGTCAGGGCATACACCTCAAACAGATCGGCATGATCGCGGATCACCTCCAACGCCTGCGTACCGATAGAACCGGTCGAACCTAATATGGCTACTTGTCTCTTCATGCGTCAGAAAGCAATGTATTCGCCCGGATTGACCGGTTGTCCGCGATACCATAATTCGAAATGCAGGTGAGGACCTGTCGACAGATCTCCGGTATTTCCTACCAATGCAATCGCTTCTCCGGCAACCACCTGGTCGCCTATCTCTTTCAATAGTAATTCGTTGTGTTTATAAACCGATAGGAAGCCATTGCGGTGTTGCACCTGTATCACATTACCGAACTTCGGATCGAACCCGGTAAAGACCACCGTGCCGTCGAGGGTTGACAATACGCTTTCCCGCAGCGAGGCAACAAGATCGATGCCATAATGCTTGATCTCCTGATTGTAGGCAGCCGACATCACACCGTTAAGCGGTTTAACGAAGAAAATACCATCGGGAATCGGATTGGGATTCAGGCTGGTGAGGTTATATCGTTCCTCCTCTTCGAATGCCTGAATAAAAGCTTTCTCGTTTTCTCCCCGGACAATCTCAAAATCCGGGTTTATCTGCGCCAATGTATCTAATGTGCGGATAGAGTCTATCTCGGTAGTGCCGGTCAGTATGCCCTGGATATTGTCCAGATACATGGCCTGAATGGCAATCATACGTTCTAAGGAATCGGCGCGCAATACGTTCTGCACGATCTCCTTCCGCACCTCGACATCGAGGTATCCGGGCAGATAGTTGCGTATCGGCGTCAGGATAATGATCATAGAGGTGAGAGTGACCAATAGTCCGGCAAAGAAGAGTACCATCGTTACGGCCGACAGCATGGATATACGGAACGACCATACCTCTTCCAAAGCGCTTTCATTAAAAAAGGAGAGCTTATACTTAAAGCGCATCTTATGCCAGAATTCACTTCTGGACGTTGCTTTTTTCTTTGTTCTATTTGTCTTTGTACTGTCTTTCTTTCCCATCTTTTTATCTTACTTCACCATAAATCCAACAATCCCTCCGGGAGGTGAATCCGTATCTCTTTGGCAATATGGTCGACCGCTGTGATCAACTCTTCGACGGCAGGGAACAGGATCTCTTTTCCGTCGTGTTCGATATGAAACAGGATGTTCTGCGTGCTTTCGTCCACCGCTGTTATCACACCCGACAAATTATTTTCATCATCCCTGACCTGGTAACCGATAAAACTGTCCCAGGTCATTTCGCCTATCAGGTTCTCCTCTTCGTCTACCAATTCGTAAGGCAGATACACTTCCCGTCCCATAAACTTCCGGGCCTGCTCTTCCGTGTCAACTCCTTCGAGTTTGATCAATATGATCGTACTGCCCTTATAGCGGTACTCCTCGATGAAGAACGGAACAAAAATACCTTCTATATCACATACCAGATAGGGCTCTTCGATATCGTCAAATAATTCAATGGTTGTTTGTAGCGATATCTCTCCCTTTACCCCGTGGGGCTTCGCAAACCGTCCGATACGGAATAACTCTTCTTGCCTTATCATAACCTCGTAATACGGGCGCCTACTTTGTTTAATCGTTGGTCGATATTCTGATATCCGCGGTCGATCTGGTCGATGTTGTTGATGCAACTGGTGCCGTCGGCACTCATGGCAGCGATCAACAAAGCGATACCCGCGCGTATATCCGGCGAAACCATGGTCGCTCCGCGCAAGCGAAACCGATTGCCCAATCCGATCACCGTCGCCCGGTGCGGGTCGCAAAGAATGATTTGCGCCCCCATATCGATCAGTTTATCGACAAAGAAAAGGCGGCTTTCGAACATCTTCTGATGGATCAACACGCTACCCACTGCCTGTGTGGCAACCACTAAGAACACACTCAACAGGTCGGGTGTCAGTCCCGGCCAGGGTGCATCGGCAATGGTCATAATGGATCCGTCGATGAAGGTGTCTATTTCGTATGTATCATGTGTAGGCACATGGATATCATCGCCTACCTGTTCTACTGTAATGCCTAAGCGGCGAAAAGATTCCGGAATGATGCCCAGGTGGTCATAGCCCGTATCTTTTATCAGGATATCGGAACCGGTCATGGCGGCCATACCGATAAAGCTGCCGACTTCGATCATATCCGGCAGGATACGATGTTCGGTGCCATATAAAGCCTCTACCCCTTCAATGGTGAGCAGGTTGGATCCCACACCGGAAATGCGCGCTCCCATGCGGTTCAACATCGTACAGAGTTGTTGCAGATAGGGTTCGCAGGCCGCGTTATAGATCGTTGTCTTTCCTTTTGCCAAGACGGCGGCCATCACGATGTTGGCCGTACCCGTTACCGAGGCCTCGTCCAATAGCATATAGGTGCCGGTCAATCGGTCGGCTTCCACCTTGTACAGGTGGCGCTCGTTATCGTAATCGAATGTGGCACCCAGCTTTTGAATACCGGTAAAATGAGTGTCCAGGCGGCGGCGTCCGATCTTATCGCCTCCCGGCTTGGGAATCAATGCTTTCCCGAAGCGGGCCACCATGGGGCCGACAATCATAACGGAACCTCTCAGTGAGGCGCTTTTGCGTAGGTAATCATCCGTACTTAGGTAGTCCAGGTCGATATCGTCTGCCTGAAAGGTATAGACATCCGCAGCCGGATGTTCCACCTTTACCTGCATATCGCGCAACAGTTGGATGAGGTTGTTCACATCTAAGATATCGGGCACATTGCTGATGGTGACCTTTTCCGCGGTCAACAGCGTGGCACAAATCACCTGCAGGGCTTCGTTTTTTGCCCCTTGCGGTACGATTTCACCCGATAGTCGGTAGCCTCCTTCTATGACAAACGAACTCATCTCCCTTTCCGTTGGTGATTTTTCTTATTGTTGTTGTTATTGTTGTTGGATTGCTGATTGTTGCGCGCCAGGATCTCACGGCTCTCAGTCAGCTTATGTGTCTCTTCGCTGAGCACGATCTTATTGTGCGACAATTCATCCAAGTCTTTGAAAATCTTCCGGTCGTCGACACTCTCTTTGTTCCATGTCAGGAACGACTTTTTCATGTGATTCGCCAGCATTTTGGTCAATTGCTCCCGTTCGTCACCGTTCTCCAATTCGGTAGCTTTGTCGATCATCAATTCCAGTGTGCGTCCATAATGACGGTAACGGATGCGCGAATTGTTATACGGAATACGGGGCGGACGGCTGTGCAGGTCCTCTTTGCGGATAATCTCGTAAGGGTAATCGATATCGAGCTTGAAATCCGACATAATCGCCAGGTGATCCCAGAGAATATGTTTGAAGTCATTGACGTCACGCAGGTGGGGAAACATATTTCCCATGATATTGATGATGGTATCGGCACAACGCTTCCGCTCATTGCGGTCTTCTATTGCGACACAATAATCCACCATATTTTGAATGTTACGTCCATATTCGGGCATAGCAAGCTTTTTCTCTTCTGTATTGTATTTCATTCTAAAAATCGTTTTAGGGAACAAATGTACAGATTATTATTGATTTGCCCCAAACGAGATCCTTAAAAGATATAGAATGTGTCTTACACTGAAAAAGGTGAATCCCGCCATCATTCTATCGTCGATGGGCATGGACAGTACTGTCGAAGCGCATGGACAGAACTGTCGAAGGGCATGGACAGTACTGTCGAGGCGCATCGACGATAGAATTCTCATGCAATATTGTGAATAAACACATTGATATTCATTGTATTGTTTGCGTCAAAGACGCGCCGCGTTGTTAAACCCCATGTGAAGTATAGCGGAACATGGGGTCGAGAGAGCAAATCATCCACCCTTGGCCTCGAAGAGGTCGAACTTACAATGGCGATGGTCTCAGCAGGGCTATGTTGGCCTTCGATTACTCTTTATCTGTGTTTTTACGAAAAATTAATAGTTTTTGTTTTGGAAAATAAAACAGATGTTCTACATTTGTAGAATAAAGTAAACGACAAGTAGAATATCATGCAGCAATTATCCAAATCTGAAGAACAATTGATGGAATACATCTGGCAACAAGACAGGGTCTTTCTAAAAGAGATTATGGAGCTTTATCCGGATCCCAAACCTGCCGTTACAACGGTTATGACATTATTGAAACGCATACAGGAGAAGGGATATGTTGCCTATCAATTGTATGGGAACTCCCGACAATACTACCCGCTGGTAAAAAAATCCGATTATTTCTCTCGCCATGTAAAAGGGATTATTTCGAATTATTTCGAGAACTCGCCTCTTCAGTTCGCCTCCTTTTTTACCCGGGAAGCCGATTTCACTACTGACCAATTAGAGGAACTCCGGAAAATAGTAGAATTAGAAATTGAAAAGAGAAAAAAATGATATCCTACATACTAAAAGTAATACTCTGCTCTGTCTTTTTCTTTGTTATATATAAAGTCTTGCTGGAAAAGGAAGTGTTGTATAGATACAACAGGGCTTACCTGCTTGGCAGTTTATGTTTGTCGCTGATCATACCGGCAATCACTTTTACGCAGGAAATACCTATCGTTGAGTTAGGGAATAGTATTATTACTGATAACACCATTTATTCCACCTCTCAACGGATAGTAGAGGAGGGGGCTACAATCATAATAGAAACCCAGGGGCAAACGTTAGATTGGATTACCATTTTATGGCTGATCTATGCCGGCGTAACCTTCATTCTTCTTTTAGATTTTATTTTTAAACTTACTAAACTATATGGCAAGATAAGGAAGGCTCAGTGTATACCTTACCGGCAAGGCTCCCAATTGGTGTTAACCCGGGATATGTGTACTCCTTGCAGTTTTCTGAATTATATATTTCTCAATCAGGCAGCGTATGCCGCCGGAAATATAGATGAGAAAGTGTTATGTCATGAACTGGCGCATGTTCGCCAGCGGCATTCGTATGATAATATCCTGCTGGAATTGTTAACTGTCTTTTTTTGGTTTAACCCGATGCTTATGGTTTATAAGCGTTTTATTCATCTCAATCATGAATATCTTGCAGATAAATCAGTGCTTGAACACCATCAGGATATCATTCAATATCAATATCTGTTAATCAATATGACCGGGAATCTCGAGAAACCGGGCATAGTGAGCCAATTCAATTTTTTATTCACAAAAAAACGTTTGATTATGATGACAAAAACAACATCACAAAAGAAAAAATGGCTGAAGCAACTGATCACCCTGCCTTTTGTACTGGTGGCTCTTTTTCTTTTCAGTAATAAGACCGTCGCATATGTACCTACTGTTGGAGATTATCCACTTACGTCTGTACAAGAAACGACTCAGGAAAACAGGGAACTGTCCCCTGTTCAGGAATTTAACTCCATACATGCAAAAGGTATCGTAGAAAAGAATGGACAAAAGCGGTACGACCAGGCATTGCTGTCACCGGAAGATATCGATCGGATGAGAACATTATTTCTGTCGATGACAACGGAAGAGCAGGATAAATTAAATGGGGTATTCTTACGTAGACAGGCATATGAAGAAAATATTCCCCCGCAAGAAGAGATGGAAGCATGGAAAGATCCTACGCAATATGGCATCTGGCTGGATGGAAAACGAATAGATAACGCGGAGTTAAATAATTATCAGCGAACGGATTTTGCCCATTATATGAAAAGCCGTTTGATGGCAAATGCAAAGGACTACGGGAAATATGTCTATCATCTATCTCTGGTATCCAAAGAAGCAAACCAAAAAATAGCGGAAGATGAAACACTTTATTTTTATAGCCATAGAATAGATAAAGTGAAGATAAAATGATTCCTCTTTTGTAATGCAGGTGATTACTCCCTAAAATAAACCCTTTTTACCCGAGGGGAGATGGAGGTGAGTACCTCGTAAGGGATGGTTTGCAGACGGGCGGCCATCTCTTCCACCGGCAGGCCTTCGCCGAAGAGGGTGACGGGGTCGCCTTCGGCGGCTTCGATGTCGGTGATGTCGACCAGGCAGGTGTCCATACAGATATTGCCGACAATCGGACAACGCTTTCCGTTGATCAACACTTCGCCGCCGCCGTTGCCCAGATGGCGGTCGAGTCCATCAGCATAACCGATCGGCAGGATGGCGATGCGGGAGTCGCGCTTAAGATAGGTCATTCGGTTGTATCCGACAGAGTCGCCGGCCGGCACATGTTGTATCTGCAGAATAATGGTTTTGAGGGTGCTGACGGGACGCAAGCCGTTTTGCCCCGACGCGCTGACTCCATACAGGCCAATGCCCAAACGAACCATATCCATCTGGTAGTCGCTAAAGCGTTCGATGCCTCCGGAGTTCAGGATGTGTTTGATTACCTTCTGTTCCAATCCCTCTTCCAGTTCCTTCGCGGCCTGTTCGAATTGACGGATCTGACCGAACGTAAACTCATCCAAAGCACTGTTGTCGGTCCCTGCCAGATGGGAGAAGAGTGAGCGCACCATAATACCACCCTGCTCGCGTATGCGGCGGATAATCTCCGGAATGTCTTTCGATTGGAATCCTAACCGGTGCATGCCGGTGTCGATCTTCAGGTGAACGGGGTAGGAGGTGAGTCCGCGGCGTTCGGTCTCCTTGATCACGGCATCCAAGAGGCGGAAGCTGTAGATCTCCGGCTCCAACTGGTTTTCGAACAGCATATTGAAGCTGCTGAACTCCGGGTTCATCACCATGATAGGGATGGAGATGCCTGCTTTGCGCAATTCGGCTCCTTCGTCGGCCACGGCTACGGCCAGGTAGTCGCAACGCTGCTCCTGCAAGGTCTTGGCAATCTCATACGATCCGGCGCCATAGCCAAAGGCTTTGACCATGCAGGCCATCTTGGTGCCCGGTTGCAGGCGGGATGTATAGTAGTTGAAGTTATGAATAATTGCATCCAGATTGACCTCGAGGATCGTTTCATGTACCTTCTTTTCCAATAGTTCGCTGATCCGTTCGAAATGGAAACGCCGCGATCCTTTGATCAGGATAAGCTCGTTTCGGAAGGTAAGATAGGTTTCCGAACGGATAAACTCGTCGGTCGTCAGGTAAAACTCCTTTTGCATCTCGAAGAACTGGCCGAACTCGGAGATGTCTCGTCCGATGCCGATCACGCGATCGACTCCTTTGCGTTTAACCAGGTCGGCTACCTTCTTATAGAGCGACTTCGGCAAGGTGCCCGATTGCAGGATATCGGACAGGATCAGGGTGCATGGCGTGTTTTGGTCTACCCGCCGTCCTTGCATGAATCCAAGCGCAATGTCTAAGGAGTTGATATCGGAATTATAGGTATCGTTAATGATCAGGCAGTTGTTGATGCCCTGCTTGATATTCAATCGCATATCGACCGGCTCCAGTTTCTCGAACCGGGAGGTCTCGTTCAGGGTGCTCGGCTTCAGGTAGATCATGGTGGTGAGGCAGTGGATCACGTTTTCAATGGAGGCATCGTCGGTGAATGGTATATTGATCTTCCGGTCAATACCCATCAAGGTGCAGGTGATAGTCGTTGCTCCCTCTCCTTTTTTGATCGAACTGATATACAGAGGTGCCTCTGAGTTCGTGCGGCTCCAGGCAACCGATTTGTGGGAAAGCAATGAGGCTTCTATGCAGTCGGTGAGAATCGGATCGTCGCCATTGTAAATGATCGCTTCCGCTTCGGTGAAAAGCTGTAGCTTCTCCATGATCTTTTGCCTAATGGAAATGAAATTTTCCTGATGCGCTTCTCCCACGTTAGTCAATATGCCGATTGTTGGATCGATGATAGGGCGAAGCCTCTCCATTTCGTCGGGTTGGGAGATGCCCGCTTCGAAAATAGCCAATGTGTGGCGGTCGTTCATTTCCCATACCGACAGGGGCACTCCGATCTGTGAATTGTAGCTGCGGGGCGAACGAACGATATTGAATTCGTTATGTAATAATTGGTAGAGAAACTCCTTCACAATGGTCTTCCCGTTGCTGCCGGTAATGCCAATTACCGGGATGCGGAACCGCTTACGGTGGTGTGCCGCCAGTTTCTGTAAGGCTTTTACGCTGTCTTTCACCAATAGGAAGTTGGCATCCGGCATGGTGTCGAACACGGGCAACATATCGCTTACAACAAAATTGCGCACCCTGAGGCGATAGAGATCTTCCACATATTTATGCCCGTCGTTCGTACGGGTGGGGATAGCAAAAAAAAGGCTTTGTTCCGGAAAGGTAAGACGACGGCTATTGGTCAGCAGTATACTGATCGATGCATCATGCCATTTTCCCTGTTTGACGCCTAAGATAGAGGCTATTTCTTTGATTGTGTAATCCATAGATGGTAATTGATAATTGATAATGGATAATGGATAGCTTGGCAATTATCAATTATCCATTATCAATTATCCATTGACTTCGTTCCTTTCTTAAATCAAAGGAAGGGAATTTTTTTTGAAACTCTTCCATCTTTAACAAAGTTTGATGGATAAACTGTTGGTGAGCGTCGCTATCCTGTTGAAAAGGACGGTGCTCGATAGCCTTTCGGATCTTGCGCCATTCCGATAATATCTGTTTGGTTTCATCCGTGAAGCGGTTCTCTTCGAAACGCTGTCCGATGTATTCAATCGCCAGCGAAGAGGGGTGAAGCATATCGTCTGCGTAATAGCGGTAGTCGCGCAATTCGTCCATCATAATCTCATAGGCCGGGAAGTAATCTATCTGTCCGGGGAAGGTTTTTTGCAATCGGTCGATAGCCAATAACAGGGTGGCTTTGCTCAATTGGTTGCCATGCGCCCCGTCTTTCCAATGGCGGATCGGACTCACGGTAAATAATAGTTTTACTTTGGGATTGTGTTCCCAGAGCGAGAGTAAGAGGTCGTGCCAGTCGGCGAAGATCTCATCGACCGTTAGCTGTTCGCGATCGAAGAGTGTTGCGGGTTGCTTATGGCAGTTGGCAACAATGGCTCCGTTATTTTTCAGGCGATAGACATAAGCGGTGCCAAAAGTGACCACTAAGCGGGTGGTATGTTGTAGTTTTTCGGCCGATTCCTCCAGGCGGCGGTTGATTGCCTCCAGTGTCTCCGTTTGCGACGGCATGGAGAAACGGCTGTGATGTGCATAGCTATGATAGGCACCTTCGTATAGGAAAAGATCTTCCTCCCTGAAACGCCCGGGTCGGATCAGCCTGCGGATCGCCTGCGCAACGGAGGCCGGGTTATACAATATCCCGAACGGATTGATATCTGTCTGAAATTTATTATCCACGAGCCGCTTCCCGATATTCTCCGTAAAGCAGGATCCCAACAGCATAATCGTGTCCGCGTAGGAGAACATCAACGGATCTTTTTCCTTAGCAACAGGTGTATAGAATATCATATCGTTATAATTTGAAATCAGTTACAATATTACACATTTCCCTCTTTGAAATGGGCATTTTGTCTAAATTGCCGGGGATTTTTTTCGAAAATCCGGGAAATATGGCTGACCGACCATGGTAGGCAACCAATTCCTTATGCGGTTGTTAATTTTTAACATATCATAGGATAAACAAAAAGGGGTATGTTGCTTACATTTTGATCTTCCTGTTATCTTTGCCGGAAATAGGCTATCCGATCAATACAATTGTATAAAAATGATTTTAATAAACCGTCTGTTCCTTCTCCTATTCACTTTTTCTCTTTTTGCCTTATCCGTAGAGGCGCAAGAGCAACGCTACACCATCAGTGGTCGTGTGACGGACGCGTCAAGCGGTGAGGATCTGATCGGGGCAGGAGTGATGGTGAAGGGCACCCGCTTAGGGACGGTAACAAATGCCTACGGTCATTATGCCTTGCCACTACCAACCGGCGAATATACCCTGATTTTCTCCTACCTGGGCTATGAAACCAAGGAGGTAGAGATCCTTCTGGGTGAGGATCAGCGTTTAATGGTTCGCCTAACGCCCGGCGTGAACCAGCTCTCGGAGGTGGTGGTCTCCGCCGAGGGGCAGAATGCGCATGTGAGCAAGGTGGAGATGAGCACGGAGCGATTGACTGTCAAAGAGATCAAGCGTATTCCCGCCCTGATGGGTGAGGTCGATGTGATCAAAGCGATCCAGTTGCTGCCGGGTGTCCAGGCGGCTGCCGAAGGCACCTCCGGTTTCAGTGTTCGTGGTGGTGGGCATGATCAAAACCTGATTCTTTTAGATGAGGCTACGGTCTATAATGCCTCCCATCTGATGGGCTTCTTTTCGGTATTTAACAATGATGCCATCAAAGATGTGACACTCTACAAAGGCGATATCCCCGCCAGCTTTGGTGGACGGCTCTCTTCGCTTCTGGATATCCGGTCGAAAGAGGGAAATACGCAGCGTTTCGCCGCCACCGGAGGGATTGGGTTGATATCCAGCCGTCTTACATTGGAAGGGCCGGTGGGTAATGAGAATGCCTCTTTCCTCGTGTCAGGACGACGCACCTATGCTGATCTTTTTCTGAAACTGTCGAACAATGAAGACTTGCGCAAGTCGAGTCTTTATTTCTATGACATGAATGCTAAGCTAAACTATCGGATCGATGATAACAACCGTATCTTCCTTTCCGGTTACCTGGGGAAAGATCACTTCGGCAATGAGTTTGCCGGCATGGATTTTGCCAATAAGACCCTGACAGCCCGTTGGAATCATCTCTTCTCGCCCCGTCTTTTCTCTAATTTCTCGCTATTGGCCAGTGTGTATGACTACGCTATGCTGATGGATATCGACACGCAAATCAACCAAGAGTGGAAATCACAGATGAAGGACTGGGAGCTAAAGGCGGACTTTACCTATCAGCTACATACGAATCATCAACTGAAGTTCGGGTATAACCTGCTTTATCATGACTTTATGCCCGGTGAGGGGGGTGGTACGACTGAGGAATCGATCATCGCGCGTTTTGGTATACCCCGCGAATATGCCCTGGAGCATGCTCTTTATCTCTCTGCCGAATCGACCATCGCCAATCGCCTGAAGCTGAAGTATGGATTGCGCTATTCGCTCTTCCAGAATATTGCTAACGGAGAAGAGCTCGATTGGCTAACAGGCTATGAGGTGGCTTACCGTAAGACATACGACCGTGGCACCTTCTATCACAACCAGGGACATCTCGAGCCGCGCCTGGGAGTTGCCTACCTTTTCAACGATGAACACTCCGTAAAAGCCAGCTATTCGCGTACCGTACAGTATATCCAGTTGGCTTCCAACTCAACAGCCGGATCTCCTTTGGATGTATGGTTTCAGACTTCTCATAACATCCGTCCGCAGCTATGCGACCAATGGGCACTGGGGTATTTCCGTAATTTTATGGGGAATCAATACGAAGCATCAGCGGAAGTCTATTACAAAAACCTGGAGCAGGTGATTGATTTCAAAGATCATGCCCAGTTGATCGCCAACGAAAACCTGGAGCAAGAGGTCCGTTTCGGTCGGGGTTACGCGGCTGGTTTGGAATTGATGGTTCGGAAAAACGAGGGACCTCTGACCGGTTGGGTGAGTTATACCCTTTCTAAAAGCCGTCGGCAGATAGATGATATCAACGAAGGGCGATGGTATCGCTCCCCGTATGACAAGCCGCATACGGTCTCTGTTGTGGCGAGTTATGAGCTTTCTCCTACCTGGAATATCTCGGCTAACTGGGTATATGCCAGCGGCACCCCGGTGACCTATCCGACAGGGCGCTACCAGATCGAAGGCACTTATGTGCCAATCTATTCGGGGCGTAATGAGTATCGTTATCCCGATTATCACCGGATGGATCTATCCGCCACCTGGCAACTCTCCAAGCCCGGCGCGCGCCTGAAGCATGAACTGAACTTCTCCCTGTATAACGCCTACGGACGAAAGAACGCCTGGGCGATACGTTTCCGGCAAGATGCTGACCGTCCTGATGTGACCTATGCGGAAATGGTCTACCTTTTCTCTGTTGTACCCTCCATAACCTGGAACTTCACCTTTTAACCAACCCCTGTATGATGCATAGAATACATCCCATATGGCCTCTTTGTTGGATCCTTCTTGTTGTCCTGTCCCTGTTTTCCTGTAAGGAAATAATCGATATTGATACGGATAATGCCCCGGAACGGCTGATTATCTATGGCACCTATTCCAACGAATATAAACGTCACGCTATCCGCCTGACCCGCTCGGCAGGCTATTTTGAGACGACGCCTCCCCAAGGGGTATCGGGCGCCGTGGTGACCCTGTATAGCGGAGATAAATCGATCGAGCTGTATGAACTATTGACCGAGCCGGGCACCTACCTGATGGAATCCTCCCGCAAAGGCGTGGAGGGACAGGCGTATCGTCTGCATGTAGCGGTAGACTTCGATGGTGATGGCGAGCGGGAGGAGTTCGAGGCGACCTCTTACCTGCCGTATGCTGCCCAGCTCGACTCGATCGCTTTCCGGAAAGTGACCCTGATCAATGACATGATAGAGATCAAGCTGTATGGACAGTTGCCGGATAACGAGGAGAATTACTTCAGCCTGCATGCCGCCCGCAATGGCCGTTTGATCAACGACTCCCTGGATGGCTATTTTATTATCAGTGAAGAATACCTGGGTAAGAAGGAGTTCGATGGCGTTGCCTGCTTCTATCTGAATCAGAAAAATGAAGAGACGCTGGTGCAGCCGGGTGATGAAATAGAATTGATCGTAGATGTGATAAACAAGGACTATGCCGACTTCCTCTCTCACGCGCAAAGCGAAGCCGAAGGATCCATCCCTTTCTTTGGAGGTCCTCCGGCTAATATCGAGTCTAATTTCAGATCGCTCTATAATCCCGGGCAGGTGGCCGTATCGGGCTTCTTTGCTACCTATGCCCGGTCGACAGTGACGCGGGTCTATGAGTAGTTACCGTCCTCCTGCCGGCAGGTAGTCGAGCCAATACTTCTCCATGCTTTTGCGCAGGTGGCGGGTAGTGCCTTTCCCTTCGCTGATGCCGTGGCTGCGCATCGGATAGCTTATCTGGGAGAATACCTTTTCGTGTTCGATTAATTTGTTGACCAATAGTTCGCAATTCTGGTAATGCACATTGTCATCACCTGTTCCGTGGATCAACAATAGATTCCCTTTCAACCCTTCTACATACGTAATGGGAGAGCCTTTGCGGTAGCCTTCCGGATTAGCCTGTGGCGTATTCATATAGCGCTCTTGATAAATAGTGTCGTACAGGCGTTGGTCGGCAACAAAAGCAATCGCGATGCCTGTCAGGAACACATCCGGGTAGCGGAACATACAGTTGAGTGTTTGGCTGCCGCCTCCACTCCATCCGGTAATGCCAATCCGCGATGGGTCGATGTAGGAGAACTGTCGCGCCATGTCCATAATACCCCGGCATTGATCTTCGGAGGCAAAAGTACCTACCTCGCCATAGATACATTTGCGCCATTCTCTTCCGCGCGGCGTATTGGCACCCCGGTTTTCGATACTGACAATCAGGTATCCCAGGTTGGCAAGGTATTGGTGCCAGAGGTCTCCACCTCCCCAAGAGTCCTGTACGGTGGCGCTGGCAGGTTCGCCATACACATCGATGATAACGGGGTATTTCTTTGTCGCATCGAAGTTGACCGGTTTAATCATCCAGGCATCCAACAGGAGGTCACCCGAGCGCACTTTCAGAAACTCTTTCGGGCGCAATCCCAGGGCGTCGTATTGCTCTTTGCCCTTTTGGTTGTCTACAATCACACGTGCCGTCTGGTGTTTCGGGAAAGAGACCATGGAAATAACGGGCGGTGTCACCGCATTATGGAACGTATGTACCGCCCATTTGCCGGTAGGCGACATGGTGTAACGGTGTTGTCCCGCTTGGTCGATGGGTGAAAGCCGCTGCACTTCCCCTTTGCCCATCAGACGAGCCGAATAGAGATAGCGCTGTGTGAAGTTATCGGGTGAAGCCATGAAATAGACCAGTCCCTTTTGTTTATCCATGCCTACGGGTGAAATATAGTCGAACTCCCCTTGGGTGATCGGCAGGATCTCTTTTCCGTCACGGCTCACCCGATAGAGATGGCGCCAACCACTTCGCTCGCTTTCCCAGGTGAAGTATTTATTGTTTTGCAACCATTGGATATTATCATTGGTATCCAGCCAGGCATCATCCCGGTCGGTAAAGATATTCTGCGGAGTCGGATTGTTCAGATCAACGATCCAGACAGTATTGGTGTTCTGTGGACGGTTGAGTTGCTGGATAAATAGTTCGTTGCTTTCCGGGATAAATTCCATGCGTGGCAGGTAGTTATTGCGCGGATCACCCGGTATATCGATCCAGGTAGTCGTGCCGCCCGTTGCCGCGATAAAGCCGACCTTCACCGCCGAATTGGCCGTGCCTGCTTTCGGATAGGGGAAATGTAGGATGGTGGGGTAGAGCTGATCGACGTTGTTGATAATGTCGAATACGCCCGTTCCTTCCGTATCGCTTTGCCAGTAAGCGATCTGCTTTCCGTCGGGACTCCACCGGAAGCCGTCTCGACAGCTGAATTCTTCTTCGTAGACCCAATCGAAGGTGCCGTTCACAATTGTCTCATTGCCGTCGAAGGTGAGTTGAGTAATTGTTTCCGAGGCCAGCTCTTCCACATAAATATTGTTTTTCGATACATAGGCTACGCGGGTAGCGTCGGGCGAGAATTTGGCAAACATCAGGGAAGACTCCGGCAAGCCCTTGCCGATCTGTTGCAACTTGTTGTCGGTCAGGCTGAGCACCCAGTAGTCACCCCGTGTGTCATAGCGCCATACCCGTTGGGTATTATTGTAGATCAATACTTTCTGATTGTCGTCGCTCCAAGTGATACTGCGTATCGGTAGGGGCTTTCCGGTTGCCTTGTCGGTAAAGAGCGAGGAGGGAATCAACACCTCCCGTTTGTTGTCTTTGGCTCGGTAGGCCACCACGTCCATACCTCCTGTTTCGGCATTACGTTCCAGGCGGCTGTAGCGCTCCCCGTCTTTTAGCCAGTTAATCGTTCCGCTTCCTTCGGTCTGTATCAGCCGGCCTGAGAAGACATCGTCGAAACTCAATGGATTTTGCGCAGTCGCGGCCGTGCCGTGGAAGCATAGAAATAGTGTCAGCGTAAAGATAAAAATCTGTTTCATGGTGTTATTATTGATCTAGTTAAACAAGCGAATAGTTGTGGGCTCAAATATAAGAATTTATCGAAAGGCGAATTATTATTTTGACAAAATCGCGGTTTTTTTTAATAATAGTGTAAACGGATGTTAAAATGCCCATTTCCTGCGAAACCCCTAATTTACGATTTGTAATTTCGGAGGGACTTTGCGCGCAAAAAAGCGGGACTTCGGAGACAAACTCCCGGGAGAAACACTTTTTAACGTATGGATTTGTAAGTAAAACGCCCGTTTTGCTTACAAATGCGATTTTAACATTTGGGTGTTTGCCGCTGACCCGAAAACAGATGGCAAATAGCTTAAATTGGAAAAAATCTTTAGGAAATCATCTGATAGCTTTTCAATTCCTTTCTCAGCGCTTTGGCTTTTTGCTTGGTTACGCTATCCATAAGTGCCCAGAAGCGGGGGCTATGGTTCATTTCGCGCGTGTGGCAGAGTTCATGCAGGAGCACATAGTCGATCAGATGCCAGGGGAGTTGCATCAGGTAGAGGGAGAGATTGATATTTTTTGCCGACGAACAGCTACCCCAACGGGTGTGGCTGCTGGTGATGCGGAGGTTATTGTAGGTGAATCCGTGTTGGCCTGCCAACAGGCGGAGGCGTATAGGCAGGAGGCGTTTGGCTTCCCTGCGGAAGATATTTTTGAGTATTTCGCGGATCTGCTGCTGGATAGGAGGTTGAGAGATATCGATATGCGCCGGAAAACGTAGGGTGAGTAACCCGTTTTGCAGGGAAAGAGCTATGTTTTTTCGCTCTTCACGCAGGATGGAGAGGCGGAAAGAGGCGGTTTGCAAGTCGGTGTTTTCGTCGATGATCGCGGGAGGCGGGGTTTGTTGTAGTTTGGTGGTTAGTTTCAGACGGTTCTCTTCGATAAAAGCCAATATACGTGGCTCATCCCGTAAGGAAGGCATGGTGCCGATCAGTTCGCCCCGGACTATTTTGAGCGTGATGCGTTTATAGCGCGTTCCCCACCGCAAAGTGATTGTTCCCAGATCCCTGTCTGTTATCTTCTTTTCCGCCATTGAGAAAACAAAAATACGCTATTTATTACTATCTTTGCACCCGCGTTTTCGAATAATCAACAAACAATATAAAAAAGCAAGTTTATGAACAAAAAAGCACTCCTTATTATCTGCGATGGCTGGGGCATCGGCTCAAAAGGAAAGAACGATGTGATCTATAATACGCCCACTCCTTACTGGGACTATCTATTGGAAAACTATCCTCACTCACAATTACAGGCATCGGGCGAAAATGTAGGTCTGCCCGATGGACAAATGGGTAACTCTGAGGTGGGGCATCTGAATATCGGCGCGGGACGTGTTGTCTACCAAGACCTGGTAAAGATCAATATCGCCTGCCGTAAGAACACCATCCTGGAGAATCCGGGTATCCAACGCGCTTATAGCTATGCGAAAGAAAACAACAAACAGATCCATTTCCTGGGGCTGGTATCCGACGGAGGCGTACATAGCTCGATGGAGCACCTGTTCAAACTAACGGAGATAGCCAAAGAATACGGGGTGAACAAAGCCTACGTGCATTGTTTTATGGATGGACGCGATACCGACCCGAAAAGCGGGAAAGGGTTTATCGAGCAACTGGAAAACCATCTGAAAACGACCGGTGGCAAGATCGCTTCGATCATTGGCCGTTATTACGCTATGGATCGTGACAAGCGGTGGGATCGCGTGAAAGAGGCGTATGACCTGTTGACCGCCGGCAAAGGGAAAGCCTCAGAGGATATGGTAGCTGCTATGCAGGAATCGTATGACGAAGGGGTGACCGACGAGTTTGTAAAACCCATCGTGCATGTAGAAAACGGGCAGCCGGTAGCCAAGATCGAAGAGGGTGACGTGGTTATCTTCTTTAACTTCCGCAACGACCGCGCCAAAGAACTGACGATCGTACTGACTCAGCAGGATATGCCGGAGGTGGGTATGCAGATCATTCCGAATCTGCAATATTTCACCATGACACCGTATGATGCTACTTTCAAGGGGTTGACTATCCTGTTCGACAAGGAGAACGTGAACAATACCTTAGGTGAATACCTGGCACATGTAGGCAAGACGCAATTGCATATCGCCGAAACAGAGAAATATGCGCATGTGACCTTCTTCTTTAACGGCGGATTGGAAACACCTTTTGATGAGGAAGACCGCATCCTGGTGCCTTCACCTAAAGTAGCTACCTACGACCTGAAGCCGGAGATGAGCGCTTTTGAGGTGAAAGACAAATTGGTAGAAGCTATCGGGAAAAACAAATATGATTTCATTGTCTGCAACTATGCGAACGGTGATATGGTAGGACATACAGGTGTGTATGAAGCTATTGAAAAAGCGGTAGTGACAATCGATGCCTGCCTGAATGATACGGTAGAAGCGGCAAAGGCCAATGGGTATGAGGTGATCATTATTGCCGACCATGGGAATGCCGATAATGCGTTGAATGAAGATGGCTCGCCCAATACGGCTCACTCGCTGAATCCGGTTCCTTTTGTCTATGTGACAGAAAACAAAGAAGCTGAAGTGAAAAATGGTATCCTCGCCGACGTGGCTCCTTCGATCCTTTACATCATGGGATTGAAGCAACCGAAGGAGATGACGGGGGAGAACCTGATTAAATGAATAGTAATTGATAGTTGATAATTGATAATTGATAGGGATGCTCTATTGTTCTCAATTATCAATTATCAATTATCAACTATCAATTCTTATTAACATGTTACAAATTGACGACACCCTCATTAGTTTTGATCTGATAGAGAAGTATTTCCTTTGCGATTTGTCCCAGTGTAAAGGGGCTTGTTGTGTGGAAGGGGATGCCGGTGCTCCGCTGGAAAAGGGAGAACTGGCTGTGTTGCGACGGATATTGCCTGAGATATGGGATGAACTGTCGCCTGAGGCGCAGGCGGTGATCGATAAGCAGGGCGTGGCCTATATCGATGCCGGTGGCGAGACGGTGACCTCTATTGTCGATGGGAAAGACTGTGTCTTTACCTGTTACGATGAGGTAGGCGTTTGCAAATGCGCCATTGAGAAGGCCTACCGGGAAGGGCGGATCGATTTCTACAAACCGGTCTCCTGCCATCTGTATCCGGTACGCATAAAGCATTACCAAACCTTTTCGGCCGTGAACCTCGACCGTTGGAGCATCTGCAAAGCGGCGGAACTATTGGGGAAGAAAGAGGGACTACCTGCCTATCGCTTTCTGAAGGAGCCGCTTACGCGCAAATTCGGCCAGGAATGGTATGATAAACTGGAAACAGCCGCCGAAGAGTGGCTGAAACAGAAGAAGAAATAAGTAGTTAAAGAAGTAAGAAGAAACAGATGAATATTAAAGTAGGTGATAAAGTACGTTTCCTGAACTCCGTAGGAGGAGGTATTGTACGCAGCTTCAAAGGGAAAGATCAGGTATTGGTGGAAGATGCCGATGGCTTCGAGGTACCGGCATTGATCCGCGAGTGCGTAGTGGTGGGCGAAGGCAATATGCAGGTGCATAGTACGACGCAACCTAAAACGCAAGCGCCTGTCGAAGTGAAAATGGCTGAACCTGAGCCTGATCCCCAAGACCTACCCATTATAGAGACCCGCGAAGGGGAGCGATTGAATATCTACCTGGCTTACCTGCCGGTAGACCCGAAGGCCTTGACGGATAGTGGCTATGAAGCCTACTTTATCAACGACAGCAACTACTTCCTCTATTATAACTACATGAACCGGGAGAACAATAGCTGGTACAGCCGTTCGCATGGAGTTGTCGAACCCAATACGCAGGTCTTCCTGGAAGAGTTCGGCAAAGAGCATCTGAACGACCTGGAGCGTATTTGCGTGCAGTTTATTGCTTTCAAGAAAGACAAACCCTATGCCTTGAAGAACGCCGTATCGGTAGAGTTGCGCTTGGATACCGTGAAGTTCTACAAGCTGCATTGCTTCCGTCCCAATGAATTTTTCGACGATGATGCGTTGGTCTATCCGGTTGTGATCAATGACCTGCCGGAGCGGGAGCTATTGGTATCATCCGCCGAATTGCAACAGGCGATGCAGGAAAAGGCGCGTGTCGACCGCCGGGAACCTAAGAAGGTGCAAAAGAAACCGGCGGCGGATGGTATACTCGAGGTAGATCTGCATATCAACCAGCTATTAGATACAACAGCCGGCATGAGCCCTGCAGATATGTTGGCATATCAATTAGAGAAGTTTCATGACACCCTGAAATCCTTTGCAACCAAGAAGGGACAAAAAGTGGTCTTTATCCACGGCAAAGGCGATGGCGTGTTGCGCAAAGCCATTGAAACAGAGCTGAAGACAAAATACAAACACTATCACTACCAGGATGCCTCTTTCCGCGAATACGGGTTTGGGGCAACGATGGTAACTATAAAGTAGAATTATGAATTGTGAATGATGAATTATGAGAGGTCGCTAATTCCCATAATTCATAATTCATAATTCATAATTCATAATTCATACCGTGCTCGAGATCGAACGTAAATACATAGTGACAGGTAACTTCTTACCGGATGTGATCCGCTCGGAGCGGTTTCGGCAGGGGTATATCTCTTCCCAGCCGGGCAGGACGGTGCGTGTACGTATTGCCGGGGAGAAGGGATGGCTGACTATCAAAGGGCCTTCCCAGGACGGCGGGCTGAGTCGCTATGAGTTCGAACAGGAACTGTCGCTACAAGACGCGGAAGAGTTGTTTCTGCTTTGCGAACCGGGTGCCATCGAAAAGACAAGGCATTGGGCGATTGTCGACGGACATACTTGGGAAATAGACCTCTTTCATGGCGCCAACGAAGGTCTATTACTCGCTGAGATAGAACTGGTCTCGGCGGATGAGTCGTTTACCCTGCCCAACTGGATCGGAAAAGAGGTGACGGGCGATCGTCGTTACTACAATTCTATGTTGACCCAATATCCTTACAAAGACTGGAAAGAATAGCGCCAATAAGCCTTTTCCTGTTTTCATTTCCCCTATCTTTTCCCTATCTTAGTGGCCTGTTTTCCGATCTAAAAGCGAATGGGCACATATGAAATAATATCATTAATTGTTCAAATACTCTATGTCGTAACAATCATAGGGGTGATCACGGTGGTTGTTTCCGAGAACCGCAACCCGCAGAAGACGATCACCTGGGTATTGGTACTAACCTTCTTACCGGTGATCGGACTGATTCTCTATCTCTTCTTTGGCGAAAACCACCGGAGGACATGGAGCGTAAACCGCCGAATGACCAAAGACCTGGAGGGTAAAGCGACTCCCTATTTTAATCTACAGGACGAAGAAAGCTGCGATGATACCTACCGTAAGCTGAAGATATTACTTAAGAACGTAGGCAATTCGCTTGTCTTAAATGGCAATCAGATAGAGCTGTTTTCGGAAGGGAAGGATAAATTCGATCGGTTGTTTGCCGATATAGAGAAGGCAGAAAAGCATATCCATCTGCTCTATTACGCGATTGGAAGCGATCGGGTGGGTAACCGCTTGAAAGAATTATTGATCCGCAAGGTCAAAGAGGGCGTAGAGGTACGGATTATCTACGACGATGTGGGCTGCCTGAAGACAAAGAAGAGTTTCTTCAAAGAGTTGGAACAGGGAGGCGTACAGGTGGATTGCTTCTTGCCGATCCGTTTCCCGTATATCGCGCGGCGGGTAAACTACCGCAACCACCGGAAGGTAGCTGTGATCGATGGTCGGATCGGATATATCGGAGGGATGAATATAAAGGATTGTTATGCGGAAGGTGTGAGTTGGGGCGTATGGCGCGATCTGAGTATGCGTGTGGAGGGAAAGGCGGTGCATGCTCTGCAGGTTGTTTTCCTGTTGGATTGGTATTATTCGCACAAAGAGAGCCTGGAAAGCCCCTATTATTTTCCGGAGATATCCGACAAAGGGCATAATCCGATACAGATCGTTACCAGTAGTCCTATGAATACCTATGAGTCCCTGACCGAAGGCTTCTTTCAGGCTATTACCAATGCCCGGAAATATGTTTATATACAAACACCCTATTTCATGCCCTCCGATCAGATCCTAAAAGCCATGCAGATGGCAGCGCTGAGCGGTGTGGATGTGCGGCTGATGCTACCCAAGCGATCGGATAACCGCTTAGTCGGGGCAGCTTCTAATTCTTTTATCCGTTCCTTATTGGAGAGTCATGTAAAGGTTTATCTCTATACGGCGGGTTTCTTGCATACCAAACTGATTGTGGCGGATGATGATTTGGCGATTATCGGATCAGCCAATATGGATACGCGAAGCTTTGAACTGAACTTTGAGAGCAGCGCTTTCGTGTATGACGTGGATACTGCCCGGCAATGCAAAGAGATCTTTTTCCGTGATATGCAAGATGCTTACGAGGTGGATATCGACAAGTGGATGAAGCGTGCGCGGTGGAAGCATTACATTGAGTCATTGTTGCGGCTGATGACTCCTGTCTTTTAGTCACTTTTTTTCTAACAAAAAACATAATGATATGAAACGAATTTGTATTTCTTTATTGATTTTATTCATCTCCCTGCCTATGATGGCAGACGAGGGAATGTGGTTGTTGCCGCTGTTGAAGCAGCAGAAGTTTACCGATATGCAGCGCCTCGGCTTGCAATTGGATGCCGAAGACCTGTATAATCCCGAAGGACCTTCTATCAAAGACGCGATCGTGCATTTCGGTGGCGGGTGTACGGGTGAGGTGGTGTCGCCCGATGGATTGATCCTGACTAATCACCATTGCGGGTATGGGCAGATACAGCAGCATAGCACTGTGGAAAATGATTACCTGACGCATGGCTTTTGGGCGAAATCACGTGCCGAAGAGCTTCCCAATCCGGGCTTATCGGTTACTTTTATTGAAGCGATCGAAGATGTGACTGAGTATGTCAAGAAGGAGCTGGAGAAGGATACGGACCCGCTTAGTATGAATTTTATGAGCCCACGCTACCTGAATCAGCTGGCACGCGAGAAGGTGGGCGAGGCTTTCTTAGCTAATCATGCAGGGGTATCGGTAGAGATCCGGGCTTTCTATGGTGGCAATCAATATTATATGTTTACCAAAAAGAGCTATTCCGATGTACGTCTGGTAGGTGCTCCCCCTTCCTCTATCGGTAAGTTCGGTGCTGACACCGACAACTGGATGTGGCCGCGCCATACGGGCGACTTCTCTGTCTTCCGGGTATACGGCGATGCCAATGGGGAACCGGCTGTCTATTCGGAAACGAATGTACCGCTGAAGGTGAAGAAATGGCTGCAGATATCCCTCAAAGGGGTGCAGGAAGACGACTATGCCATGATGATCGGTTTCCCGGGAACGACTAAGAAGTATTATACCTCCTGGGAGGTAGCCGAACGTCGTGACATAGACAATGCTGTCCGTATCGCCATGCGCGAATTGCGTCAGCAGGCTTTGTTAGAAGAGATGCTGGCTGATCCGGCGGTACGTATTCAGTATTCCAGCAAATATGCCGGTTCGACCAATTCCTATAAGAACGCCATTGGCACGAATTGGGCGATTGGAAAGCGTGATTTTGAAGAGGT
Source organism: Parabacteroides sp. PFB2-10 (assembly GCF_029893085.1). Taxonomy (GTDB): domain Bacteria; phylum Bacteroidota; class Bacteroidia; order Bacteroidales; family Tannerellaceae; genus QVMG01. The sequence continues at coordinate 226,927 of NZ_JARXWI010000004.1, forward strand.
GAAGCGGGCAGAACAAGAACGTCTGTTAGCCTGGTCGCGTCAGAACAACAAAACAGAATACCCCGATGCCCTGCGTGCCATGGAGCAGATCATTGCCGATCGGAAGGACTTACGTTTCCGTAGCTGGATGCTGAACGAAGCCATTCTGTTAAGTCTGGAGTTCACACGTGTGCCCTATCAGGTGGAAGCCTTGATGGAAGCCATGAAGAATAAGAATAAAGAGGAGCAGGAAAAACTATTGACCCGCCTGAAAAGAGATTATGAACGATTTGCCAATAAAGATTATGCGCCGGCAGTCGATCGGAAAGTAGCCAAGGTCATGCTGAAAGAATACTGTGCCCGGGTAGCCAAGGAGAACCAGCCTGCCTATTTCGCAGAGATCGATAAGGCGTTCAAAGGTGACGTGGATGCCTTTGTGGATTATCTTTTCGATAAGTCGATCTATGGCAGTGAGGCCAATTTCAACCGCTTCTTTGCCAAACCGACCCTGAAAGCGTTACAGCACGATCCGATGATCCTCTTCGCAGCCTCCGTACAACAAGAAAGAGCCTACCTAACCGAGGCACAGGCCGCCTTCGATGCCGCCTATGCATTGGCGCACCGCTCGTATGTGAAAGGATTATTGGAGATGGATCAGGACAAAATGAACTTCCCCGATGCCAACTCCACCCTTCGCCTCACCTACGGACAGGTTAGGGGGTATGCTCCCCGCGACGCGGTGTATTACAAACACCAGACCACCCTCGAAGGCGTAATGGAAAAAGAGGATCCCGACAACTGGGAGTTTGTGGTGCCCGATCGTCTGAAAGAATTATATAAAACAAAGGATTACGGACGTTATCAGACGGCGGAGGGACAGATGCCCGTTGCCTTCTGCGCCACAACCCACTCGACAGGTGGTAATTCCGGCAGCCCTGTCCTGAATGCAAATGGTGCCCTGATCGGCATCAATTTCGACCGCAACTGGGAAGGCGTAGGAGGAGATATCCAATACCTGCCCGATTACCAACGCAGCATCATCGTGGATATCCGCTATGTCTTGTTTATCATGGATAAATATGCGGGTGCCTCCTACTTGATAGAGGAGATGGATCTGGAAGAATAAAGGGATTATTCCTGACAGAAAACAGGAAAACCCGGTTAATTCCTGTCAAAAGCATTCCGTATTGGGTAGTTTTTTTTACATTTGTTGAATTATAAAGTGTGAGCATAGATAAAATAACTATTCCAATGAATACCTTTACTCATCGGTTTGTGCGTATTGTATCCCTTCTTTTGATCGGGTTATTTATTATATGCGCCTCAGGCTATGCGGAAACTCAGTGGCCGGATAGCCTGAGGAAGCATCTCCAAACTCTTCCCGACAGCTCCCGATTGCTCTATTTGGAGAAGCTGGCGAACGACCATGCCTTGGAGTACGATTATATTCAATTCTACCGACAAGAAGCCGAAAGGCAACAAGATGCCGATCACCTGGCTCGTGCCCTCTCGCGGCAGGCCAACTATTATTATGTAGAGAAAGAGGATGCCTTGGCGCCTTTTGTTGAGGAGGTAGAGCCTCTACTGATAAAGATGAATCATCCGGTCGAATTGATACAGATCTTACGATTTAATCTTTACCTCTTGGTGCGGCATGGGAAGAACCAGGAAGTGTTGGATGGTGTCGAGAAGATGAAAACCTTATCCCGGGAAATGGATTATCCGATTGGCATAGAGATGGCGGATCAAAACCTGGCCTATTTTTATTTCCTCAACAATATGCCGGAAGATGGCGAAAAAATCTACCTGGATGTGTTGGATCGTATGGAAAAACGGAAGGCACCGCTTATTCAGCAAATAGCTCTGTTGGTTCAACTATTTCAATTCACACCGGGCGATAATCGGATGACATATGTAAAAAAGGCGGAAGACTATATCGCGGAGTTGAGGAAAGATCCGGAGGCTGCCGCGGCAAGCGCTTATCAGTTAAGTCGATATGATTACTCTGTGCAATTCTCCAATGCCTGGGAATTGATTCGATTGGGAGAATTTCCGAAAGCGCTTGAACATATCAATCAACTGGAAATACTGGTGAAAGAAAACGATATGGAGATCGACCGGCAGATCGGCCTCGACCAGTTGTATAATGAATACTATATGAAGCTGGCCTCCGTGACGGACAACCCGCAGATAAAGGAGGGGTATATTCGGAAAAGCATCAATTACATCGATAATATCATCGAACTCGGACGGCAACAGAATATGCTGAGTTCCCAGGAGCATTACATGAGTCAGAAAGCCAGTATCTATTATGATCTGGGCAACTACAAAGAGGTAGTCGATCTGCAGAAAGAGATCATGCTCTTGAAAGACTCGATCAACAAAACCGGTTATCAGGAGAGCCTGGCCGATATGCGTACGCGTTATGAAGTCGACAAATTAGAGATGGAGAAGGTTCAGGCGGAAATCGAAGCCAAACAGATGCGTACGCAACTGATGTTGTGGATTGGCGGATGTATTTTCCTGATCGTTCTTGTCGGTGGCCTGTTGTTTATGACCCGTATAGCTCAGCGAGGCAAGGCGGTCATGGCAGAAGCCAAAGAGAAAGCGGAAGCGGCCGACCGCCTGAAATCGACCTTTTTAGCCAATATGAACCATGAGATACGCACGCCGCTGAATGCCATTGTCGGTTTCTCTCAGATACTGGTCGATGAAGAAGACCGGGAGCGACGGCAGGAATTCTCCCATATTATCGAGAACAACAACGAATTGCTTCAGACACTCATCGGTGATGTGTTGGATATCTCCAAGATCGAATCGAACACCATCAGCTTGTATTACAAAAAGCAATCGCTCGAAGCGATGATGAAAGAGATCTACGATATGATAAGGCTGCGGGTCTCTCCGTCGGTCGAACTCCTGTTGGATCCTTGTGATGAATTGGTTGTCGAGACCGATCGCAGCCGGTTGATACAGGTATTGACCAACCTACTGACCAACGCCGTGAAGCATACCCATACCGGCCATATCCGTTTTGGGTATGAGCGCAAAGGAAGCGAAGTGCTTTTCTACGTGGAAGATACCGGCGAGGGCATTCCGAAAGAGGAACAGGAGGCGATATTCAACCGCTTTGCTCAGTTGCAAAACGGTAAGAAAGGGGTCGGCCTCGGATTGGCTATATGCAAAGGATTGGTCACCCAAATGGGTGGACGCATCTGGGTCGAATCGACACCAAAAAAGGGATCTACCTTCTATGTGCGCATCCCTCAAGATAAACCGGAAAAGAGAGCCTAAGCTCTCTTTTCTTTTTTATTATTTCTCAGCGGCTTCTCCTCCGAATTCCATCAGATAAGCCTTGATAAATCCATCGATCTTACCATCCATCACCCCGTTTACGTCGGAGGTCTGGTAGTTGGTACGATGGTCTTTCACCCGTCGGTCGTCGAACACATAGCTACGGATCTGCGATCCCCATTCGATCTTCTTCTTTCCGGCTTCGACCTTCTGCTGCTCAGCCATACGTTTCTGCAACTCCATATCGTACAACATAGAGCGCAACAGACGCATCGCATTCTCGCGGTTGCCCAACTGTGAGCGGCTTTCGGTGTTCTCGATCAGGATCTCTTTGGCTTCGCCCGTGTCGGGATCTTTGTAGTTATAGCGCAGACGCACACCGGTTTCCACCTTATTTACGTTCTGCCCACCGGCACCTCCCGAACGGAACGTGTCCCAGGTATAATCCGCCGGATTGATTTCGATCTCGATCGTGTCGTCCACCAAAGGAGTGACAAACACCGAGGCAAACGAAGTCATGCGTTTCCCCTGTGCATTGTAGGGCGAGACGCGCACCAGGCGGTGTACCCCGTTTTCGCCTTTCAGGTAGCCATAGGCATAGTCGCCTTCGATCTGCATGGTCACGGTCTTGATGCCCGCTTCGTCGCCCTCTTGCAGGTTGCTGACAGTCACCTTATGTCCGCTGGATTCTCCCCAACGGATATACATACGCATGAGCATGGAAGCCCAGTCCTGACTTTCCGTACCCCCCGCGCCGGAGTTTATCTTGAGGATGCATCCCAACTGGTCGGCCTCCTGGCGCAGCATATTGCGCGATTCCAGGTTCTCCACCAGCTCCAGGGCTTTGGCATACGCCTGATCGACCTCCTCTTCGGAGGTGATGCCCTCTTTCACATATTCGTAGGCTAATTCTAATTCTTCCGCAGCTGCTTTTACTTCATTGTAGAGTTCGATCCATTTCTTGAGTTCTTTGACAATCTTCATCTGAGCTTCTGCCCGTTTGTTGTCTTCCCAGAAAGTGGGATCCTGTGTGCGGAGTTCTTCTTCTTCTAACTGGATGGTCTTCCCATCGATGTCAAAGGTACCCCCTCAGCGCCTGATCGCGCTCCAACACATTCTGTAGTTGGTCTGATGTAATCATAATCGTTTTCTGTTTTTAATTCGGATGCAAAAGTACATAAAATAACCCGAACTTAATGTAAAGGATAGGTCTCGGGTATGGTGGAATGTGATTTTTAGCTTGCGGGTAGGGGAGGATATCTTCAATTGATTACCCATGCCACGATGATTTATTCCGAAAATGTTAAAATCTCGATTGTAAGCAAAATGACCTTTTTAGTAACAAATCCATACGTTAAAAAGTGTTTCTCCCGGGAGTTTGTCTCCGAAGTCCCGCCTTTTTGCGCGCAAAACCCTGCCGAAATTACAAATCGTAAATTAGGGGTTTCGCCGAAAATGGACAAATTAACGTTTGTTTACATTATGCGGATGGCGGTTTTTGGCAAATTCGCGTTTTTAATTCGTGGCCTGTACAATTTCCATAGCGATAGGCCGTTTTTATATAGGATTAATGAAACGCATGAGAAGATCTCTGTTAGGCATCCTGTTTGTCCTGTTATGCTGCACCGGTGTGGTGCGGGCACAATACGACGCGCAGTTTAGTCAGTACTTCATGGCCACCGGCTATTATAACCCAGGCTTTGCCGGACAATCGGAAAATCTGAACGTCTTCGGTATCCATCGTCAGCAATGGGTGGGTTTCGAAGGAGCGCCCAAGTCTTCCTTCGTGATGGCCGATATGCCGATCCGCTTTGCCGAGCGAACGCATGGCATTGGGGTGGTGATGTTTTCGGAAAAAATAGGTCTTTCGAATATCACCCAAGCTGGCGGGCAATACGCCTATAAGAAGAATATTTGGGGCGGCACCCTGAGTGTCGGCTTGCAACTGGGCATCTTCAATATGTCGTTTCAGGGCGATAGCGTGAGACTGCCCGAGAATGAAGTGGGTGCGGAAGCCGACCTGGCGATCCCGATCACCCAGGCCGAAGGGATGACCTTCGATATGAATGCCGGGATCTATTATTCGCATCCGACCTTTTACGCCGGTTTCGGCGTTTCCCATCTGATGGAACCCGAAATAGGACTGGACGAAACAGCTAAAACATACCCGGCGAGGATGTATAATTTTATGGCCGGATACAATATTAAGACCTCAAATCCGTTGATTGAGTTACAGCCGTCGGTTTTTCTGAAAACGGAAACGATCAATTTTCAGGCAGACATAACAGCTCGTTTAATCTATAATAAGATGTTCAACGGCGGTCTTTCGTGGCGTGTAAACGAATCGGTTATCCTCTTTTTAGGGGCTTCGATCGGGGCTTTCCAAGTGGGATATGCGTATGATTATTCCTATACGCCTGTCCGGAAGGCGACCCACGGCAGCCACGAGTTGATGGTGAAATTCAGCCTAAAGCTGAAACAAACAAAAACAGGAAAAAACAGACACAAGAGTGTTCGTATATTATAACATATGAAGAAAATATTGTTTGTACTGATAACAATGGCCATCCTGACAACTTCCTGCGGTAGCCCGATGCGGAATGCCGGTGGGGAGGTGACGGGAGTACGTACGGTAGCAGTCAATGAGCCTGCACCTTATGGTATGGTTTTGATAAAAAGAGGTGCTTTCGAGATGGGACCTGCCGATAGTGATGAGCTGTGGGGCATTACACCCGACACGAAAGGGGTCTCCTTCGATGCGTTCTGGATGGACCAGACAGAGGTCACCAACGCAAAGTACCGTCAGTTTCTATATTATGTACGCGACTCGATCATCCGTACGCGCCTGGCCGATCCGCAATATGGCGGGAACGACCTGTTTATGATCACCGAAGACCGCTATGGCGATCCGGTAGAGCCTTATTTGGACTGGAGCCGTCCGATACCCTGGCGTCGTGCCAGCGAAGAGGAGCAGATGGCCATCGAAAGTGTGTATTACACCAATCCGGTGACGGGCGAGAAGAAACTCGATCCGGCGCAGATGAACTACAAATACGAATGGTATGACTATACGGCAGCCTCGTTGCGCAAGAATCGCCTGAATCCGTATGACCGGGTACGCAATACCGACATCGTGGTTGACCCGAATGAGGTAGTGATGATCTCGAAGGATACTGCTTATATCGACGACGAAGGACGCGTGATTAACGAAACAATCACCCGCCCGCTCTCGAGCGAATGGGATTTCCTGCACACACGCATTGTCAATATCTATCCGGACGAGACGGCTTGGGTAAACGACTTCAATAATGCTTATAACGAGCCATACGTGCGGATGTATTTCTCGCATCCGGGCTACGACGACTACCCCGTAGTCGGGGTTTCCTGGGAACAGGCAACGGCCTATTGCGTATACCGCACCAATCTCTTTAAGGAATCGTTGAATCTGCCTGCCGGGCAAACGATCGAACCGTTCCGCCTGCCAACGGAAGGCGAATGGGAATATGCAGCACGCGCTGGCAAGAGCGAAAATAAATATCCCTGGTCGAACGATGAATTACAATCGGACAAGGGCTGTTTCTTAGGCAACTTCAAGCCGGGTGATGGCGATTATACGGCCGACGGCCACCTGATCACATCCCGTGTAGGCTCGTATGCACCGAATGAATTCGGACTCTATGATATGGCAGGCAATGTGTCGGAATGGACATCGACCAGCTATGCGGAAGCAGGGCCGGCTATGATGAGCGATATGAATCCGGAATTGCATTACGACGCGGCGAAAGAAGACCCGTATGCGATGAAGAAAAAGGTGGTACGCGGTGGCTCTTGGAAAGATGTAGCGCAGTTTATCCGTTCGGATATGCGTACGTTTGAATACCAGAACGAGACACGTTCGTACATAGGTTTCCGTTGCGCACGCACACAGATCGGTTTTGCCAAAGGGAAAAAAGGGAAATAAGAAATAAAGATTAAGCATAAGATAGAAAATGGGAAAATATAGAAGATATAAGAATCGAGTAGAGATGTTTCTTTCCAGCGAACGCGGAAAGAGAATCCTGAATTTTGTCTACAGCTGGGGAGCCTCTATTGTGATTATCGGTACGATGTTTAAATTGCTTCATCTTCCGTATGCCAACTGGATTATTGGTATCTCTTTGTCTGTAGAGGCGTTGGTGTTCTTCATCTTTGGTTTTGAAAAGCCGAACGACGACTACCATTGGGAAGATGTGTTCCCGGTATTGAAATCGAAAAACCCGATGGACCGCCCGGATTTCGTAGGGAAACGGGGTGGTGCTTTGATAGGTGCGGAGGCAAATGGTGAGGCGGATAACGCCGGATCGCCGATCCGCATAGCAGGCGGTATGAGCCACGGAAGCGGCAGCTTCAGCGGCGGAGGCAGCCTGAATATCGAAGGTAACCTGAATATTTCGGAAGCAGACACCAAGAATCTGTCGGATAGTATCAGTAAACTAAGCGAAGCCGCCGAGCAGATATCCAAAATGGCGGAACTCACCGAAGCTACCCAGAAGTACCTGGAACAGCTGTCGGGTGTTTCCGAAAATATGGAACGTTTCAGCCAGGTGACCAACTCACTGACCGATGTATCGGATACCCTGTTGAATTCCTACAAGCATATCACCGACAATTCGGACGGAATCAATCAGAACTCACGTGGTTATGTGCAGCAGATGGAAATGCTTAACCGCAATATATCCGGCTTGAATACCATTTACGAAATCCAGTTGAAGAGCATCAGCTCGCAGATTGAATCGATCGAACATATCAATGGCGGCTTGAACCGGATACGCGAAATGTACGATGGCTCGGTAGTCGATAGCTCGGTATTCCGCAATGAAACGGAAAAAATGACACGCCAGTTGACTGATCTCAACCAGGTGTATACCCGCCTGCTTCAGGCAATGACAGTCAATATGCCGGGAGCGCCAGCTAATCCGTACCAACAACAGGTGCCCCCGCAACAGGCGTATCAACAACCGCAACAATATCCGCAACAGGGATATCCCCAACAACCCCAACAGGGACAAAACTATCAACAACCCTATAACCCGAATAAATAAGCGCTATGGCAATAGGAAATAATCCGAATTCTCCTCGTCAGAAGATGATCAACCTGATGTATCTGGTGTTCATCGCTATGATGGCGCTTAATGTCTCCTCGGAGGTATTGAACGGATTCGAATTGGTGGAGGATAGTCTTCGGACGACCATCAACAACGCGTCGAACCGTAATGTGATGGTGTCGCAGGAAATGGATGCCTATTACACCATCAATCCGGAGAAAGCAGGCGACTCATACGCCAAGAAGAACCAGGTAAAGCAGGCAGCCGACTCGCTGTTTAATTATATTCAGGACTTGAAAGAGGCGATTGTCAAGACTGCTGATGGGAAGAATGGGGATGTAACGAATATAGATAAGAAGGACGATTTGGAAGCCGCGTCGCGTGTGATGCTGGCGCCGGTAGTTGGAGAAGGAAAAAGACTCCGGGAATCGATCGATGCCTACCGGGCATTATTGACCGCGCTGGTGGATGATCCCGCCAAAATGGAACTGATCGAATCGACGTTGAATACCAATCCTCCCCCAAAAGCAGGATTGAATACCCGCACTTGGGAGGAAGCATTGTTTGAAAGTATGCCGACGGCGGCAGCGGTGACCATCCTGACCAAACTGCAGAGCGATGTGCGTTATGCGGAAGGCGAGATGTTGAGTTACCTGTTGAGCAGCGTAGACGTGGGCGACTACCGCGTGAACCATATCACCGCTCAGGTGATTCCGGAGAGTCAGATTGTTATGCGGGGAAGTAATTACCGGGCAAATATTGTGTTGTCGGCGGTCGATACGACAAAGCGTCCGACAGTCTATGTAAACGGAGCAGAACTGCCTGTGGAACATAAAGGCCTGTTCACGATGAATACCTCGACGACAGGTACCTTCCCGGTGAAAGGATATGTCGAAATGCCCAATAGTGACGGAAGCATTTTGCGCCGGGAATTCGAAACCGAATACTACGTGACTGAACCGAATGCAACGGTGGCTCCGACCATGATGAATGTGATGTATGCCGGCATTGATAACCCGGTGCGCATTGCTGTGCCCGGTGTGCCTTCAGGCAATGTATCGGCTTCGATGACCAATGGTACGCTGACACGTTCGGGGGATACTTGGGTAGCTGTTCCGACTACCGTTGGTACGGAGGCAGTTATTACCGTGAATGCCCGCATGGCCGATGGTCGTTTGGCGGAAATGGCTAAGACTACCTTCCGTGTGCGTGCATTGCCCGACCCGATGCCTTATATTGAATATAAAGATGCGAATGGGGCTCTACGCACATTTAAGGGCGGACGTATTGCCAAACGTGACCTGTTGCAAGCAAAAGGTATTCTGGCGGCTATCGACGATGATATCATCAATCAGCCATTTACGGTGTTGCGGTTTACGGTTACCTATCCGGACTCATTCGGGAATATGGTTCGTTCAGCAACCGAAGGGGCTACTTTCTCGGCCGATCAGCGATCTAAAATCTCTGAGTTCTCCCGTGGAAAGAGTTTCTTTATCACCGGTGTAGTAGCTCGTGGCCCTGACGGTATCGAACGACAGATATCCCCGTTAGAAATAATTGTCAATTAAGAAAAAATAGATATATGAAACGTTTGTATTATATATTGGCTTTAGGTGTGTTGATCTCGTCGCAGACGATGGATGCGCAGGAGCAACCCGAACGCCGTACACCCCAGGCAACCCGTGGCTCACGGGCGCAGACAGAGCAACAATCGGGCTTGCCCGATCTGACGGTTCGTGCGCAGGATCTGAACGAACGCAACACCCAGGAGATTGGTAATGCCCGTTGGATGCGTGTGTTGTATCGTGAGATCGATCTGACCAAAGACGAGAATGCTCCGCTTTACTATCCGGTGCGTCCGTTGAATGGACAGATGAACCTCTTCTCAATGATCTTTCAACTGTTGAGCGAAGGCAAGATTAAGGTGTATGAATACTACGACGGGTATGAATCGTTTGCCGAGGAGGATGTGATTTCCTTCAAGAGTGTATTGGACAATGCTTATGTTTATTACGAAGAGGTGGCCGGGCGTGCCGGTGGACAGCCTTCCTATGTGGTTAATGAAAGCGATGTGCCTTCGGCCGAAGTGCAACGTTATTATGTGAAAGAGGCTTGGTATTTCGATCAGAACAATTCCCTGTTCGACGTGAAAACACTGGCTCTTTGCCCGATTATGACCGTTTACAGCGACTTTGGTGAAGAGACAACCCCTATGTTCTGGCTGCAATACGAAGATATCCGTCCCTATATCAATACGGCTTATATCATGACCTCCAACCTGAACAACGCGAAAACCTTCACGATGGACGATTATTTCCGCCGTCGTATGTTCAAAGGGGATATCATTAAAACGGAAAACCTGATGAACCGCACCCTGGCACAGATGTATCCTGAACCCGACTCCATGGCGTTGGCACGGGATACCATCGAGAAACAACTGGTGCAGTTCAATGAGCAACTCTGGTTCCAACCCGACACCACCCAGGTAACCGATGCGAAAGCAACCAAAAGCTCCGCTCGCGGACGGGTAGCTACCACCAAAGCCCCGAAAGAACCTAAGGAGAAAACCACCAAAGCCGCCGCTCCGAAAGCCGAAAAAGCATCTTCTGGTGCCGTGCGAAGTGTGCGGAGGAGGTGATAATGTAGCAGAAAATATAAACACAAAACGCCCTGTTCCGATAGTTTGGAACAGGGCGTTTTGTTGTAGTCTGACTAATATGTCACTCAAACCCCTAATACAATATCCGCATCAATATGGAGTGTCTTACTGATAGTGCGTGCCATCTGAAAAGTTGGCTCGCTTTTGCCGGACAGAATCTCGCTTATGCGTGATGGACTTACGCCAATAAGCTCCGAGAGGCCTTTTTGAGTCAGGTTCATTTCGTACATGCGAAGTTTGAGGATTTCCGTTAAAGTGGGTTTTGTTACAGGGAAATGTTCCTCCTCATAGTCTGCAACTAAATTAGATATTAAATCCAACTCAATGAAATTTTTATCACTGATAGGTGTTTCATTGCTTACAAGTGGCAGCAACTCTTTGATCCTTTCGCATGCTGCTTGATATTGTCTTTCTGTTATAATTTTTGTCATCTCTTCAAATATTTGAACAATCTATCCTATCATACTCTTTATGTGTGCCTATAAAACGAATGTAAACCTTTTGTGAAGCAAAAATAATTATCGCTACCAACCTATAATCATTCCCTTTAATATTAAAAACATACCTGTCATTCCCAACATAGTCGGCTGAATTAAAAGTCTGTTTAATGTCTGAAAGAGAATACCAAGTACTTGCTTTTGTCTTTGAATACCAGTCCCGCAAAGAGATGTTGGCTTCTGCATGTTTCCTTATATATTCTCTGATAGTTGCAAAGGTTATGATTCTCATATATACACAATTTCATACAAAAATAGAAAAATAATTCTGTTTTACAAAATTATATTCTATTTATAAGAATAAAGAAGTGCTTATATACAAAAAAAACCGACCCCTTTTGGGATCGGTTTTAGTTTATATCTTTTGATTTCCGTCTTTTCTTTACGGCCTAAACCCGATAATCTCCCGCACTTCGCGGAGGGTTTTTGAGGCGCTTTCGGAGGCTTTCTCGGCTCCCTGAAGGGCTACCTTTTCGAGGTATGCCTCGTTGGCCAGGATGTCGAGGATGCGTTCGCGGATCGGGGCGCAGAAGCGGTTGATGTCTTCTGCCAGTTGTTTTTTTAGATCGCCGTAACGAATGGCGCAACTGTTGTATAAATCATTGAAATGATCGTAGGTGGACTGATCGGACACAATCTCCATCATCGTGAAGAGGTTGGCAATGGCCTCCGGTTTTTCGCTGTTAGGCTCGGTAGGTCCCGAGTCGGTCACTGCTTTCATCACCTTTTTCTTGATCGTCTTTTCGTCGTCGATCAGGTAGATCGCGTTGCCTTCGCTTTTGCCCATCTTGCCTGATCCATCGAGCCCCGGTATCTTTACCGCCTTCTCGCTCATGTGGAATGAGGCGGGTTCCGGGAAATACTCCACGCCATAGATCTGGTTGAAGCGGCGGGCAAACTTACGCGCCATCTCCATATTCTGTTCCTGATCTTTTCCCACGGGCACCTTTACGGCACGGTGGATGATGATATCTGCCGCCATCAGGGTAGGGTAGGTGAGTAGCCCTGCGTTGACATTGTTGGGCTGCGACCGCACTTTGTCTTTGAAGGAGGTGACGCGTTCCAATTCGCCCAGGTAGGCATTCATATTGAGATAGAGATATAACTCCGGTATCTCGCGTACATCACTTTGCACATACAACGTCGCCTTTTCCGGATCAATGCCGCAGGCCAGGTATTCCGCCAGGATCGTCTTCACACTGTTACGAATATTATCCGGGGTGGGATGCGTGGTCAGCGAGTGCCAGTCGGCAATAAAGAAAAAACAATTGTATTCGTTCTGCATCTGCAGAAAACTCTTTACCGCGCCAAAATAATTCCCTAAATGCAGATTGCCAGTCGGGCGAATTCCGCTTGCTACCGTTTCCATATCTCTGTTTTTAATTTTCTGAATAGGGTGCAAAGATAACCACAACAAGCCGATTTGCATAATTCCATCCGGACAAATTCGAAGGTCAACGGCAATCGTTGTATAATTAGTATGAAATTTTCATATGTCAATAAATGTTAATCGGAGGAATTTTTACGAATCGACAACTGTCATTTTGATATTTCCGCGGGAGTTTGCGCGCGAAATGGCAGGAGTATTTTGACAAACTCCCGGGAGAAACATTTTTTAACGTATCATATTGTAAAGCAAAACGCCCGTTTTGCTTACACTTTGCATTTTAACATTTCTCTGTTGGGTCTGCCGCTTATGGGTTAAAAAACTTCTCCAGATAAATATGAATAAGGCGTGGAATGGCGAAGCGTTCGATGTCGTGGATGGGTGTTGTGATGAAGGCCTCGAAGGCCGGAGCCGGGCATTCTACTTCTATCCGGTAGAAGGTGGCGTAGATGACCTGGTGGGAGAGGATATGCTTCTCAACGGGGCGGTCGATGGCAATCGAGAGCTGTCCGGCTTCGGCAAAGAGATGGCGGAATGCATCGGTTTGTTGCAGTTCGGCAAAATCCATTGGTGCATCGCTCTCTATCAGCGGAAATTCATAGAGTCCTTTCCATATATCCTTGCCCTCGCGGCGGTGTAGCCAGGTGGTTTCTTGGTAGAGGATATGAAAGTAATGGAAATAGCGGTTGCGGCTCTTGGTTTTGCCGGCTTTGACGGGATATGCCTGCACTTTGTTTTCCTGCCATGCTACGCAGCGATCGGCAAAGGGGCAGGCGGGACAGTCGGGCTGTTGCGGCGTGCATTGCAAGGCGCCGAACTCCATAATGGCTTGGTTGTGTAGGCCGGCCTGGTCAGAAGACATAATCTCTGCCGCCAGCGCGGTGAATTCTTTTTTGCCCTGACCGCTGTCGATAGGTGTATTTATGCCAAAAAGGCGGGAAAGAACGCGGTAGACATTGCCGTCGACTACCGGATAGGGCTGGTTCCAGGCGAAAGAGAGAATGGCGGCTGCCGTATAGTCGCCAATGCCTTTGAGCGCTAATACCTCGCGATGCGTGGAGGGGAAACGTCCCTGGTGGCGGGTCATAATCTCCCGGGCGGCCGCGTGCAGGTTGCGTGCCCGGCTGTAATAGCCCAGTCCCTGCCAGTATTTCAACACCTCGTCCTCCTCAGCAGCGGCCAGCGACGAGACGTCGGGGAAACGTTCCATAAACCGTCGGAAATAGTCTATGCCTTGGGCAACGCGTGTTTGCTGCAGGATGATTTCCGAAATCCAAATGGTATAGGGGTCGTGGGTCTCTCGCCACGGCAGCTCTCTTTTGTGTGTAAAATACCAGTTGATGAACAAGTTGCTAAATTCCCACGCTTTCTTTTCGGGCAAAACAGGATTCTTTTTAGGTGATATTGGCGCCATAACTCTTTGATTGATGCAAACATACGCAGATAATCTGAGATGGGAAAGAATCTTTTTAATAAAAAATGGCAAACAAATTTTTTCGAACTCCAAATAAAAGCTATATATTTGCAGTCCAAAAAATTAAAGACATAATTCAATATAATATCAAAAGACATGACTAAAGCAGACATTGTTAGTGAAATTTCAAAGAGCACCGGGATTGACAAATCAACGGTTTTGGCTAGCGTAGAATCTTTCATGGAGATTGTAAAAGACTCTTTGTCGGATGGTGAAAACGTATATTTAAGAGGTTTTGGAAGCTTCGTAGTGAAGAAAAGAGCTCAGAAAACAGCTCGTAACATCTCTAAAAATACGACGATCATCATTCCGGAACATAACATTCCTTCTTTCAAGCCGGCGAAGACCTTCTTGAAACAGGTAAAAGACAAATAAAATTTAGTTTAATTATATAAATCAATAAAACGATGCCAAGCGGAAAAAAGAGAAAAAGACATAAGATGTCTACGCACAAGCGCAAAAAGAGACTAAAAAAGAATAGACATAAGAAGAAATAAGCCTGTCTATTTTTCTGGCAAACTCTGAAGAACAAACTTACAAGACATCTTTTAAGTTTGTTCTTCGCGTATTTAGCAATAGCAGAAATGTGATTAATCCAATTTATAAGTGACAAGTGAATTAGTAGTTGACGTAAGGCCCAAAGAGGTATCGATCGCTGTACTGGAAGACAAAAACTTAGTGGAGCTTCAGAAAGAAGCACGCAATGTTTCGTTTGCCGTCGGTGATATTTTTATCGGCAAGGTTAAAAAACTTATGCCCGGGCTCAACGCTGCTTTTGTCGATGTAGGTTATAAAAAGGATGCATTTCTTCACTATCAGGATTTAGGTCCCCATTTCAGCTCCCAACAAAAATTCCTCAAACAGGCTTTAAACAGCGACGCGAAGAAATTTCCCGCGATCGCCAAAATGCAGCTACTGCCGGAGATCGAAAAGAACGGCAGCATCAGCGAAGTGCTTAAAGCAGGGCAGGAGGTGTTGGTGCAGATAGCCAAGGAACCTATATCCACCAAAGGACCCAGACTTACTTCCGAGCTTTCTTTTGCCGGAAGATACATCGTGCTCATACCTTTTGCTGATAAGGTATCTGTCTCCACCAAAATCAAATCGAGCGAAGAAAGAGCCCGGTTACGCCAGTTGATTCAAAGTATCAAACCGAAGAACTTCAGTGTGATAGTTCGCACCTCTTCGGAAGGCAAGCGCGTAGCTGAACTCGATCATGAGCTAAAGACATTGGTGAAGCGTTGGGAAGAAAACATTACGAAGGTAGCCAAAGCCAAAGTGCCGTCTGTTATTTACGAAGAGACAGGACGTACGGTGGCTTTGTTGCGCGACATCTTCAATCCTTCTTTCCAGCACATTCATGTGAATGATCCCGATATCTACCGGGATGTACGCGATTACGTTAGTTTGATCGCTCCCGGACGGGAGGAGATTGTGCAACAGTATCGGGGGGAACTTCCCATTTTCGATAACTTTGCCATCACCAAGCAGATCAAATCACTTTTTGGGCGTACCGTTACTTACAAGAGTGGAGCTTACCTGATTATCGAGCACACAGAGGCTATGCACGTGATTGATGTCAATAGTGGAAACCGTTCGCGTGGCAGTGATGCCCAGGAAACGACGGCTATTGACGTAAATATGGCAGCGGCAACCGAGATTGCCCGCCAGATGCGGCTGCGGGATTTGGGCGGGATTATCGTGATCGATTATATCGATATGGTGGAACCTGCCAATCGGCAAAAATTGTTTGAGCATATGTCGAAGGCAATGGCCGGCGATCGTGCGAAGCATAATATTTTGCCGATCAGCAAATTCGGTCTGATGCAAATCACCCGCCAACGTGTTCGTCCCGAGATGGAGCTCGACACGAACGAATCATGTCCGAGTTGCTTCGGTACCGGAAAATCAAAACCGTCTATTTTATTTACAGACAGTCTGGAAGGAAAAATCGATTGCTTAGTGAATAAGCATCATGTGAAGAAGTTCACCCTGCATCTGCATCCATACGTGGCAGCATTTGTAAACAAAGGAATCATTCCACTCAGTATGAAGTGGAAATTCAAGTATTCCCTTGGAATGAAAGTGATCCCTGATCAGAGTCTGGCTTTCCTCGAGTATCATTTTTATGATCCCGAGAAGAATGAGCTGGATATGAAAGAAGAGAAGGAGATTAAATAAAACGATAAAACCCGGTACGCAACAGAAGCGTATCGGGTTTTTCTTTTTAAAGAGGGAACGGGTGTCTGCCGATATGACATTTTGTCGGTTTGTCTCCGGACTGGTGTTTGTGTAAACAAGTTTGGCACGGCATTTGTTAAATACTAAGTGACCCCATAAATGAGGTGGGGAAATTTGAATAAGAAAGATATTAACAAATAAAATAAAGAATAAGAAAATGGGAAAAATTATTGGTATTGACTTAGGAACAACCAACTCTTGTGTTTCCGTGTTGGAAGGTAACGAGCCGGTTGTGATTGCTAACAGTGAAGGAAAGCGTACGACTCCTTCAATTGTAGCATTTGTGGAAGGAGGAGAAAGAAAGGTGGGTGATCCTGCAAAACGTCAGGCGATCACCAACCCGGAAAAGACAATCTTCTCGATCAAGCGCTTCATGGGTGAGACATACGATCAGGTGACTAAAGAGATCAACCGTGTACCTTATAAGGTCGTGAAGGGTGATAACAATACACCGCGTGTGGATATCGATGGTCGCTTGTATACACCGCAGGAAATCTCGGCTATGGTGCTTCAGAAAATGAAGAAAACAGCAGAAGACTACCTGGGGCAAGAGGTGACGGAAGCGGTGATCACCGTGCCGGCATACTTTAGCGACGCGCAACGTCAGGCAACGAAAGAGGCGGGTGAAATTGCCGGTCTGACCGTTCGCCGTATCGTAAACGAACCGACGGCGGCCTCTCTGGCTTACGGTTTGGATAAGACAAACAAAGATATGAAGATCGCCGTGTTCGACTTAGGTGGTGGTACGTTTGATATCTCTATCCTCGAATTGGGTGATGGCGTATTTGAAGTAAAATCAACCAATGGGGATACCCACCTGGGTGGTGATGACTTCGACCACGTGATTATCGACTGGTTAGCAGAAGAATTCCAACGTGAAGAGGGACCGGACTTGCGTAAAGACCCGATGGCGCTGCAACGTCTGAAAGAAGCTGCAGAAAAAGCTAAGATCGAATTGTCGAGCTCGACAAGCACGGAGATCAATCTGCCGTATATTATGCCGGTAGATGGTATTCCAAAGCACTTGGTGAAAACCTTGACGCGTGCTAAATTCGAACAGTTGGCAGACTCGTTGATCCAGGCCTGTATCGAACCTTGCCGTCAGTCGCTGAAAGATGCTAACCTGAGCACATCAGATATCGATGAAGTGATTCTGGTAGGTGGATCGACCCGTATTCCGGCTATTCAGGAGATAGTAGAGAAATTCTTCGGCAAGGCTCCATCAAAGGGAGTGAATCCTGATGAGGTGGTGGCTGTAGGAGCTGCTATCCAGGGTGGTGTATTGACCGGTGAGGTGAAAGATGTGTTGTTGCTCGACGTGACGCCGCTCTCCTTAGGTATTGAAACCATGGGAGGTGTGATGACCAGATTGATCGACGCCAACACGACTATCCCGACCAAGAAATCGGAAACATTTACGACAGCGGCTGATAACCAACCGTCGGTAGAGATCCATATCCTGCAAGGTGAACGTTCTTTGGCACGTGATAACAAATCATTAGGACGCTTCCACTTAGATGGTATCCCTGCTGCTCAACGAGGAGTTCCTCAGATTGAAGTGACCTTCGATATCGATGCCAACGGTATATTAAACGTATCAGCCAAAGATAAAGGAACAGGCAAAGTGCAAAATATACGTATCGAAGCCTCCAGCGGCTTGAGTGATGATGAAGTAAAACGCATGAAGGATGAAGCAGCTGCCAATGCCGAAGCGGACAAGCAAGAAAAAGAACGCATCGATAAGATCAACCAGGCGGACAGCACCATCTTCCAGACGGAAAAACAATTGACCGAGCTGGGTGATAAGCTCCCTGCCGACAAGAAAGGCCAGATCGAAGCCGCCCTTGCTAAGCTGAAAGAGGCGCACAAAGCCCAGGATATCGCTGCTATCGACGCCTCAATGGCCGAACTAAACAGCGTATTCCAAGCCGCCAGCCAGGAAATGTACAACGCCGGCCAACAGCCCGGCGGTCCCCAACCGGGAGCCGACTTCGGAGGCCAGCAACAATCCAGCAACAACGACGGCAATGCCAACGACGGCAACGTCACCGATGTTGACTTCGAAGAAGTGAAGTAAGAGGCGATTAGGAATAATCAACAAATAATAGAAAATCCCTGTAAACAAATAGTTTACGGGGGTTTTTGTTTTTACAAATTTATAAATAGCCATTGTTTTTGATGGTTTTTTATCATACATTTGTACCATTATTGTACCGGAACTTAATTAGTGATGAAGTGGAACTTATGAGCACTTATGACTACTAATGAGTACTTAAATGGCGATAAAGATACCGATGAATAAGATTCAGAAACAATGTGCAGTGTGTGGACAGCCTTTCGTTCCGAAGACGGTTGATTCTATTTATTGCTCGAAAACATGCGGCAATGCAGCATATCGTGAAAAGAAACGGCAAAAGCGAAAAGAAGAAGAAAAGCAAGCAGTCGTAGCTAAAATACCAGATGACCGTCTCTATATTTCCGTTCCCGAAGCAATTGCGCTTTTCGGCGTTGCCAAGAGTACACTCTATCGTCTTATTCGGCAAAAGCGAATTCCTGCTATCAACTTAGGAGCTCGTCTAGTCCGAATTGACCGAGCAGCGATAGAGGAAATATTTCCTATTCGCCAAACACCTCTTAAAAAGGAGAAACCGACAACAAAGCTTTATAGTCTTGAACCGCAAGATTGTTATACAATCGGCGAGATTGCCAAAAAGTTCGGCATATCGGATAGTACGGTATATAAGCATATCCGTAAATATTCTATTCCAACTCGACAGATTGGCAACTATGTTTATGCTCCAAAAACTGAAATAGATAATTTGTATAATCAATAACAATATACCACATGAAACAACTTTCCAATACAAAAGTAACTGTTCGGCTTCGTAAGGCGGAAGACCGCAAAGAGTGGTATGTTTATATTGAAAGCTATCCGGTTTATGTTCCCGGCAAGCAAACTCCGCAACGTGTTCGTGAATATTTGAATCGTTGTATTACTACGGTTGAATGGGATAAGAAGCGCACCGCCCGCACCGACGCAGACGGGACAAAAACCTACAAACCCAAACGTGATGATAATGGAATAATCGTTTGCCGAAGCGAAAAGGATCAAGAAACTATGCTATATGCTGATGGGATTCGTAAGCTTCGCCAACGAGAATATGATAATGCTGATCTATATAGTGATACAGAAAGTGCACAAGTTGAACAAAAAGAGCGTGCGCAGCAGAATTTCATAGAGTATTTTAACGCCACAGCCAAGAAACGCCACGCACAAAGTTCTGACTCTATTCGTGTAAACTGGAAACGGACCTACGAATTAATAAAGCTCTTCGCCGGAGATACATTGCCTTTTGCCAAAATCGACAATCGCTTTGCCGAAGATTTTAAGTTATATCTGTTGTCTGCTCCCTGCGGAGGAAATAAAAGCGGAACTATTTCTCGCAATACTGCTGTAACTTACTTCTCCATTTTCAAGGCGGCATTAAAACAGGCCTTTGTTGATGGATACCTGACAACTGATTTATCGGCAAAAATCAAAGGCATACCGGAACAGGAGTCAAGGCGTGAATATTTGACCGTTGAAGAACTTAATATCCTCGCTGGAACGCCATGTGAAAGAGATGTCCTTAAACGGGCAGCATTGTTTTCAGCTCTTACCGGATTACGACATTGTGATATTCAGAAATTACGATGGAAAGAAATTAGCATGAATGGCGACCAAGCCCAGCTTCACTTCACACAACAGAAAACAAAAGGTGTGGAATATATGCCTATTTCGCAACAGGCACTTGATTTGTGTGGCGAACCTCGTGAGTCGGAGCAATTTGTTTTCGAAGATTTACCTGATCCTGCTTGGATTTCTAAACCCTTGAAACGTTGGATAGAAGCCGCCGGAATCACGAAGCGGATTACGTTTCATTGCTTCCGGCACACGTATGCCACGCTTCAATTATCCAGTGGTACAGATATTTACACCGTCAGCAAGATGTTGGGGCATACCAATGTAAAAACTACCCAGATTTACGCAAAGGTTGTGGACGAGAAGAAGAGCAAAGCAGCACAAGCAATTCAGTTAAACACTCTTAACAACACAGAAGAATGAAACAGAACAGTCTTTTGCAGTACATTATATTATATGTGATCGTGGCTTGCGTTGCTTTGGCGATTGCAGCATTAGCACGCATGTTTACTGTTTCGGTCGGCTTTGATAGCTTTACAGCTTTCATAGTCTTTATTATAGCATTGGCTATTCAGGCGACAGTATATTTAAGTATCCATGTAGCACTTCAAAATATAATGTTGCCGTGGATCGGAAACGGATTGGCAAAGATCCCCTATTTTCGCAAGAAGATAGAACAAAGACAAGTTTCTCAGATTGTTGCTGAACCACAGATAGAAGAAAAGAAATTTGAAATTGATATACCGGAATCGAATGTCTCTTTAGACGATATTCGGAATGAACAGCAGAAAAACATAGCCAAAGAACAAGAGGATATTCTGAATGTTGGTTTGGACTATACCCGAAAGTCGTTTGCTCTTTATCTTTCCGATGAAGATCTTAATGTTCTTTGCCGGAATGTCCGTGCATACATGAACAAGTTAGAAGAGAAAGAATTGAAGCCGGTTAAAGTTAAAGAACTGACAGCCATCGACCTCCGCCATTTCGGGTGGAATATCTGGAACTACTTCAAGCCAAGAAATCAGATGGATATTGCTAACTTCCTAAAAAACGTTTTTCCTGATGTTTTCAAGGGAGTAGAAGTGAAAAGTATCAAACGGCATTTGAAGGATGATGAATTGAAGGGAGTAATCAAGATACAGGAGATTTTAACATAACAATAGACAAAAAATGGATGAGAGAACCATCAAATTTCAACAGATAAGTGACACTATTTTTGAAGATGACAATGCTGCATTAAAACTAATCTCATTATTTGAATCTGGGAAGGTTGATTTTAAACTTGCGACAGCTATAGATAATGTAATAATGGATGCAAATATGCTCCGAGAGAGTAATGGGGAGTTTTTAGTTCATTTTAATTTGCTTCCAGAATGGGAAGATAAGTTCAGAATGGATTACTTCTTTGAGAAGCCAGCAATACTCGCAACACATGGAGTTAGAATATTAATAAACAATACAGATGTTACCGCATTCAAACAATCAATTGGAGAAGGGATAAAAAAAGCATCTATAAAAATCAATGCATTTCGAGGAGATTTAGATGATAATAAATGGAAAAACTCCAAACAATCAGCTTATTATCGATATGATTGTGATGAATTCAAGGCTTATTCTAGTGGTGTATTTTATGATATGACAACGAGTAAGGATCAAAATTCTTCGTGGAAAAATTGCATTAAAATAGAAATTGACAATCGAACAATATTGTTTTTTCATGTGAGAATCGAAGATAACCTTGGATACTTTGTGTTCAAAACAAATGATCCAATTAATCATGATGATTTCCTACACATTATTAATGCAATAAGAGCAGCATTTTCTCTAATCTCTGGTTTTTATATTGCTGATAGTGCTTATTTCTTTTCTATGCAAAAGGGGAAGAAAGATACCTTAACCTATCGTTATGAAAATTTTAATGATACAATACATACAAAAAGGCCTCTACTAGACAATCATTCATATCAAGATATCTCTCGAGAAGAATTGCATTTGAACTCTGATCAATTCGCATATCTTGTAAAGTTGCTGTATGAGAATGAAGAATTACTTCGCTCCTGTATATTACTTACGCAAGCCAGTAATATAAATGGTTTACCTAAAGGATGTCTGGCTGCAGTTGCATTAGAAACTATTACCAATGTAATTGTACCTAAAGATAAAATTGCTAAACCGTTAATAGAAGATACGGAAATCAGTAGTCAACTAAAATATGAATTGAAAAAAGCACTAAAAAAAATCAAAGGGAAAGTGACAAAATCTACATACGATTCCTTAGATAGCAAATTGGGTAAAATAAATGAACGGTCAAACTCTTCGAAACTAGGCTCCCCTTTTGGGGCTCTGAGCATTGATTTAGATGAAGAAGATCTATACTGTATATCGTGCAGAAATCGTTTTCTGCATGGTTCTTTACCTACACCAACGACAGATTTTTTCAAGTCATTAACGGATGATGAATTATTGAATCTTGTCTGTAATCGTTTGATAATGCTATCCACTATGCTTATTTTGAAAAAGATAGGCTACGAACATGATGTTGTTGATTGGGGATATACAGAAATTGCAATAAGAAGAATGATGATAATGGGAGAATCTGTTAGTGGGATAGGTCGAGCGCATAGAACAATTTGCAATTAAAACCAATAACCATACTTTTATCTTTTTTATGATTTGCATCTACCAATAACCAAAAAATATCAGCACTTTTAGTGTTTCCAAGGTGTTTCTCCAGTGTCGTCTAGACACCGCAGAAACACTATTTTTATTTGCACCGTAACAATTAAAATCAACAGTTATGGAAGTAAATGAAATTTCTTTTGAAAACCTGCCCAAGGCAGTAGCACATTTAGTCAGTGAGCTGGCTGAGATCAAATCTTTAGTTGAAAAGGGGCAAACACCTATTGCTCCTCAGAAACGAATCCCAATTGACATTGAAGAAGCTTGCCGGATTATCGGCAAAGCGAAACCTACCGTGTATGCCCTTGTTCGCAAACGGCTAATTCCCTGCTATAAGAGTGGTAAGAAACTTTATTTTTTTGAAGACGAACTACTAGAATGGATTTCTAAAGGCAAAAAGAAAACTTTGCAGGAGATTGAGTCCGAAGCAGAGGCGGAATACAATAAGCGCAAAAACATACAAAGATGAACCTGTTCGACTTATTAGCCAATTTCTGGCGAGTGGACGAACAGGAGAACTTCAGCGGCAACGATACCCGGTTGTATTTCTTCTTGATTCATTTGGCTAACCGCTCCTATTGGTCGGAATGGATAGAGTGTTCCAATAAACGATTGGCAGCCAATGCGAATATATCTTTGGATGTTCTGAAATCTTCACGAGACCGACTAAAGGCAGCCGGTCTGTTGGATTATACCTCTGGGGGTGGACATAGAGTTAAAACTAAGTATCAGATTTTAGCACCTAAGTCCGACCTTAAACTCCCGCCCTACAATATAAAGACTAAAGACAAAAACTCTAATACAAATTCTTATGGAAAAAGGAAAGGCTCAGTCTTTACGGGAAGTGATTTCGACTAATCAACAATTCTTTCAGGCATTGCAGAAAGATGCTCAAGAGATGGTCGCCCATGAAAAAGAAAAGATTCGGCGACAACGTTTGCCTTTGCCGTTGGCTTATGCCGACTTTCGGAGTTTGTTTTGCGAGTTTGGTACAATTTGTTTGCACAACCGCAATCAGGCTAAGAATTTTGTCATTGACAAAAACAACGAACCAATGATAGAACAGCTCTATTGCTACATAACCAACAATTCTGCTTTCTCCGGTGATTTGAATAAGGGCATCATGCTACAAGGCAAATATGGTTGTGGTAAAACGATCCTGCTGGAAACATATTCGTTACTCCATAATCATATTTCGAGAAGTTTTTTTCTGAATCAGCCACTGTTTACGTTTATCAAGTCTGTGGAATTGCAGGAGCAAATTGTAAAGCAATCGGCAAGCGTATTTGCCCGGCGCCCATTAATCATTGATGAATTTGGACGAGAATCCAAAACGGTTCAGGATTATGGGAACGTCAGCCGACCCATATCCGAATTGCTGAGTTTGAGAAGTGATGTCGGTGTCGTTACACATGGCACCACGAACTTCACTTTTGCTACACTTTCGTCCGATGAGTTCTATGGCGGAATGATTGGCGACCGCCTCAAGATGATGTTTAATTTTATCACTTTGAATGGTGAAAGCCGTCGAGTTTAAGCTTTCATTCTAATGGCTCACTATTCGCGAGCAATGTAGCAAGAGGGAACTGGACAAGTCCTGTTCTATCCTCTTGCCCTACGGGGTTACTTGCTGTTAATCAGCAAGATATTAAAAACGAGTTTTATAAAGACTCGTATAAATAAAATCGCTAATATCCTATTGATTAAGCGATTAATAAAATGAATTCTTATAAAAAAGTTATAATATGGCGCAAAATAAGAATAAAACAGCATTAACGACGATTGGAATTGACCACGCCACCAATCGCCAGATAGATAAACTTTGCAAGCGATACAATCTTAAAAAAGGAGAGACTGTGAAGCTCGCTTTCGAGTATATGGATAAGGCCTGTATCAATCCGTCCGAGCCGCCGGAATCGGTTAAAACGGAATTGGCAAAAATCAACAAGCGACAGGATGACCTGATGCGTTTTATCCGCCACTTTGAAGAAAAAGAACTGAATCCGATGATTCGGGCAACTCATTCGATAGCTGTCCGTTTCGATGAAGTAGTCAAGACATTGGAAGAGCTGATAAAATCAGAACTAACTCTCATATGGAATAAGCATTCAGATATCCTGCAACGAATAAGTGATACATTTGGGAAACATGCAAATATTGTCAATACCCAAACAAAGCAAATAGCCTCTTTAACTCAGATACAAAAGCAGGATAATAAAAAGCTCTTAGAATTAATAGCTTTATACGCAGAACTTACAACTTGTGGTGTGATGGATAGCAAGCGAAAAGAGGCTCTAAAAATAGAAATTAGCAAATTAATCAATCCTGAGTAACCATGAATATAGACTTCCCGCCACCATCCGCCGGAACATACAACAATGCCGGAGGTTGTCGCCAGTTGGCAAATTACCTCGAACATGAAGATTTAGAACGTATAGAAAAAGGTATTTATACGGAAGGATTCTTCAATCTGACGGAAGACAATCTATATAAAGCCCAGATTATTGAGGATATTGATACAAATATCGGGCAGTTGCTGAAAACGGATGCCAAGTTCTACGCTATCCACGTTAGCCCCTCAGAAAAAGAACTAAAAACGATGGGAAATACCGAACAAGAGCAGGCAGAAGCTATGAAACGATACATTCGGGAAGTCTTCATTCCCGAATACGCAAAGAATTTCAACAAAGGATTATCAGCGGAAGATATAAAGTTCTACGGTAAAATTCATTTTGACCGCAACAGGTCAGATAATGAGCTGAATATGCACTGCCATTTGATTGTCAGCCGGAAAGACCAATCGAATAAAAAGAAGTTGTCGCCACTAACCAACCACAAAAACACAAAGAAGGGAGCAATAAAAGGCGGTTTTGATAGAACGAACTTGTTTCAGCAGGCAGAAACAGGTTTTGATAAGCTTTTCGGCTATCAACGGGATTTACAAGAAACATTTATGTACTGTAATACGATGAAAAACGGCAGTATAAAAGAGAAATTGCAAATGCAGGAGCAAGAATTAAAACAATCCTCAAATCCTTTAGTGTCTGAAATAGAACCGAATGAAAAGCAACACCGCACCAATGTTGGTACGGACATGCAGCCAAACGTTCAAACGTATGACCAGCCAAACAGCCAGCCAGCCGCTAAATCGATTAATCAATTAAGCGATAGCATTAGCGGAAAAAATATTCTCTCTTCCTTATTTTCCATACTCCCCACCGCTGCAGATGTTGGTAATCCCAATCCAGAAGATGGACAACCATTGAGAAAACCCAAGAAAAAGAAAAAAGGCAGAAGAATGGGATAATGAACTCCTTTTTCATTTGGTATACAAAGGTATATTCCAAGAATAAAACGCCAACACCAAGCCGCAATCGGTTTTACGCGAAATCTCCACACCTACGCTACGCTTCGGGTAGTATTTTCCGTAAAAGTGTTGCCTTATTTATTCTTTCCATAGAAGAGGTGTTTACAAAATGTTAAAGGAGAAAATATGCGGTCATGTCTATATAGGGCTGTTTATCTGTATTGTATCATCGTATCCTATATCTTATAACAGGAAAGTTTTATTGAAATCATTCCTGTTTTTGCCCGTAAAAACAAGAAAAATGCTTATGCACGTATATGATGTTTATAACTTTTTTGCCACATACAAATGCTGTTTCTCAAATATTTAGTAAATTTGTCGAAGTATGTCAAGTCAAATACTATCAACGATGTTGTTTGCAGAGAAAATTCGTCAGCTACGTGAAGATAAGCAGTTATTACAGAGGCAGGTTTCCGCTGCTCTTGAAATAGATAATGCTTTATATTGTAAGATTGAGCGTGGAGATCGTCTTGCAAAGAGGGAGCAAGTGGTTAAGTTAGCTCAGCTTTTTGCGGTTGACTCCAAGGCATTACTAGTCCTTTGGCTTGCTGATAAAATCAATGCAACTGTGGTCGAAGAAAAAGAATTGGCTTTAGATGCATTGAGTATTGTTGAACAGAGCATAAAAAAATAGATATGTCTTCTAAATTTTTCACAAACGAGAATGAAAACACCTTGCTCAATAAAATCAAAGGTATTTTTGAACATAAAAACATTCATTTTTTCGATGCACTTGTTGGCTATTTCAGAGCTTCAGGTTATTTTCAGGTACGCCCTTTTGTTGATAAGGCAGCCGAAATTCGCGTTTTAGTTGGAATCAACATTGACGAGGCTGTTTACGATGCAAACAACAAGGGATTACTCTTTACAGGTAATGAAGACAAAAGCATTGACACTTACATTGAAAATTTGAAAAAAGACATTCAATCAGCAAAATATGACAAGACAATCGAGGATGGAATGCTACAGTTTATTCAGGACTTGATCGAGAAGAAGGTGAGTATAAGGGTTTACCCGAAACAAAACCTACATGCTAAAATATATATCTTCCGAGAAGTAGAAAAACACACTCATGGTTATGGTTCAGTTATTACGGGATCGAGCAACTTGACCGATAACGGACTACAACACAATTTTGAATTTAATGTTGAATTGCGAGATGATGCAGATATTGATTTTGCCACTGAAACTTTCGAACGGCTTTGGGAGCAAAGTATAGAGATTGAGAAGGATTTTGTTGAAAAATTAAAAACAGAGACTTATTTAAACGACTCGTTTACTCCTTTTGAAATCTATTATAAGTTTTTGATTGAATACTTTGGGAAGAGCGTTGAGTACGATCCTAATTCATTACGGGACTTACCCAAGGAATACAAGAAACTTTCATATCAGGCAGATGCTGTAAATGACGGTTATGCTAAATTAGAAAAACACAATGGTTTCTTTCTTTCAGATGTCGTAGGTTTGGGAAAAACGGTGGTGGCAGCGCAAATTGCCAAAAACTTCTTCTATCACAATGGTTTTCCTGATTATCTTTCAAAAACGTTAGTAATCTGTCCTCCTGCTTTGTACGACAACTGGCAAGAAACATTTGACAAATTCGGTATAAACGATTACAAAATTCACACCAATGGAAGTTTGCATAAAATCCGCAATGCCCGAAATTACGATTTGGTAATTGTTGATGAGGCGCATAAATTCCGTAACGATTCAGCGGAAATGTATAATGCTTTGCAGAAAATCTGCAAAACGCCAACCCGCAGAGGAACGCAGAAAAAGATAATGCTAGTATCCGCGACTCCGCTCAACAATCGTCCTGAAGACATTGCAAATCAGGTTTATCTATTTCAAGACAAAAAAGACTCAACGCTTGAAATAAGCAACTTACAACACTTTTTTGCTCCGAAAATAAAAAAGTATAAAGAATTAAAGAAAGAAAGTAATGTCAAGAAAATGGCAAAAGAGGTGAAAGCACTGTACGAAGAAATTCGTAAATACGTGGTTGAACCACTTACTGTTCGCCGAACTCGCACAGACTTACTTGAAAATGAAGAATACGCTAAAGATTTACGCGAACAAGGAATTACATTTCCCGTGGTAAAACAACCCATAAAAATACTCTATCAGCTTGACTACGATTTGGAAATGCTTTACGACAAAACGATAAAGATATTACGAGATGAACTGACTTACTATCGGTACCAGACTATAAAATTTCTTATCCCTGAAAAGAAAAAGAAATATAAAAATGCCGAATTAGCTTCATTGC
Source organism: Parabacteroides sp. PFB2-10 (assembly GCF_029893085.1). Taxonomy (GTDB): domain Bacteria; phylum Bacteroidota; class Bacteroidia; order Bacteroidales; family Tannerellaceae; genus QVMG01. Next base: position 255,539 of record NZ_JARXWI010000004.1, read on the forward strand.
AGTTGAAATTTATTATGAAGACTTTGTTGGTGAAGCGACTTGATAGTAGTTTTTTTGCTTTTCGTTCTTCGCTCGAACGCTTTGCTCAGGCTACAGCAAATATGGTTAAGATGTTTGATGATAATCTTGTTTTTATAGCCCCAAACCTTGATGTAAACAAATACATTGAAGAAGACCGCGAAGAAGAACTTCTACAACTGCTTGTCAATTTGCAAGATACAGACCCAAGCATTGAAATATGCACTGCTACTGATTTTGAAGATGGATTTGTTGAGGGATTGAAAAGCGATTTTGACATTTTACAAAATCTTGTCAAAGAATGGAAGAAAGTTAAAACGGATCCAAAGTTGGATATCTTTAAAGATTATTTGAGGAACAAACTTCTATCCTCTCGAATAAACAAAGAAGGGAAGTTGGTTGTGTTTTCTGAGTCGCAAGAAACGACTAATTATCTGTATGAGGAGTTAAAAAAAGAAGGTTTTGATAAAATATTGGCTGTAAACAGCAAAAATCGTAAAGATAAATTTCCACTTCTTAGAGAAAATTTTGACGCAAATCTCAAAAAAGAGTTGCAGAAAAACGACTATGATATAGTGATTTCTACCGAAGTGCTGGCGGAAGGAGTGAATATGCACCGTGCAAATGTCATTGTGAACTATGATACACCTTGGAACTCAACACGTCTCATGCAACGCATTGGGCGCGTAAATCGTATTGGAAGTACAGCAAAGGAAGTTCATGTTTTCAACTTTTTCCCTACTACAAAAGTTGAAAATGATATTGAACTGCAAAAGAAGGCAATTCTTAAACTACAGGCATTTCATAGTGCCTTAGGCGAAGATAGTCAGATTTATTCTGATGAAGAAATTGTTGAAAGTTTTGGGCTTTTTGATAAAATGGCACAAGAAGAAAAAGATGAAAAGTTAAAGATTCTACTTGAACTTCGTAAGTTCAAAGAAGAAAATCCCGAGCTTTTCAAGAAAATAAAAAACATGACGCTTCGGGCACGTACCGGCCGTGAAGATAAAGAACTACATGATACTACTATTGCCTTTATTCGTAGTGAGAAGCGTAATTCGTTCTTGTTAGTTAAAGAAAACGATGAACCGCAAGAACTTACATTTTTGCAGGCAGAAGAAATTTATCGCGCTCATAAAGAAGAGAAGCCTCTACCACTTACAGAAAATCACCATGCACAAGTGGAAAAGAGCATTACTCTTTTTAGACAGCAATTAGAAGCAGAAAAACAAGCAGAGCGTACTATTGTTATCTCACAGAGTCCTGCCGAGAAACAAGCATTGAGCTATCTGGATGCAATAATAAAACTTCAACTTGCAGATAAACGCGAAGAAGAATTGTTGATATTGACAAAAGAAGCTGTTAGTTTGGGGAAATTTCAAAAACTTTCAAAAGAAATCAGCGCTCTATACAAAAATATTAAAAAAGTTTCAATGCTGCCTGTAAAACAGCTTGAAGCGATACTAAAAATAGCTCAAAATTATCCTTTGCAGGAAAACGAAGATAAACTAGAGACAGAAAAACCAAAGGAAAATAAAAACTTTGTACCTGAAATAATTATCAGCGAAAGCTTTAAGTAGAAACAATTATGACACAGCAAGAACTTAAAAAAGCATATAATCGCCAAGATTGGCATATTTGGTTGCAAGATATTTTCGGTTCTCAAGTACAATTCGAGACACAAGCCGAAAAGATTGAAATAGACAAAGAGCAACTGAAATCTATACACCGTTTTGCTTCCATAAAGCTTGCCTATGGCAAAAATCTTGCTGTGTTGGATATCGAAACGCAAGCAAGCGTTCAAATTGCCCGTAATCGAATTGGATTAAACAAGTCGCTTGTAAAACTTATCGACCACGCCCGCTACCACGGTATCTTAGCGTTTTATCATAGCGAAGACAAATCACAAACCCAATATCGTCTTTCCTTTATCAGTAGCGAGCCGACCATTGACGCGAACGGAAATTTCAGCATAGAAAACACTCCGCCGAAGCGATTTACATATGTGCTTGGCGAAAACGAAAAAACAAAAACACCCGCCGACCGTCTGAAAATGATTGCCGACAAACGCGGAAATACTTCGTTGGAAGATATTAAAAATGCTTTTTCGGTCGAAACGCTTACCAAAGAATTTTATAATGAACTGTCCAATTGGTATTTTTGGGCATTGCAGAATGTGGTTTTCCCCGATGACTTGGATAAGTTGAAACTAATAAAAATAGATGTGGATAAACGGAATGACGAAGAAAAGAAATTGACTGAACTTCGCAATTCCACTTCTGTCATTCGCTTGATTACCCGCTTGATGTTTGTTTGGTTCTTGAAGCAAAAAAACTTGATTAAAGATGAACTTTTCAACACACAGGAGCTTGATAAAATACTCAACTATAATGATAAAACAGGAAGTACATTTTATAAAGCCATTCTTCAGAACCTCTTTTTTGCTACGCTCAACACCGAAATGAGCGATAAACGAAAGTTTGTCAATCGCCAAGCTGGTATTCAAGGTTTTTACCGATACGAACGTTTTTTTAAAAACAAAGAACGCTTTATCGAACTAACCAAAGATATACCTTTTCTAAATGGTGGATTATTTGAGAATCTCGACAAAAATGTGGGAGAAGAAAACGAGATACGAATTGACTGTTTTTCAAATAGACCGAGCAAGGAACTTTTGTTAAAAGTTCCAGATTTTCTGTTTTTTTCGGAAGAAGAAACAGTTGATTTAAACAAATTCTACGACACTAAAGGCAAAAATTACAAGGTACGTGGGTTAATTGATATACTTAAAACCTATAATTTTACCATTGAAGAAAACACGCCGACTGATGTAGAAGTAGCTCTTGATCCCGAATTACTGGGAAAAGTATTTGAAAATTTGTTGGCAAGTTTCAATCCTGAAACACAAACCACCGCTCGCAAGCAAACAGGTTCTTTTTATACGCCACGAGAAATCGTAGATTATATGGTAAATGAAAGTTTGGCTGCTTATTTGCAAGAAAAAGTAGGAGATGATTGGGAAAATAATATCCGTACAATTTCTGCTCTCAATGATGTAAAAATCCTTGACCCTGCTTGCGGATCGGGAGCTTTTCCGATGGGAATTCTGCTTAGAATGGTGCAAATTCTACAAAAGCTTGACCCTAAAAATGAACTTTGGAAACAACGCCAACTTGATATTGCAGGAAAAATAGAAGACGAGCGAGCACGAGAAGCTGCCATTAACAATATTGAAGAAGCTTTTGAAAACAATGCACTTGATTATGGACGGAAATTGTTTTTGATTGAAAACTGCATTTTCGGAATTGATATTCAGCCGATTGCTGTGCAAATTTCAAAACTTCGTTTCTTTATTTCGCTTATTTGTGAGCAAACTCCCAATCCTGAAAAGCCGAATTTGGGAATACGTCCTCTGCCTAATTTAGAAACCAAATTTGTAGCGGCAAACACGCTGATAGGACTTGAAAAGCCAAAGCAAAGAGCACTGGGAATGGATTTGATAGACCCGCTCGAAGAACAACTTGCCACAGTACGCCATAAGCATTTTAGCGCACGAACGCCCGAAACAAAACGCAAGTATCGCGATAGAGACTACGAGCTGCGCACCAAAATAGCCGAAAAACTGAAAGAAATCGGATTTAACAACGATACTGCAGAAAAAATCGCGGCGTGGAATCCTTACGATCAAAATGATTATGCAAGATGGTTTGATGCCGAATGGATGTTTGATGTAAAAGACGGTTTTGATATTGTGATCGGAAATCCGCCATGGGTATCTTTAAAAGGGAAACAAGGGATTACAGAAACAAAACGGAATAATTTAAAGGTATTAATGCAAGAATACGATGATGCCAACACATATATGCCAAATTTATTTGAATTTTTCATTTTGTTCTCATTGAAAACAATTAAAAATAATGGTATTCTTACATTTATTGTACCTGACAGAATGGGCTTTAATATTGCTTTTTCTGCATTAAGAAAAAAAATATTATCTAAATTCAAACTACTTGAAATTGTGTATAAGTGGAAATTTGAGATGATAATTGCTGATACAATGACCTTTATAATAAAAAACGAACGAAGAGATAATTACTCTTTCAAAATAAAAACAAGACCTGATAATCAAGTGCTATTTTATTCCAATAAAGTAATTTTACAAACTCCACTATCTGAATTTAGGGGATTTGATAATATTTCTATTCAAAATTTGGTAAACACAATAATGTGTCGAGGGAACCCTTTGTCTAATTATTGCAAGTCGACTTCAGGATTTGGGGGGAAATCAGAATTAATTACAGATGATAGGATTAATAACACACAAATTGAAGTGGTTAGAGGTAGAAGCATTGCGAAATTTTGTTTGTTGAAAAAATATTATTTTGAATTTCGAGATGAGAATATTACGGGAAGGACTCGTGATGAAGTAAAATTGAGGAAGAAGGAGAAAATTTTATTAAGAAAAACAGGTTCAGAAATAATTGCAACATATGACAATACTGCTATTTACCCTGAGCAATCGTTGTATTTTCTATATGACTTTAATGACAGTCCACTTTTTTTGCTTGGAGTATTAAATTCTAAATTAATCAACTGGTATTATTGCAATCGCTTAGTAACAAATGAAGATAGTACTCCGCAGCTAAAAAACATTGATCTAGACACCATTCCTATTCCTTCAATTTCTACTAATCAACAACAACCTATAATCTCCCTTATAAACTATATTCTTTATCTTAAAAATAAAGATAACTCGGTAATTTCAGAAATAGGAACCAATGAAATCATTTCGTCTTATTTCGAAAAAGTAGTTGATGCCTGCGTTTACGAACTTTATTTCGAGGAAGAAATAAAACAACAGCAGGTGGACGTGTTGGAGCTTATCGGGCAGTCGATAGACAAAGTTGCCGACTTGCCAATTGAACAGCAAATTATCCGCTTATTCGAGGAATGGAACGATTATAAAAACGAAGTCCGCAACCGAATCATTTTGCAGGAAACACGAAGCGAAAGCGTAGCACAAATTATCAAGTCGATGAACTAATGAAGAAAATAGACAAAATAAGAATTCAGAATTTCAAAGCATTTCCCGAATTTCAGGAATTCGATTTGAAAGGGAAAAACTTGCTCATTTATGGCAATAATGGTTCGGGCAAATCGTCCTTATATTGGGCTTTATACACCCTGTTGCAAAGCTGTGAAAAAACAGTTGCGCGGGTAAACGATTATTTTGTCGTATATGATGAGGCAAATGATAGAACATTTGAAAGCCTGCGCAATATCTTTTCACAAGAACCCGATTCTTTCATAGAAATAGAACTGCAAGGCGAACCGCCAATCAGGATAGCTCACGGAAATATCGGAGCTACGCAAACTGCAAATATAAAAGAAGCCAACAAAGCGAGTGATTTTATCAACTATAAACTATTGCATAATTTCTATAATTCAACACATAAAAGCCAATTGAATATTTGGAGCGTTTTCAAGCATGATATTTTCCCCTATTTTTCGTTCGATGGAAAAGCATTCTCTGAAAACCTGAATAACTTATATAATAATCTACCTAAAACGGGCAATCGTTTTTATCGTCGAAATTCTTCTTATTATAATCAATATCAACAAAAAATAGCAAAGTTCAATAATGAGCTACAGACATTAATCGTAAAAATAAACATTCAAGCGAACAAGGTGTTGAAAGATAAATTTGAGATTAATGACATTGAAGTACTTCTCGAATATGCGGAAAATTTGAAATGGGATGAGAATTATAGTCGTCGATTTTCTGACCCTGAAATAAAATTGAGTATAAAGGTAAAAAAAGATGGTGGACTTGTTCCAAATCATAGACCCCAATCTTTTTTGAATGAAGCTGCTTTGACGCGAATCGCCATATCTATTCGTTTAGGAGCTTTACAAACTCGTCTTGAACAGAGCGATTGGAAAATTTTAGTCTTAGACGATATGCTGATAAGTTTAGATATGTCGAACAGAATGATAATCTCAAAAATCATCTTAGAAGACAACGACCTTTCTGATTTTCAAAAAATCATTCTTACACATGATAAAGGATTCTTTGACATATTAAAATCTAAAACAGATTCTTCTGAATGGGAGTATTTGGAGTTCTATAAGGATGAAAAAACTATTAACTCAAGACCAAGGATTAAAGTCAATAAGACGGAATTCGAAAAAGCAAAAGAATATTTTGAAGAAAGTGAATTTGATGCTTGTGCCAATTATTTGCGAAAAGAAGCGGAAAAGATCCTCAAACACTATCTAAATAAGGAACTAAATAATCAGTTTGAGACATTATCAAATTTAATAGGTCAAGCCAAGAATAAAATAGATTCCGATCGGCTTGCAAGATTTAACAAGTTATTCAAAAAAGGGACTTTACCATTGGAGAAGTTAAAAATAGATTTTGAAGCAGATACCGCATTAACACTTGCCGAAAAAGGACAATTAAGAACTCTTAGAGCTTATTTGATAAATTTCTTGATAGAGCAAAATGAGCAAGAAATTCAAATATCGGCGAAACTTGACGAATTGAGGTCGATAAAAGACAGAATACTAAATCCCGGCTCGCATAGAACTTCGATGCCATACTACGAACAAGAATTAAAAGATGCGATACAAATTGTGGAGCAACTTTATGTTTTGTTGAATCCTGCACCTTAAAAGTCTAAATCAAAATGAAGTATCTTAAACCCAACATATTCATAAGTTCTACCGTAAAAGACTTGCCAAATGAAAGGGAAGCAGCAAAGCGAGCGGTCGAAAAGCTTCAGGCAATTCCTGTTATGTCTGAATTTACTATGAATGCTGTAAATAAGCCTTCGGTTGATGCTTGTATTGATGAAGTAAAAAAAGCCGATTTTTATATATTGATTTTGGGAGGAAGATATGGTTGGGAACTTGAAAATGGTATTTCAATTACAGAATTGGAATATGATACAGCATACAAGGAAAATAAACCGATATTTGTTTACAATACCATTTATGAGAAAGAACCAAAACAAGCAAAATTTGCAGAAAAAGCAGGCTCACAACGATTTTGGAAAGTTGTAAATAATGCCTTTGAGCTGGAAGATGAAATATCAAAATCTTACAAACAGTACATAGAAGAACAAAATTACGCAAAAAGTTGCTCAACGGAAACTGTTTACAGCAACCTTCTGTCTGTTGAATTTCCGAGTAAGTTATATCGGGCAGAATTAAACATTGATAGAAAAGCAATTATAGACGGCTCAAAAACAACGGGAAAATGGTTAAAGAAAAGTGCTACGCAGTTTGATGTACTTATCTCAGCCATACACCAATATGGATTAAAAGTTCCAAATGATTGGATTTTGTTTGAAAATTCTATTATTTCGTTTCACGATTTAAGCGAAAGAACTTTGGGACTTTCTCAATTAGTAGATTTGGGAACAGTTGAAGAATATGACACCTGTGATTTTTACAATACGAATGATGACCATCTAAATGTTTTTAAAAATTTACTCCGTAGATGTCTTTCCCGAAAGATGCACCACTTGGGCGTTAGATGGTATAATGACGAAAAATTATATGTTTATACTCCGCAAAACGAATTAGCGACAAGAATAGAGAAATGGAAAGGAAAAGTAGAAGCAACTCGAACGGTTTTTGAGGCAAAAATGCAAAAGAAAAATCCCGAAAAAATATCTTATTGCAAACACTTTGCCTTTAAGGCTAATTTTTATTTATTTGATGATCAATGGTATATGTCCATAAATCCAGAGTGGTTTATTTCTCGCGATGGCTCAAAAAAAACATATTATGGTTTTGAGCAAATAAGTTTTTTGAAAAGGAAAGAAAAAAATGCCCAAGTTTACTCTCATTTAAGGTTTATTTTTTATCAACTTGTTATGCAAAAACAAGCAACCTTATTTGAGCAACCGTTTAATTATAAATTCTTGCATTTTAAGGAGTTGTTAAAAGAACAAATATATCCGGCATTACAAGAGAAAACTTGGTTAAATAACGAAAACAATAAGACAAAAGAAGATTTTGATACCGTAAATACACTATTTGGCTGATGAAATACCACTTTATAGAAGAACCGCTTTTAGAGTTTGGCAAAGATGAGCATTTTTGCCCTCGGCAAGGTATTGCCAATTATGATGTTTATGATACAAAATTTACGGCACGCAAAACCGAAATACTTATTGGAATTGTTGGCGTAAGCGAAGATGTTGAAAAATTGAACGCTTGGCTTGAAAGATGCAAAAGTTTTATTCCCTCAAAGGCAAACACTAAACAACCACAATTATTTACTTCTTTTTGTGGATTTAACGAAAACACCGGTTTCCGTTCTAAATTTATTACTTCAACGGAAATAACACGAGTTATAAACAACACAGATATTCGGGAAATATTGAAAATTAAGAATAGAAACGAATGTGTAACGCAGGCAGTTGAATTATTTTCTAACCATATAAGGTTTATTGCTCAAAACAAATTGGTTGATTTAATAGTTTGCATTGTACCCAAATCTTTTGAAAACAAAATTGTTATCGAGAAAAAGACAGAAGAAGAAATCGAAGAAAGGTTAGATGCAGAAGAAAAGCCCGAATTAGAGATTAACTTCCGCAGAGCACTAAAAGCCTCAACAATGTTTTTGGGAAAACCTTTACAGTTGATTAGAGAATACTCATTGTCTAATCCAAGCAAAGGGCAAGACGAAGCAACAAAAGCGTGGAATTTTTGTACTGCGCTTTACTACAAAGCAATGCAAACTGTTCCTTGGAAACTAAAGAGAGATATAAACCTGCCAATGGTTTGCTATGTTGGAATTAGTTTTTATCGAAGTCGTGATAAAAAGTCAATCCAAACAAGTTTAGCACAAATTTTTAACGAAAAAGGAAACGGCGTAATATTGCGAGGTACTCCTGTAGAAATTGATAAAAAGGATAGGCAACCACATTTATCAGACAAACAAGCATATGATTTGCTATTATCTGCATTAAAAGAGTATAAATTTGCATTAGACACTCAACCAGCAAGGTTGGTGTTGCACAAGTCATCTAATTACAGTATTGATGAGTTGGATGGATTTAGGAAAGCCATTAACGATGCTGGAATAAGTTCTTATGATTTTGTTACAATCAAAGAAACTGATATTCGCTTTTTTAGAGATGGTTTTTATCCACCACAAAGAGGTTCAATGTTTTCTTTGTCGGAGACTTCACATATTTTATATACGCGAGGGTCGGTAGATTATTATAAAACATACCCCGGACTTTACATTCCAAGTCCTTTGGAAATAAGAACTGTTGAGTTTGATTCTTCGCCAAATGTTATTTGTGAAGAAATTTTAGCATTATCAAAAATGAATTGGAATAATACCCAGTTTGATGGTAAGTATCCTATTACTATTGCTTGTGCACGAAAAGTCGGGGAAATTATGAAATATTTAAGCGAAGCAGACAAGCCGCAAATTAGGTACGCATTTTATATGTAAAATGGATTAGAAACTGTAAACAAACATAGTATGCCTGAACAACAAAACATAGAATACAAATCCTCTTGGCATGACGACTATCTAAAATGGATATGCGGCTTTGCTAACGCACGAGGTGGACAGATTTTCATAGGCAAAGACGATATTGGAAATGTCGTTGATGTGGAAGATTATAAGAGACTGATGGACGAGATTCCCAATAAAATCAAAAATAATATGGGAATAACAGCTGAAGTTAATCTTTTGCAAGAAGACGGCAAGCATTACATTGAAATAATCGTTCAGCCTTATTCTGTTCCTATTTCATTGCGAGGTAGGTACTATTATCGTAGCGGAAGTGTGAAGCAAGAACTGACCGGAACCTCACTTAATGAGTTTCTTCTCAAACGTTCTGGTTTGACTTGGGATGAAGTTACAGAGCCAAGAGCAACCTTTGATGATATTGATGAAAGATCTTTCCGAATGTATTTGGAAATGTCAAAAGAGAAAGACCGTTTGCCGGATGTGGAAGGACTAACAATGGAAGAGATTTTCGATAAGTTACGTCTGACTAAAAACGGAGAGCTCACACGTGCCGCAATAATCCTTTTTGGTAAAGACCCAAGACGCTTCTCTACGAATGCCTTTGTGAAGATTGGACGTTTTAAAGGAGATGCAGATTTGCGATTTCAAGATGTTGAAGAAGGAAATTTAATCGTTTTACTGAAAAACGTACTGGAGCGGTTAGACCATAAATACCTTACTCGTTCCATTGAGTTTAAGGGCATGCTTCGTTTGGAGCATAGTGAATATCCTATTCCGGCACTTCGTGAAATGCTTCTCAATGCACTGGTACACCGTAAATATATGGGTTCATTTATTCAGATACGAGTATATGATGATAAGATAACTATTTGGAACGATGGTACGCTACCTGAAGAGATTACGTTGGAGTCACTCAAACACGTCCACTCGTCCTATCCCCGTAATCCGTTGATTGCTGATGTTTGTTTCAAAGGGGGACTTATTGATTCTTGGGGACGTGGCACAGTTCGTATCATTGAGACCTGCAAGGAGGCAGGGCTTCCTGAACCCGAACTGACTGAGCGTGATGGCGGATTCTTAGTTACTCTCTTTAAGGATAATCTTACTAAAGAACAATTAGTTAAACTTGGGCTTAATGCAAGACAGATAAAGGCAGTTCAGCATGTGAAAGAAAGAGGAAAAATCACTAATAAGGAGTATCAAGAAATGAATGAAGTATCAAGAAATACGGCAAGCAGTGAATTAAAAGAGTTAGAGAATGAATTTGGCATTCTGATTAACAAGGGTCAAGGGGCAGGAAGCTTCTATGAGTTGATTGCACAATAATTGCACAAATTGCACGGCGATTGCACAATAATTGCATCAATCGGTTCACAGACAAATTGGCATAAGCGAGCAACAACAAATGAGGCAAATGCATATTAGCGGAAATGTCGGTTTGGTGTCAGATGTGTCGGATAAATGTCCGAAACGTGGCGGATAAATTCATAGAGGAAAGAAATGCTTAATACTATACAATTTGAGAATACAGATGCCTTGCTTTTTTGTGGCGATATCCACGGAGAGTTTGAAACGATTGTCTATAAGCTAAATCAATATGACAATGCTATTCTGATTGTCTGTGGCGATATTGGTATGGGATTTCATAAGGATGAATATTATTTGACTTTATTCCGCAAACTCAATCTTAGGTTGTCAAAAAAGAATAATCACTTGGTCATGTTTCGTGGGAATCATGATGATCCGGATTATTTCAATGGTAGTTTCAAAAAGCATAAACACATTCACTTATTAGAAGATTACAGTATTGTGCAGGTTGATGCAACAAATGTGCTGTGTGTCGGTGGTGCAACTTCTATTGATCGTACATATCGGATAGAAAGAGAGCGGAAAACAGGAAAGAAAACCTATTGGGGTGGCGCTGAATTACCTTGTTTTGATGAGAAAAAGCTAAACAAAATTAATAGTTTATTTCCTAATGATATTGACATTGTGGCAACGCATACCGTCCCTTCTTTTGCCTATCCAACCACCAAGCAAGGTATTACTGCTTGGTTGGAGATGGATGAAAGCTTAGAGCAAGTCATTGATCGGGAGCGAACAACGATGGATCTGATATTTGCAAAACTGCAAGAACAACAAAAGAACATAATAGATTGGTATTATGGACATTTTCACGAACATAGAATAGAGCGACATTATGATATCAATTTCAGATTATGCGATTGCGGCGAAATAAATGAATTTCGAGAGAAAAGAATGGACTATGAGTAGATACGTTCACTATATTTGCCCGTTCATTGACAATGAACAGCACTTCAAAATGAACAAAAACAACTAAAAACGATAATGTAACCGATGTTTTGCACATCCTTTATCAGTATCGTATTTGTACCGTAGAAGTATAATTGACTGATACTCATATATGCTCAATTTCGAAGAAGTGAAGTAAAAGACGATTAGAAATAATCAATAAATAATAAAAACAGGCTGCAAACCAAGTGTTTGCCGCCTGTTTTGTTTTTGAGTGAATTGTTGGAGTCTGTTGTTTTTGACTGTTCTTTTAATTATATTTGTATTATAGTTATAATCGATGAGTAATAACACAAAAATATCAATCCGCTTCTTTGATGACCGTGAGGTTCGTGCCATTTGGGATGAAGAGAGTCATAAATGGTGGTTTTCTGTTTTGGATATTGTTGCAGTCCTTAATGAACAGAATGACTACAATAAAGTCCGGAACTACTGGAAGTATCTCAAAGGTAAACTTAAAAAAGAAAACAATGAGTTGGTTAGTGTTACTAACCAACTGAAGAAATGCCTGAAAATTCTTTCGATGAGATTGTCGATAAATATGTGGAAATGAACATTGCCCACCCATTCATGGAAGGTAATGGACGAAGCACCCGCATTTGGTTGGATTTGATTTTGAAGAAGCGACTGAGGCTATGTGTGGATTGGAGCAAGATTAATAAGAAAGATTACTTAGGAGCCATGGTAAAGAGTTCTACTGATAATACAAAACTAAAGAACTTATTAAAGAATGCCCTTACAGATGAAATTGACAGCTGTGAGATGTTTATGAAGGGAATCGATTATTCATATTATTATGAAGAAAATGAGTAATACCTTTCTACACCACACCATGACTTTGGGTGGGAGCTTTTCCCAAAACGATTTTGCCTCCCGAATTTTTATTGCCGAAGCGCATCGTTAATTCTGCCGAAGCGCATCAGCTAAATTGTCGAAGCGCTTCGGCAGGCTTGCTGATGCGCTTCGGCAATAAGAAACTCCCTGAATTTTGTAAATATTCTTCCGTAAGGGAACTCAATAAGAAAAGGCGGCTTACAAGTAAGCACGCCTTTTCACCCCCACATTAAAAACACAAATTTTGTGTTAATAACCAAATCTGATTTATCGCTGACTTATAAAATGTTATTAGTAGGGTCGATGTGTAAAGTTGATTAATATGTAGCAAAAATAACGGATGCCATTGACTTTCAGAGTCGGTATTCCTGCCAAAAAGATACTGTATATCTATCTATCTTATTTCTTTGATAGAACCGCCAATGTTTTTGAGATAAATAACAGAAAAAAAAGACAGAGCGGGTTTATCTCTGGACAAACGAAAAAGAATTAGCCTGGGGTGCGAACAAAAGGGTATGGATGTTTGTTGAAGAATAATTATAGAGTTAATGTGTTTTAGAAAAGTAGGAGGGTCAGGTTAGAATTTGAAAAACAAGTGTTACATTTGCATAGTAAGACAACAGTGAACTAACACCTGGCGTTTATTAGAAGCACCATGATGAGAATTTTTTTGCCATATACTATCAGGTTATTATTTGTTACTCTTTTATGCTTTTTGGCAAGTAGTAGCATAAAAGCGGCGGTAATTCCGGCAGATGCTGATACCGATTATATATTATTGATCAATCCGGACGCTGAAACATGTGCCTGGAGCGCGATGTACATCCCCCGTATTGTAGCGGATATGGGTGAGAAATACCCGGATCTTCCTGTCTATGTGGAGCACATGCTGGCGCTTAGCCTGACAGGTACCGACGATTTGGTCGCTTTTCAAGAGCAGTTGTTTGCCAAATACCAAAAGCCTCCCACGTATCTTATCCTGCTGGAGGCCGATAGTTACAGCGTGATGCATGAAGCCATCGATGCCCACTGGGGAGAAGATATTCCTACGTTGTTGCTTGCCCGAAATGATTACATCGGTCCCATAGATACCTATATCACACGCAAAGATATTCATCGTGTAAATCGTATAGCGCTTGAGCCGATCGCGCGCGAACGCGATAATCTGACAGTTGTTTATCATCCGTTTTACATCAAGGAGACCCTTGGCTTGATGAAAACCTTGCTTCCGCACTTGAATAAATTGATTTTTATATCCGACACGCGTTATATCAGTGCCCAGAACCGCGCGGATCTGGAAGAGCTGGTGTATACCACCTATCCGGATCTGAAGATAGAACACTTTATTTCCGACGACCTCTCTACCGATGAGATGGTTGGCCTGTTGAGCCGGGAACCGAAGGAGACCGGACTTTTGTTTTTTGCCTGGTATAATGCCGATAGTTCGGATGACGAAAGTGATATCTTCCTGCAGACGAATGCGTATCGTATCTTTTACCTCTATGCCAACTCACCCTTTTTTACGTTAAACGATGTAGGCGTATTGGAAAGTGGTATGGTGGGTGGTTATTATACCCATTTCGAGCAGGTCTATGCCACGCTCATGCAGGCGATCGACGGTATGATGGCAGGCGAAGTACACTCTTCCTTTATCGTTCCACCGGCACCTCACCCGACGTTTAATTACCTGGCGATGCTCAATGGCGGCCTGGCGCTTTCTCAGTTGCCGGCAGATGCCCATATCTATATGCGTCCGCAAACCTTCTGGGAAAAGAACAGTACGCTGTTTGTGATCGTGTTATTGTTGATGACGCTGACAGGTGTCGTTGTCTATTTCTTCAGCCGCCGAACCCGTCGGATCGAGACACGGGAGACCAAACTGCGTGCCAGCTATAGCGACCTGATCAATAATATGCCGATCGGTTACCGCCAGGAAAGACTGATCTTTGACTCCAAAGGCGAGCCGGTCGACTATGTTGTTTCGGCCGTAAATCCAAGTTATGAGGAGCAACTCTCGTCCCGCGAGGAGATTGTAGGCAAAAAGGGAAGCCTGGCTAATCCTGAAATGTTTAGCGAAATGCTGAATATCTACAAAAGCATCTTGCATGACAAGCATACGCGGGTGAATATGGCCTATTATTTTGATGCGACCGATCGTTATTTCAGCCTGATTATCTCGCCATCGAGCGATCCGGGTTATATGGATCTCTTCTATGTCGATACCAGCGAATTGCATAAGACACAGCAATTGTTGCGTACGGTGAACAGCAAACTGATGATGTCGCTGGATGTAGCGAATATCACTCCCTGGAAATGGGATATGGAGCGCCGCCTGATCCTTTGCGATGTCAACAAACCCATCGAGCGTTATGCGGAAGGCATTCGGGAAGAGGAACAATTATGTATCCCCGAAGAGCGTTATTTCAGCCGTATCCATGAGGAAGATATCGAATTGGTTCAGAAAATGTTGAAGGAACTGATCGAGAATGAGGCCTATAACCACACGGTTAAATGCGAGTTCCGTATCTATAAAACCATGGCAAAAACCTCGTATGACTGGGTAGAGGTGCGTGGCGCGATAGAAAGACGTAGCGAGAGTGGCAAGGTTATTTCCCTGCTTGGCACATCGGTTATCATCACCGATCGTAAGAATATCGAACAGGAATTGTTGCATGCCAAAGAAAAGGCGGAAGAATCGAATCGTTTGAAATCAGCCTTCCTGGCCAATATGAGCCACGAGATCCGTACGCCGCTGAACGCGATCGTAGGCTTCTCCAATATCCTCGCGTCAACGGAAAAAGACGAAGACCGCCAGGAATATATAAGTATTATCGAGAATAATAATACGCTTCTGTTGCAGCTGGTAAGCGATATTCTGGATCTTTCCAAGATCGAAGCCGGCACCATGGACTTCCATTATTCGGATGTCGACCTGAACTTTATCTTGTATGATTTGCAAGAGGTGACGCAGGACAGAGCCCGGAAAGATGTGAAGGTGGAGTTCGACAATATGATACCCGACTGCTTTATTCGTACGGAGAAGAAGCGGATCACACAGGTGTTGAACAATATGCTTTCCAATGCCGCCAAGTTTACCGAAAGCGGTAGCATCCGCTTTGGTTATAAACTGATCGAGGATGGTAAGCTCTATTTCTATGTGTCTGATACGGGTTGTGGTATCTCTCCCGAACAGCAGGAAAAGATATTCGGACGCTTTGTGAAACTGAACCACTTCGTGCAGGGCACAGGCCTTGGCTTGTCACTTTGCCAGATGATCGTGATGCACATGGGTGGTACGATCGGTGTGCAGTCGAACGAAGAGGGACAAGGCACTACCTTCTGGTTCACCCTGCCGTATGTGCCGGTTGCGCACGCGGAGAATATCCTGGAAGCGAAAAAAGAGGAAGAACCCCAGAGTGATAAACTGAAAGTCCTGATCGCAGAAGACAACCAGAGCAATTTTGAACTGTTTGAAGCCATTCTGCGCAATGATTATGAGATCATCCATGCCTGGAACGGGAAAGAGGCTGTCGATATGTTCCGGGAGCATACACCGCATATCGTTTTGATGGATATCAATATGCCGAAGATGAACGGCTATGAAGCGACCGTAGAACTCCGGAAGCTTTCCCAGGATGTGCCTATCATTGCCGTGACGGCTTACGCCTTCTCTACGGATGAAAAGCAGATCCGCCGCAATGGATTCAACGGCTACTCACCCAAACCGCTCAATCCGCAGAAGCTGAAACTGCAAATGACCGAATTGTTGAAGTCGCAGGATAGCATCATTTGATTTTCTTTTACCGGGCGGTTATATGGAAACAACCCTGCTTCCTTTCATGCTTCACGTAGCATTTCCCCTGTTTCTGCAAGTCGCGGAGCACCATGGCTAAGACCATTTTCAAGTCTTCCTGCTCAATATTCAATGCGTCTTTTTTGTTGATTTTTGTGTAGCGCACCCAGGAAATATCAAAGGTTGTGCCATAGAGGTGAGCAGAGTTCGACGATGAATTGATATTGCCTTTTTGCAGTTTATCGATGTCGTCGACGGTGCGGGTCACGCTGGTTACCTTCACCTTGTAATGCGGAGCGTTATGGC
Source organism: Parabacteroides sp. PFB2-10 (assembly GCF_029893085.1). Classification (GTDB taxonomy): domain Bacteria; phylum Bacteroidota; class Bacteroidia; order Bacteroidales; family Tannerellaceae; genus QVMG01. Next base: position 272,308 of record NZ_JARXWI010000004.1, read on the forward strand.
TTTGCAATGAATCAATGAAGTTTTTTCCGATCGTTTCCAGTAATCCGGCCGCTTCAGGCACCAGGTAGGGGATGGAGTGGGTTAGTTCCTCCACCTCATAGTATTTATTTGTCTTGATTTCTATCATCTTCCGGGAGGCTTTTTTCGCCTCTTCCCGTGAAGAGACCGGGCGGATGCCCAGGCGTTGTGCCGCTTCCAGGTGGAGCGGGTTCAGGTCGTTGAAGTCACGGTTATAGCTTCCTTTATACCAGATACGGCGCAGTTCTCCCCGCTTTTCGCCACAGGAGGAGGTAAGGGTCATCCATGATAAACAGAGGATGAGCCATACGAACGGTTTTATTTTCATCTATTTTGAGAAAGTTTTTTTGTTTCTTATTCTTATTGTTGCCAGATATTCCAGGCGGCAAATGCCTGCAACAGCAACATCTCCAATCCGTTTTTCACGACAGCACCCTTCGCCTCTCCCTTTTTCATGAAAAGCGTTTCGTCGGGATTATAGAGCAAATCGTAAAGCAGGTGATTGGGTGTAAGCAGATCGTACGGAATATCGGGACATTCGTCCACATGCGGATACATACCGACCGGTGTCGTATTGACAATCACTGTATATTGTTCCATGGTTTTCGGCGTGATCTCATCGTAGGTAATGCCGAATTCGCGGGGCGAACGGGATACCAGCGTGGAGCCGATGCCCAATTGTTTCAGTCCCTGAAAGATGGCGCGCGATGCTCCTCCTGTCCCTAATATCAGCGCTTTGCGATGTGACTGATTGAGAAGCGGCTCGATGGATTGCTTAAACCCGATAATATCCGAGTTATATCCCACCAATTTCTTTTTTCCGAACATCCCCTTTTTGAATTTAATGACATTCACTGCGCCGATGCGCCGCGCGTCTTCGTCGATATCGTCTAAGTAGGGTATCACCTGCGTCTTGTAGGGGAGCGTCACATTCAGCCCTTTCAGTTCCGGATTATCCCGGAGTACATTTTTTAATTCCTTGATGTTTTCGATTTCAAAGTTTAGATATTGCGCATCGATACGCTCTGATTCAAACTTCTGATTGAAAAAGGTCATGGAGAAAGAATGTCCCAGTGGGTAGCCTATCAGCCCGTATTTATCCATGTTTTACTTTGTTTCTTTATTTTTTTCCCGTGTACATCGAGCAGATGCCCCAGGTCATTTTTCTTATTTGTACCTCCTTAAAACCAATCTCTTCCAATAGTCCTGTCATCACCTTACCCTGCGGCACCACCTCGATGGAGGCGGGCAGGTAGGCATACGCCTTTCCCTCTTTGGAGAACAGTCGCCCCAGAAAAGGAATCACCAGACGGGCATAGATAGCGAACAATTGCTTCATCGGGAAATGCTCCGGCGTGGTCAGCTCCAGTATCATCAGATGTCCGCCCGGTTCCAGTACCCGGTGCATCTCTTCGAGCCCCTGCCGGATATCGGCGAAGTTGCGCACACCGAACGCCGCCGTTACTGCGTCGAAGCTATTCGCCGCGTAGGTCAATGCCAGGCTGTCCTGTCGATCGAACACGATCCGGCCTGTCATGCCCGCCTTATCCACCTTCTCCTGTCCGATCCGCATCATCTCTTCCGAGAGGTCGGCGCCTGTGATAACCTCAGGCTGTAGCGCCCGGCACATCGCTATGGCCAGATCGCCTGTGCCGGTGGCAATATCCAGGACGTGTCGGGGCTGGAACGGTTTCATGTAGCGGATGCCTTTGCGTCGCCATCCCCGGTCGAATCCGAACGAAAGTATATGGTTCAATCGGTCGTAGGCTCCGGCAATATTGTCGAACATACGCTCTACCTGTACGCCCTTCTCCTCTGTCTGGTTGTAGGGCAGTATCTCTTCCGAACCATATTGTCGCATAGACTTAGCGTGATTGCAGGTAGTCGGTTACGTTCTTTTCGATGCGCGCGAGCAAACTGTCGGTATCTTCTTTTACGAAGGTTTCTCCGGTGATATGCTCATATAGCTCGATATAGCGATCGCTGATGCTAGCCACAATCTCCGGTGTCATCTCCGGTACCACTTGTCCGGCTTTCCCTTGGAAATTGTTATCCATCAGCCATTCGCGTACAAACTCCTTCGAGAGTTGTTTCTGCGGTTCGCCTTTGGCAAAACGCTCTTCGTAGCCTTCGAGGTAGAAGTAGCGCGATGAGTCGGGCGTATGGATCTCATCGATCAGGTAGATCTTTCCGTCGCGGTGTCCGAACTCATATTTGGTGTCGACAAGGATCAGTCCCCGTTCGGCAGCGATCTCCGTGCCGCGCAGGAAGAGCTCCATGGTGTATTTCTCCAGCGTTGCATACTCCTCTTCAGAAACCAATCCCTGCTTTAGGATCTCTTCGCGTGAGATGTCCTGGTCGTGTTCGCCAATCTCCGCTTTGGTGGTCGGCGTGATGATGGGGTGGGGGAAGCGTTGGTTCTCCACCATACCATCCGGCAGTTCGACGCCGCATATTTCACGGGCGCCCGCTTTGTACGCACGCCAGGCGCTTCCTACCAGATAACCGCGTACGATCATCTCCACCGGATAACCGGTACATTGAACACCCACCGTGACCATCGGATCCGGCGTGGCCAGCTTCCAGTTGGGGCATATATCCGCCGTTGCATCGAGAAATTTTGCTGCGATCTGATTCAGCATCTGCCCTTTGAAAGGGATCCCCTCGGGCAACACCACATCAAAAGCCGAAATGCGGTCGGTAGCTACCATCACCAACAATTCGTCGTTGATATTATACACATCGCGTACTTTCCCGTGATAGACACTCTTCTGTCCCGGAAATTGAAAGTCTGTTCTTGTTAATGCCTTTTTCATAAACCTCTTTTTAAAATTGATAGTTGATAATTGATAATTGATAAGCAACGTTCACTTGGCCGAAGGTGCAGAGCAATTGACAACTGGCAACTGACAATTCTGGTTATTTATTATTTTGTGTTTTTATCCATTATCCATTATCCATTATCCATTGCCTTTTGGGCTTTCTTTTTATCGAACTTCTCATACGCCTCCACAATGCGCTGCACTAATTTATGACGTACGATATCCTTTTTGGTAAACTCGATCCGTCCAATGCCGGGAACCCCCTTCAATACGTGCATCGCCTGGATCAGTCCCGATGTAGCCGAGGGCGGCAGGTCGATCTGTGTCATATCACCTGTGACCACCATCTTGGCATTCATGCCCAAACGGGTCAGGAACATTTTGATTTGGTGGGTAGTCGTGTTCTGCGCTTCGTCGAGGATGATCACCGCATCGTTGAGTGTGCGCCCGCGCATAAAAGCCAACGGAGCAATCTGGATCACATTATTCTCCATATACTCCTTCAGTTTGGCTGCCGGGATCATGTCCTGCAGGGCGTCGTACAAGGGTTGCAGATAGGGATCGAGCTTGTCTTTCATCTCGCCGGGCAGGAATCCCAGCTTCTCTCCCGCCTCCACAGCCGGGCGGCTCAGGATAATCTTGCGAATCTGCTTGTTCTTGAGGGCGCGCACGGCCAGAGCAATGGCAACGAATGTCTTTCCCGTTCCGGCAGGACCGGTGGCAAACACCAGGTCGTTCTCCTCGAATGCCTCCACCAGACGTTGCTGGTTTTCGCTGCGTGCCAGGATCGGTTTGCCGTTCATTCCGTGGATAATCAGGTTCTCCTGTTTGGCAACGACCGGCGTGTTTCCTTTGATAATATCGAGAATCACCTCTTCCGTCAGCGAGTTGTATTCCTCGCAGTATTTCTCCAGCTCCCGGATCTTCTTCAGGAAAATCTCCGATTCCTCCTCTTCGCCGATCACCTTCATCACATTGCCCCGTGCTACTACACGCAGCTTGGGAAACAATGTCTTGATCAGTTGCATATGTGTGTTGTTCACCCCGTAAAAGATCACCGGGTCCACATTTTCTAATATATAGATGCGTTCTATCATGCTGTTCTGATTCCCCTGTTCTCTTTTCTGTGACAAGGGGATACAAAAATAAGCATATTCTCCCTTAGTTGTTCCCGCGAGGGGAGTCTTTTATCGGGTTATCGTTTTCTTGACAAATAAGCGGCAGGGAGGTTTAGATACGTAAGATGTGAAGGTAATGGGGGATAGGAGATAGAAGGAATATTCAAATTCTTTCTTTTTTGGAGATCATTCAAATTGACATTTTGTCAAAGCGGTGGGACTTTTTTTGCAAAATGGCAGGACTTTTTTGACAAACTCCCGGGAGAAACATTTTTTAACAAACCGAAGTGTAAGCAAAAGAGGGGAAAATCGTTAAAAACTGACCCTTTTTGCTTACACTTCGATTTTTGGATTTTGGACAGAAAATGCCTCTCCCTCTTTACAATTCGGAATAAGGCAGCGGCGAAAGCAGAATGCTTTTGTTGGCTGTGGCCGTATGGGCATATTCGGGCAGCCCTCTGATGCGTTGCCAGTCGGGGTGGGCACCAAATTGGTTCCAGGCTTCGGTGCGCGTAGCGACGTCTTTATACCAGGTGAGGTAGATCAGGGCAGGCATGCGGGGGCCGGCCAGTATGTTTCCGTAGCAGACCGAATTGATGCCTGTTTTGTCGAAAATGGCGATTTCATCCTTGTTGAACATAGCCACCTTGCGGCGGTTGGCCTCTTCGTTGGGACTCCAGTAGAGGCGTATCTCGAACAGCGTACGCTCTCTTCCCGGAACGCGGTGTGCCGGGATCTTATCGAATGCCTCGCACAGGAATGTTTCCATATTCTCATAGAGCGGAGCCGGAGCCGTTTCCTCGTAGAAAGGTTGTGCTTTTTCCCGGAAAGCGGTGTCTGCCCATATGCCTTCTTTCACCTGTAGATAGGTGGCCATGTCGGGGTAGATAAACAGGTAGTAACGCATATCTTTCTCCCCTCTCTGGTGGGGAGCAAAGGCGCCCACCTTGATGCCGAAGCGCCGGAAGGCAGGAATAAACGTGTCCCGGTAGAAGGCATCCAGCCGATCGCCTTCGCCTTTCAGCGTGTAGAATCGCCACTCGTAGATCTCTTTGCCTGCAGCTTTCTTTGCCGGGGTGGATGAACTCCAGCTTTTGACGGCCGGGATAATTGCTAATGCACTGGCGGTTTTTACGAATCTTCTTCTTTTCATGGTCTTTACAAATTTGTTTTTAGCGAGATAGAATTATGTCGGAACCAAAGATATACATATAAGAAGAATTATGTACCTTTGAATAGTAAAAATGATGAATGAGCAATGCGAAGACTGATAATTCTGTTAAGCTTTTGTGGATGTGTGTTTTCCGGATTAACCCAAACCGTCCCGGAACTATATCGTAAGGCCGACAAAGAAAAGATGAATCACTGGGTCGATTCCGTATTTGATACCCTGACCTTAGACGAGCGAATCGGACAACTTTTCATGCCGGTGGCCAACCCGACAACCGATAATCGTAACATACAACTTCTGATGCGTTATGTGAATGAAGCCAAGATCGGTGGGATCTTGTTTCATAAAGGCGATGCCGTGACGCAGGCAGAAGTGACCAATCGGGTGCAGAAGGCCTCCAAAATACCGATGCTTGTCTCCTTAGACGGGGAGTGGGGTCTCTCGATGCGGCTCGACGGCACGACGCGGTTTCCCAAAAACATGATGTTGGGTGCGATTGAAGATATAAACCTGATCGAAGCTTATGGCGAAGAGGTGGGGCGGCAATGCAACGAAATGGGCATCCATATCAATTTTGCGCCCGATGTGGATGTGAACAGTAATATGGCCAATCCGGTAATCGGCATCCGTTCGTTTGGGGAAGACCCCGACGCTGTGGCGGAAAAGGGCATTGCCTACGCCCGCGGGATCGAGAAGAAAGGGGTTCTTTCGGTTGCCAAGCATTTTCCGGGACATGGCGATACCTCGGATGACTCGCACCACACCCTGCCGGCTGTCCGCCATTCGATGGAACGTTTAGACAGCGTGGAATTATTGCCTTTTAAGCGTTATATATATGAAGGCTTCGCGGGCGTGATGACCGGACACCTCTATGTGCCGACACTCGATAAGACACCCAATCTGCCCTCTTCGCTCTCGAAGCCGATCGTTACCGGGCTATTGCAACAGAAACTGGGCTTTCAGGGGCTTTGTTTCACCGATGCCCTGGCCATGAAGGGGGCATCGACCAAGAGTTCCGAGAATCCTTCCGTCAAAGCTTTATTGGCGGGGAATGATATATTGTTGGCTCCGGCTTCGTTGTTTACCGATGTGGACGCGGTACGGAAAGCCGTTCAGGAGGGGGTGTTGGATCGGAGCGAGATAGAAGCGAAATGCCTTAAGGTGTTACAATATAAATACATTACCGGTCTGCACAACTATCAGCCGGTTGAACTGAAAGGCTTGTCGGAGCGGTTGAACACGCCTCACGCCGCCTGGTTGGTGGCGAAGCTTAATGCCGAAGCGATCACCCTGATGAAGAACGACGACGATTATCTTCCGCTGAAAGGGATCGGGAAGAAGAAGATAGCGGCGCTGTCGCTGGGTGATGGGGTAGAGACGCCTTATATGCAGATGCTTGGCAGGTATGACAAGATTGATCGTTTCCAGCTATTGCTTACCAGTACGGAAGCACAGGTGCGCGAGGTCTACCGACAATTGGAGAATTACGACGTGATTTTATGCGCTGTGCATACAATACGCGTTGCCGAGAGTGAGCAATTGCGCCAGTTGGCTACCCGGAAAGAGGTGGTTCTGACCTTCTTTACCCTGCCTTATTCCTGCCGACAGTATCGCCAGAGCATCGACCGATCGAAAGCGGCTGTTATGGCCTACGAAGCGACGCCGCTCGCTCAGGAATATGCTGCCCAGCTTATTATGGGCGGGATTGCCGCCAAAGGCAAATTGCCGGTCTCTATTCCCGGTCTTTATTTTGCCGGAACAGGTCTTTTTACGGAGAAGAGCCGCCTGGGTTATCAGGAGCCCGAAGAGGTAGGATTGGATCCGGTGCGACTGGATGTGATCGAATCGATCGTACAGGAGGGGCTCGACGAAGAGGCCTATCCGGGTTGCCAGGTATTGGTGGCGAAAGAGGGGATGGTGGTCTATCATAAAGCCTTTGGCTATCAGGATGAGAAGAAAACGGAGCCTGTCACCCTCGAATCGGTCTACGACCTGGCCTCTGTCTCGAAAGCGGCCGGTACGTTACTGGCGGCTATGAAGGCATACGATGAAAAGAAGTTTACACTCAACCAGAAAGTATCGACCTATCTCCCGGAATTGCAAGGAACCGATAAGAAAGATATCACCATCCGCGAACTATTGTATCACCAGTCGGGACTGGTCTCTACGATCAATTTCTACCTGAAAGCGATCGATCAGGATAGCTATAGTGGCAGTCTTTATAGCGGATCACGTCGGGCAACCCATCCGGTTCGTTTCGACGCGAAGACATTTGTGCGGAATGATTTCACCTATTTGCCGGATTTGGTCTCTACCACGCCGAAAGAGGGATTCGCAACACAGGTGGCCAAAGATTTCTATGTGGCGGAGGCGTTTCAGGATAGCATCATGACCTCTATTATCGACTCCCGCCTGGTGGCAAAAGGACGTTACCGCTATAGTTGTATCAACTTTATCCTGTTGAAGATGCTTGTGGAGCGCGAAATGGGCCAGTCGATGGACGAGTTATTGCAAAATGATTTCTTCTCCCGCTTGGGAGCGCAAACGATGATGTATAACCCTGTCGGAAAGATAGAGATGCAACGGATTGTGCCGACGGAAGACGATCAGTTTGTACGCCGCCAGTTGTTGCGAGGGTATGTACACGATGAGGCAGCAGCTTTTCAGGGGGGCGTATCGGGCAATGCGGGACTTTTCTCGACGGCGCACGACCTGGCCAAGGTGTGTCAGCTCTACCTCAATCAGGGAGTATATGGCAGGGATACCTTGATCACACAGGAGACTGCTCGCCTGTTTACGCAGAGCAAATCACCCAGTTCGCGTCGCGGATTGGGATTCGATAAGCCCGATCGGGGAAATGTGCGCAACTCGCCTTGCGGTGCGTTGGCGCCAGCCAGTGTCTTTGGGCATACAGGCTATACCGGAACCTGTTTCTGGGTCGATCCCGATAACCAACTGGTCTATATCTTTTTGACCAACCGCCTGCATCCGAGCCGGGCCAATACCAAACTATTCTCCTTAGAGACCCGCATGCGCATTCAGGATGCAATCTACAAAGCCATCGAGCGGAAATGATATAAAAAAGGCTGTATCCTTTGGGAGATACAGCCTTTCTATTTCTTTTTCGACTAATTATCCTACTTTCTTGTTTAGGAAGATATGGCATAAGTAACCGATGATGATTACTACTAATCCTGCCACAAGAAGTGCGTTGCTCATACTGTTGGTAATCGCCGGTATTGCCAAGATAGCAACCCCGATCAGGAGGATAATCACTCCAAGATTTTTAATCAATGCGTTCATGGTTTATCGATAAATTTTATTATTGTTTCTTTTTTCTCTGGCAAAAATAGTGAAAGCTGAATGTAATACCAAGCGTGCTTGAATATTACTGAAGCGCATCCTATTTTCTGCAAATAAAGTAATAATAACCCGATTGCGAAAATATTTTAGACTAAAAATGTTGAAAGAGTCTTGTTTAGCTTCTCGATTGAAAGAATTTCTTGGCTTTTGGGTTGCTATTATTCTTTAGTTGTCGTTATCTTTGCCTTAAACACAACACAAGATGCTACGACTATTCTATATCCTTTATACCTGGTTGATCTTTGTGCCTATTTTTCTGGTACTGACCATTCTTACGGCACTGACAACCATTCTGGGGTGTCTGTTGGGCGGAGAGAAGATCTTTGCCTATTACCCCGGTATGATTTGGTCGCGCCTGACCTGTTATCTCTCGTTATGCCCGGTGAAAGTCAAAGGACGGGAGCATATCGACCGGAAGAAGTCTTATGTGTTTGTTGCCAATCATCAGGGAGCCTTCGATATTTTTCTGATATATGGATTCCTGGGGGTTCCTATCAAATGGGTAATGAAGGCCGGTATTGGGAAGATACCGCTGGTAGGTGCGGCCTGTCGCGCGGCGGGATTTATATTTGTCGATAACTCCACGAAGAAGGCGGCTGCCCAAAGTGTGGCTGAGGCGCGGAAGAGTCTGCGCAATGGCGCTTCGATCGCGGTGTTTCCGGAAGGCTCGCGTACCTACACCGGCAAAATGATACGCTTCAAGCGTGGCGCTTATCAGATGGCCGACGAACAGCAGTTGCCCATTGTGCCTATCACCCTGAATGGCCCCTATTATGTGTTGCCGATTGGCAGCTTGAATCTGCGCCGCCACCGGATGGAAATGATCATACACGAACCTATTTCGACCGAAGGGATCGATACCTCCCTGAAGGGATTGCAACATCTGGCAGATGAGACAAGGGAAATCATTGCGTCTGCCTTGTGGCCGGAGTTCCGCGATGAAGAGACTACCGAATAATCCCCTCCTTACGAATCCCTAAACTGAATCCGTAACTCTGTTTTCCGAACATATCGCCCGTGTCGCCAGCCAGCGATCCACAAAGACTCCATCCTTCCCAATGAGGGTGTCTGTAATCTATTTCTACCAGAAAAGAACAACCTTGTTTCATCTTCAGGTAGGGAGCCATATGAGTTCCCCATCCTTTCATGACGGTAAACATCGCGCGGTAATCGAGCGTGGGTAACAGGCTGCCTTTCGCCCCTATATGCCAGTCTTTCACACGTGTGCAGAGGAAGCCGGGGCTGCCATTCTGGTTATAGATCGGTGAGGAGAGGAGCGGAGAGCCTGTTCCTCTGCCGAAATAGCTGTTCCCTGTGGTGTATTCTCCGTTGTTGTAATAACAGTCGTTCCCTCCGCCACGACCGGGATGCGCGTCGTGATCGAACTCGATATAATGGAGTGGGCCACTCTGGTTTTTGGTATTCATATATTCCAATACAACGCTCTTCAGCCAGGGAAACGCCGGCAGATCCAGCTGCAAACCCCATAATCCGTCCGTTTTGTTATAAAACAGCATGCCTGACTTGTCGTACGATAAGTGCTGGTAGTAGGCCTGTATTCCCCATTTCTCTTTTTCATACCCCAACTGGAAGTCGTACGAGAGATGATGCGACCCCAATACATTGATTTGGTCGGAAAGGCTTGCCCCCTCTCCGCCGCTTTTGGCAAAGAAAATACGAATCATATCATTAAACGACTGGGGCTGCTTCCCTAATTTCTCGTTGGTAGAGGTGCCACCCCATTGTGCGATATGGCGCAGGCCGGCTGTGGCGTAGAAAGGTATCTCTCCTTTGGCATCTTTGAAACGGAGATGGAAGGACTTATGATGCCACAACACGTTTTTAATGTAAGTGAAGCGGTTGGTATCGATCGATTGTTCCAGAAAAGCGGTGTCGAACGAGCGGCCGAAGGCGATATTCCCCTTTATGTGCAATCTTTGCATAGAAAAAGGAATAGGAACGAAATCGATTAGCGAAATATTGATTTCCGGAACAGGGCGGGCATTCGACGAGAGGATGAGGTCTCCCGTACTCAGATCTTTGTCCCAAAGCGAGGAGTATTCCTGTTTGCTTCCGATGCGAAGGGAAAGTTTTTTATAGCCCAGTTCGGTATAGAGCTGTTGGAGATAGACATTCCGGTAGCGGGGAGTGACCAGAACCGCATCGATATGATTGGTCCAGTAAAACCCTTTTCCGAACAACAGCTGGTGTTTGATTTGAGGACGCAAAAGTAGATTGCCCGACTCGGTGGGAACCACTCCCCAGCGGTTGCTGGTGGTCCAGAAAGGCGTGAGATCGCCTGTTGCCGCCGAGCCGGCCAACTCTATTTGATAGGTGATAGTCGTGGAATCATCAACGGTTGCCTGCCCATGAGTCATCTGACTTCCGGCAAGCAACGCCACTATAATCAACAAGGCTGATTTCATGCTATATTTGTTTTATAAGACCACAAATATAGCAAAATCCACTTATTTACTTCTTCTCTTCCTTCAATAGGTCGCGGATCTCCGTAAGCAATTGAATATCTGCCGGAGGTGCAGCCGGAGCGGCCGGTTCTTCTGTTTTCTTTTTGTGGAAGCTGTTGATGGCTTTCACCATCAGGAAGATAGCAAAGGCAATGATCAGGAAGTCGAAGGTAACCTGTAGGAATTGTCCGTAATTGATGGTTACTGCCGAAGCAATCTCTGCGCCTCCTTCCAAAACGGCCTGTTTCAAGGTGATCTTCAGGTCGGTGAAGTTGACACCACCCACCAATAGTCCTACGGCCGGCATAATAATATCGCCCACTAACGAGGAGACGATCTTCCCGAAGGCACCTCCCAGAATGATACCGACAGCCATATCCACCACATTGCCGCGCATGGCAAAATCTTTGAATTCTTGCAACATCTTTTTCATATACTACTTTCTTTTAATGTGTTTCGTTTTATGATATAACTGAAAAACGACCCGTTTGGTTCGCTCTATAAACCTGAAAGACCTTGTTTTTCACGCAAAGAGATTAAAAAAAAACCACAGTTCCAAGCCGGAACTGTGGTTTTTTATGCTTTTTACTTCTGATTATTTTTTAAGCGTAATGACTGTATAGGAGTATTTGGGGAATGTGTATTTCGCATTTTTGCGGGCGATGGTCGCCTTCGAGGGCTTAAATACAACATTGTCCTTATTGTCATACGTATTGAATTCCGTCAGTGCGCAATCGCCGATTGTTTGCACTTCCGCACGGGTGCCGAAACGGAAATTCGCAATATTGATCACTGCGCTCAAAGGTTGATCCGACATATTTGCCACGTAGATTGTCATTTCGGTTTTTGCATCGTTGATTTTCGCTGTTACGTCCAACAAATCTTCGTTGCTGGTAGCCTTCACTACGTTCGGTTTCCAGGTCTTCATCATCATCTCGTCGATATGTGCTGATGGCTGGAACCAAATGGCATCCGGTGTATAATGAACGCGTCCCTGATCCCACATATAATGTAATCCGTGAGGTTGGAAGGTATTGGCTGTTCCCAGCATCTGGAAGCAGTCGCCATAGCGTTGCAAGGTGTTCCAGTTGTGCGCATGCGCCAATCCGCGGTCCCAGTCGCAACGGCTACCGTTTTCTTCCATCGGGTGCAGGTTCAGCTTGAATCCGGGGTGGTCTTTCGCCAGTTCTCTTTGCAGGTTGACACCCATCTCGTTCAGGAAAGCATCGCCTCTGTCGGCAAAGTTACGGGCACCGGAATAGTGCGGATCCCAAGCCAGTTTGTCTCCTTTACCTTGGGCAATGAACCATCCGGCGAGTTCCGAAGCCAGACGATACTGGCTGCCCAGGTTCTCTTCCTGTTGGCGAAGTTGCTGTTGCAGGGTGCGCAGCTGACGCGGTTCGCTTGTGGTGCGTTCCAATTCGGCCAATTGCGTGCGCAGACGTTCTACCTGTTGTTTTTGCTGTTCCGAACCACCGCGTACATATCCGCTGCCTCCAATATTCAGCGAAGTCATGATCGACATGTTTGGATCTACCTCCCAGGCTGCCTTGGCAAATTTCTTCATGCATTCCACATACCCTCTGGAGATACCCCGTTCGTTGTCTACCTGGATGTATTTCAGATTGTAAGGCTTCGGATGTCCGTCGGCTGCACGAATCGCTCCCCATTTCGAGGTAACCGGTCCGTTTACATACTCTACAAAGTCACGGATGTCTTCATACGACTCGTTCATGCTCATCCCGATGATGGCGATGGCATCGATGGCTTCCGCCGCCTGCAGCATTTCAATAAACCCAAAGCTATGTGTTGCATAGGCGTTGAATCCGCTACGGAAAGTAATCCGGCGTTCGTCGATCGGTCCGCGCATCAGTTTCCAACGATACAGATAGGTGTCTGCCCCTACGTCCACCATGGAACCGTTGTAACGGAATGCTGTGATGCCCTGTTTCTTCAAGGCTTCGGTGAACTTTGTCTGGATAGGCCATCCGCCTTCCACGCGTCCCCAGGTGCCCGGTTGCAGGAATGCAAAACCAAGATCGATGGTGCCGGGAGCTTTCAGAGAGATACCAAAGCGGCCGTTGATGGTGGTGCCGTTAGCAATCAGTTCGTAGGTTACCTTTTCATATGAGCCGTCTCCGCGGAGCTGATATGATTTTTCTGCTAAAACCTTGTTGTTTTCGTCGCGAAGAGAGAGGAAGATCGTTGTCGGTTTCTCTGCTTTTATGCGCAATACGCCATCATACGATTTGCCATTCTCAAACATAATACCAGAGCGGTACAGCCCATGGTTGGTGATCCCTACTTCGCCACTACCGCCTGTAAAGCTGATGCGTTGTGTCTGGCGACCCATATAGGCCTTGCCGTCGCGCACCAATTCGTATTTATACTGCGGACTGCCCTGCGTCAATTTCGACCAGTATTTCGATACCTGCTCGTTGCCACTGATCCGATCCATCATAATACGCTGAATGTTGGGAGGCAGGGAATCGTACACTAAGAAACGTCCCGGGAAAATCCAACCGGACAGGTTGTGAGGGCTACCAAATTTTCCGGCAGAATAGATGTCGTTCGAGTTGAAATCGTACTTTTCGTTCAGGTTATTCCAGCTGATACGGGTGTAAATGTCCGATTGACTCAATAGATGAGGAATACCTCTTTCGTCGATCACCACATACACCTTAGAATAGTCTTTCTTGTCAAGTTTCAGGAAATCCACGTCGATGTTTTCTTCAAAAGCCTCTCCATGCAACAACTGGCTGAACATACCGCCATTGGTCTGGTTGTTGAGGTCTTCAATGTTCGTTCCGTTAAACAATTTCGTAACGGTAGCTACTTTTTCGCCCGCATCAATATCGATATTGACGGGCTTGCTCTGCGCCGACAAACTGGTTGCCGCCAACAGAAAAACAGAAATTAAGAATAGATTTTTCATGATACAGACTTATTTGTTTCACAATGATAAAGATGTTCAAGGAGGTTGCGATAAGTGTAAGCAATACACATTATGCAAATATAAATAAATCTCTTGAATATCAAATTATTTCGGCATAAATTTGTAACTGCTTACCCATCTTCCCTCTGTCATCCTTATTTACGGAATTTGCTCTGTTCTGACAAAACGCTTATTTTTCCGGCGTCATTTTGTTGGGATAATTTGCTGGTCGACCATGTTCAGCCCTGTTCGGCCAGCAAATAGCCTTGCGCTTTATTAGATTTATGAAAAAAGTCCCTATATTTCGAGATAATTCTCGGGCGATTTTGAGAATCTGTTGTTATCCTCTTCAGTACCTAATCATGAAAATATGAAAACGAAAAAAATGCTCTACTTGCTCCTGTTGTTCCCTTTTGCATTGGGAGCTCAAAATTTTAATCCGATTATTCCGGATAATGTCGCGGACCCTTCCGTGTCGAAATTTGGTGATACCTACTACCTGTATGGAACAACAGATATCGATAAAGGATTAGATCAAATGGGACCTCCCGTTGTCTGGAAATCGAAAGATTTTGTAAACTGGAGCTTTGAAGGGACTATCTTGCCCGAAATAGAATGGAATAAACCCTATCCTTTTACCAATAAAGATGGAGAAAAGCGATACGGTTATTTTCGGTATTGGGCTCCGGGAAGAGCGATCGAAATAGATAATCTGTATTATCTGTTCCCAACAATCGTATCTCCTGATGGCACTTGTCCGGTTTATACTTTGGTGTCGGAATCGCCTGATGGTCCTTTTCGTTTTCAACATGGTGACGGACTCTTTGCCGGAGAGGTTCCGGCGGGCAAAACAGCCAGCAAACCCTTTTTGCCGGATATCGACGGGGAACCGTTTATTGACGATGATGGTAGTTGTTATATGTACTGGCGTCGCTGGAAAGCGTCGCGTGTAAACAGTGATTTCTCAGAGATTGAAGGTGAAATCCTTACTCTTCCTACCCTAAGAAAAGCCTACTCTGAAGGACCTACTATGTTCAAAAGAAATAATATCTATTATTATGTGTACACCCAAGGGGGTGATCAGAACTATCGCAATGCATATATGATAAGCAAACAGGACCCTCTTACTGGCTTTGAAACCCCGGCAGGCAACGATGTGTTTATCTATACATCACTTGAAAATGGCGTATGGGGACCCGGTCATGGGAATGTGTTTTATGATGAAGCATCTGATACCTATATGTTTGTTTACCTGGAATTCGGTGAAGGTAGCACCACCCGGCAGGTGTTTGCCGATAAAATGGAATTCAATGCGGATGGAACAATAAAAACGATTGTTCCGGGCTTTAAGGGCGTCGGATACTTAAACAATAAGCCGGATAAGCGAATCAATATCGCTCTGCAGGCAAAAGCAACTGCCTCAAGCCATAAAGAGGCGAAGATATCTACTAAAGAAATATTGGCCGGCTTTAATGATTCGCCGTTGGATGAGTTCACTACTTCGACGGCCTCCCGCGAATTTACTTATGAACCACAGAATGCGATCGATGGATCAAACGGAACCCGTTGGATGGCTTCAGGAGATGATAAGAGGCCTTTCCTAATGCTTGATTTTGGAGAGGTGAAAAAACTGAACAGCTGCGAAATGGCTTTCACTTTCCCCGCCTTTGGGCATGCCTGGATACTTGAGAAATCATTGGATGGAAAAAAATGGGAAGTATGCGCCATGCAGAATGAAGTAGCAGTGCGATCTCCGCATATTGCCGAAGATTTAGGCGAAGCAAGGTATCTAAGGCTGAAAATAATTAAGGGAGATCCGGGTGTTTGGGAAATCAAAGTATTTTAAATGATTATGAAACGAGTATTATTTATTGCCGTATTGTTTATTCTCTTTTTTCAGGTAGGTGGGATTGCGCAGAGTGATAATAGGTGGGAGATGCGGAGTTCCTGGGGTGATCAACGGGATGGCACCTATCTAAATCCGATTATACCGGCCGATTATAGCGATATCGATTGTATCCGGGTGGGCGATGACTATTATGCTATCACCTCTACGTTTCAGTTTAGCCCGGGTATGACAGTGATACATTCCACCGATCTGGTCAACTGGGAAATATGTGGCCATGCGGTAGACGACCTGACTCAAATCGGCCCCAAATTGAATTGGACACAGATGGATCGATACGGACGAGGTATTTGGGCTGGTACAATACGTTATCACGAAGGTCGTTTTTATGTTTTTTTCGGAACACCCGATGAGGGCTTTTTCATGACCTCCGCTCCCCGTCCCGAAGGCCCTTGGGAACCCTTACATCAGCTTATGGACGAGCCGGGTTGGGATGACTGCTCGGTGTTTTGGGATGAAGACGGAACGGCCTGCTTTGTCGGAACGCATTTTGCTGATAACTATAAAACCTATTTTTTCAAAATGACCCCGGATGGGAAAACCATCGATCGCTCATCCGCCATGCTGGTGAATGAAGGAGCGGGGAGGGAAGCTAGCAAATTGATCAAGGTGGGCGATTGGTACTATCTTATTTTTAGTGAGCATTTTTCGGATAAAGGGCGATATGTCGTGGCGAGAAGAGCTAAATCCCTGTGGGGTCCCTATTCGGAAATAAAACAATTGGCTCATCCCGGAAGAGAGGCAAAGGAACCGAATCAGGGCGGAATCGTACTGGGGCATGACGGAAACTGGTATTTCCTCACACATCACGGCACAGGCACCTGGGAAGGGCGTGTGTTGAGTTTGCTTCCTGTCACCTGGGTGGATGAATGGCCGATTATAGGTCAGGTAGGTCTGGATGGCATGGGAAACATGGTTTGGGAAGGAAAAATCCCCGGAGTAAATAAACTGGGAAATACCTTGATGACCAGTGATCAGTTTGATGGAATAAACATCTCCAAACAATGGCAGTGGAACTACCAGCCACGCACCGACATGTTCTCATTGGAAGAGAGACCCGGTTGGCTGAGGCTGAAAGCCTTTAAACCGTTGCGACAGAATCAACTTTTGTCGGCAGGCAATACACTGACCCAACGATCCTATAGATCCGCCGGCAATGAAGTGATTGTTAAAATGGATATCTCAGCCATGACCGATGGTCAAAAGAATGGCCTTTGTCATTTTTCCAAAGAACATGCCTC
Source organism: Parabacteroides sp. PFB2-10 (assembly GCF_029893085.1). GTDB lineage: Bacteria > Bacteroidota > Bacteroidia > Bacteroidales > Tannerellaceae > QVMG01. Next base: position 289,347 of record NZ_JARXWI010000004.1, read on the forward strand.
CATTGGAGTTGCCCAGGCCGATGGCATAAGAAGGCTGGAGTACCGGCAAAACGACAAGGTTATAACAGGAGAAATCATCACTACCCCGACAATTTGGCTCAAGTCAGTTTGGGGATTAGATGGGAAAAGCCACTTTTCTTACAGCGTAGACGGAAAAACCTTCCGGGAATATGGCGACCCCTATCAACTGAAATGGGGAAACTACCGTGGCGACAGAATAGGCCTGTTTTGCTTTAATGACGATAGCGAGAGTGGAGTAGTGGATATAGATTTCCTGGAATATAATGTATCCGATACGCCTTTACGCTAAGTTCATTGAGGCATTAATACACCCTCAATCACAAAGTCAGGATATAATAATCTGATGAAAACAAAAAGAGGTTTTCTCACAACGAGAAAGCCTCTCTTTGTGTGTCAGCTATGTTTTAATCTGTTTCCATGAAATCCCAATATACAGTCATCAGATTTTCTGTTTTTAGCCAAAATCCAAATTGACAAAATGTAAGCAAAAACGCCATTTTGCTTTACAATATGATACGTTAAAAAATGTTTCTCCCGGGAGTTTGTCTCCAAAGTCCCGGGTTTTTGGAAAAATTCTCCCGCGATTTTGACAATTTGTAAATCGCTTAGCGAAGCGAAGTACAGAGAAAAATGTAAATCGGGAACAGTGAAACAACGTTCGCTTCCGAAGGGAGCAATTTTCTGAATACAGGATGCGATATTCTGTCAACTTCATTTTCTAACATACTGTGTCATGATTTGGCATAGCATTCTTGTTCTTTTGCTTTTAAAAAGTGGGGGGCATGGAGAAATATCTATCACTTTTACCAAACGAGATATACTCAGAGTCTATCATGTTAATGGAAGGTTGATCTGTCAAGTATCTGTATATAAATGATCTACGACCGTGTGTTTCTCGGTAGGATTCTATGTCGCCAATAGAGAAAAAGTGGTGGTGAAATACTCAATAAAGACGAACAAAATATTATATTTAGGTGTTAATAGAGTAATTGAAAAATCTAAAATCAAAAAAATATGTTAGAAATATTATCTAAAGAAAACTTTAATCTTCTTTTTGATAAAATAGAAGGATTAGCTTGGTTCCCATGGGTTGGAAGAGAGTATTTAAAGGGACAATACAAGATCCTGATTATTGGTGAATCGCACTATGGAGAAGGTTATAATGACAAAAATGCTACACGCGAAACCATAGAAGAAGAACTCTATTGCAATGACGGGATTACTCAGACTTTCAGGAATATTACTTTCCTGTTAAAAAACGAAGAGGGAAATGACCCTATCTTGTGGGATAACATTGCTTATTATAACTTCGTTCAACGTGCAATGTGTGATCCTAAAGATAGACCCAATGAAGAGGACTTTAATAATGGTTGGGAGATATTCCCGAAAATTATAGAAGTCTTAAAACCGGATATATGTATTTTTATTGGGGTTACTGCATCAAAATTCTATGAAAGTTCTATGTCTGCTATGAGTATACCTTATGCTCCATTGCAATTGTTTGATCCCATAAGTAATGTTTCTCCTCGTATAGGTAGCATACAGTATGATTCGAAAAACTTGAAATTATATTTTATAAAGCATTGTGGAATGGGATTTTCGCAATCTAAGTGGAGAGATTTTTTGCAAAATGAGATACCTTCACAACTTTACTGGGTAGAGCAACTAGATAAGGATACATTATCTTATCAACAAAAACAAGAAATACTGGAAAATGAATTTGTACCCCAACTAAAGGAACTTGCTCAGGAGAATGGACTAATTTATGAAAATACAGATATCAATGTTATTGATGATCCCATTAGTTTTACATTTCAAAACCCGAAATGGCGCGATCATAAAATTGTATTTGAATTTTGGCATACAAACTTAAGAGGTCTAATCTATGGTATTTATACAGAGAACGCAGACCAACGATTACAAGAATTTATATTAAATTCCAATGCAACGAGAGACTCAGGATGGGCTTATTTTAAGGCTTATGCTTATTTTAATTGGAAAGACTATGCTTTTGAGGCTATACGAAGTGGAGGACTGAAAGAGTATTTTAGGCAACGCATTGCAGGGTATATTTTAAAAAATACAGAAGGGATAGATCTCTAATAATTTTTAAGTCATCGTTACTATAGAAAGAGTAAAGGGTGTATTTGAAGAAAAATATTTGACCCAAAATATTTGTACTCTGCGATAGTTTAGCTAATCATTCCTTATTATTGTAACAGAAAGCAGCAGGAATCGGAACGTTATTCACTTCTGAAAGACAATTGTGTATATTGGTTACAGGTAGGCGTACAGTTTCATGCTTTTTCCCTTATGGGAATAATAATTTTAGAATATAGTTGAATGTTAAACTTTGCAGCCATCGATTTTGAAACAGCGAACCACAATCGCTCAAGTATATGTAGCTTGGGAATTGTGATTGTGGAGAATGGTGTTGTCACAGATAAGCTATACCGCCTTATCCGTCCACGACCTAATTTCTATTGTTCGTGGGCTGCGGATATACATGGGCTATCTTATTATGATACACTAAATGAACCGGAGTTTCCTGAGGTTTGGGGGGATATTAAAGTTGAATTTTAAATAAAACAATAGAAGATGGAAGATAAGATAAGGAACTTACTAAATCAAGTTGATATAGTCAGTAGAAAAAACTCAGAGATATTGGATGCCACAGGTGGGCGGTTTAATATCTTTCGCATTTGCGGTGTGAATCACTACGAAAATACTCATTCTGCTATAATTGCTGAATTTCTAAACCCCAAAGGTTCTCACGGATTAGGAGCGAAGCTTCTGGAGTGCTTTGTGAATTTATTAGAAATTGATGATTTTGATTGTTCCAATGCTCATGTTTTTACTGAATACCCTACGGATTATTATGTTTTAGATATAGAAAAGGGTAGAATAGATATTTTGGTAGAAAGTGGTGGTAAATCTATAATACTTGAAAATAAGATTTATGCTGAGGATCAATGGGAACAACTGAAACGTTATGACACTTTTGCGAAACGAAAATATTCAGCAGGTAATTATCATGTATACTATCTTACTTTGGAAGGAAATGAAGCTTCTTGTGAAAGTCATTGTGGAATAAGTTATAACAGCATCTCGTATAAAGCAGAGATTATTGATTGGCTTGAAAAGTGCGTAGAAATTGCTGTTCGATTTCCGATAGTGCGTGAAACTATTATCCAATATATTAATCATCTAAAACAACTAACAAATCAAGATATGGATGCGAGAAATCAAAGTGAAATAGTGGAAATTCTGATGAATAATTTTGAAGCGGCTAAAACAATTCGTCAAAATTATGAAGCAATATTTGATGCCATGGCAGAGAAATACTTTTTTCCTGAAATGGAAGATTTTGTGAGTAGAGAAGGCTTTGAGTTAGAAAAAAGAGGAGCCTCTGAAGCTGATGGTGGAATAAACTTTCGTGTTTTTGTGCCAGGGTGGAAGAAGTGTCATATCAGTTATAGCCCTGAAGGAGCCGGTTATTTATTTGGAATTCAATATACTCGTGATGATTGGAAAGAGAATCCATTATCCAATGAGACTTTAGAAACACTAAGATCTATATTTGGCTCTCATTTTAAATGGAATGATGGTTGGTGGCCTCTTTATACAAAACTCGAAAAGATAGAGTGGGAAGAAGACTCTATTCGTTTGTTTGCGAAAAATTGCAAAGATCAAATATCAGCTTTAATAAAAAAAATAAAAGGATTAGACTTATAAATCAGAATTACTTAATGCATGCGCCTCCTCCACCTCTCCGACACCCACAACCTCCATCGGCAATTGAGTAACTTACCGATTGCTGACATAATTATTCATTCCGGTGATATTTCGTATGCCGGAACGGGAGAGGAGATCGCGGATTTTGTCGAATGGTTTGGAGCGTTGGATTATGAGTATAAAATCTTTATAGCCGGCAATCATGATTTTTGTTTGGAAAACAAGAACACTGATGCGGTACAGCAATTCTTGCCTAAAAATTGTTTCTACCTTTGTCATAGTGGTGTGGCCATAGAAGGCGTGAGGTTTTGGGGTATGCCTTTCTTCTTTTCTGATGATATAAGTGGGGAGTATCATAGTAAGATCGCTCAAGTGCCGAAAGATACTGATATGTTGATTTCGCATCGCCCGCCACTTGGTATTTTGGATAATGCTAATAATATAAACTTTGGTTGTCCTGATTTGCTTCAGAAGGTCTTAGACGTTCGTCCTCATTATCACCTTTTTGGACATATTCATGATGCGTATGGTATAGAGGAATCAAAACAGACTACTTTTGTCAATGCGGCGTTGGTAGATGAAGCGTATCGATTGACAAACAGCCCCCACCTGTTTGATATTTGATTCAGTGCTATGGCGAATTTGCTTTCTCTCTCATTTTCTTTAAGATATGTTGTCCTTTGGCATAATAATTCCCTTTCTTTGTTTTTTTAAGAGTTTGGCTTATCAGAGCCTACCAATTGAATAAGGAGGATTCATACATATTAAATAGGTAAAACAGATGAAAACAATTACATTAATCTTAGCATGTGCTCTTACATTAAGCCTTGCTGCAAAACAAAACAACAATATGGTATCGAATAGTGATGAAACAATAATTTCCGATGTACAAATCGTCGGTAGTTGGATCTATGTGTATGATGCAAAAGGGAAGAAGGCCTCCTCTATGTCGGCGGCGAACCGGAAGGTAGTAGGGATTGCTTCTGATTTCTTTGTCGTTGTCAGCGGTAGCTGGATTTACACATACGACATAAAGTGTAAGCGGATCGCTTCGATGTCCGCTTCAAACCTGGAGGTAAAAGGAGCAGCCGGCAACTCCTTTACCGTCAAAAGCGGAAGTTGGATTCACACCTACGACCGGAAATGTAAAAAAATTGCGACACGGGCAGATCGGTAACATAGAATTTATTTCGCAACAGAGACATTGTTGCGAAAGAGCATACTCCGATATTTTAGTGCTTCCGTGGTAATTAGAAACTGCTCATTCGAGCAGTTTTTTGTAAATACCCACACTCTATGCCGTTATATGGCATACGCTGATCCTATCTTTGTATAAAAACAATAGATATGAAACCGTTAAAGACTACAAAAGAGGGTGTGGATAATAGTAAAGAGGCCAAAAAGAAGTCACCCAAAACGCTTTTACAGCACATTGAAAGTATCATTGAACTGGTGGAAAATTCCGGTTTGAGTGAAGAATTCTACCAAAAGGCCAAGCGAAGTATAACGTTTGTTTCTAAAAAAATGAGCTTAACAGCCAATCAGGTCGTTCTATTTACTGTTTTTATCGAGAAGAGCGACGATAATAGGATCTATCTGAATGAGTTGTCCTCCTTTATTAAATGTCGGAATATTAAGACCATCAGCTTGATAAGTGACATTGACGAGCTGGAACGGAGGCGTTTGATTCGCTGTTGCAGAGAGGAGAGTAAACATACGTATCGAGTTCCGGTGGAAGTCGTTCGTGCCATAAAAGACAATGTGGTCTATGAACCGGAGAATACAAAAGGCCTTACGACAAAAGACCTGTTTAAACATCTTTATCGTCTTTTTAAGGAAAGGGAGAATAGAGAAATCTCGTCTGATGTATTATTGGGAGAATTGCGATCTTTGTTTGCCGACAATCCTTCTTTGTCTTTTTGTCAACAGATTAATGAGTATGAGAAGGTTTTCTCAGACGAAGACAGTTCTCTGTTGCTGTTATTCTTTTGTCACATGTATGTAAATTTGGATGATGACTGTGTTGGAGAACGTGATTTGAATTCTGTATTTGATGAAAAATGGATGGTTAGATCGATGATGTCCAGTTTACAAAACGGACAGAACGAATTGCTTGAAAACAATATTTTGGAGAATTCTAATGATAATGGTTTTAGTGACCGTAATTATTATAAGCTATCCGCCGCAGCCAAAGAAAAATTGTTTGTTGAGTTAGATATAAAAACCCAGCAAACGGTACATAAGAAAGATCTTATATTGCATGAAAATATAACGGCTAAACAGCTGTTTTACAATGACCGCGAGCAGTTGCAAATCACCCAACTCGCTTCACTCCTTCAGCAAGATAATTTTCAGTCCGTTCAGGAGAAACTGGAAAAAGGCGGCTTGCGAAAAGGTTTTGCCTGTTTGTTTTACGGGGCACCAGGCACCGGGAAGACCGAGACAGCCTATCAAATTGCACACGCTACCGGGCGGGACATTATGATGGTGGATATTTCGGAAACGAAAAGTGTGTGGTATGGGGAGAGTGAAAAACTAATAAAGGGTATCTTTGATAAGTATAAGAATTATTTGAAAACCAGCGAGGTGGCTCCCATTCTGTTGTTCAACGAGGCCGATGCAGTTATCGGGAAACGAAAAGAAGAAGGCAGGGGCTCCATCGATCAAACAGAAAATGCTATTCAAAATATCCTCTTGCAGGAGATGGAGAACCTGGAAGGCATTATGATTGCCACGACCAATCTGACACAGAACTTAGATAAGGCTTTTGAAAGGCGGTTCTTATATAAAATCGAGTTTGATAAACCTTGTACTGATGCCAAAAAGAAAATCTGGCATACCATGCTGCCGGCACTTTCCGAGGAGGATCGGTTGATCTTAGCGAATGACTATGATTTTAGCGGTGGCCAGATAGAGAACATTGTGCGCAAATATACCGTAGACTCTATCCTAAACGGAACAACTCCTTCGTTGGAAACAGTACATAGCTACTGCCAAAGTGAGTTTTTATATAAGAACACAGAACGAAGAAGAATAGGGTTTACCTATAGTTCTACCAACTAAGAAGCCGTCATGTTATTAAAAAGAAAATCTACACAAGAATACGAGGTGATCCTGCGTCTTGTTTTTTTGTCCTTTTGCGGTCGGAAAATTCGACCGCAAAAGGTGAATGCTTTGGGTAAGGAGGGTGAGAACTGTAGGTTTCCAAGCTTATCGAAAATTGCGATAACCTCTTGGTCTCTTAATCGGATGATTTGTGATGATTTTCGGATAAAACATCACCTATGCTGTTATTTGGCGCATGATTCTTCTATCTTTGCTGAAAAAGAGAAGAACTGCGCATATGTACAGATTATTTTAAAATAAAAACAGATGAAACAAAAAAAATCAAGTAAAGATACCACCTCCAACCTCTTCAATCGCTATGTCTGGTTGGTGGATATGATCTATCGAAAAGGGAAAATAACCTTCGAAGAAATCAATGAGTATTGGCTGCGATCACAGTTGAATCTTGATGGGGAAGACCTTCCTTTGCGCACCTTTCACAACCATCGCAAGGCGATAGAACAAATGTTTGATATCAATATCGAATGCGATAAGCGCGATGGATACACCTATTATATCGAAAACGCAGACGATATGAAACGAGGAGGTGTGCGCAGCTGGCTATTAAATACCTTTGCGGTTAATAATCTGATCAATGAAAGTCATAAGCTGAAAAATAGAATTCTGTTTGAATACATCCCGTCGGGGAGAGCATATCTGACGCCGCTGATTGAAGCGATGCGCGACAACCTGGTGGTGGAGATTTCCTATCAGTCCTATTGGAGGGATACGCCGAGTACGTTTGAAATCGAACCTCTTTGTGTGAAAGTATTTAAGCAACGCTGGTACGTGGTTGCCCATAATCCGGAGAAGCAGAAACGTATTTACGCCTTAGATCGAATTCGGCAATTAAGACAAACAGATCAACAGTTTAAATACCCTCCTCGTTTCGATCCGCAGGACTATTTTGACGGAAGCTTTGGCATTATAGTAGATGAGGAGTATGATATCGAGCAGATACGGATCAAAGCATACGGCAATAAATCGAAATATCTGCGCGCTTTGCCTTTGCATCATACCCAAAAAGAGGTGGAAACGACGGGTGAATATGCTGTCTTTGAATACCTCTTACGTCCGACTTATGATTTTCAACAGGAGCTCCTCTCTCATAAAAATGAAATAGAAATTCTCTCCCCACTATGGTTGAGAGAAGAGATGATAGCTGATATGAAGAAAATGCTTGAGGTGTATGGGAAATAGCCCCTCTCCTGCATCTTACTATACAAAAGATAAATCGTCAACGTATGAAATTCAGTCATATCGTGCTTTTGTGATGGTGTTTGTTTTCGTTTTTGCTTTTGCTTTACGCCTTCGGCTAAGCGATTGCAATTTGACAATTTGATATTTCGGCAGGAGAATTTTTCCAAAAAACCGGGACTTTGGAGACAAACTCCCGGGAGAAACATTTTTTAACAAACCGAAGTGTAAGCAAAAGTGCCCCAATTCGTTAGAAAACGCCTCTTTTTGCTTACACTTCGGTTTTTGACTTTCGACTATTTTCTCCCTATTCCCAGCCCTCCGTTTCTACTATATACATATTTATATATACAAGAGCCCTTCATGCCCTTGCAAGACGGATCCCGACGGGGTAGGGGCTCTATATTTCAGTTTCAGGCATTCTTTCTGTTCTTTTCGAAAAAAAAGTGCCCATCTAACCAATCTATTATCAGCTTCTTACTTGTTTTGTTGCAACTTTTTCTAAAAAAACCTTCAAATAAATTTTGTTTAGAAAGAAATTAACCCCTATCTTTGCACCCGCAAATGTGAGATCATTTGCTTCTTTTTTCTCCTTAATTTCTTGTTTTGATGCCTGAAGTGGGTGTGAGATAAAAGAGA
>NZ_JARXWI010000005.1 GCF_029893085.1 Parabacteroides sp. PFB2-10
CCCCGCGCCCCCCCCCCCCCCCCCCCCCCCACCCCCCACCACCCCCCCCCCCCCCCCCCCCCCCCACCCCCCCCCCCCCCCCCCTCGACGATAGAAAACTCCCGGAACACACTGCTCATAGACGCACGAATTGGAGATTTGGTTTAATTATATCCTTTTTGTACCTTTACCCCCTATGAAAAAGTAGCTTAATAGCATGTCGCAAGTATTTCAAGTGGGTGAAAGTGCAAATGTAGCGTCAGAATAGTAAAACAAAGTATATCTTGATGTGCCTATTTAAGTATAGTTCCAAGCCTCTTTTGAGAAAGGCCTGCTTTTTCTAATACTTAACTGATTTAAATAATATGCAAAAAGTCGCACCTGTTGTGGACATACTATTTATCATATTATTGATATGTATGTCCTTCTCTTGCAGTAACAAAGATGTAGAAGCGCCGTTAACGTTGTTTGCCACACCAACCACTCTGTCGGAATTACCGGCTCAGGGTGGAGAAGTCACATTTGCCGTTACAACCAATGCACCAAAGTGGGAGTATACGCTTTCGAGCGATTGGTTAACAGAAAAAGCCCAAACGGATACAAGTCTAATATTGAAAGTTTCAGCAAATCCAACGGATAACCAGCGTATTACCACCATAACATTCGGCCTATCCTCCTTGCCAAACGCTAAACAGTCGATCCTTCTTTCTCAGGCAAAGGCGCAAATGCCCAAAGCAGACCTGATTGATTTAGTTTTCAAAACAGACGGTACGGCGGATAATATTGCTTCTGAAAGTATAAAGGTGACAACCCTAAAAGGAGACGGGCTATGCACCGCATATAACACCACATACAATCGTCACATCGCACGATTCAAACACACTGGCACAACCATATCATCGGGATATTACAAAATCGACTATTCTTCCAATCAGAAACTGAAGGAGGCTATTGCTGACGGGCATACCATGGAGACCTTCTGCCTATTGGAGACAGACACTCCACTACCCGATCAGGAAATAAAAATGTTTAGCACGCATGAAGGAGGAGGCACCGGTTTTTTGGTGGGCAATCATGCAAGAAACAACTCTTTCGTCTTCCTGCCTCACATAGGCAGTGGATATGTTTGGACAAACAGTGGGGTATCACCTGAGAAAGGCCGATATTATCATATTGTAGGCGTTTGGAACAAAGAAGAAGGAAAGGCTTTTATATATGTAGATGGTGTGCTTAAAGCAACAGAAAACACCCAAGGAAATTTTAATTTTCCTGCTGCGACCTGTCAATGGTTTGGCATAGGTGCCGACGCCTCCCCCGGTGGAGGAGAAACGCCCTGGCAAGGAGAGGTAGCCATTGCTCGTCTTTACGACAGACCGTTAATAGCCAAAGAGATAGAATTACTATGGAATGAATTAAAAGATTTGCAACCCGAACTGAATGGAATCCATATTACGGAAATATCTCTTACTCCCAAACAAGTCTTACAGGAAGGAGAGTACATCATCAGAGGTAAAGGGTTTAAATCGGGTGATAAGATAAAATTGGAATCTACTTCCTGCGCTGAAAACATATATATCTGCGATGGACATATTACCGAAAACCATGTAACAATCACAATACCGAAAGGCTTTACATCAGGAGAATATCGATTCTTCGTTGTGCGGGATGAAAAAGAAATGGACTTAGGTTTTACGACACTCAAAGTGGTCAACAAATTACCGAAAAAGCCCAAGGTTATTGCCCATCGCGGATATTGGACCACCGGATCACCACAAAACTCTGTTGCCGCACTAAAAAAAGCACAAGAAATCGGTGTTTACGGCGCAGAGTTTGATCTATGGATAACGAAAGATGGAAAGATTGTTATAAATCATGATGACTCAATCAATAACCTCAAAATAGAAGAGGCAACATTTAATCAATTAAAAGATATTGCTTTACGCAAAGGAGAAATGCTTTCCACATTAGAAGATTTCCTGGAACAGGGCAAGAAAGACCCGTCAACCCGATTGATACTGGAAATCAAAACGCATAAAAATGCAGCCAACAATCACCGTATAGTAACGGAAACACAGAAGTTAGTTCAGGCATCCGGCATCGCCGACCAAGTAGAATATATTGCATTCAATATAGAGATTTGCAAAAAAATGTTGGAATTACAACCTGATGCTACGGTGGCTTATCTGGGTGGAGCCTGTCCGCCGCAACAATTAAATGAGTTGGGGCTTCATATGGATTATTACATAGAAACCATTCGGGCTAATAAAAGCTGGGTCGCACAAATGCAAGATTTAGGAAAAACAGTAAATGTTTGGACAGTCAACACGCCAGGCGAACTAGCAGAAATGATTGAACTGGGTGTTGACTTCATCACAACTGATTATCCCGAATTAGCAACACTGCTGATTAAAAATCACTAATTGCGATGATACAGAAAGGGCGTTTCAGATTTTACAACCGCAACATCAATATTTCTCGGTTACACCCAATATAATATGTTTATCTTGTAGCATAACATTCTTTTTCGACACTTCAAAGCGTACGATTTCTAAAGGGAATCTGTTACTCCGGTAAAAGGAGAAACTCCAGATAATTATCAGTATCGACATACTGAAGCCCTGCTTGACGAATCTGGTCGGAAGAGAGCGATTCAATAGCCTGCAAACGTTCCTGCGGACTATCGACTTTTTCATTATAACGGTACGCATTCATTATGTCGATCAACCAGCGGGCATTCTGCCTCAAAGCAGTGTTGTGAGCAACCCTTAACTTCTCTTTCGCCCGCGCCACCTCTTCTTCCGAAGGGCCTTCGGCTAAAAGCTTCTTAAGTTCGAACACAGCTCTTTCCGTTAGCTGTTTATAGGCTTCTGTGTTCGTACCGAACGTTATAGAAAGACTCGCCTCCTGTTCGTGTGCCTGAGCCATTTTCCCGCTAACCGACGCTCCGTATATGCCGCTCATTTCGAGGCGCAAAGTCTCAAAAATACGCGTATTTAATATCTCGACGAACTGACGATAGGCAAATTCCGTCTCTTTATCCCAAACAGCGTCCTTGATGAAACGTAGCGAGACACGGGCTTTGCTTTCATCGTTTCCTTTATGATATGTATAGGTTTTGCGAAGACGAGGGGAAGAAAAATACTGTTCCACAATACATGGTTTAGTTTCCTGATCGCCAGGGATTCCTGCCAGGTAAGTCTCCACCAGAGGGCGCAAAGCGACGGTATCGATATTTCCCACAAAGCAGTATGTAAAGCCAGCCGCATTGCCGAAGCGGGAATTATAAACTTCTACCGCCTTATCGAAATCCACCTGGTTTAAGTTATCCGGAACCGGCCATCGGTTTCGCCGCGGATTGCCATTATTAATCACCTCGTTGATCTGGTAACCGAAATAATTTTCCGGTGTTACCAGCAAACTTTCATAGTCAGCTTTCTCCTGACGCATCAGTTTATCAAACTCTGCACGGTCGAAATAGGGTGCTGTGTGATAAAGATAGACTAATTGGAAAAAATCCTGCGCGTCATTCGGTGAGAAACGTCCCGACATCGACTCGTTATACATCACCAACGACTGGGTAATCGAGATCACTTTGCCCGCCATAAGACGCATCAACTGTGTATTGTTTATCCCGTTCACTCCACTCTTATCTTGAATGCGCGTGGCATAGAGGGCAGACATATCGTACGATTCCGGGTACATGCTGAATCCACCGTCGGAGGTAGAGCGAAACAATATCTCGTCGTTCTTGAAATCGGTCATCTTAAATACAACCTTGGCTCCGTTCGAAAGTTCCCATTCGTACAGATCGACATCCTCGAAATAGCGTTGCGATAGGATTTTGCCGGGTGCAGGCGTATAAGACATTAACTCCGTGACCACCTCACCATCATCGTATGGTTCTATCTCCAGACTCTTTACCTCATCGAGTATAGCAATCAATTCTTCCGTTGAAGGATATACGACTCCATCTTTTTCTGATCCCGTCACAACCACGGTTCTATTTTTCCGGGTCATATACTCTTTTGCCTTTGCCGAAATCTGTTCGGCAGTGATACCGGGCAACACCGTCTGCAACAGTCCATATTCGAAAGCGGCACCGGGCATCGGTATTCCCGAAAGAAAATTGAGTTGGTAGTCATCTGCCAGCAGGTCGGATGCTGTTCTGTCTCGTTCATTATAATAACGCTCAAATCGTCTCAGCATTTTGGCCTTAGCACGGTCAAGTTCGGTTTCTGTAAATCCATGTCGCAAAACCCGTTCATCCTCCACGGCAAGCTGCTGCAAAGTGCGGATCACATCACCGGGAGTTGTCCGTGCATAGACAGAATAGGTATCCACCCCGCGGAAATAATTGGAATAGCCCGCCTGAGGATCCGAAAAAGGAGGATTCTCCATAGAGGAGACCAATTCACTCAATCGACCATTCATCATGGAGGCATAGAGTGCGTCAAACACATTTTGTTCGACATAATCGCGTTGGGTTACGGCTTGCCTGGGGATATGCTTGTATGATATTTCGACTGAGCATCCCCGCGTTTCCGGGTCGGTTGCCACAACGGCCTTTGCTTGTGCATGGTCGGGGACTACCGTAAGGGGACGCGAAAGCGTACCGGCCGGTGTGGTAGGTATATCGCCGAAAAGCTCTGTTATCTTTTTCTCTGTTTCTATCGGGTCGATATGCCCCACTGCCACAACAGCCATCAGTTCCGGGCGATGCCAACGATGATAAAAACTACGTAACTCTTCATAAGGAAATGTTTCGAGCACCTCAGACTTCCCGATAGGCATCCGTTCGGGATAGAGCGAACCCTCCATCAGGATGGGTAGGTATTGCGCACGCAGGCGTTTTCCAGCATTGTCGCCCAATCTTAATTCTTCAAGAATAACCCCTCTTTCCTTGTCTATCTCTTCATCGGTCAGCGAAAGGTTCACAGCCCATTCCTTCAGTACCGAAAGACCTAAATTCAGGTGTTCGGAAGCAATGGGTAGATAATAGATCGTTTCTTCGAAAGAGGTATACGCATTAAGTTCATGCCCGAAACGAACACCTACCTCCTCCAACCGACGGATCATATCGCCTTCTGGAAAGAGTTTTGTCTTTTTGAATGAAAGATGTTCTAAGAAATGAGCAAGCCCCTGTTGCTGTTCTTCCTCCAGGATAGATCCGGCGTTAATCATTAAGCGCAGTTCTACTTTGTCAGCCGGCACATGGTTATTACGGATGTAATAGGTCAGCCCGTTGGGCAGCGTTCCCTTTTTTACATTAGGATCGAACGGCAATAAGCTTTCCGGCGAATAAGGAATTTGTTGTGCCTGTATCGCATCTGCAAACGGCAGTAGCAGCAGTAAAAGAAGAATAAACCTTTTTATTGTTAACATCGTGATGCCTTATTAGTTTTTAGAATGTGTAACCCAACGAAACCCGGAAATCTGTACGACTCCGTTCATCGCTGGTCTTCAGATACCCTCCACCCACCTTGAGCCAAATACTGCGGTCGTTCTTCAACTCGTAGCCTGCCGTTAGGTTTAGGAATCCGGAGACAAAATGAGAAGTCATAATCTGATAATCGGGATTTATTAGTTTCTCACCAATTATCTGATCATTTTCCTCCCTAACTGTATAGTTCACATCACGATCCCAGACCCCGTTATACGACCCGTCAAGTCCGATCTTAAAATAGCAGGTTTCTCCGGGTATAATTCTTTCCACCGACAGGGTGGTCAAAGCAGATTGGTAACGGATATAAGAATCGAGCACTTTATAATCGTCGGAGAAATCCGTCCAGGAACTTCCTACTGCAAACCGCCAACGGTGATATCCTTCCCGTGTTGGCGAAAGGTAAAGCGCATATTCAATTCCCGCCCGGCTGGTTGCCACGACCGAACGACGCGGAGCTTCAGACTGCATTACCCAGGCGTTTACCTCCGGTGAAGAATTGAATACCTGAATAACCTCCCTACCCGAGCGTTCCTGCCATGCGTAACTTGCTTTCACGGTATGCCATGCACGATTTCCCTTGAGCGTCAGATGGAAATATCCTTGCCAGTCTGTTTCATACAACCGCCCCCGTAGTCGCGGCTTATTATTCTCAATATCGGATGCATCCTCAAGATAGTTATTATACTTGCCTCCAGCCACCAAACTGACTCTGTCAGATAGAAAGATATAGTCGACAGCAGCGCCATAACTGTCTCCCGCATATTTACGTTCACGGTCATTGCCGCTAAAAATATCATAGGTATATTGCCCCATACCTTTCAACAGATAGATCTTTTGGGATTCTCCCGAATCATAGAGCATTAGGTTTACATTTTCCCGGAAACGACTGTAGAGAAAACTCGCACTTAGTGAATGTTTCTCCGCCAGCCGCAGGGTAACAGAAGGAGCGATATCTATGCGATTCGTATTCGACTGGGGACGCGGATCGATCTTCTTTGCTCCACGGTTCACATCCAATCCCAGCGTCAGCCCGAAAGAGAGCCGATCGTTGACAAACGGAGAGGCCAGTTTCGCCCACATGGCATACGATTGTTTGGTCCAGTTACCTCCTGTACTATCGGCAATAATGTAGGGAGTACCTCGGTAGGGGTTGAATATTGAATTGAATTGCACCTCTCTTTCTTTGGCCTGCTGAAACCGGAAACCGCCACTGACATAAAACGAACCAAGGTAGGCCGAGCCCTCAGCGGAAAAGAGGTAATTGTTCACACGTTTGGGTTGTTGTGGACGATGAAAACTACCATTCCCAATCTCCGTTCCGAGTGAAACATCAGCATACAATAACCGCTCTCCCAACATAACAGCAGAAGCATTATCCAGCCCCGCTAAAGGGTTGGTCTTCTTGAACTGTTCGAGTACAAATGGGTTGCCTCCAGCCGTCAATGTATCGACAGGATGAGCACCGACCGCGGATACCCTTATAGAGATGGCCGCTAGAAATACGAGTATATATTTATTGATATTCATTGACTTTCGTTTTACTATTCAGACAAAGGAGTATCGTTTATTACGAAGTCTTCTGTTGAATTGTTTGTATCCTGATAAATAGCTATACCACCCACACGCTCCTTAACCTTGCGAATCACGCTTTTCGAGAGATAAGTTCCCGCCACGGTTGCAAATCCGGCATCAAGCGACGGCGGAAAACGTTTTGTGTTGGTTACCGTTGAATTTTGTATTAGGTCTACCGCATCTATTACGTAAGAAATGGGGACTTTCTTGCACAACCAGTACTCTTCATTCTCGAACGGATCCTGAAAAGACTCCGGAACCGCCAATACGTCAAAGTTTTCAAACTCGTCCGCTGCAGCAGCAATCAGCACCATTCCCTGTCCAAAAACCCCCATTCTCCATAGGAAGGCATAATCGGGCCAGAAAGCGAGTCTCATATTCGGAGCCGGGAAATCGATATTCGGATTCCGTGGATCATTGCTGTATGCCTCGTAATCAGCAGCAGAGAGGTCTACCGGCGAATTAAGGTTGTATTGCGCATCTTTATTATGTGGAGCCGCCATGACAGCAATGGTCAGTGTTTGTCCCGGGCCAATCCCTACCGGTTCTTCTCCAGCAACGATCTTCCAAGCACTTTTGAGGTATATGTGTTGGTAATTGCCCAGTTCTTCTCCGGGCCACAGCGGCCCTGCCTGGCCTATACCACCGAAATTTTCAACCATACCTATATAGAGATCGTTGATTTCTATCGGAGCCAGGGAATTGTTGTATATGGAAAAGAATCCGTCGTTACGGTAGGTACCGTTACTCAGCGTTCGCGAACCGGCATAATACAACTCCTTGAATATAATCGAGCTACTGGTGCTCGGTATCAGCTTAATCGGATCGAGCGTACTGGCCGCCCCCAACTTCAGGTTTACGCCCGACACAAATCCAGCGAGCGGTGCTTTTTTCGCATCCGCTTCCCCTGTTATCCAGGCGACCTCCTCTGCGGTCAGTTCACCCATGATATTAATGGTATACTCACCCGGCATCAGCTTTTCAAGCATCAGTTTACCCCATTCGTCACTGGTAAATTTATAGGTAAACTGTTCTGTGTTGTTAGTTAAGGTGACATCAAACAGATTCGTAAATGCCCGGCTTTCCCCCAATCCTTCGTAGGTAAGATGTATTTCAAATGGTTCCACAAAATACGAATCGGGGGCATTGTCCTCACGGCAGGAGGTAGCGAATATCCAAAATAGGATCGCGACATAAAATATACTATTTCTTGTCTTATTTTTCATTGTTGCAAACTTTAAAATTTGACCCAAACTTCTGCACCAAAGAACTGCTTCGGATTACGAAGCGTATAGTTCCCGGGATTTCGTTTACTCTCTTCGAGTGGCTGGTTCATAAACACATTATTCAAGAAGAAAGTAAACCCAAGCGTATTGCGTATTTCTTTGGTCAAGCGCAAGTTAAAAAGCCATAATGGATTATAGGATTCGGTAATGTAACGGCTTTCCAGTATCTGCTTCTGTATATCCGGATTGATCACATCGCCGGGATTAAGGGCAATATACTTTAATCCGTTTTGTACCGACATATACCCTATCGGCGTTGTATTATCCAATCCAAGGTATGTATGTTTGTCGCTCCATATAGTCTGTATTGACAGGGAGACTACAAAGCTGATTTTCGGTATATTGTGGATAATACGAAGATTGGTCGACAATCGTTCGTAGCTGCTTCCATCGCCGGCTCCGTAAACACCAATATCTTTGTAATTACCGTCAGCGTCAGGATTTTTCTGAAAGAAAGAGGGCGTGGTGGAATACATCTCACTCTTCATCCAAGCACCATTGAAGACAAACGAGGTACGGATAGCATTTATTCGACCGAAATCAAAGTCGAATTCAAGACCTTTCGTTTGATTCACCCGGTTATTCATTGGCGTATTATAGCTCATTACCATATTCTTCGTGGCAGCCGGATCCACCGTCAATGCCGGATAGGTACCCGGGCGTTCCGTCCCCCTGTATTTCACCAGTTCAAAAAGATGGTACGAGCTAAAGTCGGTCGAGAACGAGTAGCCATTTTTCAGTTTTTCCAAAAAAACCGTCACCGAGAAGCTCATTCCTCCATGTTCAAATTCAAATCCTATTTCGCTTTTGGTATTCTTCGCAATTTTCAAGCTTGAGTTAGAGGTATCGAACACTTTCGTGGTGACAATGCTCAACTTCTGTTCGTCCGCAAGACCTGCCGCACCGATATTATTGAAATTGATAAAGTCAAAGTAGGCCGGAGCAGGATAGAGGTAAACCAACGGCGGCGCTTTTGCAGTAATCCCCCATCCGCCCCGTATGGTCAGGGTCTTGGGAATAATTTCGTAAGAGGCATTAAAGCGTGGCGAGAACACATTCCCACCGTCGTTACGTCCCGGCTGTATCATATCATAACGAAGACCCAACTGTAATTTAAGATCCCGTCCGGCAATCGTTTTGGAGACATTGTCTTCCACATATACCGACAACTGGTTGAGCGCCGGAATATCTTTATAAGGACGCATCCGCAACCCTGCAGTGGGAGGCATCAGCGGATCGAAAACCTTACCACGCCCGAAATTCACATCCGTTCTCCACTCTGCACCTGCCACAATCCGATTGTCGAAACCTCCGAATTCAGTAAACATATTTGCTACTGCCTTGGCAAAGATATTCAGAGGTTTACCGTAGGTGGTCATCTGCGTCAGAAATTCATACGGAAGAATATTGGTAAGTGCTTCCCGTCCGGGTTGATCTGTATTTGTCACAAGCTGTCCATCTGCTCTTACTACCTGTTCTGAACGGTTGGAGGCTACCGTGCCATCCAGCATAGCTGATGTGACCATATAACCGAAATTCCCTTTTATCTCCTGGGTATACCCTTTTTGCTCGGCATAATCAGCTGAAACATTGAAACGGACAGACTTCAGAAAATCTTGATTCAACGACCACAAGATATTCGTATTGAAATTGAAGCCCGTATTCTCCGACGAGCGTTTGCGTTGGTATTTGATATCCGACGGGTCAAGCTTTTGCGCATCCAAGTCGGAATAGAATCGCAGCCCGGAGGTCGTGCGTATGTTGTCTAAAAACGTACGCGAATAGAGCATATTAGCCGTTACGCGCTGAAAACCCTGATAAGGGCGTCTCTCATCGGCAAGCGATTTTGCGTAGTCGAAATCCACACTCAGGCTTCCATCTTTTTTACCTACAGCAAATCCTTTGCTTACCGAGGCCTGTGTCAAGGTGGGATTAATCTTAAGGCGCGCTTGATAATGCGACTTGCCGGCTTTCGGATTAACAATGATCACGCCGGAAGTAAGGTCACCATATTCTACGGAAGGTATGCCCCGTATAACTTCCACCGATTCTATATTATCCGCCGAAATGCGTCGCATATCTGTTCCAGAACCAGCCGTAGAGGTATATCCGGTGGTCAATACACCGTCAGTGGCTGTATTCCCTACCTGCAGGTTGGCGTTGTTAGATACCGGGACACCATTTATCACAATCGATGTGCCCATACTATTTAGCCCATCGCTTTGCACCTGTCTCAGGCTCGGCTTGGAGGCTGATGTCAAGGATGGATTAGAGGCTAATTGACCCGGCAACAGCTCCAATACGTCACTTAGGCTGGTCGCCTGCAAGTGATCGATGGCTGAACGTGATATGGTCGATGCTGTCGAAGCTCCCGTTTTATTCGATTTGGCAACTACGGTGATTTCCTCAATCCCGAAATTGGCTTCCTCCATATAAAATCGGGGAATATTGCCTGTTTGTTTACTTATTGTTGTTCGCGTTTCAAGTTTGACCATTCCAACATACTGGAATGCTATCGCGGTTTCTCCCTCGGGGACGTTCTTAAAGATAAACTCCCCATCTATATTTGTGACAGCCCACAACCCGTATTGAGGCAGGTTCACTGTTGCTCCAATGATCGGCTCCCGGCTGTTCTTATCCAGTACAACCCCTTCAAAATCTGTGCGGGATACACTCTGCGCAAACATTTCGAAAGGGCAGAGAAAGCTTATACCGCATAACAAAACCAGTATAGCGGTCGATTTAATAAAAGTAATGTTTCCGATGTGCATACCGGTAATATTGAGAAATAAATTTGACTCACGCAAAAGATCGTACTCATGCGTTCAGAAGAGAAAAGAAGCCAAGCTACATGGGAACAGTGTCCATGTAGCTTGGCTGTATAAGATAAACGTTGATTAAGGAGCAGCCTTCACACAACGAATAGGCATGGCAACTTTGGCAGTTTCCCTTGATTTATTGGGGAAAAGATTATGAACATAACCCCATGGAGCACCTGATGTATGGTAAGCCGCCGACCAAAAGGCCTCCGCACCGGGAAGATATTTTTTAGAAGCCTCGCGGAAATAACCAGACTTCGCTAATTTCATTTTAGCATTAGCAGCCTTCGCAGCATCATATTCTTCCTTAGTGATCATATCAAAATCAACCAAATCAATGTTATAATTCTCCAAAAGCTTCATCATAGCGACAAATTGCGTCTGATTTGGAACGCCCCAACCTTTCGGACAGGGAGTATTTGCCGGTACTGACCAATCTACATAGCCTGCAGATTCGGCAGTCCAATTGGCATCAAACTCAGCATTCGCAGCTTCCGTCGCTCCTGTTGCAACAACCACATTTCTTCCTAACTGATAGAAGTTACCGTTAGCTGCTGTATTATCTGCAGCACCCTTGTCGTAAGCAGCAGTCGCACCAACGTTACGGTCAAGAACCAACAGTCCGAATTCACTCGAGAAATCAAGAATTTCATAATAGGAGATCAGCCCTTTTACCGTAATGGTAACATCATCAGACTGACCGTCGGCCATAGCTGTGATTTTCACTTCTTCCGATTCTTCCAAATCGGTAACTTTCAGTTCTAAAACGCCTGTTTCGACATCTACAGCCAGAATCTCCGGTTTATTGGAAGACCAGGTAACGGTTTTGTTATCCGCATCATCAGGAGTAACCACAGCCGTTAAAGTAGGCAGCGCATTACCAACAATAAACTCCGTGGATGTAGCCGTTACGGTTACAGATCCCACCCTCACTTCGTCATCACCACATCCACTAAGTAGCAGCGCAGCAACGGATAAAAACAAAAAAACCTTTTTCATAAAAATTGTACTTTAAATTGTGTTGGACAAATATTTACTTTGCGAATATAGGCATTTGTTTTACACAACTTTATTTTCAAACAATCTTTATCAATATATTTCATGTTAATCAGCAAAAATGTAAGCAAAAAGAGACTTTTTCTTTACATTATGACAATCAGTTCTTACCAAAGTAGAGCCATAGAAGAGTTACTTTACGCTGCAAGACGAAAAGCAATAGAAAAACAGGGAAAATGGTTTTCACAACCGCAACATCAGTATATCCCGGGCTACCTTATCATCGATATTGGCATGTTCGCCCAAATGCCAATCCATCTGTTTCACTTGAGAGACAAGGCTATCCAAATCGGATTCGCGGATGCCATAATCGGAAAGACGTGTCTGAATACCCATCTCCCGGAAGAAGGATTCGCAGGCTTCGATACTCTTTAGTACGCGTTCCCGGGGCTCTCCTTCGGTAATATCAAAGACCACCTCTCCCAGGCGCATGATCTTTTCCGCCTTTTCTTTCTGCATATAGGTCATCACGCCCGGCAGAATCACCGCCAGGGTTTGGGCATGATCCAGACCAAACTGTGCCGTCATGGCATAACCAATGCGGTGCGACGACCAGTCCTGTGGCACACCCTGCCCGATCCATCCGTTCAAAGCGTTGGTTGCCGCCCACATCAGATTGGCTCGTATATCATAGTTATTGGAATCTTTCAGCACTTTCCGCCCCTCTTCCACGATCACCGTCATCAACACTTCCGAAAATGCATCCTGCACTTTGGCATTCACCGGATAGGTAAGGTATTGCTCTATCACATGAATAAACGAGTCTACCACCCCATTAGCCACCTGCCGGAGCGGCAAAGAATAGGTTACTTCGGGATCTAAAACAGCAAACTGCGGGTAGACTTTCGGACTGGCAAAATTCAGTTTCTCACCACTCGAAACACGAGTGATCACTGCCCGGTGGTTCATCTCAGAGCCTGTCGCTGCCAGAGTAATCACCGCTCCGATAGGCAAGGCCTGCTCTATCGCCTTTCCTTCAGAGAGAATCGCCCAAGGATCACCCTCAAAACAAACGGAAGCGGCTATAAACTTCGCGGCATCCACCACAGAACCGCCACCAACGGCCAGGATAAAGGTCAGTTTTTCTTTACGCACCAGTTCCACCGCCTGCATACAGGTTTCGTAATGTGGGTTGGCTTCGACACCACCAAACTCAACCACCCGATGGCCTTGCAATGCGTTTACCACCTGGTCGTACACCCCGTTCTTACGGATGCTTCCGCCACCATATAACAACAATACACGTTCAGACACAGGAATAAGTGTCGATAAGCGGGCAATCATTCCTTTTCCGAAGACCACCCTTACCGGATTACAAAAATCAAAATTATCCATGGTTATTTGGAATTAAAACCGCGCAGCTTTATTTCAGTAAATACTTTTTTGGTATCTAAGGGGAAATCGCCTCCCAGGATCCAGCCATAATAACCCGAATCCGCCTCCAGGACTTCAGCCACCGGGCGCCCTTTGTATTTCCCGAAGTTGATCACCTCTAC
This sequence comes from Parabacteroides sp. PFB2-10, assembly GCF_029893085.1. Lineage (GTDB taxonomy): Bacteria > Bacteroidota > Bacteroidia > Bacteroidales > Tannerellaceae > QVMG01. Next base: position 13,652 of record NZ_JARXWI010000005.1, read on the forward strand.
TCCATTATCATCATAGACTACGCGTCCTGCGAAGTCGACATTGTTGTTATGGCTTGAGAACTTAGCCAGAAAAGCCATATCATTCTCCAATTCCGGATAACGATCGAGCTGAGCCTTCAATACTTCATAGGTTGCCTTTGTGTCGGCTTCAGCCGTATGTGCATTTTCCAGCTCTTTATGGCAATAGAATTTATAGGCAGCCGACAGGGTGCGCTGTTCCATTTTGTGGAAAATCGTCTGCACATCAATAAACTTTCGCTTGCGGAAGTCTATATCCACCTCTGCCCGCAGGAATTCTTCCGCCAGCAAAGGAATATCAAAACGATTGGAGTTGAACCCAGCCAGGTCGCATCCTTCTATTTCGGACGCCAGGTTCCGGGCAATTTCTTTAAAGGTCGGGCAGTCTTTTACATCCTCATCCGTTATACCGTGGAAAACGGTCGACTCCGGCGGGATAGGCATACCGGGATTTATCCGATAAGTCTTGCCCTCCTCCTTGCCGTTAGGGAAGACTTTCACGTAGGAAATCTCGACAATACGATCTTTCACAATATTGATACCCGTGGTCTCCAAATCGAAGAAGACCAACGGGTTTCTAAGGTTTAATTGCATTTATCGGTTGTTAATCATTCAACATCATCGGCATAAGCAGCATCAGAAGATCTTCGTTTTCTTCATTTTCCGATGGCACGATGAGTCCGGCACGGGAAGGATCCGCCAGTTCCAGTATCACCTCTTCCGAGTTTATATTGCTAAGGATCTCGATCAGATAGGTCGATTTAAATCCGATACTCATTTCCGCTTCGTCAAACTGGCAAACAATCGTCTCTTCTGCAGAAGTAGAATAGTCGATATCCTGTGCGGAAACAACCATCTGATTGGCCGAAAGCTGCAACTTCACCAAACTGCTTGCCGGATTGGAGAATACGGAAACACGCTTCAAGGCATTCAGGAAAGAGAGGCGGTCGATATTCACCTTATAAGGGTTCTCCTGAGGAATCACACTATTATAGTTCGGATAACGCCCTTCGATCAGACGACATACCATCTCAAACGACTGGCAGATAATATAAGCGTTGTTCTCATCGAAGGTAATCTTCACCTCTTCTGTCTCTTTTCCAAGCACACCCTTCAATAGATTGGCCGGTTTTTTAGGAAGAATAAACGAGGCTCTCTCCGGCGATTGAATAGCCAGGTTACGCAGGCGCACCAATTTATGCCCGTCAGAAGCCACAAACGTCAGATCGTCCGTATGTATATCAAAATAGATCCCATTCATCACCGGACGAAGTTCGTCGTCGGCGGTCGCAAACAGCGAGCGACTGATACCACTCAATAACTTCTGGCTGTCGATGGTCAGCGAGATGGCGTTCTCCTTCAGCGGTTTTTGTTGCGGATAGGTATCGCCCTTCTGTCCGATAAAGCTGTATTTACCATTCTGGAAGTGAATCAACACCTCCATACTACTCTCATTAATATCGAAAGTAAGCGGTTGTTCCGGCAGCTCCTTCAACGGTTCCAACAGGTTTTTAGCTGTAATGGCAAACAGGCCTTCGCCCTGTACGTTCATCACTTCCACCGAAGTAACCATACGGGTTTCCGCGTCAGAAGCGGTTATTGTCAGCTTATCACCATTCAAATCAAAAAGAAAACTATCCAGAATCGGCAAAGAATTCTTGGATGCGATCACCTTACTAATAGACTGTAAACGGGACAATAGCGCTGTGCTGGATACATCAAATCTCATGGTTCTATATTTTTTCTGTTATACATATTCTTTTTAAACATCAAAAGAGCAACGGGTTGACCCACAAACCTCTTCCGGCTAAGTGGAGCAAAAGTAATAAATAATTCTATTCGTACGACCGCCACCTCTTATAAAAACAGGAAAGATCAGGAAACAAAAAAACTTCTTCCCCACATCCCGTGGAAAAGAAGTTTTAGATATCCTTTCTAACCGCGACTTATTTCGCGTAATAATCTTTCACAGCTTCATTAGGAACCATCTCTTCCTGGAAGATATAGGCGCCTGTCTTCGGAGACTTAACCATTTTGATTACCTTGGAATAGGTACGGCCGTCACCTTTCTTAAAAGTTGCAACTGCTTTCTTTGCCATTGTTTAATCTCCTATTATTTAATTTCTTTGTGCAATGTCATTCTCTTCAGGATCGGATTGTATTTCTTCAACTCCATACGAGCCGTTGTGTTTTTCCGATTCTTTGTTGTGATATATCTTGACGTACCCGGCATACCGCTTTCTTTGTGTTCGGTACATTCCAGAATCACCTGTACTCTATTGCCTTTTGCTTTTTTTGCCATTTTCTATTTCCTCCGACATTATGCGTTTAAAAAACCTTTTTCAGCGGCTTGTTTGATCGCGGCATCCAATCCAACTTTGTTGATCGTACGCAATCCTGCGGCTGAAATATTGAGGCTAACCCAACAATCCTGTTCTACCCAGTAGAACTTTTTTGTAAACAGGTTAACATTGAATTTACGTTTCGTCCGATGATTGGAGTGAGAAACGTTATTGCCAACCATTGCTTTCTTTCCGGTAATTTGACAAATCTTAGACATCTCTTTATTTATTTTATTCTTTTTCTAAACAAATAGGGCGCAAAGATATACATTTTTACTGAAGCATACAACTTTCACCCGAAAATATAATTAAGAAATCTCCCTTCTCCGGAACATAGCATCTTGAACAGAAGCGGAAGAAAAAATAGTTATCTGAGGCTGTACGCAGGATGAGACTTGAACTCACACGCCGTAACCGGCACTACCCCCTCAAAGTAGCGTGTCTACCAATTCCACCACCTGCGCGTAATAAGGGGTGCCCAGAACAGGACTCGAACCTGCACGTCTCGCGACACTCGCACCTGAAACGAGCGCGTCTACCAATTCCGCCACCTGGGCATTTCCAATACAAAAAAAGGAGAACCTCTTACCTCCCTTGTACGCCAGAGCGAAAGACGGGATTCGAACCCGCGACCCTAACCTTGGCAAGGTTATGCTCTACCAACTGAGCTACTTTCGCAATAACGGCTGCAAAGATAGAGTGATTTTTCTTTTTCACAAAACTTTCTTCGCTGTTTTTTCGCTGTTTTTTCAGATTTTTTCGACCAAGGCTGTAAATAAGCGGGTCATCACGTTAGCAGCACGGTTTGCCTGCACAATCACATCGGCTCCATCGTTCATAAAATCATCAGCGAAATGATATCCTTCATTCGTAATGACCGACATACCAAAGACCCGTATCCCTGCATGGCGCGCCACAATCACCTCTGAAATCGTACTCATCCCGACCGCGTCTCCGCCCGCTTTTCCAAAGAAAGCATACTCCGCCGGTGTCTCATACGAAGGCCCTGTCAGCCCCACATAGACGCCTTTCTTCAAAGTCACTCCCTGCGTGTCGGCGATCTCTTCCATCAGACGGATCAGTTCACGGTCGTACGGACGCGTCATATCCGGGAAGCGGGGGCCGAAGTCCTCGTTATTGGGACCGATCAACGGGTTGGGTTGCATATTGATATGATCGCGTATGATCATCAGGTCGCCAATCTTAAACGACGTATTAATTCCTCCGGCGGCATTCGACACCAACAGGTTTTTAATACCCAGCAACTTCATCACACGTATGGGGAAGGTCACCTGTTGCATCGTGTAGCCTTCATAATAATGAAAGCGCCCCTGCATGGCGATTACATCGCGGCTTCCCAGTTTACCGCAGATCACATTGCCCTTATGCCCCGACACGGTCGATGTCATAAAGTGAGGGATCTCTTTATAAGGTATAACCACCGGATCCGTAATCTGATCCGCCAGCGCCCCCAGGCCACTCCCCAACACAATAGCCGTCTCCGGCACCCCCTTCATCCGCACCCTGATATAATCAGCCGCCTCTTTGTAGTGTTCAGTTTTTATCATATTTCTATTCTTTATTTTTTAATGTATCTATTCTAATATAGCACCACTACGTGGCGCAACAGTTTGTATATCCATTGACCCCGCGTTACGCATGGAGCTATTCTTCTATAACTTCTCCCCCATTCATCTTTCCATCAACCGATAAGCCACCTCCGAGGCCTTCTCCAGGATAGCTTCTTCGCCTGCGACTTTTTTATTCTCCATCAAAATCCGTCCGTTACAAATAACCGTATCCACACAACTACCATTGGCGGCATAGACCAGATTCGACACAAAATGGAAATTAGGCGCAAAAACAGGCATCTTCAGATCGATCAGGCACAAATCAGCCAGGCAGCCCTCGGCTATCCGTCCGGCATTCAGTCCGGCGATTGAAGCCCCCACAGCAGTGGCCGCCTCCAGCATCTCCCCGGCTGTCAACGCCTCCGGATCCTTACGCCAGCCTTTTCCTAAAAGCGAAGCCAATTTCATTGCCTCCACCATATCTAAGTTGTTCGACGAGGAACAGCCATCGGTTCCTATCCCGACCGCAACACCCTTCTCTTTCATCTCTTTAAACCGAAAATGGATACCGGATCCCAATTTCATATTCGACGCCGGGTTATGCGCCACCTTCACGCCATAATCCGCCAATAATTGGATCTCCCCCTCATCCACATACACCCCATGCGCGATCAACAAACGCGGAGAAAGTACACCCAATCGATGCAAATAGCGCACGGGCGTCAACCCAAAATCACGCACCGCATTAGCCACCTCCTCCTCCGTCTCCGCCAGATGCAGATGGATCAACAAACCGTTCTCTTCCGAAAAGCGGTTTACCCATTGAAGCATCTCCCCCGATACGGTATAAATAGCATGAGGTCCCAGCGAATAGGTGATCCGATCGGAAAAGGCTCCGACCCGGCCATATTGCTCACGCAGTTTCTGCTTGCCTTTGCGCATCAGTTCCGGGTTGAAGTGATCGAAGCAAACGCCCGACAACACCCCGCGAACGCCCATCTCCTCCACCGCCTGTGCCGTAGCCTCCAGGCGCTGATACATATCAAAAAAGGTAGTCGTCCCCGATTTGATCATCTCCAGACAGGCCAGTTTAGCGCCCCAGTACACATCCTCGTCGGTCATCTTCGCCTCGTTGGGCCAAATCTTCTCCTCCAGCCAGGGCATCAGTTTCATATCGTCACCAAAACCACGAAACAACGTCATCGCTGCGTGCGTATGCGTATTCACCAATCCCGGTATCACCGCTTTGCCGCTCCCGTCGATCACCCGCGAAGCATCCACAGAGAGGTTTTCACCTACCTCCTTTATAAGGTTTCCTTTAATATATATATCGGTCACCTTATCGCACAACAGGACATTTTTTATTAATATATCGGACAGTATCATGAGAAACGAGCTTTTACATTTTTAATTTTTTCGCCTTCGATCCGATTTAACAACGATTTGTATTTTTCGCGTTTCACCGCGGCATACGAACAGCTTTCTTTCACTTCGACCACGCCCAGTTCCTCTTTTTCCAATCCTCCCTTCTGAAACAAAAAGCCGACAATATCTTTTTTGCTCAATTTATCGCGCTTCCCCCGGTTAATCGTGAGGGTTACCCAAGGCGACGGAACGGGCTTTTTGGCCACAGCCGGCAGAAAGAACTCCTCCGGCTCACGATCGATATATTCGGGCACAAACTCCTCCGGGTTCAGAATCAGGAAAGCATTTCCCGAAGCGTGCATACGCGCCGTGCGTCCGTTGCGGTGAATATAAGCCTCTTCATTCAAAGGCAGATGGTAATGAATCACATGATGCACATCGGGAATATCCAACCCGCGCGAAGCCAGGTCGGTCGATATAAAGACAGCCGCGCTGCCATTGCGGAAATAAGACAAGGCCCGTTCGCGTTCGGGCTGCTCCATACCGCCATGAAAAAAGACATTATCCACCCCCTCGCTTGTCAGCCAATTACTGACCCGCTCGACCGCCTCCCGCAGATTGCAGAACACCAAAGCGGACTCTCCTTGTAACTCTCCGAGCAGACGATACAATGTTTCCAGTTTATCTTTCTGAGGAGAGTACACCTGCCGCACGGTCAGATTGCGCGACTCGCGCACCTCGCTCAGAAACGAGAGGCGAACCGGCGATTTCATGCCGACGAACGAGGGGATCTCCACCGCTTCGGTGGCCGAGGTCAATACTCGCCGCCGCAAAGCCGGGAGATGTGCCAGAATCTCTTTCATTTCGGAAAGGAAGCCCAGTTCCAGCGATTTATCGAATTCATCGAGAATAAGCGTATGCACCGTATCGAGATTCACCGTGGCTCGTTCGATATGATCTACCAGGCGTCCGGGCGTAGCAATCAACACCGTCGGTGCATGCTCCAGGCTTTTCTTTTCCGTACGGAAGGGATGGCCGCCATAACAGCAGTTCACCTTATACCCCGTGCCCAACGAGCGTAATACCGTCTCGATCTGTAGTGCCAGCTCACGCGATGGAGCCACAATCAAAGCCTGTATCTTCTTCTCCTCCGAACCTAATACAGTCAGCAACGGCAGGAGAAAGCCCAGGGTCTTTCCCGAGCCGGTCGGACTCAATAGAAGCATATCTTTTGTCGTGCCCGCGTCCAACACCGCCTGTTGCATCTCATTCAGCGAAGCTACACCGGCATTCTTCAACGCGCGCGAGATCATTTCATTTTCAGCCATATACCGCTATCTCTTTTTTTAGCAAGCAAATATACACATTCCTATGCGAAACAGATCATATCCCGCCGGGAGCAACAGAAAAAAGAAGAATGTTAAAATATCGATTGTAAGCAAAACGGCTATTTTACTTACAAATCCATACGTTAAAAAATGTTTCTCCCGGGAGTTTGTCTCCAAAGTCCCACCTTTTTGCGCGCAAAGTCCCGCCAAAATTACAAATCGTAATTTGGGGGTTTCGCCAGAAATGGACGTTTTAACGTTTGTTTACAAACCCATACTAGCAGGTGCAACCGGGGAGGTTGCATATCTTTGTAGGTTGATCTTCGATTGCCGTCTGCTTTAGCTGACGGTAACATAAAGCAAGAAAAATGGCTTTAGCCAAATGAATAATCTATTCAGCTAAAGCCATTTTTCCACCGATGGATCGGAGGATCACTGACGTTTCTTTCCCCAATAGGTTTTGGGGGCGGTATAACCGGCGTAGACGATCGTATGGGTGCGTGGAGAGGCTTCCCAGTCTACCTCACGCTGCAGGTAGAGTTTGACACCGTCGACGGTGAGTACCTGGTTTGTTTTATCGAACGACCAACCGGCTCCCTTCCATGTCCCGGAGGTAACCGTATGATCTTTCGAGAAGGTCATGGTCGTTGCCGTTTTTTGTTTGCCATAGCTATACGAGAGATCGATATGTTCCCAGGTGCCGACAATCTCCTCTTCGGTGATCTCGACAGCAGGCACGGCACCATAGCGCTCAGGCATAACCAATGGCCAGCCATCGTCCGTCCAGCGAATGCTACGTACATGTCCCATCATAACGGCATTGCTCACGTTGATACCGGCAATGCCTTCGGGAAGACGTCCCTGGGAGGCATAATACCAGTTGCCCGCACCATCGTTGAAAATGGCACAGTGCGAGATGCCCACCCAACCGTGTCCGTCGGTAAACTTATACGGATGGGTCACCACGGGAAGTATATTCTCGCTCAGGGTGATATCCTTCCCATCGATGCCGTAATAGGGACCGGTAACCTCTTTGGCACGAGCCACGCGGGTGTTGTAGGGCGTGCCCAGCGCATCGTAGGCGACAAACAGGTAATAGTAGTCCGTTTCAGCGTTATAGATTATTTCCGGCGCCTCCGATCCCTGCCAGCGATAACGTCCCCGGCTGTAGATAAGCTGCCCGTAGGGCGATTGTTCTGTGATATTCCAGGGATCCGTAAGCTCTTCAAGCGGCTTGCCTGTTTCAGGATCGACCTGCAGGGCGGCCATACCGCTATGCCAGGAACCATAGATCAACCAATGCGCACCGCTTTTGGTAATCACATACGTGGGATCGATCGCGTTCCATTTGAAATAGCCTTCCCAGTTGTTAGTAGAGGGGCGTGTCCACTCATTCATCCCTTTATCGGAGGCGGAACAGACTACAAAGCCTTTGTCTTCCCAACGATTGGAGGCCGGATCGTTCGTTTCCATCAGGCCGATGAAGGCACGTTCCGTCCAGGAATTATCGAAATTGTTTCCTGTATTGGGCGCTCCTGTCTTGATAAAATGGTCAATAATGACGGAGTAATACATACGGTAGCGACCGGGAGCCACCTTGCGGGCAACGGGTGCCCAAAAGCCATAGTTCGGGTTTTCGATAGGCGCAAGCCCCTGCTGTGCGCGTATCTCATTGAGCTTTTCCTTGACCCAGGAGGGAGCCGCCTCCGGCATGGTTGCACCCAGGTATTCCCAGTTCACCAGGTCTTTGGAACGACGTCCGTGAAAATGGCCGTTTCCGGCGTGTACATTGCCATAAGAGGCATCGGTCTGGTACATATAATAGTAACCATCATCGGCCTTCATCACCGTCGGATCGTGTACGTTTGCCAGATTCCACCGGTCGCGCTGGCTCCAGGCAGCCATAGCGGTATAGTCGTCGCTGTAGGTGGGCGCCTTGTAGCTGTTGAGCGGGTTGTTGGGATCCGGTTCAGGAATCTCATTATCATCACCGCAGGCTGTTCCAAGCAGGAGGCAGCCAACAAACAGGGAAAGCCATATATGCGATTTCATACGCGTTGTCATTTATTGGTATTAAACACCGTTTCTTTTTACTCAGAATTGCTGATGTAGAGAAAGGGAAGACTGATATAAATCAGTCTTCCCACAACTTAAACATCTGTCACAACTGTTATCTGCAAAATTTAATTGCTACTTCCAGATGTTCCAATTTCCCATCCCGGATTTTGTCCAAGGTTTGGCAGTCGTTTCGTTTCGTTATCCGGTATAGGCAAGTAATAGTTTTTAGGACTGTTAAACGTACGAAGCGGATGAGACTCGGCAGGTCCATAGGTATATTCAGGATCGTCGGCATCACCCGTTATTCTGACACCATACAGATTATATATTTGTTTGTAACGCGGCAGGTTTTTCTCACTGGCAGGCGTAACCCCTTCGAACAACATCCAGCGACGTTCGTCGAAGAATCGGTGATCTTCGAAAGAGAGTTCGATGCGGCGTTCGTTTCGTATACGCTCACGCAGCTGCTCTTTACTCATTCCTTTATAGTCCGGCATCCCTACACGCGCTCTGATCTGATTCACAAACTGGTATGCCTGATCGGGTCCGTAAGCCTCATTATAGGCTTCGGCAGCATTCAGTAAGATCTCCCCATAACGGAAAATAGGCCATGCATGCGCAGGTACGGTCGGTATTTTAAAAGAAATATTGTTCAAGAATTTCTTACAATAATATCCGGTCAATGTTCCTCCATGCAACGAAGCATAATCGGGGCCTAAAGAATAGCGAATATCTACCGGACGGCTTTCTTCCTGTTCCACATCACCCCAAATAGAGTTGTGGTGCAACACGGTTTGTTCCAGACGCGGGTCACGATTTACATACGGGTTGTTCTCGTCGTAATCGGGATCCTGATCGATAGGCAATCCTTTTGTCGTCTCATAGCAATCGACAAAGTTCTGCGTCGGGTTTGTACGACCTACGGCATTCAATTGTCCCCCAAAGCCACAAGGTGCCATGTGGGATTCAATGGTGTTTGTCCGCCAGACAGAGCGGCAAAGAATGAATTCGTCATTGTACACCGGGTTGGTCACAAAACATTCATAATAGTCGTTGTTTACCTTTCCTGTACTATACAGTTTATACGGCTTGCTTTGAGAAGCATTCTTGGTGATAAAAGCGTTTGCAGCTTCTGCAGCCTCTTTCCATAAGTTAACATCCTCTGATCGGTTGTTCAATTTGGAAGCACGGTAAAGCAATGCTCTTGACTTCAGAGCATAGACAGCAGCACCATTGACACGTCCCCAGTTCTCTGTTTCATTGCTATAACGGAAAGGAAGCTGATCTTTCACCTTGTCACATTCCTCCGCTATCCACTTCAGTGCCTCAGCAGCATTCGTGCGCGACATCTGCATGGCTGCCGGGTTTGCCAGGTCAAAGACGATTGGAACGCCTTCTTCATCCTCTGCAATAATAGGGATATCTCCAAACCAGCACAATAAATCGAAATGATAGATAGCACGCAAGAAACGGGCTTCCGCACAATAACGGTCATACAGACGGTTGTCGTCACCGGCAATTTCCCTGTTCCCAACCACAGAGGCTTTCGCATTCTTTAAAAACTGATTGCATTTACGAATGGCAGAGGTGTTCCTGGACCAGGGGGTCAACAGGGTATGATCCACAGCCGTGTAGGCATCTTCCAACACTTTATTGAAGTAAATCACATTCCACCAGGCCATACAATTGTCGGTCATCCCATCGCGGAAAGAGCTTCTGTATTGCGTATCGCCAAACCCTTCGAATCCATCCGGCAGACTTGTATAGATATTGGCCAGAAAGCCTCTCGTCAAATCCGGATTGTTGAACGTTTGCGTCTCAGACAATGAGGCATCATATTCTTTGTCAAGATAGTCATCACAAGAGATAACCGTGCCTGCAAAAAACACTATAACGATATATGTTAGTATCTTTTTCATAATCTTATTCATTTGTCATAATTAAAAACCAATATTAATTCCCACCGAGAATGATTTTGTTTTAGGATACCACCAAACAAAACTCATCGGTTTTTCCGGGTCAAAGCCTTTGGGGAGATGACTCCAGGTATGGAGGTTATAGCCACTGAAATAGATGCGGCAGTTGGTCATATTTGCCTTGGCAATAAGCGCTTTCGGTAGTGAGTAACCGACTTCGATATTACGCAAAGAAAGGTAATCGCCATTGAAATGCCAGATCGTATTCTTTTGGTATTCACCGGAGCTGTCAATACTGTTAAAAGCATTGGTAGAAGGACGGGGATACTTAGCATTTATATTGCGCGGGTCATTCGGATCATCCGTGTAGTAACCCCATGCATTCACCACTTCATGTGTTCCCATCTTTCCCCAGGAAGAGTAGGCCATATTCTCACGCCCCATAACCGAACGATTCAGATACGCTGTCAATATCACACGGGCATCGAAGCCAAACCAGTTAAATCCTACATTCAAAGAAGGAGTAAGTTCCGGAATGATCGTGTACCCATGTGGAGTCATATCATTCGTATCAATTTTGCGGTCTCCGTCCAGGTCTCTAAACACAGCCGTTCCTAAGGGCTGCCCCTCGCCTGATGCCGAGTGGTAAGGATACTTATGCGGATTATCTAAGGCATCCTGATAGCTACTGGCAATCAAATCAGGGTCACTCGCCCATTGATCGAACAAAAAGAGGTTGTATCCTCCGACATTCCCATTGTAACTTCCGTCAGCCACGAAATAGTCGAAAATACGCTTTCCGGTCTTTTGCTGCCAGGGCATATTAGGTGCCAATTCATCCATTTCTACAATCTTGTTGGTATTCCAGGTAAGCATACCCTCTACGTGGTATTTGAATTTCCCTATATTATTATGATGTCCCAAGGAGAGTTCAAACCCTTTGCTTTCTGCCTTACCGTAAGAGTCCTGCGGAGCGCTTACACCAAACATGGTAGGAACGGTAGAGCGGCTCACGAGGATATTAGAACGCCATTCTTTAAACGCATCGAAAGAACCGTAGATCTTTTTATCAAAGAAATCAAAGTCAACACCCACATTCACCATATCGGATATTTCCCATTTATTATTCAGATTCCCTGCTTTTGATTCATAGGTTCCCTGCGTATACGACTGGCTCGTTCCAAAGTTATATCCTGATCCCTGAGCGAATGTTCCCTGGTAAGGGTATCTTCCGGCTCCGGTAGTCGATTGTCCGGCACGGCCATAAGAAGCACGTAGTTTCAAGAGCGTGATATATCTGTTTTTCAACCAAGACTCTTCAGAGGCCACCCATCCGATAGATCCACCGGGAAACAAAGCGAAGCGTTCGCCCGGCGCATAATTATCACTTCCCATGTAAGAAACATTTCCGGAAAGGATATATCGATGATCATAAACGTAGGTCGCGGTTCCGTTGAAAGAGAGATTCCGGTTGGATGACGATTGTCCCCGAACAACATTCTGGTAGGTACGAACAAAAGTCCGTGCGCTTACGGCATGTTTACCAAATGTGTTATTATAGCTCAATCCTCCGTTCATATTAATATTGTAATAATAATCACGCGGAGTTGACGTAGGATTAGTCAAAGCGGAATAGGTGCGTCGACGGGTATACTTATATTCAGAAATATCCGAAACATCATCCATCAGATTATAATAGAAAGCGTTCACATTAGATGTTTGAACCGACTGGAATGTCTCGTATGTGTCAAAGCTAAATGTAACATTGGCTTTCAAACCCGGAACAAGAGCTCCCAGATCACCCGTTGCCGTCAGGGTAGAATACAAGTTACGACGGCGGTTCTTATCCATACCCGATGCAGCCAGCATCACTCCGGCATTATTGGCATCCGTATCGACAAACAATTCTCCATTCGGACAATAGATCGGCTTCATAGGGTTTGCTTCAACAGCACCAAAGGTTACCAACCCGAATACCCCTTCACGAGGTTGCGAAATATTATCGATACGTCCCCCTAAGTCTAACGAAACATTCAGGTATTTATTCACATCAATATCGATATTCGAACGAAGGTTATAACGATTCAATATATGCTGAGTCGTGAAATCTTCATTATAATTCGTCCATTTGTCATTCCACATACCCTCTTGGCGGAGATAGGTGAACGAAACAAAATAACGTGCTTTGTCATTTCCCCCACTGATATTGAAGTTTGTTTTCATCTGTGGCGCGGCATCCCGGTAGAGCTCCTTGAACCAATTGGTGTTAAAGTATTTATACTTATTCATTCCTTCCAATTCTTCTCCGGCACTTACTCTCCGGTAGTATTCGATTTCTTCATCTGAAAAGATCGGATCCATACCATCCAGATAAGCAATCTGGTTACGGGTCAAAGCCATATTGTACGAATTCTGATTCTCAACCATACCGGTTAACGTCTGATAACCAAATTCCTGCGACAGGTTTATCTTGGTTTTCCCGGCTTGTCCGCGTTTGGTTGTAACAATAATCGCTCCGTTTGCTCCTCGCATACCATAAATAGCAGTCGCGGCAGCGTCTTTGAGAACCGATATTGTTTCAATCGGATAGGCATCCAGGAAGGAGAGGTCACGCTCCACATCATCGACAATAACCAACACCGAACGAGCTCCTCTGTTCATGGTTCGAATACCACGAATAAAGGTGGCTGTTTCACTCCATCCGGGCTCACTGGCCGATTCATACGCTTGTACCCCTGTAACAGTCGATGTAAAGGCATTTTGCAACACAGTGATCGGATGCTTTTCCAACTCTTCACCTGTTACGGTAGACATCGATTCAGTGGTAAGCTTCTTCTGCTTCCGCCCAAAAGGCACGGCTATTGTATGGGCATATTCATCAAGATCCTCGCGCAGAGTGATTTTATACCCAACAGTAAACTCCGGTTTCACCGTCTCTGTAAAATAGCCAACGGCTGTTACTATAATCTCATCACTCGCTTTTACACGGGGTAATTTGAAGTTTCCGTTCTCATCAGTCAGCTCTATATGGCTGGATTCCGCAATATTAACGATAGCTCCGGGGACTGGATTACCTTCCGGATCAACAATTCGTCCCTCTAACGTTCTTACTTCCTGGGCATTTACCATAAAAGCAAACAACATCAAGATAGTGACAAGCAGGCATTTCTCTAACCCCGCCCATCTATTTTTTTGTTTTGTAGTACACATGTTCATAGACTTAAATTACCAACCAGGATTGTTTTCAATATTTGTTTTCCATTCTTCTGCTTCCGGAATCGGATAGAGATACATTTTAGAGTCAAACACCCGCTCCTGAGCTACTTTACGTGTCATCTTGATCACACCGCCTTCATTGGTCACATCTACACCGTAAACGGGGCGTGCCAAGGCTTTTTCTGCCACATTCCAACGACGCACATCCCAGATTCTATGCTCTTCATAAGCCAATTCCACCGCGCGTTCCTTACGGATAAAATTCCGTCTGTCCTCTAATGTTTGCAGGTCTTTGCGTTCAACCAATTTGGCTGTTAATCCCGCCCGGTCACGAATGGGTTGCAATATATTCAGTACTTCCGCACGACTTCCACCCGCTTCGTTCAGCGCTTCCGCATAATTCAGCAGGATTTCGGCATAACGCATAATGATCCAGTTGCGGAAATTCGAACCGGAATGATTCGCACTAAGAATGTTTTCGGGGATATATTTGCGCATATAGTAACCGGTAGGAGTCGCATTGGTATTACCTAACGGATTGTCACGCTGCCCTCTGATCACATTAATAACGCCATTCCCCCAGCTTACACCCTGGTACAGCACTGTCGCCTGCAGGCGAGCATCCCTGTTTGCCAGGAAATTGGCTTCGTTATAACCACTCTCCGGGTTGATTTTCGGCATCAATCCTTCATTATAAACCGGCGCACCCGTTTCATCATAAGAGGCAAAAGGCGACTCTCCGTTAGCCATATCATACATATCGACTAAATTCTGCGTAGGACAATTACCGCCCATGCCTCCTTCACCTACCGGTGTGTCATCACTAATGGCCGACCATCCGACTGCAACCTGGTTGCGCCAGAATATGGTTTCGCGATTTTTTCCACTATGCGCATTTCTGAGAATAGCCGCCGTATAATTGCTCACCGGGTCGCTTTCCGGTTGGAACAGAGCGTATAATCCACCATAGGTATCGATAAAACCTTTGGATGCCTCAACGGCTTCTGCCCACGTGATGCCCGATTCTGCTCTGAATCGATCACTTGCCATATACAACATGATGCGTGAATAAAGCGCTCTGGCGATCGGTTTTGTGATTCGTCCGGCATTTCTTTTCAGTTCCGACTCATCGGCTATATAATTCATCAAGCCGCTTTCACAGTCTTTCAGTTCACTTAAAATAAAGTCAACCACATATTCTTTAATAGAAGGACGTGTGGTATATCCTGTCAACAAATCACCATCGGGATCCAACACTTCCGTAACGATAGGCAGAGGACCATACCGCAGGAACATTTCCCAATAGAACCAGGCGCGCAGAAAACGAGCTTCCGATTTGTAGTTCAGCTTATCCGTCTCATATTTCTCATCACTCTCATCGGCCGGTTTGGGCACTTCGTCGATCTTGGTCAACGTAAAGTTGCACTTACGAATACCTCTGTAGTAATGTTCCCACGTCCCAGTCAACTCATTAGAGGCAGCCCCATTGTAATAATTACCAATATTAAAGCTGACGCGCGTACCACCATAAGAGAAGCTGGTGACGGAAAGATCCGTTGCCGCATCAAGCCATGAGCCATTAATACGTCCGGCTCCATGCCGAAGGAAGTTATAGGTATCGAAATGAAATTGCCGCGTTGTTGTCCAATCGCTGAAAACAATCTCTTCCGTCAATTCATTACTCGGTTGTTTGTCCAGAAAGTCACCAAACATATCCTCACAGGAGGTCAGTGTCATCCCCAACAGAAGTAAGGTGAATAATGGATATAAAATATTTTTTTTCATGATTCGTCTCGTATTAGAATTTAATATTAGCTCCAAAGTTTATGGTTTTCATAATCGGATATTTATGAGAGCCATTGCTTTCAGGATCGACCAAACCATCGAGTTTATCCCATGTGATCAGGTTGTTTCCATTAATATAGATACGACAGTCACTCATTCCTACTACCCGAATCCAATGCTCAGGCAACGTATAACTCAGCTCGATATTCTTCAATCGGAAGAAGGCACCGTTTTTCAGGAAAAAAGAGTTGAGTCGTTGATTATGATCGCCATTCGATCCATAATGCAACAAAGGATACTTGGCCGACTTCAAATTCTCTGCTTCACTTAATGCCGGATCCCATCGGTCTAAATGATGTTCTTTTACTTTCCCGCCATCGAAGAAGGCAAATTGGGCAAATGAATCATAATAGCGCGACACCTTGTCTACCCCCTGGAACATCATACTCAATCCGATACCTTTGTAATCAAGTCCTAAAGAAAGGGAGTAGGTATTTTCCGGTATATTGCTATATCCAATGAAGGTAATGTCTCTATCATCAATAAAGCCATCCTTATTCATATCCCGGTATTTCAGGTCTCCTACCCTGACGTTTCCGAATGTGGATTTTGGGAAATCAGGATTTGCCAGGTCTTCAGAAGTCACATAGCCTTCGCTGACCAATCCGAAGTATTGCGAAATAGGCTGACCTTCCGATTTCCGGTAGGCTGTTTTGGAAGCAGGTTCATCCATTTCCAGGATCTCATTGCGAGCATGGGTGAAGTTGAAACCGACATTATAGCTCAAATCCTTGCTAATACGATTGTTATGCTTTAAGGATATTTCATAACCTGCGTTCTTCGTTTTACCTAAGTTTCCGGCAGCCATATTCACACCAACCCATTGTGGACGGGTCAGGTAAGGCGTCAGGATATCATTTCGCTTTTCGTAGAACAGATCAAAATTACCATCCAATAGTCCACCCCAGAGACCGAATTCAAGCCCTAAGTTATACTTGTGCGCTCTTTCCCAGGTCACATAATAATTGGGATACTGGCTTTCGTATATACCCGTTGTACCGGTTTCTCCGAAATAATAGGCATTACCAAGCTGGCTCCATACCTCTTGGTAGAGGAACCGTTGTTTTGCTCCGTTCACCTTATAGACGTCATTCCCTACCTGTCCATAAGAGGCACGGATTTTCAGGTTATCAAGCCATTCATTCGTTTTCTCCATGAATTTCTCATTGTTGATTCTCCAACCAATAGAGAAAGAGGGGAAGAAACCGAAACGACGGCCACGCATAAAGTTCTCCGAACCGTTATATCCGAAGTTTACCTCCGCCAGATAGCGATCATCATATCCGTATGTAACACGTCCAACCAAGCCCTGGTAGCGTTCAGCCAGGTTGGCCTGATAACGATAGTCGTTCTGATTGTAAAGCAACATACCGGTCACATCGTGAACATCAAACTTGCGGGCATAATTCAATTGGGCTTCCATATACAACTTATACACGGTTGTTTGAGAATGCCCTGCATAGCCTAACTCCGTATCGGTATTAAACTTATTGTAAGCATCAATCGATTGGTAATTATCGCGGTCATTTAGTTCATAGGTAGCAAAATTAGCTGTAAATCTCCGGTTATAATAAGCATCATAGTCAAAGGCAAGCATCGCTTTGGCTTTCAAGCCTGGCGTAAGCCAATCCATCTTATAATCGAAAATAAAGTTGGTTTCGTTAATGGTATTGGTAGCCCGGTAAAAACCACCCTTCGCCAGGCGTCCGACAATATTATTCTGGTATTGTGAACTTCCGCCATACAATGTTTTTTGGTCTTCGCCTTCACCTACGGTATAGGAAACCGGGAACAACCAACCCGGCGTACGGGTCAATTCATAGAACACATCACCATCGCTGGCATTCGGCCCCCGTTTTTCTTCAAAACGTGTGCCGAAGTTGATCGAAAGTGTCAGATCGTTTGTCAACAATAAGTCCATATTGGCACGGAAAGCGTAACGGCGGTAACTGGCATTCGACTTATTGCCATAAGGATCGGTACTGAAGTTCTTATACAACCCATCCTGTCCGTAGTATTCGGCAGAGGCGAAATATCGCATACGCTTGGTTCCTCCCTGAATGTTCACATTATAGCGTTGTGCCGGAGCCGATCCGCGTAATACATAATCATACCAGTCTACATCGGGATAAAGCAATGACTCCAACCCTGAGAGTTGTCCGGCAGAGGCTTTTCTGTACATCTCCAGATCATTGGCCGAATACTGGGAAGGCATTCCGTCGTTGCCCAACGCTTCTTCAAGCAATACCAACGAGTTGTAGGAATCTAAGTATTTGGGATTGCGCGTGGGTGATTGCATCTGCCAGTTGGCCGTCAGGCTGACGATCGGTTTCTGCTCTTTCCCGCGTTTGGTCGTGATCAGCATCACCCCATTAGCACCCCTCACCCCATAAACGGCTGTTGCCGAGGCGTCTTTCAATACAGATATGGTTTCAATATCATCCGGAGCAATCTGGGAATACTGCCGCTCTACCCCGTCGACAAGGATCAAAGGTTGGTTATCACCGGCAAATGAGGCGCGTCCACGAATAAATATCTGCACATCGTCATCGCCCGGCGCACCGGAAGCCTGCGAGGTGATCACACCGGGTATCTTACCGGCAATGGCCTGTGAGATATTGGCCGCCGGCGATTTCAGTAATTCTTTGGAACTTACCTGCGAGATAGCACCTACCACACTTTCTTTCTTCTGTGAACCATAACCGACAACAACTACCTCTTCCAGCAATTGCGAGTCTTCTTGCAATTCGATATGAAGAAAGTCTTTGCCTCTGGTTTCTATTTCCTGCGCTTTATAGCCCACATAGCTGATCTCCAGTATGGCATTCTCTTTCACTGAGATCGAAAACTCTCCATTATAATCTGTCACCGTACCGTTCTGGGTTCCCTTCTCCCGTATACTGGCTCCGATAACTTCTATACCTGCATTATCCGCAATGCGTCCTTTTATCTGCTTGGTCTGTGCAAAAGTGAATTGTGCAGATAAAATAAAGCATCCGATCAGAAATAACCGGAGAAATATCTTCTCCAGCCTTCTTAGATTAAATCTGTGATTTTCCATTTATATAAGCTTTATGGTAGATTTATTTATTTTTTATAATACTGGATATCTGATTTGGAGTCAACTCAAAATCATAAATAGCAAGATCGTCAAACATAAATCCGGGATCCGGGTCACCCCAACCCCAAGCCTGGTTTCCTCCCAAACAGATATAGGTATAGGCAGATCCGTGTTCAAACAGTCCGGCGAAGCTCTGTCCGTCCGCGTTGCCGTTGATCTCCCATTCGTTGATCAATACTCCGTCGAAATACACCTTTGCCGTTTTTTCAGTCATCGTGGCTATATAATGGTGCCATTTCTTGTCGGCCAGCCAATCGGTTGCATTATGTAAAACCTTATTTGCGCCGGCTACATTCTGGGCATCCGTGAAGTCACACCATCCATTGTTGTTGATCATCAATACGCCCCGGTATTGCAAAGCAAACATCGGTGCTCCGTTTCCACCTTCCGGCGCTTTGTTATAGGCTGTCAATAGCGGCGACCACATATAAACAGGGGAATCACCCGCCTCTTTTGCATTCACCCACATACTGATCGACATTTCTTTGGTTTCAGTCGAGTGAGATAATACACCCGATGGCAACAAGAGATAATTCTGGCGCATGCCTCCTGTTACATTTTTAAATACCTGTCCGAATCCGGGATCATCCACCGTGACGAGGCTACCACCTCCGATAATCGTAGCCGTACCCAGATCATCAAACGTATTCATGTAGACAGGCGGTCTGCTTACCGGCGGTTTCACAACCGGCACGTTTATCTCTTTCGCGGTCACTTTATTGCGGTAAACCTTTAAGTCTTTCAATTTGATTGCTTCAGGAGGGGTACTACTGTCATACCCCAGGTAAAGATGAGTAGACGACATCATAAAGTCTTTTACATTGACGAAATCGAAGTCGGTCGATACATAGTCGGTCGCCTCCTTGCCATCAACATAGATTGTATACCCATCGACATGGACAATCACCGCTAGGTAATGCCATTCGTCCGGCGTCAACAACGCCGAAATACCCGGATCAGAAGAGAAGTTTCCGGCAGCGGATTGAAAAGCAATACTTCCGTTGCCTTTAATGGACAAAGCGGACTGATTGTCTTCGCCTGTCAAGGAGATCAAAGTGCCCTTTTCATTCTCCCGACCTACATTCAACCAAAAGGTAAAAGAACCTCCCAATTGAAGATTCGCATTGAGAAGAGGACTGGCCAAACGCATATATCCTCCTTCCAAACTTAATACATTGGTAAGATAATCATCGTAAACAACTTCCGGCACGTTGCCTTCGGGATAGGCAAACAGCTCTGCATCAACATCCTCCAACGTGTCAAATGCATGATTGCTTAATAGTTGCAGTTTGGGATAGACTTGATTCCCGGAAGGGGGATCCCATTCTCCCCACTTATGGCATGAGGAGAGAAAGAAAACTGTCATTACCGTTGTCAATACAAACAACGGCCACCTTCTTGTCTTCATAATAATACTTTGTTTTAGGTTATTGAAAAAAATAAATGTAATTTATACACTGCAAACATACGAGGTCGCTTTTCAAAGGAGGAGGATTATTGTATTTACAAAGAGGATAATCGAGCAATTTCCCATTTTAGCTTATTCGAATCACAAATCAACATCTACTCACTAAACGCTTCGGAAAGGCCTCCTCCCCTACCACATTTCCCCAATTGCTTCTGATCCTTCGGGAAGCGAATGTTATTTGCTCTGCGCCTACGGCTAAGCGATCTCCGATTGTTAAAATGAAAGATTTTAAGCAAAACGACGTTTTTAATTACAATCCGGTATGTTAAAAAGTGTTTCTCCCGGGAGTTTGTCAAAAAAGTCCCGCCTTTTTGCGCGCAAAGTCCCGCAAAAATTACAAATCGTAAGTTGGAGTTTTCGAAGAAAAGGGGTGAATTTAACTTTTATAAACAATTCAAAAAAGGGGTCATATGGCCGGTTGCTCGTCACTCATCGTCTATTTCCCGTGTATTTTCCATCAGCTCTGTCGGGGTTACATTAAAGCGTTTGACAAAGCAACGGGTAAAATATTTGGGGTCATTGAATCCTACCTCGTAGGCTATTTCCGATATGTTCATTTTCTTGGTAATTCTGTTTACTTCGATCAACTCACGGGCGACATTCAACCGGTAATTACGGATAAATTGCCCCAGCGACTGTCCCGTCAACGTTTGCAGTTTCTTATTCAACAGGCTTTTGCTGACTCCCATGGATTTAACGAACTCGGCTGATTCGTATGATGGATTCTTGTAGTTTTCCTGTACGACGGAAAGGGCTTTATTGATAAATTTCTCATCCCGCGATTCTTCGACCATCTGCAGTTCGCGCACATCCATATTCTGGGCAAACCGACTATGGTAGCGGCTTCTGTTCTCAAGGATATTATTTATCCGGGTCAACAACAGTTCGTCGTTAAATGGTTTTGACAAGAAGGAATCAACCCCCATCTTGTAGCTTTCAATGCGTGATTCCTGTGATGTTTTAGCCGTAAGCATCAAGAATGGAATATGAGAGGTGGTAAAGTTTTTCTTCACCCTCCGCGAAAGTTCCACCCCATCCATAACAGGCATCATCAGGTCGCTGACGATGAAATCGACATTGTTTGCCTTCAACAGTTCGAGTGCTTCTTCGCCATTCCCTGCTTCGATCACATTATACTGCTCTATCAGGATAGAACGGATAAAGCTTCGCATATCCTGATTATCTTCTACGACCAACAAGGTCAGCTTCCCGGGAATAAAAGAGGTGATAGGTTGATCCTCCTTTTCTTCCGGGAACTGTGGTTTCCCGGCGACGATTTCCTGTTGTCCGGGAGCCGCCTCGTCGATCGGTATCACTACCCGGAAAGAGCTTCCCGCGCCTTTGTTATTGGCAGCGGAAATAGTTCCGCCCATTTGTGTAATAATACTCTTTGACAAATAGAGTCCGATGCCTGTGCCGCTTTGTCCATAAACCGGAAATTTCACCTTGTTTTTAGACTGATAGAAGCGATCGAATATATTGGAAATATCCGCCTCCGGAATACCAATGCCATTATCTCTGACAGCTATATACAGGCGCTTTCCTGAGCGATCGTTCAAAGTTGCCGCATAAAGCGATATGGTGCCCCCATCCGGTGTGAACTTGATCGCATTTGACAACAAATTGGTGATGACCTTTTGCATCGCATCCTGATCAAACGCCCATTCGTCTGTATCAATACGCATATATTGCCTGAGTGTGATCTTCCTGCCTTCCGCCAAAACAGCAAACGGGGAAATAAGGGTAGATATGAAGTGTCTGAAATTTCCTTTCGTTTTCACAATCTGCAACTTGCCGGATTCCACCTTGCGGAAATCCATTATTTGATTGACAAGTGAAAGCAGGTATTTCGCATTGCGCTCGACAAAGCTGAGTTGTTCGATCACTAAGGGGTTGTGACTCAGCTTAAGGGCACGCTCGATGGGGCCTGTAATCAGGGTGACGGGGGTGCGGAATTCATGCGTAATGCTTGTGAAGAAAGAGATCTTATCGGCCGTTAGCTCCTGCACCTTTTCGGACATTTCAATCAGTTGCGTTTTCTGCCGCGTAATTTCGTCATTCTGATGTTTTAGCATCTCGTTTTGGTGGGATAATTCGCCTGCCTGAACTTCCAATAACTGCTTCTGTTCCCTGAGTTCATGCGTTCTTTCGTCTACAATTTTGTGTAAGTGCTGTTTTTGTTTTTGCAGTATAGCGATACGTCTTATATAGATATACACAATCAGGCAGATCACACTTATCATCAAAAGGGATATAAACCAGGGAGTTTTATAGAAAAAGGGGGTAACGATCACCTGGACTTTGGTTACGGGGGGGTCTACTTCTTCGTCATCAATCGAGTATTTCACCTCAAAAACATAATCTCCGGCAGGCAAATTCGTATAATTGGCAAAACGGCGGTCGGCAGGCACCTCGATCCAATGCGGATCAAATCCGACTAAGCGGTAACTATAACGGGCTGTTACCGGCGAATCGAAGTTTAATGCCGCAAATTCTAACCAGAAAGACTTATCACTTTCATGCAGGTGTATGGCTTTTACGGTAGAGATATCCCTGTCGATATATTTCTTTCCGGGTTTTATACGCTGGTTCATAACGCTCAACTCGGTCAGGGTCACTTTCGTATTATGCGTTCTTGAAGTCTGAATTTTGGGATCGATCGCTGCCAAACCTTTTATGCCACCAAAATAAAGCATACCGCTTTGAGAGGCTAAAGCACCATTCCAGTAAAACTTATTATCCATCAAGCCATCGTTGCTTGTGTAATTTGTAAAACTATTCGCCGCAAGATCAAAACAGGATATCCCATAATTGGTATTTATCCATAGGCGCTTACGATCATCTTCCAAAATCCCCCGGACATTATTACTTATCAGTCCATGGTGATTATTGTAATTAATAAAATGGCCTATGGCTCCGTCTTCATTAGGAATATGCTTAAACAGACCATTGCCATTGCTTCCCAACCACAAGGTATTATCAGAGGCCAGAAACAGGTAACAAATATATTCTCTCAACCGGGAGGTCGGGTCGTCCAGTTTGTATTTCAGATGGGAATGCCGGAATTTATCATTCTTTCGTGAATGTAGGTCAAAAACAAAAACGCCATACATTGTTCCCATCCACAACAGACCGTTTGGGTCGATAATCACGCCTGATACACAGTGTATCTGATCCGATAATTGTTCGTCATAAAAGGGATTATGCAACCGATCTGTCTTGAAATCATAATAGTAAAGCCCCTCGTCTGCGCCAATCCACATAAGGTCGTTGATAGGATCATAACATAACGAAGCAACGAAGCCAAGATGAAACCCCGGATTATGCCAGGGAGCGAAATACTTAACCGCGGGCATTCCCGGACGTTCCGGGTCGAAAACGGTGATCCCCCCTCCCCAGGTGCCAACCCAAAGCTGGTTTCGGTTGTCTTTAACGATTTCGCTTACGGAATTATGGCTCAAGCCACTGTTCGCTGTTGTATAATGAATAAAACGTTCGCTTCCCTTTTCTTTCCGGTTTATACCGCCTTCGACCGTACCGACCCACAAGGTTTCCTTTTCGTCTTCATATATCGCATTTACCGGATTAGGCGATAAACTGTGCGGATCATACTTCTCATAGACATAGTTTTTTATCGACAAACTCTTGGGCGTTATTTTATTCAATCCACCCGACTCCGTACCAATCCATACGATATCACCGTCAGCCATCATGCAATTAATGAAGTTCGAGTTCAATCCTTTCTCCGGACTTTCGGTATCCAGCATGATTTGTTCAAAGTCATCGGTAATCGGATTATAGACATTGAATCCCCGATAGGTGCTTACCAATAACTGGTTTTCGCTATTCAGCGCCAGGTCTGTGATGAAAGTCTGTGTTAATCCCCTTTGAGTTTCATTCGAGTAGTATGACTTAAGGCTTTCCCGATTTCTGTCATAGCGTATCAGTTCCAGGTTTGTTCCGATCCAGATCTCATTTTCTTTCCGGCAAAGCGAGCTGATCCTGATGCCTTCATTAAACTCAAGCTGGGGACTTATGGTGGTCGCCTGCAGCTCCTCCTGGCGGGTAAACACCTTACTGACCTTATGACCCACGGCGAGCCACACATTGCCATCGCCATCCATATCGTTTATAACCACAGGATAATCTAAAAAGCCGGTTTCAAGCGAATAATGTTTTTGCAGACCACCGTTTGCATCAAATGTTATCTTGTAGATAATTCCGTCACATGCCATCCAGATATTGCCTTTACTATCTTTCGTGACATACGAAACGGATTGTTGAAAAATAGCAGCAGCGGGTTCTTGTGGTTCAGTAAGTGTAACCATTTTGTCGGTAGACAAATCGAGAATGTCGATCCCTTCCGTCGAGGCAATCCACAAGCGTCCGAAAGCATCTTCACAACAACCTGTAATAAAATTGCTCCTTACTTTCCCATCAGGCGTATGGATTGTATAATGTATAAACTCGTAACCATCATACCGCGAAATACCACCTCCCCGTGTCGCCAGCCAAAGAAAACCGCGGCTATCTTTATATATGTAATCGATGAAATCATGGAGAAGTCCGTCTTCCATGGTTATATAGGCGAAATTATTACGCGAAGTAAAAGACTCCTGCGCACGGGTCGTCGGACAAGAAAAAAGGATACAAAATAGTATGACTATGTAGGAATGTGGTCTCATGGCGATTACTTTTTGTCAAGCAAAAATATAGGTTCTATTTCAGAGTACAAATTATCCTCAAAAACAATTAGTTCCCTTTATCTGTTTGTCCTCCTTTTTTATTCGATAATCCCCCCTCCTACAAGCTATTATATTCTTCTTTGCTCATCGATTCTTAAAACACAATTATCATGAATACACCATTTTGTTATCCTTTTAGGAAAAAGATCAGGTACGCTTTCGTATCAATAGCCCTTTTGGCTGTTCATGTTAGCATGTTTGGCCAGGCAACACCGGGCAAGGATATAGAGGCAACGGTTCATCTTGAACAGACAAACGCTCCCATCCACCCTTTTATGTACGGTATGTTTACCGAGCTTCTTCATAATATGTTCGAGAATGGTATCTGGGCCGAAATATTAAGCGACCGTAAATTCTTTTATGCAGTCGACAATTCGGAAACGTTGGAGCCCCGGAACACCCGGCGGCATCAGCTACGATGGCGGCCTGTCGGAGCAGCCTCCGGCGTTACGATGGATAAAGACAATGTGTATGTCGGCAAACAATCGCCCAAAATCACACTAAACGGCGTCCCGAATGGCATTCAGCAAAAGGGATTGTGGCTACGCCAGGGGAAAGGCTACGAAGGACGGATTGTGTTAAGCGGAGACCCGCAGGTTAAAGTCACCGTCAGCCTTGTATGGGGAACGAAAGCCAATGAGCGAGAAAGTATTGTAATCGACAGGCTTAGTAAGGACTACAAAAAGTTTCCATTCCATTTTTATCCCAAAGGAGACACGAATGAAGGATACATCGAAATAACAGGCGAAGGAACAGGTAGCTTTTATATTGGCGCCGTGTCGTTAATGCCTGATGACAACCTGCATGGATTCAGAAAAGACATTGTTGAAATACTCAAATCGGTAGGTGCAACCATCTACCGCTGGCCGGGAGGCAATTTCTTAGCTAATTACGATTGGCGTCACGGCATTGGCGACATCGACCGCCGTCCGCCCAGGTATGATTATGCCTGGTTCACCGTAGAATCGAATGATGTAGGAACGGATGAGTTTCTGACATTATGCGATTTGATCGACACCGAGCCCTATCTTGTGGTCAATAGCGGACTGGGAGATGCCTATTCTGCCGCGCAATGGGTAGAGTATGTGAATGGTGACAAAGACACACCAATGGGAATGTGGCGTTCTGCCAACGGACATCCCGAACCTTATCAGGTGAAATACTGGGGAATCGGAAATGAAATGTATGGGGAATGGCAGATCGGTTATATGTCGAGCTGGCATTATACATTGAAACACAATTTCTTTGCGGAAGAAATGCGCGCAAAAGATCCCAACATCAAACTGATTGCCTCCGGAGCAACCATCTATGAAACCGGCACAACCGCCCGCCATCACCGCAAACCTCTTCAGATGAAACTGCCTATCGAATACCTGAGTCAGGATGACTGGACCGGAATGTTGCTTACTAATAGTCTTGAAAACATAGACTATATGGCTGAACATATTTATACCTATTTCAATGGTTATTTCGATCAGGAGAAACAAGACTGGGTTGCCGTTCGCGACACACTGGTTGATCTCGTACGCCGTACGCCTAACCGCATCAAAGGTATGATCGAGTCCATGGAAGAATACCAGAAACGCATACCGGCAGTCAGAGAGAAACCGACACCTTTCTGGGTCGACGAATGGGTAGCCGGCGAAGGACGTGGCCTCAAAACAACCATTGGAGTTGCTGCTGCCTTGCATGAATTTATGCGCCATGCCGATCTTATTATGATGGGCGCCTATACCGGGTTTAACGGTTTATACAGATACAATGACGTAGATGCCGTAATCAGTACGAATGGATTACTGTTTAAACTGTTTCTGGAACACCACGGAACGCGGATGGTAAACCTGACAGGCAACTCTCCTCAACGCGAATTAACCGGCACCATTGGCGTGGATATACCGAAAGAGATATCCGGAAGCCCTACTTATCCCTTGGATGTGTTAGCCACCGTCAATGAAGACAAAACGAAACTTACCGTCTCCATTGTCAACCCGACATACACCGAACAGAAGATAAAGCTTCATTACAAAGGCGGTTCTATCGGCAAAGAGGCAACGCTCTATTCACTGGCACCAACCATCGTGACCGACGACAACTCACCGGAGCAGCCAAACAAGGTACAGGTTGAGGTGAGTCGCAGCAAAGTCAAGCAGGAAGTAGAGGTGCCTCCTCATTCTATCCTATTATATGAGTATGACTTAACAAACAAATAAAAGGAAATCTCTTTTATGACACAGATATTATCTGTAAGGAAACACCACTATATTATGAAATACAATTTATTGATTTGGTTTTTATCGCTGTCGTTCCTCTTTTCCTGCCAGGGGAAAGAGGTGATTCCAACACCGAAAACCAATCCTTGGCCGGACAATTACGAATCTATTTCCGCCATGGAGCACTATCAGTCGTGGGGCACATACAACCTGCACGACCCGGCATGTAAAAAGTTGGGTGATTACTATTATATGTATTCCACCGATGCCATTTATGCAGAGAATAAACAGGAAGCCATTGCGAAAGGAGTCCCTATCGGCTATATACAAATGCGCCGCTCCAAAGACCTGGTTCATTGGGATTTTCTGGGCTGGGCTTTCCCGGAAATACCGGCCGAAGCATCGGAATGGGTGAAGGGTAATTCGGGAGGAAAAGGAGCAACAAACATCTGGGCGCCTTATATCATTCCATACAACGATGTGTATCGGTTGTATTATTGTGTTTCCGCTTTCGGCCTGCCCAATTCCTACATTGGTCTTGCCGAGTCGAACTCTCCCGAAGGACCATGGACGCTGAAAGGCTGCGTCGTAAAGACCAATTGGGATAGCGAAAAGAATGCCATCGATCCCAGTGTGATTGTCGATGCAGAAACGGGCAAATGGTGGATGCATTACGGCTCGTACTTCGGGGGATTATTCTGTGTAGAGCTCGATCCCGAAACAGGCCTGACAAAGGTCGAAGGCGATCAGGGGCACCTGACAGTCCGAAGAGCGAACTTCTTGAAAGACAACCTGGAGGCACCGGAGATCATCTATCACCCCGATTTGAAAGAGTATTTCCTCTTTGTCTCTTACGACCCGTTGATGACCACCTATAACATACGGGTAGGAAGAAGCCAAACGCCCGACGGCCCCTTTTATGATTTCAATGGAAAGGATATGCGTGATACAATCAATAACTTCCCTATACTGACCGCCCCGTATCGTTTTAACAACCATCCCGGATGGGCCGGCACAGGACATTGTGGGGTCGTCGAGGAGAATGGACGCTATTTCATGTTCCACCAGGGACGCCTTTCACCCCAGAACCAGCAGATGGTGCTTCATGCCCGGGAGGTTTTCTTCAATTCCGACGGCTGGCCGGTTGTTTCTCCAGAGAGATATGCCGCCACCCCTTCCCGATCATTACGGGAAAAAGACTTGATCGGTGAATGGGAGGTGATACATATCATAGAGCCTTTGCATGAACGCCAGCTCGAAGCCGGACAAATCCTGTGGGGGGAAGATGAATTAGCTAACGAAGAGTGGAACACCTCTTTCATCCTCACCATCGAAGAGGCCAATCAGCTGAAAGAGGGAGGCGAATGGCAGTTCACAGAAGCGAAACAAACCCTCCGGATCGAACAGGGCGAAAACCTGTTCAGCGAACTATTCGTCTTTGCCGGACAAGACTGGGAGAATGAATCTGAAACCATTCTCTTCACCGGGCTTGACCAAAATGGACGTTCTTTCTGGGGCAAAAGGGTGAAATAATAAAAGATTCCAACAATAAACAGTAAATAAAATGATCAGATTTAAAAAAATCAATCTCTTATTCTTTATTTTTCTCATGGCTGGCAGCTCATTCGTGTTTGCCGGCAATGAGAAACAACAACCGACAGAAACAGTAAGCAACCGCGTATCACGTCTGGAAAATCGTGAAAAGATCAAATACAATCCGATGATTTTCGGACAGTTCATCGAACACTTCGACAATCAGGTTTATGGTGGTATTTACGATCCCGGATCCAAGTTTTCTGACGAGGATGGCTTCCGGATCGATGTGATGGAGGCCTTGAAAGAATTGAAAATGCCTATTATCCGATGGCCGGGTGGATGTTTTGTCTCCACCTATCACTGGCTGGACGGAGTCGGCCCCGAACGGACGCCTGTTTACGACAAAACCTGGCAGGTAGAGGATCCCAATACATTCGGAACAGACGAGTTCATCAAATGGTGCCGGAAGGTTGGCACAGAGCCCTATATCTGCACAAACGCAGGGACAGGCACCCCCGAAGAGATGAGCGACTGGGTGGAATATTGCAACCTGACAGTAGGCAAATTCGGACGGATGCGGGCTAACAACGGACACCCCGAGCCCTACGATGTGAAATACTGGAGCGTAGGCAACGAAAACTGGGGAGGCCACGAATTGGGTGCCAGAACCGTTGAAGAATGGGGACCAATGGTTCGGGAGTCGGCCAAGCTAATGCGTAGCGTGACGAAGGATCTGAAACTCTTTGCCGCGGCCACTTCGAATAAAGACTGGACCATGCCGCTATTGAAAGCTGCCGGTCAACACTTAGACTATATCTCGGTGCATGGCTATTGGGATCCGGCATTTCATGTCAATAACATATCCCCCTACCTGGAATGTATGATGCGGACAGAGAGACCGGAAGAAGATATTCAGAGAACCATCAACATATTGGAAGAGGCCGGGTTTGCCGACCGGATAAAAATTGCCTACGACGAATGGAACCTGCGCAACTGGCATCATCCCTGGCATGGCGATTTCCGACGCGGATTTGAGTTGGAGGCCCGTCGCAAGAACGACATTCAATCCACCTACACCATGGCGGATGCCCTCTTCTCGGCCTGCTTCCTGAACTCCTGCCTACGCAATGCCGACTATGTCGAAATAGCCTGTTTCTCTCCGGTAGTCAATACGCGCGGCGCTATTTTCGTGCATCCCGAAGGTATCCTGAAGAGAACCACATTTCACACACTCTATATGTATGCCAACTGGTTGGAAGCATATATAGTTCCTGTGGAAAGCTCCGTGGAAAAGCTCACCTCCGGCACCAATTCGACGAATGTATTGGATGTGATCCTCACCTCCGATGAAGCGGGCAAACGATATGTGTATGCCATTGTCAACAAAGACCCCAAACGCGACATCGACCTAACGCTCGATTTTGAAGGCCTTGGAAAGAAAGCCCCAAAAACATTAAACGGACAGGTGTTAAGCGGAAAGAGCCCGGACGATTACAATGACATTGGTGCGGAAAACAGGGTCGTTCCCGAAAAAAAGAGCTTTAAGGTGAAAAACGGAGCTGTCACCCTACCTCCTCATTCATTAACCTTTATTACTGTTGAATAAGTAATGTAATAATTGAAGGAGAAGGGAGAAAGGAGATAGGAGAAAGGAGTGAGGGATATTCAAATCATGTAATGTGTGGAGGTGGATAGTGCAACCGTTCCGGTTGCATATCTTTGTAGGCCGTTGCTTTAGCATCGGTATTAACGCATTGAATTCCATTATATGCGTGCCGCAGGTACGCGATCTGTGATGATGGCATACCTGCGGCACGCCCGGGTTGGATTTGGGACATATATACCGATGCTAAAGCAACGGCCTACAAAGATGATGTCCCTCTCGGGACACCTGCGGAGGTCTTCCAATCTTGTAATATGTGAAGATTCCCAAGGAGTACCGAAATAAGTATCCAAAAGCTCCCCTTCTTAGAAAAGAAGGGGGTGGACCGCTGCTCGCAGCGGTGGGGTAGTTTGAATTCTTTATAAATGTTTTTCCTATTTCTTTGATAGTTACAAATGCAAAAAGCAGAACAAATGTGTGATTTTAAATACATCAAATTACCCCACCATCGCAAGCGATGGTCCCCCCTTCTTTTCTAAGAAGGGGAGCCTTAGATAGTGATTTCCTCCATTCCTACTCACAATAATCATCCTAAAATACCTTAAAATACTTTCCCATTTGATCTCACCGTTCGTTTTCGGGGTCTCCTTTCCCAAATGTTAAAATACGGACTGTAAGCAAAACGCCCCTTTTGCTTACAAATCCATACGTTAAAAAGTGTTTCTCCCGGGAGTTTGTCTCCAAAGTCCCGCTTTTTTGCGCGCAAAGTCCCGACGAAATTACAAATCGTAAATTGAGGGTTTTGGCGAAAACGAATGTTTTAACATTTATTTACATCCCCATTCTTCCCCTTCCGGGCTCTTTTTTTATATTTTCCGCTCCCTACGACCGGATGGTTCACTAATATCTTTATATTTGCCAGAAAAGAGGTGTGCTAAATATCAAATCGAACACGTTCATGAGAAAAACCATTTTGTTTCTTACCATTTGTTTCCATTGTATTAATTTGTTGAATGCCCAAAGCCAGACACCTGTTTCCCCGGAACGGGTGATGGAGCAGATGGAAATACAGACGGATATTTTCCCAATAGAAAAGCTCTATTTACATATCGACCGAAATGCTTATTTCCAAGGGGAAGATATCTGGTTTAAAGCCTATCTGAGGGATGCTTTTCTGCGCCCCTCAGAAACGGGAAGTCGTTATGTGTATGTAGAGCTGATCAACCCGCTCGACTCGGTTGTCGGTCGCGTCATGACCCGTCCGCAGGAAGGGTTATTCCATGGCAACCTACCTGTCTCGGAGGAACTGGCAGAAGGGTTTTATACGCTCAAAGCCTACACCCGATATATGGAGAACTGGGACGAATCTTGTTTTTTTCGTAAGACCATAGAGATAAAGAGTGTATTGGGTGCCCAAATCCGACCGCATTATAATTTTCATTATCAGAACGATGAGAAAAAGGTGGATCTCACCCTGTATTATACAGCCGGAACAACTGATCAGAAAATCAAGCCGGACCGGTTATTGGTCAGAAATAAGCGGGGAGATATGCAGAACATACGGTTGGATCGGGATACGATAGCTCATATCTCATTCGATTTACCCTTGAAAAACGATCAACGGGCAGTCTATCTGGAAAGCGATCGTTTCCGGCATTTCATTTTTATTCCTTACGAAACAGACGATTACGATGTTGCTCTCTTTCCCGAAGGGGGCTATCTATTGAATGGTTGCCTGACACGAGTAGCTTTTAAGGCCATTGATTCACAAGGACAAGGGGAAGAGATAACCGGAACGGTATACAACCAACAGGGAAACTATGTGTGCGGACTGCAGACTTCGCATGCCGGCATGGGACTCTTTGCCTTCTTCCCCCGAGAGGGCGAGACCTATTATGCCGAGTGCATAAACAGCCAGGGAGTGAAAAAACGCTTCGACCTGCCTCAAGCGGTTTCGGGCACTTACGGGCTGCAGGCGGATGCCCTACATGGCAGTTTGTATATCGGTCTGCAGCACACAAAGAGTCTGCCCTTACAAGAGGATCTGTATCTATTGATCCACCAGAATGGTCGTCCGCTTTATTTCGAACCTTGGAAAAAAGACAAACAAGAACTCCGGTTTTCCTGGGAATCTTTGTCGCCGGGCATATTGCAAGTTGTTTTGTTCGATCAACAGATGCGCCCTCTTGCCGAAAGACTGGTGTTTTCGCCTCTGAAAAATAAGCCGCAATTCGTTCTGCAAACGGATAAGAGCGACTATCGGACACGAGAGAAGGTGTCGCTTTCCATGTGGCTGACTGAAGCCGGCGAAGCGCCGTTACAAGGTGATTTCTCGGTAGCTATTACCGACGATGCCGATGTCGTGATCGATACTATGCAGACCATCGTGTCGACCCTGCTGCTTTCTTCAGAGCTGAAAGGGACGATCGAATCGCCTGCCTCTTATCTGCAGGAAAACAATCCGAAGGCAAACCTTGCTTTGGATCTGTTGATGATGACGCAAGGATGGCGAAGATATGATTTGAGCGAAGTATTGCAAGGAAATTATACCTATCCGGAGGTATTGCCGGAAACAGGCATCCAACTGACCGGCCAAGTGAGTAGGATATCTTCCAAGAAAGCGATCCAAAACGGAGAGGTAACCCTGATGATGACAACGCCTAAAGGAGAGACTCATTTCGGTCAGGTTCGCAGCAATGAAAACGGAAATTTTGCGTTTCCTGACATGGAGTATCCCGATAGCACACGCTTTTTTGTTCAATCGCTCAATCAAAAAGGGTTAGATTATGTAGAGCTACACATCGACAACATCCGCTATCCGCTTATTAGCGCATTAGACCGGATAAACATCCGCATGAAAAGAGAACCCGTCCGCCCGGTGGTAGAACAGAATTTCAAAAAGGCCGAGGAGCGTGCTATGTATGACGATAATATGAAAGTGATTCACCTGAAAGAGGTGACCGTTGTGGCTGCTAAGCCAGTAAAGAAAGAAGAATCGCGAAAGTCTGCTTATGCCTCCATGGGGACGACCGTTATCAACTTTATGGATAAGATAAAAAACAAACATTATTCGAACTTTGCCGATGTATTCTTTGAAATACCCGGCGTTCAGGTTGTCACAGATGGAAGTGGGAATACAAGACTCGTAATCAGAGGAGCCGGCTCAATGAGCGGCAATTCGTATGCTCTCATAATGATCAATGATATGCCGGTGGATTATCCGGATGTTCTTCAGACGATCAGTATGCATGATGTGGCTTCGGTGGAAGTATATAAAGGAGCAGATGCGGCAATATTCGGGGTACGTGGTGGCTCCGGAGCCGTCAATATCCTTACGAAAACCGGGGAAGATTACATGAATAATCCGGTGGTGAATTATAATAAACAGGTTGTGTATCCGCTGGGGTATCAGAGGCCGGTTGAGTTTTATTCACCCAAATACGAGACGCCGGAGCAGAAAAGCAGTTATCTGCCCGACCTGCGAACGACAATCTACTGGAAGCCGGATCTGACTACCGATGAAAACGGAGAAACAACTGTTTCCTTTTATACAGCCGACATACCTTCTACCTATTCAATCCTTATCGAAGGAATCACCGATGACGGCAAGCCCGTGAGGCATATAGAAAAGATACAGGTAAGATAGTGATGTGTTGAGCTCGAATAAAAGGTAATAACCGGGTATTCAACGAAACCTTTTCTCCAGCTCTTCATCGGTAAATAGCGTAAGGATCGTTTTACCGTCGGGCGACAGATAGGGGTCTGATGCGGAGAAGAGGGAGGCGATCAGGTGTTCCCGTTCTTCCTGCGAAAGGGCTTTCCCGGCCGGGATCGCTGTGGAACGCGCCAGGGAAAGAGCCAGTGAATGGACAATTTCCTCATGCACCTCACAGCCGGTCTCCATCGAACGCGCGACCATCTCTTTCAAGAGTGCAGCCGGATCCTGATTCTTCACCTCCGGAGGTAATCCATTGATAGCATAACTCCCCTGCCCCAGGTTGCTCAGATCGAAACCAATGTAATGTAGATCGTCCAAAAGAGCCGCGACTACGGCGTTCTCCGCGGGAGTAAACTCAACGATTTCCGGAAACAGTAATTGTTGGGAAGCACCCTGCTGCTGGCGGACATGCGCTACATACTGATCGTAAAGCACACGCACATGCGCCCGGTGCTGGTCGATAACCACCAGGCCGGACATCAAAGTGGTGACGATGTAGCGGTTCTTATAGGTGCAGGAGGGATTATTCTCGACTTCAAACAGCTGGTCGATAGCCGAAATATACTCCGCTGCAGGGGCTGTCTGTGGCATTTCCGGTTCGATCTGCACCGGTTCTTCCGGAGTCTGGTCGCTCTCGAATCCTTTATACAAAACCGACCAGTCGAACTCAGGTCGTTTATGACTGCCACCGCTTTGATGGAAAGGGTTGTAGCCTTTATTCACCTGAACCGTAGGAGCGGTAATCGCCTCCGGGTGATCGGTACGCGGAACATACACAGGAATGTCGATTGCATCCTCGCGGTCGAAATCGATTGTCGGGATGGCGCTCGATTTAGCCAAGGCTTCCCGCACCGCCGACATCAGGATCTGCCAGATCGGCTGTTCGTTTTCAAATTTGATTTCGGTCTTTGTCGGATGGATATTCACATCGATCGTTCCCGGATCGAGGGTGAAATAGATAAAATAGCTCGGCATCTCCCCGGAAGGGATCAGCTGTTCGTAAGCCTGCATAATGGCTTTGTGGAAATAGGGATGGCGCATATAGCGCCCGTTGACAAAAAAGTATTGCAAAGCACCGCGCTTGCGTGCCGTATCAGGACGTCCCACAAAGCCGGAGATCGTGACCAATGAGCTTTGCGCCTCGACAGCAAGTAATTTCTCATTCAGGCCTTTCCCGAAAATATGAATAATACGCTGGCGTGTACCGGAGACAGGCAGGTTCAGAATCTCCGCATCCTGGTGATATAATGAAAAGGAGACTTCGGGATAAACCAAGGCAATCCGCTCGAATTCATGTACGATATTGCGGAATTCCGTCTCATTCGATTTGAGGAATTTGCGCCGAGCCGGCACATTAAAGAAAAGATTCTTCACCGAGAAACTACTGCCTTCTGCGCAAGCGTCGCAGGTCGATTCCTCGAGCGTCGAGCCGTTCATCACCAAGCGGCAGCCCAATTCACTGCCGCGCAGGCGTGTACGCAGCTCTACATGAGCCACAGCAGCAATAGAAGCCAACGCCTCTCCCCGGAAACCCATGGTGCGAAGGGAGAAAAGATCGTTAGCGGAGGCTATTTTGGACGTAGCATGCCGCTCGAAAGCCATGCGGGCATCGGTCTCCGACATGCCTTTTCCGTTATCGATTACCTGGATAAGGGTACGGCCGGCATCTTTAATATTGACACGGATTTGTGTGGCACCAGCGTCGACAGCGTTCTCTACCAACTCTTTCACCACAGAGGCGGGGCGCTGGATCACTTCCCCGGCAGCGATCTGATTGGCTATGCTGTCGGGCAAAAGATGGATAATATCACTCATTTAAAGAAAAGAATCCAAAAAATAACACCTAACACGACAAGCCACAAAAGGAATTTGAACGTTTTATATTTACGGGCACGCGTGTCTTCCCCCCTATTATAGCTGCGCTTCAGGTGGGATGTTCCCTCGACAAAGGTGCCTTTTATCTGCGGCTTATAGTCTTCTAAAGGCTCTTCCATCCCCAGCTCGCGCTTATTCTTACGAATACGCTCTTCCAACGCCTCCTTACGGGGATCCCAATAGATAGGCGTATGATTATATTGGCGCGGCTTACGCACATTATAGAATGAAAATAATGCCATACTGTTTCTATTTAATGATACCGACTGCTAATGTACGAATTTATTACTTCTTTTCGGTGTTGTCCCAGCCTCTCTCTTCACTTCCCGATAGATATCATCCGGATCTTTCGGTCGGATAGTGTCAAACCAGTAAAAGTCTTTCAGGAACTTCTCTTCCGGATTCAGATCAGGGATCGGGGTAATTGAGCCTTGGGGAGCTGCCCATATTTTCAATTCTTCCAGTTGATTATTCTTTACCCAGATAGAAAGGTAACCGCTTTTTGTCTCATTCAGTCCGATCATGCCTTCGCCTTCCTCTATGGGATAAAAGATAGATTCCGCATTGCCTACCACATCGATCAGGCGCACCTGCTTACCTTCAAAGAAAGCTTTCATATCGTTTCCTTTCAACTGGTTGTAATAGGTTGTATCGACCTCCTGGATCGCAAAGGCAAACTGTTTGATATGTGCGTAGTCGATCGTACTGTCATTGAAGTAGATCTGGATGCTGTCACCAAAGATTTGATATCCCTCATTCCAAAGAATAGGATCGTCGAACATATACAACACCGAATCCCGGGTATTGAACAACATGGAGTCACATACTCCCTGCATATCAGAACGGTAGAATCGCACGCCATAATAGGCATTGATCTCCCGGAAGTCATCATCAATCGTGACCATCTTGAGCGTGTCGGCATGCAGATAGAGGGTATCGCCCTGCCCATATTCGATGAAACAAGCCTCATCGGTAGCAAAAGCATATTCGGTCAGCTCGTTGTAAAAGCCATATTGCCCTGTTAACATAATCTGCTGTGCCGTGTCACGCAGGATCATATTGCCAAACACCTCCCCGAAGCCGGTCTCCCGGTCGTAATGGATAGAGTCGCCTATCAGGATCTTCTCTCCCATAGTCACTTCCGAACGGTCTAATAAAAGCGAGGTTTGCTTTTCTGTATCATACCAACCACGGGAGGTATGCACGGTGCCGCTATCCGTAACAATCACGGAAGGGCCAAGAATGGTGGCTATTTTCGTATCCGTACTATAATGTAATGTATCGGAATAAAGCGTCAATTTAGGATTTTCCAGGCGCACACTGTCGTTGAAAACGGCCATCTTCGTCACGGTCGAGTATTGTCCGTAGATAGATGAAAGGTCGTTTTCCTCATCCATAATCAGCCCTTCATCGAAATAATATCCGATATCCGCCGTACGGTCGTAGTTTAAACTGTCTGTAAATAAAGTAACCTGATTGTTCTCCATGCGCACCTGCTCGCGGAGATAGGCCATCTGTGTGTTTCCGTCATAGAGCAGGTAGTTGGCATAAATGAAGAGGGTGTCGCCTTGCTCCATGCGCACATTGCTGAAGGCTTCAAAAGTATTTCTTTCCTGATACAAGTAGGCGCTGTCACAATACATATAAGCGCTGTCGTGCCTCAGGACAACATCTCCATACAGGATCTTTGCGTCGGCCACATATTGCTGATTCCCAACCAGGGAATCGGCACGTTCGATATGCACATAGGTAATTTTTGGGGTGTTCCCCGTTGAATCAGGAGCAGAAACGATATGTTCCGCTGTTTGCGCCAGAGCGAAAACAGGGAATAAACCATACAAGACAAGTATAAAGATTATTCCGTTTTTCTTCATCTTCTAACCCAACCCGGATACTGAAAATCGCAATTTTGCCATCCGTCGCTTATCCGAATATATGTTGAACGTTGTTTCTCTCGAATCCACTTATCCAGCAGTTCCTCCCTTTTGCTTTCTTCCACAATCGACTTCAAGACCTGGTAGTCGTCAGAAATGTTAGCTTTATGCTGGAGGGTGCGTGCTTTTAACTTCACAATGGCAATCACCTCTTTCTGTTCTTTCTGCGTGCGCATAGTGAAAGGTTTCGAGATTTCTCCCACCTCCATTTCATTCACAACACGAGCCATCTCCGGCGGAAGCTCAAACATCTCGAAACGAGGAGTTCCCATATGAGCGCTTTCATACTCCTGATTGACCATCAAGCCCTTATTGTTCTTAGAGTCTTTATCGAAAGAAAGATACATAGCAGCCTCTTCAAAAGGGAATTTTTCCGCCTTTATATCGTTATACAACGAGTCCATTTTGACCATTGCCTCACCCAACTCCTTCTCAGACACTTTGGGTCTCAATAAGATATGCCGCACATTAATTCTGTCGCCACGCTTTTCGATCAATTGAATAATATGGAAACCATATTCCGTCTGCACGATTTGAGAAACACGGGTTGGATCCGTAAGATTGAACGCCACATTGGCAAATTCAGGCACGAGGCTTGTTTTACCCATAAAGCCCATCTCACCTCCCTGCATCGAAGAAGCCGGATCTTCGGAATACAAACGTGCCAAAGTAGAAAAAGATCTTCTGCCGGAATGGATATCATCGGTATATTCACGCAAACGCGCTTTGATAGCATCAATCTCTTCTAATGGAATTGTCGGTTCCAGGGTGATGATCTGTACTTCGACTGTCGTAGGAATCGTCGGTAAGCTATCCTTCGACAATTGATTGTAGTATTTCCGCACTTCCGATGGCGTCAGCTTAATCTCACCCGCCAGCTTGCTTCGTACCTGCTTGATGATCTCCTGTTCACGGATAATTTCTTTCCGTTCTTCTTTGATTTGTGAGAGTTTCTTACCAAAATATTCCTCCAGCTTCTCTACATCCCCAATTTTATTCATCGCGTCGTTGATCCAATAATCAACCTGCTGGATAACCGAAGCTTCATTTGCATAGATACTATCGATCTTAGCCTGGTTCAGAAACAATTTTTGTATCGCTATTTGTTCCGGAATATAACAATAGGGATCATTTTCAAACCGCATGCCTTCGCTTTGCATATACAAGCGCTGGTTCTCAATATCAGAAAGAAGAATAGCATCATCTCCAACCACCCATACCACCTCATCAATCACATTCGGCTGGCTCTGTGCAAACGCTGCACTAACCGAGCAAACCAATAAAAACAGAAATAAAAACTTCTTCATCACGTTATTTTTCAAATTAATCTTTTCCGACTTATGGCTCTGCTACGACTTTTGCTTTCCCCTGACGAATGGCATTCGTATACAGTTCCTCTTCAAACGCACGCAGGAAATCAACTTTTCGCTGATTGATAAGTATTTCTACTATCTGCGCATTCACATAATCATAAGGAGCAACACTCCCGGCCGGTAGATATTCTGTAATAGTAAGCAGATAACAATAGCTGCTATCCGCCTCTTCAACATGTTTGTTTATCTTTAAAAAAGCATTTGCATCCGGCACGCGGGTAGGCATATTATCGACAATTTGATCGAATTCTACCCAGCGGTCGTAAAAGTAGTCATAAACTGTGGCATTTTGCACACTAAATTTCTCAATTTTCTCTAAAGCCTCTTCATTTGTCTGTTTATACCATGTTTTTATGTCTGCCAAACCGGGGGCATCGACAGGTATTTTTAGGAAAAGTCCTTTGACCAAAGCCTTATCTAATGTGAATTTTTGTTGGTTTTCTTCATAAAAGCGTAGTTTGTCACTTTCCTGGATATTGCCAGAAAGCCTCTCTTTGATTAATCGCTCCTGGTATCGATAACGCACCAACGAATTGCGGTAGTCTTCTACCAGTTTATCTATTTCTGCTTTTTCATCTAAATTACGGGAAGCCAAATCAAAGACCAACGCATCCTTCACCCATTTTTTTATGATGCTCTCGGCCATAATAAGGCTATCGGCGGAAGAGACAGTCCGTGGAATCATCGCCTTCACTTCCGATCTTCTCAATACTTTCTCATCTACACTCGCGACAATATCGCCATCAATACTTTGTTCCCCTTTGCAGGCAAGTAAAACAAAAGGAAGGAATAAAAAGATCAGTTTTCGCATAGGCAATCTTATTTCTTCAATCGTTTTATCAACTTCTTGTTTATTTTAACAGGATACTTTTTATTTAATTCCGCAATCCAGGCTGCTTCAGCCGCTGCTTGTTCTTCGGCCGGCTTATTCCAAACCTTCTGACTGGATATTTCAAACAATAATATGCCGTCACGATATTCCTGAAGCAGGTGCTTCATCTCCGGATGTTTATTTTCCAGATTTTGTCTTTCTGCATTGGTTGTCAGCTCCCGGATAAAAAGATCATAAATCTCCTGCATAAAGTCGGGCGCATAGGTTTTCGTTGAGAAAGGCTGAGATATCATATAACGGACAAATTCAGCCGGGGGGAACGATTCTCCTTCCAGCGAGAAAAGGATTTTATCTATCTCTTTTGCCTTTTCATAAAACAACTTATCGTTCGGGAAATAGTCGGCACATAAGGCAACCAACTCGGCATAAACCTCCGGATTGAAAGAATAATTGTATTCACGGCGCAGCTTCATATCAAAAGCTCTATACAATTCAAAATTGCGTTCGCCCTCACCCATAAACTTTCGGATAGAACGTTTCTGCGACTCTAAAGATTCACGAGGTTGGATTTCCAATAGCTTAATAATATGATATCCGAAAACAGACTCTACAATAGGAGATAATTGTCCGGGAGTGGTTAAAGCAAAAGCCGCTTTTTCGAAAGGCTTAACCGTTTCACCTAAGCCGATCGGGCGTAGTTCGCCACCATTTTCAGCCGAGCCGATATCCACCGAATGCTTTTTTGCCAATTCGGCAAAATCAGCTCCTGCTTGAATTTGCTTGTAAATTTCCTGAGTTTGCTTCAAGGCTTCCTCTTTCGCACCAACCGAATCTGTCGGATAAGTAATCAGAATATGCGCCACCTTCACTTTCCCGGGATTCGGACGACGGGCGTGAACCTGTACGACATAATATCCCTGGCTCGTATGGATCGGCTCAGAGATAGCGCCTACTGGCAATCCGTAAATCGCATCTTCCAAAGCCAACGAAGCACGCATGGGAAACAGAACCGATACATATTCAAACTGTACCAACTCTTTATTCTCTGTTGCCAATTGCTTTCCCAGCTCATCTATTTTCTCTCCGTCGAGCAAACGTTTCCGCGCTTTCAGAGCCTCCTGGTAAGGAAGTATCGTATCATTGAGCAGGGTATTCCCTGCCGGGAGTTTAAAAAGAATATAACTTAATTCGGGTAACTCATTCCCCCGGTCATACAATGCCTTTACCGCCTCATCTTCCGCCTTCCTGTCCGACAAATAATCAGAAACCAGCTGTGCCTGATACATTCTAAACTCTTCGTCAAATGCACGGGTCTTATCAAGTTCTAACGCTTCAGCTTCAGCAATTTTCAGCTTAAAGTTCTTGAACAGCTCAACATATTCATTGATTGATTTGGTATTGGAGAAGTCAGCCTCTCCATTTTTTTGTGCAATAAAAATGAATTCCGAAAGGGGTATAGGCTTACCCGCTACAGTCATAACAACCGAGTCCGGAAGATTCTTAGCCCCAACAGACAGTGAGACACACAACAAACAAGTAAAAACAACAATATACCTTCTTAGCATTATCTTTTTCATAGTGCAAATGAACTTAATACAACATTATATAAACGGAGAGCGTGCAGGAATAGTATATATCCTTCATAATTTAGTCTTTTTTACCAATTATGTATTCCAAATGACACACCTGCCTACAAGTTGGTCAATTTGCCATTTCAGACAAGAACTTTACGCGAACAAGACGTATTTCTTCTTCGGTATAATCCCCACCCAATTCCTCTATTGCTTCTTCAAGATCGTCTGTTTCCGAGTCTTTAAAATATTCATAAATATCTTCAATGTGATCTTCGTCCATCACATCATTTACAAAATAGTCAATATTGATCCGCGTACCCGAATAAACAATGGCTTCTAATTCATCCAGCAATTCCGAAAATTCAAGCCCATTGGTCAGAGCGATCTCATCCAAAGCCACCTTCCGGTCGATGCGTTGAATGATCGACACCTTCAGTTTCGACTTATTCGCCACCGTACGCACAC
Source organism: Parabacteroides sp. PFB2-10 (assembly GCF_029893085.1). GTDB lineage: Bacteria > Bacteroidota > Bacteroidia > Bacteroidales > Tannerellaceae > QVMG01. The sequence continues at coordinate 55,765 of NZ_JARXWI010000005.1, forward strand.
GCAGGTCTTCCGGACGCTCAATCTCGTTCTCCTCCACATGCCTTTTGATCAGTTCAACAAACTCTTTTCCATAGCGTTTAGCCTTCCCCGCTCCTACACCCGGAATATTCTGCAGTTCGTCCAACGTGACCGGATAGGTCGTTGCCATCGCCTCTAAGGAGGGATCCTGGAAAATCACAAAAGGAGGCACCTCCAGTTTTTTAGACATCTTCTTGCGCAGATCCTTCATGATTGCATACAACACCGGATCGACAGCACAGGAACCTCCGCCTCGCACCGGCACTTCATCCTCTTCGTCTTCAAACTTATTATCTTTGGTGATTTTAAACGACACCGGATTATCCAGAAATTTCTTCCCTTCTTCTGTCAGCCTCAACAACCCATAGTTCTCAATATCTTTATTCAGATATCCCCCTATCAAAGCCTGCCGGATAACCGCATTCCATGTTTTCTCATCCTCATCACTTCCCGATGCAAAGATTTCCAACTCGTCATGCTTATATGACTGAATCTCGGAAGTCTTATTTCCAATCAACACATTTATAATATATTCTGTCTTAAATTTTTCTTTCAATACGCCTACCGCTTCCAATACGGTAGACAATAGTTCTTTTGCTTCCACTTGCTTCTTGGGATTCAAACAGTTATCACAATTACCACAATTATCTTCTTCAAAAGGTTCTCCAAAATAATGCAATAAAACCCTTCTTCGGCAAACAGATGTTTCTGCATACGCAGCTGTCTCAAGCAACAACTGTTTGCCAATTTCTTGTTCGGCTACCGGCTTTCCCTGCATAAATTTCTCCAACTTCTGGAGATCTTTATAGGTATAAAAAGAAATACATTGTCCTTCACCGCCATCACGTCCGCCACGTCCGGTTTCCTGGTAATAACCCTCCAGGCTTTTCGGCATATCGTAATGGATCACATAGCGTACATCCGGTTTATCAATGCCCATTCCAAACGCAATTGTCGCCACTATCACATCTACTTCTTCCATCAAAAAAGCATCCTGATTAGCCGATCGCTGCTGGGAATCCATACCTGCATGATAAGCCAGTGCCTCTATTCCGTTTGTTTTTAATATTTCCGCAAACTCTTCTACCTTTTTGCGGCTCAGACAATAGACAATGCCGGATTTTCCTTCCTGTCCTTTGATAAACTTAATGATTTCACGGTCTACGTTGTTTCCTTTCGGACGCACTTCATAATATAGGTTTGTCCGGTTGAAAGAGGATTTGAATACCGTAGCATCAATCATGCCCAGGTTTTTTTGTATATCGTGTTGCACCTTAGGCGTTGCCGTCGCTGTCAAGGCAATCAGCGGTTTCTTTCCGATTTCATTGATGATCGGACGTATTCGCCTGTACTCCGGACGGAAATCATGTCCCCATTCCGAAATACAATGTGCTTCATCTACTGCATAAAAAGAGATCTTCACCTGACGAAGGAAATCCACATTCTCCTCTTTGGTTAAAGACTCCGGTGCTACATACAACAATTTGGTTCTTCCCGACAAAATATCTTCTTTTACCTTGTCGATAGCCGCTTTGTTCAAGGATGAATTCATGAAATGCGCCACCCCGTCTTCTTCACTAAAGGTGCGCATAGCGTCTACCTGATTTTTCATCAGGGCGATCAGGGGGGAGATGACAACAGCCGTCCCTTCCATCAACAGGGAGGGTAGCTGATAGCACAAAGACTTTCCTCCGCCGGTTGGCATTAGTACAAAGGTATCGTTCCCAGCCAGCACATTTTCAATAATGGCTTTCTGGTTTCCTTTGAATGAATCAAAGCCAAAATTAACTTTCAGTTGTTCCGCTAAGTGGTCCTTCATACCAAGATACTTCATTTACGCTATCTGCAGACGACGCACATCCGATTTTTCAAATTTCTCTTCCGCATATTCTATTGTCACATGCAATGATTTCTCATTAGTCGACGGCATACTATACATGGCATCCGTCATAATGGCCTCTACAATAGAACGTAGTCCGCGAGCTCCTAATTTAAACTCTAACGCTTTGTCTACTATATACTCGTATACATCTTCGTTAAACGACAACTGGATATCGTCCATTTCGAATAACTTGACGTATTGTTTGATAATCGAGTTTTTCGGTTCGGTCAGGATGTTGCGCAATGTCTTACGATCGAGCGGATCCAGGTAGGTAAGAATCGGCAGACGTCCTATGATCTCAGGGATCAAGCCAAATGACTTTAAATCGGTCGGCGTAATATACTGCAGCATATTTTCCCGGTCGATCCCTTTAGTACTTTTGCTGGAGGCATAGCCCACCACACGCGTATTCAACCGCTGGGCAATCTTTTTCTCTATGCCGTCGAAGGCACCGCCGCAAACAAAGAGGATATTCTTCGTGTCGACCGGTATCATTTTCTGCTCCGGATGCTTACGTCCTCCCTGAGGCGGCACATTCACCACCGAACCTTCCAACAGTTTCAACAACCCCTGCTGAACACCTTCCCCGCTCACATCACGGGTGATCGACGGGTTGTCGCTCTTACGGGCAATCTTATCGATCTCGTCGATAAAGACAATGCCCCGCTGAGCCGCTTCCACATCGTAATCGGCAGCCTGCAGCAAACGCGTCAGGATGCTTTCGATATCCTCGCCCACATAGCCGGCTTCGGTCAGAACTGTCGCATCGACAATCGTAAAAGGCACATGCAACAATTTGGCGATGGTGCGAGCCAATAGGGTTTTGCCCGTACCGGTTGCCCCCACCATGATGATGTTCGATTTTTCAATCTCCACATCATCGGATGTTACCTTCTGGATCAATCGCTTATAATGGTTATAGACTGATACGGAAAGACGCTTTTTGGCAGCATCCTGTCCGATCACATATTGATCCAAAAAAGCCTTAATATCTTCCGGTTTAGGCAGATCTTTCTGATTCAACCGGAAGGAGGTTGCCTTTGCAGGCATTTGTTCATTAACTATTTCGTACGCCTGCAATGCACATTCATCACATATCGCACCGGAGATACCATTAATCAAGAGATTAACATCCCGGCTTCCTCTTCCGCAAAACGTACAAACGTCGCCTACTTTGGCCATATTTATCTTTCCTTCTTAGTGAATATATCATCGATCATACCATACGCTTTGGCTTCCGCGGAGGTCATCCAATAGTCACGATCGCTATCGCGTTCGATCTCTTCAATCGTTTTCCCGGAATGGTCGGCAATGATCTGGTACAATTCTTTCTTTACCTTCAACACTTCGCGTACAGCAATCTCCATATCAGAAGCCTGTCCCTGCGTTCCGCTCATCGGTTGGTGGATCATCACGCGTGAGTGTTGCAAACCGAAACGTTTTCCTTTGGTTCCGGCCACAAGCAATACCGAAGCCATCGAAGCTGCAATACCGGTACAGATTGTCGAAACGTCGCTGCCGATAAACTGCATGGTGTCGTAAATACCAAAGCCTGCGTAAACAGACCCTCCCGGAGAGTTGATATAGATAGAAATGTCCTTGCCCGGATCGCTTGAATCCAGGTAGAGCAATTGCGCCTGTATCACATTAGCCGTATAGTCGTCTATCTGTGTTCCTAAAAAGATAATACGATCCATCATCAGACGGGAGAATACATCCATTTGTGCAACGTTTAACTGGCGCTCTTCTATAATCGTCGGAGATATATAGCTACTTGTTATATTCATATAACTATCCAGGGCCGTGCCACTCAGACCCAAATGCTTTGTAGCATAATTTCTAAAATCTTTCATACTTCTAAATTATTGTTTTTATCTCTATAAACACACTTCTTAACCCTTATCCCTTTTTTTAACGGAATAGCAAAGTTATAAATAAATTTCTAAAACATACAAATATTTCACTCCACGCGGGTTGTTTTTTTCTTTGCGCTTAAGTTCGTCAAGGTAAATGGCTGAATATCAAAAACAAAACACCTCAAAAAGACATAAATAACCGCAGGAAACAGATATTTTTCCAATAGAAATTATCTATTAACCCTGCGGTTATCCTTTTATTTGTCGAATAAATAAAATTTACGCTTCAAACAGCTTATTGAATTCGTCGATCGTCACCTCTTTGGTATCCAGCTTCACATGGTCTTTCAACCAGGCGGTCAGTTTATCCTCCACCGCTCTGTCGATCACGTTCTGCAATGTCTCTTTGTTCTTCAGCATATCCTTGGCGTAGTTGTCGAGGATATCATCGGGCACAGAAAGCATGCCGTACTGGGCAAACTGTGACTTAGCCACGCGACGAGCGAAGAGATTCACATCTTCCTCTTCCACTTTGATATCGTTCTTGCGGATGATTGTTTCTTTTACCAGGTGGAATTTCAGGTCGTCGATGATCTGAGGATATTCAGCTTCTATCTTTTCCGGTGTATTCTTCTCATTGGCAAGCAACAACCAGCGCTTCAACAGATCGTCGGCAAACGGCAGGTCGCCTGCTTTTTTTGCCAATACCGCACGTGCGTCTGTCAGGAACTTATAATCTGCCTGCGGAGCAAACTGTTCGGCCAACACCGCGCGAATGCGTGATTTGAATTCCTCTTCCGTAGTCACTACGCCTTCACCAAACACTTTATCAAACAACTCCTGATTCAATTCGCCCATCTGATGACGGGTGATTTCCTGAATCTCAAAACTGAAATCCGTATTGGTGGCAGCTACCTGATCTTTCTCAATTTTCAGGAAAGCGGCAATTTCCGCTTCAGCGCCTTCGTAGGCCTTAAAGGGATTGAATATGACAACCGAGTTGAGCCCTGCCTCCATAAATTTAGCCTTTTCAGCCTCATCTTTGATATACATCGGCATAACCACCGACTCTTCCGTGCGGATTCCTCCCTCTTTCGGCAGGTCGTTTTCCAATTCGACTACCAATCCTTTGATCATATCCCGCTCTTCCACATCTTTCACCTGCTCATAGGTACCAAAGTTCTGACGGTATGATTCAACCTGTTTTTCTACCATATCATCGTCGATCGTAACCTGGTAGAAAGGGATTTTAGTCTTTTTATTGAGTTCTATTTCGATTTCAGGAGCCAACGCTATGTCGAAGACAAACTCAAACGTTTCATCCGTATCAAAGTTCAACGGCTTCTGTATCTCTTCGTTCGGAAGCGGCTCACCCAGGATATTCAGCTTTTCTTCACGGATGTATTTATACAGATTATCTGAAACCAGCTTGTTTACCTCTTCAACCAATACATGTTTTCCATACATCTTCTTTACCATTCCCATCGGTACCATGCCTTTCCGGAACCCCGGAACGTTGGCTTTCTGACGGAAATTACGCAAGCTTTTTTCTACCTGTTCTGCATAATCTTCTTTTACTATCTCCATGGTAATCATACCACGAGAAGCATCCTTATTCGTTAGTGAAATGTTCATTCTGAATGATTTATATGATTAATTTGTTACTTCCTCGCTCAAATTAGGCTGCAAAATTAGACTTTATCTTTCAATCACGCAAATGGAAGGTAGTATTTTTATTTTAGATTTTCATCGGTTCGACCTAACCGATTGAGGAATAAGCCTTTCGCAGAGTTTTTGCTTTTCAGAAGTAACGATTTAGTAACCGTTCGTATTTCAGCGATTTGCAGTATAATACTACCGAAATAACTCGGGTATAAAGGCAAGTAATTTCTTGGAATATCTATTTGTATTCAGATAATAACACTATTTTCTATGAATATTATAGACTTTATTATTACCCTCAATCATTATTTCATCGCAATTCCACTTAAGAGTAATATCATTTAATTCAGTTGTATCAAATTCGTTAATTGCGCTTAGTGGTGGTTTGATATAATTATCAATAAAATGCGACATTATATTACCTGATCTTTCTTCTAAGTGACTCCAAGCCTCTGCTCCCACATATACGGTGCCTCCATTGTCTTTAAATGCTTTAGACAATTCGGTTAATCTATTTGATGGCGTAGGATCTAATACAACAAGAATCGGCTGGATACCTGCTGCCATACATTCCATAGGGAATGATAATTCCTCGCCAAAACGACCCTGCCCACTTGCTGCAATAGTAACACGAAGCTTAAATTCATAAGCTACATTTTCAGCCCCAATATAACAATCGATTTGTCTCCCGGTAGATTTTGGTTGACCATTTTCATCTAACCGTTTTACAGGAGAATTTGTCGAACTTACAGATTCGCCCCCCAATGAACTAGCTAATATAGGTTCAAACAAATAGCCTGTCTCTTGACCTGAACGATTATCGATGTCAAAAATCCATTTTCTCCAAATCAGCCAACTATTTAACAAAGAATTATCACAGATTCCATATTCAAGCAATCCTCTCGGCCCAACTTGATCCATTGTTGGTTTAGGCTGTGTACATAAAATCCTATGGTACTTCAAACGCCTTTTATGTAAGGAACATAAATTCAGAAAATAGAGTCCAAAATCCCCTTCAATTTCAACACCAAAGGCTAAAGCTTGTTGAAGCTCTTGTATTGATGGTGGGTTGCTATGAGAGCAAAACCATTCAAATTCTATCTCATAATAGTTTTGATTAGGAAGTTCGGATGCGTCTAAACCTAAAGCCATTGGTTCCCACTTTAGATCATTACAAATAATCAAAAGGATTGCGTATAATTCAGACTCACTTAAAACCACTGTTGGAGAGCCTGATTCAAGAAGTCTACTCCTGCTAAATAAATTTTTTACAGTTGAATTAATAGCCATTATCAAATATGTTATATTGTTTGTTCTTCATTAAGATTAGCTCTGTCAGTTGTCTTTCTGTTTCTTTTAATGCAGGACTTAGTCCATTGGATTTTGTGAGAACAAAGTCCAATAGTGATCCGGTATTTGACTTAACACTTTGGATAGATTCAATGCTATAAATGTGCCGAGCAAATATTTCAGCCAGCAATGGAGGTATTGCATTCCCTATTTGTTGTATTTTATCTCCAGTGCATCCACAAAACATGAAATTATCAGGGAACGTTTGTATTCTAGCACATTCCCGGATTGTTAAATAACGATTCTCAGTAGGATGGACAAACTCTCTAATTGCAGCACTTGTGATAGTAAGACTAGGCTCATTTTCTTTCAATCGTTTTAAACCAGATGGAGCTCCTCCTCTTTTCTCTGTTGGCATTCCATCTTTAACTCTCCTGGCAGCTCTCTTACAAAACGAAGGGTGTTGTAAGTGATCAGGAAGGTCTTTCATTGTTTGACCTTGATTGAGTTCTTTAACCCTATCATACTGAATTCCTGTAAGACTCTGAGTAAAGTGATCGGTTACGATTCCTGTAGGGTTTTTTAACACTTTCGCCCAACTATTTGAAAAATCAATTTCATACTGAAGGCTGATATTCTCACTCGAGGGAGACGGAAGTCCCGTTAATGCTTGGGCAATGGTGACTATTTGTCCTTGAGGCTTCGGAAACTTAAATACTTGTCCAAATCTATTCCCGATGATAATAACCCGCTTACGTTTTTGTGGAATTCCATAGTCGTGAGAATAAACCTTTTCTAATCTTACCGTATATCCTAATTTGGTCAAAGCAATTATGGTCTCTCTAATATATTCTCCCTTTTTAGCTGTCAATAAACCTTCAACATTTTCCATTAAAAACCATTTAGGCTTTATTATATCCAAGGCTTGAACATACTGCTTTAAAAGGCTATTTCTAGGATCATTCTCAGATCTAGATCCTGCTGTACTAAACCCCTGACAAGGAGGCCCACCTATAACAATATCGACCTCTCCCGTATGTATGTTTAACGTAGATAATATGTTGTGAAAGTCAATATCCCGTATGTCTTTACATTCCGCAAAAGTCTCAGGAAAATTAGTATTGTATGTTTCTATTGCAGATCTATCAATATCTGAAGCATACATTATTTTATAACCCGCATTTTTAAATCCGAGTGAGCACCCTCCTGCTCCAGCAAAGAGACTTATTGCTATTGGTTTGATATTCTTCATTATTTTCACTAAATTGAAATAGCGCTATATCACCAATGCTAAGAAGATGTTAGTTGATCATATATGCGTATTTACTATGCAAATTTAAGAAATATAGCGGAAAGCACCAGCATCAATCGGCACTAAATAAGAACCATGTGGCAGTAAATTGACTCCCTTGTTCAAGTAGCGAAATAGAAACTCATCTCCTGTTGCGTTCTGCCGAAATACGGTTTTCCGCCCATAATCATATATGTAAATAAACGTTAATTTACCCGTTTTCGATAAAATGCCCAATTTACGATTTGTAATTTCGGCAGGACTTTGCGCGCAAAAAAGGGGGAGTTTGGAGACAAACTCCCGGGAGAAACACTTTTTAACGTATGGATTTGTAAGCAAAATGGCCGTTTTGCTTACAATCGCTATTTTAACATTTAAATGGGGTCGGGTTGAAAAAAAGAGGGGGTGGTTACGGTTCTTCGGTCGCTTCTTTATAGAACGCGTACCGGTTCATCACGTCATAGACATAATTTAATGTTTCCGTCGCCCGCAAATAGCCGTGTTTGATATCGGGATCGTTATAGTATTGCGGATCGCTTTTCATGCGGATGCCTTCCGATACATTATCATCCCAAACGGTCGGGTCCTTCCCTATTTTTTCAGCCAGGATCTGGGCATCGTAGACATGGCCGACACCGGCATTATAGGAGGCAAGGGTAAGTTTTATAACCTCCTCTTCCGAGTCATAGTTCTCAAATCTACGACGGAAATTTTTCAGTACCCTGACAGACGTTTGTATGCTTATTTCAGGATCTTTCACCTCGTGAGGGCTGACCCCAAACGCACGGGCTGTTCCGGGCATAATACCCATAAGTCCTTCCGCACCAGCCCAAGAAACGGCCAACGGGTTGAAGGTTGATTCCTGAAAAGCGATCGAAGCGAGCAATTGCCAATCCCAGCCCAAGTCGGGCGCATACTTTTTAAACAAATGGTCGTAGGGCGAGATATGTCCGTCTTGTATGGCGGAAGTCACTCCGCCATAGGGTTGTTTGCTTAGTTCGAAATAGCGCTTCGTTACAGCACGATAGCTTTGCTGGCCGATCTGTCCTTCCGCCCATTCGTCGATGGCGGCTGCCAACAACGGACTCTGCCGGCTTACGATCCAGGAGGCGCGCTGCGGGAAGCTAACCGGCAGGTTCAGGTTGATATTCCAGTGATAAGTCTTGTTGAGACGCGCGGTCATCTCGTCGCTCACCGTGTAGGGGATCTCTCCTCTGGAGACCATACCGATCAGGTCTTCGGTCGTTATGGTGTCTTTTTCGATGTGTCGGATCAGGATGCCACCGCCCAGTTCGTCATTCAGGTTGTTGAGGCGTTGGGCATAAGGCGTGCCTGCCTGCAGGTAGACCTCCCGGCCAATCAGTTGGGTGACATCGGTTAGGATGGTGTCGCCTCGGTTGGATCGCTGGATCAATACCTGCGCGGATTGTCTCTCCTGGCCGGTATACAAAACATTTTCTTTCAATTCGTTATCGACCTGAATGGGGTAAGCTACGACGTTGGCCTCGCCGGCAAGCAGCATCTCGATCAGGCGAGAGGAGTTCTCGGCGATCTTCAGGTTGAGGGTCAGGTTGTGGGTTTGCGCAAAATCCTTGATCAGTTCGTATTCATAGCCCATCTCTTGCATACGATACTCGAAGTAGGAGGTGGAACTGTATAAGGTGACGGCAGTCAGTTCGCCCGCATCGATTAATTGAGGAAGGTCTTTGTGGATGGGGTCTTCTGCCTTCTTTTTTATACATCCCCCCAGGATCATACATGTAAACAATGAGATAAACAGCCCGAAAGCCGCTTTCTGCGAATGAGTCATTGCATTAATCTCTTTTCTCTAATAAAACCACATTCTCCACATGGTGGGTATGTGGGAACATATCGACAGGTTGTACCTTCGTTACCCGGTAGGCCGGATCCAACAATTGCAGGTCGCGTGCCTGGGTGGCGGGGTTACAACTAACATAGACAATACGTTCCGGAGCAGCGAAAAGGATGGTCTTGATGACATCATCGTGCATACCGGCACGCGGAGGATCGGTAATGATCACGTCGGGACGGCCATATTGAAGGATAAAATCTTCGTTGAGAATATCTTTCATATCGCCGGCAAAGAAGAGGGTGTTATCTATCTTGTTAATAGAAGCGTTTACCTTCGCGTCTTCAATGGCTTCGGGTACATACTCGATACCGATCACCTGTTGTGCCTGGCGGCTGACAAAGTTGGCGATGGTGCCGGTTCCGGTGTAGAGGTCGTAGACGAGCTCTTTTCCGGTCAGTCCGGCAAACTCGCGCGCCACTTTATATAAGGTGTAGGCCTGTTCGCTGTTTGTCTGGTAGAACGACTTGGAGCCGATCTTAAAGGACAAACCTTCCATCTCTTCAATAATATGGTCTTTGCCGTGGTAGACAATCACCTCCTGGTCGGTAATGGTGTCGTTGCGCTTTTCGTTTATCACATATTGAAGCGAGGTGATCTCCGGGAACTGCTCCATCAGATAGGAAAGAAGCGCTTCGCGAAGCGGGGCATCTTCCTGGTAGAACACGACCACGACCATCAGATCGCCGATCGAAGTGGTGCGTATCATCAGGGTGCGCATGAATCCCTCCTGGTTGCGCAGGTCGAAGAACGAATAGCCTTCGTGCGCGAAGCAATAGTCTTTGATGGCTAAGCGGATGCGGTTGGAGATATCATTTTGCAGCCAACATTGATTGATATCGAGCACTTTGTCGAACATGCCCGGGATATGGAAACCCAATCCGTTCATATTGTCGAACGAGGCGTCCGACTTGATTTGTTCCTCTGTCAGCCATTTCTTGTTAGAGAAGGTGAACTCCAGTTTGTTCCGGTAGTAGACCGTCTTCTCGGATCCGATGATTGGGAATATTTCTCCTAAGTCAACCTTGCCGATCCGGGTCAGGTTGTCGATCACCTGTTTGTGTTTGTAGTTGATTTGCTCTTCGTAGGGGAGATGTTGCCACTTGCAACCGCCGCACACACCGAAATGTTCACAAAAAGGTTGTGCCCGCTTTTCCGAATACGAATGAAAATGGATTGCTTTCCCTTCCGCGTAACTGTTCTTTTTACGGGTTAATTGGATGTCAACGATGTCACCGGGAGCTACGTAAGGAATGAAAATAACTTTGTCGTTTACCTTTGCAATTGCCTTTCCTTCTGCGGCCACATCAATGATTTCAACGTGTTCAAGCAGGGGTAATTGCTTCTTCTTCTTAGCCAATGTAGTTGTCTTTAAAAATTTCGCCACGCAAATGTACATATTTCATCGATACAATAGGTCTAAAATGGTTATAAAACAGTTTGTTTATTCTTTATTGATAGCGCGTTATGCTATGAAAATTATATATATCTTTGCACTTTGCAATGTCGAGTTGGCAAAACCGCAAACATATTACATCATAATAATTACACTATTAGTCTATTTATGGAGAAGAAAAGAGTTTACACCTTCGGTAACGGAAAAGCCGAAGGAAAAGCAGACATGAAGAATCTGCTGGGAGGTAAGGGAGCAAACCTTGCCGAGATGAATTTAATTGGCGTTCCGGTACCTCCGGGATTTACGATCACTACTGACGTATGCTCTGAATACTATGAACTTGGCCGTGAAAAAGTTGTCGAATTACTGAAGTCTGACGTTGAAAAAGCCATTCAAAACGTAGAAGGATTGATGAACTCCAAATTTGGGGACATCGAAAATCCGTTGTTGGTCTCTGTTCGTTCGGGTGCGCGTGCTTCTATGCCGGGTATGATGGACACGATCCTTAACTTAGGGTTGAACGACGAGGTGGTTGCCGGTATGTCTCGCAAGACAGGCAACGAACGTTTTGCTTGGGACTCCTATCGACGCTTTGTGCAGATGTACGGCGACGTGGTGTTGGGTATGAAGCCAACCAGCAAAGAAGAGATCGATCCGTTCGAAGCGATTATCGAAGAGGTGAAGGAAGCCAAAGGCGTTCACTTAGATAACGAGCTGGAAGTGGCCGACCTAAAAGAGTTGGTAGCGAAGTTTAAAGCGGCTGTGAAAGCGCAGACCGGTAATGATTTCCCGACCGATGCCTACGAACAACTGTGGGGCGCTATCTGCGCCGTGTTCGATTCCTGGATGAACGAACGCGCTATCCTGTATCGTAAGATGGAAGGTATCCCTGCGGAATGGGGAACGGCTGTGAACGTACAGGCGATGGTATTCGGTAATATGGGCGAGACATCGGCAACCGGTGTTTGCTTCTCGCGCGATGCCGGTAACGGTGACGACGTGTTCAATGGCGAATACCTGATCAACGCGCAGGGAGAAGACGTGGTGGCCGGTATCCGTACACCGCAGCAGATCACCAAGGCTGGTTCACAGTTGTGGGCTGAAATGGCAGGCATTCCGGAAGAAGAAAGAAGAACGAAATATCCTTCTATGGAAGAGGCGATGCCGGAAATCTATAAAGAACTGGATGCGATCCAACAGAAACTGGAAGACCATTACCGTGATATGCAGGATATGGAGTTCACGGTTCAGGAAGGAAAACTTTGGTTCTTGCAGACCCGTAACGGGAAACGTACCGGATCGGCGATGGTTAAGATCGCGATGGATCTGCTTCGTCAGGGCATGATCGATGAGAAAACAGCGCTTTTACGTATCGAACCGAACAAATTAGACGAACTGCTTCACCCGGTATTCGATAAAGACGCTTTGAAGAAAAGCAAGATATTGGCTAAAGGGTTGCCAGCTTCTCCGGGAGCAGCTACCGGACAGGTTGTTTTCTTTGCCGAAGACGCTACCGAATGGTATAAAGGCGGCAAGAAGGTAATCCTGGTTCGTATCGAAACTTCTCCGGAAGACTTGGCAGGTATGGCAGCGGCAGAAGGAATCCTGACGGCTCGTGGCGGTATGACTTCGCATGCAGCAGTGGTTGCCCGCGGTATGGGTAAATGTTGCGTATCGGGCGCCGGATCTATCAAGGTTGACTACAAAAAGAAAACCATAGAGATAGACGGTAAACTGTTCAAAGAGGGAGATTTCATCTCATTGAACGGATCAACGGGTGATGTGTATGAAGGACAGATCCCGACGATGGCTGCCGAAGTGACTGGTGACTTCGAAGAACTGATGACGCTGGCCGACAAATACACCAAGATGGGTGTACGCACCAACGCCGATACGCCGCATGATGCCGCTGTAGCTCGTAAGTTTGGTGCTTGTGGTATCGGTCTTTGCCGTACGGAACATATGTTCTTCGAAGGCGAAAAGATCAGAGCGATGCGCGAAATGATCCTGGCCAACTCTGTCGAAGACCGCAAGAAAGCGCTGGAAAAACTGCTTCCTTATCAGAAAGAAGACTTCAAAGGCATCTTCAAAGCGATGGAAGACTGCCCGGTAACCGTTCGTTTGTTGGATCCTCCTTTGCATGAGTTCGTTCCACACGACGAAAAGGGACAGAGCGAAATGTCGCAGGCGATGGGCTTACCGGTAGAGGTGATCCGTCAACGCGTGGAGTCTCTGGTGGAATTCAACCCGATGTTGGGTCACCGTGGTTGCCGTTTGGGTAATACCTATCCGGAAATCACCGAGATGCAGACACGTGCTATCCTGGGTGCAGCCCTGGAGCTGAAGAAAGAAGGCGTGAAAACCTATCCGGAAATCATGGTGCCGTTGACCGGTATCGTATACGAATTCCTGGAACAGGAAAAGATTATCCGTGATACAGCGAAGAAACTCTTCGAAGAAATGGGCGACGAGATCGAATTTAAGGTGGGAACCATGATCGAAATCCCTCGTGCGGCACTGACTGCCGACCGTATTGCTTCTGCAGCTGAGTTCTTCTCTTTCGGAACAAACGACTTGACACAGATGACATTCGGTTATTCCCGCGACGATATCGCTTCGTTCCTTCCGATCTATCTGGAAAAGAAGATCCTGAAGTTCGACCCGTTCCAAGTGCTCGACCAGAATGGTGTAGGCCAGTTGGTACGCATGGCAGCCGAAAAGGGACGCGCGCAACGTCCGGATCTGAAATGTGGTATCTGCGGTGAGCATGGAGGCGAACCCTCTTCTGTGAAGTTCTGCCATAAGGTTGGATTGAACTACGTGTCTTGTTCTCCGTTCCGTGTGCCTATCGCACGCGTATCTGCCGCGCAAGCCGTGCTCGAAGACTAAACGATAAACGCGTTTACATATACAAAAAGAGTTGCCTGGAATCAGGCAACTCTTTTTGTATAGTCATGTTTGTATTTTCAATTACTTTACGCTTCGCTAAACGATCTTCATTCTTCATTGCTTTACGCTTCGCTAAGCGATTTCCGCTTCGCTCCAATTCCCCATCACCTCGGTGCTCTCGTATAAAGGAATATAGCAATGACCGAATAGATGATATTCGGGATCCAGGCGGCCACCATAGGAGTCACATAGCCATTGATAGCAAAGGTGGAGGTGACGGTCGTAAAGAGAATATAGGTAAAACTCAACCCGATCCCGATCCCGATATTCAGCCCCATTCCCCCTTTTACTTTGCGGGAGGAGAGCGATGCCCCGATGGTAGTCAGAATAAAGGCCGCCAGAATACCGGCATACCGCTTGTGATATTCTATTTCAAACTGTTGGATATTGCCGATCCCTCGCTGCTTCTGCCGTTTGATATAGGTATAAAGCTGCGGGGTAGTCATCGTTTCGTTGTCGTTGACCGCGATCAGAAAGTCGGAAGGAATGATAACAATAGTCGTATCTTTCCGCGACCCCTCGGTAATGGTTTCACGCATCCCTTCAAAATCACGGATCATATAATCCATAATCGTCCATTGGTATAGGGTGTCATATTTGATAGAACTTGCCGTCAGGTTAGAGACCAATCGTTTGTCTTCAAAATGTTTCAGGGAGAAACGATACCCCATGCGCGACTTCGTGTCGTAGCTGCCGAAATAGGCAATCACACCCGGTTCTACCTCCAACTGGATATCCCGGGCATATTCCACCCGTTTATCCTTTATGTAATTGTTTTGGAACTCAATACGCGTGATATTGGCCGGAGGAATAATAAAAGCATTCAAAACAAAGGTCGCTATGGCAATCACCGCCGCCGAGATCATATAAGGCAACATCAATCGCTTAAAACTCACCCCACTCGCCAGCATGGCGATGATTTCCGACTTATCGGCCAGCTTCGAGGTAAAAAAGATAACCGCAATAAAGGTAAACAGCGGGCTGAACAGATTCGCGAAATAGGGAATAAAGTTCATGTAATAATCAAAAACGATTGCCCGCAGCGGCACTTCCGGATTCAGGAACTTATCGATCTTTTCATTGATATCGAACACCACGGATATGGAGATAATCAAAACAATCGCGAAGATATATGTCCCCAGAAATTGCTTGATGATATACCAATCGATCCGTTTGAGTCCCAAGGTGTATTTCATTTTTTACAGGCGGTTTGAAAGTTGAACAACCATGCCACGTTTCCACGCGACAAAATCCCCGGCGATAATATGACGGCGCGCCTCTTTGACCAGCCATAGATAGAAGGCCAGGTTGTGAAGCGAAGCAATCTGAAGCCCCAACAGCTCCTCCACCTTGATTAGATGGTGCAGGTATGCTTTACTATACAGGGTGTCAACATACGAATTGGCATCCGGATCGATGGGAGAAAAATCATCTTCCCATTTTTTGTTCCGTATGTTGATAGTACCATATTGTGTGAACAGTTGCCCGTTGCGCCCGTTGCGTGTCGGCATGATGCAATCGAACATATCGACGCCCCGCTCGATGGCCTCCAACAGGTTCACCGGTGTGCCGACGCCCATCAGGTAGCGCGGTTTGTCTTCCGGCAATATCTCGTTCACCACTTCAATCATTTCATACATTTTTTCCGTCGGCTCGCCTACCGCCAGGCCACCGATTGCATTACCATCCGCCCCTTTACTGGCGACATTCTCCGCCGCTCTCCGCCTGAGGTCGGGGTATACACATCCCTGAACAATGGGGAAAAGGCTTTGCGCGTAGCCATATTTTGGTTCTGTCTCGTTGAAACGCTTGAAACAACGATCCAGCCAGCGTTCGGTCAGTTCCAGGGATTGCTTCGCATAGGCATACTCGGCATCTCCCGGCGTACATTCATCGAAAGCCATGATGATATCGGCTCCGATAGCCCGTTGGATATCCATCACGTTCTCCGGTGTAAACAGGTGTTTGGATCCGTCGATATGCGAACGAAATTCAGCTCCCTCCTCTTTGAGTTTGCGGTTTTCCGCGAGAGAAAAAACCTGAAATCCACCACTATCGGTCAGTATCGGACCGTTCCAACTGTTGAACTTATGCAGTCCCCCCGCCTTTTCCAGGATTTCGATGCCCGGCCGAAGGTAAAGATGGTACGTATTTCCCAGAATGATCTGTGCGCCGATATCCGTTGTCAATTCAGGCATCTGCACTGCTTTTACCGTCCCCTGCGTCCCTACGGGCATAAAAATAGGCGTCTCGATCACTCCATGGTCTGTTGTGATCGTTCCGGCTCTGGCATGGGAGTGAATATCTTTTTGTTCTACTTCAAATGTCATCTCGCGGTAAATTGTCAGCAAAGGTAATATTTCCATTGGTATTTGACAATAAAGACGGGAAGAAGTGTTTGCTTAAAGATTCAGCGGAAGGCAAGACCCGTTTTTGGGTCTTTCTCCGACAAATGTTAAAATATCGATTGTAAGTAAAACGGCCGTTTTGCTTACAAATCCATACGTTAAAAAGTGTTTCTCCCGGGAGCTTGTCTCCGAAGTCCCCCCTTTTTGCGCGCAAAGTCCTGCCGAAATTACAAATCGTAAATTGGGGGTTTCGCTGAAAACGAACGATTTAACATTTGTTTATAAATTGGTTTTAAATAAGTTTAATACTCTCCTTCTTTTGCACGAGAGACTATTAAGCTATTTTTACAGCTCGAATTGTAATTCATAGCGACCAATAACTTTTTTATTAATATTATGATGAAACGAATTAGCTTACTCACTCTCTTCTTAGTATGTTTAGTAACCCTTTTGGGGGCAGAAACGCAAATCAGAAATTTAAAGACGGAATATTCCACGACCCCGCTGGGAATCGATGTGGAAAAACCGCGCTTTAGTTGGCAAATGCATTCCGAAGAAAACGGGATGAAGCAACAGGGGTATCAGATTGTCGTTACCGATGAGGCCGGGCAGATCGTATGGGATTCCGGGCGAGTCGGGAGTGATGTCTCGTTGAATATCCGCTACGATGGAATGCCGTTAAAACCGGCTACGCGTTACGATTGGAAGCTGGCAGTCTGGGATCGAAAAAACAAACAACACAAGGCGGCATCCTGGTTTGAAACCGGTTTAATGAATCCAACCCTCGCAGCCTGGCATAATGCTAAGTGGATTGGTGGGAGCGACGAGGATATGGTTTTCTATGCGCATTATCTTCCGGTATTCCGGATGGAGTACAGCCTTCAGTTAGACGAAGCAACGAAATCGACCAGAGCAGGCTTTGTCTATGGAGCCAACGATGCGCGTCTGATGGATAAGAACATGAATATCTTTCATCTGGAAAACGCTCCGGATACTTCCTATTGTATGTTGGAGATCGATATCGCGCCTTTGTCTTCGGGTGCAGAAGCTCTGTTGCATATCTACCGGAGAGGCTATCACCCCGATGATAAAAAGGAGGAGCCGTTCAGGAGCTTCCCGATTCCTTTATCGCTTATTCACGATCAGAACAAATACGAAAAACACCGGATCCGCTTGACCAGCAATCTGGGGCATACCCAGGTGGCGATCAACGACACGACCGTTGCCTCCCTGGGAATGAACCCTATCAATCAGGGAGGTGATTACATCGCTTTCCCGGTGGTGGGCGATATCGGTTATTGCGTTCCTCCTCACCAGACGGCGACCTTCTCGGATATCGAGATTCGTCATTTTCGCCGGCCTTCTGCGGTGATTGCCCAAGGGAGAAACGAAACAGTGGCGGGCGGAGAAGAGGGCTCGTTCAAGACCTACGATCCGAGCCGCAACGCGATGTCCATGTTGCGTACCACCTTCGCCACCGGGCAGCCCGTGAAAAAGGCGCGCCTCTATGTGACGGCACGTGGCATTTATGAGTTTTATATAAACGGAAAACGGGTAGGCGATGATTTCTTTAATCCCGAGATGACGCAATACAACAAAACCCATATGTACCAAACCTTCGATGTGACCGCCTTTGTACAGTCAGGAAAAAACGCGATGGGCGCCATTCTGGGCGAAGGTTGGTGGAGTGGCGGAGCTACCTATACCGGCGACAACTGGAACTTTTTTGGTGACCGGCAGTCGCTCTTAGCCAAATTGGTGGTGACCTACGCGGATGGGAAAGAGGATATTATCGTTTCCAACCCCGACGACTGGCAGTGTTTCAACGACGGCCCTGTGGTTTATGGCAGCTTCTTCCAGGGGGAGGTCTATGATGCCTCGAAAGAGAAACAGATAAAAGGATGGAATAGTGCGTCGTATGATGCTTCCGGTTGGAAAAAGGCTGTGGTGGTTCCGCTTGCGGGCACGATCGCCTTTCCGGAGGAGCGTTATGCCGGTATGCAGCTTATCGGGCAATACGGACAAACGGTGAAAGCCATCAAAGAGCTGACAGCCCAGTCGGTGGAAGAGGTGCGTCCGGGTGTGTTTGTGTATGATATGGGGCAGAACATGGTCGGTGTGCCCCGCATTCATCTTTCGGGACAAAAAGCGGGGCAGAAGATCAACCTGCGTTTTGCCGAGGTGAAATACCCTGACCTGCCGGAATATAAAGAGCTGGTGGGAATGCTCATGCTCGAGAATATCCGCGCAGCCATGGCACAGGATATCTATTATACCAAAGGAGGGGAAGAAACCATTCAACCCCGCTTCACCTTTCATGGGTATCGCTTTCTGGAGATCACCGGCATCGATCGCCCGTTGCCTCTGGAAGCGGTCAAAGGCGTGGTGATCAGCTCCGTTCACAACCTGGCCTCTTCGTATGAGACATCCAATGAGCAGGTCAATAAACTATGGGAAAACATCACCTGGTCGACCTATGGAAACTTCCTCTCTATTCCGACCGATTGTCCGCAACGCAATGAGCGGATGGGATGGAGTGGCGATATCTCTGTCTTTGCCCGCGCTGCCAGCTATTTGGCCGACGCGCCTCAGTTCCTGCGCCGCCATATGCTTGCCATGCGTGATTCGCAGCGTGAAAACGGTCGTTTCCCGGATGTGGCGCCGATGGATGTCGGCTTTGGCGGTTTGCTTTGGGGAAGCGCCGGCATTACGGTTGCCTGGGAGGCTTACCAACAATACCAGGACGAGGATCTATTGGCTGAACACTATGACGCCATGAAGCGTTATATCCATTTCCTTCAAGATGAAATGATGGATAAGGAGAGCGGTCTGATTGTGCAAACCCGCGCCTGGGGTGATTTGGGCGACTGGTTAGGCCCCGAGGAGAGACGCGACGATAAGTCATTATTGTGGGAAGCCTACTTTATCTATGACCTGGATATTATGCAGCGGGTAGCCACGGTGCTTGGAAAGACAGCGGATGCCTCCCGATTTGCCACCCTATTGGCGGAGCGGAAAGCCTTCTTCAACGCGACTTATATCCATCCCGCCACCGGGAAAACAATCTTCTCGGCATTCGATGAAAAGCGTAAAGGAGAATGGGTCGATACACAAACCTCTTATATCCTTCCCCTTGTTTTCGATCTGGTAGAGGGCGAAGCGAAGAACAAACTAACCGCCCGTTTTATAGAAACCATGCGTCGCGAAAACAAAGCGGATAACGGTGTGATTTGTCCGCCCTACTCGCTGATGACAGGCTTTATCGGTACCACCTGGGTAGCAAAAGCCCTGTCGGACAATGGCCATACAGCCGATGCCTATCGGTTGTTGCAACAAACCTCGTACCCCTCCTGGCTCTATCCGGTAGAGCAGGGCGCAACTACCATCTGGGAGCGTTTGAACTCCTATACGCATACCCATGGCTTTGGCGGAAACAACTCGATGAACTCGTTCAATCACTATTCCTTTGGCGCCGTAGCCTCCTGGATGTATAACTATTCCTTAGGAATCGAACGCGATGAGAACGAACCGGGATTCAAACACTTCCTATTGAAACCCGAACCCGACCCGACCGGTGAAATGACCTTTGCCAAAGGACATTACGATTCGATGTACGGGCGCATAGAGAGCGCCTGGAAGAAAGAGGGGAATGTTTGCACCTATTCCTTTGTCGTACCGGCTAATACAACAGCCACGCTTTCCCTGCAGGCCACTTCCGAAAAGAATATAAAAAGCGGAAAGAAAGCCTTCAAAAAGATGAAAGGAGTATTATATAAAGGATCAGAAAACGGCCGATACCTCTTCGAACTCGAACCGGGAAGCTACCATCTGCAATGTGATTTTTAAGGAATCACCCTCTCTCAATACCTACATATAGGTATTGGGCGGTTTATGTAGAAGCTGTACCTTTGCAAGGAGAAACAAAACGAGATGAAATTATCGGAATTAAATACCGGAGATAAGGGAGTCATAGTGAAAGTGATGGGGCGTGGCGCCTTTCGCAAGCGCATCGTCGAAATGGGTTTTATCCGTGGGAAAGAGGTCGTGGTGATTCAGAACGCCCCATTAAAAGACCCTATTCACTACCGGATCATGGGCTACGACGTATCGCTCAGGCGCAGCGAAGCGGCACTGATCGAAGTGGTCAGCGCCGAAGAGTTTGCCTCCACCCTCCTGGAAGCAGAAAACAACACTTCTTACCCAGGCTCTCCCATAATGCCTTCCGATGAAGACCTGCAGGCAATCGCTATGCGGGAACGTAAGATCATCAATGTGGCGTTGGTGGGCAACCCCAACAGCGGAAAAACATCTCTCTTCAATTGGGCCTCGGGCCAACACGAACATGTGGGTAATTACAGCGGCGTGACGGTCGATGCCAAGGAGGGAACATATAAATTAAACGGATATACCTTCCGTATCGTCGACCTGCCGGGCACCTACTCTCTATCGACCTATACCCCTGAAGAGCTCTATGTGCGTAAACACCTGCAGGAGGAACATCCCGACGTGGTGCTCAATATCATCGACAGCTCAAATCTGGAGCGTAATCTCTACCTGACGACCCAACTGATCGATATGGATATGCGCATGGTGATCGCGCTTAATATGTACGATGAACTGCAGAACAGAGGCAATAAACTCGACCACGAAGGGCTTTCGGTCCTATTGGGGGCACCTGTTGTACCGACGATCAGCAAAAACGGCTTTGGTATCAAAGAACTGTTCGATCGTATTATCAAGGTGTACGAAGAGGAAGATCCGGTGGTTCGTCATATACATATTAATTATGGAGAGGTCTTAGAGAAAGGGATCAAGCAAGTAAGGCGCTGCCTGAAGCAGCATGCCAATATTCCTCATAATAATTCCAAACGTTACCTGTCCATCAAGTTACTGGAGGGGGACAGCCAGGTCGAATCCTATATTCAAAGCCATTCGGAGGGAGAGATGATTCTGGAAGAACGCAACAAAAGCGTGGCCGAAATAGAAAATCTCCTGCAGGAGGACTGTGAAACGGCTTTCACCGACGCGCGCTATGGGTTTATCTCCGGCGCTCTATTGGAAACATACGAAGAAAATCAGCTGCAAAAGATCAACAAAACACAGATCATCGACACCTTTGTGACCAACAAATTATTGGGTTTCCCTATCTTCTTCCTCTTTATGTGGATCATGTTCGAAGCCACCTTCCGCTTCGGTGCCTATCCGATGGAATGGATCGAATCGGGGGTGGCCTGGTTTGGCGACACCATACGCCACACTATGACGGATGGGCCACTGAAAGACCTATTGGTCGACGGCATCATCGGCGGCGTGGGGGGTGTGATCGTATTCCTTCCCAATATATTGATACTCTACCTGTTTATCTCCTTTATGGAGGACTCGGGCTATATGGCACGGGCTGCCTTTATTATGGATAAGATCATGCACCGGATGGGGCTGCATGGAAAGTCGTTTATCCCGCTGATTATGGGATTCGGTTGCAACGTACCGGCGATTATGGCCACACGCACGATCGAAAGCCGCAACAGCCGGATGATCACCATGCTGGTCAATCCATTGATGAGTTGCAGCGCCCGCCTGCCGGTCTATGTCTTGTTGGCAGGAGCCTTCTTCCCCAAACATGCCGGAGCAGTGCTTTTCAGCATGTATATTACCGGCATTCTATTGGCAGTCGGCATGGCTCGTCTGTTCAAACGCTTCCTGTTCAAGAAAGAAGATGTGCCGTTTGTAATGGAGTTGCCGCCTTATCGCATGCCGACTCTCAAATCGATCCTGATCCACATGTGGGAAAAGGCACGGCAATACCTCCGGAAGATGGGGGGTGTCATCCTTTTTGCTTCTATTATTATCTGGTTCCTGGGCTATTACCCCCGCCATTCGGCCGGAATGGAGGCCTACGATGAACGGATAGCCGTGGTGGAAAACAGCCTGGAGGACTCGGAAGAGAAAGAGGCCACCCTGGCCGAACTGGAGCGTCTCAAATCAATGGATCACCAGGAACATTCCTATATCGGGCGTATCGGTAAAACCATACAACCGGCTCTGGCACCGTTGGGCTTCGATTGGAAAATGAGCGTGGCATTGATGACGGGCATGGCAGCCAAGGAGGTGGTAGTGAGCACCCTGAGTGTATTATACACCGGCGACGAGGAGGATTCGCAGAAATTGGCCGAACGGCTGATGGATGATCGCGATGCGTCGGGCAAGCCGGTATTTAATCCGTTGGTAGCGCTCAGCCTGATGCTCTTCGTCTTGATCTATTTCCCGTGTGTTGCTACGGTAACGGCTATCAGCAAAGAGTCGGGCTCCTGGAAATGGGGGCTGTTCACGGTGGTTTACACCTGCATCCTGGCCTGGATTGTATCCTTCGTTGTCTATCAGACGGGCGGATGGCTTGTTCAATTATTAACCTAAAACCCCAAAAGAATATGTGGCAGGAAATAATCGTTCATCTGATCGGCGTCTTAGCTCTGGCATACGCTGGCTGGAAGATCTATCGTCTTTTCCGTCGTTCCAAACAGACTAATAATCCCTGTGCCGGTTGTTCGGGGTGCGCTTTTGCGGAGGAGGCGCACAAAAGAAAATAAATTATCCCTATCTTTGAGCCTATTACATCTAATAGTATCGACCTTATGAAAAGAAACTTAATCGCTTTATGCGCTCTGTTCCTATGCGGCACGCTATGGGCAGCGCCTATTTCTATCCAACAGTTCAACTATGCCGGGCCTTACGAGGTGAAAACACCTTTTATCGGTGATAGTGCAAATGTTCAAAACAAGAAGTATTCCGAGAAAGAGCTGTTGAAGAGCCCGCTCTCTTTTTCCCTGTTGCGTACGAATGGCCGGGTATTGACAGCCACGGACGAAGGCATCGCCCTGCCGGGATCGTCTTATGATTACGCGCTCCATCTACTCTCTTTCTACCTGGCGAGCGATCGCTACTGCGCGGGTTCCCTTGTGATCGATGGGGCCGATGAGGTGGAGATCTATGTGGATAATAAACTGCAAAAGGGGAGTGCCCAAAAGCTATCACTCACATTAGAGCCTCGCACCTACGAGGTGGTGATTAAATACCTGTCGAAAGGAGCTGCTGAAAGCACGCTTAAGGTCTCCTACGAAAGCGAACAGTCTGCCGAGATTACGGCAACGACATCGCCCGAACGCACCTATACACTTGGCGATGTGTTCGACGGGAAGCGCATTCAATCGGCATCGCTCTCTCCCAGTGGCAAATATTACCTGGTTAGTTATAGCGTGAGCTTTCCGGGCGGGCGGCAAAACAGCTACCGTCAATTGGTGGAAGTGGCTACCGGGCGCCTGATTCTTACGGGCGATCAGCGCAATCTGCAATGGATGCCGCGGGGCGATCAGCTCTATTTCACCCGTCAGGGCCTTGAAGGACGTGAGCTTGTCACCTTCGATCCGATGAATCTGAAAGAGAACATTCTGGCCAACAACCTGCCGGAAGGCGGCTTCCGCTTCTCACCGACAGAAGATTTTCTGTTGTTCTCCATCTCCGAAGAGGGACCGGAAGAGCGGAAAGATATTTACGAAGTATTGGTGCCCGACGACCGTCAACCGGGTTGGCGCACGCGTTCCTTTATTCATAAGTATGATCTGGCCACCGGATTGATGCAACGCCTCACATTCGGTTACCTGACCACCAGCATCAACGACATCTCGCCCGACGGCAGGTACCTGCTTTTCTCTACGCGGGAGCCATTCCTAACCGAGCGTCCATTCACACGCGCCTCGCTCTATCGGATGAATCTCGAGACATTCGAAACGGATACGGTCCTGAAATCGGCTGGGTTTGTCAACCGTGCGCAATACGCTCCCGATGGGAAACAGTTGCTTATCAGTGGCTCACCGGAAGCATTCGATGGCATTGGCCTCAACGTGGCACCGGGACAGACTGCCAATATGGGCGACGCACAGTTGTTTCTTTACAACCTGTCGAATGGCGAAGTCAAGCCATTAACCAAAGAATTCGATCCCTCGATCGACCAAGCGGTTTGGAACAAATTCGACAATCTGGTATATATCATGGCCAAAGACCGCGACCGGGTGCGCCTGTACACCCTCGATCCGATCAAAGGATCTTTCCGGACAGTGGAAGCTGAAGAGGAGGTAGTCAGTGATTTCGCGCTGGCTAAAACATCTCCTTCCCTGCTCTATTACGGATTGAGCGCCTCCAATTCACAGCGTTTGTATGTGCAGGACACAAAGAAAAACAAAACAACTCTATTGGAAGATCTCTCCAAAGAGATCCTGAAAGATATCCGCCTGGGAGAGGTAAACGACTGGAACTTTACGAATGCCCAGGGCGATACGATCTACGGACGCTATTACCTGCCGCCGAACTTCGATGCAAACAAAAAATATCCGATGATCGTTAATTACTACGGTGGCACTACGCCTACGGCACGCGTAATGGAAAGCCGTTACCCGTCGCATGTATATGCCGGCATGGGCTTTATCGTTTACATCATTCAACCCAGCGGAGCCACCGGCTTTGGTCAGGAATTTTCTGCCCGCCACGTCAACACCTGGGGCATACAAACAGCGGATGATATTATCGAAGGAACGAAGAAATTCTGCGACACTCACTCGTTTGTCAACCGGGAAAAGATCGGTTGTATGGGCGCTTCCTACGGAGGCTTTATGACTATGTTGCTGCAAACCAAAACAGATATATTCGCGGCTGCCATGTCGCATGCCGGTATCAGCGACATCACCAGCTATTGGGGCGAAGGCTACTGGGGTTATTCCTACAGCGCACAGGCCACAGCCAACCGATATCCCTGGAATGCCCGTGATATTTACGTGGAGCAAAGCCCGCTTTTCCATGCCGATAAGGTAAATACGCCGATCCTCTTCCTGCATGGAGCCAGCGATACCAATGTGCCCGTCGGGGAGAGTATTCAGATGTTTACCGCCTTGAAACTCTTAGGAAAGCCGACCGCTATGGTGTTGGTCGACAAACAAGACCACCATATCCTCGACTACGACAAGCGAACCCGTTGGAACAACAGCATCTACGCCTGGTTCTATAAATGGCTGAAAGACCAGCCCGAATGGTGGGATGCACTCTATCCGCCGAAGAATTTATAAGATAATTGAGGAATATAAGCCGGCCGGGATCATTCAAACCGAATGGTCTTGGCCGGTTCGATTTTAGTGATCAGGTAAGAAGGGCCTAAGAGCATCAGAAGTGTAGCAGCCAGTGTACCGATATTCAGGAGCAGAAGCGCTCCGAGGCTCAGGTCGATAGGCACAGCATCTAAGTAGTAGGTAGCCGGATCGAGCGGTATCAAACCGAACTGCGCCTGCAGAAAACAGATCACTAACCCGATCACATTGCCCCAAAGCATGCCTTTGCCTATAATAAAAGAGGAAACATACAGGAATATCTTACGGATACTCCGGTTGTCTTGCCCCATCGCTTTCAGGATACCGATCATATTGGTGCGCTCAAGAATAAGCACCAATAAACCGGAGATCATCGTAAATCCGGAGACCAAGATCATCAGGAGAAGAATAACAACTACATTGATATCCAACACCTCCAGCCAACCAAATATGGCAGGATTCAACTCTTTGGCCGAACGGGTGTAGAAATTATTGCCGTCACGATCCTGCTGTTCCGCCATCTCAAAATAGACATTTTCGGCTATTTCATCAAGGCGTTCGTAGTCGTTGATCTGCAATTCGATACCGCTTACCTGGTCGGAATCCCATCCATTTAAGCGGCGCACCTGCCGAATATCAACCAATACAAACAGTTTATCGTAATCCAGAAAGCCCGTATCATAGATGCCGGTAATCGAAAAACTACGCGCCCGCACATTGTCCTGCACAAAATAGGAATGAAACCTGTCGCCTACCTTCAGACCAAGCATATCGGCCAGCGTGCGCGAGATAATGGCATCCGTCGAATTCTTCTCCGGATCCAGCGAGAAGACATCCCCCTCTTGCAGGTTTTCGCGGAAGAAGGTCCAGTCGTAATCCGCGTCGATACCTTTTAGGACAATACCTTGGAAGTCCTCGTCGGTCTTCAGAATACCCGGCTTGGTGGCAAATGTTTCCACATGCCTGATGCCCGGAAGCGACCGGAGCTGCTCCATCAAGGTGTCGTTAACCGCTATCGGAAGATATTCAAAGGAAGCATTATTATCGAAGTTGGTGATTTGGATATGCGCGCCGAAGCCAATCACCTTTTCGCGTATCTGCTTCTTAAAGCCGACAATAATGGCAATCGACAGAATCATCACCGCCAGCCCCAGGGCAATACCCGCCATGGCCACCTTCACCGTTGGCGAAGTCACCTTCTTGTCTCCATCCTTATCGAAATGGATCCTGCGTGCGATGAACAGTTCTAAATTCAATTATAAATGAATTTAGAATTATGAATTATGAATTATGAATGATGATTTGACCGCAAGAGGCCTCTCATAATTCATAATTCATCATTCATAATTCATAATTTATTATAGGTTTCAAGTGCCTTCTCCAGCACCACAAGCGCTTTCGCCAGTTCCTCTTTATTCAGGACATAGGCGATGCGCACCTCGTTGCGTCCCAGGTTAGGATTGGTATAGAAGCCGGAAGCCGGAGCCATCATAACGGTCTGCCCTTCGTATTCAAAGTGTTCCAAACACCAGGCACAGAATTTATCGGAATCGTCGACCGGCAACTGAGCCACGGTATAGAAAGCACCCATCGGAATGGGCGAATAACAACCGGGAATACGGTTCAATCCATCGATCAGGAAGTTGCGGCGTTCTAAGTATTCATTGTACACATCGAGCATATACTCTTCCGGCGTATCGAGCGATGCCTCGGCAATGATCTGACCAATCAATGGCGGACTCAAACGAGCCTGACACCATTTCATCACATTCTCGCGCACCTGCTTGTTCTTTGTCAGAATAGCCCCGATGCGGATACCACATTCACTATAACGCTTCGATACGGAGTCGACCAATACGACATTATTTTCAATCCCTTCCAGGTGAAGCGCCGAGATATAGGGAGCGCCGGTATAGCAGAACTCACGGTAGACCTCATCGGAGAAGAGAAACAGATCGTATTTCTTGACCAGATCACGGATCTGCTCCATCTCCCGGCGGGTATACAGATAACCGGTCGGGTTGTTCGGATTACAGATCAGGATCGCCTTCGTGCGCTCGGTGATCAGTTCTTCAAACTCTTCGATCGGCGGCAGGGCAAAGCCTTTCTCGATAGAAGAGGGAATGGTTTTGATCACCGCACCGGCCGAGATAGCAAACGCCATGTAATTGGCATACGCCGGTTCCGGCACAATTATCTCATCACCCGGATCCAGGCAGGCCATAAAAGAGAAGGAAACCGCTTCCGATCCGCCGGTCGTGATGATGATATCGTCGACATCCACCAGGATATTGAAGCGCGCATAATAATCCACCAACTTTTCGCGAAACGAACGGATCCCTTCGCTGGGAGAATATTCCAACACCTTGCGATCTACCTGCCGCATCGCCTCCATCGCGACTTCAGGTGTAGGGATATCCGGTTGACCGATATTCAAATGATACACCTTCGTTCCCCTTGCTTTAGCCTTATTAGCCAGCGGAACAAGCTTGCGAATGGGAGAAGCAGGCATACTGACTCCTCGTTGCGAAATGTTGGGCATAATACTCTATTTATTGAAAGTTGAATTGCAAATCGCTTTGCGAAGCGTAAAGCAAAATGGAAAATTGAACGTTTTTCAAAGCATATACTGTTACTTTGTCACAAACAACCTTCCATTTGAATTATTTTGCTGCAAAAGTAGCGCAATTAGCGATATTATGCAAGTAAGTCGTTTTTTTATTTACCCGGAGGAGGCGAATCTTTGCTGGCGTGCATCGTAGAGATGAAAGCATGCGGATCGACCTCTTTCACCTCTTCCTTCAAACGAGGCATATCTTTGCGCTCGGCAATCGTAAAAATAATCTCACGCTCTTTGCCTTCATACATGCCACGCCCATGCAGAAACGTACCCCGCATTTTCATCTTATCGACAATAATATGCTTGATCTCCTCTGTTTTGTTGGAAACGATAAACACCGCCCGGTTGGGATTTTCCACCTGGAACATATCCACCACTTTGCCATACACAAAGATGGTAAACCAGGAATACAAAGGCACTGTCCAATCCTGGAAAGCCAAAAGACCCAATACCACAATCGCCGAATCCAATAAAATAATCAGATTACTCACTTTTATATTGGAGTTTATAGCTATTACCCGTGCCAACACATCGGTTCCCGCGCTGGTACTCTGTGCTTTGAATATACAGGCCACCCCGGCTCCCAGTATGGCACCGCCATAGAATCCGGCGATAAAGGGGTCGTTCTCCAATAAAGGCTCTGTCAGGAAGTAAGAAAGTCCGTCGGTAAAGAAGGAAATCAACAGAAAGGTAACAGCGGTTTTCGGCCCCGACGACAAGCCCAGTTTCTTCAAAGCAATGATCATCAGCGGCACATTAAAGAAGAGCGCCGTTGCCCCCATTGGCAAGCCATCAGGCAGAAAAGAGAAGACCCCCTTCGTGACATGATGAAGCACAATGGAAATACCATAGACACCTCCCGGTACAATCTTGTAGGGCGCAATAAACAGGACATAACTCAACGCTTGCAGAAACGATCCCACGACAATAAAAGAGTAGTCGGTCAGATGCTTTTTCCATGTAATCGGCGTGGAAAGCTGGATTTTTTGTTTCATGTTTTGACTAATAATTATTTGTGTGTTTACCAGCCGCAAAGATATATAAAAAAAGAGGTTACCTTTTTCAGACAACCTCTTATTTTATATTCTGCACCGAATTATTTTGAATCGGCATAATAGGTATCGGGATCAGAAAACCTTTCCGTCATGATATAACCGGAATTAATCCCGTTAAAGATCCTCAGGTATTCTTTCATCTGCCTTTTAGTCAACACCTTTTCCATCGAATCAAGCATCTCTTTCACCAAAGCCTTCCTCTTTGTATCTCTCACCTGAAGATCTTTCATTCCGGCTATTTCCAGTTGAACCGCAATAAAATAGTTATTGATCTCCCCTACTCTCTTCTCCTGCCGGAGCGTCACCCCAAGCATATCACACAGCCAGTCGGTATGTATACTGATTGGTTTCTGACAGATCACTATATCTGCCTTTTGCGCGAAACCCATACTCCCGGTAAACAAAACCACCATTATTGCAATCACCCATCTTTTCATAATCTTTCTACTTATTAAACTATTTATACTATACGACCTACCCTATACAAAATGAATGTATAGACAAAGTAAATAATAGTCTCAGGGCCCGGAGATTTCAATTACGACTTCTACTATATAGACTCATACACTTAGGAAAACGTTGCAGAAAAAAGAAGATTTATTTCGTTAAAAGAAATCATCGTGCATTTTTGCAGCACGACAATCCCTCAAATGTTAAAATAGCGATTGTAAGCAAAACGGCCGTTTTACTTACAAATCCATACGTTAAAAAGTGTTTCTCCCGGGAGTTTGCCTCCGAAGTCCCGCTTTTTTGCGCGCAAAGTCGGGCGGAAATTACAAATCGTAAATTGAGGGATTATCCAAAATCGAGCGTATTAACATTTAGAAACACTTACTTATTCAATAATTTGGCGGTGGTCGATTCTCTTTCCGTATATACCTTCACAAGAAGCACCTCCTGGTTGTAGTGTGCCACCGGTATCTCCAATTGGGATTTGCCGGTATTATACTGTTGCCAAATCGTTTCGCCATTTGTGCGGACAACACTCACATTTTTGATCTCACTGCCATCCATCGAATGCACATAAATCACTCCCTGCGACAGGTAGACGGCGATCGACGATCCGGAGATCTCTTCCAATCCGGTCGGTGAAGCGAGACTGATCAGGCTGAAACGTCCTAATTGGTCGCCTTCTGTGTTCTCAAAGCTGTATGTGAAGCTGTCGCCTGTTATGCGTGTCAATACATTCTCCTTGGTGTCCTTGAAGTAGAACTCATCGTAGTCGCCCTTCAAGGCTAAGAAGCCGGAAAGCGTCAGCGTGGTCTTCAGTTTACTGTCGGTCACCAACCCGATAGGCAATTCTTGCGGCAATCCCCACATCCGGTTAATATCCAGGTACATGCCTTCGGTTACTGTAAAGACTTTCGGCACCTCTTTCACCCCTTCGATCAGCATCACACGGGAGTCCTCGTTGGCATGATAGGCCTTGCCCGCCTTTTCGGAAAGCACCACTACTGCCTGCGAACGATGATCAACCGTCGACGCCTCGATGGTCAACAACGGATAAGGCGAAGATTCGCCGGAGGCGGAACGCAATCGGCTGCCGGCAGGATCCGTTACACTCATCGCGCCGGTGATCAATAGCTGATTTCCTGCGGCGACTGTTTCGCCTTCTTCTCCGGCTTTTTGCCTGATCTTTACGATAAAAGACTGCATCGGAGGAATGGATTTCCAGGTCAAATTCTTATCCGGATCCGTAGTGGCTACGACATTCAGCCCACCATATACATCTTTATTCTCGTCGTCCTTAACTGTATATTCCTCCCCACTCAAAGCAATGTATTGATTACCTCCCGATAGGATCCGGTATTCCGGTGTGATAACAGCCGCATTCACCCGATAGAACTCTTCAAAATCGATATGGCTCATAAACGGATTACCCACCAGCTTGACCGTATCGGTCGCTTCGATTGGAATAGTCACCAACGCATTCTCATCCTGAGTTGCCTCAAACGCAAAGCGATGTCCGTAATCGCGTCCCTTATCCGGGATGGTCTGGTAGTTTTTCTGATGCAATGCTTTGGATATCTCATCGTAGAAATGGAATGACATGCGATTATCCGGGAAGAAATAGGCCATACTATCCATATCTGTCGTCTTGCTGTAATTACTGATTCCAAGATCCGGATTGGCATAGAAGGCATCGTTTGTGTAATAGATCTTACCAATCCGCGCGCTAAATCCTGTTCCGGCTTCCAAGCGCTCGTTTACATTGTGGAACGGCTGTGTCCAGTCGACATAGACAGCACCTGTCTGCGGACTGCTTGTGTCATGCAGCCGCATCTCCGTCAGTGGGTTTTGCCGTTCGAACATAAAGTCACCCGAATACATATCGCGCAACGGTGCCGAGAGACCGAACCAGCGGTTGGTTGGCAACTTCAAGTCGACCTTGGCATAGTTATATATCAACTGATCGACACGTCCCAACTCCGAACCTGCCTTGAAGTGGATCGTATCGCAGGCATTGGGCACATAGTTGTAATCGAATTCGATAAAAGGGGTCGCGTGTATATCAACTAAATCTTTTTGTATATACATCTCCGGTTCAAACAGCAATGCTTCCACCTCCATCGAAATAATCTTCTTCGAGGTGTCATAGCCGGTAGCTTCTGAGTCTCCCTGAGTTACATGAAGTGAATCCACCAAGTTTTCATATTCCTCCAAGGCCGCGTATGTACTTTTCCCCGCGGGAATAATCACTTTTGTTTGCGGGAGCGGAGGGAAGGTCTTCACCTCGGAAGCTGTCTCGGTATATATGCCATCTTTCTTTACCGGTATATACCAGTTGCCGTCGCGGTTCCAATCACTCTTGCCTCCTGTAGCTTCATCATCCCAGTTAGCACCCCAGATCACGGTATCAGGCACTACCTTCAGGCGATAATCCACTGACAGGTCGCAATCGCTTCCTTCTAACGCCCAGTCGTCGGCTCCGGTAGCCTCCAAGACAAAGTCGTAGGTATAGCCGGGTTTGAAGTGATATTGTGCATTCTCACCTGTCCCCTCGACACTTACGAAGTTGCGCAGAACCGCATCATTAGCCAGAATCTCTATGCCGATCTTGTTGTTCGTAATACGGAAATCACCGATCATAGAATCGATAGGCAAGGGGTCTCCCTCCTGTGAGACTTCGTTTACGACCGGATCTTCGAAGAAATAGTTGTAGCCATTATGCACCATCGGATAAGATTCCAAAGCAAAACGCGGACCACGCTCAGTCGCTAACTTCCAGCGCACATTCATCATGTCGGCGGGCGAAATATCCCTATAGCCTTCTTCTGCTTCCGGATCATATTCTCGGGTGATCGGAACCTTGACATCCCGTGCTAACTTATCGGTATAAACCGGATCGATCAAACCGATATAAGCCTCGGCAATCGCTCGACCTTTCATCTCACCAATCACTGATTCCCCTTCTTCATTGAGTACATCCGTAAGCCGGACAAGCGCGTTGCGTATCTCATCAAAATAAAGCATCGGAAGCACAAACTGCTCGGTAGGCCGTATCTCTTTTCCGTCAACCTTTTTCCTTTCCGGCAGACGTACGGTAAAGATATATTCCTCGCTATCGATATCGAAATAGGGCATATCGGGTTGGCCGGAGGGCATTACCTGTCCGAACCACGAGTCGGGCGACCAGCTCTCGGCTTGCAAAGCGATCTGCGTCGGAGTGGTACAGATATGTACAAAATCCTTCATTTCCTCATTGGTGAGTTCATTGAGGTTTTCGACCAGAAACGCCACATTCGACGGCACCACCGTCAGGTAGTTGGCAGCCAATGAGGTAATAGAGAGATCGGTATGATCCTTGTATAATATCACATAGCCCCGGTGTTCCCAATAAAGCATACGCGCCAATAACTTATTCAGATCCTCCAGATCCTTGATATAGGGGACTCGCTTTGAATCATCGGTGGTTATATTTCCATCCGCATCAATATAATTATCGTTATAGTCGGTCATATAATAGACGACGTGGTAGTCAGTACTATTATCCTTATAAGAGTCGGCTGTAAAACGGGTTGCTGTTTCAGCATTTATTTCTGTTCCCGGTGTATGTTTGATATCTGTATAATACTTACCGGTTTTAAAATCAATATATTCCCAATAATGATGATTATTCGGATCTGTGGATAGCGTTCTGTAATCGACCGGGAAAGCTTTCTGATTAGCAGAAGGCAGGTTGGGTTCGTATGGATAAAAGTAACGATAGGCCGAGAGATCTTTCTTCAATGTCCGGAAATCAACCGGTTTCTGTTCCAAGGTATTCCCTGTATTCTTATTATCCCGTGCGCCAATACGCGTAGCGGAGGTGACTGCATCTAAAGCAGTGGGTTCTATTTCAGCTCGCGTTACCGATATGCCGGGAATGATATGCCTGAAATAGCCTCCATACTGGTTAAAGCCGACGTAGTTGGGCTCGCCCCAAACCCAGGCAGGGCCATTATAGTTTTCATCCAATTGCCAGGCTTGCCCCTGAATGGTATCTAACCAGACATCAAACCCGTCGCGGTTGCGGATAATGGCATTCTCTATGGTTCTGAAAAGCAGCGTATCCATAGAATTAACATCTTCATATTCCCCTTTAAGCGTATACGTAAACTCCCGCGCGTTGTATATCGTATCTTTTTTCGCACTATCCTCGTCGTTTTGCACAACGATAAAAGGCTGCGTATTGAGCGGTCCGAGATACCAGTCATAATAGGCAAACATCTTCTCCTCGGTATTGGGTTCGGTCGCGTATGCCTTCACATTCACATCGTTATTGGTACAGATAGCCAGGTCGCCCGTCTCCTCCAAAGAGGCTCCCCCGACAGTCATCTCGAAGTCGGTGGCATCGAACTGAATCTTAAAGGCGGCAGCACCGGCACATTTGGGAGAGAGAATAGAGGCGGTAGATTCCCCTACATAAATACTATATATGCCCGTATTGAATTCACCTGCCGATCCACTCCCGTCATTCAATACAGAGGTAGGTATCAACTGACTAAACACCAACATATAATCTCCGTCAGCAGAGCCATACCGATAGAGATACATACCGTTGTATTCAGGGTGTGCAGGATCTCTGCAAACCTTTATATTAAATTTATTATTACCGTAATCTGTTTTTCCTGCAATACTGTCTGTATTGAACACTTTGATGGGTATAACACCATAGTGATATTTGTATTCTTTATCATAATACCCCATATTGACATACATATTATCACTGCCTGAACCATTTTGTTTGGCAGGGAAGGTCTTGTCGGCCGCATCTATAAAACGGAAGAATAAGGAATCGCGAATCGCAGTATCTCCTCCCGGCCAAAGCTGACTTAGGTTCACCTCTACGGACATGGTCAATGGTTCGGTAATTTCAACCCCACCACCATCAGGCAAACAAAATACTTCATTCGTACGCACCGCCGAAATAGCCGGGTTGGTACGGTAGACGCATATATCATCGAGGGCAAAGTCATTCCCGGTGGTGCTTAAGCCGTTATTTTGTATTTCCAGACGGAAATCGATCGCTTGTTCTCCTTGTTCTTTTTCTTCTCCTTCTCCCTCTTCCGGTATCAGTTCCGGAGGAATCACAAAATCGAAGCCAATCTGAAACCATTTATTGACATTCCCATAACCAATATCGCCGGTATAGAAACGTTTCACAATGGTTTCCGTTCCGTCATCACCAATAGTTTTCAATACAAATACCAGGTTGGGGCGGGTAGCAACATTTGTTGCACCATTGTCGGCAGAGGTACTGGAACTATTATTCAGATTCACTACCCAAGCGGAGAAATACAATTTCGCTCCGGCACAAAACGATTCATTAAAGTTGAGGGTAGCAAAGATCCCCGGCTGCTCCGAGGCATCCACATAAAGCATATTCCCCATTTTGGCAGTGCCACCACCAGCTTTCAGATAGGTAATGTCACTCACGGTCGCAGTAGTTGACCAGCTATCACTTTCGGTAACCCCATTGATCTGCTGTGGGAAGCCATATTCACTCCAATAGGGTGGTCGGTGGTGAAGATGGGTTCCGGTACCTGACGATGAATAGTGAAGCGGATTGGTAAATCCATAGGTCGATTCATCGGGAGCAAGGCGTTGTACCCCCATCCCGTAAAGCGAATATTCTCCCCGTATATTGGCGGGAGGGAAAGGTTCGGGAAGCGGACTCTGTTCCTCCCCCATCTGGTCGAAGGTTTTCGAGATAATCAATTTCTTATCCGGCAGATGGGCGAAAAGGTCATCTGCTGCTTTGGCAGGATCAATTAGTTTAGGACCCACCGCGCTTTTTGCTTTATAGGTAACCTGAAAGATAGCCACACGCTTTTGCACCGTAACCCCTCCTCCGCTATAGTACGCATCCACCGCATAGTATTCTGTTCCACCGGCGGTTTTACTGGATGTATTGATCTGCAAATATTTATTATTATTAGTAGTACCAGGGAAAGAGTAGATTCCTCCGGTCAGAGGTTGAGTTGTATTGTTAACATCATCTATTTTATCTACTTTGTACCATCTGAATTCCCCGGCTCTATACAGTTCCTTACCGCTTTTTATCCAATAGTCACCAGTAAATGTTCCAGCTTTGTATTGCGGCGTCAGACGCAAGCGGGTTCCTCCATCGGCTGTTCCAACAGGAGCCTCTAATTCATAGACTTCGTAGGTTGTACCTTTACTTAACGCATCATCAATAGCATCAGCCATCTCACTTGCCGGGAGGATATGAAATACATTACGTACCGAGAGTGACGGTTCGATCATCTCCCCGGAATTATCACTTACATCTCCCGTCCATGTGAAATCACTATAGTTACTTAAGTCGCAATAGATAGTCGCGTCATCGCTATAAAAATCATCCGGTATATCATAGTCTACCTGGGATCCACGATCTATTCCACTTTTATTGGCATTAAAGTACATTACCCCGTTGGTCATCGTAGCCTCGGTGGAACCGGTGTTAAGCACAGGGGCAAACAGATCCAGATCCGGTGCCAGTTCTTGCCCCGCAGTCGTTATTTTATACCATCGGTAATAAGCAAAATTTTTGGTTGAGGTAATCAATCGTTCCGTAGCCCCATCAACGGTATAAATGTTATGGTGCAGTTCATGCACATTCTGACGCGACTGTATAGGTTGTTTGCTGTGTTTATAAATAAAGGTTGCCTGTGGAATAAGCGATCTTGCCTTGATCACAATATTATCAACATCCAATAGAGGGGTCTTTTCTCCTTCGGCCGTTTGCATTGTATTCTCAACTTTCACCTGTATGATCGATTTGCCGCCATGGGATATATCCCCCACGGTTTCAGGTTGGTAATTGATCGTGTATGCATAATAATACCAGGCATCCGGATAGTTCGGATCTTCATGCGTGGTGATAGCCCAGTCGGGAACGGTTAGTTCCAAAAATTTCTCTTCAGTGTTTCCTGTTGACGCATCCTTAAAAGTCAAGGTCACCTTACCAACAGAGTAAAGTCCCGGGGTTGTTGAGGTTTCCTGCAATGTGCCATCCGTGATGGCACGCATCCAAACCGAAAAGCGGATGACCGTATTTTTATCTGCATCAAACTCATTCAGGTTCTGGTAAAAAGACTCACTCTTTGGCAAACGGGTGAAGTAATAGCCGTCACCATCGGTATTTCCAGCTGCATAATGACCATAAACAACCTTGGCTTCTGCACTTCCTCCATATCCGATCGGGACCAATGTATAGTTAAAACCTACCATCTCCTTGCTCAAGTCTCCTTTCTCCTGGTTCCAGATATCATTGATTGTCGGAGTGGGTGGCAGTTTGTCCCAAACATTTTCCGCATTAGCTGCTACTTCATTGGACACAATCTCCTGATCATCATTTTTTACAATACTCTCCTCTGTCGAGGTCAGTAAGAAAACAGAATTTGCTTGTCCATAATTAGCGGCTGCTGATACGGTGGTAGTCGTAGATACTCCATTATGATAGAGCAATGTTCCCCCTCCTGCTTCTACAGTAGCTCCGGACTTGGAAACCAATTTAAAATACATAATATCTTCCGTATTCTTATCAGAAACCGGAACCTTGATCAAACGCCACATGGCGCCATCCGAAGAGGGATCATCGGTCAAGGTGGGAGTTCCGTCCTCACCCACCGCCAAGCAATAATCACCCAGTCCCAATCCTGTATTGCGGATATGATACCATCCGGGCTGTCCATATACCTTGCCATCAACTCCCGTCCTATATTCTACAGCCTCAAAGGTCCATTCGGCACCGATATATGTAGCGGATTGGGTAGCTATACGGGAGGTATTGGTTTCCGAACTATATGACACCGCCCCTTCTACGATCGTATTTGTTCCCCGATTTCCAAAGCTCAAGGTTGGAGCGTTTGAAATATCAGACCACTCTCCCCATTCGCCTTCTGTCCATCGATTTTGCCACCATGATTTAGTATCTGTCCTCGTCCTCGTCCCACTTCCCGTAGCTGTTAAATAGGTATTCCCCGATATATTCCCTCCGGTATTTGTCTTTACCTGCAGGCTATAGCTATATTGTGCTTCGGCCGTCACGCCGCCGAATAGAAATATCAGTAGTAATAAATAAATTCGTTTCATATTGTTGTAAAAACTATGATTCAACAATGGCTTAATTCACCGATTCCGCTTCAATCCGTGTCGCGACAATCGGCGGGATAGTAGGGGCACCGATGGAGGTTATTTTCTGGATATCGAGGTTGTAGCTGTTGTTGCGAACCACCCCGAAGCGTCCATACTTGCCGGCGCCTCCAGCCTCTGTCTGGCTGAAATGTTCGATCGGTATCTCGTAGTAGATCTCGCCGTTTTTGTAGAATAACAGGTTGTCGGAATAGGCAGGGGTTGCTTTGCTTAGATCACTCCAGCTAAACGTAGGATTATCATTTTTAAACTCCGCAATCGCAGCTGCCAGTGAAACAGAGATTACCGTCTGACCATCCACCACTTCCCCATAATTATAAGGGGGAGTCTTTGTTTCATTCGCATATTTCACCACATCGTCAGCCAACAGGATGTAGTAATTATTGTCATTTTTATCGGTATTATAGCCACTATATCCGGTGGTCATTCCACCAATAAACACAAAGAAGTCACCGATCCTGTAGCTCTCCTCTAAGGTCGAGATCGTGGATCCGTCGGACTCTTCAACAGAGATATTTTCCCGTTTCAGGATGGCTTTAACGATTACCCGCGTGGTCGCATCATACAATTGCTCCTCT
Source organism: Parabacteroides sp. PFB2-10 (assembly GCF_029893085.1). Lineage (GTDB taxonomy): Bacteria > Bacteroidota > Bacteroidia > Bacteroidales > Tannerellaceae > QVMG01. Next base: position 94,351 of record NZ_JARXWI010000005.1, read on the forward strand.
TTGACCATCGTATTCTCCGGCACATAGACCGGTTGGGCAGCAGCCGTCTGCCACGACCAATAGCTGCTGTAGGGGTAGCCGGAGAAAGGTGCCAGCTTCCGGGCTGAGTCGCCGTTGACTTTAAGGGCGTTTGCCGTGATATAGGTAAACTCGTCGTACAGTTTGGTTCTATCAGAAAAAACCAGGAAGTTCGGGTCTTCCGCATAGAAGGATTCACGACCGGTATCGCCTTGTTTTTCTATTTTGTCTGCATCGTCAAACCCTTTCGCCTTATAGGTGAGGTGTCGGTTCCAGTAGCTTTTCTTATTAGTGATATCCACCTGCCAGGTGAAGTCGGTCGCCACCATATAGCGCACCGCCGTCACGGTAGCTCCCAGTCCATCGCCATAGCCATATTGATAGTTGCAGGAGGTCGTCTTGCATAGTTTGGTTACCCGGTTAATCGCACCGCCACAGATAGGACAGCGGAAATTTGCCAGTACATCATCCGGGATATCATAGTCATTGTTCCAGACCGTTCCGGATAGTCCGTCTAAGCGCATGGCAAAGCGCCCGATATTGGTGGTTGCTACGGTGGAAGGTCCCGCATAGGTCAGCCCCACCTTGGCTGCCACACGCTCCACGGCGCAGCCTATAACAGGATACTGCTCAGCCTCCTCCTCGGTACTGTAAAAGTTACTTTCTGTTATATCTATCAGTCCCTGTGCATTCAGCATCAGGAAGTAGACCGCCTCTCCTGCCGTTACACCGGGTATATTGCTTCCGGCTATTTTGTGGAGAGCAGATTTGGTTGTGTTAAAAGGGGCGTTTAAGTCGTCAATTGTCTTTCCGGATCTGGTTACATCTTTAATGGAGTCGTTGGGGTTAACAATAATAAGCATTTTATAGTTCCCCTTCTCTGCCCGCTTAGCTTGGGTTTGAATAATAAAGGTATTGTTTTCATACTTTCCGTTCCCCAGCACATCGCTGCCGGTAGCCCGCAGCTTTCCGGTGACAGTTTCGTCATAGACAGTCTTTATATCAAGATCCCAGACATACTGCACCGTACTGCCTGTATAGAATACAATCCGCACGCTATCGATCAGGCTCTCCCCTATGGTGCCGATGCTCTCGGCTTTTGTCACAGGGGCTTCGTAAGGAAAGCTCAACCGGAAAGAGATCGTATTGCCGGAAGCTCCGACAATTGGTTTTTCTTCCCCTGCGCTTCTTATAATATCTTCATCTACGCAAGCGACAAGCAGCAGAGCTGTTGCCAATAGCATACATAGTTTATAGAAGTACTGTTTCATTTTTAATTTATTAAACACAAAGGACACGAAGAACTATTTGAAAAATGGAGCTCACGGAGAAAGAAAGCGCTTATGGCGTTTCTCGGTGCCGATCGCTATCTAAAGCTCCTCGCCTGGTCAGGAGAGGGGGACCGCTGCTTGCAGTGGTGGAGAGGTTGTTCGTATTTGAACTACTATATATTTATATGTATTATATAGAGACAACCACTCCACCCCCGCAAGCGGCGGTTCCCCTCGCCTGTCCAGGCAAGGAGCCGAGATACTGTATTATTATCTTTGAATCATCCTTTTGTAATGATTATAAGTCGATACCTTGTGAACGTACCATCCAAGGCAGGATCTCAAACTGAACAGACAGCCAGGCATTACCCTTATCATCCGGGTCTTTCCGGACAGTAGGAATCGTTGCAGTTCCATACTTGTTGATACCGTTCAGTGTCAATTTATACCAGTTATTGCGTACCACACCGTAACGACCATACGTCATATCGTCTTTTTGAAGGTCATCGCCAAAGTGACGGATAGGCACATAATAATAGTTAGGTGCATCTGCCGCGAAGAAGCGTACAATAGCACTTCCGGAGGCCATATCTCGGGAGGCAGTCAGCTTTCCTTCACTTGAAGTAAAGTAATCGGTATCAACGGTTGTTACTCCTTCTGTTGTTGTTGATGCTATAGCTTTCAAAATAGCCGGTAAAGAAGAGATTTCCGCATTGCCAGCCGCCATAAGGTTTCCCCAGGTAACAGAACCAGTGTTACCATCTTTGTCTTTGGCATTTGTAATCACTACCGCATTAGCTGCTGCTTCTGTTGCTGCCCGACCGACTGCGAATAGATCCTGTATATCCTGACGGTTGAATACATTGTTGTTGAACAGGAAATATTCATCGCTGGGGACTGCATCTGTTTCATCGCCCGCAGGTGTACCGGCTGACAATGCAACCTCAAAATAGGTTTTAGCAGGCGTAATCATGGCTGAAATAAGAACAGAAGTTGTTACATTTTCATATTGAGCATCAGCAATCATGGTATTTTCTGTTACATAAGCGCTGGCGTCCATTGCCAGGGTAGCAGCCGTAGCAAGCGTGTAGTTGTTGGTATCAACGGCGCCGTCAGTCCCCGTCACCGACATATTCGGGTCGGTGGCGTACATCAGGTAGCGGTATTGAGGAAGAGCGTAGTCATAGTCAGAAGTTTCACCTTCTGCTACCTTTTCAGGTATCAGATTGCCAGTTTGAGTAGTCAACACCAATGGGAATTGTGAGGCCAACGGATTCAGCATATTTGCCGGTTTCCGCATCCAGTATGTTTTCTTGTTAACAATATCGACATTCCAGGTAATATCTCCGATAGTGACACCCTCCATAGCAGAGAAACTCTCTGCATTTTTAGCCAGTGTCACTTTCGCTACTGCACGTTCGACATACAATGCCACCGGCGCGCCATCGACTTGCGCCTCTGCTGCTGTCGGTTTAATATCCGCCTCTTTCACATCTTTCAGTCCGGCGAAGTTACTCATCAGGAAGTTTGCCGGTGGATTATTGCCGCTTGCTGTTCCTGTAAGATCGGTTACGGCAACTGAAGCAAAATCTTGAATAGCTGACAAGGGTTGACCGCTTCCGGTAATAGCGTTGGATGTTGTGTTGGCTGTTAACACTGCCGGTGGGTTAACCAAGACCACCAATTTATAGTCGGCCTTTGCAACTGCTTGCGCCTTGGTACGATAGGTGGTCGCATCATAAGTGGGAACAATCGACACCATATCCGTACCAGGGGCGGACGGGGTTCCGATAGATGTCAAGTGGAAACGGTATTTCACAACGGCTGTATTACTGTCGTCATTATACAGGAGTATCAACACCGTATTTACTGTATTTTCAGCCGCCGTACCGTAGTTGGTAGTACCTGTAGGAGCCGCCTTCGTCCCCCGCAGGCTACTATTAATCAACGAAAAAGAAACATACCCCACTTCGCCTGTCGGATTGTTTTTGTCGTTTTCTCCACCCGGCACATTGTCCGAACAGGCAGTAGTCAGGATGGTTCCTGCTGCCAGCAGCATCATGGCTGCCCGTTTAAAAAAATTTGTTTTCATAAAATGTAAATTTAAATAATTATTGTTGTTTTCACTCTCTTTCTTTATGGATCAGGATCAATATTGATATCCTGGAAGCGGATCACCCAGTCGTTGATCATGACCTGCACCGCCAGCCAATTGCCCTCTTCGGGACGGACGGGGTCTTTCACCCGCTGTACAAAAATGAGAATATGATATTCATCTTCCCGGTCGAGGTATTCCTGAAAAGGCATATTCTCGAATTCCAGCAAACGCAGGGCATTCAGGTATTTCATCAGGGAGATATCCAATAGGGATTTCCCGTTTTTCTTGTCGGTGACCACTAAGCGGTTCGCGCGGCCATCGTTCAATAAACGCATGGTGTTTAGTTCGGCAATCATGCCTACCTCCGGATCATCCTGGGTGAAATAGGGCAGATAGGTGATAGCTCGCTCTTTGGGGTCTAACACCTGGTTGGCATTGTCGTACCAGCCACCCGACGAGAGGATACGAACATCCAGGTCGGAACTGGTGACGATCTCGTTGTCGTCCATACACTGCACCACCAAACGGAATTGGCGGGTGTCTTTTCGCAGCGAAAGGGTATGTATCTCTTCCCCACTCCAGGCAAACGACACATCCGTCAGGCTACCATGCCAGAGAGGCTCCAGAGCCGAACGACGATCGACCAATTGGCTTTCGTACTCTTTTACTTTCAGCTGGAAATCAGCCAGGGTGGAAACACCCGGCGTAAGCGTCGGAAAGTCGTAGGAATCGGCTTTGAGCCCCGCCCATGCCATCAAGTTATAACGCTTTCCGAACCATGCCTCGGGTATCTCAATGCGGTAATTCGCCGGAAACGGATTCTGCGCCTCCTTTACTTCGCGCACCAACAGCCCTGTTTCGGCATCGAACATAAAAATACTCAAAAAGGATACCTGAACAGGGAACTGATCGACAAACTCCATGTTGTAGTCGTACGTGATATTCAGATAATTAGTGCAAGGCGCAAGATCGTCTTCCACACAGGATGAAAGCAAAACCAGCGCTCCACACAACAGCAGAGACAAGTGCCGTAATCTTTTCATTTCAAAAATATTTTTACTCTAAAACTTTAGCGAAAAAGTTAATTCTATTCCAATATCTAATTAGCACACCAAAATAGCGCACATTAACAACGCCACTCGCACGATATCCATGCAAACAACTTTGTGTCAAAATATGATTTACATTATCCCCCCTATTCTATCTCGAATAAGGTACAAATGTAATAAACAAATTGAACATTTTCTGTTTTTATGCGTTGAAATTCATGTTTTCATCAAAAATCGCAACAAAGTAACTCAAGCATTCAGATACATAACAACGGATCGCATATATTGTTCACTCTAACCTGCGGAAAAAGAATGATTAATCATATGATAGTTTTCAAACAATCCCCATTTGCATTGCGCTGCTAAGCAAAATGCTTTTTTTTTGGGGGGGGAGAGAAATTTCAAAAATCACATAATTTGAATTTTTCGATTATATAAACATTTTTATGATTATGTGAACAAACGTTAATTTGTCCGTTTTCGGCAAAAACCCCAATTTACGATTTGTAATTTCAGCGGGACTTTGCGCGCAAAAAAGCGGGACTTTGAAGACAAACTCCCGGGAGAAACACTTTTTAACGTATGAGATTGTAAGCAAAATAGGCATTTTGCTTACAATCGATATTTTAACATTTCAGGAAAATAAACCTCTTCCCCTACCCCTCGTCACCTCCAATCTTCGGCAACGCGTAGGGAGTATTCTAACGGTGAGATCAGAATCAGAGACGAGCTGTCATATAATCAATAATATCCAGGCACAGCCGGGTGGTCTGCTCTTCTATGTCAAGTTCGGGATTGAGTTCAACCAAGTCCATGGATTTAATAAGATTCGTACTGAGGATAGTATCCACAAACGCATTGAACTCCTCCGGCGTTAATCCTTCCGCTACGCGGGTACCTGTGCCGGGGGCATACTGTGGGTCGATACTGTCGACATCGATACTGAAATGCACATTGCGTATCTTGCGTTCCCGAAGCTTATTGCGTATATCGTCCGCCACAAATCCGATCCCTTTCTCACGGATGAGCGTCATGGGATACACACTGAGCTTCTCGCGCCGGATCAGATCCAATTCCCCTTGGTCTAAGCTCCGGGTGCCTACCAGAAAGACATTTTCCGGATGCACCTTATTGCCGGGAGCGTAGATATTGACTAACTCCTCGCTGCCCATACCCATAAGCGCGCTCAGCGGCATCCCATGAATATTGCCACTGGGCGATGTTTCGCTCGTGTTAATATCGCCATGGGCATCGAGCCAGATAATACCGAAGTCATCAAAGCTTTTCCCTACACCCGAAGCGCTGCCCAGCCCCAACGAGTGGTCGCCGCCGACCACCAGCGGAAAGGCGCCTCCCCGCAGCGTGTCATAGACCAGTTCGGCCAGGTTATTATTTACCTCAATGATGGCATCTAAGTATTTCATGCTCTTACTACGGGCAAACTTATCCTCCTGGCTTACCGGAGGCACATAGAGGTTGCCCAGGTCGAACGCGCGATGCCCGTTTTTACGAATAATATCCATCAGTCCTCTTGCCCGGAGATGGTTAGGCGCTTTTTCTACACCTTCCCGGTCGCAACCGAGGTTGAGGGGCACACCAATTACATTGACTTTCATAGAAGGAGATTAAAATTGTGAAAATGTTTTTTTGATAATCGCTATTGCTTCCAATATCTCTTCCCGGGTGATCACTAAGGGTGGCGTGAATCGGATGATATGGTCATGCGTCGGTTTGGCAATCAGTCCGTTTTCCATCAACGCGAGGCAGACATCCCAGGCGGTTTTTCCCTCCTTGGGTTCCGTGACAATGGCATTCAACAGCCCCTTTCCTCTTACCAGGTGGATCATCGGGTGATCCATTTTCTCCATCTCTTCGCGGAAGAGGCGACCCATTTCATCGGCATTCTCCGAAAGCTGCTCCTCGCGAACCACCGCTAAAGCAGCTATACCCACACGCGCGGCAAGCGGATTTCCTCCATAGGTCGATCCATGTTCGCCCGGTTGGATTGTCAGCATCACCGCATCATCGGCCAATACGGCGGAGACAGGCGTCACGCCTCCCGACAACGCCTTTCCCAAAATGAGCACATCCGGACGCACACCTTCCCAATCGCAAGCCAACAAACGTCCCGTCCGGCCGATACCCGTCTGTATCTCATCAGCCATAAAGAGCACATCGTGCGCCTTACATAAGGCGTAACAGTCGCGCAGGTAACCCTCATCGGGCACCACCACGCCAGCCTCTCCCTGGATAGGTTCGAGTAAGAACCCGACCACATCGGGATCCTGTAACGCCTCTTTCAGCGCCTCCACATTATTATAGGGTATTTTCACAAAGCCCGGGGTATAGGGACCGAAGTCCTTGTAGGAGCTCGGGTCGGTACTCATCGAGATAATCGTTACCGTGCGTCCATGGAAATTCTCCCCGCAGACAACAATCTTCGCCTTCTCCGGAGCCACTCCCTTGCAGCGATATCCCCACCGGCGACAGAGTTTCAAGGCTGTTTCAACCGCCTCCGCACCGGTATTCATCGGCAACAGCTTATCATAGCCAAAGAAGCGGCAGGCGAATTCCATGAATTCCCCTAACACATCGCTGTAAAAGGCTCGGGAAACAAGCGTCAGTTTTTCGGCCTGCTCCTTCAATGCCTCAATAATCTTCGGGTGACAATGCCCCTGGCTCAGGGCGGAATAACCGGAAAGGAAGTCGAAATAGCGTTTTCCTTCGACATCCCAGACAAAAATACCTTTTCCTTGATTCAATACTACGGGCAGCGGATGATAATTATGCGCCCCAAACTGCTCTTCGCGGGTGATGTAATCTTTCGGTTTCATACAATAGGCATTTAGTTTTTAGCATATTGTCAGCACAAACAGCTAACAATACAGCAAATCTACAAAACCTATTGACACTTTGCTAATTTGGGATATATGTTAAGAAACAGAAGTTAGTGGTTAGTGATTAGTGGTTAGTGCGGTATACATATTAAACACTAAACACTAACCACTAATCACTATTTATTACTCTTGTACAGAGAGATGATTGCTCAGCGGATTGCTGTACATCTCCAGTATCTTTGTTTTTAGGAAGTTTTCGTCTTTATCGGGTATAACGATCTTATCGATCTGCCCTTGCAGGTAAGCCTGGAATTGCTTTTTGTCTTTCAATCCGTACATTTCACTGAAACGTTTTGTTCCGTTCAGCATATCGTAAGCCACGTAATTGCACGGATAGAAGCGGTAATGTTTATAGATTTCCCGGTCGATAATACCGGCCACCGTCGCATATAATTCCGTCTTTTCCATCTCCGGATCAAGCTTTTCCAACGCCTGGTTGATGGGAGTACAAATGGTAAAATGCACCCGTCCCTTATTGTTCAATATGCCAGTCTCCATAGCCAACAGGTCGTCGCGTTTGCTTTTTACAAACTCCGGATTATCGCGTTTCTGCTGAAACTCCTGCGCTTTGAGGAAATCACAGGGATCGAATTCGTAAGAAATAGCTACCGGCACGATATTCAGGCTCATCAGATTAGCCAGGATATCCTTCGTCTCGCCTCCCATATTGAGCATCTTCAGGATACTCGCCTGCGTCTTATCGTTGGAGTCTTTCGACCGCCCTTCGCGCTGCGCGATCCAGATAGACTCTTTGGTCTCTTTGATGGTATGATGAATATACTGGGAAAGCAGAATGCTTGCCTCCAATTGCTGGCGACCCGATACGCCGCGCTTTACGATAAAGGCATTATTCAAACGAACAACCGTATCAATCCAGGGCTTGATCAACAGGTTGTCGCCAATGGCAACCTGCGTAAGCCCGTAGCCTACTTCGTAGAGCATCACATTCAGAAATGCCGCATCCAATACGATATCGCGGTGATTGGAGATAAATGTACAGGCAGGTTTCCCCTCCGGCAAACGACTTCTTCCTGAGATCGTAAGCGAAAAGGTTGTCTTTTTGGCAATAGTCATTACCGCATTGTACGCAAGAACGGTCTTAAACTCCTCTTTCGTACGGCAGGAACGCATCGTCTTCACCAATTCTTCCTTATTTAGCTCTGGCTCGATGTAACGTAAGGCGTCTATCAGGTCTTCATTGTTGACCAACGACTCGATGGCTTCTTTCACCTCGCTGTCGATAACAGGTCGAATATCATCGAATTTATGAATATCTACTTCTTTTTTATCCATGATATTATCACTTATTGAATTCGTTTTCTATTATTTCCGTTAACACATTTTGTATATCCAGTCCCGCTGCTTTCACCTGCTGAGGGATAAAACTGGTCAGCGTCATACCGGGAGTCGTATTGACTTCCAATACCACCGGTTCCCCTTCCCGGGGAATGATATAATCAATACGTATCAGCCCTTTGGCACCCAACAGATCATAGATTTTCAATGTCTGCTGTTGTATCTTACGTGTCAGCTCCTGCGAGATGCGAGCCGGTGTTATTTCATCCACCTGCCCATTATATTTAGCATCGAAATCGAAAAATTCATTATCGGTCACCACCTCCGTCAGGGGGAAAACAACCTCTTTCCCTTTTATCTTATAACAACCGCAGGTCACCTCCGTTCCCTCCACATAGCTTTCCAGAATCACCTCGTTGCCTTCCGCAAAAGCCTTTTGGATAGCTGGTTGGATCTCCCCTTCGGTTTTTACCTTCGTCACACCGAAGCTACTGCCTCCGTCATTCGGTTTCACAAACAACGGCAAGCCAAGTTCCGACAATACCTCCTCGTTCGAGATCGCCTCGCCTTTCATCAAACGGATAGCGGGCGCGATCTGTACGCCGAAGCTGTATAGGTATTTGTTGCACATGTATTTATTGAATGTCAATGCGCTCGCCAACACGCCGCAACAGGAGTAGGGAATACGCATCATCTCCAGATACCCCTGCAACAAACCATTCTCACCGGGAGTCCCATGAATCGTGATGTAAGCAAAGTCAATGTGTACGGTAGCCCCGCCCTCTTCAAAACAGAAACCGTTCCGGTCGAGCGTCGCCATCTCGCCATTGGCCAGCTTCACCTGCCACCCCTCCTTCGTTATGATGGCAATATATACATTATATTTTTCTTTATCAAGGAAAGAGTAAATCCCATCGGCGCTTTTCAGCGAAACAACTATTTCCGATGAATCTCCCCCCGCTATGATCGCTATATTCTTTTTCATCACTTTGTTTTCTCGTTATTCAAAATCTTCCACTTCTTTTGCCTGGGCATATCGCCGCCATTTGTCGATCAATTGCTGCATATCCTCTGCCAGGGGCGAATCGAAAAACATCTCTTCGCCGGTCACCGGATGCAGGAATCCCAATGTCTTCGCATGCAAGGCTTGCCGGGGACAGGTCGCAAAACAATTTTGTACAAACTGACGGTATTTATTGAAAGTGGTTCCTTTCAGTATCTCATGCCCTCCATAACGTTCATCGTTAAAGAGCGTATGTCCGATGTGTTTCATATGCACGCGGATCTGATGCGTACGTCCTGTTTCCAGACGACATTCCACCAGCGTGGTATAGCCCAGACGTTCCACCACCCGGTAGTGCGTTACGGCGGTTTTTCCATGATCGCCTTCCGGGAATACGGTCATCTGCATCCGATCGCGCGGATCGCGTCCGATATTTCCTTCGATGCGCCCTTCCTCTTCCCGTATGTTTCCCCACGCCAACGCCAGGTATTTCCGTTGAGTCGTTTTGTTGAAGAACTGAAGGCTCAGGTGGGTCTTCGCTTCCGGTCGTTTGGCAATGAGCAAAAGTCCGGAGGTGTCCTTGTCGATACGATGCACCAGCCCTACACTCGGATCGGCGGGGTTATACAATGGATCGTCTTTCAGGTACCACGCCAGCGCATTCACCAGCGTGCCGGTGTAGTTTCCATGTCCCGGATGCACCACAAGCCCTGCCGGTTTATTAACCACCATCAGGACTTCATCTTCGTAAACAATATCGAGAGGTATATTTTCAGGAATAATCTCCAGTTCCCGACGGGGACGATCCAAGACGAGCGTGACCACATCGAGCGGTTTCACGCGGTAGTTGCTCTTCACCGGCTTTCCATTTACATGGATGCATCCGGCATCGGCTGCCAATTGGATACGATTGCGGGTAGCTCCCATCATACGATCAACCAAAAACTTATCAACACGCAACAACGCTTGTCCCCTGTCCGCGGTGAAGCGGAAGTGTTCAAACATCTCAGGCGTTTCAAGTTCTTCTTCCGGTAGGAACAAATCTTCCGGTTCGTCTTCTATATCATATAGATTATAGTCGTCCATAGGCTAAAACCAACTTTCAACATCACTATCGACAGGGACAACAGCCGGTTCTCGCTGGTCGACAGCCAAAGAGTCGGGCTTCATTTCACCACTACTTACCTTCAATACAAGCGGAGTCGTCAAGGGCAACTTCTCTCCTGCCCGTAACACCCGGCCACGCGATTCCACACCCAAGGCCAAATCTTTATATCGGCCGGGCACATATTCCGTTTCAATCGAATTAAACCCACGGGATTTCAACAAGGCATACGCCTGGCGGAAAGAAAGGTCTTCCACCTCCGGTATATCAGCCATCTGGGCTGTCGTCGCATTGATCGTTATAAAAAGAATACGACCCTCCTTCACCTTCGATCCGGTAGCCGGCTTTATCTCCACGATAGCACCGGGAGATACATCCTTTGAAAAAACAGAGTCGATCACATTGTAGCGCAAGCCACTGTTGTGAATAAAGATAGCGGCCTCATCCATCGAAAGCCCTTTCACATCGGGCACAATAACCGCCTTGTTATGCTGTGTATAAACATCAAGCCATTTGAGAACCCCGTAGAGGATAAGACCGGAGACAACGATCATCCCCAAGATATTCTTCACATACGGATTCTTTAGTATTTTTATCAGAAAGCCCTTCATGTCGTCCGGTATTAGCCAGTTTAATTACATATAGACTTCAAAAGTAGGAAAAAAGCCGCATAAACAAAGAAAGTAAAGGCTTTTTAGCAAAACCTTTACTTTCTTTATATACGTTTAAATCGAACCGATTATCCGTTGTATTCGTCAGATACAGTCAATTTAGCTCTTCCTTTTGCACGACGGGAAGCCAATACACGGCGTCCATTTGCTGTTGCCATTCTTGAACGGAAGCCGTGCTTGTTTTTTCTTTTCCGGTTCGAAGGCTGAAATGTTCTTTTCATTTTCCTATATGATTTATTATTATATTCTTAACTGATTTGGGGTGCAAAGATAAATGCTTTTTTTGAATTTACAAACGACTGGGGCAGGATTATTTTGATTTTTACCTTATTGTACGCCTGAGGCGGAAGCGGTGGCAGCAGGAATGGTTCTTTGCGGCTCGGATATAGTTACTTCTCCCGAAAAGACAACCAGTCTCAGCATTTGTACCTCTTTCTTCTCCATCAATGGCTGACCCAATGCCATCATGACCTTATACTGCCTCCTCCAGTCTTTATGCCTAACATCATTAATGATCACTATATCAGTAAAACGGGCACTCGGGGTTTTGGGATACTCCTGCGCCACCTCTTCCCAAATAATATCATCCATATTTCCATCCTGAGGCTTTTCTCCAAACCGCACCTGGTACAGGTATAGACTATCGCCTCCGATAAATTCAGCAGACTCAACACAAAAATAGAAATCTTCCACACCCGACACTTTTTTTGCTACATTAAATTTTGTCCCCATCTTATATTCAACGGCAGAGACTATCGGCTTTATTTCCCACTTGACATTGTCGTCGACCAGGATCTTTTTGGTTAGACTTCCGTAATGTGTCACATTCGGTTCGGTTTTATTAGCCATATTCTCTTGCAATGCCTTTTCCTTATCACTCCCCTTCTCAAACACATAAATCAACGCACCGCAGAAAATAGCGGCAAGCAAGATAATCAATACCCCTTTCACATTAAATAAACCCAGGATAGAAGCCTCTCCTTCCGAGGCAATGACATCTTTCCGGAAAGAAGAACTGAAGACAAAGGCAGCAATAATAATAATTAATAATGCCCCAATTATAACCAATGCAATAATTTGATTCATACTGGTAAAGTTAAGTAGATTTATTTTTTCGTACAGCCTTGTTTTCGCTTAGTGCTTGAATAAGAACTTGTCAGAAACAAAAGTAGAAATAATATTCGACAAATCACTACTGTCCGACTAAATTCCAATCAAATATATGTATTCCAATTGAAAACACAAAAAAAGAAATTAACGCACATCATTTTGTCGGGAGTATTTGCTGGTCGAGCATGGTCGGCCAACTGGCTGAGCGTGGTCGACCAATTGGCTGAGCATGGTCGACCAATTGGCTCACCATGCTCGACCAGCAAATTACCTTGCGCGTTTTACGAAAAAGAATCCGCCTACCGGATGAACCGGGAGAAAACTGTATCTTTGCTTCGCATAAAAAACGATGTTCACATGGATCAGATCATTCACCAGCTTATTTCAAAAAACATACAGATACCTGTTCGCCAGATAGAGAAAACCATCCAGTTATTGCAGGAGGGAGCTACCATCCCTTTTATCAGCCGCTACCGCAAAGAGGTGACCGGCGGATTGGATGAGGTACAGATCGGACAAATCAAAGACAGCTTAGACAAACTAACCGAACTGCAAAAACGCAAAGAGGCGATCCTCAAATCGATGGAGGAACAGGAGAAACTGACACCGGAACTCCGCAAACGCATCGAAGACTCCTGGGACAGTACGGAGATTGAAGATATCTATCTTCCTTATAAACCCAAACGGGTGACCCGGGCGGAGATTGCCCGCAAGAAAGGGTTGGAGCCTTTGGCCAAGATCATTATGTTACAGAACGAACCGGATCCGGAGAACCGCGCCTACGCGTTTGTCCGGGGTGAGGTGAAAGACGCGGAAGAGGCGCTACAAGGTGCGCGGGATATTATCGCGGAATGGGTCAATGAAAACGAAGCAGCCCGTAACACGATCCGTAACACCTTCACCCACACGGCAGCCATCTCCTCCAAGGTGGTCAAAGGAAAAGAGGAGGAAGGCGCGAAATACCGCGACTACTTCGACTTTAGCGAACCGTTGAAACGCTGCACCTCGCATCGCCTGTTGGCGCTGCGCCGGGGCGAAGCGGAAGGGATCCTGCGGGTCGCTATCTCGCCGGATGCCGAGGAGGCATGCGAACGCCTGTATAAACGTTTTGTGAAAGGCAAAGGCGCCTCGTCTGATCAGGTAGAGAAGGCGGTCGATGATGCCTATAAAAGACTATTGAAACCCTCCATAGAAACCGAGTTTGCCAACCTCAGCAAAGCGAAGGCCGACGAAGAGGCGATCCGTGTGTTCGCGGAAAACCTGCGACAGTTATTGTTAGCCGCGCCGTTGGGACAGAAGCGGGTGCTCGGGATTGATCCGGGATATCGTACGGGATGTAAGGTGGTTTGCTTAGACGCGCAGGGCAATCTGTTGCACAACGAAACCATCTACCCCCATCCGCCCCAAAACGAAAAGAGCAAAGCGGCCTCGAAGATCTCCCATCTGGTGGAGACCTACGCCATCGAAGCCATGGCAATCGGCAACGGAACAGCCAGCCGCGAAACGGAACAGTTTATCACCGGCATCCGCTACGACCGGAAAGTGCAGGTGTTTGTAGTCAGCGAGAACGGAGCCTCCATCTATTCGGCATCGAAAACGGCTCGCGAGGAGTTCCCCGAATACGATGTAACGGTGAGAGGGGCGGTGAGTATCGGTCGCCGGTTGATGGATCCGCTGGCGGAACTGGTGAAGATCGATCCGAAAAGCATCGGCGTCGGACAATACCAGCACGATGTGGATCAGGCAGCGCTGAAGAAAAGCCTGGATCAGACGGTGGAGAGTTGTGTCAACCTGGTCGGCGTAAATGTGAATACAGCCAGCAAACATCTATTGACCTATATATCCGGCTTGGGGCCGACCTTGGCACAGAATATCGTAAACTACCGCACAGAACATGGTCCTTTCCGCACACGCAAAGAGATTCGCAACGTAGCCCGCATGGGTGAAAAGGCCTTTGAGCAATGCGCCGGCTTCCTACGCATTCAGGGAGGGGAGAATCCATTGGACAACTCCGCCGTGCATCCGGAGAGCTACGCGATCGTTGAAAAGATGGCTAAAGACCTGAGATGTACGGTTTCGGAACTGATCGCCAACAAAGAACTGAAGAAACAATTGAAGCTCGACAACTACATAACGGAGAAAACCGGTATGCCGACTCTGCAAGATATTATGGAAGAGTTAGACAAACCGGGGCGTGACCCCCGCCAGACAATCCAAGTGTTTGCCTTCGATCCGACGATCCGTACGATTGAAGACCTGCGGGAGGGGATGCGCCTGCCGGGCATCGTGACCAATATCACCAATTTCGGCTGCTTTGTGGATGTGGGCATCAAGGAAAACGGACTGGTGCATATCTCGGAACTGGCCGATCGCTTCGTGAGCGACCCGACCGAGGTGGTGTCGATCCATCAGCATGTCGAGGTAAGGGTGCTTAGTGTCGACCTGGGACGCAAGCGTGTGCAACTATCTATGAAGGGAATCTGAGGCGATGGCTAAAGAGAAGATACAAAAAACCAACGCGGCGCGCCTATTGGATAAGGCAAATATCCGCTACGAGCTTATCGCTTACGAGGTGGATGAAAACGACCTGAGCGCCGTGCATGTGGCCGCACAATTAGGCGAAAATGTTGATCAGGTATTCAAAACGCTGGTACTACATGGCGATAAATCGGGCTATTTTGTCTGCATCATTCCCGGAGCGGCCGAACTGGATCTGAAGAAAGCGGCCAAAGTGTCGGGCAATAAAAAATGCGATCTGATTCCGATGAAGGAACTACTTCCCCTGACCGGCTATATCCGGGGCGCCTGCTCGCCGATCGGTATGAAGAAGCATTTCCCGACCTATATCCACGAAACGGCAACTACTTACGGCCATATCTACGTCAGCGCCGGGCAACGGGGGCTGCAGATCATGATACAGCCCGGGGATTTAATAAAAGAAGCCCGGGCTACCATAGCCGGGCTTATTCTGTAATAGCAGATATTTAATGAGGATTATTCAAACATCCGGTCGATGCCGCCTGAATCGGGCAGGAAGACGGGCTGCTCGCCGGGTTCTCTTTGGGTATTACACGGATCCTGATACTGCTCAGGGATCTCGAATACCTCGTCCTGGCTGTATCCAAGTGTCTTGTCGGCATATACCTTCTGCATAAAGATTCCGTAAATCGGCAAGGCCATATTGGCTCCCTGTCCTTCGGTCATTCGGTCGAAGCGGATGGAGCGTTCCTCCCCTCCTACCCAGACACCACCGACCAGACTTGGGGTAAAGCCCATAAACCAACCGTCGGAGTGATTCTGCGTCGTACCTGTTTTCCCGCCCATATCGGCCTGAATGCCATAGCGGAAGCGAACACGGTTACCCGTACCGCCGGTGTTTATCACATTACGCAATAGATGAATCATCTTATAAGAGGCATCTTCGGTCAATACATCGCTCATCTTAGGCGTGAATTTGGCCACCGTATTCCCATAACTATCTTCAATACGCGTCACATAGAGCGGATCGACCCGCAATCCTTTGTTGGCAAAAACGGAATAACCGGTCACCATCTCGCCCACCGACACATCGGGAGTACCCAGACAAATGGAGACAACCGGATCCATCTCGTTCTGCAATCCGAACGAATGAAGCAGGCGTACAAAGGCATATGGCGATAAACGTTTCATCAGGTAGGCGCTTACCCAGTTCGATGATTTCTGCAATCCCCACTGAATCGACACCATCTCTCCGACATTCTCTTTGCTTGAATTCTTAGGCGTCCAGGGATTCCCATTCTCATCCTGCAAGGTTTGTTCGACATGCAGCATCTGCTCACAAGGGCTGATGCCCTCGAGCATAGCCAAGGAGTACAAATAGGGCTTAATGGTCGACCCGATCTGGCGGCGTCCTCCGTTTATCATATCATACTGGAAGTAGTTATAATCAATCCCTCCCACATAGGCTTTCACATGGCCGGTACCGGCTTCCATCGACATAAAGGCGGTACGCAGGAAGCTCTTATGGTAACGGATAGAATCGATCGGCGCCATAATCGTATCGACAGGGCCAGCCCAGCTATACACACGCATTTCTACAGGTTCTTCGAAGTTCTTCGCGATCTCTTTATCGCTCAATCCCGCTTTCTTCAGCACCCGGTAACGATCCGATTGCTTCATCGCGCGACTCATAATATTATTGATTTCCTCCTTCTTCAGGTCACTGGAGAAAGGTGCATACGAGCGCCCTTTCTTTTCTTTAAAAAAGGCATCCTGCAAATAGTCACCAATATGTTCTTTCACCGCCTCTTCAGCATATTGCTGCATGCGGGAGTCGATGGTTGAATAGATTTTCAAACCGTCTGTATAGATGTTGTAATTAGATCCATCGGCTTTTTTGTTCTTATTACACCAGCCATACATTGGATCTTCGACCCAAGCGATGGAGTCTTCTTTGAACTTCTGAGCCTGCCAGGCCATATAATTCTTACGATCCGGCTCCTTGGCCGTTAGCTTCAACCGCAGATACTCCCGGTAATAACGCGCCTGCCCCTCTTTATGATCCATCCGGCTAAAACGCAGGGTTAAAGGAAGCTCTTTGAGCGAATCACATTCAAAGCGGGTAAGATAATCGGCCTTACACATCTGCTCCAGTACCACATTGCGGCGCCCGCGGGTACGCTCGTTATAACGTTGTGGATTATAAAGAGAGGGATTCTTACACATCCCCACCAGAGTGGCCGCCTCCTCTGTCTTCAATTCATTGGGAGTCTTACCAAAATAGACGCGCGCGGCCGATTGAATACCTACGGCATTATAGTTGAAGTCGAACTGATTGAGGTAAAGGTTGATAATTTCCTCTTTCGTATAGAAACGCTCCAACTGGACGGCAATCACCCATTCGATCGGTTTCTGAAAAACACGCTCCAACACATTGCCGGCAGTCGGCGAATAGAGCTGCTTGGCAAGCTGTTGGGTGATGGTACTACCCCCACCTGCATTCTTTTGGAATAATAGACCGCGCTTCACGATCGCACGGAAAAGTCCGATGGCATCGATCCCGCTATGTTGCGCGAAACGGATATCTTCCGTCGCGATCAACGCTTTCACTAAGTCGGGAGAGAGGTCTTCGTAGTTGACATGAATGCGGTTGTCATCGCTAAGCGCATAACTACCCAACAGCTTTCCGTCTGCCGTAATGATTTGGGAGGCGTATTTATCAATCGGATTTTCTAACTGCTCCACCGGAGGCATATAGCCAATCGAGCCGTTGGCTATGGCGGAGAACAGGATTACTACAACGAAAACTGCGAGAAAAAACAACGCCCATGCAGAGCCTATTATGATCTTTGTTGTCTTGGATGCCATCTGTTTCTTGAATAATGAAGAAGCAAAGGTATGGGATTGTTTTTTATTTCTTCACTTGATTGATGGTTATTTTCAACCCTTTTTCAAGACTGTCGCCAATCAGGCCATCCAACATACCCGCGAAATCCGGATAGGCTTCCTGAATAACCTGTATGAGAATGCCCAGCATCTGGGGCGAGATAGTCGTTTCCAGTTTCATTGCTTTATCCGTGATAGAAACAACTTCTAACGTCAACGGGTATACATCGATCTTAAGCGTCAGTTTTTTATCGCCATAGGTATACGAGCCCACATGATCCGACGCTTCGCCATTAGCAGGCACCAGATGGATATTCAGTTTGCCATCTGCCGTATAGGTGAAGGTTGTTTGCTCCATGTTTATAAGGCTGGGAACCATCACACACAAAGCATTTAACGCATCATTGTCCGTTGGAAAACTTTCCACGATCCATGTTCCCTGGAGCAAAGCCTGCTCATTATTTTTATCGTCGTCGTTGTCGCACGCGCTAAAAAACACTACCATACACAAAGCAGCCAAAACTACTTTCCAATTCAATCTTTTCATACTCATCTTCTTTTTTTTAATTAATAATTAATCGTTGGCTTTATACATCTGTTCGTAATAACGCATGTATTCTCCGCCGGTAATATTCTCCACCCATGCCTGATGATCTAAGTACCAACGGATCGTTTTCACAATCCCCTCCCCGAAAGAGGTTTCGGGCGTCCAGCCCAGTTCACGGGTGATCTTCGCCGGATCGATGGCATAACGCTGGTCGTGCCCCAGGCGGTCTTTGACAAACGAGATCAGATCCTCATTGATCCAGTCGATCGCAATCTCTCCACCCGGCTCGAGATCCTTTCTTTTCAACACCTGACGGTAATGAGGCTCCACCAGCATAATCTTCCGTATGGTGGAGATAATCTCTTTGACTATTTCGATATTTTGCTTCTCATTATGTCCGCCTACATTATAGACCTCACCCTCCCGGCCGTGCCGGATCACCAGGTCGATCGCTTTACAATGGTCTTCTACATACAGCCAGTCGCGCACATTCGTGCCGTCGCCATACACCGGCAACTGCTTTCCTTCCAAAATATTTTTGATAATTAGCGGAATCAGCTTTTCCGGAAAATGGTAAGGCCCGTAATTATTCGAGCAACGGCTGATTGTCACAGGCATCTTATAGGTATCATGGTAGGCCTTCACAAAGAGGTCGGCACTTGTTTTCGAAGCGCTGTAAGGACTATGCGGATCCAATGGCGTCTCTTCCGTGAAATAACCTTCCGCCCCCAGACTGCCATAGACCTCATCGGTCGACACCTGATGAAAACGAACCCCTTCGCGCCAGGTCGGGTAGCCCCCGGCATCCTTTCCGGTCACCCAATAAGCCCGTGCCGTATCCAATAGGTTTTGCGTGCCCAGGATATTCGTTACGAGGAAAAGCTGCGGATCTTCAATGCTGCGATCCACATGGCTCTCAGCTGCGAAATTAACCACATAGTTGATCTCGTATTGCTCAAAAAGGCTATTGGTCAACGCCCGGTCGCCGATGTCCCCTTTCACAAAAAGGCAACGCTCACCGTCGACATCCTCGGCAATCGTCTCCAGGTTGCCTGCATACGTAAGCAGATCCAACACGATCAAACGAACATCGTCGTAAGTCGACAGCATATATTTCACGAAGTTCGCGCCGATAAAACCGGCCGCTCCGGTGACTAAGTACGTTTTCATACAATTCCTTTTTGATAAATCAATAGTTGATATTTAATTTTGCCTCATACAACAGGGGCAGTAAACGGTCTTTTTCCGAAAGAACAACCGCCTCTTCTTCAACCAGACCCCAATCGATACCAATCGCCGGATCCGAAAAAAGAATACCCCCTTCTTGATCTGGTCGGTAGGGATTATCCACTTTATACTGAAAAAGAGCCGTTTCGCTCAATACCTTAAAGCCATGGGCAAATCCCTGCGGAATAAAAAACTGCTTCTTATTATCGCCCGACAACAACACCGCCACATGTTTTCCAAACGTAGGAGAACCGACACGGATATCTACCGCCACGTCCAATACCTCGCCCTGTATCACGCGCACCAGTTTCGCCTGCGCATAGGGAGCCAATTGATAATGCAAGCCGCGCAATACCCCTTTCGTGGAATACGATTCATTTTCCTGGATAAAATCAACCCGTCCGATATGCGCCTCGAAGTCTTCTTTTTGAAAGCTTTCCATAAAGTAACCCCGCGCATCCGAAAACACCTTTGGTTCCAAAATCCACACGCCGGGTATATCCGTTTCTCTGTATTTCATATCAGTCTTGTCAATAGAAAAGCAAAGTAAAGTCTTTTTCCCGAAATGAGCAACAAATTATCATTTTGCTATTTCCGCCCGAGAATTTTTCCAAAAAGGCAGGACTTTGGAGACAAACTCCCGGGAGTAAACATTTGTTAACATTCGAAGTGTAAGCAACACACCCTCATTTTAACTAAAAAACACCCCTCCCTGCTTACACCCCCATTTTTGAAACCACCCACTTTTCAACCAATTTCACCCCACCCCACCCCTACTTTTTCCCTCCCCCGGAATAAAAAGCTCACGACCCCTTGCTCAAACAAAATAAATTCCTTTACTTTGCACTCGCAAAACCAAAAGGTTCCTTGGCCGAGTGGCTAGGCACCGGTCTGCAAAACCGTCTACGGCGGTTCGAATCCGCCAGGAACCTCAACTGAAAGTCGTCAAGATGCTGAAATAAAAGCTCTTGGCGATTTTTGTTTTGGGGTGATTTTGAAAAATGGTACTACATTGGTACTACGTTTATAAAAAATCCCCCGAACCTAAAAACGATCCGGGGGCATCCTGTCAAACTTCTATTAGTCCGCTCTTATTCTGCCAACCGACATCCAGTAAATACTCTAACGGGAGATCTATATCTGGAGTCCCTCCGAATTTTTTCTCGAATACTTTTACATCGGCATACGTTTTCAATTCATGCTCACCCAAGTAAGCTACAGCTTCAGACGCTCTCTTAGCGCTAAAGGTTAACTCCTCCAGCAATTCCGATATATATCCGGGTTTCGCATCCTCTGTAAAATATACATCCTCCGCAACTCTTTTGATAGGGTCTGAAATGAAGTACTCCAAATGCTTAATAATCTCAAGCCTTAACTTTTCGTTAAAATCCATATTATTGTTGTTTATTGCCCTCTTACCGCTTCGGGCATTGCTTCATTCAAAAAATAAAATTTATCATACTTCTGCAGCTTCACTTTTTCTGCATAGCTAAAAAGAATTTTTGTAAATATCGGATCATCTGCATTGGTGTTTTTAATTCTCCCCCGTCATACGTATCCGAGGTGTTTATAAGAGCATCCAGGGTCTCCTCCATCCCCTGCGCCCATTCCTCGGCATAGTATTGCTGGAATAGCTCCTGCAAGGGCTGAGGCAGTGTGCTGGTCTCTTTTCTCTCCTCCTCCTTCGGTTGCGCTGTATGAAGTCTGCCTAATTCAGTTCTCAGTATTTGTAACTCTCTTTGCATTCCTTCGACACGTACGGCCTGGGAATAGTGAGATCTGGCCACCTTGTAAAACTGCTCGATAATATCGTATAACACGTTGTAGGGGTTCGGATCGTCCAGGAGATTCAACTCAGGTGTATCACAATCACGGCCGTAGTTACCTTTTATCCATTCGCTGGCCGACACTCTCTTTTCAATGTTGAATTTTTGCAGATCTTCAAACGTGTACTCTCTTTTTTCAGTTTCCATATTATTGTTGTTTATGCCCTCTTACCGCTTCGGGCGTTGCGTTTATTATAAGAATGAAAATTTACCTCTTAGGTCACGGTGAAATGAAGGTGCCGGTATCCCCTTCTCACGGTTTTCTCTACGGATCCGATCGCCTAATGACTCGGGGCGTGCTTCGGGGTGTTCCCAGTAGTATTCCTCTAACAGAGATTTTTGAATCTCCTTCTCAACCCACCAAGCTCTTGACAGACATTCTCCGAAGTTCTTAGAATAATTTCCACGGTAGATCTTCCATGCTCTATTCATTACGTCCCGCTTGCTTATTTTTGATATTGTTGTCATGATTATATGCTATTATTTATTTACCTGATGCAAATATACGCCAACAGCGTATAATATCAAAACAAATAGATGCTATTAACATATATTATGCTCATTTTTATATGCTATTAACATATAAGGTCTATATTTGCATCAAATAAAACTCAAAAATCATGTACAGAATAAAAGAACTTGCAAAGGAGAAAGGGATGACCTTAACACAGTTAGCCGAGTTAGTAGAAACTACTCAGCCAAATTTGAGTGCCATAATAAACGAGAAATCTAACCCCACAATGGAGATGATAAAACGCATCGCCACGGCTTTAGGGGTCGGGGTGGCAGAACTATTCGAGCAAGCGGCACAGAACGTTATTAGCTGCCCGCATTGTGGCGGAAAAATCAAAATCGTAAAAGAGTAAGGCCTCAATAGAAAGTCGCTTAAATCGAACGAAAAACCTCTATGCGTAAACCGTTTTTTATCGGTCGGCATAGAGGTTTTGCTGTTGGGGGATATCAGACTTCTCCGCTTTATTGTATCGGTACCATGTATTGCATAGTACCCGTACGGTATTGTCGGGGAAATACCAGCGCCAATGCCGCTCCATTACGTCTTGCATCTCCCGGAGCAACTGCATAACTCGGCAGGGGTCGTTTATTCTGTATTTTTCGTAATGACATAATATTTAACACATTATTAACATTTTCAAAATTCAAAATTCGGCTGCGTGTGTAAACTCGGGGGTGTGGGGGTTTCAGCGACTTGATTCTCAGAAATTTACACCCATATCCCCCTCTTCGTTCTTCTCACCCGTCGTCTATCGCCTTAGGCTCTATGCTATCCGGGTGACTCTCCCGCCTTGCATCCATCCGAGCTCTGTACAATAGCATATTATACCTGTAGTCGAAGTGTTGTAGTAGCTGATCGGTCGGTAAAGACTTGGCCACCTCATCGTGTATAACATAGAATACCGTATCAGCAAAGACGTCCTCCATGCTCCGTCCGCAGTAGCTGCCGATCCTCGCACAGCCGTAGCAATACTTACGATGAAGGGCGATGTACTCCCGGGCGATCGCCTTAGCCACACCCGGGTAGTAGGTCTTAGGTTTGTAGGTATTGCGTGCCATTACCAACTCCTAAAATAGAAACCTTTTTCCATCGATGCGACCCACTTCGGAACGTATCCGATCCGCTCGATTTGCTGCTGCAGAAAGGGATATTCCCCGATGAACTCGTCACGATCATCGTACCCCAGCCACCGGGCAAAGGCGTCGTTCAATTCAAACTCGACAGTACCAAAGCACCATTTACGGCTCTCCCAAGTGCCGCCGTTAAACTTATTCCGCAGCGTTGTACAGGACGGTGTGCGGCTTATTAGTGTGACCTTTCGTTTTTTCATAGCGTCACCTCCTTAAAGTCCATAGCTGCCGTTACACCATGTTCTTTGGCAATGTGGAATAAAGTACCGGGGTGTACCTTATCCATTCGCAGACAGGCTGTAAATTGCTTATCTGCCTGTCTGTATTCGTATCCGCTATTCATAGCGCTGAGGCGGTGGAATAAATTCCGTCCAGCTTTACCAAGCGACGCCAAAGCAGCACCGATACGCAGCCAGTTGTCATAACCTTCGGTCACGTCAATCAATTCTCGCTCGCAGTAGTCGACAATGCTCTCAACTCTTGCCAGGGTATCGGCGTCGATATCTTCCTGCTCCTCCTGGGACTGCGGTCGTGACTCCGATAGCGGAACGATCCAGGAATACACCTCAGCCTTCATGTTGATATACGGCTCGGGGTCGTACGACACGAACCGCTTACGGCCAACATTGATGCCTGACGGGTCAATAGTTAGCCCACAGCGGGCGAAATCCTTCTGTAAGCTGCGGAAGTGCTCCCGGTGCTTGTCGGGCGTGCTGATCGGAATGATGCAGAAATAACTCTCACCACTAAGCGAGTGACCGCAATAAGCGACGTGTGGCACCTGGTAGATGATCTCCTTTAGTTGCTCGAAGTTCTCCACGTCGAGGTTATCCTTGCGGTCAATGTCGATGCAGATAAGGCCGGAGTGCTGCAACAGGCTGCTGTCGCTGGCTCCGCTGAACGTTCCGCTAACTGTGAAGCTGGGTAAAGACTTCTTTGCGGTTTTGTAGGCATCGAGGCCGTCCTTTGCCAGCACTGCCCGAACCGACTCTACTCGGTCTTTGAATTTACCACTGGTAAGAAGCGTATATAAAGCTACTTCTTTGACCGGTGATTCTGTGACTTTCTTGTAGAAACTAACTGTTTTATTTAAAATGTTTGTCATAATTTAGTTGTTAAAATGATTTTACGGCAAAACGGCAAAAGAACGGCAAAACGGTATTTGCCGTAATTCGGGGAAAGGTAACGGCAAAACGGCAACCCCCTATATATAGGGGTGCCATTTGCCGTACCCCTTGCCATACTTTAATATTACCCCTTCTCATCTGTATATATCCTCATAAAATGGTGCTGATCCGTTGAGGTCGTCGGAAAAATCGCCGAGAGTATATGCACCGTCATCCTGCTTGCTGATTATTCCGGTATTGACGGCATCTTGTATCCGGTTTCTTGCAGTTCTGTCCTTAACGCCGCTGCGTACCATATATGCTTGGGTAAGGTCTGTGTGCCTGTATCTCGTCCGCTGACTGAATATAGATTCAAAAGCCTGCCGTAGATCCTCTTTCTTTTCGTCTTCTTTGCTGATTACATTTTCAGCAGACAGTTGCCCCTCTTCATCTATGGAGAACGCCCACTTAGATATAGGAGCATTACGACACTCGGTTTGCTCTACCGTTATTATTCCGCTATTGCTGTCCCGGCTGACCTGGTACGTCTCGCTACATTTGTTTAACAGTTCCGTGCCCAGGTGTCCCCGCATATTGCCGTCGCCCTTATTCTCATGGAGGACGCACAGGATAGCACACTCATAGCGACTACTTAGCTTCATTAGCTCACCGATCAATACACCACTCTCGCCAATGTCGTTGAAGTCCTTGCAGAGATCTCGTATGCCATCGATATACACGCAGTCCGGACGGTATCGGTCGATAGCTGCTCGCACTCTCTCCAGTCGCTGTGCTGCGTTGTACTCCCGGAGTGTTAGTGGAATATACCGATCGCTACTTGTTGAGGTAGGCCAGCCGCAAAGGTCGTACACCATGCGTGCCTTCTCGGCGACATTATAAACATTCTGCTCGGTGTCCACGTGTAGAACCTTCATGCAATCCTTCTCTGCCGTGAATCCCATGTAACCGCCGCTTAGTATTGCGGTCTCCAGTGCTGCGCAAGCAAACGTCTTACCAGCCTTGGCCTTCCCCTTCATGCCGCAGAGGTCGCCACGTGATATAAGCCCGTTACCGTAGCGATCCCGGAGAAGGAATTGCACCGGCGGGTAGTCCTTCGTGATGTCGATAACGCACCCGGCCAATATATCGGCAGCGGTATCCACTTGATCCGGCTCATGCTCCGTGAATTTCGTTAGGTCTACCCTCATACGGCCATGCTATTAGATTCGACTACCTCAGCGAATAACTCACCTTGCCGCACGTCCTCGGCCAGCCAATAGAGTTTACACCCGTTAGGCAGTCGCAGGTCTACGATATTCCAACCTTCCCGCCTCAGATCAGAGATGATCTTACGGGCGTCATTGCTGCCCGTGAGCGCATTTATTTGTTTAGCGGTAAGTTTATACCCCTGCAAAAATAAAGCCCGTACAGTGCTGTATATTCGGCCAGAATGATTATCTTTGCGGAGTACCTGTTGCCCCAGCCCCTTGGCGGGGCTTTCTTTTTTTCTCTTCATATCTTACGCCCTCCGATTACGTTTGTATTTGAATACTCTTTCTTCTTTGACGGCTTCGTCGATTGCAGCTGCATCATAAAGGACACGGCTGCCGATCTTCTTAGCTTGTAGTAGTCCATCGTTAGTAAGACGTGAGAGGGTTGGCAAAGTAATATGTAACATTGCCGCTGTTTCTTTCCGTGTGTAGAACTTTGGTTCTTGCTTTGTGGTGTTTTCCTTCATCAGGTGAACCACCTTGCAAGCAATAGCATCGATAAAGGGAGAAAATACCCCTAAGATAACTGCCTGCTGTGTTTGATCGAATTTAAAACTTTGCATAACATTATTATTTAATAGTTATGAAGTCCGTTGCGCAACTGATCTTCACAGGCAAATTTGCATCATGTGAACAAAATGAAGAAAAAAAATAGGTTGGTGTGAGTTGTCGCCAACTTCTACCAACCTACACCAACTTTTTCAAGGAAAATTAGGGAAAGAATTTAACAAAACGGGCTTTGTCTATGATATTGTTGTTTTCGGGATCAATATTTTTTCTAATAGCTTCCCAGGAGCCTATAAGAGCAAATTCGCTAACATATTCCGCTTTTGTTGGCTTTCTTATCAATCCTTCGGCAATGGCAGCCGTGAATACTATACCAACGTTAACACCACCTTTCCCATCAATCATTTCATGGAATGTATTTATTAAACTTTCTTTGTCCGAGTGCAAAATACAATCCATGAAATGTGCAGTTCGTTTCTTCTTTTCTTTTCTTGATGGCATAGCTTTTTTTCCGAAATTGTTTAAGGTTTTCACCTTGTCTGTCTTTGGTATCATCTCCAACACGGGGAGATATTTTACTATTCCTCTTTTCTCCCAGTCAGCGTAAGATTCTGCAGACAGGGGTATATTCTGTCGCTCCATAAGAAGAATGACCGGGAGTAACGCCTCACCTATAACAAGGTTGAATAAGCGTCGTTTTTCATTCTCTGTTATACCCACCTTTTTCACGTGAGCGTGTAGGTCAAGCGCTAAAGAGATAAGATCCTCCAGCACCGCCTCGCAGTACCGCTGTCGTTTATCATCGTCCATAAGTAGCAGGTGGTTCTCCAAGTACTGCGCTTCCGTCTTCGCCAGCTCCGACAACCTACTGAATGACTCCGCAGTGCATAGCCCGTCGGGGAATATAATTTTTGTTACTGGCAGGGGCAGGCGTGACCGATCCTTTGGGGCATCGTTACCCTGTGTGTCAGATTCAGCCTTTTGTCGAAGTTTCTCCACCGTCTTATGATAGTTCTCGTCGAACACCTCAAACCGCTGAGGTTTTACCTGCTCGACAAACGCTTGGAATGCTTTTTTATTGGTGTCGATCATTTCGCTACCTTTAATTTCGTGAAATATTTATCTTTCATTGCCAGCATACTCTTTTCCGCTTCATTGAGTTTGAGGTATGTTTTTAGTTGCTGCTCGTTGGCGTGTCCGGTAATAGCCATAATGGAGCTTAAAGAGGATCCGGCTTTGTACATATTGGTAGCAAGTGATCGTCGGCAGGTATGCGTTTTAAGCATATCACAGAATCGTTTGTTTGCCGTGTATTCCATTGATCCTTTCTGCTCCTCTATTGCCACCGTTTCAGTCCATTTAAGATGCTCGCCTATGTCTTTGATATAGTCGTTTATCTTCTGGTCGTGAACTTTCGGCATTGCACCTCCGTTTTTATCAATAATTGCCTTTACTCGATCATCAAGTGGAATGTAAACTATATTTCCTGTCTTTTCCTGTTTTAGTTTTATGTAGTCATGCCCATCGGTCAGGCGAACGATCATCTTTGCATTGATACGCTTATAATCACTCACACGCTGCCCGGTAAGGCATCCAACGACAAAAACGTCTCTTACCTTATCCCATGCCGGACGGTTTGACAAATCAAGATCGTAAAGCTGCTGTATGCGTTCCTCTGTTAGGTAGACATTATCCACATCCCGGTAAACAACCTCAAAGCCGGTACGGATATTAGACGCATCAATCAATTTTAAGTTTTCAGCGGCATAGCATATCGTTTTCAGTATCTTTATCATCCGGGCGACTGTATTAGGGGAATACTTCTTATCCTCCAGGAAAGAACGGAAATCATTATAGAACTCAACTGTTACATCGTCAAAGTCTATAACCTTAAATCTCTCTGTTTGGTATAGGTCGAATTGAGCCTTAAACCCCTTATAGCTTTTGATCGTTCCGGGCGAGATATTAAGCGTACCGCCTTTCTTTTTCCTTTTGCCGGTTTCACACTCATTGATATACTGTTCAATAAATCCGTTGAGGTTAGTGGCTTGTTCAGCGGCTAAACGCTCTGCTTCTTCCTGTTGTCTTTTCTTTTCTGCTTCGATCTGTTCTGCATAGACAATATCATTCATCCGACTTTTTACTATTTCGGTAGTTAGTTCAATCCCTTCTGCTATAAGAGAATCTATGAGAGCGGAAATAGCATCAAGTTTCTGATATAGTTCTTTCCCTTTTCCTTTCCCTTCTTCTTTTCTAAAGGCTGTTAATGCTTTTGCAGACGTTAGAGATTTATTCCATGCTTCTATATCAACCTCCAATCCTGTGGATACTCTGATATTGATTTTTGGTGTTCGGCTTTGTATGCGAACAAATAGTGTTGCATCTCCTTCCGTTTTGTCAGTTCTCAATATAAATGTTGCTGCCATAGTTGTAGTACCATTTTTACACAAATATACGAGGTTCTTTTTATTTGGTACTACAATGGTACTACATTTTTTTATCTTATTTACTTTTATGTTATTTTGCAAATAAAGACTATCGCTGTATATCAGTTATTTACATAAATATGTTTTTCTTCCCAATAAAGCAAAAACAAGAAAAAGAGGTTCGCCAGGAACCTCAACTGAAAGTCGTCAAGATGCTGAAATAAAAGCTCTTGGCGATTTTTGTTTTTAGGGGTATAGTGGCAGATGTATGTATGTTTTATTGAATTTGCATTGCGTAGAAATACGCACTCCATTGCGTAAAACGAAACAACATGAATAAAAAGACAGAGTGTCAATCAGTTAAGATCATTTCTAAAGAACAGCGAAGATTCATTCTTTACAAAATCGCAATCCAAACATCTACATTGTGATTACTTATCAAACACTTTGTCTGAATTACATAAAACGATATCTTTGTTCATCAGCTTAGTTGTTATTTGCTAAGATATAAGCTATTTATGGAAGAAAATTTAGTTGGAACAAATAAAATCAATACAATATGAAGAAATTAACAATTTTCATTTTCCTTGCCTTTTCGTTGAGTGTTTTTGGACAAAACAGCCAGTTGATTGAGAGTCCGAAAGTAGATAAAAGAGTTGAACTCATGAGTATTGTATTCCGGTTAGCTGGTAATGAGGAGTACAATTCAAAAGAGATGAAACTATATACTGACAAGATAATACAGCACTTTACTCCATATAAAAATCACGAATTAATTCAATTCGCCCAAAAAATGCGGAATGAAAATAGCATATCTTTCGACGCTCCCATGTCGTTGGCTATCTTTTTAGATGACAACCTGGATCCATTGAAAGAATTAACCGACAACTCATTAGACAGATGGAAGAAAGAAGATGCGATTGAATTTATAAAACTGTTGAAGAAGTTTTACATGGATGCTGCATGTGATTCGTTTTTCAATGACAATCAAGCATTATACAACGAGACAGCCTCCCGATTTACTTCAGTTTATAAGAATTTGGATTTAAATTGGTACACCAAATTCTATGGCAATGAACCTACCGAAAAGTTTAAGGTGGTAATCGCATTAGGTAACGGCGGAAGCTGTTACGGCCCTTCGTTTGTCGACTCCGCCGGAAACAAAGAGGTTTATGCGGTCATGGGTGTTTGGGATACGGATGATGAGGGAATGCCGATGTTTGATGTAGACACCTATCTTTCCATACTTATCCACGAGTTTAATCATTCATTCGTCAATCCGCTATTAGAGAAGAACAAAGATCTCTTCCAGAAAAATGGAGAAGAAATTTTTGAAGCGATGAAACAGGAAATGAACGCTCAGGCTTATGGAAAATGGGAAACCGTATTGAATGAAGCTTTGGTCAGAGCCTCCGTAATCAAATACTATAAAGATCATCATGCCGACCAGGCAACGATAGATAATCTGTACAAAACTGAACTGCAATATGGTTTCTTATGGATAAAAGAGCTTGTCGCTGAGTTAGAAAAGTATGATTCGAATAAAATAACTTACCCAACATTAGAAAGTTATATGCCAAAATTGGCAGAAGCATATCATTCATATGCTGGTATTGTTAAAGAATTTGATTCAAAAAGGCCAAAAGTTATTTCTATAAAAGAGTTTGAAAATAACGCCACAGATGTGAGTGCGGATATAAAAACAATCACGATACACTTTGACAGGCCATTAATTGGAGCAGGATATTCTATCAATATAGGAACAAAGGGAAGAGAGGCCTTTCCCCAAGTCGAAGCAATCAATTACTCGGCGGGTAATAAGTCTGTTGTAATGGAGGTACAGTTAGAGGCTGGCAAAGAATATCAATTTGTCTTGACAGGTAAAAACTTCAAGACTCCGGAGGGATTCCCATTAAAAACGTATGAAGTAAATTTCAGCACAAAGGAATAAGCAAACAGCTAAGCCATCAAGCAGACAGCCTGGACTATTTGTTGGTCGAGCATGGTCGGCCAACTGGCTGAGCATGGTGGACCAACTGGTCGAGCATGGTGAACCAACTGGCTGAGCATAGTCAGCCAGCAAATTATCTCATTTATCAATCACTTACATTAGAATCACATAAAATCGTATCTTTGTTCACCGACTCAGTTGCCATTATACACAGAAGAACCGGTACACGTTTTACAAGAATAAACAATCGATCATGAAACACACAGATATACATATTGTTTTTGGACAATCCGCAAAAGGGTTGTTTGTTCACAGTGAAAAATTTGATTTAGATTCCATTCTTTTGATTTGCTTAGAGGATTGTTTGAATATCGGCCCTATTTGCGATTTAGCATCTCTCGAAGAAGTGGAAGCGAGAAAGCGTTGGCTGTCTAAAAGATTCGATATTCCGAAGTACATAAACGAAGATGATTTTCTCATGTCTACCAACAGAGATATCGAAACGATCAAATCACTTGTTGAGAACTACAAGAATGAAAAAATCTATTTGTGGACTGGCGTTTCTCCTTTAGAAATTATTCAAACTGCAAGATTATTATACCATTTAAAACCGGACTGCAACAACGTTTTCACTTTTGATTTTTACAATTTCTCCATGAAAAATGTATTTGGAACAGTTGTATATCCAAACTGTTTGGGGGCTACGGATTTGTCACGAGTTGATGATTTGGATAAACATTTTTGCCAATTAACAGAAGGGAAATTGTCCGAATACAGAAAGATATGGGAGAAAGTGAAGTTTGGCAACTCCTTGTTGTGGATTTTAGACGAGAACAAACAGCTTGTTGCGAAAGACGAGACTTATTTTGATTCATTTCTGTTATCACATTGCACAGACGAATATCAAAAACCGGCTCTAGTTATTGGGCATACGTTATGTGATACTGATTTCAATGTAAGGGATTTCTTTTTGGCATACAGAATGAAACAATTGGTTTTAACGGGGAAATTACAAATACATGGAGAATTGAAAGAAATGCGAGATTATGAGGTAAAACTCAATAAAGAATAACTATTTTTCAGAGAAGAAAACAAGACAAAAAACCTACTTATCTAATAAAGCAATCATATGAAAACAAAAAGAATTAAAATCGGAATACTATTAGGTATGGCTGCAGGGATTTTAGACGTAATCCCGATGGTCGTACAGCATCTAACCTGGGACGCTAACCTTTCGGCATTTACGATGTGGGTGGTGGTTGGATTTCTAATCGCTACAATCGACTTAAACATCCATCCAATAGCGAAGGGAATACTCATAGCTTTCCTGGCGTTATTACCAAGTGCCATTCTGATTGGCTGGCAAGAACCCATTTCATTGATTCCGATTACAATCATGACCACCATTTTAGGTGGATTGCTTGGGTTTTCAATAGAAAAAATAATGAAGAAAAAAGGATGATGAAGTACGACTTTGACTCTTCTGAAATGTAAAACCTATTTTAACAGATATGAAAAAAGTATTAATAATCATTTTGATTGGATTGATTTCTTCGTGCGAGTTGGTTGCTCAGGAATATAAGAAGAATTGGTCGGAAGGCGCATTAACCTGGAACGACTTTATTGAAAGGAGAAACAGCCAGGGCGTTTCTGAGTTAAAATATTTCCTCGGGTATCATGCAAGAAAGCAGAAGTTTGGCGACACAACTGTCGTAAGAAATATGGCAGAAGCCTACATCGACCGAGAATCATCCTGGATAAATCCCGAATATAAGACCGAGCAGTTCCTAAGATACAATCAGGTTATTTTTGACATTGTTGAGATCTATAAACGAAGGCTACAACTCGAGTTAGACGGGGCTTCCTCTATCTTCGATACTGAAAGCAAACTATACGCCACATATGCGTATTGCACCAATGAAATAGAACAGTTTCAGTTAGAATCGGCCGATGGATTTAATCTGGAGGCGATCGAATTTTGGGAACAAATCGTGTCCAATGAGTTGAACAGGTATACCGAAAAGTCAATACCCGAATTCAAGAACAGAAGTTTTGGGTATGGCCTACACGCAGGCATCGGAGCAGGCACATTTAGCGGCTCCATTGCTGACCATTTTAGTCCCACTTTTAACTTTATGTTCGGTTTTGATTTTGCATACAAAAGATCCATTTTTTATTTAAACGGGACATTAGCCGGAGGTAAAGTAAGAAAGGATTATTTGTCCAACGATTATTGGTATGAAGATCAAAATTTCGGATTGGCAGTTATTGATATTTCCTATGGTTATGCCTTTCTCGACAACAAAAAATTCAAACTGGCACCCTTCGCCGGGTTGGGCATTACAGAGCTATCGGCAACCAATAAAAACGACAAAGAGAATGGACTCCGGTTGGTCGATTACAATGTGATTTTTGGACTAAATGCCGACTACAAACTGCGCAAAAAAATCAATCTTACCTCCGCCATAAAAGAGAAAGTAGAGACCTCCATACGGGCAAGGCTTTATGTTACGCGAGCCAATTTCGATCCAAACCTGAAGGGTTATTCCATCAACTTAACGGTTGGGATTTGCGGATTTGGAAATATGATACGGTTACAGTAAGCCAAGCTCATTCATGGCTCAACAAAAAGGCGTCCCCTTCAAGGAGACGCCTTCTTTATATATCAGCAACACGATGGTTACTTTTCGTTCTCTACGATCTTGATCATCAAATGATTCTTTCCAATCTTATCGCCTACATTTACATTGATATCCGTTACAATGCCGCTGACAGGCGCCACTACACGATTCAACATTTTCATCGCTTCATGGATAAGGAGCAACTGACCGGCTTCTACCTTTTCGCCCTTCTTCACCTTGATCTGAATGATCGTACCGGGAAGATTCGACAATACGTCGCCGGGCTCCGGCTTATTCCATTGGGGACGATTGGTGAATTTCTTAGTCAAGCGGGTCTTATAGGTACCTGCCATCACAGAGAAATCAACATACTTTTTATCTATCTTTTCCATTACTTTCTATTAATAACACATCAAAATGGAGGCAAGCCATGTTTTCTCTCCGGACGACACTCTTCTTTCAAAGCGGAAAGCTTCAACGCATGCAGGATTTGTGTACGTGTCTCTTTCGGTTCGATCACCGTATCGACAAAGCCTTTTGAGGCAGCTACATACGGATTGGCAAACTTCTCGATGTATTCGTTCACCTTTTCCTGACGCATAGCTTCCTGATCTTCTGCTTCCATAATCTCTTTGCGGAAGATAATATTGGCGGCTCCGTCGGGACCCATCACGGCGATTTCTGCCGTTGGCCAGGCAAACATAAAGTCAGCACCCAGGTGGCGTGAGTTCATAGCTATATAACCTCCTCCGTATGCTTTACGCAGGATAACCGTCACCTTAGGCACAGTCGCTTCGGAATAGGCATACAATACCTTCGCACCATGGCGAATCACCCCGGCATGCTCCTGGTCGACTCCCGGCAGATAACCCGGCATATCTTCCAAGGTAACAATAGGAATATTAAAGGAATCGCAGAAACGGATAAAGCGAGCCGCTTTGTCGGCGCTGTCGCAGTCTAATACACCGGCAAGCACCATCGGCTGGTTGGCCACGAAACCAACGGTTTCTCCGCCCATACGTCCGAAACCAATCACAATATTGGCAGCCCAGAGCTCCTGAATCTCCAGGAAGTCTGAATCATCTACAATGCAACGGATCACATCACGCACATCATAGGGTTGCTTCGGATCAGAAGGAACAACCTCTTCGATATTCAATTTTGTCTTAGGCTCTTTGGCTTTCACGGAAGGAGCCTTCTGCTGATTGTTCCAGGGGATAAACTTCAATAGGTTCTTCACCTGTTCGAAACATTCCTCTTCGTTCAAGGCATAGAAATGAGCATTTCCTGTAATCTCCGCGTGTACACGGGCACCACCTAGATCCTCCATCGAGATATCTTCGCCCAAAACCGTTTTGATTACGTTCGGGCCGGTGATAAACATTTTTGAAATGCCTTCTACCACAAATACAAAGTCTGTCAATGCTGGCGAATAAACAGCGCCACCGGCACAAGGGCCTAAGATGAGTGAAAGCTGCGGAATCACGCCCGAAGCAATGGTGTTCCGATAGAAAATTTCTCCATACCCTGCCAAGGCACTTACGCCTTCCTGAATACGGGCACCCCCCGAGTCGTTAATACCGATTACCGGACATTTCATTTTCAGCGCTATATCCATCACTTTGGTGATCTTACGGGCATGTTGAAGTCCCAACGATCCTCCTGCAACAGTAAAATCCTGTGCATAAATACAAACCGGTGCCCCCCCGATTGTTCCTGTTCCTGTTACAACACCATCGGCGGCGAACTCCTTCTTGTCCATACCGAAGTCGCGGCCATCATGTTTAACAAACATATCGGTTTCATGAAACGAATTCTTATCCAGAATAGCCTGGATGCGTTCGCGGGCCGTTAATTTGCCCATGGCTACTTGCTTTTCGATAGCGGCCTCGCCACCACCTTTTTCGACTACAGCCTTCTTCTCACGTAGTGCAAGAATGCTTTTCGTTAAATCTGCCATACTGTTTTGTTGTTTGTTTTACTTACCAACAGCCTTCGTACGATACGACGCACGGGCTGTCCCCTTTACTATATCATTTAGTTTACCTTTATTCATCTGACGACGTATGCCTGAGATATTATCAATAAACACATGACCACCCAGGTGTTCGTATTCATGCTGCACGACACGCGCCGCAAAACCCACGATCTCCTCGTCATGTTCCTGCCAATTCTCATCGAAATAGCGCACACGTATCACTTTCGCCCGGGATACCTTCTCATGGATACCGGGAAAGCTAAGACACCCCTCCTCCAATACGATCGCATCGTCGCTCTCTTCATAGATATCGGGGTTGATCATTACTTTCTTAAAATCTTTGCATTCGGGGCAGTCATCGCCCACCACATCCGCATCGATCACAAACATACGAAGAGACAAGCCTATCTGCGGAGCGGCTAAACCAACCCCATCCGCGTTATACATGGTCTCAAACATATTTTCAACTAACTCTTTTAAATTGGGATAATCACGGGGAACATCTTCTGCTTCCTTGCGCAAAACCGGTTGCCCGTACAAATAGATAGGTAATATCATCGTTCTGTTTCGTTTTACTTTCTACTTTCCATATAAGCCTGAAGGATAATAACAGCACTAATCTCGTCGACCAACGCTTTATCCTGACGTTTCTTTTTCTTTAGCCCGCCATCGCGCATGCTTTGTTGAGCCATAACCGAGGTAAACCGTTCATCGTAATAGACGACCGGGATATCCGGTATCCTGCGTTGTAGATGGGTGACAAACGCTTTCACATATGGCATATTATCCGATTCCTCGCCCGACATCTGCAAAGGATATCCCACCACAAAAAGATCAACAGGCTCGCGCACTACATAGTTGCATAGCCAATCGGCCAGTTCGCCACTTGGAACGGTGGTTAAGCCATTTGCGACCAATTGGAGCGTATCAGTAGCAGCCAATCCGGTGCGTTTCCTCCCATAGTCAATCGCTACAATCCTTCCCATCGGTTGCAAAGATAAAACAAAAAGATTAAATATTACACATATTTGCAAAATGTGTGCAATCCCTTTCGTTGTTCATGTAAAGTATATGGAATGTAAATAAAGGCATTTACCGGAAGGATAATGGCGTCAATAGGCATTCTTTTCGCCGGTAAACATATTGACAATGGTCACCACAATAATCTTAAGATCCAGGAAGAACGACCAATTCTCGATATACCAAACATCGCGCTTGACACGGCCTTCCATCTGCTCAAGCGTCCGGGTCTCTCCCCGGTAACCGGTCACCTGCGCCCATCCGGTCACGCCGGGTTTCACCAAATGGCGCACCATATATTTATCGATAATAGCAGAGTATTGCTCCGTATGCTTGAGCATGTGAGGACGTGGTCCCACCACCGACATGTGTCCGGCCAATACATTCATAAACTGAGGAAACTCGTCGATATTGGTTCTCCGAAGGAAATCCCCGATCTTCGTCTTTCGCGGATCATCCTTTTGTGCCTGCTGCGTATCGGCTTCCTCATTTACCCGCATGGTACGAAACTTATAGCAGAAGAATTCTTCACCATAAATGCCCGTCCGCTTTTGCCTGAACAGAATAGGACCGGGCGAACTCAGTTTGATCAGCAGCCCGATAACCACATACATAATAGGGAATACGGTAAGCAACACCGCCAGGGAAAAGACAATATCGAAAGCGCGTTTAAGCGAACGGTTATAAGCCGATTGCAGAGGTTCGCGACGAATCGTCAACAAGGGAACCGTATCCATCATTTCCATCAAGAGGCTTTTCTTCACCATCCGATAGAATTCCGGCACGATATAGAAGCGGATCATATTCTTTTCCGCGAAATTCAGCATCCGCAACATCTTTTCATCCTGTGTTCCGGGAAGCGTACAATAAATCTCATCCACGCTGTTCTCCAGGCAATAACGCTCCACCTCATGCGTCATTCCCAAGTAATTGGGCAAGACATCTTTCAACGCCAGGTTATCATCGAAAAAGCCCAACACATGGAAACCATACGCCAAATCATCTTTCATCACCCGATACAGTTCCATCCCGTTCTTTCCTGCCCCAACGATCACCACCGCTTTAAAGTTATACCCTTTACGGCGATATATCTTCAACGAAATACGCACAATGACACGCCAGAACGAGAAGAAAACCACTAAGCTGATATAGTAGAGCAAAAGAAATGTTGCCAACTGATCGCCTATATTCAGAAACGTCAGGCAAGTGGCAAACAGAATAATAAAAAAGGTAACTAACAGAAAGGCCCGTTGCACAATCTTTTCAAGGAAGATCACCGAAGCGTGAAGCTGAATCGGCACAAAATAGACCGAAAAGAAATAACAGAAATTCAACAGCAATACCACCTCACGCAAATGAGAATCAATCGCACGGGTATAGCCTTCTCCCATCAGATAATAGACAGCAAAAAACAAGGCATTGACAACCAGCAAATCGCCAATTCCAATAAACCATTGTATAAGATTTCCCCTTTTCTTGTTAGACTCCATTGCGTTTTTTAAAACGTACAAAAATAAGGAAATAATTCAAGTCTCCAAAAAGAAAAAGAGCTATCCCGGGGGATAGCTCTCTTTTTAAATATACGATACTGTTCTATTAGTCGTTAGCACGCATAATAACAACACGGTTCCAGTTATTGATATCATACGGTTGTTCGTCTGAACCTCTCCATTCGATAGAGATCTGGTTAGAAGGAATATTGTATTTTTCAACCAACTGTTTCGCAACCGCTCTGGCGCGTTTTTCTGACAACTGCTTGTTGTAGTTAGAAGAACCGGTCTTCACGTCGGCATAACCGATCACCTTGATAGGTGTGCTGTTTTCTTTCATGAATTCAGCGGTGTTGAAGATATTGATTTCCTGGTTCTTGTCGATCACATAGCTGTCAAGACGGAAGAATACCACATTATCAATGGTGTTGTTGTTTACAATCGGAGCAGGTACATCAGGACAATCCGGGCAAG
Source organism: Parabacteroides sp. PFB2-10 (assembly GCF_029893085.1). Taxonomy (GTDB): domain Bacteria; phylum Bacteroidota; class Bacteroidia; order Bacteroidales; family Tannerellaceae; genus QVMG01. Next base: position 132,321 of record NZ_JARXWI010000005.1, read on the forward strand.
AAACCGGACGTTTGCTCAATTCGTCGTTAGCAGCACGCAAAGAGTTGATCTGGTTGTTCAGGTCGTTCAACAGCGCGTAATCCATCGGTTCGATCACTTCGAAATCAGTTTTACCCAATTTGAAAGTCAGACCGGCCGTAGCCGTCACGATACCATCGGAAAGATGTCCCATAAACTGACGGTTGAATGTTTCATTCATCAGTGAGCCCTGTACTTCCACATTCAAATCAACACGTTTGCTCAAACGGAAAGCAGTCAAAATACCGGCATTCAAGGTAGGAGTTTCAGAACGAGGGAATCCTTGGTTTTTGAAACGCTGCGCATAACCCATACCTAACCAGGGGATCAAACGGAATACTTTCGCTTCGTTGTAAGGAGCCCAAAGATTGGTTACATCCCACATAATATCGGCGTGAGCACCCACATATTTGTTATGTTGCATAAACTCACCGTTGTTACCGATAAAGCCATGGATCGCACCACCATTCACCTGAACGCGAGCACCCAAGATCGGGCTAAACCATTTACCAACACCTAACTGAAGTGCCAAACTTGGACGATCTGCAAAATCAGCGTTTTTTGTTTCGTCAGCAATCAAAATGCTGGCACCACCACCAACAGAAATAAACCAGTTGTCACCTGCTTTATTCTTTTTAAAATTCGTTTTGTAACCAGCTTCATTGCTAAAACCTACCTGAGGTTTATATTCCTGAGCAGTAGCTGAAATAACAAATACAGACAATAATGCTAAAAGTAAAACTTTAGTCTTCATATTAATCAACTTTTAAATTAAACAATCGTTCTTTTCTCTTACATCTCTAAGCAAAACACCTAACAACGCACAAAATTAACGCTTTTTGATTTTATAACAAGGCTAAGCTTGCATTTGTTTCAAATAGTTCGGGGATTTATTCCCCAGATTGCGTAAAAAGAGAACGTTTTTGGGTTATTTTAACACATCAACGTTACACCTTGCTTTATCAGGTCTTTCAATAATAACCGAATTCATTGCTTAAAAGTTTACGCCTCGTTAAAACAAAGGCAATGAATAGATCTTTTTTTTGTCGATTTATGATCTTATTTTGTTGTCTGACTTCATTTTAACAACTGTAATAAATATTGCCCATATTGGTTTTTCTGGAGCATACGCCCCATCTTCTTCAAACGCGCCTCATCAATCCAACCCTGGTTATAGGCGATCTCTTCCAGGCAGGCGATCTTCAGCCCCTGGCGCTTCTCTACCACCTCTACAAAGGTAGCCGCTTCCGATAGCGAGTCATGGGTTCCGGTGTCTAACCAGGTGAATCCACGCCCTAAAAGCTGTACACCCAGTTTCCGCTCTGCCAGATAGAGTTGGTTCACGGTTGTAATCTCCAGCTCACCCCGTTCGGAAGGTTCGATCTGCTTTGCGACCTCCACCACAGAGTTCGGATAAAAGTAAAGACCTACCACAGCATAATTCGATTTTGGCTCTTTCGGCTTTTCTTCCAGGCTCAACACATTTCCCGCCTCATCAAACTCCGCTACGCCATAACGCTCCGGGTCATTCACATAATAGCCGAACACGGTCGCTTTGTCATTTTCTTCCGCATCGCGAACAGCATCCCGCAACATCCCCGTAAAACGTTGCCCATAAAAGATATTATCACCCAACACCAAGCAGACACTGTCGGTTCCTATAAAATCAGCCCCGATAATAAACGCCTGCGCCAATCCGTCCGGAGAGGGCTGCTCGGCATACTGAAAACGAACGCCAAAATCGGAGCCATCCCCCAGAAGACGTTGAAATCCGGGCAAATCCTGCGGTGTAGAGATAATAAGAATATCCTGTATACCCGCCAGCATCAATACCGACAAAGGATAATAGATCATGGGCTTATCATAGATAGGCAACAGCTGTTTCGACACACCTTTAGTAATCGGATATAAACGTGTGCCCGACCCACCTGCTAAAACAATACCTTTCATCATAATGTGTATTTAGGTTTCTTCTATATTATGCAAATGTAATTAAAACTTTCAGATTTATTCAAGCAAGAGAAGGCATTCGCCAAATAACCGCCAAAAAGGCAGTCGATTTAACAATCAAAAAGTAGAAAAACAGCAAAATCAATGTGTAAACAGATGATGGGGGTTTTCTAAGTATATAGGGTAGATTTACTTACACTTCGGTTTGTTAAAAAATGTTTCTCCCGGGGGTTTGCAAAAATACTCCTGCCTTTTCGGCGAAATACTCCTGCCGAAATATCAAAATGCTATTTCGGTTTTTCGCCGGATACAGGAAGTTTTTTTGTTTTCAAAAGAGATTTCGCGCCAAAATGGCAGGGCGAGAAGAGATGGATATTGTTACTATTCGAAAGAGAGATAAGGCAGCATGCGCTTGCGATCATTTTCGGTAAACTCCTCCAATAGCTGCAGGTTGTTCCACCCGGTTAGCCGCCCTTTCTGACGAACCAACTGTTTGATCACTCGCGCCTGCGGATAATCGATATAGGGGTGGCGCAACAGAGAATCCAAGGGAAGCAGATTGACAGGCAGCATCCGGACTCTCTCCGGATTCACACAAAACCAGTCTTTCAACGCCTCGTACCGATCGGCATCAATTCCATAGACCTCGCCCAGTTGCTCCACGCAATAAAAACCGCCCAACAGGTTGCGGTAACGGACAATGCGATTGGCAAATACACTCCCGATTCCCGGCACCCGCTTCAGGATGGTCGTATCAGCCGTATTCAGTTCAACCACCGTGCCTACAGGGTATTTATTGGTTCGATAGCTGTTTTCCGGTATTTTTTTCTCCGTAGAGGAACGTGAGAAGGTGCTTTCAAGAGGTTTCGCCGGGAGGTTCTTTGCGGGCGGGAGAGTGGTTACGTGCGGAGGGAGCTGAGGAGCGTTGGGCGAATAGATGGTAACCGGATAGAGTGCGGTTTCTTTTCCACCCCTATCATATCCGCGAATCAATTGGATCAATAGGGAAAGCGAGATGATGAGTAACAATAGGCCGATAGCCAGCCGTTCCCCCTTTGAGAAATAGAAAAAGTCTTTCCAGCTCATAGTCGTAGGCGTTGGTTTTCACAAATATACAATTATTTATAGATAATTGTAGGAAGGAAGGGAGCAAAAACTGTATAGGATTTTCCGGATCAGACAGCCGGCAGGCTCATGCCGGTGATTTTCCGGTAGAGATCGAGTGCGTAGACATCGGTCATGCCCGAAATATAATCGAGCACGCATTGTATTTTCCCGTAGGTCGTAGGCACATGCGTATCGTATTGGCTGGGGATTCGCTGCAATAACAATTGGCTATAAGGCTGATCCTTGTTTATCAATGCGTTTGTAAAGATGCTAATCAACCGGCTAAAAATGTGATGTCCGGCCAGTTCCACATCGACCACCTCTTTAGCATTGTAGATCTTCTGGCAAGCCACCTTAGAACAGGCAGCATACGCCTTTTTGGCCGGATCGTTGATTCGCTCGATTAATGAGCCTTTATAACGGCCGGAAAGGATATCTTCTTCGTGTTCAATAAAGACCTGCGAGCAGGCATCAACCAATAACCCGATAATGCTCGAGCGGAGATAAGCCAGTTGTTCGTTCTTATCGTCCACCATCCGCATCACCTCCTGGCGACGCTCCCTACGGTCCTCTTCAAAGAAACCCAATAATAACTCGATTGCCTCTTCATACGAAAGGATATGCAACTTGCAGGCATCCTCTATATCCATAATCTGATAGCAGATATCATCGGCGGCTTCCACTAAGTAAACCAACGGATAACGAACATATTTCCCCTCCTCTTCCGGATCGGGGCAAAGTCCTAACTCCTCAACAATCTTATAGAATGTCTCCTCTTCTGTCTGGAAGAAGCCAAACTTTTTCTTCTTCTGTGCCAGTTCAGAGGAATAAGGATATTTGATAATCGACGCCAGGGTGCTGTATGTCAAAGCGAAACCACCTTCTCGTCGCCCGGTAAACTGATGAGTCAACAGACGGAGGGCATTCGCATTTCCTTCGAAATAGACAAAATCTTCCCAACGGCCTCCCTCCTCTTTCACCTGGGATTCCCATTGCTTTCCCTCGCCCCCTTCGGTGAAAAAGGCGGATATGGCTCGCTCTCCCGAGTGTCCGAAAGGGGGATTGCCCATGTCGTGCGCCAGGCAGGCGGCAGAAACAATGGAACCGATCTCCGAAAAATTGGCATCCATACCTGGATACTTTTCCATCAATGCCCGGGCTACGTTATTGCCCAACGAACGTCCCACGCAGGACACCTCCAGGCTATGCGTCAAACGGTTGTGTACAAAGATGCTTCCCGGAAGCGGGAAGACCTGTGTCTTATTCTGCAACCGGCGAAAGGCGGATGAAAAGATCAAGCGGTCATAATCGCGTTGGAAATCCGTCCGATCATGCTTCCGGTTATTGTAGTCTTCCATTCCGAACCGTTTGTCGGAAAGTAATTGGATCCAGTTCATATATGTTTTACCAGATTAGTTCGCCTTTTCCCTCGCGGACAATCTCGAAATCATCCGTTGTACAATCCACGACGGTGGAGGGTTCCATCGTGCCATAGCCGCCATCGATCACTAGATCCACCAAATGGGCATATTTTTCATCAATCAGTTCCGGATCGGTCGAATACTCTATCACATCGTCTTCGTCATGCACCGACATGGTCAGGATCGGATTGCCTAACTCACGTACCAGTTCGCGCACAATCGCGTTGTCCGGCACACGGATTCCCACCTCTTTCCGGTGTTTGTATATCTTAGGCAGTTCGCCGCTTGTCGGCAATATAAAGGTGAAAGGTCCCGGCAAATTCTTTTTCATCAGTTTGAATGCCGCGTTACTGACTTTGGCATATTCGCTGATATTCGACAGGTCGTAACAAATAATAGAGAGGTTTGCTTTCTGCGGATTCACCCCTTTCATCTGGCATATTTTCTCCACCGCCCGTACATTCAGGGCGTTACATCCGATAGCGTAGACCGTATCTGTCGGATAAATAACCAAGCCGCCGTCCCGTAACACCGAAACAACCCGGCTTATCTCCCGTGGATTGGGATTATCGGGGTAAATCCTAAGCAACATAAAAACTGCGTTTTTAATGGATAATGGATAATTGATAATGGATAGTCAACAAGACGAACTCTTTCTCTTATCAATTATCAATTACCCATTATCCATTTATTATCATCCATATATTATCTTTCCATTCTCATCCGTGTACTCATCCAGCCCTTTGCTGTACTGGTTCATCGCGCGGAGGCTCATACCCATGCTCGAGAAGCCACCATCGTGGAAAAGGTTCTGCATGGTTACCTTGCGTGTCAGATCCGAGAAGAGGGTCACACAATAGTCGGCACATTCTTCGGCAGTCGCATTGCCCAGCGGGCTCATCTTATCGGAAAAGTCCATCAGGCTCTCCATACCTTTCACACCGCTTCCGGCTGTTGTCGCGGTTGGCGACTGAGAGATCGTATTGATACGCACATTCTTCTCCCGTCCATAGATGTAACCGAAGCTACGCGTGATCGACTCCAACAGACTCTTGGCATCCGCCATATCGTTATACCCGAAGAAGGTGCGTTGAGCCGCCACATAACTCAGGGCTACCACCGAGCCATACTCGGCAATCGCATCCTGCTTCTTGGCCACCTGCAGCATCTTATGGAAGGAGATGGCCGACACATCCAATGTCTTCTCCAGCATATTATAATCCAGGTCGTCGTATGTACGTTTCTTCCTTACATTCGGACTCATACCGATGGAGTGAAGCACAAAGTCGATCTTTCCACCCAATATCTCCACCGATTTGGAGAATACCATCTCCAGATCTTCCACACTGGTGGCATCCGCCGGTATCACCTCCGCATTCAGTTTTTTGGACAGTTCGTCCAACTCGCCCATGCGCAAGGCCATCGGCGTATTACTTAAAGTAATGGTTGCTCCTTCTTCGACCGCTTTTTCAGCGACTTTCCAGGCAATCGACATCTCATTCAGCGCACCGAAAATGATGCCCCGTTTGCCTTTCAATAAATTATGACTCATACCTATTTATTATTAATAACCGGGGCAAAAGTACACAATCTACGGGAGATACGCAATTCAACGGCGGAATCACAGCTCCCTCCTACTCCTTCAGCCACTTATCCAGCCAGTTGAAGAAGACACGCTGGAACAAGACTCCGTTCTGCGGTTGCAATATCCAGTGGTTCTCATCCGGGAACACCAGCATCTCGGCCGGTACGCCTCTCAACTTAGCAGCATTAAACGCAGCCAGTCCTTGTGAAATAGGTACCCGGAAGTCCATTTCCCCATGCGTCACCAAGATGGGTGTATCCCATTTGTCAACAAAACGGTGAGGCGAATTGGCAAACGTGCGTTGTGCCACCGGGTTATTCTTATCCCAATACGGGCCACCCATATCCCAATTAGCAAACCACATCTCTTCTGTTTCCAGGTATTGATGCTCCATATTGAACATACCGGCATGGGCGATAAAGGCTTTAAAACGCTTGTTGTGGTTGCCTGCCAGCCAGTAAACGGAGAATCCGCCGTAGCTTGCTCCGACAGCTCCCAGATGGTTTTCATCCACATACGGCTCCTTAGCCACCGCGTCGATCGCTGCCAGGTAGTCTTTCATGTTCTGACCGCCATAGTCGCCACTGATCTGTTCCAGCCACTCCTGTCCGAAACCGGGCAGTCCCCGTCGGTTAGGTGCCACAATAATATAGTCGTTGGCCGCCATAATCTGGAAGTTCCAGCGGAAGCTCCAATACTGGCTCACCATATTTTGCGGACCTCCCTGGCAGTAGAGAAGCGCCGGATATTTCTTATTCGGATCGAAATGCGGGGGATAAATCACCCAGACAAGCATCTCTTTGTTGTCGGTCGTCTTCACCCAGCGGGGTTCGCTCTTGCCCATAGTCAGTTGATCGAGCAACGATTTATTCTCAAAGCTGATCTCCGTAGCGGCACCGCTCATCGGATCGATCCGGTAAAGCTCGGTCGGCTGCTCTTGCGACTGGCGCTGTGCCACGATCTGCCCGCCATCCGAATGGATCGAGAGGTAATTGTATTGTCCGGTTGTCACCTGTCCGATCTGCTTATCCAGCGTAATACCCCAGATATGCACCAATCCCTCTTTCGCACCGAGGAAAGCAAGCATATTACCATCGGGATGCCAGATGGGCGAATCGGCATTGTAGTCGAAATCTTCAGTCAGATAGGTCTTTTTGCCGGTAGCCATATCCATCACAAAAAGGCGGTGCTTATCCGATTCATAGCCATCGCGTTCCTGGCTGACCCAGGCCAGCTTGCTGCCGTCGGGCGAGAACACCGGATTGGTATCATAGCCCATCATACCTTCCGTCAGGTTACGGGTTTCTTTCTTCGCCAGGTCATACAGATAAATATCGGAGTTGGTCGACAAGGATTTAGGCACCCCTGTTTTCTTCCGTGCCGCATAGGCCAATTGGGTTCCGTCAGGCGTCCAGGAGAGTTCCTCCACACCACCAAACGGTTTCATCGGCACATCATAGGGTTCACCTTCCACGATATCGGTCACCGTGCCCAATGTTCCGTTCCAGTCGATCGGCGCCCAATAGGTATGCGGAACAGTCTCTACCCATTCGTCCCAATGCTTATACATCAGGTCGTCTACCATGCGCCCGGTTGCCTTCGGCAGGTCGGGAAAGGTTTTATGCGTATCGATGCCATACGGGATCTGACTGATAAAGGCCACCTTCGTTTCATCCGGTGAAAGCAGGAAGCCGTCGATGCCACCTTCGTATTGGCTGATCTGCCGGCGGTTATTGCCATCGGCATCCATCACCCAGATCTGTCCGCCTGTAAGGAAAGCGATCTGCTTGCCTCCGTTTATCCATACTTCGTTATTTTCGCTTTGAGGCGTATGCGTAATCTGCTGTTTGTTTTTGCCGTCGATGTCGACAACAAAGAGTTCACGATTCCCCTTGTTCTGTTCGATACTTTGAAAGCTCACGCCATAGAGCACCTTCGTGCCATCGGGAGAAACCTGGCCGCTGCTAACGCGCGCCATGGAGTATAATACTTCGGGAGTGAGCCGTCCGTTCGGGATAGTCATTTCCGTGCGTCCGATCAGGGGCGCCTCGGGCGTTTTTTGTGTAGATTCCTGTGTACATGCCCCCAAAAACACTGTTGCTGACATGGCCATTGTTACGATAGATTTATTCATTTGCGTTATGATATATTAAGTTATGCATGCGAAAATAGCTAAATTAATTCATATCTTTGCGGCAAGTAATTAAATATCTGACAATATGAAAAAGATTTGGTTATTTGGAGCCGCGATTTGTATGATTGTATCCCTGGGTTCATGTAAACCCAAACAAAGTGCCTATAAGGCTGCATACGAGCAAGCCAAAGAGAGAGAAATGGACGCGCCGACCGAGGTGGTTGTAGTGGATGATCAGGTAGTTGATGTTGCCCCTGTTTCAAAACCGAAAGTAGCGGAAGCAACCCGTACCGAAAAGATCAAGCCCGTGCAGGGAGAAGACCCGAACCGTTTGAAACGTTTCAGTGTGGTGATTGGCAGTTTCCGTAATAAAACAAATGCCTATTCCCTGAAAGAACGGATGGAAAACGATGGTTATCATGTGGTGTTGGGTGAAAACGACGAAGGTATGCTGCGCGTGATCGTCTCCAGTTTCGACGACAAGACACAAGCCGCCGCCAGCCGCGATGCCTTCAAACGCAAATACGCCCCCAACTTCCAGGATTCCTGGTTATTGGAAAGAGCCTATTGATAAAATACCAAAAGAGATATAAAAACAAAAAAGGAAGGGGAAACTCTTCCTTTTTTGTTTTCTGGAGCTATCCCCATTTAGAAGATAATAGGGTTGTTTTTAAAACCCTAAAAGTTGTCAAATAAAGAAACTTTTACTATCTTTGCTGCATGGACAACGAGAGGCAGATTTTATACTATAAACACTATTTTATAGATTTCTTTATGTCATTAGATGATGCTGCAAAGAAAAAAATCGCCTATGTTCTTGATATGCTTAAAACCCAGCAAAGGGTGAATACGAACTTTGTAAAATGAATATTATGCAAGTAAACCCTAATGTTGGAAATATGGATGCCGTATTGGATAGTCTGTACGGCAAGGTGGGCACTCCCGAACGAGAAGAATTTCGGAGGGAAGCGTATGCTTATTGCATGGGACAAATCATATGCGAAGCAAGGAAGAAAGAGAAAATGACTCAAACCGAACTGGCAGATCGGATCGGCAGCAATAAATCTTATATATCAAAAATAGAAAAGGGTGTAGTAGAGCCTGGTATAAGTACGTTTTGCCGGATTATCGAGGCGCTCGGTTTGAAAATAGAGATTGTAAAGCCTATTACTTAACAGATAAATAAGAACAATATAACAGCCCGGACTTCTCAGGATGCTCCGGGCTTTTTATTGGGAGAAACAAAGAACACCTCTCCACACCCTGCCATTTTGGCGCAATAATTTTTCTGAAAACAAAGATTCCTCCCTTATTCGAAAAAAACTCAAAATAGCATTTTGATATTTCGGCAGGAGTATTTCGCCGAAAAGGCAGGAGTATTTTCATAAAGTCCCGGGAGAAACACTTTTTAACAAACCGAAGTGTAAGCACAACAGCCCCAAATAGTTAGAAAACCTCCATCATTTGTTTACACATTGATTTCACGCCTTTCTCACTTTTTGTCCGCAAAACAGCCGCCATTTTGGCAGTTGGTTTGCTCTATTCATGATGATAAGGCTCGTTATTCAGGATAGTCATGGCGCGATAGAGCTGTTCGAGGAAAATAACGCGGATCATTTGGTGGGAAAAAGTCATCTTACTCAGGGAAATCTTTTCGGATGCTGCTTTATAGACCGCTTCACTGAATCCGTATGGGCCGCCCACCACAAAGACCAAACGACGGGAGACGGTATGCGTCTTTTTCTCTATGTAAGCGGCAAATTGCAGGGAGGTGAACTCCTTGCCCTTCTCATCGAGCAATACCAGGATGTCACCCGGCTGCAACGCTTTGAGGATCAATTCGCCCTCTTTCTCCTTTTGCTGGGACTCAGAGAGGTTGCGCGCGTTTTTTATATCGGGGAGAACCTGCATCTCAAAAGGCATATAATGGCTCAAACGACCCTGATATTCCCGGATCGCCTCCGAGAAATAGGCACTATCTGTCTTTCCAATGACAACAAAAGCTACTTTCATTTGTTTCTTTCTAAAGGTATTTCCGATACGAAAGTACAAGAAAATGCCTATCTTTGTATCATACAACACGCAAAAGGAGGACTTTAAAATGAAAAGAATACTTTTAACCCTGGCATTGATCCTCTCCGCAGTGGGAGCCTATGCTGCCGATATCACACCGATAACCGATGCCTTTAAGAAAGGAAATGCCACAGCTATCCAGTCGCAGATGGATCAGGAGGTCGACGTAGCCCTGCCGGGTGCCTCGAAAAAGGCCAATGCTGCTGATGCGGTGGCGATGCTGAACACCTTTTTCAATACGAACAAACCGAGCGGTTTCAACCTGCTTCATCATGCCGACAAGAAAGAAAACGGCTTCTTTGTGGCCAAACTACCGACTGCCGGCAAAGAGTTTCGAGTGAATATCACCTACCGCGCGGATGGTGACAAAGCGATTATACAATCAATCAGAATAGAATAAAATAACAAATGGACCATTTTATTGAGGACTTAATCAAACTGGCCTTTGCCGAAGACATCGGCGATGGCGACCATACAACATTATCATCCATCCCCGCAACTGCTATGGGGAAAAGCCAGTTGATCATCAAAGAAGACGGTGTACTGGCCGGCGTAGAAATAGCTAAACGTATCTTTCACGCTTTCGATCCGGATCTGAAGATCAACATCTTCATTAAAGACGGCACGGAAGTAAAAGTGGGAGAGATCGCTTTTACGGTAGAAGGAAAAGTGCAATCGCTTTTGCAAACCGAGCGCTTAGTGCTCAACGTGATGCAACGCATGAGCGGAATAGCCACCACCACCCGTAAATATGTCAAGGCATTGGAGGGAACGAAGACCCGTGTACTCGATACCCGCAAGACAACGCCCGGCATGCGTATGTTGGAAAAAGAGGCGGTGAAGATCGGCGGCGGCGTAAACCACCGCATCGGCCTGTTCGATATGATCCTGTTGAAAGACAATCACGTAGACTTTGCCGGAGGCATCACCCAGGCCATCACCCGCGCGCAGGAATATCTCCGCGAGAAAGGCAAAAACCTGAAGATAGAGATCGAAGTGCGCAACTTTGACGAATTGCAGGAGGCCATGCAGGTAGGCGGCATCGACCGCATCATGCTCGACAACTTCAATGTGGAGAATACCCGCAAAGCCGTTGAGATGGTTGCCGGCCGCTACGAACTGGAATCATCCGGAGGCATCACCTTCGCCACGCTCCGCGACTACGCCGAAACAGGTGTCGACTACATCTCCGTCGGAGCCCTTACCCATTCGGTCAAGAGTTTGGATATGAGTCTGAAAGCGGTGTAAGTATTACTTCCCGGCTTTATACATAACATTATAAGACTTCCATGCGATTCGGATTGCATGGAAGTTTTTTTTATCGCTTTGTCTTATTATTTTTCATACATTTGTCAGATAGCTGTAAAGGATTTCTTTATGAAGAAAAAACTGGTCGTATTGACAGGAGCCGGGATGAGTGCGGAGAGTGGGATCGCGACGTTTCGTGATTCAGACGGGCTTTGGAATCGTTACCGGGTGGAGGATGTAGCTACGCCGGAGGCTTTCCGGCGCGATCCGAAATTGGTGTTGGAGTTTTATAATTATCGTCGCCGGGAGTTATTAAAGACCTTCCCTAACGCCGGACATGAAGGGCTGGCGGCACTCGAAAAAGATTTCGATGTGGAGATTATCACACAAAACATTGATAACCTGCATGAACGGGCGGGAAGCTCGCGGGTATTACACCTGCATGGCGAACTGATGAAGGCCTGCACCATGGAGGATTTCCATACAACATACGATCTTCCACCGGAGAATCCGGATATTCACTTGGGCGACCGCGATGCGAAAGGGCATCAGCTTCGCCCCTTTGTCGTCTGGTTTGGCGAGCCGGTACCGATGATCGAACCGGCCATATCGCTTACACAACAGGCTGATATCTTCGTAGTCATTGGCACCTCCTTGAATGTCTATCCGGCCGCCGGGCTGCTCAGTTATGCGCCAAGCGGTATTCCGGTCTACCTGATCGACCCGAAAGAGGTGGCAACCCACCGCAAAGACATACAGGTGATCCGTAGCGGCGCCTCGGAAGGTGTCCGCCAATTGACTACGCTTTTACAACAATATGTATAGGAAACGCCTATTCGTACAGGCGGATTAGGCTGTTATCTTCCAGACGATAGCGACTGCCGTCATGCGGGCATACGGCGATATTTTCTTCGTTGAAGGTCAACCGTTCGCCGGCTTCGCTTACCCAACCGATCTGACGAGCCGGGTTACCCACCATCAAGGCGTAGGGAGGCACATCTTTGGTCACTACACTGCCCGCGCCCACCATGGCATATTCACCGATCATATGACCACAGATGACCGTCGCATTCGCCCCGATCGTAGCCCCTCTTCGCACCAGCGTTTGCTGATACTGACCACGACGATCGATGGAACTGCGCGGATTCACCACATTAGTAAACACACAGCTCGGTCCAAGAAATACATCATTTTCACAAATCACCCCCGTATAGATCGACACATTGTTCTGCACCTTCACATGATCGCCCAGGATCACTTGGGGAGAGACCACCACATTCTGTCCGATATTGCAGAAGTTACCGATCACGCAGCCTTCCATGATATGGGAGAAATGCCAGATCCGTGTGCCGTCGCCGATGCGGCATCCGGCATCGACCACCGCGGTCTCATGTGCGAAATAGAGGGGAGTATCCATACGATAGCTTATTTATAGAGTAAAAAGATGGTCGGTTTTTTATTCATATCGGGCAGTTTCCCCTGCCATTCTTTGATGGTACGGGTGCGGATCGATTCATCCTCACAGGTGATATTGCTGGCGATACAAAGTCGGCTGCCCGGACGGCAGGTGCGAAGCAGTTCCTCGGCCAGTTTGTTGTTCCGGTAAGGCGTTTCGATAAACAACTGCGTTTGATTCTCGCCATAGACACGTCCTTCGAGTTTCTTGATCATCTGCGTCCGTTCACCACCGTCGATCGGCAGATACCCATGAAAGGCAAAGCTCTGCCCATTGAAGCCGGAGGCCATCAAAGCCATCAGGATTGAAGAGGGTCCCACCAGTGGAACCACCCGGTATCCCTGTCGCTGCGCCATCGCCACCACATCAGCTCCCGGATCGGCAATAGCCGGACATCCCGCTTCGGAGATAATCCCCACCGACTCTCCCTTAGCTAAAGGCGCCAGGTAGCCGGTCACCTCTTCCGGCGTCGTATGTTTATTCAGTTCATAGAAAGTGAGGTCGTCGATAACGATCGCCGGATCCGTTTTCTTCAGAAAGCGCCGGGCCGTCCGTATATTTTCCACAATGAAATGGCGCAACGTGAGGATCACCTCCCGGTTGTAGGCGGGAAGCACTTGTTCATGCGACGTTTCTCCCAGCGTCACCGGGATCAGATAGAGAGCAGGTTGCATACAGGGTTTCTTTTCGAACAAAAGTACAGGAAATTTTCCATATACCGGGAAAAAGTGATCGCCCGATCACTCTTCCGGTTGGTAAACACCTTCGCGCGTCAGCTGTTTATCAAGGTTGGCAATACCCAAGGCGACAATCGCCGTAACGGTAGCCGTATGCTCCTGGTATTCCGGGATGTTTTTGGTGTACAGGTCGCGTTCCGTATGCCAGATCTCTCCGTAATTGAAGTCATACCCCTTGAAATCCTGCGTATTAAAGCCAATGGTCGGCACGCCCTGCATCGCAAAAACAGAGGCATCGGTGCCACCTATCGCTACCGGTTTGCGGCGTGGCTGCTCGACCTCGATCACCTCAAACGGATAATCCGGGCGGATCCGCTTGATCGGTTCGCATATCTTTACCATGTCCTTATACCAGGATGTGGGCACACTGATGCCTACCGGAGGCGTCGGCCCACCGTCGCGATTGAACATATTGGCAATTTTCGACAACTTTTTCGGATGAGACTTCACCCAGGCCTGGGCACCCAGCAAGCCGAACTCTTCACCGGCAAAAGCCACAAAGAGAATCGTGCGTTTGGGTTTGGCGCCCGAAAGAGCAAGCATACGAGCCGCTTCCATCATAGGGCCGATACCGGTCGCGCAGTCGATACCGCCGGTGGCCACATCAAAAGCATCTAAGTGTCCGCTGATAATCACATATTCATCGGGGTATTTACTGCCTTTTATCGATCCCACCACATTGTGATAGGGGATCGGGCCAATCTTAAAATGGTTGCGGATATCGAATTCCAACAGGAACTCGCGCCGTTCTTTCACCATTTGTTCGATCACGGCAAACTGATGTTCGTCGAGTTTGATATCGGGCACCTCGGGCAGATGGTCGAAATCGATCAGGTTGGCGTCGATCATCTTACGGTCGTAAAGCGCGCGGATAGGCACGGAGGAAGACTGAATAAAGCCCAAGACGCCGGCTTCGCACATCTCCTTATAAAAAAGAGCCGGGAACATCCGCTGAGTCCGGAGTACCAACGGCGAAGTGCCGGAATTGGGCTGGCTCATCCGCTGGCGATTTTCTTCCTGGATCTCCCGGTTTTCCTTTTTGATGGCCGCGCGAATGGAATCACCCGTAGGCGAGCGGTCGATAGGCCATCCTTCGTTTTTCCCCGAAATAAGCACCCAGGCACCGCGAAGACGGGTTTTCATGCGGTCGAACTCCTCCTGCGTGCGTGGTTCGATCAACACATGCCCCCGCTGCAACCCTTTCGTGCCAGAGGTATAGGAGGGCGTGGCAAAATGAAGAATCATACCGTTATCGCTCAGCATACGTCCGAACCAGGGACCCCGATTGAAACCAACCGGCATCTCGCCCGCCTTTTCGTAGCTAACATCCAGCCCCCAACTTTTGAATTCACGCATCATCCATGCGGCAGCGTTCTCGTAGGCATCCGAGCCGATCGGGCGCCCACCAAAACGGTTGGTCAACACATCAATATGATGCATGGTACGGTTGTCGGTCTGACCGATCTCTATAATTTTATTCACGACCGCCTCTTGTGCAGTCAACGATAACGTGGCGAGCAGCAAACAAATCAGGCTGCCCATACATGATCTCTTCATCTTCTGTTTAGATTAATAAGTACGACTTTGCACAAAGATAACATCACCAAGCGATTTCGCTTCATCTTCATGGAAGATATTTTTATTGTAAACGGCATAAAGAACACCTTTCCCCCACCCCATCGCCTGCCACTATGACAGAAAAACAGACCATCCAAACCCATCAAAAGCTCCTAAAAACAAAAAAGCCGAAATAGCATTTTGATATTCCGGCAGGAGAATTTCGGCAAAATACAAGGACTTCGCGAAAAAAGTCCCGGGAGAAACACTTTTTAACAAACCGAGTTGTAAGCACCACACCCCCATTTAGTTGCAAAAATGGGGTCGGTTGCTAACACTTGGGTTCCGGGCTTTGGATGCTTTTAAATACCGCCAAAATGGCAGGTTAATTTACTTCACTCCCATTTGGCAGATTATGCGCTTGGAATTATCTTTGTTTCCATAATAATGTATACATGCAAGAAAAGATAGATCTCCCTGCCGATTTTGTAAAGCGGATGAAAAAGCTGTTGCCGGAAGAGTTTCCAGCATTTGAAGAGGCTTTGAATAATGCCTCGCCTGTCAGCATCCGGATCAATCCGGCCAAACAGCTTCAAACGCCGGACATGGAACGGATTCCCTGGACAGAAACGGGGCATTACCTGCCCGAGCGGCTCTCGTTCACCTTTGATCCGTTGTTTCATGCCGGGGCTTACTATGTGCAGGAGCCCTCTTCTATGTTTCTGGAGCAGGCGATCCGACAATGGATCGACAAACCGGTCTGCTGCCTCGATCTTTGTGCCGCGCCGGGCGGGAAATCAACACACCTGGAAGCGGTTCTACCCGAAGGAAGCCTATTGGTCAGCAATGAGGTGATCCGCAGCCGCAGCCATATCCTGGCGGAGAATATAGCCAAGTGGGGGAATCCAAACTCTATCGTGACCAACAACGATCCGGAAGAGATTGCACGATTGGGTGCGCTGTTTGATGTGATCGTAGCCGATGTGCCCTGTTCGGGCGAAGGCATGTTTCGCAAAGATCCGGCCAGCATAGCAGAATGGAGCGTAGCAAACGTGGCCCTGTGCGCTGCCCGGCAACGACGTATCGTAGGAGATATATGGGAGGCGTTGAAGCCGGGTGGATTATTGATATACAGCACCTGCACCTATAACACGGAAGAGAACGAAGAGAATATCCACTTCTTCACGGAAGAGCTGGGTGCCGAATGTCTGCCGCTTATTGTTCCTGAGGAGTGGCAGGTGACAGGAGCCTTGATCCACGACCATCCGGTCTACCGCTTTCTACCGCATAAAACCAAAGGAGAGGGATTCTTCCTGGCCGTTATGCGTAAGCCGGAAGGCGATCTTTCGTCACGTCGCCCGGCAAAAGGAAAGGAAAAGAGAGATAAAAACAGCGTCCGTCAGGCCATTCCGCCTCAGGTGAAGGAATGGATAAACGAGGCCGATGCGTTTGAGTTTCTTATAAATGGGGATATTATCCGGGCTATTCCGACGGCTTATAAAGAAGAGATTCAATTACTAACCACCAAACTACGCACACTCTCCGCCGGCATACCCCTCGGAGAGGTGAAAGGGAAAGATATTATTCCGGCGCATGCCCTGGCACTAAGCATCCGGAAAAACAAAAACCTCTTCCCGATCACTGATGTGAGTTGGGAAGAGGCTATCGCTTATCTAAAAAAGGAAATACTTGTATTGCCACCCGAGGCGGCGAAAGGTTATCACCTGATCAGCTACAAAGGCCATCCGTTGGGTTTTGTAAAGAACATCGGCAACCGGGCCAACAATCTCTATCCCCAGGAATGGCGCATCCGTAGCGGGTATATTCCCGAAGAGATCAGACTCTTTCCAGCGTAGCTTTGAGGAAATCCCACACTTTGGCTACACTCGGAATGTTCACACGTTCATCGGGTGAATGCGGGAATTCCAGATCGGGACCGATCGACACCATATCCATTGTGGGATAAGCGCCCTGGATAATACCACATTCCAGACCGGCGTGCATCACCTTAACGGCAGGTTTCCGGCCGTACAGGGCTTCATAAGTCGCTTGCATGGCCTGCAGGATGGGTGAATTGATGTTGGGTTGCCAGCCATTATAGCTGCTTCCCTCCTCTACCCGGGCACCTGCCAGGGCAAAGACACTCTCGAGACTGGAGCATACGGCGGCTTTTCTTGTTTCGGAAGAGCTGCGTACCAATATTTTTACTTCGATCAATCCTTCGGAGGATTTCACAATAGCCAGGTTGGAAGAAGACTCTACAGTACCCGGGAAATCGCTCAACATGCTCAAAACACCGTTGCGGCAGCCTACTATCGCATTGATAAGCGCATCTTGTATCTCTTCGGGGATAAGCGTAGTCGGCAATTCTACCTTCTCAGCGGCAAAAGTAACTCCGTCTTCTACGCCTGCAAATTCGGAACGATACAGATCCTGATAGTCGGAAACCAGTTCCCAGAATACATCGGCCTCGTCTTCAGGCAGGGTCACAATGGCAAAGGCCTCGCGTGGGATCGCATTGCGCAGCGAACCACCATCGACCGAAGCCAGGCGAACACCGTATTCCATCACCGCCTCCTTAAGGAAACGGAACAATAACTTATTGGCATTGGCTCTACCCAGGTGGATATCCACTCCGGAGTGTCCGCCTTTCAAGCCTGTCAGGCTCAGCTTCACAGCCACATCACCTTCCGGGATATATGGATCGTCTTTGTATTGGAATGAGATATTCAAGTCGGCGCCACCGGCACATCCGACAAACAGTTCGCCCTCTTTTTCCGAGTCGCAGTTAATCATCGTTTCGCCCTTCAGGAATCCGGGTTTCAGTCCGAATGCGCCATCCATTCCCACCTCCTCATCGACTGTAAACAAAGCCTCTACCGGGCCATGCGTCAGTGAGGTGTCGGAGAGAACTGCCATGGCGTATGCGGCACCAATACCATTGTCGGCTCCCAACGTCGTATCGCGGGCTGTTACCCAATCACCCTCTACGTATGCATCGATCGGGTCTTTGCTGAAATCATGCGCTACCGAAGAGTTTTTCTGCGGAACCATATCTAAGTGCGATTGCAGGATAACGGTCTTACGTCCCTCCATGCCCGGAGTGGCCGGTTTACGAATCAAGACATTGCCCACTTCGTCTTGCAGCGTTTCCAAGCCAAGGCTTTTACCGAAGTCAACAACATAGCGGGTTACGGCTTCCATCTGTCCTGTCGGACGAGGGATTTGCGTTAGATCATAGAAGTAACCCCATACATGTTCGGGGGATAGATTTTTGATTTCAGCTGACATAAAAGTTCTCTTTAATGGTTTATATTGAACAGGTAGAAACGAATGAGGTACAAGATCCTTTATCCGTTCCCTACCGGTTACTCTTGTATTTTATCATTATTCTTGATAAGGGGCAGGATCAGTATAGCTGCCAAGCCGCATAATCCGGTCCAGGCCGTCTGGATCGTATGCACCACCGCAGCAAAAGCAGCGGCATCGGTTTCTGCTACGTTAAACAATACCAGGGTAGAGATGACCATAAAGTGCCAGGGACCAATACCACCCTGCACAGGAATCGCCACGGCAATGCTGCTCATCGTAAAGGCAATCAATCCTTTGTGGAATCCCAGGTCACGCGTAAAGTCAAACGCATAGAAGGTTACATAGAAATACATGAAATAGCAGACCCAGATAATCAATGTCTGCACAAGGAATTTCGGTTTATCCTCCAATAACCAGATACTCTTTACGCCCAGCCATACGTTCTTCAGCATATTCTTTGCCTTGCGTACCAGCGAGAAATTGCTCATATATTTGAACACAAACCATACGGCTGCAATCACGATAAGCAGGCAAACATACACCCAAAGCGAGGTGAAGATAGATTGAAAACTATCCAGTAGTTCCGGATTGCGTTCGGAGAAATTGGTAAAGAAGCTAAGGTTTGAAAAGAAAAGAATAAACGTAATCAGGCCAACCACCACGACATCGCTTATGCGGTCGATCAACAGGGTTCCGAACAGTTTCGTGAAAGGGATCTTATCATATTTGGTGACGACGCCACAACGCCATACCTCTCCCATACGCGGCAATACCAAATTGACAGCGTATGTACCCAACACGGCCACGACCGCACGCGTCTTACTATGCGGTGCCTTCAGGGAATCGATCAGTAAACTCCAGCGTAAACCACGAAAAACATTGGCAAGCAAACCAAACAGAAGAGAAAAGGCGATCACCTCATAACGAACACCGCGGCGTATCACTTCCCAAATTGCTTTGATATCCATATTGCGGTAAATCAACCATAACAAAAGGCCCCCAAATACCAAGGGTATAACAATCTTTAGTGAAGTGCGCAATGTACTCTTTAAATTCATTCGAGCAAGGTTGTTATTATATTTTGTTGTACTTTTGTACGCCCGCAAAGATAAACATTATATTTGAATACAAACATTTTACTCCCAAAAGAGCAATGAGAACGGTCAAACCCAAAAAGTCACTCGGACAACATTTTCTTAAAGATATGCAGATTGCCCGTCGCATTGCAGAGACACTGGACAACTATAAAGAACAGCCTGTTTTGGAGATCGGACCGGGCATGGGCGTACTCACCCAGTTCCTGTTGGAAGAGGGACACGACCTGACGGTGGTTGAGCTCGACTGGGAATCGGTCGACTATCTGCGGGAGCATTTCCCGGCGCTTGAAGGAAAGATCCTGGCAGACGATTTCCTGCAATTGGACTTAAGCCGCCTTTTCGATCGTCCCTTTTGCGTGATTGGCAATTACCCCTACAATATCTCCAGTCAGATATTCTTTAAGGTACTCGATTACAAAGATATTATCCCCTGCTGTTCGGGTATGATCCAGAAGGAGGTAGCCGAACGGCTGGCTGCCGGCCCGGGAAGCAAAACATACGGTATCCTGAGCGTACTGATACAAGCCTGGTACGATGTGGAATATCTATTTACGGTAAGCGAACAGGTGTTCGACCCGCCCCCCAAAGTGAAAAGCGCTGTTATCCGCATGACGCGCAACGAACGAACCAGTCTGGGTTGCGACGAAAAACTCTTTAAGACCGTGGTTAAGACCTCGTTCAATCAACGAAGAAAAACCCTTCGCAACTCCATGAAACCGCTATTAGGAAAGGATTGTCCGGATTACGCGTTGCCTATTTTTGATAAGCGTCCCGAGCAACTCTCCTTCGAACAATTTATCGAACTGACAAAAATAGCGGCAGCGCACCTTGCTACCACACGCGATGGTCAATAGCTGTTTCTCCTAAATTACGTAAAGCGATGATTGAACTAACAAAAGAATTCCTCGAAAACGTCGAACGGCTGATAGCCGACAAAGACGAAAAGCAGATCAAAGCGATTCTGGAAGAATTGCACCCTGCGGATATCGCCGAAATATATGAAGAGTTGAATCTTCAGGAAGGTGCTTACCTCTATCCGTTGATGGAAGAGGATACGGCTGCCGAGGTATTGATGGAACTCGACGAGGATGCCCGTCATCGCCTCTTACGCCAGTTGCCGCCCGAACTGATCGCGCGCCGGTTTGTAGACAACCTGGAGACCGACGACGCTGTGGACCTTATCCGTGAGCTTCCGGAAGAGCAACAGGAAGAGGTACTCTCGCATATTGAAGACGTAGAGCAGGCTGGTGACATTGTCGATCTGTTGAAATACGATGAAGACACCGCCGGGGGGTTGATGGGTACGGAGATGATCGTGGTGAACGAGAACTGGAGCATGCCCAAATGTATCGAAGAGATGCGCCTGCAGGCCGAAGAGATGGATGAGATCTATTATGTCTACGTGATCGACGATGACGAACGCCTTCGTGGTGTCCTTCCATTGCAGCGACTGATTACCAATCCTTCCGTTTCCAAGATCAAGCACGTGATGAAGAAAGATCCGATTGCCGTACACGATAACGACAGCATTGAGGAGGTGGCTCAGGCTATTGAGAAGTATGACCTGGTAGCCCTGCCGGTTATCGATAGCATCGGGCGTCTGGTCGGACGCATCACCATCGACGACGTGATGGACGAGATACGCGAACAACACGAACGCGACTACCAGTTGGCTTCCGGTATCTCGCAGGATGTGGAGACCTCCGATAATATATTCCTGCAAACAGCCGCGCGTCTTCCCTGGCTATTGATCGGTATGATTGGCGGACTGGGCAACTCGGTTATCTTGGGTAATTTCACAAACAATATTGCTTCCAACCCGAAAATGGCTCTTTTTATCCCGCTGATCGGGGGAACGGGAGGGAATGTCGGCATACAATCGTCGGCTATCGTCGTGCAAGGCCTGGCTAACAAATCGCTCCGGCCGGAGAATATCTGGACACAGGTATTGAAAGAATCGGTCGTTTCACTGATCAATGCCAGCATCATCAGCTTAGTTGTTTTCATCTATAACTTCTTCACATTGGGCGACCGCATCGTAACCGCCTCCGTATCACTCAGTCTTTTTGCCGTAGTGATGTTTGCCAGCTTGTTCGGCACACTGGTTCCCATGACCCTCGAAAGGCTTAAAATCGACCCCGCCTTAGCGACAGGGCCGTTTATCACCATTACGAATGACATTATCGGCATGATGATCTATATGTTCATCGTTGCCTCACTGACCGGTATCATTTAAGAAAGGAGCGTTCAACGCAAATTGGTCGCCTTACTCTTCACGAATACCACGGCGATAGCAGCTAAGAGAAGGAACATTCCACCTGTTAATAGGGCATACATCGGATGCCCTCCGTACACATTGCGCACGATCCAGCCATGGATAATGCCGTTGGTGATCTGCGGCAGGGTGATAAAGAAATTAAAGATACCCATATAGGTTCCCATCTTTTCCGCCGGCAGGCTATTGGAAAGGATAGCGTATGGCATGGCTAAGATGCTTGCCCAGGCAATACCCACCCCAATCATAGAAACGATCATCGCGTTCGTATCAGTCAGATAATAGAGCGACATCAATCCCAAGCCGCCCAGGGTAAGGCAGATCGCATGAGTCGATTTGCGTCCCAATTTCTTGGCAATCGGAATTAATAGCAAGGCAAAAAGCATGGCGACAAAGTTGTAAACGCTAAACAACTCGCCCACCTTATCGCCGGCTGCAGCATATCCCGCCGATGTTGGGTCAGGCGAATGATAGACATGTTCGGCTATTGCCGGAGTAGAATAGACCCACATGGAGTAAAGAGCAAACCAGGCAAAGAACTGACATATACCCAACTGCCACATCACTTTAGGCATATGCGCGATATCATACATGATCTCCATCAATCCGTTCCGGTGTTTTTCTTTCGGTTTATCCCCATCCTCTCCGCTAAACTCCGCCAGCTCTTTCGGCGAATACTCCTTGGTCGTCACGATGGTCCACAGGACACAGACAAAGAGAACGGCCGCTCCGACGTAGAAAGCATATTTCACATTATCGGCCACCTCGCCCGGCTCGGCCATGTTTGAAAAGCCAAAAGCACGGTTCATCAGGCTCGGCATCAGCGAACCCACCACGGCACCAATACCGATCAGGAATGTTTGGATGGAGAAACCGACCGTATGCTGCTCGGCCGGGAGCATATCACCCACCAGGGCACGAAAAGGTTCCATGGTGACATTGATAGAGGCATCCATAATCATCAGCATACCAGCACCTATCAACACCGGCGAAAGAATGGCATGGGTGGTCTCGGGTGAGATGAAGAGTCCGGCATTCGGCATCAGAATCAGGGCGATCGTGGTCAATATAGCACCTACCAGAAAGAACGGACGGCGACGCCCCAGGCGGTTCCAGGTACGGTCGGAATAATGCCCGATAAGAGGCTGTACGATCATCCCGGTCAACGGGGCAGCCAGCCAAAACAGCGAAAGATGTTCGACATCGGCACCGTAGATCTGAAGAATACGGCTCGAATTGGCATTTTGAAGCGCAAATCCAAACTGAATGCCTAAGAAGCCAAAGGTCATATTCAGGATTTGCCAAACACTCAGGAAGGGTTTTGCTTTCATGTATTCACATTTAATGGATCAACACACAAACTTACAGAATAATCAACGAAAACTAATTCCCCGGAGTATAAAAAAAGAGATGCCCCCTGAAAACGTTTGCGGGCGAAAACTCAAAATATCAAATTGTCAAAATCGCGGGACTTTTTTTCCGAACCGGCAGGAGTATTTTCACAAACTCCCGGGAGAAACATTTTTTAACGTATCATATTGTAAAGCAAAATGGGCTTTTTGCTATCATTTTGTCAATTCACTTAACGAGCAAAGCGAAGTGAAAAGGAAAATATCAAAAGGCCATCCCGAAAAATCAGGACGGCCTTTTTCACAAATATGATCTCTTATGTAAAGATACAATTATTCTTTGGCGGCGCTTTTGCTGTGGGCAATCGATTGAAGAGCCAGGTAGTTGTCGCCGAAGTTCTTCATATTGTCCAGTTCGGTATCGAACTGATCCTGGTGCTCTTCCTCTTCCAACAGGATCGCTTCAAACAACTTCTTGGAAGCAGCATCGGATTCGTCCATGCAGATCTTAGCCCATTCGTTGTAGTTCTGGATGGTTTCCAACTCCATTTTGTTGGCCAGTTCCAGCATTTCTTTCACATCATGGATTTTCTGAACCCCTTTGGAAGCACGTAATTCCAACTCCCCTTTCAGATACAGGATGCGTTCGGCGAATTGCTCCACATGGATCATCTCTTTGATAGAGGTGCGCTTAAAATAGGCAGCCAGGTAGTCATAGCCCATATCTTCGAGCAGAATATGGAAATACATGTACTGGTTTACGGCAGTCATTTCTTCTGCTACCGCCTTGTTCAATAGTTCAATGCTTTTGTCTCTCTTGATCATAACCTATAAATTTATCGGGTAAATAATGCTTTTCAATCAGCCTGTCCGGCTTGCCACTTATATATGAAACAGTTTGTAGCTTGGATTTGTTTTTCAAAGGGGAGAGTATTTCAATAAAAAAAAGACTTTAAGGCCATTGAAGTCCTTAAAGTCTTTCATTTTTTATTGATAGAGAGCTATTGGCTATCTACATTCTCTTACCGGTATTTTATCGATCCGCGCCTGATGACGTCCGCCATCAAATGGGGTATTCAGAAATACATCTATCGCCTTCGCCGCCTCTTCCCGTTCGATAAAACGTCCGGGAAGGACAAGTACATTGGCATCATTATGATGGCGGGAAAGGGAGGCAATTTCATGGTTCCAGCATAAAGCTGCCCGAACACCCTGGTGTTTGTTGAGCGTGATGCTGATCCCGATTCCGGAACCGCATACGGCGATACCCGGATAGACCTCTCCTTTTTCAATGGCTTCCGCCAAAGGATGCGCAAAATCAGGATAATCGGAACTCTCAGCAGAGTAGGCCCCGAAATCTTGATAGGCCAATCCCTTCTCCGACAAGTATGTCTTGATATACTCTTTCAGTTCGTAACCGGCATGGTCACTGCATATGCCTATCATTTCCCCAGATATTCTTTTACCTGTTTGTACACATTATTGCCAGTGAAGCCCAATTTCTCGTCAAGCACTTTGTAAGGAGCCGAGAAACCAAACGAGTCAAGTCCCCATACTTTGCCCTGATCGCCTGCCAGACCTTGCAGGGTAACAGGCAGACCGGCTGTGAGTCCAAAGATCTTGCTACCGGGGATAATCACCGCATCCTGATAGGCTTTTGGCTGCGAACGGAAAAGACCTTCCGAAGGAACAGAAACAATACGCACCTTGATGCCGTCGGCACGCAACAAAGCAGCGCCTTCTACCAACGTAGCCACTTCCGAACCGGAAGCCAACAGGGTCACATCTGCGTTTGTATCGTCTTCCACCACGTAAGCACCCTTTTCAGCTTTCAGGGCTTCCAGGTAGCTGCTATTCGGCAAATTGGTGATATTCTGACGGGAAAGGATAAGTCCTGTCGGTGTTTTGTTTTCCATAGCCATCTTCCAAGCCACGGTTGTTTCGTTCACATCAGCCGGACGAAGCACCAACATTGAGTTCTTTCCATGATGATTCTTCAATTTTTCCATCAAACGGATCTGTGCTTCCTGTTCAACAGGCTCATGCGTTGGGCCGTCTTCTCCTACGCGGAACGCATCGTGTGTCCAGATAAAGATGATCTGTTGTTCCATCAAGGCAGCCATACGCACCACCGGTTTCATATAATCAGAGAACACAAAGAAGGTTCCGCAAGCCGGTATCACACCGCCATGGAGTGACATACCCAAGCAAATAGAAGCCATTGTCAGCTCGGCCACCCCCGCTTGGAAGAAAGAACCACTGAAGTCATCACGTTTGAAAGCATGTGTCTTCTTCAGGAATCCATCGGTCTTATCCGAGTTGGAAAGGTCGGCTGAGGCGCAAATCATATTGTCAACCTGCACAGCCAAGGCACTTAATACGGTAGCCGAAGCAGCACGTGTTGCCTGACCCGCCTTTTGTTCGATGCCGGCCCAGTCGATTTGCGGCAGTTCACCGGCAAACCATCTTTTCTTATTAGCAGCCATTTCCGGATTGGCTTTTGCCCATGCCTCTTCGGCAGCATAGCGTTCCGCTACGATTCCGGCCAGTTCTTTGGCTCTGTTGGCATACAATTCAGCCACTTCCGGGAAGATAGTAAACGGATTTTCCGCGTCTCCACCCAGGTTGCGCACCGTCTCTGCGTAAGAAGCTCCGGCAGCAGAAAGCGGTTGTCCATGAGTAGAAACCATATCTTCGAAGCTGCTCTTATCTTCTTTCACAGCCCCTTTACCCATAATAGTGTTACCAATAATCAATGTCGGACGGTCGTTCACTGCTTTCGCTTCCGTCAATGCCCGGCGAATATCAGCCGCGTCATTGCCGTTGATCGTGATCACTTTCCAACCCCACGCTTCATATTTCTGAGCAACATTTTCTATTGTTACCTCTTCTACTTTGGTAGAGAGCTGAATATTGTTGGAGTCATAGAACATGATCAGGTTATCCAACCCCAGGTTACCGGCAATACGCCCTGCACCCTGAGAGATCTCTTCCTGAACACCTCCGTCTGAGATAAAAGCATAAATAGTCTGATTCATCTGATCGCCCAGGCGTGCTTTCAGGAATTTAGCAGCAATAGCCGCTCCGACAGCCATCGTATGGCCTTGTCCCAACGGACCGGACGTATTCTCTACGCCACGCATGATATCGCGCTCGGGGTGTCCCGGCGTCGGGCTCTCCCACTGACGGAAGGCAGCCAGTTCATCCATGGTGTATTTACCGCAAAGAGACAATACCGCATAAAGCATGGGTGACATATGTCCCGGATCAAGGAAGAAACGATCACGGCCTTCCCAGGTTGGATTTTTAGGATCATACACTAAAAATTCTGAGAACAAAACATTAACAAAATCGGCACCTCCCATAGCGCCTCCCGGGTGTCCTGAATTGGCTTTCTCAACCATCGACGCGGCCAGAATACGAATATTATCCGCCGCTCTGTTCATTAATTGAATATCATTCATCTTTATGTGGAATTTAATTTCGTGCAAAGATAACTATTCTCGTTATATAACCGAATGCCCTCGACAGATTTATAACACAAAAAAGGCGTTATCGCTATCGATAACGCCTTCTCTTTATATAAATTGAAAATCAATCCTTATACCAACTTACGAGCTCCGTCGCTAATCACAACAGGATACATCTTCGGTTCGAAACCGAATTTCTCTTTGTAAGCACTGAACGCTTTCGCAATAAAGGCATCATACAATTCGTCCTTCACCAGGTTGATCGTACATCCGCCAAAGCCGCCACCCATCACACGCGAGCCGGTCACGCCACATTCTTTTGCAATGTCGTTCAAGAAGTCAAGCTCTTCACAGCTCACCTCATACAGCTTGCTCATACCATAATGGGTTTCATACATTTTCTGGCCTACCGTTTCGTAATCGTCGCGTTCCAGCGCATCACATACATCCAATACGCGTTGGATCTCCCCGATCACATATTCGGCACGCATATAATCTTCCGCACTCACATCGGCTTTCACCTCGTTGAGCATATCCATATCAGCATCACGCAGAAATTCTACATGCGGGTGGTTGCGGCGCATCGTTGCCACCACATTTTCGCACGACTGACGGCGTTTGTTGTAAGGAGAATCCACCAACTCATGCTTTGCCAGCGTATCCAACAATACCAACTTGTACCCTTTCGGATGGAACGGGAAGTATTTATATTCCAGCGAACGGCAATCCAAACGGATCAGGCTTCCCTCTTTTCCGAAGATAGAGGCAAACTGGTCCATGATTCCGCAGTTCACACCCACGTAATGGTGTTCGGTCATCTGTCCGATCTTTGCCAGCTCAAACTTATCAATGCCTAAGCTAAAGAGTTCATTCAAGGCAAATGCATAGGTGCTTTCCAAGGCAGCCGAAGAAGACATACCCGCGCCTAACGGCACATCGCCGGCAAACACCGTGTCAAATCCCTGAATCTGCCCGCCACGCTTGATAATCTCGCGGCATACACCAAAAATATATTTCGCCCAACCGGCCTTCGGCAGATCGCTTTCGTTCAATCCGAATTCTGCATAATCGTCCAGATCGACCGAATAAGCACGCACCTTACCTGTTCCGTTGGGTTTGATCTCTGCAATCATTCCTTTATCAATCGCACCGGGGAATACGAATCCGCCATTATAGTCGGTGTGTTCACCTATCAGGTTAATACGCCCGGGGGAAGCAAACACATTCCCTTCTGTCTGGAATTTCTCCTGGAATTTCTCTCTAATTTGTTTCATCATAATCTAAATCTCCTAAAATATATGTAGTGAATTTCTGTTTCCACGGATTTAATCCACCGGAATATCTTTGTTTACGTTCTTGCTTCCGATCAACGCATAATAGAGCATATAAAGCAGAGCGACAACAATTACCCAATAGCTTGTCATATAGGTAGAAATATCAGCTATCCAGTTTTGCACCAGCGGTAGAACACCTCCACCAACGACCATCATCATAAAGATACCTGATCCGGCAGCGGTATATTTGCCCAATCCTTCGGTTGCCAGGTTGAAGATACCTCCCCACATGATTGAGGTACAAAGACCGCACAATACCAATAGTAAAGCAGCAATAGGCACCTGAACCATATCAAAAGAAGATCCTGTAAACACAGGCATAGAGGTAAGAACAGTCTTAGGCAAATAGATAGCCAATAAGACCAATAGGGTACCCAATCCGGAAGCAACGGTCAACATAGCTCTACTGGACACCTTGCCACCGACAAGACTTCCCAGGAAACGTCCGATCATCATCATGAACCAATAGGTACCCGCTACGAAACCACCGATCGTCGTCGCAAGGGCAGGATCCAGGCCGGCTCCTTTGTCAGTCACATCCGAAAGGTAGAAGTTTAATGTTCCCTGTATACCGATTTCCACACCAACATACACGAAGATGGCAATCGTTCCCAGCACAAAGTGACGGAAAGCCCACGGGCTTCTTTCGTACACGATCTCTTTTCCTTTTTTCTTGTCAGCATCCGGGTCGGCAATAGGGATAAACGACAGGAGAATAAATGCCACGGCAAATACGCCCATCGCGGTCATCAACACCGGATTAACGTCGGTGATAGCTGTTTCCAGCGTAACCATACCGATCAAAGATCCTACAAACATAGGTGTCAATGTGCCGGTCAGCGAGTTGAATGTGCCACCGATCTGGATCAACTGGTTGCCTTTGTTGCCGCCACCTCCCAGGAGGTTCAACATCGGGTTCACCACAGTATTCAGCATACATACAGAGAAACCAGATACGAATGCACCTAACAGATAAACATAGAAATTCAACGGTAAAGAGAACAGGGTCGATCCTACGCCTAAAGTTCCGGAAAGGAATTGAATTAATACGCCTAAAAAGCCAACGGCAATAGCCGCCAAAGCGGTTTTCTTGTAACCGAACTTAACAAGCATCTTACCTGCCGGAATACCCATAAACAGATAGGCGAGGAAGTTCATCATATTACCCAACATGCCCAAGAAGTTAGAACCGGCCAGTTCGGGTTGATTTTTCCAGATTACTCCAATGGGAGCAGCCAGATTGGTAACAAATGAAATCATCGCAAAAAGAATCCACATGGTAACAATCGCGATGATACTACCATTTTGTTGTTTTTGTTGTGTCATAAACAATGTTTTTTTGAGTTATTTGAATAGATTATTTTTCAATCGTAAAGGCATATACTGTCTTGCTATTGAAAGTCTCGCCGGGACGAAGCACTGTCGAAGGATAATCCGGACAATTCGGGCTATTGGGGAAATGCTGCGTTTCCAGACACAACGCAGAACGTTTCGGGTAATACTGCCCCGGTTTCCCTTCAAAATTACCGGTAGTCCAATTGCTTGAATACAACTGAACACCCGGTTCTGTGGTATATGTTTCCATTACAATTCCGGTTTTGGGAGAAGAACAACGGGCACAGAACGAGAGCTCGTTTTCCTCTTTTTTATTTAATACATAGGTATGATCATATCCGTTACCAAAAATCAACTGTTGGAAATCATCCTCAATACGGGCGCCAATCTCAAACGGCGTACGGAAATCCATCGGAGTTCCTTCCACCTTTTCTGCCGGTCCGTAAGGAATCGCCGTATCGTCGGTCGGAAGATAGGTGTCGGCATTGATTTCCAATAAATGATCGCCCACATACGGGTCGCCTGCTCCGGATAGGTTGAAATAAGAGTGGTTGGTCAGGTTCAACACGGTTGGTTTATCGGTGGTTGCCTCGTAGGAGATAATCAATTCATTGGTGTCGGTCAACTGATAAACAATGGAGGTTTTCAATTCCCCCGGATACCCCTCTTCACCATCGGCAGCGGTATAGGTCAACGTCACTGTTTGGGCATCGTTCTGCACCATATCCCAAACCACAGCATTAAAGCCTTTCACTCCCCCATGCAAACTATTTGGACCGTTATTGATCGGCAATTTATCATATACAACACCATCCAGTGTGAATGTACCTTTAGCGATACGGTTGCCATAACGTCCGCAAACCGCCCCAAAATAGGGTTCTTCGGATGTCAGATAGTCATCTATATTCTTATGGCCGGTCACTACATCGACTAGTTTACCCGACCTGTCGGGAACCATCAGAGAGACAATTTTTGCACCGTAGTTCGTAATAGTTAATTCTGCACCGGCCGTATTCGTTAGTACACAGAGAGCCGTCTCTTTTCCATCCACTTGTTTGCTGAAATCCGCAATATCCAAGCCGGATAGAGTCTTTTCGTTTTTCATGAAAATTTCAATTTAATTGTACAAATTGCCTGTAAAAGTACAGACTTATCCCAAGCATAATCCGACATGATTTATGTTGTATAACATAGATTTAACTTTTATCCACGATTACAGTTTGTTTCCCTGCATTCTACGTAAGCATTATGTAGGTTTTGTATATTTTCTTCCGAAATGTTAAAAAGCAAAATGTAAGCAAAATAGCCGTTTTGCTTTACAATATGATACGTTAAAAAATGTTTCCCCCGGGAGTTTGAAAAAATACTCCTGCCTTTTCGCGCGCAAAGTCCTGCGTTTTTGTCAAAATGATAGTTGAGGTTTTCTGAGAAAATAGAGATATTAACATTTGCTAACACTTGTATCGTAAAGACAACAGGGGCTTATCTTCAGTACATAAAAATGCCCTTTACATATCTATTTGTTACTTTTTTTCTGAAAAAAATTGGATTTATTAAAATTAACACTACATTTGGCCGACTTAATCTAACAAAACATTCACACAAAATGTGTGTGGATTGAGAATCTAAACTTACGACAAAAACTCAAATTCATGGCAAACACAAGTATCACAATCAACGTCCTCCTGTTAGCATTTCATTAGCATTTAGCTAAGAGAAGACCACGCCCCCTTGCCTATATGGTCGGGAGGGTTTTTGCTATCGTGTTCATGGGTAAGCTTTATACCCGGACAGGGGTGTTGTATGCGCTAATGTTACCTACACACTCCGCGCTATTGAGACTATTTCACCTTTAAATTTAAAATATGTATATGAGAAAACTGAGTGTTGTTTTAGTTATTCTTGTGTTGTCGCTACAATGTATGCTGGCACAGGAAAGGCAAATTACAGGCAAGGTAACATCCTCGGAAGACGGACTTCCAATGATTGGTGTTGCAGTGATGGACAGACAAAGCATGCGCGGCGTCGCCACGAATGTAGACGGAGAATTTTCGATCCGAATAGACGAACGGACCAAAAGTCTCCAATTCACTTACGTCGGGTACAAAACCATGGAAGTACCTATTACAGGAAACAGCCTGACGGTTGTCATGGAGCCGGATTTTGTTGCGATCGATGAAGTGATGGTTGTGGCCTACGGTACAGGAAAGAAATCGACCTTCACCGGGTCGGCCACCGTCGTCAAAAGCGAAGCCTTAGAAAAGATCACCACCTCCAACATCACGCAGGCGCTCCAGGGACAGAGCAGCGGGGTGCAGGTAATCAACAGCAGCGGGCAACCGGGCGATAGCGGTTCGATCCTGATCCGTGGTATCGGTTCGATGAATGCCTCCAGCTCTCCGTTGTACGTAGTCGACGGGGTGGCTTACGACGGTATCATGAACGCGATCAACCCGGCAGATGTCGAATCAATGACGGTATTGAAAGACGCTTCGGCCACCGCACTCTACGGTTCAC
Organism: Parabacteroides sp. PFB2-10; assembly: GCF_029893085.1. Classification (GTDB taxonomy): domain Bacteria; phylum Bacteroidota; class Bacteroidia; order Bacteroidales; family Tannerellaceae; genus QVMG01. Next base: position 164,296 of record NZ_JARXWI010000005.1, read on the forward strand.
GCGCGGCAAACGGAGTAATTATGATCACGACCAAAAAGGGATCTTCCGAGAAAGGACAAATCAATTTCCGCTCCACCTGGGGGTATTCCAATCTGGCAGTCGATCTGCCACGCGCCTTAACGCCGGAGGAATTCACCGTCCTAACCTGGCGAGCCATGCGCAATGGACGGCAAGACCAAGGCTATAATGCCGACGACTCTAATCAATACGCCACCAACTACTTAAAGAACGAGCTCAAGATCAACCCGTTCAATATCGATCAACCGGTAGGCCTGAATGGCGAAATGGATCCAAACGCCCAGCTGCTGTTCTGGGGAGACTGGCGGGACGAGATTCTGAAATCGCGTCTGCGCCAGGAATACAACCTGGATTTCAGCGGAAAGAACGATAAGGCCGACTATTTCTTTTCGGGCGGTTACGTAAACGATAAAGGGATCTTTGCCGCACAGAAATTCGAACGTTTTTCACTTCGTTCAAACCTAAACTACCAGGTTAAAAACTGGCTTAAGGTAGGCACCAACACCTCTCTTTCCCATGCCGTACGGGAAGTATGGTTAGACAGCCGGACCATCTGGTTCCTCCGCACGATTTCTCCGACCTATCCGGTCTATGTATGGGATCCGGCAACGGGAGATTATAAACAGGATGGCAACGGCAACAAGATATATGATTACGGAGACGACCGTACGGCATGGACAGCCTGGAACCCATTGGCCGATGCGGCTTATAACCCTTCGCCGGAAACGACCAACAATATATCTACCCGTAATTACCTCGAGATAACCTTCCTGCCGGAACTGAAATTCCGCACCAACTTCAGTGTAGACCATTTCAACCAGACCTACGACGGATATACCAACCCCGAGTATGGTTATGCTTCAGGGTATGGCGGGGAAGTGTATAAAGAAATAAAACAGAATATCTCCTATACGATCAATAACCTGTTGACCTACGATAAAACCTTCGGCGATCATCGCGTAAACGTTCTGTTGGGGCAGGAAGCCTACTCCATGCACTACAAATATCTGCAAGCAGCCAAAAGAGGGCTTCCTTTCCTGGGACTGACAGAGATTGATTCTGCATCCGAAATGGCTTCCATGCGTTCGTATTACGATAAGTACCGCCTGTTGAGCTGGCTGAGCCGTATGGAATACGAATACAAAGACCGTTATTATGTGTCGGGTAGTTTCCGTACCGACGGTTCTTCGCGCTTCCATCCGGATAGCCGCTGGGGGAATTTCTGGTCACTGGGTGCCTCCTGGCGTATCTCCAACGAAGAGTTTATGTCTTCTTATCATTGGCTCGACAACCTGAAACTGAAAGCCAGCTACGGAGCAGTAGGGAACGACCAGTTAAACACCTATTATGCCTATCAGGGGCTGTATGCTACCGGCAACAACGACTACAGCGAGGCAGGTGTCAATATCAGCCGTCTGGCCAATAAGGATCTGAAATGGGAAACCAACCTACAGTTTAACGTCGGTCTTGAATTCGCTATCTTCAACAAACTAAGCGGTGAAGTGGAATGGTTTAAGCGCAAATCAAAAGACCTGCTCTTCGGCATGCCGATGGCTCCTTCTACCGGTTTCAGCAGCATCGACCGTAATATTGGCGACGTGCAAAACCAGGGTATCGAGTTCCAGCTCAGCTATACGCCGTTCCACTCCAAAGACTTCCGTTGGAACATTGCCTTCAATGGCACGCACTACAAGAACAAAATCACCAAACTGCCACAAGATGAGATCAACGCCGGTTATTTCAAATGGCGGGAAGGCGAATCGCGTTACAACTTCTGGGGTATCGAATATGCCGGTGTGAATCCGGAGAACGGACGCGACCAGTACTGGAAGAATATATATGAAAAAGTAGGAGATGAGGAGATATTGGTTGACCGCGAGAAAACAGAGAACTATAATGAGGTGACCAGCGACAAACATAAGAAATACCTGGGCGACGCCATTCCAAAGATCTTCGGCGGATTGACAAACAACCTGTATTATAAAGGTATCGACCTGTCGTTTATGCTTTATTACAGCATTGGCGGCAAACTATACGACGGCGACTACGCACAGATGATGTCCTACCGTACCGGTTACAGCATGCATCCGGATATGCTCAAAGGTTGGAGTGAAAGCAATACCAATGCTTCGCTTCCGCGTATTTCTACCTATTATTCCAGCTATATGGGATCGTACACCACAAAATTCCTGTACGACAACAGCTTCTTACGCTTGCGTAACCTGACTGTAGGGTATACCCTGCCGAAATCGTTGACTTCACGTTTCGACATCAATTCACTGCGTCTGTTTGTGCAAGGCGACAATCTCCTGACATTAGGAAGTGCACAGAAGCGGGGAACCGACCCGGAACAGTCTGTTTCCGGAACAACTGGCAACCGCTTCCCGACCACCCAGTCGATCTCTTTCGGCATACAGTTAAATCTATAAGACAGTCACCTACAACAAGTATATAAATATGAAAAAGATAATAAATTCCATTCGCTTTACCGGCCTCGTAGCGCTTGTAGCACTTATGGTCACCGCCTGTAGCGATTTCCTCAATACGACCCCTTCCACTTCGGTGGCCGATACCGACGTGTTTAATACGATAGCCGGCGCTCAGGCCGCGCTGAACGGTTCCTACTATCACATGCGCGCTTACAATGGCGGAGGTGCCAATCGAGAGGATGATTGGGGTATCCCGACTATCCAAATGATGTCTGATGTGTTTGGTGAAGATATGATTGTATGGAACGGCTGGTATGGCTATGACTACAACTACTGGGGACATACCCGCGGCGACATCTTCCGCTCAAGTCAGTTGTGGCGTTTTCATTACCGGTTGATCAACAATGTCAACTCCATCATCGCCTATACGGATAATTGTAGCGGATCAGAAACGGAAAAGCAACATATCAAAGGGCAGGCACATGCCATTCGCGGCTGGGCCTATTTCAACCTGGCTCGCTTGTTCCAACAAACCTATATCATTGCTAAAAATATGCCCGGCGTTCCTATCTACCTGGAACCAACGAACGATCAGACCGAAGGCAAACCGCGCGGCACATTGGAAGAGACCTACAAACAGATAGTGGCCGACCTGACGACTGCCGAAACCTTGCTGGAAGGATTCAACCGCGGAAGCCGGATCAATACGTTCGACCAATCAGTCACACAAGGCGTATTGGCACAAGTGTATCAAGTGATGCATAACTGGCCCAAATGCGAAGAATACGCCAAGAAACTATTAAATAAATATCCGCTGACCACCAACGAACAATACACAGGCGGCTTCAGCGACGAGACCGTTCCGTCCTGGATCTGGGGTATGCGTCAGACAGAAGAGCAAAACATGCACGATTATTCACCCTTCGCTATGTGGGCTAACGGCACACGCTCTTGTTACACATTCCAATGCTTCTACCTGGCCGACGTGTTTGTCGACTATTTCGATGAAAGCGATATTCGCTTCCAACAAATCGAGCGCTGGTGGGGCATCATCTGGGCATCCTACAAATTCCGGGACAAAGATGATTGCCGGGGTTCTATTGTCTTTATGCGTACGGAAGAGATGCTCCTCGCAGCCGCCGAAGCCTGTGCCTATCAGGGGAAAGAGAAGGAAGCCAAAGAACTACTGTGGAAGCTTCAGGAAATGCGCAACGCCACACGCACAGAGGCGTCGGGCAACGACTTGTTGGAAGCCATCTGGCTGGAACGTCGCAAAGAAATGTATGGCGAAGGTCATGCCCTGTTCGATCTTGTCCGCACCCAAAAACCGTTGGTGCGCGCGGGCAATCACGATGCTTATGGCGGTAGCCACCAATTCCCGGCTCGTTCCTGGCGTTTTATCTTCCAAATCCCGAACACCGAATTGCTCAACAACGACGCTTTGGTAGACGATATCTGGCCGGCCGGCGATCAGAATCCCTATAGTGGAGAGTACAAGCCCTAAACAAATTAACAGGATATTATCGTCCTGATTGTGTGTTGGAGATTTCAAGCGGGTGGTCGATGGCCACCCGCTTTTTTATTTTTCTCACGTCCAAAAGCTACCGGTTCCCGGTCATCTCCGTGACTATTTCAGGATCAGAGCGACCTCCTCTTCCGTCCCATCGTTGGGAGCCGGATCCAGTTCGAGTAGCTTGCAGATCAACAGGTAGAGATTCACATTGGCAATAGCCGGCAAGCGTTCTCCCGTTTTGAACGAGGGGCCTGCGGCATAGAAGATGGCCTGCATGGAGGGTTCATAATTGTCGTAGCCATGCGTGGCAGCATAACGGGGTGCAGCGTCGGCACGAAACTGCACGTATGTCCCGATTTCCGGCACAACCACCAGGTTGCTCACTCGCGGATGCGTCCCGTAGTTAAAGCGGGAAGGAATCTCCTCCTTTTTATACGCTTTAATATGAGGCACCGCTTGCAGTATCTGATAGGCGGTTTCGCGATAGCTCTCCTTCGTATATAACAGGGTGGGAACCCCATCGAACACATGATCAAAACTATCCCTGGGCAGGTAGTCATTTAGGTTGACATAGTTTTCCGGATAATAGGTTGCCATGCCATGATCGGAAAGAACGATGAAATCGATGCGATCGAAAATATCCAGTTGGCGCACTTCGGTAAAGAAATAGTTCAACAACTGATCCAGTTCTTCCACCATCTGCCGGGTGGCTGTCGAATCGGGGGTGGCTCGGTGGCCGATAGCGTCTGGCTCTTCTATATACCACATCAACAGATGCGGGCGTTCCTCTTCCGGCAACTGAAGCCATGCCAGAATCGAATCGGCACGATTTTTAAAGGGCACATCGCTATCGAACGGTTTCCAGATGGAGGGTTGACGGCCATTGACGGCGGTTTCGCTTCCCACCCAATAGTAATTAGCCGCTTTCACCCCCTGTCGTTCGGCCGTGTTCCAGATCGGTTCCCCTTCGTAGAAGCCGGGATTAGCCACTGCTTCCCGGTTGCCTATGGTATAGATCTTATCGAGGTCTTCCGCATAAAAAAAGTTATTGATCAACCCATGATGGTCGGGATGCAATCCGGTTGCCATTGCGTAGTGGTTTGAAAAGGTCACACTGGGAAAGCAGGGACGGAAATCAGCCCTCACTCCTACCCGTTCAAGGGAATCCAAGGTGGGCGTATGCGCCATTTCCGGATAGTCGGAACGAAAACCATCCAACGACAGGACGACTACATAACGGTCGGCTTTTGAATCCTGAGATGAACTCGCATAGAAAAAATAGAGAACGGCGCTAATGGCCAGGAAAACAAAAATGATTCTTTTTTTCATACACACTCTATTACTAAAGAGACACAAAGGTAGTTATTATTTTTTCTAAAACGCCGCCCGTTTACTTCCTATGCCACCCTTTATCGGTTGTCGACATGGTAGAACAAAAATGTCATTTCAGAATGTCAACAAACGTTAAATTGTACATTTCGGACAAAACCCCCAATTTACGATTTGTAATTTCGGCAGGACTTTGCGCGCAAAAAGGCAGGACTTCGGAGACAAACTCCCGGGAGAAACACTTTTTAACGTATGGATTTGTAAGTAAAACGCCCGTTTTGCTTACAATCGCTATTTTAACATTTCGGGCATTCAATCCAACTATGGGTGACCCCATATAACTGAACCTTACCGGAAAGAGTCCGCACGCCATGAATAATTTACAATTTAACAGCCTCTATCCGTTAAAGAATGAAAATACTCGTTATATTTGCATGTGCTAAAAAAACAAAACCGTTATTTTGTTTAATTTTAACTATTAACTATAAACAGTAGACATGGTATGGGAAAACATGTAATCCATTTCTTTTTAGTAGCTATTTTAACTATTTTTTGTGCGAATGGTCTCCAGGCACAAACCGTAGTTAACGGGATGGTGATTGACGCAGAGAGTAATGAGCCTTTAGTGGGCGCTACGATTTTGGAAAAGGGAACAGCCAAAGGGGCCGTGACCGATGTGGATGGGAAATTTGAAATCACGGTGGCTCCCGGAGCTACATTGATTTTCCGTTCTCTTGGATATAAAGATATTACCCGGACAATTGCCGGATCTGCCAGTATTGACATCGGCACCATTGCGTTGGAGATCGACGCCATCGGTTTGGCCGACGTGACCATCACCTCTTCTATTGCTATCGATAGGAAAACTCCTGTCGCTATGGCTACCGTAACGCCGGAGATCATCGACGAACGACTGGGCGTAAAGGAGTTTCCGGAAATACTGAAACTCACACCGGGTGTGCATGTTACCCGGGACGGTGGCGCCTTTGGCGACGCCAAAGTGAATCTGCGCGGCTTCAAATCGGAAAACGTAGCTGTGATGGTAAACGGGGTTCCCATGAACGATATGGAATGGGGTGGCGTTTACTGGAGCAACTGGGCCGGACTGGCCGACGTGACCCGCTATATGCAGGTGCAACGCGGGTTGGGAGCATCCAAGGTATCTTCGCCTTCTGTCGGCGGATCGATCAATATCGTAACCCGTACGATCGATGCCAAAAAAGGAGGTTTCGCCAGCTATACGATGGGAACGGACGGATATAACAAAGTGTTATTTTCTGTTTCTACCGGCTTGAGCAAATCAGGCTGGGCGCTCACCCTGATGGGAGGCAAAACATGGGGCGACGGTTATGTGCAGGGAACGGAGTTTGAATCATACAACTACTTCCTGAGCATCGCCAAAAAGATCAGCGACTCGCACCAGATCTCATTCACCGGATTCGGCGCTCCCCAGGTACACAACCAGCGGGGCAGCTACGACGGATTGACCATCAAAGGATGGCAGTCGATGCAGCAATATATGCCGGATGGCGACCTGTACAGATACAATGCGACTTATGGATTCGGAAAGAATGGCGAACGCATCACATCGGCGAAGAACAAATACCACAAACCGCAATTATCCCTCAACCATTCATGGCAGATAGACCTGAAATCATCGCTGAGTACGGCGTTGTATATGTCGATCGGCGACGGATGGGGACTGCGTGGTGAAGGAACAGACTCTTCGATGGCCAACGGCTGGTATGGCGTAAGCAACGGCGTATTGAACACAAAATACAGAAATGCCGACGGCACCTTTGCATACGATCAGATCCAGGAGATGAACGAAAACAGCACGAATGGCTCACAAATGATTCTGGCGTTGAACAAGAACCAGCATCGTTGGTATGGACTTCTCTCGACCTACGAACGCGAACTGAATGAGAACCTGAATATCTCCGGAGGTATCGATGCCCGCTATTACAAAGGAATGCATACGGCAGAGATCAGCGACCTGATGAATGGTGCCTACTATGTAGACGTACGCAACCGCTCTAATGTATTGGAAGAAAACAACAGCGCAGCCAAAAACGCCTCTTTCCTGACAGAAAAACTGACGGTAGGCGACGTGGTGTACCGCGATTACGATAGCCATATCATCCAGGGAGGTCTGTTTGGACAGGCAGAATATACCTTGGGGGGACTAAGCGCGTTTGCTTCCGGTTCGGTAAACGAATCGACCCAGTGGCGCTACGACCGCTTCTATTACGACGAAGATCATGCCAAATCAGAAACTGTTACCAATTGGGGATTCAACCTCAAAGGCGGAGCCAACTACAACTTGAACGACTATCATAATATATTTATGAATATTGGTTACATCAGCCGCGCTCCACAGTTCAACGGCGGCGTGTTCCTGCAATCGACCACAAGCAATGAAATCAACGAAGAGGCATTGAACGAAAAGATATTCAGCGTAGAATTGGGTTATGGTGTCCGCACCTCTTTCTTGTCGGCCAACCTGAACCTGTATCATACCAACTGGAACGATAAAACCATGGCTCGCTTAGGTGATTTCACCGATAAGAGCGACCGCTACACGGTGAATATGCAGGGAGTCGATGCCATCCACCAAGGGCTGGAAATCGACTTGGCGGTTCATCCATTTAGATGGTTAGACATCACCGGCAGCTTCTCACTGGGCAACTGGCGATGGAACGGAACTGCTACCGGTTATTTCTACAATTCAGCCGGACAGCCGATCACCGCCGACTATACGGAAGCCTCCGGTGTTGGTGCTTCCGACCACGCCAAATCGACATTCAAAATGGACGGAGTGAAAGTAGGTGGCTCAGCACAGACCACGCTGTCTGCCGGGATCAAATTCAAACCGACCAAAGACATCAGCTTCGGTGCTGATTGGTTCTTCACCGATCGCAATTATGCCGACTGGACACCGATCAATAACGACCTGAAGATTGGCGGCGAAACAAAGTATGAGAAGCCATGGAAGATACCATCGGCTCACGTATTCGACCTCTATGCCAGCTATTCTTTCCAGATCGGTGGTTTGGCCTCCTCTGTCAGCGGTAACATATCCAACCTGTTCAACCAGGAATACATCGAAAGCGCTTACGACGGATCGTCACACAACTGGTCGTCGGCAACGCGTGTATTCTACGGTTTAGGACGTGAGATGTCAGTTAAGTTCAGAGTTAATTTTTAACCCCCTCAAAAAGAAAACAGGATTATGAAAAAGATCAACATATATATAAGCTTACTGGCCATCCTTTTTCTGGCCGGATGTGACTATAACGAAGAGCATTTCAGCGGTTACGATAGCAATCTGGTGACAGATGTGGTGGCATATAGCGGCGAATACACCGGCGAATATCCCGACGAGGGCTATTTCACCGACCGCACATCATTAACGACAGCGGTAGACAAAATGCTGAAAGGCATCTATCTCTACAACGATAAGAACTCGACGGCTAAAGTATCTATCCTCTATGGAGAAACTACTCCCGGCTTCTCTCTGCCTAAAGAGGATTACAGTCTGAAGGCTGAAGACTACGATTCGATGGGGAAAGGAGCCGGACAACCCGGTGAACACGACTACTTCGATGCCTCAATGGACATTAACGGCTACTTAATTGACTTTGTCGCCAAGAAATATGCCTCCTTAAAAGAAGGAGATATCGTGACCCTCTATTACCTCTTTAATGAGGCAGACGGCAAGAAAGAAACCCTTACTACAAGCTTTAAAAAAGAGGCGTACGGCTGGGACAAAACGGAACTAAACAGTTTTATTGCCAGTTATTACTACACGCTTATCGCCGACGACTACAAAGAGATGGGTAATGGCACGAATGAACCGGGAGAAAAGAATTATTTCACCTCAGCCATGAATATAGATGGCTACCTGGGTTCCTTCCTGCGTATGCAGTATCCGTATGCAATTGCGGAAAAAACGGCAGTCGTTGTCTATAATTATTTAGAGAAAGGTGCGGTAATTACCAAAACATCTGTGTATGAATTCGACGGCACGAACTGGAACAGTTACGACCCATACGCTCCGATTATGACGGTTACAACCAAGATTGCCGATATGAAATACGACGGTTCCAATTGGAGTCTGAATCTGTTGATCGGTGGTAGTGTAGAGGTAACCATTAAAAAAGATGAACTGCTCTACTTGGTTGAGTGGGTAAAGAACAACAAATATGCTTATTGGGTTGACGATCTGAATGAATTCTATTACGGATCTGCCGCTAAATGGGGTGAGGTTAACAACAACTATACGAACTGGAAGGCAAACGACCCGAACAATGAGTATGCCTCCTTGTCGGACGATCAGCTTCAGGCTCTGATGGATAAGAGAATATCCGAAGGTTTTGCCTCTCATGTATTGCCGGCTCTTTATTCCGATCCTAACCCGGAATTGAGCTATGATGTTTCCTATAATGTGTACAGAGGCAACAGAGCCGGATGGAATATCGTTTCATTTATGTACGATAAAGACAAGAAGGTATTCTACGAAATCGCGGCACCTGCCAAGAGAAGATAGGCTTGTAAGCCATACGATAAACCCAAAAAGGGAGAAAACTTGTTCAGTTTTCTCCCTTTTTGGGTTTCTATTGGGTCACCCTCAGGCGAAAAGAATACGGAAACGAGTCAACCCATCGGGATAGGTACGTAGGGAGAAGGAGCAATTCAATTTTTGCAAAATCTCGCGGATAACAGTCAGGCCGATGCCCTGCCCATGCGGTTTGGTGGAGAAAAACGGGGTAAACAGTTTCGCTTCCGTCTCTTTATCAATTCCTTTTCCATTATCGATCACCTCCAGGCTGACCGGAGAAGAGGTGGTTCGTATCTCGATCATTCCGTCCGCTTCGATCGATTCCGCCGCATTTTTGATGATATTCAATAACACCTGATCGAACAGAGTTTTATCTAAAAAGACCATCGGGCAACCCTCCGCCAAGCTCATCCGGATATCGATGTTGGTATTGCGGCAGATCGTCTCCATAAAACGCTTGCTACTCATCACCACCTCGTTCAGATCATACGACTGGCATTGCGGCTCAGGTATGCGAACGACATCCGCAAAATTGGTAATGAAGTCGCTCATCCGGTAGCAACGTTCGATCGAAACGCGCAACACCTCGTTTACATCTTCCATATCTTTCATCTCACGAAACGTACTGGCGAGCGTATCCAATGTAGAGGTAATGCCGGCTGTGGTATTGTTCACCTCGTGCGCAATCATGCGGATCACCTTTTCATACGCCTTCTTTTCCGCCTTAAACACCTCCTGGGTCAGCGGCTCTATCAAATAGAAAGAGCGATGAAATCCCCGGTCTATAAAAGAAGAATGAGTACACCTGTAAATATTGGCATCATTCAATCGGATGGTTTCCGCCCCGTACAGGGGTAGTTCCATCAGTTCCGCCGCCAGCGGAGAGTCCAGATCCGTCAGGCTTTTCCCTATGAGTGTCTCCTCCTGTTGGCTATGCAATATAACCCCAGCCGCCGGATTGAGCGATTGTATCTTTCCATCCAGATCGAAGATAACAACCCCTAAAGGCGAGGCATTGATCAGGAGATCCAGAAAATGGTTCTGTTCGCGAAGGTGCAACCGCTCGTTCTTGAGTTGCTCCATCATTTTATTGAATACCTCCACCACCCTGTCGGCTTCGGTCTGCCCCACGAGGCTAAGCCGCGAACTGAAGTCTTGCTCGCGCAACAAGTCCATTCCGTTTCCGATGATGTGTAAAGGTTTGATGATTCGCCGATAGAAAACGATCAGATAAACGACGGTTAACAAGATAGCCCCCTCTACCACAAAGAAGAGCCAGCGGGTGGAGGAGTAAAAAGAGAAATAGGCTAATACGCCCAACACCGCCAATAGTAGCCCGGTCAATATCCAGAATAGTCCTTTTATCCTCATTTATTTTAGTATTGTTAGAGCTTGTCGGTCGACAGGCCATATTTCTCCATGCGTCGGTATAAGGCAGCCCGGCTGATACCCAAGGCAGAGGCTACATGCGAGAGATTCCCTTTGTAATCGTCTAATGCCTGGAGAATGGTCTGTTTCTCTATTTCGTCCAGGGTCATGCCGCTTAAGGTATTGGCTGCCGACTTTGCCTTCTCGCCACCGGCACCCTGCTGCGCCTTTAAATCGCTTGCCTGCAACAGCGTCTTTCCCGAAACAAGTATCGTACGCTCGACCAGGTTCTTTAGTTCACGGATATTGCCCGGATAGGGCTGTTGTTGCAGCCACGACAAGGCTTCCGCAGAGAATTCCACCGGCGGAAGACCGTTCAGGGCGGCTTGCTGACCGGCAAAATAGCGAGCCAACAGCGGAATATCCTCCTTCCGCTCGCGAAGAGGCGGAAGATGAATCGTAATCAGATTGATCCGATAGAAGAGATCTTCGCGGAAGCTACGCGCGGAGACCATCTCACGCAAGTCCCGGTTTGTCGCGCTCACCACCCGTATATCAACCTTCCGTGGCCGGCTGTCGCCCAACACTTCGAAGGTCTGATCCTGCAATACCCGGAGCAGCTTCACCTGACTCGACAGCTCCAGATCGCCGATCTCATCCAAAAAGATCGTGCCCTTATCCGCCATTTCAAAGCGTCCTTTCCGATCCATATAGGCATCGGTAAAGGCTCCTTTCTTATGACCGAACATTTCGCTTTCGAACAGGCTATGGGAAAGTCCTCCCAGGTTGACCTTCACAAAAGGATTCTCTTTGCGGAGGCTATGGGTATGGATCGCTTCGGCAATCAATTCTTTGCCCGTACCGCTTTCCCCGGTAATCAGAACCGACGCATTGGTTGGGGCAATCCGGGAGACAGTGCCCAATATATCCTGCAACACCGGGCTCTTTCCGATAATCTTCTCAAAAGAAATCGACGCCTCGTTTTCCATCTCTTCGGAAGAGACAGCCCGGGCATTTTTCTGCGCACTCAATTCCAATGCCGTACGAATGGTGTTGAGAAGCACCAGGTTGTTCCATGGCTTGGCAATAAAATCAAAGGCACCCGCCCGCATGCCCTGCACGGCCAGCGTGATCGAGCCCCAGGCCGTCATCAGAATAACGGGCACATCCGGATGGAATATCTTGATTTGTCGCAACAGTTGAATCCCCTCTTCCCCTGTGGTGGTCAGCGTGAAATTCATATCCAAAAGAATGAGATCCGGCCTACACGCACGAATCGCATCCAACGCCTCCTGCGGATCCGAAACCGCTTCCGGTTGATAACCGGCACGTTTCAATAAAAAAGTCAGCGAGGAGCGGACTACTGTATCGTCGTCAACAATTAGTATCATAGATTGAAATAAGTGATTCAAAGATAGAGAATTCTTTCTACCCGACGGTATTAGTGCAAAATAATCTCTTCAAAGTCAGCATCCAGCGACCTGTCGTTCAGAAAGTCATACAACGTAACGCTCCGGAGATTATAGTAATAACTCCAATAGGCATAGAGCTCCTGAATATGATTCAACCGCGCATTGTCTTTGGAATTTTGCGCGTCGTTCAGGTCCAGGATATTGATCTGCCCGATCAGAAAAGTCTCGATCGATGTGTTGTAACGCTTTTCCGCCAGGACATCCACCTGGGCAGCAATCTCCAACTGGGTCGCCTGATTATTGAAGTTTTCTACTAACAGGTATATATCCTGATTGAAATTCATTTGTTGTTGGCGTGTGCGCGACAGGACGACCTCCCGGTTCGACTCGGCCACTTTCACCTTCCCTTTGCGTTTTCCCCAATCCAATAGCGGGACAGAGACACCCACCTCTAAGATCTGGTTGTCGGTAAGCCCCCGATAGGCGTCGGCCATCATCTTGTCTTTCCCGGTATATCCGATAGAGGCAAACAGACTGATATTTCGCTGGTTGCCTTTCGCCGCCGCCACGGCATAATCCGCCTCTAAGTGTTGCCGCAGAATCCTTTTCGCCAATTTATTGTTCTCCTGCGCCTTTTCCAATACCTTTTGATACTCTATATGTACGGCAGGAGCCGTCTCGGGTAACAGAGGTTCTATCATCTCCTGTTCGCTCAACCCCAGAAAAGCGCGCAACTGAAACATCGCCGCGTTCCATGCCGACTGTGCGTCGGTACGGTTGGCTTTTGCCTGGAGCGCAGCCTGTTGCAATCGCATAAGCTCCGTTTCCGAAATATGGCCGATCTCACGGCGAGCAACAGCAATATCATACAGCTTATCGGCATTCTCCAGGTTTTGCTGTGCATTGCGCAGGCTTTCGCGCGCCCGCAACAGGGTGAAGAAATAGTCAATCGTATAAAGCGTGACCATCTCGACGCTTTCGATATAAGCGGCTTTGGCCTCCTGGTAGCGCACCGGCTCGATTTTTCGTTTCCACTTCTGGTTGTTCACCCCAAAGAGTGGCTGTTTCAAGGTCAGCCCGACCGGAACACTCATATACTCATTGTAGGCACCTCCCCCCAGTTGCCGGGTGAAGTCTAAGGAGGAATTCAGGGAGATCTGCCCTCCGGTCAGCGCAATATTCTGCGTCACAGAGAGTTCGCCAAACAAGCCCATGGAATTGTCGCGCACAAAGGTGTACGATCCGTCCGGTTGTTGGTATTTATTGAATCGCTGGTAATAACTGGGTAAACTACCCGTGAAGGTAACTTCCGGCAACTGATCAGCCTTATGCGTGCGGTATTCCCAGTAGGCTGTTTTCAATTCATTTAGCGCCACGGCCGCATCGACCGACTGCATCTGAGCCAACAGAATGGCATCCTGCAAAGTCAACTGCACCCGTTTTTCCGCTTCTTGCGCCACGAGCAAACAGCTCCAAAGCAGCAAATTCGCTATTATACCTGTTTTCTTCATTTCCTCTGTCGTTTTCCCGGCTATGGGCAAAACCTATGCCAAAAGACTAATGCATTGATAATGCAACATATAGCACTTTTTCAATTGTCCGATAATGAACACTTTGTCCGCTTTCAGAAGGCCTTAAAAGAATGAAAGAACAGAAAGGGAAGGGATGATGCCGGATAGTTTCAATCGCATTTTCATTGTTTAACGAATGTTAAAACAGCCGTTTTCGGAGAAGGCCTCAACTTACGATTTGTAATTTCGGCGGGACTTTGCGCGCAAAAAGGCGGGACTTTGGAGACAAACTCCCGGGAGAAACACTTTTTAACGTATGGATTTGTAAGTAAAACGACCTTTTTACTTACAATCGACATTTTAACATTTGGGATCGTGGGGTTTTTAGATAACATGAACACAATACTTCAGAGAAACAACAAAACCGGATTTTCCCTAAGAGTTTCAAAAGCTATATAAAAACGAAACGCCCAGACTTATCACAAGTCCGGACGTTTAACTTTTTCCTTTTTATTATGAAAAAACTATTACTCGGTACAAAGGTAGTAATTATTCTGTAAAATGAAATAGTGATGTTAGTTTTTTTAGGAAAAAGATGTTGCTCCTTTCCAAAAGAAGTACTATTATTGTGGGCATAATCAAAAAGATTGTTTATGAAACGTTTACTTTTTATTAGTTTAGCAGCTTGGATCAGCGTCTCTTCTTCCATAGCTCAGATAGTGACAGAACCTCAATATCTACTCTCCTCTTTTCAACCCGGGTTGGTGTATTATAAAAGTGGACAGGTATTTAACGTAAAGATGAATTTCAGCTTAGTCACCAATAAGTTTGTCTTTATTGATGCCTCCGATCACGACATAATAAAAGAGTTTGCCGAACCCGATAATGTCGCCACTGTGAAGGTGAATGGTCGCACCTTTGTTATCGATAATAACGGCGGCGGAGATGAGATTTTAAAAGGTGAAAACCCGCGCATCCTGGTGCGATACAAGGGAAAATTGCACGACCGCGGACAGAAATCGGCCTATGGTGGACGCTCACAGACCTCTTCCATCGAATCGATGTCTTCTTTCCAGCAGGGAGGCGCAATCTATCACTTGGAAGGCGACGACCGTTGGGTGATTCAAGGGATAGAGAAACGATACAAGGTGGAGAAAGACAAAAAAATGAAAGAATTCATAAATGAAAAGCAGTTCCTCAAAATATTCCCCAAACAAAAGGCGAAAATACAGGAATATATCCAAACCAATCAAGTCGACTTCGACAACGTAGATCAGGTTATTACGCTTTGCTTATTCGCTGACGGCCTGGAATAAGAGATCCTATTTTCCTCTTTTATCAGAGGACAAAAAAAAGAAAGACAAGCAACTTCTCAACTAAAGAGGAGTTGCTTTTGTTTTATAGTCGAATGCGTGTCAAAGACCGAAAGAACAAAAAGAGAAATATATTATATATCATTTATGGAATGGATCATTAAAACATTACAGGACTCGCCGGAACTGGCCATCTTCCTGACACTGGCCGTTGGTTTTGCTATCGGCATGATCAAGGTGAAGGGATTCGGATTGGGTGCCGTCACCAGCGTCTTATTGGTGGGTGTGTTAGTGGGGCAATTGGATATCACCATTTCCCCCGTCGTAAAATCAACCTTCTTTTTGCTCTTCCTCTTTGCGGTGGGGTATAGTGTAGGCCCTCAGTTCGTGCAAGGTCTGCGCAAAGAAGGACTGCCTCAGATTGCTTTTGCGGCGCTTGTCTGTGTAGCCTGTCTGGTGGTAGCCTGGGTAGCGGCTTTGATTGCAGGATTCGACGTGGGTAATGCCGCCGGTTTATTAGCCGGAGGAAGCACCATCTCCGCAGTGATCGGCGTGGCGACAGACACGATCAACCAACTGGCTATCGGTGCCGAACAGAAACAAACCTATATCAACCAGATCCCGGTGGCCTATGCGGTGACCTATATCTTCGGAACAGCCGGAACAGCCTGGTTCCTGGCATCGGTAGGTCCTAAACTATTAGGTAAAAATGTCGTACAACAAACCAAAGAATACGAAGCCTCTTTAGGGGGATCGATCAGTGAAACGGATGAAAGCATGGAATATGCTTATGACGGTACGACCTTCCGGGTGATCAAAGCCACCAGTGACTTCTTTCAACAGGAACGCACGGTCGGTGAGGTCGAGAAGATGTTATTGAAAAAAGGCTGGCCTGTCTATATCGAGCGTATACGCCCGGCAGACGGTGGAGAAGTTATCCAGGAGCCGCAGGCAGACACCAAAATAAACAAAGGAGATAACCTGGTATTAAACGGTCCGTTGGATACATTATTAGAAGATGAAGAGAGTATTGGTGTAGAGGTTGCCGATGTGGAACTGCTTGATTTCCGGGCAGAGGCATTGCGGGTGATGGTTGCCTCCAAAGAGGCGGTCGGCATGAGCCTGTTGCGCCTCAAAACAACGAAAGAACGCCATGGCGTTATTATCCGAAAGATTCACCGCGGCAAAGCCAATCTTCCGCTGTTGAAGAATGTGAAGTTAGAACGTGGTGATATCGTAGAAATAGAAGGTCGCAAAGCCGATGTAGATCGTTTTGCCTCTTACCTGGGCTATGCCGAACGCGCCACGAATGTAACGGATATCCTCTACGTTGCCTTAGGCATTTTCCTGGGAGGACTATTGGGTTCCTTAGTGGTGAAGGTAGGCAATGTACCATTGAGCCTGAGCGCCAGCGGGGGTGTATTGATTATGGGGATCCTTTTCGGATGGCTTCGCTCGCGACGCCCGACGTTCGGAGCGGTTCCCGAACCGGCCATCTGGCTGATGAACAACCTGGGCTTGAATGTCTTTATCGCTATTGTAGGTATTAATGCAGGACCCGACTTTATTGAAGGGTTAAAGGCCTCCGGCGTCAGCTTGTTTATTGCCGGTGTATTTGTCAGCATCGTGCCTATGTTTATCGGGCTTATGCTCGGACGTTACGTCTTCAAATTCCATCCGGCCATTACCCTGGGGGCTTGCGCCGGAGCCAGAACGACAACCGCCGCCCTCGGCGCCCTGGAAGAATCGTTGCATAGCCGTGTACCTGCCCTCTCCTACACAACCACCTATGCCATTGGCAATACCCTGTTGATTATCTGGGGGGTGGTTATTGTGTTATTGATGGGATAGGGAAGAGAATGATGAATGATGAATGATGAATTGAAAACAGCTATCTAAGCTCCCCTCCTGCCCGAGGAGGGGGTGGACCGTTGCTTGCAACGGTGGGGTGGTGGGAGAGTAAGGCGTAAAGCAATAAAGAATTAGTAATTAACAATTAATAATTAAAACCGTGAACATTGAAAAATTAAAGACCTCACGTCGTCGTGAGCAACAACTGGAACAACTGAGTCCTTTCGAACTGAAAGACAACCTGATGAAGCTGGCATCCGACCAGCAGAAAGCACCTGTACGCACTATGTTGAATGCAGGTCGTGGTAACCCAAACTGGACGGCTACCGTTCCACGCGAAGCCTTTTTCGCCTTGGGACAGTTTGCCATCGAAGAGTGTAAATTGCCGATGTATATCTCCAGCGGTCTGGCAGGTATTCCTCAAAAAGAGGGCATCGCCAAACGATTTGAAGCATTTATCAAAAAGAACCAAGGCAATGCCGGTATCGCTCTATTGGATGGTCTCTATAAATATGGTATAGAGAAACATGGATTTGATCCCGAAGCATGGGTATTTGAACTGGCCGAAGGAGTAATCGGCGACCAATATCCCAGCCCGGTCAGAATGCTGAAGCATACGGAAGTAATCGTACACGACTACCTGATTCAGGAGATGTGTGGCAACGACCCGATGCGCAGTGGCCGCTATGATATCTTTGCCACAGAGGGCGGAACGGCTGCCATGTGTTATGTATTTGACTCCCTGATCGAGAACCGCCTGTTACACAAAGGCGACAAGATTGCGATAGGCATACCTGCCTTTACGCCTTACCTGGAGATTCCCCAGCTCGAACGTTACCAATTTAAGGTAACCTACATCCGCGGATCGGCCAAAGACGAAGAGGGTGACTCTACCTTCCAGTATCCCGAGTCGGAACTCGACAAACTGGGCGATAAGTCGATCAAAGCCTTCTTTATCATCAACCCGAGCAACCCCACATCGGTAGAGGTTAGCGACAAGAGCCGAAAATACTTAGTGAAGGTGGTTAAAAACCTGAACCCGAACCTGATGATCCTCACGGATGATGTGTACGGAACGTTTGTGCCCGGCTTTAATTCGTTGATGAATGAACTGCCGCGCAATACGCTCTGTGTCTATTCTTTCTCCAAATATTTCGGAGCCACCGGCTGGCGCCTGGGAGTGATTGCCCTGTATGAAGACAATATTTACGACGATATGCTTTCGGCTATTCCCGAAAAAGAGAAAAAACACCTGGCGAAACTGTACGAAAGCCTGACACTCTATCCCGAAAAGCTGAAATTCATCGACCGCTTAGTGGCCGACAGCCGACAAGTTGCCCTCAACCATACCGCCGGTCTCTCCTTGCCGCAACAAATGCAGATGTTGCTTTTTGCCGCCTTTGCGTTGCTCGACAAAGAGAACAACTATAAAACAGACTGTAACAAATTGGTGCATCACCGATACGACCTGTTGTGGGAAGGCTTGAACATCGAGGTGAAGCCCGACCCGAACCGCGCCGGATATTATAGTGAGATCGATATCGAAGAGTGGGCCATGAAGAACTATGGGAAAGACTTTGTCGCTTTCCTGCAGAAAAACTTCGAACCGGTAGATATCGTATTCCGTCTGGCTGAAAAGTCGTCGATCGTGCTGTTGAACGGTGGTGGATTCGCCGGTCCGGAATGGTCGGTGCGGGTCTCCTTAGCCAACCTGAACGATGAAGATTACAGTGTGATCGGGAAAGAACTGGCAGAGACAATGCAAGACTATGTGGATGCCTGGAAGAGTACGCTTTAAATTTTAAAGACTTCAAAGTCCTTAAGACCCTTAAGGACTTTGAAAAAACATATAAAACAGTAAATGAACAGTCTAAATAAAAAGAATATGAAAACAATAAACATAAAAAATGCAGCCATCTTATGTATGCTGGCGCTGATTATGAGTTTTTCAGCCTATGCGGCAGAGAAACCGACCGTTTACATCCTGGCCACAGGTGGTACCATCGCCGGA
This sequence comes from Parabacteroides sp. PFB2-10, assembly GCF_029893085.1. Classification (GTDB taxonomy): domain Bacteria; phylum Bacteroidota; class Bacteroidia; order Bacteroidales; family Tannerellaceae; genus QVMG01. The sequence goes on from NZ_JARXWI010000005.1 coordinate 183,612, forward strand.
CAGGGAGAATCGAGTGTAACGGCAGGATATAAAGCAGGTGTGATTACGGTCGACCAACTACTCGGCGCCGTTCCCGGCTTGAGTGATATCGCAACAATAAAAGCAGAGCAGGTAGCCAATATCGGTAGCCAGGACATGAACGACCAGGTGTGGCTGACATTAGCCAAACGGGCAAACGAACTATTGAAGCGCGACGATGTGGATGCGATCGTGATTACCCACGGAACCGACACACAGGAAGAGACAGCCTATTTCCTCAACCTGACCATCAACAGCCCGAAACCGGTGATTCTGGTAGGCTCAATGCGTCCTTCGACAGCGATCGGCGCCGATGGCCCGCGCAATATTTATACGGCGGTGGCCTGTGCTATCGATCCGCAATCCAGAGATCGCGGTGTGATGGTGGTGATGGACGATAAGATCTTGGGCGCTGACGACCTGAGTAAGACCAACACCCTCTATGTGGAAACGTTCCAGAACCCGAACTACGGGCCTTTAGGCATTGTGTATAATGGTAAGCCTATCTACAGCCGGCAGTCGGTGAAACGTCATACCAGTCATTCGGAATTCGACGTAACCAACCTCACCACCCTGCCGAGAGTAGAGATTATCCTGAGCTATTCCAATGCGAGCAAACTGTTTGTTGACGCAGCCGTCTATGCCGGAGCGAAAGGAATTGTTGTCGCAGGTGTGGGTAATGGTAATATGACCACCGAGATCATGACCGCCCTGGCGAAAGCCGTCAAAGAAAAAGGGGTAGCTGTGGTAAGGTCTTCACGCATTATGACGGGACCGACGGCACAGTGGGACGAGGTCGACGACGATGCCAATGGTTTTGCTGCCTCCTGGTTTATCAATCCCTACCGGGCACGCGTACTGTTGATGCTTGCCTTGACCAAAACGAACGACTACCAGGAGATACAACGTATGTTCTCGGAATATTAATCCTCAAAACAAAACAACATGAAAAAATTATATTTTTTGCTGGGTACTTTGATATTCAGCTTAGGAAGTTACGCCCAACATCGGGATAGCGAAACAGTCTTAGAGCGCTTGATCTGGGACGACAAGATGCTGAATATCATGGTAGACACCCGTGTAGACTACCAAATGGATTTCAATAAAAGTGATTTGGAGAATGCCTTTTTCCATGGGCAAACCCTGAAGATCTGGGTAGCCGGTGAGATTATCCCGGGCATTCGTTACCGGGTGCGCCATCGGTTGAACAAACCGCAAACGCCGCTACGCGAAGGGTATTCGGGAGCGACCGACCACGCCTGGCTGGCTTTCGACGCGGGAAGTCGCTGGACATTCACCGTAGGAAAGCAATCGGTGCAATTGGGGACATTCGAATACGACTACAACCCCGCGGATATCTATGTTCCGACTATGATCTACAACGACTTCGACGGGTATAAATTGGGACTGGATGTAGCCTATAAATTCGCGAATCAAGCCCTGCACCTGCAGTTTGCCAACTCAGATACGCCTCAGTTTGCTTCCGAAGCATACAAAAACAAATCGCTGGCCATCAGCACCCTGTGGGAAGGGAATCTCTTCCAGGGCGCCTTGAAAACACGCTGGGGATACAGTGCTTTCCAGCATGAGAAGAGCAAGTTCTATCACTGGTTGACGCTCGGTACGCAACTGAATGTGGGCAAATTCACAACAGAGCTTGACTATTATCGTGGAAACCGTCATATGGATTATGGGGCAGATGTAAACAATGCGGAACTGGGTGTGCGCTATGTAGCCGACCAATCGGCTTCGCTCAACCTAAAATATGACTTCGGCAAATGGAAACCTTTTCTGAAAGGGACCTGGAACCTGCGTCACGACAAAGAATCCGACAAGGATGCGTACGAAAGCTGGGGCGTGCAGGCGGTGATGGAGTTTTATCCGTTCACCAATAAGTATGTGAAGGATCTGCGTTTCCACGCTATGTATGCCTATTCGTCCACCGAATTCGAAGAAGACTTCGCCCTATTGCCTACCAAACATAGCCATTCGCTCTTGTTAGGTACGCGTTGGTTATTCAAAGCGAAATAAAATAGAGCTACCGATACCCCCTTTTTTTCAGGTCGCCCCAACTTACGATTTGTAATTTCCGCGGGACTTTGCGCGCAAAAAGGCAGGACTTTTTTGACAAACTCCCGGGAGAAACATTTTTTAACGTACGAGATTGTAAGCAAAAGTCCTTTTTTGCTTACAATCGCTTTTTTGAGACAATCTGAAAAAGGGGGGCTAATTAGATAAAATCGGAAGATTTTACGGTCAAAATTTCTCCTCCTTAGCAAAGGAGGAGTACCCGAACGAAGAGAGGGGGAGGTGGTTTGATCTATTTATACATAAACTCCTAAGCAGAAAGAGCAAGAACTCAAACAAACCGTAAAACCACACATCAAACCTGCTCAACCCACACCAAAGGCAGGAAGAGGGATATAGCAAATGTAATTGAGTGTTATTTCTCAATTATTTGCTAACTTTACAACCAACAAGCAATTTATACAATTTATAAGTGATTATTTCTGCGCATTGTGCATTTTGAGAGTTATTGGCAAGTAGTGAAAGTACATGAAATTGAAACGTTGTTGCAAATATAGAATAGTATGAATAAAAAGAAAAAAATCATTGTCTGGTCTATTGCCATATTTCTACTAATCAACATTATTATTTTTTCTATAATACCATTTAATATAATGGGAAATATGACCGGAAAACATGTTGATTTCAAAAAAACATGGACACCAGAAGAATTTGGACTTGACGCAAAACATTTTTTCACAACAACAGAAGATGGACTTAATATTTCAACTTATGAAGTTGCTGTTGATACCCCCAAAGTCGTTATTATTTGTTTATCAGGCATTCAAAGCCCTTCTGTAACAGCATATTTTGGTCATGCAAAGCTATTTAAGGAACAAGGCTATTCTACTATACTTATTGATATGCGGGCTCATGGCAAAAGTGACGGAGATAAAATTTGCTTAGGCTATAAAGAACATCTTGATGTTAAAGCAGTGGTGCAATATATACAAGAACAACCTTTATACACAAATGTTCCTATTGTTGTAATGGGTTTTTCAATGGGTGCAGCAACAGCAATAAATTCGATTGGTAAAATTCAGGAAATTGATGGACTTATAAGTTTATCTGCATTCTCTTCTTGGGAAGAGGTTTTTTATGAAAATATGCAAAAATCCGCACCAGCTATTATATCGAAGATAGAATACCCTTTTGTCTATTTAACAACTCTCTTAAAATATGGAACAAGCTCACTCATAAAACCAAAGAATGAAATTAAAAAATTGGGGAGTCGTCCAGCTTTGTTGATGCATAGCAAAGAGGACTCACAAGTATCTTATGCAAACTATGAAAGACTGTTGAAATATGCACCTGATAATGTTGAGGAATTTGTAAGAGAGGGAAATACACATAGCATAACAGAATATTTTACAGAGCCTGAAAAGGATGAAGAATATTCTGATAAATTACTCCATTTTATTAAGAAATATTTTGTTGAAAACAGGTAAAAGCTGGTAACTGAAGGTGTCAGGCTTGTAGAAGTGCAGTTTGGAGCTTTATCTCTCCTGCGTAAGCATTCGCCTAATATCTATCTGCTGTGAAAATAAATAATCGAATCCACAAAGAAATTACTCACCTTTACACCCAGGTTATTTAGTACCTGAACTTCCTGAAATTCATTTAACAGATGAAATAAATTGAAGAAGCTACTGATTATAACCACAAACTTCTTTTTAGTGACAAAAATGAAGCAAATTATTAAAATAAACGATACATTTGCAACTGAAAATCAAGATTTGCTCACAAGATAACATAAAATAGCATGAATTACTGGCAAAAAGACATCGAGACCATGGGTCGCGATAGCCTGGAAAAGTTGCAAGTGGAACGTTTGAAAAAGACCATAGCCCAAGCAGCCAATTCCCCATTCTACCAAAAGCGGTTTGCGGAGAAAGGCATAACCCCTGATTCGATCCAGTCATTGGACGACCTGAAGAAACTACCTTTCACCACCAAAGACGACCTGCGCAACAATTACCCCTTCGGCCTGGCGGCTATCCCCCTGAAGGAATGTGTACGCTTGCATTCATCCAGCGGAACGACCGGCAACCCGACCGTGGTGCTTCATTCCGCCAAAGACCTGGAGGAGTGGGCTAATCAGGTGGCTCGTTGTATGTATATGGTGGGCTTGCGCGATACGGATGTGTTCCAGAACACCTCGGGTTATGGTATGTTTACCGGAGGATTGGGCTTCCAGTATGGCGCCGAGAAATTGGGAGCGCTGACCGTTCCTGCCGCGGCCGGGAACTCCAAACGCCAGATAAAATTCATCAAAGATTTCGGAACGACCTGCTTGCATATCATCCCCAGCTACGCCTCGCGCCTGGCAGAGATCATGTATGAAGAGGGAATCGATCCCAAACGCGATACCCAACTGAAAACCATCTGCATCGGTGCGGAGCCACATTCGGAAGAACAACGGTTGCGCATCGAACAGCTATTGGGCGTCAAGGCATACAACTGCTTCGGTATGTCAGAAATGAACGGACCGGGCGTTGCTTTTGAATGCCAGGAACAGAAAGGTCTGCATATATGGGAAGACTACGTGATTGTAGAACTGGTGAATCCCGATACCCTGGAACCCGTTGCGGAAGGTGAGACCGGCGAATTGGTATTGACAACAATCAACCGGGAAGCCATGCCGCTTATCCGTTACCGCACGCGCGACCTTACCTCGCTGATCCCGGGCGCTTGTGCCTGCGGACGGACCCACAAACGCATCACCCGCTTCAAAGGACGTAGCGATGATATGATCATTCTCAAAGGGGTGAACCTCTTCCCGATCCAGATCGAAACGATCCTGATGCAATTCCCTGAGTTAGGAGGTAATTATCTGATCACATTAGAAACAATCAAAAACAGTGACGAGATGCTTATCGAAGTGGAACTGAGCGACCTCTTCACCGATGATTATAGTGTATTGCAACGTCTGACCAAGACGATCACCCGTCAATTGAAAGACGAACTACTTCTCACACCACGTCTGAAGCTGGTTGCCAAAGGCTCTCTCCCTGTACAGGAAGGCAAAGCGGTACGAGTGAAAGACCTACGGAAGTTAAACTAAACAACAATTATGAATTATGAATTATGAATTATGAGAAAGAACTCAGGAATTCATAATTCATAATTCATAATTCATAATTCATAATCAACATGACAGTCCATCAGATCTCCATCTTCTTAGAAAACAAATACGGGAAACTAACAGAGGCGCTTGCCCTGTTGGGAAAGGACAATATCCGTATTATTGCCTCCACGATTGCCGACACAACGGAGTATGGCATCATGCGTATGATCGTGAGTGATCCGCAAAAGGCCTACACGATCTTCAAAGAAAACAACGTATCGGCCAACCTGACAGATGTATTGGCTATTGCGACCGATTCACACGCGGGCAGCTTTGCCGAAACGATTTGCCACTTCACCCAGGCGGGATTGAGCATCGAATATATGTATAGCTTCTCGGTGAAAGAGCAGGCGATACTGGTGTTGCGCACCAACAACCGGGAGACGGCACGTGAAGTGATCCGCCGGCAGAACCTCGGTTATATCTGTGAAAGCGATTTGATTAACCTTTAACACAAGTAAAATATGTTTGGCATAAATGATCCGGGCATTTGGATCGCCTACCTGATGGCGATCGGTTGCGTGGTGTTTTCCGTTTGGTTCGGAATAACCCATTGGAATAAAGAGAGTGATGAGAATGATAACCCTGAAGAACCGGAAGTATGAGTAATTTAGTATTAGGCATTATTGTCATCATTTATATGTTCCTGATCGCCTTGTTTGGCTATATCGGGTATAAACGCACCAAAGACGCGAGCGACTTCCTGTTGGGAGGCCGCAAAACCAATCCGATCATTATGGCTTTGTCCTACGGGGCCACCTTTATCTCCGCTTCCGCTATTGTCGGGTTCGGGGGCTATTCGGCCACCTTCGGGATGGGTATACAATGGTTATGTATGCTGAACATGCTGATGGGGGTGATTGTCGCCTTCATCTTCTTCGGACGTCGCACCCGGAAACTGGGCGCGAAGCATGGCGCCCGCACCTTTGCGCAGTTATTGGGATTGCATTATAAGTCGCGCACCATACAGGTATTTATCGCGGCGATCATCTTTATCGGTATGCCATTGTATGCCGCCGTGGTGATGAAAGGGGGCGCTGTCTTTATCGAACAGATCTTTCAGATCGATTTGGATCTGGCATTGCTTATATTCACCTTGATTGTAGCCGCATACGTGATTACCGGCGGCTTAAAGGGAGTGATGTACACCGATGCGATGCAGGCATTGATTATGTTTTCCTGCATGGCCTTTATGCTCTTATGGTTCTACCACACATTGGATATGGGCTTCACCGAAGCCAACCGCGAACTGACCGCCCTGGCGCCTCATGTGCCGGAGCGCTTCAAGGCGTTGGGACATCAGGGATGGACCGCCATGCCGATGGCGGGATCTCCGCAATGGTACACCTTGGTTAGCTCATTGATCCTGGGGGTTGGTATCGGATGCCTGGCGCAGCCGCAATTGGTGGTTCGCTTTATGACGGTAGAAAGCACCAAGCAATTGAACCGCGGCGTGATGATCGGCTGCCTGTTTATCTTCTTTGTCGTAGGCGTTATCTATCATATCGGGCCTCTTTCCAACCTTTATTTCTGGGAACACGACGGCAAGGTGGCGGCAGATATGGTGAACGATATGGATAAGATCATCCCGTTGTTTATCGACCGAGCCATGCCCGACTGGTTTGGGGCGGTCTTTATGCTCTGCATCCTGTCGGCAAGTATGTCAACCCTAAGCGCGCAATTCCATACGATGGGAGGTGCTTTTGGCGCCGATATATTCCCGAAACTGGGACGCCGCAAAGGAGAGAACTCCTCGATTGGCGTACGTACCGGTGTGCTTTTTGCTATCCTATTGAGTTATATCATCTGTTATGTGCTTAGCGCTAACATCATTGCCCGTGGGACAGCGCTCTTTATGGGTGTCTGCGCGGCTACCTTCCTGCCGGCCTACTTCTGCGCCCTTTATTGGAAAAAGGCTACCCGTCAGGGGGCTTTAGCCAGTTTAGGTGTCGGAGCGTTTGCCAGTATCTTCTGCATGGTCTTCCTGCATAAGGCGGAAGCTGCACCGATCGGCCTGTGCAACTGGCTGTTTGGCAAAGAGGTATTGATCGATGTCTACCCTTGGTTCGCCATCGACCCGATTGTCTTCGCCCTGCCTTTATCGGTTCTTACGATTATTATCGTCAGCCTCACAACGCAAAGAAAATGATGAATTATGAATTATGAATTATGAGATTGCAGATCAAATCATAATTCATCATTCATAATTCATAATTTATTTAAGAAAATTATCCATCTCCTCCGCATGCTCTTCCAGGCTTTGGAGCAATTTGAATTGCGCTTTGGTGCGTACGAGGTTATGCTCCGGGTAATGGATTTTGTAATAGGTATCGCCGTTGATGTAGTCGGTCAGGAAACGAACCGTCTGCATATAGGTGAGCAAACGTCCGCCATAAGCCAACAAGGATATTTCCAACGGAGTCAGGAATGATCTTGCTTTCTCCAGATATCCCTTCGCGTATGCCTCGAAAACAGGCAGGTTCACCCCTACCCGATCCAGATCCTTGTCGTCTTCCGCTCCGGTATTCGCACCCGTACGGATGAAATCCCCAATATCAGAAAGCACGAATCCCGGCATCACGGTATCCAGATCGATCACGCAAAGCACTTTCCCATCCTCGTCGAACAGGATATTATTCACCTTCGTATCGCAATGGTTCACCCGTTTCTTCAGTTTACCCTCGCGATAAAGCTCTTCCTGGATGCACATAGCCTTGGCACGTTTCTCGATCTCTTCGATCAACTCCTGCACCTCTGCCACTCGGCCGGCGGCATCCGCTGCAACGGCATCGCGGAATTGCTGCAGGCGAAACTCCATATTGTGGAAATTGGGAATGGTTTCCCCTAAGGTGCCTTCAGGGATATCAGCCAGCATCGACTGGAAATCGCCGAAAGCCAAACCCGCCTCGTACGACTTCTCCGGCGTTACCTCTTCATAGCTCTTGCTATTGGCAATCAGCAGACAAACACGCCAGTAGCTATCACCATCGAAATAATACAGTTTATTGTCTTTGGTCGGCAGGAAGGTCAACACCTTACGATCGATATCCGTCTCCCCTCTCTCCTCCAGCTTCCGGCGGATATGGGTCGTCACGACATGGATATTCTGCTGCAGCATATCCACATTCGTAAAAATCTGATGATTGATCCGCTGCAGGATATACTTCGTTTGCCCGTCGTCGGTAGTCACTTTCAAGGTGTCATTGATATGTCCGTTTCCAAACGGTTCGGCATTCACTGCCTTCCCCTCCAGCGGAAACTGGTCGAGGATCTGTAAGAGTTCTTCTTTCGTTTTCATGTATTTTAGTCTTTAGTACTTGGTCGAATAACAATGACAAAGATAGTTTTTTTAACCGACAGATAACAGATAGCCACCCGCCGTTAAGTTTTTTTGGGAACGATCGTCACAAAGGAGTTAATTTCTAATGAGCAACCTTCGTTTCAGGCCACAGATAAGGGTTATTATTCAAGTCATTTGCAATACTATCAAACGTAGTAAGCGCAGCATAGTCAACCCGCAAAGCTTCTTCAATATCTCGCATTTTTTTATTGAATTCAAAGAAAGGCTTGTCCTTTTCTATCGTTATCATAAACAGTTGTTCATAAATCTGAATCTTTAAGTTTCCTGTTATCTCCTGCGGAATAGCTAATAGAGTCTTTCTTAGTTCCGGTGTCAGGATATTCCGCACGGCAGCTTCGTCGGTAGCTTTAATCGCAAAACGCCGTTCAAACGCTGCATCATCCACGCTTATCCCTCCGTTACTCTTCCCGCCTGACGATGGACTGATAGTTATCCGTGTATCAAAATGCCTTTTCATAAAAGCAAAACACAGAACACCCCGAAACAACAAATCCCTCCTATAATCACCTCCATCTGCATCGTGCGCTTCAAATTCCCCCCAAGTATCTATATTACAAAGACCAAAAGAAGCATTCCCCACCTTTCCTTCGATATAGTCCTTACAAGTATAGTGATTAGATTCCTTCAACAACGTATGCTTTCTTACATATTCACCTGATATTCCCATCTTGGGTTCATACACCCCACCCTCAAATAATATCTCCACCATCGAAGGAATGATTCCCTGTTTGTAAATCTTCTTCAATTTGGAAGAGGAACTTTTAACAATTACCCAAAGAACTATTATCAGGAGAAGAGCTATAACAAAAAACTTATTAAAAATATCCCCGAACACCACTTCAAGAATCAATAACAACACAATAATCATCCTGATAAGCGAGCTTATCTTTCTTATTGCAATTAGACTGTTGAACTCTTTTAATGGTTGCTCTAATGCGAGCATCAGCTCGTCAAAGGTTGGATTTGTTTTCATACAATTGAGTTTGTTAAGAGTTAATATATACAGCAAACAAATATAATAAAAGGATACTATTACATCGGACAAACGGAAAATTTCTCCTACTCCAACGGTTAACTTATGTTAATCCGTCGATTTCCCCCAAAGAGCAGGATTGCTGTCTAACTCGCCTGCAATGGTGGTAAATGCCGTAATCAACATACAATCTTCCTCCAAAGCCGACACTATTCCCTCTACAGAGCCATATCGCTGAAAATAACGCCTTGGCACGGTGATCATAAACTGATGTTCATATATTTCAATACGTAACTGATTCACTATACTCTCCGGAAGAGAGATCAATACGTTTCTTATCGGTTTCGTAATCACCTCCCAGGCTTCGGAAAACTCACCAAAAACCGGCCTGTCGGATGGCCCCTTAGTGACTTCCGGCTGTTGATCCTCATTCTTTTTCACCAACGCTGGAAACCATACTGTTATCCGCGTATCGTAACGCTTTGCAAGATTTGCGACAAACAAAACACCTTGAAAAGATATTCTACTTTCTTCCCCGCTACTTTCCTTTATTATTATATTCGCGATAGAATAGGAGACTTTTCCTATCCTTCCCTCTATTAAATCCGAGCTCTTGTAGTTGTCGTATTTACTCAGGAATGTATTCTTCATGGCCATATTTTCGGGCATTCCTCTTTTTCCTTTGTATGTCCCCGCCTCGATCAATCTGTTCAGTATTGGCGAAACAATCGTGTCCCCCCAAAATTTATCCTCTTTCCGGGAGGAGCTTCCCCCTAACATGCGCATAAGGACGAGTAGGATCCCCACAATAAAAAGGGAATGCTCTTTGTATTCACTCACATACACTATAATAATAATAATCAGCAAACCTATAATAATTCTCCTTATCAATCTCTGCCGTTTCTTTCTTTTCTGCAATTTTTGAAATTCTTTCAAAGGTTGCTCTAATGCGAGCATCAGCTCGTCAAAGGTTGGGTTTGTTTTCATACAATTGAGTTTGTTAAGAGTTAATATATACAGCAAACAAATATAATAAAAGGATACTATTACATCGGACAAACGGAAAATTTCCCCCGTCCCAATGGTTAATTTATGTTAATTCATCGGTTTTCACCCAAAAGCCCAACTATCATTTTGACATTTTCGCGGGAGTTCGCGCGCAAAATGGCAGGAGTATTTTGACAAACTCCCGGGAGAAACATTTTTTAACGTATCATATTGTAAAGCAAAATGCCCTTTTTGCTTACACTTTGTATTTTAACATTTAATAGAAAAAGATGCCTTCCTGGTTACTGTTTAGCGATTCGTGTTGATCTTTGAATTGTGTAAGATTGGAAGATTTTAAAGTCCGCAAGGACTTAGATGTGGATAACCCCGTGCAAGCCGTTAAGGCGCAGCTCGGGGTGGGTAGTCACAGAGGTACGAGCTCCGTAGGGGCTCAACAGTTGACCTCCTACGGAGCTCATTATATAGATATTACGTCTACCCCGAGCTGCGCCTGACGGCTTGCACGGGGTTATCCAGGTTGAAGCCCTTTCGGACTTGCTGGAAACTTTCAAAATAGTGTAATATTGGATTTTTAGTAACAAAGTAGTATCCAATCCTTTCCGATTGGAAGAAAAGCCCTGTGTAATCTGTGTAATCTGTGCCAAAATTACCTTCCCGTCTCCTCCCTGTTTTTCACCTATATACACAAAAAAAGGTTTTGGCTACATTGCCAAAACCTTTCCTTATTTATTGTATTACCAACAAAGGGTGTCGGTAAATCGAATCCGTTGCTTTATCTTATTTCTTGTTGCGGTTGCCATAACGGCTCATGAACTTATCAACACGTCCGGCGGTGTCAACCAATTTAGCCTTACCGGTATAGAACGGGTGAGAAGTATTGGAGATTTCAATCTTAATCAATGGATAAGTAACGCCATCGATTTCGATGGATTCCTTTGCATTGATCGTAGAACGAGTGATGAATACATCTTCGTTTGACATGTCCTTAAATGCAACCGGACGATAGTTTTCAGGATGAATACCTTTTTTCATTGCTTTATATTTGTTTTAATTTATACTCCTTTTTAAGCAGTCTGGTAACCGGTAAATTGGGATGCAAAGGTATCGATTCCATTTGAACAAACAAAGAAAAGCCATTTATTTTTTCTTTACTCGCTGATTTTGTGTTATTTTAATGGTTTATTTTATGTTATATGACATGTTTTTAGCGTGATTCTTCTTATCTTTGTTCCAGTTTTTAAATCACCAACATTATAATCATACTACAATGGTAAGTTACAAAGAATTAGGTCTTGTGAACACCAAAGAAATGTTCAAGAAGGCCATGGAAGGCAAATACGCTATTCCTGCATTCAATTTCAACAACCTGGAGCAAATGCAAGCGATTGTTCAGGCTGCAGTGGAAACCAAATCTCCTGTGATCCTTCAGGTATCAAGCGGCGCGCGTAAGTATGCCAACCAGACTCTTCTCCGTTACCTGGCTGAAGGTGCTGTTGCCTACGCGAAAGAGCTGGGATGCGACAAACCGCAAATCTGTCTGCACCTCGACCATGGCGATTCTTTCGAACTCTGCAAAAGCTGTATCGACACTGGTTTCTCTTCTGTGATGATCGACGGTTCTCATCTTTCTTATGATGAAAACGTTGCCCTGACCAAGAAGGTAGTTGAATATGCTCACCAGTTCGATGTAACGGTAGAAGGCGAATTAGGCGTACTGGCCGGCGTGGAAGACGAAGTAAGCTCTGACCACCACACCTACACCGAACCGGACGATGTGGTTGACTTCGTAACCAAAACCGGTTGCGACTCCCTGGCTATCTCTATCGGCACGTCTCACGGAGCTAACAAGTTCACACCGGAACAGTGTACCCGCGACGAGAACGGCAACCTGGTTCCTCCTCCATTGCGTTTCGACATCCTGGAAGAAATCGAGAAAAGAATCCCCGGATTCCCTATCGTATTGCACGGAGCTTCTTCTGTTCCACAGGAAGAGGTGGCAACCATCAACAAATACGGTGGCGCACTGAAAGACGCAATCGGTATTCCGGAAGAGCAATTGCGCAAAGCAGCCGCTTCTGCTGTATGTAAGATCAATATCGACTCTGACAGCCGCCTGGCGATGACCGCTGCTGTTCGTGAAGTATTAGCCACTAAACCGGGCGAGTTCGATCCACGTAAATACATGGGTGCAGCTCGCGACAACGCGAAGAAACTCTACAAGCACAAAATCGAAAACGTGCTTGGCTCAGGCAGCAAATGTTCTTGTCTGGATTAATCCGAGTCAGGAGATAAACGTTATTAATATAAAAGCCCGTGAGATCACTCACGGGCTTTTTTTATGTTTTGGCGTTGTTTATTTCTCGATACGGATACGAGCATCCACCGCAAACAACCCGCGTTCGGTCGAAAGCAACGGATTGATATCCATCTCCTTAATTTCTGTCGCAAAACGAAGCATCGTAGAAAGGCGCACAATGATGTCGGCATATTGCTGCTCATCAACCCCTTTCTGCCCACGTGTTCCTTTGATAATATCATATCCACGCAAAGAGCGTATCATCGAGAAGGTCTCTTCATAGGAAAGCGGAGCCAAACCATAAGAGACATCTTTCAACACCTCTACGAAAATACCACCCAGACCGCAAAGCACCACATGTCCGAAGCGTTCTTCATATTTCGCTCCCAGGAATAATTCCTGCCCTTTCAACATCGGCTGGATCAGTATACCCGTCACCTCCGGCAGTTTCATCATCCGCTCGATCTCGAACAACAGATGCTCTTCGCCACGAATATTCAAAGCTACCCCGCCGATATCGCTCTTATGCACAGGACCTACCACCTTGGCAACCACCGGATAACCCACCGTTTTCGCAAAAGCGGTCAGCTCTTCCCGATCCGACGAAGTAAACTCTTCCGCTAAAGGAATATTGGCAGCCTTCAGCAATATGCGTACATTCTCCGGACTCAAATAGCCATTCGGCAGCGTGTCGATAATGCGACGTATCTCCGGTATATCCACGCCATACAGCTGAATATCCGCGCCTGCCGGCTTGGGCGTATTGATAATCCGGGAAAGCGCCGCCCCCAGGGTCACCTCATCCGAGAAGTTCACATGTCCCTTCTTCACAAACGCTTTCGTTTCGGGGCCTGCCGTAACGATAGAAGGAAGAACCGGCAAGATCGGTTTTTTGCATTCTTCCATCTTCTTATGCAATACCTCGTATGCGTCATACACCTTTACCAATCCCGGGTTACCGAAAATAACCATCATCTGATCGATCTGATCGAGCCTATTTTCGCAAAAATCGATGGCTGCTGCCAGGTGTTCCGGTGTTCCCGTCCCGACAATATCGATCGGGTTACCCACAGCTGCTCCGGGGAAAAGTTGTGATTTGAGTTCAGCTGCCAATTTGCCTTCGATAGGTGGCACGTTCAGATCGCCTTTCGACAAGGCGTCGGCCAGCATCACCGCCGGTCCGCCGGCATGCGTAATGATCGCACAATTCTTGCCCTTCACCTCTTTCAGGGTAAAGATACTGGCGACCGTGGTCAACTCCTCACGGCTGTAACAGCGCACAATACCCGCCTTACGGAACAAGGCCTCCACCGCTGAGTCCGAACTGGCAATCGCGCCGGTATGCGACGAAGCGGCACGCTGTCCGCTATCGGTGCTACCCGACTTGATAGCCGCGATCTTACATCCTTTGCGTATCAATGAAGAGGCATGGAACAATAATTTATCAGGATCCTTTACCTGCTCGATGTAAAGCATCTTTATTTTGGAAGAGAGAACCGGATCAAAGGTCTTGTCCATATGAGCCAATACCTCTTCCACCCCAATCTGTTTGGAGTTACCTACCGTCCATACGGAAGCGAAACGCAAACCTTTGGGCAACGCCGACTCCATAATGAAGAGAGCCGTTCCACCCGAACTGGAGATAAAGTCAACCCCTTCAGGATGGAACTCCGGAACAGGCCGGGTGAACACCCCATGATAGTTCACATTCATCACACCAATACAGTTGGGACCAATCAGAGAGGCTCCTCCCCTATTGGCAGCTTCCAACATCTGGTTTTCAAGCACAGCCCCCTCTTTGGTCTCTTCACCGAATCCGGCAGAGATCACAATGATGGATTTCACATTTTTCTGGTTTACCAATACATCGACCGTTTCCGGACAGGCTGATGCCGGAATAGCCACGATAGCCAGGTCGGCTTCCGGCACGTCGTTGACCGACGGATAGGCTTTGATGCCCTGCACATCCGCCTCTTTCGCGTTTACCGCGTAGATCGTTCCTTTATACTTTCCGTCCAATAAGTTACGCATCAGACGGCCACCCGGTTTATGCACATTGTTGGATGCCCCAACTACAATAATACTTTGCGGGTTAATTAATCCTTGGTTAATCATATCATTTTGCTCGTTTAGATAGTTCGTTATGCGGCAAATATACTGTTTTCTTTGTCAAAAAACCGATTTTTCGACCATTTTATACTCATTATGTCAGATGTTAAAGAACACAGGTGATAATCACTAACCAGGAAACGCCCCTCAATTTTCATTTTGTAAGCAAAAGGCCATTTTACTTTACAAAACGATACATCAAAAACCAACAATCGTTTAGCCGGAGGCGTAAAGCTATTTGAAATTGCTCCCCTTTGGGTTGTGAATGTTGTTTCGCTTAACGAGCGAAACGAAACGCAAAAGGCTTTCTATATTGAAAAAAAAATTGATTCGCCCATTTCAATTCCTACAGTTTAAAATGTCCCGCAGGCGTTCCGAATGATTATTCATTACTTCCCATAGTGAGTGGTATGAGAAGACAAAAAAAGAGTGCCCTCCTGTCGAGGACACTCTTTTATTATTCGGATTTCGGATCGTTTCCTATTTATAAACCTTTCCCGTGGCAGGATTTATACTTCTTGCCGCTTCCACATGGGCAGGGGTCGTTGCGACCTACCTTCTTTTCGGTGCGGATCGGTTCCAGTTTTTGCTGCTGTTGCTGCGCCATCGCTCCGGCATTCGGGTTGGGAACAGCCTGGCTGCTGCCACTGCCGATCTCGGCCTTCTCGGTGCGGTAACGGCTCATGTCCTGACGACGTTCCGGGGCGGCCTGTTGCACGGCAATGCGGCGCGATGCGGCTGCGGCTGCCTGCTGTTGGGCTGATGGCTGCTCTTCGCGAACAGGAATTTGTCCACGCATCAGGATGGCAGCAGTCTTCTTGTTCATCACATCGACCATCACCTTGAACAGGTTGAACGATTCCAGTTTGTAGATCAACAGAGGATCCTTATTTTCATAACTGGCGTTCTGTACCGAATGACGCAGTTCGTCCATCTCACGCAGATGCTCTTTCCAGGACTCATCAATCGTATGCAGCGTGATAGCCTTCTGGAACGCTTTGGCAATCGCCTTGCTTTGTGTTTCGTAAGCCTCTTTCAGGTTGGCTTGTACGTTGTACATCCGCTTTCCGTCGGTAATAGGAATCAGGATGTTTTCATACATCGCACCTTGGTTTTCATATACCTGTTGGATTACCGGGTTAGCCACCTGCACCATGCGATCCATACGGCGTTTGAAGGTTGCCAATACCTCGTCGAAGAGGCGATCGATCAGATCGTTTGCCCGGGTCGACTTGAATGTCTCCGGATCGAAAGGCGACTCCATCGCGAAGGTGCGGAAGAGTTCCAGTTTGAATCCTTCAAAGTCTACGAAGTCTCCGGTATGTTGTTCGATCAGGCTGGTAGAGGTATCGAACAGGGTGTTCAATACGTCCAGGCCGATACGTTCACCCATCAGGGCATGACGGCGACGGGTATAGATCACGTTACGTTGCGAGTTCATCACGTCGTCGTATTCCAACAGACGCTTACGGATACCGAAGTTGTTCTCTTCCACCTTCTTTTGTGCCCGCTCTACGGATTTACTCAGCATATTATGTTCCAATACTTCTCCTTCCTTGAAGCCCATGCGATCCATCAATCCGGCAATCTTTTCGGAAGCAAACAGACGCATCAAATCGTCTTCCAGCGACACGAAGAATACCGAAGAACCCGGGTCACCCTGACGTCCGGCACGTCCGCGCAACTGACGGTCGACGCGGCGGCTTTCGTGACGTTCGGTACCGATAATGGCCAAACCACCGGCAGCTTTCACCTCCGGCGAGAGCTTGATGTCGGTACCACGACCCGCCATATTGGTTGCGATCGTAACCATTCCTTTTTGTCCGGCCTGAGCAACGATCTCTGCCTCGCGTTGGTGCAGTTTCGCATTCAATACATTATGGGCGATCTTGCGCATGCCAAGCATACGGCTTAACAATTCAGATATCTCAACCGAGGTAGTACCCACCAGTACCGGGCGTCCGGCATCGACCAAGCGGTTGATCTCTTCGATCACGGCAGTGTATTTTTCCCGTTTAGTCTTGTAGATACGGTCGTTCATATCGTTACGGGCAATCGGGCGGTTGGTAGGGATCACCACCACATCGAGTTTGTAGATGTCCCATAACTCACCCGCTTCCGTTTCTGCCGTACCGGTCATACCCGACAGCTTGTGGTACATACGGAAGTAGTTCTGCAAGGTGATGGTCGCAAAGGTCTGCGTAGCGGCTTCTACCTTTACGCGTTCTTTGGCTTCGATCGCCTGGTGAAGACCGTCGGAATAACGGCGTCCGTCCATGATACGGCCGGTTTGCTCGTCGACGATCATGACTTTATTGTCCATCACCACATATTCATCGTCTTTCTCAAACAAGGTGTAGGCTTTCAATAGCTGGTTGATCGTATGAACACGCTCGCTCTTTACGGAGTAGTTAGCCAGTATTTCGTCTTTCTTGGCCTGTATTTCCTCTTCCGTTCCCTGCATATTGTCTAATTGGGAGAGTTCAGAAGCGATATCCGGCAATACGAAGAACTGCGGGTCGTCCGATTTACCTGTCAACAGGTCGATACCCTTATCGGTCAGTTCGATGCTGTTGTTCTTCTCGTCGATCACAAAATAAAGATCGTCGGTTACCAGGTGCATATTGCGCATATTCTCCGCCATATAGAGAGCTTCGGTCTTCAACATCTGTGTTTTAATGCCCGGTTCGCTGAGGAACTTAATCAACGCCTTGTTGCGTGGAAAACCTTTGAAGGAGCGATAGAGTAAGAGGGAACCCTCTTCCTGTACCTTCGGGTCGTCGCTCGCCATTTTCTGTTTGGCTTCGGTCAGTAATTTGGTTGTCAGGTTCTTCTGGGCGTTCACCACCACCTCCACATTGGGGCAGAATTGTTCGAACAACTGCTCCTCACCGCGTGGGATCGGACCGGAGATGATCAACGGAGTACGCGCATCGTCAATCAATACCGAGTCGACCTCATCGACAATCGCGTAATTGTGTTTGCGTTGCACCAGGTCGTTCGGGCTGATAGCCATATTGTCGCGCAGGTAGTCGAAACCGAACTCATTGTTGGTTCCGAAAGTAATATCGGCATTGTAAGCCGCGCGGCGGGCATCGGAGTTGGGTTGATGCTTGTCGATACAATCCACCGACAGCCCATGGAACATATAAAGCGGTCCCATCCATTCCGAGTCACGTTTCGATAGATAGTCGTTCACCGTTACCACATGCACCCCGTTGCGTGTCAGTGCGTTCAGGAATACCGGCAGGGTTGCCACCAGGGTTTTTCCTTCCCCGGTCGCCATTTCCGCGATCTTTCCTTTATGGAGTACCACGCCACCAAACAACTGCACATCATAATGTACCATGTCCCAGGTGATTTCATTACCACCGGCTACCCAGTGGTTGAGGAAGATCGCCTTGTCACCTTCGATGCGCACAAAGTCATGTTTGGCAGCCAGGTCGCGGTCGAAGTCGGTAGCCGTAACCACCGTCTCTTCGTTTTCCTTCAGGCGGCGTGCCGTATCTTTCACGATCGCGAAAACTTCAGGAAGCACCTCTTCCAGAATCACCTCCATCTTCTCGGTGATCTCTTTTTCAATTTTATCTACTTCAGCCCAGATCGTTTCGCGTTCTTCCAGTTCTTTGTCGTCGATGCCTTCACGAAGCTTGGCAACCTGTGCCCGTTCGTCGGCTACGTAGTCCTGGATCTTTTGTTTGATAGTTTCGGTGCGCGCACGCAGTTCATCGTTGCTGAGCGCCTCGATCGACGGATAAATAGCCCGGATCTTGTCCACATACGGAGTGATTTCTTTCAGGTCCCGTTGCGACTTATTGCCGAGTAATTTCGTCATGAATTCATTAAATCCCATAATCGTTTATTTAGTTGATAATGGATAGTTGATGATGGATACTTGGCGATCAGCCAATGTGCAACTAAACAATTATCGTTCGTTAATATTCTTTTTGTAATGTATGGCAATAACTATGCCAAAAGGTGTGAGTGGTTTTACGTTTCGCCAAATGATATCAATTATCCATTATCAATTGTCCATTAGATAACGTCAGTTGTTCATCAGTTCGAAAAGCGGAACGCTTTGGGACGCGTTCGGTGGCCGGATACGAAGTACATGGGTGACGGAAGGAGCTACCTCCGTTGCCTTTACTTCGCGGTAGATATGTTGTGGTTTCACCCCGTTTCCTAAGAAAACAAGCGGGGTTATCACGGCGTTGTGGCGTACGACTTTTGCTTTTTCACCCGGATTCTCCAGATTTACTTTCCAGCCCGGTTGCAATTCAATGATCAGATCGCCCCGGCCCAGGTGGTGTGTGCCATGGCGGAATTTGGCGGTTCCTTCGTTCCATTCACCAATAAGCAATGAACGATCGGTGGTAACCAATTGTACCCCGCTGAACTCTTGCACAAACTCGGCTGATTTCTGCTGCACCTCTGCCAAATCGAGCTTAGCCGTTTCAATGGCTTTCCGGTTCAGGAATATCTGTTGGTTGTAGTAGCCGGTTACCCAGTTCTGCTCCTGTCCGTAGACGGCCATCAGATACATATTCAACAGGGCGATACAGCGTTTCGGATGAAAGTCGCCTCCCCCCAACAATAACCCTTCCGGATACTCCTCTTCGCTGCGGAAATAGCCGGTTCCGGTGAATACAATCAAGGTGTTTTGCAGTCCGACCTTCTTGTCGATCGCATCCAATAATTGTTCCAGGTCTTTGTCTAATTGGTAATACAGATCCTGTATCTCCCGATTGTATTCCTTGTTCATCAATGGACGATAGTTGCCGGCATAATAGGTCAGCGCCAGCATATCGGGGGTAGACCGCGTTCCGAACGCCGCATATTCCAGAAACTGCAATGCCAGGCGGTTGATCTCTTTATTGATAAACGGTGTTGTCTTCAGATTCAGATAGACATTGGCTGTCTTCTCATTGAAGGTATATTTGAAAGGAATATCATCTAACAGATAAGGGAACCCGTTGTATTGGTCGAGCGAAAGCGATGGAGTCCATGTCATTTGGTTCAGACGTGCCGACAGGGCTTCTGTGCCATTGTTGTAGCGATCCACATACCAGGGTACCCCTTTATAATAGGTGGTCGTTGCCCATTTTCCATTGTAATTATCCATCCAGAAAGCCCCATTGGCAGCATGTCCGGCCGAGATAATCGCGCTTTCTGCGTCGGGAGCGATCGCGAATACATCGCTTCTGCCTTTGGAAGCGATCTTCAGTTCGTCGCCGATGGTGGAGCTGATCAATGCTTTGGGTGAATAGTTATCGCGTGTATAGTTGCCTAAGAATTCCGAATCATACAGGATAGAGATCTCTCTCTCCTTTTCGAAATCATATATTCGGTTGCTGTGAATGCCATGAAAAACCGGATTCGAACCGGTAAACAGCGTAGCGAAGGCGCTGGCCTGGTCGATATCGGAAAACTCAAAACGGATGTTCTGGTACACTAATCCCTGATTGAGTAATCGTTTGAATCCCCGTTCGCCGAATGTATTGTAGAAATAATCGATATACTCTCCCCGCAACTGGTCTACCGTGATGCATACCACCAGTTTAGGTGCCTGCAGTTGGGCATCCATATTGGTGACAGCCAGTAAAAGTATTAACGAGGATAATATCTTTCTCATCTTATTTTTTTGCTCTTTTTCTGTTGAATATCCCCTGTCCTGAGCGCATCCATAGGATAAGGATAAGCGGGATAAAAGCTGCGTTCATTTGTTGCGGGATGAAAAACCACCCAATAAGCAACAAAGAAAGCACCGCAAAGTTAATAAAATGATACCAATATGCCGCTTTATTAGTCTTTTTTACGGAAAACAAGATAACCCCCACAAAATGTAATGGATGCAACCACACCACCGACCAGTTAGGCCAGATGCAGGGATGAACCGACACGAAGCAGAGGAAAAACAAAACACATCCGCCTATTCCCGCCAAAGAGAAGAGCAATATATCCAATCCGTTATAGGCTCTTTTTTGCTTCCAGCCCCGGTAGGTAATGAAGAAAACCAGGAAGAACAATAGCCATCCGCATAACATAGGCGTCAATAGATCATCCAGAAGATCAAACTCGTCATCCTCTTCAAAGGCTTTGGTCACCCGCGTTTCCGATACCATTTCGCGTTCTTCGCCGTCTGCCGCAAGAATAGAGGCATGTTCATACGCCTGCATTACGAAAGAGGGCAGAAACATCATCTCATGCGGAGTGGCCACGCGGTCGGCCGGACTACCCAATGCCAGGTCGATGCCAAAGGTAAGCCAGGCGCGATGGCGGGTACAATCATGTACCATTTGCCGGAAACTCTGAGGGGCAGGCGGATTGTGATAGATCACCTCTCCCTGAGTGTATCGTTCTACCATTGCCGGTAGGCGGGTCGCGCAATTATCAAAAAAGAAATTGTAGCGATAGGTTCTGTTTTCCGGTTGTGCATTGACGAGCAACGCCTCGTATAAGTCTTGTTTCTCATACTGCGTCAGGTTTAGTACCTGTTCCGTCACATCACTTCCCCGCATCTGGTAGTTAACGATATATTGCTTGTAGTCGTTTATTCCAAGGATGTAATCCGTATGTCCCAGCGCAAACCGCCACACAAAATTAGAACTGGAGAAATCGAATATCCCGTAGTTGAATACACCGTCAAATCCGCTAACCGGATCATGTACCCGAATAGCCGCATGCCCGAAAACCGTAAAAGCCGCCTCGTCGTAAGGTGCAGATATCAGGAAACTGATCTCCGCCTGATCGCTTAAAACCGCCTGAGCCGACAGGCGGGTCGGCGTCCCCAGCAGTATCACAATACAGAGGCCTACCCACCAGGACAGCCTTCTCTTATTTCCTTGTCTCTCTTTCTTTTTCATCCTGTTTGCTTCTGGAAAGGCAAAGATAGTGAAATAACTCCTTGCGGACTCTTACTAAATAATCAGCGAAGCTTTACGTCGGCGTGAATAAATGTTAATTTGGTCATTTTCGGCGAAACCCAAAAATAACGATTTGTAATTTCAGCAGAACTTTACGCGCAAAAAAGCGGGAGTTTGAAGACAAACTCCCGGGAGAAACACTTTTTAACGTATGGGATTGTAAGCAAAACGCTCGTTTTGCTTACAATCCGTATTTTAACATTTTGGTATTTGCCCGTACGAAAACCGACGGCAAACAGGTTAAATCAGGGACGCTTTTACACAAAAGGCAAAAACTATTTCCCTAAAAAATTAGCGGGTATTGGTTGTGCGGCAGGCTGCACCTCCTTGTCTGCGATTCCGAACAAGGCAAAATCAATCACTCCCAAAGGTGATTCTTTTGGCCAATCGGTCATTACCAATCGGGCGAACCGGCATTTTACAGGCGGGATCTCTTCGTAAATGGTGTTTCTTGAAATTTTGTTATTCGACTGATCCAGTACGGTTGTCCATTTTTCACCATCCATTGAAACCTCTATTTTATATTTAAACACAAACGTTTGTGCAGGTGCAGGCGTGTTCGCTGCAGGTCTTACAACACTTCTTCTTCCGCCTGTAAACATCAGCCGAACACCGTCGACATGATACAGTTGCACAACGTCGAAACGAGTAGCCGGAGATAATTCAATCATAAGCGTTGGAGTTGGGTCGTTTGGATCTGGTTCCCACCATGTTCCGCTATAATTGTCCACCGCATAAGCTGCATCTCGACCTGGTTGCTCCGAACTCACTTTCGAAAGTGTATTCATGGCGCGCATCTTATTGGTCGTCACCTGGGTAGAGCCACTATTGCCTTTTGTCGGATCTTTAATTTTACCTGGAGCCCATTGCGGCACATCGGTTATCTTTACCGACATATTGCCCTGATTATCGAAAACAACCCGGTCCATACCAATTCTTCTTCCGCCCGGAGGGTTGGAAAGAACGGTCGTGTAAAACTGCCAGTAATTATTATCGGGGCCTTTAATAATACATCCATGAGCCGTACCGGAAACCATCCCTACCGTATTCAGGGTTAAGGGATTATTCGGCGCATAGGTATACGGGCCTAAGGGTGATTTGGACGTGTAATAGCCATTTGCATAGCTCTTCCATTGTGTTCCTGAAGCAGAATATTGCAGGTAGTAGGTACCATTAATCTTGTTTACCCATGGTCCTTCTATCCAGGCCACATCAGGATATTCATTCATTTCACCATAGCGTTCCCATATATGTTCGTTATTGAACGTAATAAGATGTTTTGTCGTGCCAATGAATTTTGTCAAATCTTTCGGATCAAGTTTACTTGCATAGATACCACTGACTCCACCTCCCGACCAATAGAGATAGGGGGTGTTATCATCATCCACATAGATATGTACATCAAAGGCGGTTCTCCATCCACCTTCTAAGCCCGGCGTGTTTTTCCATGGGCCAAGATCCTTATAAGGTCCTAATGGATGATCAGCACTATAAAGCGGACTATCATTCCCGCACAAGTAGTATTTCCCGTTAAATTTTGAAATATCAGGGGCAGTAGGAATTCTGCCTGTTCCTTCAAATGTAACGAGTTGATATTTCCAATTATACATATCGTCTGAAACCCATGCGCCACCGCCGGTACAAACCATATAGTACTTCCCGTTGTCATTTAATACGGTGACGTCGCCAGACGCATTAGCTCCCGGTCCAATTTCCATAGGCAGCGGATTGCAATAACGAGGGGTAACCCCAATGACCGGATTCTGTGCCTGTAATGCAGAAGAATCATTACATGCCCAAAAGCACATAATAGATAATAAAATCGATGTTGAAATGATTACTTTTTTCATTGCATATGAATTATTTGTTAATAAAATGTTGTTTATGGTCGAGTATACGAATGACTCACGACCAGAGATATTTATCTCCAGAGCGGATGTTGTTCCAGTAGTGAGTTTGCATTTAACTGGTTTTGATGATAGGGTAAAACCTGGTACTTCTCTTGCCAGCCTAATCCTTGCGGTCTGGGTTCTACACGAATATCCCATTCCGTTGTGCCTTCTTTGTATCCATAGAAATAGACATACGTTTTACCCTTGTCTTTTAACTTTTCTGCCGCATCGCCCCAGCGTATAAGGTCGAAATAGCGTTCGCCTTCGCCCCAGAGTTCCGCGCGACGTTCATCTTTTATATCCTGGTAAGTCATACTGGCAAGTACCGGTATCTCGGCTCTACGGCGAACCTCATTCAGTGCTTTAAGACCTGATCCGTCGGCATCGTTGTTTACAAGGAATTGTGCTTCGGCATACATCAACAACACTTCGGAATAACGGATGTAATATTGATTTGCCTTACAGGGTCTATTCACCGACGCGACATCCCAAAAAACATCTTCATAATGCATCAATGATTTTCTATGGAAATAGCCGTCGCATGCCGATATGGGCGGAGAAAAAATGCCGGGAGCGGTGACCGATTTTTCATAATCCAATTCCATCACCTGATCGTAGGTAAGAATGGTGCCTTTGAAACGAGGTTTTTCGATGCCGCCTTCATGCGCTTTAAGGAAATCGCCAAAGTCGCCTGTAGGAGGTTGCCATCCCCAGCCATTAGCGTAGAATTGGTCGGGTATAGAGATTTGTTCACTGCGCCATGTAAACCATATATGCCTATTATCTCCCTGGTTGTTTGGAAAACCGTTGGAAGGGGCAGCGTTATGTTCCCAAATATATTCTTCGCAAAAATCAGTCTGCTGACGAAAAAGGTTGGAGAAATCGTCAATTAATCCGTAGAGATTTGACTGAATAACCGCTTTAAGTGGCTCAACAGACTGAGCGAGGATCTCACTATTGTTATATCTTGTTCCGTACCAAAGCGCCATTTTCCCTTTGACTGCCAAAGCAGCATGTTTTGAAATTCGGGCACCAAACGCCTTCTGTTGTCCTTTCCCTGATATGGCCGGAAGGGCATCAACCGCTTCTTGCATACGTGTAAGGCACCACGCAATTATTTCAGCATGATCGCCGTTGGGAAGATCTAATTCATCACTGCCGAGCACACGATCTACAAAGGGAGGGTTACCCCACCAACGCATCAGGTTGAACATCACTAAAGCTGAGAAGAATTTGGCTTCTGCTTTCGCGCGAACAACCTTTTCATTCGTGCTTTCAGGTACTTTCTCAATAATAAGATTCGCCCAGTAGATGATCTTATATGACTGTACGTAAACCGTATTGAGACTGGTTTGCGAAGCCGGGGATATGTCGAGCATCGCCGCTGAATTCAAGAAATTGGCATTGTCGGAATAACTGGAGCCTCCCCCGTAATGGTCGTCGCTTAAGACATTAAGGAAAAGTTTATAT
Organism: Parabacteroides sp. PFB2-10; assembly: GCF_029893085.1. GTDB lineage: Bacteria > Bacteroidota > Bacteroidia > Bacteroidales > Tannerellaceae > QVMG01. The sequence continues at coordinate 208,856 of NZ_JARXWI010000005.1, forward strand.
ATAAAACCATCCAATTGAGCGAAATACTGATTATGTATTGCTACGATCAGCGCTTCAGCCTCATCAGGGCCGGCGGTTGCGTAGTATTCCTCTAAACCGAGCACATTCAATTGTTCAATTTCAAGTCGATCCTGGCTACACGAAGCCATAAAGAGTAACCCGACAACAAGTATTATTACCTTTTTTATTGATTCTTTCATGATTACTAATTTTTGAGGTTAAAATGATACGTTTAAGCCGAGTGTGGCTTTTTTCGAGATAGGATAATTGCCGTAATCAATAGCAAGTGCCGACGCCGCTGAAGTAGCAGTCATACTGTTGGTTTCGGGATCAATGCCTGGATATTTTGTGAAAACAAACCAGTCTTCCAAGGAGACATAAGCTCTCAGCTTCGACATACCAATCTTTCTTGAAATACTTGACGGGACGGTATACCCCAGCTGAATCTGTTTGATTTTGAAAAATGATCCACTAAAAACCATTAGATCAGAGGTTCTATAGAAAATGTCATTCGCATGAAGGATGGGATATTTTGCATTTTTATTTTCCGGCGACCACATGTTTTCATAAAATGTCGTAAGTGTATTCGCTTGTGGGAAGTCGCCGCGCGTTGCTCCATACAGTATTTTATTTCCCCCAACGCCGCTGCCATAAACAACTAAATCAAAGTTTTTGTAACCGAAAGTAGCTGTTAGGCCATACGTGTATTTCGGAATAGCGTTGCCTGCATATTTACGATCCGACTCTGTGATTGAGCCATCCTTGTCGAAATCGGTATATATGGCACGACCGTTCTCCGGATTAATACCTGCGAATTCGTAGGTTCTCAGGTACCATACCGGATAACCCTCTTCAAAATAAGTAACAGTTCCTGAATATTGAACCCCGGAACCGGCTAATGGCGTTTTAGAAATATCTTCGATGACTTCGTTTTTCAGAAATGCTATATTCCCGTTTACATTGTAAGAGAAATCGCCGTGGCTGTTTTTCCATCCGACTTGCGCTTCCAAACCTTTGTTTTTTACCTTTCCTGCATTTATATACACACTTGAGGCGCCTGTATGTGCGGGAGCAACCGTGCTGATTAAAAGGTTATGCGTGGTTTTGTCGAAATAATCTAATTCAAAAGTCAGGCGATCGCGCAGAAAACGACCATCTAATCCGAAGTCTACCTGGCGGGAAGTTTCCCATGTCACCTTTGGGTTGGGCAACCGCGTTGATGGGTACACGGCAATTACCTGTCCGCTCTGTCCGGTACCATAACCAAAGTCATAGCCGGTTCTGGCATTTGTGGACAACGTTGAATTGTACTGGTAGTTATTCAAAACATCTACGTTCCCGTTAATACCGTAGGAAACACGGAGCCTTAACATCGACATATTAAGCGTAGACTTAATGTTTTGCATAAATGATTCATTGCTGATTGTCCATCCTCCCGATATAGAAGGGAAATAGCCCCAGCGATGATCTTTGTCGAGTTTCGAAGTGTCGTAGGCATCGGCTCTGAAACTGGCCTGGAGATTATATCTATTCCTGTAAGACCATCCGATACGTCCGTAATACGACATATTGGCAGCAAACGATGGCGCCCCATCTACTGACATTTGACTTGAATTAACAGCGCTATTCAGATATCGGAAATTGGGATCATCGCTCGAAAGCGTATTCGCATTGGCGTAGGTGAAATTACTTTCACTGCGCTGGTAGGCCATACCAGCCATTGCAGTGAAATTGTGCGCCTTGATGTTAAACATATAATTGGCAAAATTCTCCCATTGATAAAACAAGTTGTAACTTGTCCTTCCGCTAATGGACATCGGCTGGTTTGCTGTTGAATTTATAAACACGTTGTGGTTATACGTACTATTATGGCGATACCCCGTGCGGTAGCCTAAACGAGAAGTGATAACAAGCCCTTTTATCGGTGTCAGGTTTACGAAAGCGGTTCCCCTTATATTGAACTGTCGATTATCGGAATCTGTCATATTGCGCCTAACCATGGGGTGATAAATCATGGAATTCCCACCGAATATGGAAGAACCATAAATAAGATCGTTCTCGTCGCGGAGTAATGCCTGACCTTGATCCACAAATGCTTGAATACGTGTCGGTAGATTATTCGGATCATATGTCCATGGCGTGATGGGATCATAATAAAAAATGGAGCCGAACAACGTAAAGCCCCCTGCACCGGCTTCACTAACACTTCTTGATTGATTTTTTTCCAGCGATGTGTTAACACCGACGGTGAGCCAATCTTTAATTTTATAATCAGCATTTATCTGACCGGTTAAACGTTTAAAAATATCTTTGTTACCGATAACTATCCCATTATTATTCATGGAAGAAATCGAAACATACAGATTGCCCCGATCGTTACCGCCTTCAAATCCAATGGTGTGGCGTTGCATGATTCCTGTTTCAAACATCTGTTCGCCCCAGTTTGTGTCTGAAATACCGTCGTATTGGAACTGTTCCTCGTTGACAACTCCTCCGGTTCTTAATTGATAATCCATGTATTGTTTAGCATTCAATACGGGAGGCATATTGACAATACTCTGGAATGTGTGCTGCATATTGTAGAAAACTCTTCCTTTTCCGGAGGCTGATTTTCCGGATTTTGTGCTTATCAGGATTACACCGTTTCCGGCTTCTATCCCATATATTGCCGCTGACGCTCCGTCTTTCAAAATTTCTATTGACTCTACATTCTCCGGATCAAGATAATTTAAGTCAGTCACTTTTAATCCGTCAACAATAATAAGAGGGCTTGTTCTTGAATTAGAAGAGTATCCACGAATTTGTATGGAAGATTGTGACCCCGGAGCCCCCGATGTGTTGAGGATTTGAACGCCGGCGGCTTTGCCCTGAAGCGCTTGTGCCACATCGCTAACGGAACGGTTCTCTATCTCATTGGTTTTGACCGATGAGATAGAACCGGTAACGTCGCTCTTGCGTTGAACACCGTATCCAATGACAACCACCTCGTCGAGTGCCTGTGAGTCTTCCCTTAGCGTGATGGCAAAGGTGCTTCTTCCGCTTACGAGCATCTCCTGCGTTATATAGCCAATATAGGAGATCTGCAACGTAGCGTTTTCTGCCACAGTAAGGGCAAAGTTCCCATTAATATCCGTTACGATCCCGTTGGTAGTTCCTTTCTCCACCACATTGGCGCCCACAACAGGATCTCCCAATTCATCGGTGATCGTTCCGGTAATGCTGCGTGTGGATTGTTGAGGAATGGCAGGAGCCACCTCAAGATTTTTAGGAATTAAGAGAATATTCTTGTTCTCAATGGAGAATGTGCAGTTGGTCAACACCCGGTGAAGGATGTTTTCTACCGTTTCTTTCCGGGCATAGACATCTACCACACGATCGAGGTCGATCACTTCATCGTTGTAGAAGAAAGTGTAATCGGTTTTCGATTCAATTTCTTTAAAGAGTTGTTTTAGAGTAGATTGCTTTACGTCCAGGTCTATTCGTGTATTCTGATCATACGGGGAGGCAATAGATTGAAATGCACATAAGATTAGCATTAAACAGGTATATTTCAGAATACGAATGTTTTTTTCTGTTAAGAAAAAACACAATAAGCTTCTTCCAAATGATTTATTCATAACTTTGCATGGGTTTTTCATTAATGATAAGCATTGCTCTGGGGAGAGGAATGTTTGTTAATTTAAAATCTTTGTGATAGGAGGATGTTCGCGCATTCGCCTATCTTTTTTTATACATTCTTTCTACATAGGCTATTTTGTTTTAATTGTTAGTATTTGTTTTTCATATTTCACTACTCGTTTTTCGGATGCAGATGTAATACCTTCCCTCTCCATTCAAAGGTTATCGGCGAGGTCAAAGCCATATAAGAGAGTAGCTCGTCGAGCGACTCCCGACGGACAGTGAACGACATATGCGTGTTATGCATCAACTCGGGAGAAGCGACAATCTCGATATCGAACCATTTTTCCAGGTTGACGACCACATCTTCGAGGTTAGTGCTGTCGAATATGAGTTTAGAATGGATCCAATTAGTGTAGTGATCTGTGTTGACTTGCTGCACTTGAGTTTGTTGCAACTGCTTGTTGTAGGTTAATAATTCTCCGGGATGTAGTATCCGGTTTGTTGAAAAGTAATCTCCGCTGACCTGTATGCTCCCATTGACCAAAACGGCTTCTACCCTATTTTTGACGGGATAGTTATGGACTAAGAAACGGGTACCCGTTGCCTCGATATTGATTCCTCCCGTTTCCACAAAAAAAGGATTCCTTTTGTCTGCCTTGACTTCAAACAGGGCTTCTCCCTCCAGGTAGACGCTTCGTTTCCCTCCGGTAAAGATTTCAGGATATTTCAATACACTATTGGCATTAAGCCATACGGTTGAACCGTCAGGTAAAGTATAAACTCCTTTTCCGTCTACACCGGTCAACAGGTGATTGTAAACGATTGTCGGCCGTTCATTCCGGTCACCCAGTTGGTATCCACCATATCCGACAGCCAATAAAAGGAGGATAGAAGCGGCTATATACAGGAAGGAAAAACGGGAGAAGGGAATACGTTTTGGGATTTCTTTTTGTTTAGATGTCTGTTTTTTCAGACGTTTCCAGGCTTTTTCCAACTCTGCATCTTCAATCCGGATAGCGTTTGCATGCAGCCAGAGGTCGTATATTTCCCGGAATTGTATTTTGTTTTCCTCTTTTTCTTCCAACCACTGAAGAAGATGTTCTTTTTCTTCTTCTGAAGCAGAGCTATTCAGGTAGTTGCAGATGATATCTTTTATCTTATACATGATTACTTCTATGTTTCTTTAAGTAAAACAAGTGATAACGTAAAATACCCTACCTCCGAGAGGCATTTTTATAAAAAAAGTGGGAGCAATAAAAGAAGTTCGGCATCTTTCAGTAAGATGCGCAGGGTTGAGAGGGCTTTTGTGATATGTTTTTCAACCGTTTTTACGGATATTCCCAGACGTTTGGCAATCTCCTGGTTTTTCAATTCTTCGTTCCATCTGAGGAGAAACACCGTTCGGCACTGTTCCGGCAACGTATTGATCGCCTGTGTTACCTCTTTCTGTAATTCTTTATAAATCAAGGAGTCTTCCTGGTTGGATGTGTGAGATTGCCAATAGATTTGCTGGATGCGGCCTTCGGTCGTTTGTTCAAATGGTTCCTGCTCTGTATAATTCTTGCTATTCAGATAGTTGAGCGTCTTTGTATAAATGGCGCGGAAAAGATAATATTTAATAGCCTCTTCCATCACCAGTTCATCTCTTTTCCTCCACAATTCATAATAGACATCCTGCACCAGGTCTTCTGCCACATTTTTGTCTCCGGACAAACGATAAGCGTATGCACGGAGGATTTTGTAGTGCTTTCTAAACAGCTGCTCTACAGTATGGATCGGGTTAACATCGTTACTACTCATGGGGGAGTCAGATCTGTTTCACAAAAATAACAAAATAATTGAATGATTCATTTATGTGCTGTTTCCGGAGAGGTAAAAAATGATCTGACAGACGACATCTCATACATCTTCTAAAAGATCGCCGGGTTTCAAAACGTTTGACAATTGTCAACGCTTTAATTGACAATTGTCAATCAATTAAACGATAATTATCAACGAATTGATTGATAATTGTCAATCAGTTGGAAATTCAGCGGGAATCTCCTGCCATTTGCCACCCGATTGGTCACTTTGACAGTGAAGTATTTTCTTTTCTACAAATAAACATTAAATAACCGACGGGGCGTAAACCTGATAGTTTTCGTACCTTTGCAGTCGTTTCAGCATAAAACGCGTTATAAATGATGAATCGCTACTTTATATATCTGGGGTATAACGGAAAGAATTACTGCGGTTGGCAGCGGCAACCCAACGGCACGACCGTACAGGAATCGCTGGAGGAGGCGCTGGCCACCTACCTGCGCAAGCCGGTTTCGGTCACGGGAGCCGGGCGAACCGACACAGGCGTGCATGCCCGTCGGATGGTGGCTCATTTTGATTGGGAAGAGTCGTTCGACGACCTCGCTTCACTGGCCGATAAGCTAAACCGTCTGTTGCCCAAGGACATCGGGGTGTACCGCATCGTGCCTGTTACGCCCGAAGCACATGCCCGTTTCGACGCAACCTCCCGCACCTACCGCTATTATGTCACCTTCGAAAAGGATCCGTTTCGTTTCGACTGGCTTTGCCGGATCTATGGCACACTCGATTTTGAGGCGATGAACAAAGCCTGCGAATGGCTTTATACCTATACCGACTTCACCAGTTTCAGCAAATTGCATACCGACGTAAAGACAAATAATTGTCGCATCACTCATGCCGGTTGGGAACAAACCGATGGCCTTTGGGTCTTCACCATCACCGCCGACCGCTTCCTGCGCAATATGGTGCGTGCGATTGTGGGTACCCTGTTTGAAGTGGGACGAGGCAAACTCACCCTGGATGGTTTCCGCGGGGTGATCGAAGCGAAAGACCGCGGAGCAGCCGGCACCTCTGCACCCGGACACGCCCTTTTCCTGGAAGATATCACCTACCCCAAAGAAATAATGGAAAATGGATAATTGATAATTGATAGATTCTTCGATTCATCATTCATCATTCATCATTCATCATTAAAAAAAATGTGGCTCGCTTTAGCTTTCCTTTCCGCTTTCCTGTTGGGTTGTTACGACGTTAACAAGAAGGCATCGCTGACGGATAACGCGGTTATTCCGGTCTTGTTTCTGAACATACTTATAAGCAATCTGATCTTGCTTCCGTTCATTCTTTTCTCCTATACAACCAACTGGTTGGACGGAACCATGTTCTACCTGCCGCGCGTATCCTTAGAAACACATCTGGCGGTATTCCTGAAAGCGGTGATCGTGTTGTCGTCCTGGTTGTTCGGCTACTTCGGCATCAAGCATCTGCCGCTCACCATTACCGGCCCAATCAAGGCAACCCAACCGGTACTGACCCTGATATGCGCCATGCTGATCTTCCAGGAACGGCTCAATATGTATCAATGGATAGGCGTATTGTTGGCCATCGCCTCTTTCTACCTACTCTCCACAACCGGAAAGAAAGAGGGAATCCGTTTTGCCCATAATAAATGGATCTTCTTCACCGTCATGTCGGTCATTACCGGATCGATAAGCGGATTGTACGACAAACACCTGATGAAGACCTTGGATGTGATGACCGTACAGGTTTGGTTCAATGTGTATCAATGCCTGATGATGATCTTTATAATGCTTTTCCTCTGGTATCCGCGCCGGAAAAAAAGTACCCCCTTCCGGTGGACATGGCATATCCCTTTGGTTTCGATCTTCCTCTTATTGGCCGACTGGATCTATTTCTACGCATTGAGTTTCCCTGATTCGATGATCTCTATCGTCTCCATGATCCGCCGCAGCAACGTATTAGTCACCTTTATCGCCGGTGCCCTCTTCTTCCATGAGAAGAATCTCAAGAGCAAAGCCATCGATCTCTTTTTAGTCTTATTAGGAATGATATTCATTTATTTGGGAACCCGATAAAGGTTATTTATTACCTTTGTATCAGAATTCATAACTACGAGTATGCGATTATATATTGTTTCCCTTCTGTTTTTTCTTTCTTTTATGGGAGTGAATGCCCAGAATATGGCTACGCTCTTCACCGATATGCCCGATTCTTATATCCCACAATTAGAAAGTGCCTGGCGGAAAGACCTGGTAAATCTCTATCAAACAGAGAAAGAGGCACGTGTACAAAACCTGATGGGAGGGTTTACGGTATTGAAAGCGTTGACTTCCGACTATATGTTATTACAGGTTTCGGAGCGTAGCACGGTGGAGATTAAGCTGTTTCCGTTGGTCAATAATACACCCATTATCTGTTTGGTTACGACAGTTTACGGGCCTGCTCCCGACAGTCGGATAGATTTTTACTCGCCCGACTGGAGTCCATTGGATACCAAAGAGCTGTTTACTCCGGCGCCAACCACTTGGTTCCTGAAAGAAAAGATATCGGAAGCAGATCGTTTTGCCTATAACGAAGCCTTGTCGTTATTGGATATCGAACTTATCCACTATCAGTTGAGTCCGGATTCGCTTACACTGACGGCGACCTATGCCACCCCACTCTACCTGAGCCGGGAGGAAAGGGAAAAGGTATTGCCTTTTGTCAAAGAAGAACCGAAGGTGTACACCTGGAAAAAGTTCCACCTGCAGTAAACTCCGGCAGACATGCCTACTAATATGATCAATCCATAATTTCATTACTCTATACCGGAAAATGTCAAAATCGAAGTTCTATGTTGTTTGGAATGGAGTAACCCCAGGGATATATGATAACTGGACCGATACGAAATTGCAAATAGAAGGGTTTGCCGGAGCAAAATATAAGTCATTCCCCACCCGGGAAGAGGCGGATGAGGCCTATCAGAATGGCTATTTCGATTACCTGAAACAAAACGCTTCTCCCCAGGCAGTCAAGAAGATCCGCCAAGGTTCGGAGCCCGACCTACACAATAAAGATATCATATGGAACAGCCTGTCGGTCGATGCCGCCTGCAGCGGTAACCCGGGAGATATGGAATACCGCGGCGTCTATACGGCAACAGGACAGGAGATCTTCCACGTCGGCCCGATGAAAAAGGGGACAAACAATGTAGGAGAATTCCTGGCATTGGTGCATGGTCTGGCGCTTCTGCAGCAGAAAAACAGCGACCTGCCCATCTATACCGATAGTGTGAATGCCATGAAATGGGTAAAGAATAAGAAAGCAAAAACCCTGTTGGAGCGGCTTCCGGAGAATGTACAACTGTTTAATCTGATCGAACGTGCCGAACATTGGCTCAAGACCCACACCTATAAAACTCAAATTCTAAAATGGAACACAGCGGAATGGGGAGAGATCCCGGCAGACTTCGGGAGGAAATGAACTCAACACCTCTGGTCAACATACTTATCCCTATCTACAAGCTTCCGTTATCCGAGTATGATCGGATATCATTCAATCAGGCATACAAGGTATTGGGGGATTATTCCCTGACGGTAATCAAACCATCTTCCTTAGATCTGAAAACGATAACCGATGAATATCCACGCGTAGAAACAGTCTCTTTCCCTGATCATTATTTTTCCGGCATCGCGGGATATAACCAGTTGATGATGTCTTCCGAATTCTACGGGCGTTTTTTGGATTCGGACTATATACTAATCTATCAATTAGATGCCTATATATTCCGGGATGAACTACTACAATGGTGCGAAAAAGGATATGATTATATTGGTGCTCCCTGGTTAAAGAAAAGAATATATCAATACCCACCTCTCTCCTGGTGGGTTGATTTCCAATATAAAAAGGAAAAACGAAGTGGCAATCCTTCCAAATATGGTTTGCATAACAAGATTGGCAATGGTGGTTTCTCCTTGCGTAAGGTAAAAAGCCATTACGAGGCTACCCTGCGTTATCGTGAAGTGATTGAAGATTTCTTATCACATCGGATGCATCTTTACAATGAAGATGTGTTTTGGGCTACCCAAGTATCGGAATTCACATACCCTGATGTATCTGAGGCTTTACTTTTTTCTTTTGACAAATACCCCTGGTATAGTTATAAACTAACGAAAAGACAATTGCCATTCGGTTGCCATGGCTGGTATAAACGTAAAATGAAGAAATTCTGGAAACCAATCATTGGCTTTTAATAAGTACCGATAGCAGGTTATTCAAATTCAAACGGTATATCATGCTTCAACGCAAACTGCTTCCAAAAGAGTTTTCGCTGCTTTAGTACCCACTGCACACACTCCTCTTCATTGGCTCCGCGTCCTTTGGCATATTCCTTTGCCAACAGAACAAAAACATCCTCTTTGCCCCATAATCGGGCGAAATTACTACATCCTTTCTGAACGGAGACCGGAGAACCAAACTCCATCCGGTTGATATCGACTAAGCAAAAGCGATAGCCGTCGTCCTGCTTTTCATACAAAACATTACCCGGAGAAAAGTCTTTATGAAAGATACCGCTCTCATGCAAATAGACGGCAAATTGGGCTAAATCCTTTATAAAGGGCTGGATTTCTACGGCCGGTCTTTGCAATATATCATACATGGCTTGGTAAGTATCCAGTTGCTTACTGATAAAATAGCTGTAATAAAGGACTCCCCGCCGGTAGATAGTGATCGTGGCAATAGGTTCCGGTGTATACACCCCCTTCTCATGTAATATAAAACCATATTGATAGGAGCGCTTTGCCTTGGAGGGGCGAATAAAGGTATAGGCAATCCGGTTAATCAGGTGAGGAACCTGGAAGCGCTTTACATTGATCAGTTCGCCATCGACCTCAAACACCTTGATTTCATTACGTGCCTTATAGATCGTTTCTCCTTCCTTTTCAAAGCGTTCACGCACGGAATGGACAAACGGACTAAGATACTGATACTTGGGATTAATTACTATTTCTGTTCTCATCTTCGCTTAACAATTTATGTTCAATAGCCGCATAAGCAGTTAGGAAGAAGTGCCCTTCGGCAACCAATTGGCTTATTCGTTGGATATTCTCTTTCATTTGTTTGTAGTCCTCCCGGGTTACGGAGCGAATTACTGACTCCAGTTCCTCCAGGCTGTCGATGCCGATGCCAATATGTTCCTTTTCTATCAAAGGATAGATGGCCAGCTTTTTCCAAACAATCATGGGTACATGGCAACGGATATAGAGGGAAGGTTTATGTGGTGTCGTGATTTGCATATATTCACCAAACACCCCGTCGACCTCCTGGTAGGAATGTCCGTACCAGATCAGGGCAAAGTCACCCTCGGCCGTAGCGATCAATTCGTCCGGACGAACGAAACCTTTCTTTATATATCGGTCGGAAGATCTCACCATCTCTTGGTCAAAATCACTACCATAGAGCACAAACCGCACCGGAACCTCCTCCATCGCCTTGTCGTATGCATACAGAAAGCTATGTTTTCGTGGGCTTAATGAACCGGCATGCATCACTTTGTCAAACCGATCGGGCAAAGGCTTCTCCATGGGTTGGGCATCCGACAGATAATCCCATAAGCCCGTCACCTCGATCGGCTGGGTATAACCGTGTGCGATCAGCCAGTTCTTCTCGGTTTCATTCAGGGCAAGAATCCCATTCGTACGGGAAAGCCGACGTTTCTCCTGCGCGATGGTCAGCTTTTTCCGTCGGAAACAGCCCAAATCGTGGATCAGGGTGACGGTTTTCGCTCCCTTCCATTGGGCAAAGCGGCAGACAAGCGAATAATATTTCTTGAGAGGATATTGCAACACCAAGACATCCCCCCGACGAAGAGAGAAAAAAGATTTCATCACACTGCAAAAAGTATAGATAAATCCCCATACTTCGTTCGAAGAATAAGAAATAGGCAAACCAACATTCACAAAACCATGCGTTTGCATGATCTTCTCTATATCTGTCTTCGCCTTATTCCCGGCACTATTAATCTCTTTGTAGTTTTTAGACAGGTAACACCTTCTCATCTTTTATCTTTATCTTACTCCAATGCTTTATATACCTTTTCAACGATCATTTCCGGTAACAATTGCGTCATGCAGGCCCAGTCTCCGCGGTAACAATTCTTTTGTCCGTAAACGGAGCAGGGGCGACAAGGCAAATCGACCTGAATCGCATACTCGGGATGCTGCCTGTAACCATAGAATCCGGCATAGGGATGCGTGGCTCCCCAGATAGAAACGACCTCCGTTCCCACCAGCGAAGCAAAATGCATATTAGCCGAATCCATACAGAGCAACAGGTCTAACTGGCTGATCAATGCCAACTCGCTATCCAGCGAATACCTTCCCACCACACTTTTCACCCGTGGGTACTGATAGGCCCATTCTCCCAGAACGGCCTCTTCATAGCCCCTTCCTCCAAACAGAAAAAGGGTGATATCTTCTCGTTCGGACAAGGATTGCACCACCTTCTCCATCGATTCGATCGGATAGATCTTCCCCCGGTGCTTGGCAAAAGGGGCAATGCCGATCCAAAAGCCTTTCTTTTCTCCGGCAAAATCCGTTATCCGGTTATGGTCAATATCTTTTTCTTCGTATAATGTCGTGAAAGTATCGCGGAAGGAAAAGCCGGCTTTAAGAAATGCTTCCGCATAGTCTTCAAGGACCGGCCGCAGAGGTACCAATTCTTTGTTTTCGCGGCGCGTCAGTTTCCTACGGCTTCTGCTATTGCGGTTGTAAACAATCACCGGCACCCCTCTCAGTCTAAAAAAGGATCGTATCACCTGCGAACGGAACACATTGTGCAGGTCGATCACCATATCGTAGTTATATTTAACCAATGCCGAGGTGAACCGAATCAGGCCTGAAATACTCTTTTCCGATGCTTTGGTGTTGATGCCCAATACTTGCACATTGGCCGGCTTATTGATGAAGACAGGCAGGAGGAATGTTTGCGTCAGAATCGTAAAGGTATCCTCCGGATAGGCCTTCGCCACCGAATAGACTACCGGAATGGTCATCGCCACATCACCAATAGAAGAGAGTCGTATGATCAGTATTTTAGCCATTCTTTTTTCCGTATAACACCGGATTCAAAGCAGGATCATTATACATTTTCATCTGTTTGTACATCTTCATCTGTTTCCGTCCGTTTTCAATATCGTCGATCAACTGATTGAGCGCCAGCGAGAGATCTTCCCGTTGTTCCAACAACACGTTCAACTTTCGCTGACAAAGTGCCTTGTGTTCTTCCGATGCGTCCGGACGAATCGCCTCCTGTTGCATATGATATATCTTCAATACCAGGATAGAAAGGCGGTCGACAGCCCAGGCCGGTGTTTCCGTATTGAGGGTTGCACCGGGAAGAGGAGCCACCTCTTTATAGGTCTCCATCAGGAAACTATCGATCCATTCCACCAGATCCGTACGATCCTGGTTGGATTTGTCTATTCTACGTTTGATCTTTAAAGCTTCATCCGGATGAATGGAGGGATTACGAATGATATCCTCCAGATGCCATTGCACAGCATCGATCCAATTCTTCTGATAAAGAAAAAACTCAATGGTCTGCTCCGGATAAGGGTTTGTTACCATTGTATCCACATCGTCTGTTATGTGGTATGTCTCCGTTGCCTGTTCAAATATACGAAGACACTTTTCACTCCATTTCATATCGTTATTGTTTTTAGTAAGAGAAGTATGCAAAGACGCACCCTATCTTATGCAAAGATAATGAAAGTTGAATGCAGAGCCAAACTTGTTTGCATAACATATACAAACAAAGGCTTCGGCATAATCACCCGGCTGAATAAAAGCAAAGACAGAGGAGATCACAACACCTCTTCCACCCTCTCCAATGCCATACCGCGAGAGCCTTTGATAAGGATGGTATAACCTTGCAGGGGATGCTCGCGAAGCTCGGTTATAAGGGCTTCGGTGGTCTCGTAATGTTTGTATTTTTCACCGCCCATGCGCGCGAAATGTTCGCCACAAAGGTAGATCCTGTCGAATCCACCCCACGCGAGCTGCTCCACGATCTCGGCATGGAGGCTGTCGCTCTCGGCTCCCAACTCGAACATATCACCCAGGATCACTGCTTTCGGCGTGGCCGACATACCGGCAAAGTTATCGAGAGCCGCTTTCATACTGGTAGGATTCGCATTGTAGGTGTCGACCAATAGGGTGTTATGAGCTGTTTTCTTCAGTTGCGAACGTTTGTTGGAAGGCGCATAGCCTTCGATGGCACGATTGATGCGTGCGGAAGGGATTTTGAAATAACGACCGATCGTAACGGCTGCCAGCACATTGTCAATATTGTAGTCGCCAATCAGTTGTGTTTCCACCACATTGTTCTTTCCCTGTTGTTTCCATTGGAAAACCAGATAGGGATCGCTCCCGATAATCTGCCCCGAAGCAAAAGAGCTGTCGCCATAGCCATAGGTGATCTGCTCGATCCCTTGAGCGATAGCACGCAAGGGTTTGTCTTCTTTTTTGACAAAAACAATTCCTTTCGTCCGGCGTATATAATCATAGAGTTCGCCTTTTGTTTTCAATACATTCTCGAACGATTCGAACCCCTCCAGGTGGGCGCGTCCCACATTGGTGATAAGTCCGTATTCCGGTTGTGCAATCTCCACCAATTCTTTGATATCGCCGGGATGGCTGGCGCCCATTTCGATCACCGCCATTTCGTGTTCGTGGTTCAGGCGCAACAGTGTCAGCGGAACCCCAATCTGGTTATTCAGGTTTCCTTCCGTATAAAGCAGATTGAATTTCATGGAAAGCACAGCGGCAATAAGCTCTTTGGTGGTCGTCTTTCCATTCGTTCCGGTGATGGCAAGGATAGGCACCCCTACCACTTTGCGATGACGCTGGGCTAAGAGTTGCAAGGAGGTTAAGACATCATCGACTAAAATGGTCCGTTCGTTCTGATAGTAGTCAGGGTTATCAATGACGGCGTAATTACTTCCTTCGGCTAACGCTTTCGCGGCAAACTGATTGCCGTCGAACCGATCTCCTTTTAAAGCAAAAAAGATGGAGCCGCGGGGACAGTGACGGCTATCCGTAGTTACGATCGGGTTGTGGATAAATAGTTCATAGAGTTCCGGTATTGACATAATTAAAATCCTCCGTATAATACTTTCATGTTATTTTCTGACAAATGTAACAAAACTTCATTCGATATGCTCCATTCTTCCAAAAGAAAGTTCTTTTTATTGATTATATGCCTCATTCGGTCAGTGAGAATTGAGGATCCTGCTTCAAGACGATTTGACATTTTGTCAAAACCGCGAGAGTTTTTTTCCAAAAAGGCAGGACTTTGGAGACAAACTCCCGGGAGTTAGTATTTGTTAACATTTGAAATGTAAGCAAAACCAGCTCGTTTTGGCCAAAACTGACCTTTTTTGCTTACACTTCGATTTTTAAGTTTTGTGTAGTTATTAGAAAATCGTACTTTTGTGCAAAACGAAAAGAGATGATTGATAAGACGCTCAATCTGAATGGCAAATTGGTTCCACTGACTACTCCGTTGGTCATGGGTATTCTTAATGTGACGCCCGACTCTTTTTATGCCGACAGCCGGAAACAAACGGAAAAATCAATCGAAGAACGCATCCAGACCATCTATCGGGAAGGAGGCGAGATCATCGACCTGGGAGGCTATTCTTCCCGCCCCGACGCCGTAGAGGTGACCGCCAAAGAGGAGATGCAACGCCTGAGGTTTGCCCTCGACATTATCAACAAACACTATCCGGAAGCCATCGTGTCGGTCGACACTTTCCGCGCGGATATCGTCCGGGAGTGTGTGGAAAAACATGGCGTGGCGATCATCAACGATATCTCCGGCGGGCAAATAGACAAAGCGATGTTCCAGACGGTGGCCGAACTGAACGTACCGTATATCCTGATGCACATGCGGGGAACACCTCAAACCATGCAGCAGTTCACCACCTACCGGGATATGATGGAAGAAATTATGCTTTATTTCTCTGAAAAAGTCAATCAACTGCGCCTGCTGGGCGTCAACGATATTATCCTGGATCCCGGCTTTGGTTTTAGCAAAACGACTGAGCAGAATTACGAGCTGATGGCTCATCTCGACGAATTTGCCTCGTTCGACCTGCCTCTTTTGGTTGGGATCTCCCGCAAAAGCATGATCTACCGCTTCTTCGGAGGAACGCCCGCGGAGAGCCTCAACGGCACATCCATACTCAACACCTACGCCCTGTTGCACGGCGCCAACATTCTCCGTGTACACGACGTAAAAGAAGCGGTCGAAGCGGTTAAGATAATTGGGAAATTGAAAATTGAAAGTTGATAATTCATAATTCATAATTGACACCATGTGGATAGACTTCGGCATAAAAGACCTTATTGATGTATTGATGGTAGCCTTCTTCCTCTACCAGATCTATAAACTGATGAAGAATTCCGGTTCCCTGGCGCTGTTCAGTGGCATCGTTTCTTTCTTGGTGATATGGATCCTGATCTCCCAGGTGTTGGAAATGAAGCTGATGGGGTCTATCTTAGATAAGTTTATCAGTGTCGGCTTCTTAGTTTTAGTCATTTTGTTTCAGGACGAGATACGGCGCTTCCTCTTAGCCGTTGGTTCGCATAAAGGTTGGAAATTCATCAGCAATCTCTTTTCACGCAAAGGCGATGGCGAGGAAAATAAGGTGAAATATGTTGCGCCGGTGGTATTGGCCTGCATGAATATGGCGCGCAAAAAGACCGGTGCCCTGATTGTTATCCAGCAAGACGTCGATCTTTCGGTCTATATTCATACCGGAGAGATGTTCAACGCAGATGTAAACGCGCGACTGATAGAAAATATTTTCTTCAAGAACAGCCCATTGCACGATGGTGCTATGATTATTGCCGACAACCGGATCAAAGCGGCCGGTTGCATCCTGCCGGTAGCCCAAAACGCCACACTGCCCAAGGATATGGGACTTCGTCACCGTTCCGCATTCGGCATGTCGCTCGAAACGGATGCCTTTATTGTGATTGTTTCCGAAGAGAGAGGGAAAATATCGGTCGCCCAAAATGGAAAAATAGCTGTAAATGTCTCCGCGGAAGACCTTCAACAAATTCTTTCCGGCGAAAAAGAGGTGATTAACTTTAGTTAAAACTTCTGAAATTGCCAACTTGTATTGATAATTTATCGCTCATTTTGCAAACTCAATATAGCAGAATGAGTACCTTTGTCGACAAATCAGGCTTACATGTATTAATAAATATAAAAAAATCTCATTTGTCATGGATTTAATGCAAGACATTATCGAACGCGCTAAAGCTAACAAACAACGCATCGTGCTTCCGGAAGGAACGGAAGAAAGAACCCTTATCGCAGCAGACCAATTGCTGCGCGACGGAGTAGCTCACATTATTTTATTGGGTAACCCGAAAGAGATCACCGCCCTGGCGTCTCAGTACAAATTGGAAAACATTGATAAAGCAACGATTGTTAACCCGCTTGACCATGCCAAAAAAGAGGACTACATCAACCTTTTGGTTGAACTTCGCCAGAAAAAGGGTATGACTCCCGAGAAGGCAGCCGTGTTGGTGGAAGATCCTCTGTATCTGGCCTGCTTGATGATCAAAGCAGGTGATGCCGACGGTGAAATCGCTGGCGCCCAGAACACCACCGGAGATGTGTTGCGCCCCGCGCTTCAGATTATCAAAACAGCACCGGGTATCAGCGTTGTTTCCGGCGCCTTCCTGATGTTCGTTCAGGACAAGAGCTACGGAAAAGACGGCGTATTGGTATTTGCCGACTGCGCTGTGATGCCGAATCCGAATGCGAAAGAGCTGGCGGAGATTGCTGTCGCTACGGCACGCACCGCACGTGACATCGTAGGTGTTGACCCACGCGTTGCTATGTTGAGCTTCTCAACCAAAGGAAGTGCATCGCACGAGATGGTCGACAAGGTGGTAGAAGCGACTCGCCTGGCGCAGGAGATGGCACCTGAATTTAAGATCGATGGCGATTTGCAAGCAGACGCCGCCCTGATCGCTTCTGTCGGATCGAAGAAAGCGCCGGGAAGCGAAATAGCCGGCCAGGCCAATGTGCTTGTATTCCCCTCACTCGAGGTGGGCAACATTGCCTATAAACTGGTTCAGCGCCTGGGCAATGCCGAAGCGGTAGGCCCGATCCTGCAAGGCATGGGAGCGCCGGTGAACGACCTGTCGCGCGGATGTTCCGTAGATGATATTTACAAAATGGTAGCGATTGCCAGCAACCAGGCGATAGGACTTAAATCAGCCCAATAACAACGGATCTAAAACAATCAAAATAAGATGAAGATATTAGTATTAAATTGCGGAAGTTCTTCCGTGAAGTACAAACTGTACGACATGGAAAGCCATGATGTCATGGCACAGGGAGGTGTTGAAAAATTAGGTTTACCGGGATCATTCCTGAAGTTCACCCAGCCAAACGGCGAGAAGGTCGTACTGGAAAAGGAACTGCCGGAGCACACGATTGCCATCGAGTTTATCCTGAGCATTCTCACCGATGAGAAATATGGCTGCATCAAATCGTATGAAGAGATTGACGCCGTTGGCCACCGTGTGGTTCATGGCGCGGAAGAATTCAGCAGCAGCGTACGGATCACGCCGGAGGTAATCGGCAAAATGGTGGAATGTATCGACCTGGCTCCACTACATAACCCCCCCAACCTGAAAGGGATCCGCGCTATGGAAACCCTGTTGCCGGGCGTACCCCAGGTAGGTGTGTTCGATACAGCCTTCCATCAGACGATGCCCGACTACGCCTATATGTACGGACTTCCCTACTCCTATTATAAGAAATACGGCATACGCCGTTACGGTTTCCACGGGACGAGTCATCGCTACGTGTCGAAACGGGCTTGTGAAGTGTTGGGAGTGCCTTACGAAGAACAACGCATCATCACGGCTCACATCGGTAACGGCGGTTCTATCGCCGCCGTAAAGAACGGCAAGAGCATCGATACCTCTATGGGACTTACGCCGGTAGAAGGGCTGTTGATGGGTACCCGTTGCGGTGATATCGACGCCGGTGCGCTGTCGTTCCTGATGGGCAAAGAGAACTTAGACGCGAATGGTCTGTCGGATCTGATCAACAAACGCAGTGGTGTTTGGGGATTGTCGGGTATTTCTTCCGATATGCGCGAGATAGAAGCAGCCGTAGCCGAAGGAGATCGCCGTGCTACCTTGGCATTGAACGTCTACAACTACCGCATCAAGAAATACGTAGGGGCATACGCAGCTGCCATGGGTGGTTGTGACATCCTGGTATTCACCGGCGGTGTGGGCGAGAACCAATGGGCGACACGCGAATATGTATGCCGTGATATGGAATACATGGGCTTGAAATTTGATGTAGAGAAAAACGATGGAATGCGTGGGGAAGAGATGGTAATCAGCACGCCGGATAGTAAGGTTACGGTGATTGTCGTACCTACAGACGAAGAATATACGATTGCTTCCGATACGTTGGAAATCCTGAAAAATAACTAATCCTTCTTCACAGCTTACAACAAAACATTAGGATTAGTGTTTAAACTGCTCTGGCATCAGCCGGAGCAGTTTTTTTATGCCTCTTCTTCGAACTGCTTCAGGGCGAGTGTCTCGCCATCCCACTCCACGTATGAGAAAAGATGCATCCAATCGCCAACCACCAATACGCGGGAGGTGCGGCTAAGCATCAGGTCGAGCATGATATGACGATGCCCAAAAAGGAAGAAATTAATTTCAGGATGGGTTTTCAGGTATTCTTTGGCAAAAGCAACCAGGTATTCCGCTTCTTCGCCGGCATAGGCTTCACTGTTCTTTTCTTTGAGACCCTTTTTGCGGCTGTTCAGCGACCAGCCTAAGGCAAAGCCAAATGTCCAGCGGGGATGAACGCTTCCATACAACCATTGAGCGAAGCGGTTACGGAAAAGCGAACGAATAAAACGGAAAGAACGGCTGCGATAATCTACCTCATCACCATGGGCCAGAAAGAAATATTTGCCCAATAGCTCGACAGTAACCGGTTCCCGGTGGATAATAGCGCCTATCTCCTTCGGCAGGTAGTCGAACATCCAGATATCATGGTTGCCAATAAAGATATGTATTTCTATGCCGCTGTCGGAGAGTTCCGCCAGCTTCCCGAGGAAACGGGTAAAGCCTTTGGGTACAACATATTTGTATTCGTACCAGTAATCAAACATATCGCCCAATAACCAAACGGCGGAAGCATCCGCTTTGATACTATCCAACCAACGCACCAGCTTCTTTTCAACAGCCAATGGGTCTTTGTGGAACCGGGCGCCCAGGTGGGCATCGGCCGCGAAATAGATCTTCTTACACACACCTTCCATGACGATCCGTTTAGAGGAAACCCAGTTCCAGTTTGGCCTCTTCCGTCATCATATCCTTATCCCAGGGCGGTTCGAAAACCAAATTGACATCGACGCTCTTTACGCCTTCTACCGATTCGACCCGCATACGCACATCTTCCACAATAAAATCGGCCACCGGACAGCCGGGCGCCGTCAGGGTCATATCGATCGTCACATGCTTGTCGTCGTCTATATCTATCTTATATATCAATCCCAAATCGTATACATTCACCGGTATCTCCGGGTCGTATACCGTCTTCAGCATCGATACGATCTTTTCTTCTGTTTGGAGGAATTCGTTATCCATAACCTTATCGTTTTATATGCAAAGATATAATTTATTATCACAATCGCCCCTCATCGGCATAGCTGTAATAGCCGTTGTCGGCTATAATGATATGATCCAACAGGGAGATACCTATCAGCCCGGCGGACTTCTTTAGGCGTTCGGTCAACAGATCATCATGGGGGCTTGCCACCCTGCTTCCGGAGGGGTGGTTGTGGTAAAGAACAATACCGGAAGCCAGGCCAATGATGGCTTCTTTCAGGATCAGACGCAGATCGGCCACCGTTTCTGTTGTACCGCCCTGACTCACCTTTACCTTTCCGATCACCTTTCCCGCGCGGTTAGTCAACGCTACCCATAATTCTTCATGGGGCAGATCGCAAAGCACGGGGTGCATCAGTCGATAAGCATCCTGACTGCATTGGATAATAGGCCGTTGGGGCACATCCGATGCCCCGCGGCGCTTACCCAATTCCAGGGCAGCAATAATGGCCACCCCTTTGGCTTCTCCTATTCCTTTGAATGTAGCAACAAGCTCTTTTACCGTCAGCTTCCCCAGGCTATTCAGATTATGATCTACATAAAGCAGTATCCGTTTAGCCAGATCCACCGCCGACTCTTCCGCATGCCCCGAACCGATCAGAATGGCCAGCAGCTCCGCGTCCGTGAGCATGGCAGCGCCTTTGGTAAGCATTTTCTCCCGCGGGCGGTCTTCTTCCGCCCATTTCTTGATAGAAATAGACTGGTTGGTTTTCATAGTAGGTGTTGGTTTGATTTGTGTAATACGAGATCTCTCGTCGATTACTCTTTCGAGCGGCCTACATACGAGCCGTCACGGGTATCGATTTCAATCTTTTCGCCTTCGTTGATGAAAAGAGGAACCCGCACTTCCGCACCGGTCTCAACCGTAGCCGGTTTCAAGGTGTTGGTTGCTGTATCTCCCTTCACACCGGGCTCTGTATAGGTCACTTCCAAAACCACGTGAGCGGGCAGTTCGCAGGTCAGGATTGTCTCGCTGGCAGCATGCACCATCGCTTCTACCATGTCGCCCTCTTTCAGGAACTGAACACCGGTAATGCTTTCGCCCGGAATAGAGATCTGCTCGAATGTTTCGGGATGCATAAAGTTATGCCCCATTTCATCTTTGTAAAGGAATTGGTATGGACGGCGTTCGATACGTACCTCTTCAACCTTCACGCCCGAGTTCCAGGTTTTATCCAATACACGCCCTGTAGTTACGTTTTTCAGTTTCGTACGCACAAAAGCCGGTCCTTTTCCTGGTTTTACATGAAGAAATTCAACGATAAAGAAATAGTTTCCATCAATATCGAGACACATTCCGTTTCTAAAATCAGCTGTCGTTGCCATATAAGTCTATTATATTTTAATTAATAATTTTTCGATAGGCTGCAAAGGTAGTGTATTCCTGCTAAATACGCAAGAAAGGGATCACTGCAGAATGTGGTGGATCTGAAATATAAAGGAGAAGATACTATCTAAAATGACAAAAGGGGAACCGACATCACGTCGCCACCCCTCCCTTAACTTAAACGCCAAAACTAAATCTAAACAAAAAACACAAATAATGATATCTTTACTTATTGTTATTCTTATTTTGCTCTCTCCTGTGGCCTTCACCTCTCGGACCACCTTCCTGCATAATTTGCCGGGCAAACTTCAATTCGGCTTCCCGGTATTTATAGAGTTTTTCCGGAGAAAGTATCTTTTTAAACTTTTCATAATACTCTTTTTCCAGCTGAGCCTCTTTTATTGCTACCTCTGTGCAAATATCAATCACCTTGGAATACTCTTCCGCTGTTGGACTCTTTTTTGTCTCTATACCTCTGGAATGCATCCGGCACTCATGCCCTACTTCAAATTTTTTCCACCGCAATTCATCACATAAAGGAATAAACGCAGCTGCTTCTTCCGGGGTTAATCCCATTTCAGCAGTTATGAACGCATTTCGCTTAGCCTCAAAGGCTTCCCGCATAGCATTCCGATTGTCTCTGCCCCCTTGATTGTTTTGCTGTGCACAAAGGTCAAAAGAGAACAACACAGAAATTGCGACAAATGTAACAATAAATATCTTATTCATACAAATAATATTACAAAAATATGTAAAAAACCCTGTTTCGTTGTCACTTTATTCAGAAAACTGCATTTCTTCTGCCAATATATAGCTGGCATATGTATTTTCTATATAATCCCAATACTCTTCCTCTTCATCATAGTATTCTTCTTCCGGATAGAAGGAGTCCATGATAGTCGTATGCACCAATAAGGAGTCGGTCGCATGGCCATCACCCGTATCCGTCACATTCACTAAAGTGCGGAAAAACAGAAGCAAACCCAAAAACGCAGCCGCCATATACAACCAGGGACGAACACGCGCCATCATTGTCACCTGTCTGGGCTCTTCAATCTGTTCCGGCTGTTCGGGAAGCTGGCTCATGATCTGACTCGTCAGGTTTTCCAGGTAACCTTCAGGCACAGAAAACGGATTCATTTCCTTGAATTGATCCAGTTTATTATCTTTCTTTTCCATAAGAAGCTATCTTTTCTGCATGTATGACAATCCGTACACGAAATGGTTTAAACATCTTTTGTTAAAAACTCCTCGATTTTTTTCACCGCATGATGATAAGAGGCTTTTAAGGCGCCCACCGACGTGCCTAATATCTCCGACATATCATCATATTTCATCTCTTCATAATATTTCATCTGAAACACAAGCCGCTGCTTTTCCGGTAAACGCAATATAGCTTCCTGCAGTTTCATTTGCGCCTCATCTCCATCAAAATACTCGTCTCCCTTCAAGCGTTCCAATAGGAAAACATCCGTATCGTCCATGGATACATTGTTTTGGGAGCGCTGTTTATTAAGGAATGTAATGCATTCATTAATGGCAATCTTATACAGCCAGGTCGACAGCTTGGCCTCTCCCCGAAAATAATTAATATTCATCCACGCCTTCAGAAACGTATTTTGTAGTAAATCATTCGCATCATCATGATCCAACACCATCTTACGGATCTGCCAATACAACTTCTCCCCGTAAGCGCTCACCACCTTTGCGAAAGCATTCCTCTGCTGATCCGGATCACGCAACTGCATCACAATTTCATCTTCAATATATGGCTGCATTATCTCTAATTTGGCATAAATATATACTTTTTAAATGAAGAATGAGGAATTTTTAAGAGACAATTCATCATTCTTCATCCTTCATTCTTTATTCTTCATTTTTCTTCGCCTCATTCCATATACGTTCCATCTCTTCCAAAGGCATCGCCTTTAGAGATTGTTCGCATTGATTGGCGTAAGCCTCCAGGTAATTAAATCGTTTGATAAACTTTTGATTCGTACGTTCCAGTGCATTGTCCGGATTGATTTTATACAGGCGTGCCGCGTTGATCAGGCTAAAGAAAAGATCGCCAAATTCATCTTCCATGCGATTCGCATCCATCGCAGCGATCTCGGCCTTCAACTCACCAATCTCTTCCTGTACCTTATCCCACACCTGTTCGCGCTCATCCCAGTCGAAACCCACATTCCGGGCTTTGTCCTGTATACGGTGCGCTTTCACTATTGAAGGCAGCGCGGCAGGAACTCCTTCCAAGACGGTCTTATTTCCACCTTTTTCCTTCAACTTTATCTGCTCCCACGACTGCTCCACCTGTTGGGGCGTATTGGCCTCGTCGGTACCGAACACATGAGGATGACGGAATATCAGCTTCTTACACAAGGTATCACACACCTCTTTGATATCGAAAGCCCCTTTTTCCTCTCCAATCTTAGCATAAAACACAATATGAAGCAGCAGGTCTCCCAGCTCTTTCTTAATGCTCTCGTTATCATCCCGTATCAGGGCGTCACAGAGTTCGTAGGTTTCTTCTATCGTGTTAGAGCGCAAGCTCTCGTTGGTCTGCTTCCGATCCCACGGGCACTTCTCCCGCAGTTCATCCATAATGTCGAGCAGTTGCCCGAAGGCTTTCATCTGTTCTTCTCTTCCAGTCATCTTTACTTTTTATACTGTTTCAATCCCTCTTGCAGGAATTGCAAATATTGCGGCACACGTTCGTCATACGCATAAGAAGGAGCGAGTGGCTTTCCGTCATTATCCAATAGAACGTAGAAGGGCTGCGCATTGGCACCGAACTTACTCCGTTGCAGATAACTCCATTTATCACCAACCGTTTTCAGCTTACGCGTACGTCCATATTCTTCAATCTCTATCGTTTCCGGCAAGCGGGTTTTATCATCAACAAATAAGGTAATCAAGACATAATCATTCTCCAACATCTGCTTCACGCGGGCATCTGTCCAGACCGATGCTTCCATCTTCCGACAATTCACACAGCCATAACCGGAGAAGTCGATCATAACCGGCTTGCCCACCCGCTTGGCATAGGCCATACCCGCTTCATAATCGTCGTAAGGGGCATGCACCTCATCATCATACAGATTAAAATCCTGCGTATACAAGGGCGGAGCAAATGCGCTGATCGCCTTCAGCGGCGCACCCCAAAGCCCCGGGATCATATAGATGGCGAAGGCAAAAGAGATAATAGCCATAAACAGACGCGAAACAGAGACATGCTTCAGGTCGCTATCATGATTAAATTTGATCTTTCCTAACAGATAGAAGCCTAACAGGGCAAAAATAACGATCCACAATACCAGGAACACTTCCCGGTCGAGGATGCGCCATCCATAAGCCAGGTCGGCAACCGAGAGGAACTTCAAGGCCAACGCCAGTTCTAAGAATCCCAATACCACCTTCACCGAATTCAGCCATCCGCCCGATTTTGGCATACTCTGCAACATGTGGGGGAAGATAGCAAAGACGCTAAACGGAATCGCCAACGCCAGGGCAAAGCCAAACATACCAATAGCCGGCCCGAACAAAGAGCCCATGGCGGCCGCTTGTACAAGCAACGTACCGATAATCGGCCCGGTGCAGGAGAAAGAGACCAATACCAATGTAAAGGCCATAAAGAATATGCTCAGTAGCCCCGTAGTCGAATCGGCTTTTTGGTCCATCTTGTTTGTCCAGGAGGCGGGCAATACGATCTCGAACGCACCAAAGAAGGAAACGGCAAAGACCACCAACAACAGGAAGAACAATATATT
The DNA here is from genome assembly GCF_029893085.1 of Parabacteroides sp. PFB2-10. Classification (GTDB taxonomy): domain Bacteria; phylum Bacteroidota; class Bacteroidia; order Bacteroidales; family Tannerellaceae; genus QVMG01. Next base: position 234,103 of record NZ_JARXWI010000005.1, read on the forward strand.
AAACACCGCATTGGTCGAAAGATCATTCAACGCGCTTGCCCCGAACACGGCGGTGATCAACAGACCCATCACCAGATAAATCACAATGATGGCTATCCCATAGGTATACGCGTCACGCCGCGCTTTTTTCTTATCCTTGGTGCGCTTCAGGAAGAAACTGACCGTCATCGGAATCATCGGCCACACACAAGGAGTCAATAGAGCTATCAATCCACCTAAAAAGCCAGCTAAGAATATCCAGACCCAGGAGGTATCCGTGGCCGAAACAACCGGGTCACCATAGGCCTTCATCTCTTCGACCACCGGCTCCCACAAACCGCTATTGTCTGTCAGGCCGGAAACAACATCCGCTTGTTCTGCCGTTACCAAAGAGATCGGTTTGATCTCCACAATGTCTTTCTTATCTGCCTCTATGGTAGCCAGTTCATCACTCACCGCTTCTTCGCTTGTCTCCGCTACAGCATCCATGCGAATCGATTTGCGATCGAAAGCAAAGTCTATCCGATCGGGCGGCAGACAGGTCTCATCGTTGCATGCCATAAACTCAGCCTCGCCCACCAACTTAAACTTCTTGGCATCGGTCACCTTTATCGGCTGCCGAAAAGAGAAAGAACCACTATACCAGCGAAGCTCCATCTCAAACATATCATCGTAAATCGTAGTCGGCTCAACAGAAGGAGTCGGACTACCAATCAATTCCACACCCTCTGCCGTTTCGAAAGTAAAAGAGGTAGAGACGGGTCCGCCTTCTGGTAGATTCATATCATACACATGCCATCCCGGTTCACAGGAAACGGTAAATACCAGTGTTTTTTCTGCCGTTCCGGGATCGTCCAGTTCTATTTTCCATTTGATAGGATCCAGTATTTGCGCCTGGCCCATAAAGGCCACCATAATAAACAATAAAATGCCAGTTAACTTTTTCATGTTTAGATCAACTAATTTTGTTTTGCGTTTATTTTGTCAAAGTATTAAATGTGCTCGGTGTTTGCGTTTCAAAGCTCATTTCCGCTCCTGTTCCCGGATGTACGAAGGTAATCTTAGAGGCATGCAGCATCAGGCGGTCTGCCGGGTTATGCTCCGAGCCGTTTCGCCTGTCTCCGACAACAGGATTTCCCAAAGCGCCCAATTGATTTCGTATCTGATTGTGTCGGCCGCTCTCCAGGCGAATCTCCAACAAAGAAAACATCTCATTGCCTTTGATCACCTTATAACGAGCAATAGCCTCATCACCATCATCTTCTGCAACAACAACCGATCGCAGATCCGTTTCATCGAGTGCATGGGAAGAGTGCAACAAATCGCTCTCCTTTTCCGGGCGTCCCTCCACTACTGCCTTATAGACCTGTTCGGTCACCAATCGGTTCCAGCCCGTTTGAAAGGCCTCCTGAATGCCACGATTCTTAGCAAAGACCATGACACCCGATGTGTCTTTATCCAAACGGTGCAACATGAATATCTTATTCCGGAGATCCATTTTCTTCACATAGCTGCTCAACAGATGAACAACCGTACGCTCCTTCTCGCGGACATTGGCAACCGAAAGCAATCCCTCTTTTTTGCGGACAACAATCAATTGATCATCTTCCCACAAAATACTCAACTGAGGATGATTGAACGCCACCTTTCCACGTTCATAACTGATACCAACCACATCTTTCGGTTCAAGAGGTGTATCAAATTGCGTGGTTACTTTTCCGTTTACAGATATCTGCCCATGCCCAAGCATCGCTTTCACAGAACTCTTACTTTGCTGGTTGAGCACCTGAAAAAGAAATGGTAGTAGTGAGTTTTTTTCTTCAACAGTGACACGTCGCGCACGAGGGGGACGGTTCGGATTATATTCTTTCTTTGCAGATCTTCTTCCCATACATTATTAGTAACGATATAGCCTACAAAGATAGAGGAAAATTAAATAGTATGTTTATCTGTTATATATTCTTAGGATTTTGCCGACATACCCATACCCGGGTTATAACAACCTCACCCTTTTCAACAAAGTATATTAGCTTAAATAATCCCGAATAAACGACTAAGGAACGATGGTCGTTTTCAAAATCAGCGAGCAACGGTTCTTTGGGTGCTATATTAGGATGTAAAAGCAGAATATCTGCTGCACTTACAATTTCATTCCAAATTTCAACAGCCACATGGCTATTTTTTTCTTTATAAAAATCATATATACGGTCAAGATCCTTTCTCGCTCTATAAGTCCAAACGATTTTCATGAAGTAAATCTTTTTTTCATCTCCTCATGTGAAATTACTTTTCCGGTCTTATACTCTTCAATTGCCTCTTTTACCCCCAAACGCATCTCTTCCGGACTTTCTTTTGCAGGATAGTCTTCGTAAATCTTATTCTTTATGAAAATATCTAATTCGTCCAAGAGTTTTTCTGTATGGATATCTTCCTGGATCATACGAATAATTCTTTCTTTGCGAGCTTGTAATTCCATAGTTAAAACATATTATTTATCCATTACATTATTCCAATCGAAAAATCAAATCCTCTCCAACACTTTCTCGATAAGGCCGGTTAAACTGTCTTTGTATTGCGTGTTCATTTCTTTGGCGACGCGTCCGGCAATAATACAACATACCGTCAACGCCCGGTGTCCCATCAGGGCAGCCAGGCCTGCCAGAGCAGAACTTTCCATCTCAAAATTGGTAATCTGCCGGGATTGATAGGTGAAGGCTTCGATCTTTTTGTTCAATGCAGGATCGGCTAAGGCAAGGCGCAACTCACGTCCCTGGGCGCCATAAAATCCATTGGTCGCAATGGTTACCCCCCGGATAATATCATCTTGTGCTATCTGCTCCGTCAAAGAGGGGTTCGCCGGAACCACATAGGGCTGCAGCTCCTTTATTTTCCATTCCAATTGCTGCAACAAAGCCGTTTCAAACGCCTTGTCGCGTACGGCTTCATTTTTATCATAGAAATAGATCACCCCATCAAAACCGATCGACCATTCAGCAGCCACATAGGTACCGATCGGCACAAAAGGCTGCAAGCCTCCGGAGGTGCCGATCCGAACCAACGTCAGTTGTCGGAAACCCGGCTTCACGGTTCGGCTATCCAGGGCAATATTCGCCAGGGCATCGAGCTCTGTCAGGACGATATCGATATTATCCCCGCCAATGCCATGGGAGACCACCGTAACGCGCTTACCTTTGTAACGCCCCGTGATCGAATGAAACTCGCGACTGCTCACGTCACACTCCACCTCCTCGAAATAGGAAGCTACCGTTCCAACCCTTGCCGGATCGCCCACCAGGATTACCCGGTCAGCCAGCTGTTCAGGCTTCAAATGCAGATGGAAGGCACTTCCATCTGCATTGATTGGCATTTCTGAAGCGGGAATAACACGCGTCATAAACGACTCTTATTTAATCGGTTTATTCGGATTCTGTGCCGGCTTAGCGATCGAGTCGCGCATGCCGGTATCTGCTTCTATATTTTTCATTTTATAGTAATCCATAATTCCCAGGTTACCGCTACGGAATGCTTCCGCCATGGCTTTGGGCACTTCGGCTTCGGCTTCGATCACCTTCGCACGAGCCTCCTGCGCTTTTGCCTTCATCTCCTGCTCCATAGCGACAGCCATCGCACGGCGTTCTTCCGCCTTGGCCTGGGCAATATTCTTATCGGCCTGTGCCTGATCCATCTGAAGCACCGCACCGATATTCTTACCTATGTCGATATCCGCGATATCAATAGACAAGATTTCGAAAGCCGTACCGGCATCCAGTCCTTTGCGTAATACCAGTTTAGAGATGGTATCCGGATTTTCCAATACAGTCTCATGGTTTTCCGAAGAACCGATCGACGACACAATACCTTCGCCTACACGAGCTAGAATAGTCTCTTCACCGGCACCCCCAACCAACTGTTTGATGTTGGCACGTACCGTTACACGCGCTTTGGCGATCAACTGGATACCATTCTTCGACACAGCCGTTACCGGAGGGGTATCGATTACTTTCGGGTTTACCGACATCTGCACCGCTTCAAACACATCACGTCCTGCCAGGTCGATCGCTGTTGCCATCTGGAACGAAAGGTCGATGTTTGCTTTAGAGGCCGAAACCAGAGCGTGAACCACACGTTCCACATGGCCACCGGCCAAGTAATGCGCTTCCAGTTCGTCACGTGTCAGCGATTTCAGTCCGGCTTTATGGGCTTCGATCATAGCACGCGCAATCACCCCGGGAGGCACATTACGGATACGCATCAGAAAGAGCTGAAGTAAAGATATATTTACCCCGGACACTTTGGCCGAGATCCACAACAGGAACGGCACATAATAGAAAAACAGGATCAGCAGGAATATCGCTGCTACCAATAATACAATAGGCATGTACATGTTTTTACTTTATTAATGATTAATACTATTATTTTATCTCTTCATTTTTAGGCACGACGATCACATTATAACCGTCTACCCTGACTACTACCACCTCTGTCTGCTCGTCAATAAATTCCTCCCGCGACTTAGCCTCTACCGTGATCCCTTTTATCAACGCCTTGCCGATGGGCGCCAGGCGTGAGAGCGTAATGCCTTCGTCGCCCACCTCGATTCCCAACTCGCGGGTAGAGGTAATCTTCGAATCGACATCCGTATGGAGGGCTACTTTCCGGAACGAATTGGAGCGCAACAGCCAGAAGAATATAATAATAAAAACTACCGCTGAAACAACCAAGGTGATATGTCCGGTCATCGGACTGATCGTATAGGCATAGATCACGCCACCAACGGCAAACAATCCTCCCCCTATCCCTGCCAAGGTAATGCCGGGCAATAGAAACACCTCTACCAGAATCAACGCGATGGATAAACCCATCAGAAAGGCAATAATTACTATATCCATACCTTTATTTTTTATTATCGTGTGTTGTTTTTTCTCAAATAGAGTATTTCCGCATTGCGCGCTTTCTTCTCCCAGTCTTCGGGCTGACTATACAATTGAGCCAATTGCTGTTCACCTTGCAGGATTTGTGGTTGCAAACGCTGTTTTTGCGCGTTATCGCCCGCATGATATGCCTCGCGCTGCCCTTCAAGCTTCTCTTCCAACTCTTTGATCTGCCGATTCAGCGCCACTACCTTCTCATAAATGCTGCGGGCTTCCGGGCTCTGTATCTCTTCCAGCGTATAATAAACAAGATCATTGGTGATAACAAACTCAAAATCCTTTTTGATCTCTTCCCGGCCGTAAGGGATCTCCTCGTAAGCCAGTTCGATCAGATCGGCATAATCCTCCCCCTCTTTCCAGGTGACACGGATATCGGCCAGCATCGCCCGAGCTCTCTTCATTTCAGTATCTTCGCTCTCTATGCGCTTGCGTTGCTCGTTCGGGATAAACAGATATACACACACCTTATCTTCCGGCTGATAACGGTCGGACACAAACCAGCCCAACTTCTTGGTATCGTCGAACACGATCATATAATCGTTAGCGAACGAATTATAGGGCATGCCCAACTGCTCCGGTGTCAGATAGGTATCGCTGTTCATATTGTAGCGAGTCACAAAAATATCATAGCCACCCAACGAACCGTTTCCTTTCGAGGCATAATAGATCGTCACCCCATCGGTCAATACAAAAGGATAATTATCATCTCCATCGCTATTGACATTCATGGGCAATTGTTTCTCATCACCCCAATGATCCATCAGGTAGGATTGGGTAAAAAGACAGAGCGCATTGTCGTCCGTCTCCCGGGCATAATAGATCTTATCGCCTTTCTGATTTTTGTAGACCACCGACGGAACAGCCTGCTCCGATTCGAAAAAATCAGCAAACAGCGTCAGCGACCCGCTCTCTTCACTTAGCGCATAAGCCTTCAAGAAACCCTCTTTATCGACCACCACGCTATCGATCACCTGCACGTCTTCTACCTTATCGAGCATCCGTTGCGCATTCTCCGCCTGGCTCTTTTTCAGTTGGAAAGGCTCGACATCCTGCTTTTTCTTTGTCAACTGCCCGATATAGTCTTCATACATCTCCGCTGATTCCTCAAACCGGTAAAGCGCGAAATAGACCTCTGCCAAATAGCGGGAGGACTCCATCACTTTGCGGCGTACACCGACCTGCAGATAGGTTTCGGCCTGAGCCAGATCGCCGGTTTCATAACAGCACACCCCATACCAATGGTTATACGAGCCATTGTTGGGCGATTGCTTCACCAACCGTTCAAACGCAGGTTTTGCCTCTTCGTATTTGCCTTCGTCATATAGTTTCTTGGCCTGATCCAGGCTCTGTGCCTGCATGGACGCACTGATACAGGCTACTCCTACTATGTATAATATCTTTTTAGTAAAGCGGTTCATCGTTTCAGGTTCAAACATTTTGTTAAACTGCTTTCAAAGATAAGAATATTTTTATACGCACAATCCGTAGCGGTATTCAAATCTGTTAATAGGGGATTATTTGAAGGAAATAGAAGATACGTTCTCTTCCCCCTTAACCGCTATCTAAACAATTAACAATTAATAATTAACAATTAACAATTACTTCCCTATCTTTGTAAGAAGAACAAAAGCTATGAAACAAACGTACAAAACAAACGACAAAGCCGGCAAGCAGGACAACCCCCATGAACCGGCATCTGTTTATCAGACAGAGGAGCCTTTCGTTGAGGAGACAGCCTACCTGAGAGAAAAGATAGTGGAGGATAATAGGGAGATAGATGACTATATTTGGGATGATTTAACTGTTAGCCTTGAACAATACGAAAAGGGAGAATATGTTTCTGCTGAAAACCTATTAAAACGTATAAAGCTTGGGATTTGAGGTATACTTTTCTTTCCGTGCTGAAGAGCGGTTAGACCTCATACTTGATTACCTGTATACGCATTGGGGGTATGCTGTGCAAAATGATTTTATACGGGAGTTAGAGCACTGTTTGACTATTATAAAGGTAAATCCATATACTTTCCCTTGTTATCGCGAATCTATTTTGAGGCGATGCGTCGTTACTCCGCAGAATGTGTTATACTATACAATTCAGGGAAAAACAATATTAGTTGTTTCAATAGAAGATACAAGAGCAAATCCCAAAGAGATAAAAGAGTTGTTGCCATAAAAGAGAACCCTCTCCGCCTAAATGGGAGGTGTATAATCCAGCCATCCACATACTTAGGAGCCAGGGGCATATGAAGGTGGGGCAATTTATCCGAATAAGTGCATTATAGCGATTTCTGTTTCTGAGGCAAAATAAGGTTTAATAAAACACCGGTTATCGCAGCCAGCCCGATGCCCGACAGGGTGAAATTACCCCAGGTTAAAACGGCTCCTCCTATACCAATCGTAAGGGTTAACGAGACAATGACAATGTTGCGGGTATCCGATAAATCGGTACGGTTGTGAATCATATTGGAGATACCGGCACAGGCGATTGTGCCAAAAAGCAACAGCATAATACCGCCCAGAACAGCATTAGGGATTGATTTCAACAACGCGCTCACCTTTCCGATAACAGAAAAAAGAATAGCCGCTACGGCTGCAACACGAATCACCTGCGGGTTATACACTTTGGTCAATACCATAGCGCCTGTCACTTCCGAATAGGTAGTAACCGGAGGGCCACCCACAAAGGAGGAGAAAAGACAGGCCAGGCCATCGCCCAAAAAGGTGCGATGGAGCCCCGGATCTTTCACGAAATCTTTTCCCGTCACCGTGTTCACCACATACACATCACCAATATGCTCAATGACCGGAGCAATAGCCACCGGGATCATAAAAACAACAGCTTGCCAGGAGAACTGCGGAAAGACAAACTGGGGCAGACTAAACCAGGCCGCTTCGCGTACGACCGAGAAGTCTATTTCGTAGAAAAGAAATGCGGCGACATATCCGGCAATGATGCCACAAAATACGGGTATTAGTTTTAAGAGCCCTTTCGCATAGATGGAAACGGCAACCGCAACCGCCAAAGAGATAAGCGCTAAGACCCAATTCTCTTTCGCCATATTCACCCCTGTGCTGGACAGCGAGATACCAATGAGAATGATAACCGGCCCGATAACGACCGGCGGAAACAGGCGTTGAATAAATTGAATGCCCCTCCACTTCACAAACGCGCTCATAAGAAAATAGACGATAGCCACCCCGATCAAGCCAAATATGGTGCCGGGCAGGCCATACAACTCGGTCGCTTTAATCATGGGCGCTATAAACGCGAAGCTACTACCCAGGTAAATCGGAACGATACCTTTGGTTACCAGATGAAAAATAAGGGTTCCTACGCCAGCCACAAACAAAGCGGTAGCCGGGTCAAGACCTACTAATAGTGGCACCAAAACAGTTGCTCCAAAAGCAACAAACAAAAACTGTACGCCGATTATCCCTTTACGCAAGGGAGAAAGATTGTGTGTTTCCATAGAATTAATTTAGGAACAAAAGTAATTTTTTTAACAACAATAAAATAGCCTTTTCTGAATTCTCTTCTTTTTTTATAAATCGGACCTGATTGTTTAATTTATGTTAATTCGTCTATCTTCACCAAAACCCCCAATTTACGATTTGTAATTTTCGCAGGACTTTGCGCTCAAAAAAGCGGGACTTCGAAGACAAACTCCCGGGAGAAACACTTTTTAACGTATGGATTTGTAAGCAAAACGGGCATTTTGCTTACAGTCCGTATTTTAACAATTCAGAGGTTGGGGTGCGGAAATGCACGGTGGGATCTTCAAGTTGGGAAGGAATTGAAGATACAAGGTATATCAGATCAGTATCTAAAAGCTCCCCTTCTTAGAAAAGAAGGGGGGGACCGCTGCTTGCAGCGGTGGGGTAATTTGAATTCTTTATAAATGTTTTTCCTATTTCTTTGATAGTCACAAATACACAAAACAGAACAAATGTGTGATTTTTAATATATCAAACTACCCCACCATCGCAAGCGATGGTCCACCCCCTTCTTTTCTAAGAAGGGGAGCCTTGGATAGTGATTTCTATAACCTTCACATATTACATTATCTGAATTCCCTATTTCCTATCTCCCATCTCCTTCCAATTTTCCCATATTTGAATATCCGGTTCACAAAGTCCTTGCGGACTTTTTCTTGAAAATCACTATTTTTGCCTCTCAATTCATCATTTTATGGCAAAGGAAACGACAGAAGAACGCCTTGTTCGCAAGATAGACGCAAAGCTTATCAAGGCCATACGCACGTATGGACTCATCAACGACGGCGACCGCATTCTGGTGGGGTTATCGGGCGGGAAAGACTCTTTGGCATTGGTCGAGCTATTGGGCAGGCGTGCGAAGATCTTCAGCCCACGGTTCACTGTGGTGGTAGCGCATGTGGTGATGGATAATATCCCATATAGTTCGGATATCGATTATCTGCGTTCCGTAGCAGAGGCATACGACCTTCCTTTTATCGTACGCCACACCTCATTCGACCCTTCGACCGACAAACGTAAATCGCCCTGTTTTCTCTGCTCCTGGATGCGCCGCAAGGCCTTGTTCGACATAGCCAAAGAGGAGAAATGCAACAAGATTGCCCTGGGACATCACCAGGATGATCTATTGGAAACGCTTCTGATGAATATGACGCACCAGGGGGCGATCGCCACCATGCCTCCCCTACTCCGAATGGATAAATTTGCTATGGAGATTATCCGCCCCTTATGCCTGATTGCGGAAAAAGAATTGATCGCCTTAGCGGCAGACCGGGCATACCGGAAACAGACAAAGAACTGCCCGTACGAAACCACGTCCAGCCGCTCCGACTTCAAAGAGATACTAAAACGCCTCGAGGAAATCAACCCCGAGGCGCGTTATAGTCTTTGGAAAAGTATGCACCATATCCAGCCGGATTACTTGCCGGCGCCTACTGCTTCGACCTTATAACCCAATTTATCCAACTGGTTCAGAATGCCCTCTTCTGCCACCAGGTGGGCAGCGCCTACAACAATCATACTGGCCTTGTCGGACATGATCTGCGGTAGTTGCTCCATCCATTTGGCATTGCGGTTATCCAACAGGGCGGCTTTTCCCGCCAGGCCATACGCATGACAAGGTTTAGTTGTGTCATAATAGGAATCATTGTATAGCTTATTCAGATTGCCGGAACGGTAGTCTTCGATAAACACCTTCATTTCGTCAACCGCGCCATCCATATTTTCGACACTGCACAACAGACTCTCCATCTGCATTCGCTGTGGGGTCGCATCGAACAAAGCAAAGATCTGATCTTCTACGGTCTCCAGTCCGATAACCGGCTTGCCTGCCTCCTTGGCTGTTTGCTGCATATAGGTATCGATCCCGACAAAGGTAGTGGGGTTGTAGGTCGGATCGATCTGGGTGTACAGCATAATCGCGATCGAAGGAGAGATCATACCGGGTTTGAATCCGCCCATTTGGTCGAGACCTACGCCGATAAGTCCCTTAAGACCCTCGTCTAAGCGCTTGTATTCGTCGTCGGATAATAAATTCTTATAGCTTTCCTCTTCCGGCAACATGGCGGCCTGCATCAATTTCATTTGCGCCGATGCCATATCGAGCATATCTATTTCGCCTACTACCTGAGCCGTGGTCTGCATCGCGTTGCGCAGTCCGGGAATGCTATCCACAAAGGTTTCCGGAAAGAGATGGAAGGTGCCCAACACATACGAAGGTTTATCCAGGCCATTCCCGGAGACTTTCCATAAGAGTGCCCCATTGAACGGAGAGTTGGTTTGAGCACTGACCGACAGGCCGAAACACACACAGAGAAGAATCAATAATACCTTTTTCATCACATTGTTTTTTTAATGAGTATTCTTTTGTTTTACGCTTACATAATCTATTAGACGCATCTGCTTTCCAAATATCACAATCCCCCGTAAAAAAAATAAAAAAGGCAGATGAAATATTTCATCTGCCTATCCATTTCTTTCTTTTGTTTCTCAAAAAATATAGTTTGCTTTTAACATACAAATGATTCCAATTCAACGGCTTTTACCCTGAAGACTTTTCCGTTGCGGGAGAAGACCAATTCGCCGTTTTCTTTCTTTTTCTCGTTCACTAATTTCTGAAATGCGATATTAGCGCCTTTTACTATATTCTCTTCGAATTCCTTTACTTCTTGTTCACTCATATTGTTCAAGTCTATTGTAAATAATCGGATTGAAAATCTCTTTTCGTTCATCCCTGAATCCTTTGGCTATAATCTCCATCGAAGTCATGGAATTGTCTGTTATCATCCAATAGTCACTAACGGGTAGGTATAGTTTGAAGAGGTTTTTGATGCCAACGGCATATCTTCGGCGCACCGTATTTTCCGGCACATTATGCCCTCCGGACTCCACACGCATCTTCACGCGCTCAACAGCCAGATCCGGCGTATTCAACCAAAAATACAAAAGCGTAACATAATAACCTTCCCTTTGAGCCTCCCGAATCAGATTAGCAACAGACCGGGTGGCCAACGTAGTTTCCATAGCGAATGTTTCGCCTGCTGCTATTAACTCTTTAATACGTTTGTACATGATGCGGCTGGCTTCTACGGCTACGGCGATATTGTCTGCATTAAAAGGGGAAAGCCCCTTGGCTATCTCGTCGGAGTTCACAAACTCTTTACATTTCAGCATTTCCGGCAGAATTGTAAAAGAAGCTGTTGTTTTACCTGCTCCGTTGCATCCAGCGATTATATACAAATACGGCACTACGTTGCTACTTTATAACGCGACAAATATATAACAATACTTTTAGTATGCAAGCATTTTATTTCTCAAAAAAGGTGAAAATGCGCAGTTTTTGTACTTAAAACTGCGAGATTCGTCATGCAAACAGCGGGACTTCGTTCAAAGTTATCAAAACAGAAGGTCGCGCATAATGCTGTCGGAGAGAAAGATTCCCGCGCGGGAAAGACGGAGATTGTCACCCTCTTCTATCAATAATCCCTGCCGGCAAAAGGGGATAGCTTCTCGTTGGCAATGAGACAGATAAGACTCACCAAAGCGGGCAAGGATGGATGCGTAGGAAATGCCCCACATCGTTCGCAAACGGGTGATGATATAGTCATTATATTGCTCAGTCAGTGTCAGTCGCTCCACTTCAAAGTCCGGTTTCCCCTTTTCTATCCCTTGCAGATAACGCGGCAGGGAGGCGACATTCCAGCTACGCTCTTTCCCATTATAGGAATGAGCCGAAGGACCTACTCCCAGGTATTCCTTATCATTCCAATAGGAGCTGTTGTGCCGGGAGAGATAACCCGGACGGGCAAAATTGGATATTTCGTATGGTTCATAGCCCGCATCTATCAAAGAATCGATAAGCGCAGAAAAGAGCTGCAGGCTCACCTCTTCATCCACCGCCTGAGTCTTGCCCTCTTGCCACAGCCGATAGAGAGGCGTTCCCTCTTCATAAATCAGGTGATAGGCCGAGAGATGCGGAATATCTAAGCGCAGAAAAGCGTCGAGGTTGGCTCGCCATTTCGCCTCGGTCTGCCCGGGTAGGCCATAGATCAGGTCGATACTGATATTCGTAAACCCATATTCGCGGCAATGTTCTACCGCCTGAACAGCCTGTTCGGCTGTATGCCGCCGGTTCAGAAACAATAGATCGTCCGCATCAAAGCTCTGCACCCCCAGGCTGATCCGGTTAAAGGGTAATGCGGAAAGGGATTTGACATAGACGGCGGTCATATCATCCGGGTTAGCCTCGAGGGTTACCTCTTTCAGATTGGACAAATCAAAATGTTTCTCAATAGAATCAAAAAGAATGGTGTAGTCGGAAGCGCTCAACTGCGAAGGTGTCCCGCCGCCAAAATAGATTGTTTCCAGCGGTTTTCCCTCCAGGTAGTCACGCCGCAAGGCAAGCTCATGGATAAGCGCTTTCAGATAGGCCTCCTTATAAGACATATCCGTATTAGAGAAGAAATCACAATAAAGGCAACGCTTGGCGCAAAAAGGAATATGTATATAAAGTCCGGCCATCGATTACACCAGCCCCATCTGTTTGGCTTTCTCCATCATAAACCGATGGGCCGCTTCGTATTCATTCGGGATAACACCATCGAGGATCGCATTTTTGATTGCTTCTTTCAAGGTTCCTACAGGCTGAGAAGGAGGAAGGTTAAAAGTTTCCATAATCTCTTCACCGGATATGGGCGGCTGGAAATTACGCACACGGTCCTTTTCTTCAATCTGCACCATTTTCTCACGCACCAGGCGAAAATTATTCAGGAAACGCCGTACTTTATCCGGGTTCTTGCTGGTGATATCGGCCTCACAGAGCTTCATCAGATCGTCAATATCATCGCCGGCATCAAACAAAAGACGACGAATAGCCGAATCGGTCACTTCATCATCCGCCAACGCAATAGGGCGCATGTGCAGGCTAACCATTTTCTGCACATACTTCATCTTCTCGTTCATCGGCAGCTTCATCCGACGAAAAAGCACAGGAATCATCTTCATACCCATAAAGTCATGGTTATGAAAAGTCCAACCAAGGCGGTTATCCCAGCGCTTGGTGGTCGGTTTGGCTATATCATGCAACAAGGCACTCCAACGAAGCCACAGATCATCGGAGGTCTTACTCAATCGATCCAACACCATAAGGGTATGGGCGAAGTTATCTTTATGTCCGATCCCCTCTTTTGTTTCGGTCTTTTTCAAGGCGGTCAACTCCGGCAGGATAATATCCAACAAACCGCATTTGTCCAGCAATTCGAAACCGATAGAAGGTTTGGGCGCAAGAATAATCTTATTCAATTCGTCTATAATGCGTTCTTTGGAGATGATCTCGATACGCTCTTTATTGCGTTCGATCGCATCGAATGTATCCGGATCGATAAAGAAGCCCAATTGGGTGGCAAAGCGGATGGCCCGCATCATACGCAAAGGGTCATCACTAAAGGTAATATCCGGATCGAGGGGGGTGCGGATAGTCAGGGTTTCCAGATCGTCTAAGCCACCGAAAGGATCCACTAATTCAGCATAACGTTCTTTGTTCAGGCAAAAGGCCATGGCGTTGATCGTAAAGTCACGCCGGTTTTGATCATCGGCCAGAGAGCCATCCTCCACAATGGGCTTACGGCTATCCCGGCTATAGGATTCTCTTCGGGCACCAACAAACTCAAGCTCTATATCACCCAATTTCACCTGAGCCGTACCAAAATTCTTAAAAACAGAAAGGGAAGCAGAACGCCCCAACTTAGCAGCCACCGCTTTAGCTAAAGCTATGCCACTACCAACAGTGACTATATCAATATCTTTCGAAGGACGCCGCAAAAAGATATCCCGGACATATCCCCCAATCACATACGTTTCCAGTTGTAATTCATCAGCCACTTCCGATACCAACCGGAAGGTCTTTGTAGAAAGATGTTTTTCTATTTCTTCCTCTTCTATATAATACATGAACTTATTTCTTCTCTTTTCTAATTGAGTACAAAGATAGTGAAAGCCGAATGCAGAGCCAAGCTTGCTTGAGCTATGCTAAGGTGCATCCTATATTATGCAAAGATAGTGAGAATCTCGCAAAAATAGGCAAAGCTGAGTGCAGCGCCAATCCCCCCCCCGAACTTACGATTTGTAATTTCAGCGGGACTTTGCGCGCAAAAAGGCAGGACTTTTTTGACAAACTCCCGGGAGAAACACTTTTTAACGTATGAGATTGTAAGCAAAAAGCCATTTTTGCTTACAATCGATGTTTTTGAAACAACCTAATCTTCTGCCATTGAATGAAGATATCTTACACTGAAAAAGATGGACTTTATTCCCTCTCAAATCATTCTGAAATCAACATATACGGTACAAGAAGAGGGTGTGTCAAACTAAGATCTTGACACACCCTCTTCTATTAGGATAAATAAGTTAGATTTCTTTTTTAGAACTTTCCGTACAGCTCACTAATCATTTCGCCATATTTAGTAATCGGACAGCCTTGTAAGGCAAATTGAGGAGCAATGCAAGCAACCACCTCTTTATCGCCTATCTTCATTTTAATGTTAATCGCACTAAATTTTTTCTTTGTCATCGTTCCATCTACCTTTTGCAATTGGGAAGTGAGAGGAGGAGTTTTTTGTATAATCTGCTCTTTGAGTAAATCCTCAAATACTTTCCCGCAGAAGATAATAACCTTTCTGTCAGCCAGAGCCAGTATATCCATCAATCGTTGGATATAAGGTTTTAAGTTTTCGGCACCTATCTTTTTATAATCAAAATTAGGCGAGCCAAACGGCACCAGCTCTAATTGAAGCTTCTTATCAATAGCCACTTCCAGGTTGTGATATTTATCTCCTTCTTTGAACGGGAGGAGATTAAACGGTTTCAAGAAACGGACTTGCTTGCTGTCAAATACTGATTTGTGAGTCCTCGGCGAATCAACCCCATAGTTCATCTTTCCAAAAGATGTAAACCAGTTCCAATAATCATCAAAATCCACATAGTTGCGCGGTTTGTAGTCTTCATCTCTTTTGGGATTCAACTGAACTAATACCAACTCTGCATGAATATCTCCAGTCAGGAAATGTGGTTCATCAGTTCTAAAATATTCAGTCCCTATTTTCTCATTCAATTCTACTGCATCCTTGCAGTATCCAAGAGTTTTCCACTCTTCAAAATTCTTTTTAATGTATTCCATGATTTGTTTTTATGTATTATGTTGTACACTTACAAATTTTCAGTCACTCTAAAACATACTAATTGTTTTTGGGTCTCCCTACCTCAAAAGAGGTGATTAACTCGAAGTAATTATATACAGAGAAGCCAAATAATTTCATTTCTGTGAAAGAAAAATACAGGGGTGATACAAATATTTGAAATTCCACGATAGTTTTGTGTATAATTACCCCTATCACATCAAAAAAAGAGAATTTATTTATGAAAAAAATGATATACATCCACGGACTCTCTTCCTCGGGCAATTCCCAAACCGTTAAAACATTGAGAACGCTGTTGCCTCAATGCCAAGTAATTGCTCCCGATTTACCTATCGATCCACAGGAAGCACTGGAATTACTTGTTTCCCTCTGTGAGAAAGAGAAGCCCAACCTTATTGTAGGCACATCTATGGGTGGCCTGTTTGCACAACAACTACATGGTTTTAAGAAAATACTTGTCAATCCGGCATTTCATGTTTCCGAAACGATGCGAAAGCGATTAGGCATCAATCCATTCTTAAATAAACGAGAAGATGGCAGTACCGAATACGAAATAACGGAAGAATTGTGTGATGCCTATCTGGAGATGGAGCAACAACAGTTTGATAAAATCACCGATTATGACAAAGCATTCACTTGGGCATTGTTTAGCAAAGAAGACCATTTAGTTAATTGCTTGGAAGAGTATCGCATTTATTATAATCAATTTCAACTGTTCGACGGTGAACACCGTTTATCACAATCGAACATAGAAGAGGTATTAATTCCCTTAATAGAATTGGCGACATCAATCAGAACGGCTGTTCAGAGATGCGAACCTTTCACGGTAATCTTTGCCAAGCGCAAAGCGTCGTTAGATGATTTTGTTAGGCACGTTGAGGCAGGAGCAAAGATGGATAAGATACACGCCATGAGGCTTCTTTCTGATCAATACATCGATATGTGTGGAATAAGTGCAGGTTACCGCACGGTAGCTTATGATACAGGATGGGGCATATTAGATGAATACATAAAGAGTTCTGAAAATTCGGTTTTCGACAGGGAGAAGTATATTACATTTGCAGAGATAATGCTTATTATAAACCCTCGCTACAGGGAAGAATTTGATGATTATGATGTTCTCTGTATAGAGACCTTGGGATTTATTTCAGTAGCGTTCGACATGCTTCTTGAGTTGAAAGATGACGAGACAAAGAATGCTCTGTGTTATGGACTCTTTCTTCAGATGATGAATTGTTATTATTAGTTGACCAGATAATTCTAATCTGTTTTTCAGCTTGAGTACAAAAGGATATTGGCAAAGTTACATATATACACTATTTTTAAGCCTTTAAAGCCCCTTTAACCAAAAAAAGAGCCTGTTCAATTAAGAACAAGCTCTTTTCACTTTAAATCGGCAGCTACCTACTCTCCCACCTTGTGAGCAGTACCATCGGCG
>NZ_JARXWI010000006.1 GCF_029893085.1 Parabacteroides sp. PFB2-10
CACATTCGCCAACGCTAATTCCGATAGTATGACTTTATTCTCACTCTGATATATATTCCATCCTGCTGCAACAGCTATCACTGTTACCATAACGAATCCACTTATTTTCTTTTTCATATCATTCTGTTTTTAGTGATAGCCTCGTTAAAGTTAAGCATCTCTTTTTCCTTGTGCAAGTAAGCAACTGATAACAGACCGTAAAAACGAGAAGAAAAAAAATAGAAAGGTAGTAGTTCATAATGGTATGATCAAGATTATCTATTCTCTCTTTAAGTCGAACCGAACGAAACTTAAAACATCGTCACTATAGTTCGGGTTCATACAGTGTGAGCTTGAAATATACAGTCCGTCTTTGTTTACAAATAACAGATATGAATTATATCTATAATCGGGGAAGCGGGTCTCCCCAATAATATCAAACTCATTGTCAAGGATTATTATCGAAAAGTTTTTCTTCCCAAATTGAATTAATGATACAGCATCTACTCCGCTTTCGATGGATGTTTTAGGGTAAGCTATCCGGTAATAAACATTTCTGTATTTGTCATAGATTAAATTTCCATAATAAGATCCTTCACAAAGATTTCTCGCTCCCTGGCGAAAATCTGTTGTATAGTCGTAGTCGTCAGGTATTGATATTTTGTCTACATAATAACTCTTCACGGGAATCTTTCGTTGTTCTTTGTGGTCAACGGATGTAATATAAATGTTTTCGTCATAATGAAATGAATATATGAAGTTTTCGCCATTAAAGCATCGGCTGAAATAATCTTCGCTACTCGACCTTTTGTTTTTGTTATCGACATTAGGCAAAGCCGGATAATAAAAATTCAACTCACGCACTTCTTTTGTCTCCAGATCGATGGATACCGACACAGGGTTCCTTTCGGCATGTCTGTTGGCTCCTACACAAACATACAATTTATTATCTATTAATTCCAAAGGATGATAGACCATTGATGTCAATGATTGTTTTTTAAATAATTTTAAGCCGTTCGTTGAATATTCATATTGTATTTTATCTATTTCATTTGCGTTTCTATCTATTAAAGGTATTTCTGCGGTATGAATAGATGTCAGGAATATACTATCTAAATTATGTATGTAATATCCCAAGAAAGGCCCGACCCCATTAGAACCAGAAACCTCTGCGTCAATTGTAAAATCTCGGTTTCCGTTTTTAAGATTATAGAATATTATTTGATTACAATCACGATTCTCTATACTTAGGTATTCTTCTCCCCCATCGCTTACTATCGAAAGAGTGGGAATGGTCGGATATGTTGACCTGTCCAATTCAAACAAAAGAGACTCACCGCTTTCTTCTAAAATGAAATCACGATTATTCTCTGTACTGCAAGAACAAATTAGCAGAGGAGCCAACAATAATATGTATTTTTTTTTCATGTGTTATAATTATAAACAATTTTCTATAAATGGAATGAACAAAACAATAAGGGTCGAAAATAACATCTCTTTTCAACCCTCATATGTTTTTACATAACATACTTAAAATATGTGTTAATCACAAGGCGCACATGCATAATTGCCAGCGTCACAACATTCCCAAGTTGAATAGTTCATCCAACAAGTCCCTAACAGCTTTTCACAAGACGCCAACGCCTCCACATTAGCCAGCCCTAGGTCAGACAGCGCAACTTTGCTTTCACTCCGATACACATTCCATCCTGCTGTAACAGCTATCACTGCTACCATAACGATACTTAAAATTCTTTTTTTCATGATTTGAATCATTAAATTGTTAATTAATTTCATTTAATTTTCATCCATAATCTACCTACTTTCCTTCCGCGGATTATGGGTTACACCGTGTACCGATACCTTTTCCACTTTTCGGGAAGTGAACCTTGTCTGTACATGAGTGCCTGCTATTTGTACTTTCACCATTTCTAAGTACATTTTGATAAGATAGGATGCGCCTCAACATAACTCAACCAACGGTCGCTTAGCGCAAGCGTAAAGCAAATAAGCTTGGTTCTATGTTCAGCTTTCACTATCTTTGTTCTTCATAAGCTTCCTCCTTTCCTTTTTTATGGTTTGGAGGGACAAGCCGGGGAGACTGCTTCTATGCTTCAAGGTTTAGGGCAGTTCTCCCTCTTTTTTTACCTGTCCCCTGATTTTACTTTTATTTATTCTTTACTTTGTGCGCCTTTGTGTGACTTCGTGGTAATAATACCATAATGAGTTTTTTTACCACCAAGTAGCTCTAAGTCACACAAAGGTTTTTTTCATCAAAGTACTTGCCCTAATATCGTTAGTTTTATCCACTTCTCCGTATTACACTTAACGGTGATGGTCTCGTTAAAGAAACCACTCTCCTTGGGTGTATAAATTACCTTTACCTGCAATGTCTCTCCCGGTTGCGCCGGATGTTTGTCGAAATTGGGTGAGGCGCAGCCGCAGGTGGTGGCTGTATCCATAATCACCAACGGCTTCTCTCCGGTGTTTCGGAGGGTAAAGACCGCGTTCTTGCTTTCGTTCTTTTCAAAAGATCCCAGGTTGATCTCTGTTTGCTCCGCTTCGGCGGTGGTTCGGATGGGTTGGTTCGATGTAGAGGGAGTGACGCTTCCTGTAATCTGCTTTAGATAAAGATCTTTTACTGCCAGGTTATGGATGGGGTTACCGATGCTAACCACCCGGTTGTCTTTATCTAATAGAAAGGTCTGAAAGGTGATATCGGAAGGGAAGTTGTTCAATTTGTTTAATTGGTCTTCCCTGTCGAGGCAAACCGGATAATCAAAATCATCTCGTTTCAAAAGGTGACGAATCTCTTTCTGATCCGATGATTGAAAGAAAAACAGGAAAGGCATATGGCCATTTGTAATAGAATCTACCTGCGCGATCCACTCTTTCCATTTGGGCAATTGCAATTTGCAACTGATACACCCCAACGAATCCACAAACACCAACACCTTATAGTCAGCTTCCAAAACTGGCCATTCCACCGCGTCGGTCGCATATTGAGAAAACACCATTTCATCGGGGAAAAGGATCTCTTTCCCCTGCCACTCGGTCACCAGGCGGGTGATCCGCTGTTTGTCCGATTCGTGGCAGGAAAGAAAGAGAAGAAAAAAGGGTAGAATCAAAAGGTATTTTTCCATCAGGAGGGATGGGTTACTTCAAGCTGTAATTGTCGATCATAAACTCAACTTTATTGCCATAGCAATCAATAGTACCTATTCCTCTACAGAAATATTTTGGGATAGATTCTTCTTCGGCCAAAGCCTCTATATTCACCAGAACCAACTCGTTGGGAAGCGACTTGTCTCCTTTGATTAGTAGATAGGAACCAACCATAAGACAGATGCATAAAAAGATCATTTTTACCTTTGTTTTCATAATTATGTATTCAATTTATTTCCACAAAGAATAATGATTATTTTGAATTTACCAAAAAACCGAAGGTGTAAATTAGACAAATTCGAACTTTTATTTTTTGTATCTAAAATGTATCTAAAATGTATCCAAAATGTATTAAATTCGTCTCGCAATAACAAGGATATAAAAAGTAGGTGTTATGGGAAAGAGTAAAAAAATGACTATTATTTTGTCCGTTTCCTTCTGTCTGTTATATGTTTGGGGGGTAATATGGCTGGTAAAGAATGGAGAAAAGAAACTGAAGGAACAATTGGAATCCGAATTTTCTTCCGTCGTTCAGAAAGATTTCGAGAAACGCGATGCGGTAGAAAATACTCCTTTGTTCACCGGGTCTTCGAGCACACAAAACGATCAGATGATAATCAGCTATAATGACACGGTAATCCCTATTGAAAAAACAGAAGAACAAGGACAATTGACAGATAAACAAAAATTGTATCAATTCTCTCAATCTTACCTATATATAAAAAACCCTATCGATGTATCTGTATTAGACAGTCTTTTTCAAAACAACTTAACACAGCGAAAGATTTATGCGAAAACGGCTGTTACCTATATGGACAACAGGCAAAAGAAGGAGTACAAAAGCCGAAATGATGATCACTTTTATGAAACAGCCCTCCGGACAGAGCCTGTCTTTTTAGGAGTCAATCAGGAAATGACTGTACAAGGATATGCGAAAACGGCTGTTTTTCCTATGCTTCTTTACTCTTCTACATTTTGGGGCATTACCTTCCTTTTGACTGGTTGGTTTCTTTTGTTGAGTATTTTTTTAGACATTATCCGAAAACAGGCTGTTATCCAACCGATCATAGACAATCCTAATCATCAAATAACAAACAATGATAGACTGAGGATTGGAGAGGAAATTTTGTATGATCCCGTGGAAAAGGTGATTAGAATAGGTGACGAAAGAAAAGTTCGTTTGTCGCCGCTTCCGGCAGCGTTTTTTGTGGCTTTCCTGCAAGCCCCCGGTCGTTACCTCTCTTTTGAGTCCATACAGGAGATCTGTAGCCGGCATGATAAAAGCGCCAGTCGGGGAAGTATAAACCGTGCCATAGGCAGGCTCCGGGAAGAGATAAAAGAGATTCCCCAAATCACTATTCTGAATGATTTCAAAAAGGGATATCAGCTAAAGATCGAATAATCCTGTAAAGAGATATTCTTTCAGATGAATCACCTTTTCTGATTCTTAACAAATGTTAATTTGCTTATTTCCGACGAAACCCCCAATTTACGATTTGTAATTTCCGAGGGACTTTGCGCGCAAAAAAGCGGGACTTTGGAGACAAACTCCCGGGAGAAACACTTTTTAACGTATGGATTTGTAAGTAAAATAGGCGTTTTGCTTACAATCGCGATTTTAACATTTCGAGAGAGACCACCTCAAATTAAATCATCATTTTGCTTTACACTTCGCTTGCCGGAGGATTAGGGGTAGTTGGAGGTTGCTTAGGGCAGTGTATAGTTATTTATCGAAAAAAGTAAAAAAGGGGACTGTTTTGCTTTTGTTTACGAAGAATGTATTAACTTTGTGCTCCTTATATGAATGGACTAACATGATGTTAACAACATTGACTGCGATCTCACCCGTTGATGGGCGATACAGAAACAAAACAGAGAGCCTGGCTGCTTATTTTTCAGAATATGCGCTGATAAAGTACAGAACACGTGTGGAGGTTGAATATCTGATTACGTTGTCGGAGTATCTGCCGCAACTGAGTGTACTTCGTGAGCCTGCGATACAAGAGGGTTTGCGAGGTGTTTACGTGCATTTCTCGGAAGCGGATGCCCTGCGGGTAAAAGAGATTGAAAATACGACGAACCACGACGTGAAGGCCGTGGAATATTTCATTAAGGAAAAGGCGAAAGGCTTCCTTTCGGAGGAGTATCATGAGTTTATCCATTTCGGGTTGACTTCTCAGGATATCAACAACACGTCGGTGCCCCTCTCGTTGAAAGAGGCGCTCGAAGAGGTGTTTTATCCTTCGTTGCAGGGAGCAATCGATCTGTTGAAAGCAAAAGCGGAAGAATGGAGTGCCATTCCGATGCTGGCCAAAACGCATGGGCAACCCGCTTCGCCCACCCGTTTGGGAAAAGAGGTGATGGTATTTGCCTACCGCTTAGAGCAGCAGTTGGCGATGCTGAAAGCGATCCCCGTATCGGCTAAATTCGGTGGAGCCACCGGCAACTTCAATGCGCATCACGTGGCCTATCCCGAACAGGACTGGCGCGCGTTTGGCAACCATTTTGTGAACGACGTATTGGGACTGCAACGCGAAGAATGGACCACGCAGATATCCAACTACGACAACCTGGCAGCGACGTTCGACGGCATGAAGCGCATCAACACCATCCTGATCGACCTGAACCGCGATTTTTGGCAATATATCTCGATGGAGTATTTCAAACAGAAGATCAAAGCCGGAGAGGTAGGCTCGTCGGCCATGCCGCACAAGGTGAACCCGATCGATTTTGAAAACGCGGAGGGGAACCTGGGTATTGCCAACGCATTGTTGGAGCATCTCGCGGGCAAATTGCCGGTATCGCGCCTGCAACGCGACCTGACCGACTCCACCGTATTGCGTAACATTGGCGTGCCCCTGGCACACATGGAAATCGCCTTGGCCAGCTTAACAAAAGGGTTGGGTAAATTGTTATTAAATGAAACAGCCCTTCGGGAAGATTTGGATAAGATGTGGGCAGTCGTAGCAGAAGGTATTCAAACTATTTTACGCAGGGAAGGATATCCGAAACCTTATGAAGCGCTCAAAGCGCTGACGAGAACCAATGAGGGTATAACAGAGGAGTCGATTAAGCAGTTTATTGATACATTGGATGTCAAAGCATCCGTAAAAGAGGAATTAAAGGCGATAACGCCGCATAATTATACAGGTATTTAAATATTTAAAAATCAAATTTCAGTGTTAGTAAAAACGGGCAACCGTGAGGTTGCTTTTTGAAGATTAATTAAAGCAGTACAACAATGACGACAGAAGAAAGAGATGAATCTCAACCGCGCCCCAGAAAAGTGATACCAAGTATCCGCAGGGAAAACACAGACCAGGATGGTGAAAGAAGACCTTACAATCAAGGTTACAACAAACCCGAAGGTAACAACTATGAACGGAGACCCTACAACAACCGTCAAAACAACGACCGTGGAGGGTACAGATCCTATGGAGACAACCGCTCTTCGTATGGAGACCAACGTCAATCCTATGGCGATCGTCCGCAACGTCCGCGTTCGTACGACAACCAGGGAGGGGGCTACAATCGCCCTTCTTATGGAAACAACCGCCCGTCATACGGTAGCGGTGGAGGAAATTATGGTGGAAACCGCGATGGAGGTTACGGAGGTAACCGTGACGGAGGATATGGTAACAACCGTCCTTCGTATGGCAACAACCGTCCCTCATACGGCAATGACCGAGGAGGCTACAACCGTCCGCAACGTCCGAGTTACGACGACCGCGGAGGACGTGTTTATTCGGCCTCACCGGAAGGCTCACAGCAAGACGACGGTCTGAAGAAAAGAAGACCGCGCGTAGGCGATGCCCGTGTCAACCAGTATGACAACCGGGGAGGTGGCATGGGACGTCCTTCGTATGGCAACCGCCCGCAACAGGGAGGCTATCGCCCACAGGGCGGAGGCTTTGGCAATCGTCGCCCGCAACAACGTCCGGGTGGCGGAGGCTATAGCCCGAACGACAAATACAGCGTACAAAAGCAATTGAAGTACAAAGAGGTATTGGCCGACCCGAACGAACCGATCCGTCTGAACAAATTCTTATCGAATGCCGGTGTCTGTTCACGTCGCGAAGCTGATGAATTTATCCAGGCAGGTGCCGTAAAGGTAAACGGAGAGGTGGTAACCGAACTGGGCACCAAGATCACGCGTCAGGACGAGGTATTGTTCAATGAAAAAGCGGTACAGATCGAAAGCAAGCTCTATATCGTGCTGAACAAGCCGAAGAACTGCGTAACCACATCGGATGACCCACAGGCTCGCCTGACGGTGATGGATCTGGTGAAGAATGCCTGCACGGAACGTATCTATCCGGTAGGACGTCTCGACCGCAACACGACCGGCGTGCTTCTGTTGACAAACGATGGTGACCTGGCATCCAAACTGACACATCCTTCGTTCAAGAAGAAGAAGATCTATCACGTGTGGTTAGACAAAAACGTAGCGATCGAAGATATGGAAAAGATAGCCAACGGATTGGAACTGGAAGACGGAGAAATCCACGCCGATGCGATCAGCTATGCCAATGAGATGGATAAGAGCCAGGTAGGTATCGAGATCCACTCCGGACGCAACCGCATTGTGCGCCGTATATTCGAATCATTGGGCTACCATGTCGTGAAGCTCGATCGCGTGTATTTTGCCGGCTTGACCAAGAAGAATCTGGGTCGTGGCAAATGGCGTTATCTGAACGAAAGGGAAGTCAACGCGCTTCGTATGGGAGCTTTTGAATAAAAGAAAAGCCCCTCCAACCTCCCCTTAGGGGAGGCTTTTAAGAGAAACATAGTAAAGCATAGTTTGGCCTCTTTTAGCCTCCCCTCGGGGGAGGTTGGAGGGGCCGCTCTTAATAATAAATAAATATGGAAACAATTAGCAGAACAAGGATTGTAGATGTGCTGAAGAGCGAGGCTTTCGGCACAACCGTTTGTGTGAAAGGATGGGTACGTACCCGCAGAGGTAGTAAACAAGTCAATTTTATTGCGCTGAACGACGGATCTACAATTAATAATGTGCAGATTGTTGTCGATGTGGAGCTATTCGGAGAAGAGTATCTGAAACCGATTACGACCGGTGCTTGTATCTGTGTGAACGGCACATTGGTTGAATCACAGGGACAGGGACAGGCAGCCGAGATCCAGGCCACGGAGATTGAGATATACGGAACAGCCGATCCGGCGACTTATCCGTTGCAAAAGAAGGGACACTCGATGGAGTTTCTGCGTGAGATAGCCCACCTGCGTCCGCGCACCAACACCTTTAGCGCCGTCTTCCGCTTGCGCCATCATATGGCAATCGCTATTCACCAGTTCTTCCACGAGAGAGGATTCTTCTATTTCCACACCCCGATTATCACGGGATCGGACTGCGAAGGAGCCGGACAGATGTTTCAGGTAACGACTATGAACCTGAACAATCCCGACAGAAACGAAGAGGGGGCTATTGCCTACGAAAACGATTTCTTTGGCAAAGAGACCAGTCTGACGGTTTCCGGCCAATTGGAAGGCGAATTGGCAGCGATGGCTTTAGGGGCTATCTATACCTTTGGCCCGACTTTCCGCGCGGAAAACTCGAACACCCCGCGCCACCTGGCCGAGTTCTGGATGATCGAACCGGAAGTGGCTTTCAATGAGATCAAGGAGAACATGGACCTGGCGGAAGACTTTATCAAGTATTGTCTGCAATGGGCGCTCGATAACTGTATGGATGATATTCAGTTCCTGAACGGTGCCAGAAAACATTTGTATAAGAACGAAGAGGTCGACGACCTGGTAGAGCGTTTGAAGTTTGTGTTAGACAGTAAGTTTATCCGTCTGACCTATACCGAAGGGGTGAAGATTCTGGAAGAGGCCGTAGCAAACGGACATAAGTTCGAGTTCCCGATCTTCTGGGGAGCCGACCTGGCATCCGAGCACGAGCGCTACCTGGTAGAGGCACATTTTAAGTGTCCGGTGATATTGACCGACTACCCGAAAGAGATCAAATCGTTCTATATGAAGCAGAATGAGGATGGAAAGACCGTGCGTGCTATGGACGTATTGTTCCCGAAGATCGGAGAGATCATTGGCGGGTCGCAGCGTGAAGAAGACTATGACAAGCTGGTTGCCCGCGCCGAAGAGATGGGTGTGCCTCACAAAGATATCTGGTGGTATCTGGACACACGCCGTTTCGGCACAGCGCCTCACGCCGGATTTGGTCTGGGATTCGAGCGTCTGTTGCTCTTCGTGACCGGCATGGCCAACATTCGCGACGTCATACCGTTCCCACGGACACCCAAGAATGCGGAGTTCTAAGAAAAGCGAACGATGATAAAAACAGAAAAGCCCCGCATTCTAAAGGAATGCGGGGCTTTTTATAGGGATAGAAGCGAATCCGTTATTCAAATTCTTTGCCAAAGTCGATGGGGATCGGGCGCTTGAATGCTTCCTTGAAAGAGATAAGCGATTCGGTACGAGCCAAGCCCAGCGGTTGCAGTTTTTGATGGATAATGTGGAGGAGATGTTGATTGTTTTTGGCATAGATCTTAATGAAAAGGTCATATTGCCCGGTTGTGTAATGACATTCCACCACTTCAGGGATCTGCAATAACGCTTCGGTTACTGCCGGAAACTGTCCCGGAGATTGGAGGAAAAGCCCCATATACGCACAGGTTTCATAGCCGACCTTGGTGTTGTCGACAATGAATTCTGCTCCTTTAATCACCCCCATGCTGGTTAACTTTTGAATACGTTGATGGATAGCTGCTCCCGAAACGTTGCATTCGCGGGCTACTTCCAGAAAAGGCAAACGCGCATTGCCAATGATAAGCTGAAGGATCTTTTCATCCAAATCATCTAATTGATGTTGTGCCATACTGATTGAACTTTTTAAATTGCCGTTAGATTATTCTTTCACTTTGTCACAAAAATAAGGAAATATTAATAATCTCAATAGAATAAGTTCATTTTTTTCTTTTAAATCATAAGTTAAACGTAAATGGAAGCGATAAAATATCAACATTTTAAGGGAAATGCATCCCTTGATCTTGAAGCGATAGAGAAAACATATAACGAATCATTCCCTCCTGCCGAGCGAAGAGACTTTTCGTTAGTCCGGAAACTACTCCGGGAAGAGCCGGATTTTGACATCATCGCTTTCTACAGAGAAGAGGAGTATCTCGGGTTTATCAGTTTTTGGTTGCTGGAGGACTTCTATTATGTGGAGCATTTCGCCATCGACCCCTCCGCGCGCAATGGGGGAATTGGCGGAGAGGTCATGAGGCATTTATTAAGTAACATGGAAACACCGGTGGTGTTGGAGGTGGAACTGCCCACCGATGAGCTAAGCCGTCGCCGTATCGGTTTTTACGAACGCCTGGGCTTTTCGTTCGACCCCACCCCCTACCAGCAGCCGCCCTACCGTCCCGGCGAGGATTGGGTCGACCTGCGCCTGATGGCGTATGGCGATATCGATCTGAAAAAGGATTTCGAACGGGTGCGTGATGCCATCCATCAGAAAGTGTATGGCATGAAGCCCGAATCAGGGTCGTCGTTCTAACGGTACCTGGCTTACAAGCATCACTTTTATATAGGCTATCCGGGCAATCCGACGAATATCAGCACCCGGAGTTCTGTCCTTCAACCGTATCCGGACGTAAGCATACGTTCTGGTCCTATCTTCCTCCGGGCCATTCGGCGTTGTCGTGACAAGCGGGTCATCGATATTCTCCCTTGCGACTAAGTAACGGCCGTCGACAAGCTTGAAATAGGGATTATTATCATCCATATCGTAAAGGAAATTGCCCTTCTCATCATAACTTTCTTTCGGATCATATTCAACCCTTGGTTTCACAAGGTCGAACTCATATCCCATATTGTAATTCGCTATGGGTATATCTCCACCTACCGCTATCGGTTGGCGGTCACCTTCTTTGTGCTTGGTGGTCTTAACCATGTGCAATAGGTCGATTCCGGTGGTGGTATTGTCATAGGCTAAAATGGTATCGGTGAAGTTTGGATTCCCTACCACGTTAGATAATTCCATGGCATAGTAATAGTTCATATTATCCGCTTGGCTGTACTTCGCGCTATTTGTTTTTCTTACTTCTCCCGAATAGTACCCTCCTGCTTCATTGTAACGCTGATTATTATACGCTATATTGTAATAAGAGGTTGAATCGACGTAAGCAAGCGAGTAATCGGAAGCGATATAATCTGTATTCCCTTGCCCTTTTAAGCGTGCCCAAAGGCTTATCATATCGAAACTCGTTTCATGGTTTTCGGGAGGATTGAGCTTCAGACGCACCTTCACGCGCAGGTCTTTTCCACCCCAACCATTGGTAACAAGTTCCGCACCAAGAACCTCCGGAGTACCACCTGATTTAATACCGGCGCGGGTAGAAACCGTTTTCGTATCTTTAAGGCGAAAAATAAGGTTATCCAGGTCTATACTTCCCCCTATAGTCGGAGGATTCAGACAATACCTCATCCAAACGGCTTCGCATGCGAAATACCAGAGAGGAAGCTTAGTTATAACATCAGTTTTTGGTTTTTCAGTAATAGAGTCGAGGCAATAGTAGTGGAGCGCGTTGAATTTGGTGCCCGGCACATTGTCTATGAGCCAATCCGGCATTAAGATCAAACCTAACAGTTTGTCACCGCTCATATTCAAGGCGATGGGATCTATCGCTTTACCATCCTCATCTTTTACATTCGAGATATATAATACGCCGTCGATGATGACAGCCGTGATGGCGTCCGCCGGCCAGTAGGACTCTTTGGTGTCTACGCCCTCCGGGGTTTCGTCGCTGTATTCAAACCAGGTACCGGTTTCTACATTCGGCAGGTAATAGGAGGCGTTTGAGCCGGTATCGCCCGCTTCTCCCTTATCACCCTGCGACGGTTTGCCGGTATCTTCACCATTGATCCACCAGTTGCCGTTTTCGCCGATCTCCACTACGGCGGCATCGCCTTTTGCACCGGTATCGCCTTTGTCACCTTTCGCACCATCCGTTCCGTTTTTGATCTCGTAGGTCGTCTTGTTGGTGGTCACCCGGATTCCGCCGACAATGGCTTCCACTTTGGTGATCACCTCCCCGTCGTTGATCGCGCTGCGCAACTGGGCGAGTTCGTTCTTGGTCTCGTCGATCTGCTTCTGCAAATCGTTGATGTCATCCCTGTAGCAGCCTGTCAAAACCGAGGATGCCATACAAAGCGAAACAATGCAAATCACCGCATATTTCACGGGGCGAATGGCTCTTTTTCTTTTTAAAATGTTCTTTGTTGTTTTCATTTTAGTAGTATTTAGTAATTATTTAATGTGGGCTATTATCACTTTCTCTATCCGAAAGCCATAGAAGTAGTTGACTCTACAAAAATAACCCGCTCCCAAAAGCGTGTCAATGAGTAATATTACTCAAATCGATATGAGTAATATTACTTAGAAGAAAGTTCATCCAGTGAACCGACATAAAGCAATTTGACAAGTTTCTTTTTTACTTGAATTGAATACGCGTTGTGTCAATTTGTAAAAAAATTTTACAAGACAATACGAATGTCTTTAAATATTGCTTTCCTTTGTTAAAATTGTTAATAATCGTGTGCTATGGAAGTGGAAAAAGTAAAGGATATACTTTTGAATGAATCGTTTGTTTATTATCCGGTAGGAGTCGTTTTATACAATGGAGAAGGAGAAGTAATTGCTATAAACCGAGCTGTTTCAGCGAAATTTGGGATTAAAGACAAATCAGAGTTTATGATCCCTCATCTGTTTCAAACTACATTTCTAACAGATCTGCAAAAGGAACATTTGCGGCGAGGAAGCACCATCAATGATATGGCTGTTGTCACGATGTCAATCATTCCTTACCAAAACAAGGAAGATAAAATTCTTGGATATACGCTGATCCTGGCCGATTCGCCCAAAGCGGAAATAGGAAGCCGGCATGAGCGCCAGCTACAGGAGTTTTTCAATATTTCCGAAAAGGTGGCTCTGGCCGTGCCCGACACCATTTTGTTGGTGAATCGGAAACTATACGTGGAGCGAGTCATTGCTGTCGCATCCGACTCGCATATTACCCCGGATGTGATCAATTGTCGTGTCGATGAATTTCCGGTCTACTGCCTGACTGAAAGGCAAAAAGAGCGAATCCGCAACACGGCGGAAAACTGTTTCAACAGGAAACGGACACTCAAATTAAACATAGATATGCCCCTCACTGACGGTACGATCAAGTATTATCAAGTAAGGATTGTACCCATTGAAAGCAAATATCTATTGGTCTACACCCGCAACATCACGGATCAGGTAGAGAGGGAAATCGAAAATCAACACCTCACCGATCGGTTGTCGGAAAGCCGCCATATGATGGAACTGGCGTTGCAAAACAGCAAGGTGGCTACCTATTGTTTTAATTACGACATATATAACGGTTGTGATAAGGTGAACTGCAAACATTGTTTCCAGTTCCACGGATCAGCCAACGATTTATTATTGCGTAATAAATATGTATGCCGCACATTAACCTCCCTGAGGCATCCCGAAGATCTGGCGGAGTTTTTCACTCTTTTCGAACATATCAGGAACAACCGGTTGGAAGAAGACAAGGTGAATTTGCGTTTAAAGAATGATGCCGGCGAGTATCGCAATTATGAAGTAAGCGGCAAGGTGCAGGAATGTGACGACCAAGGCAATCCGAGCGTCATTATCGGTTTGGTGATCGACGAGCAGGAACGGGTCGAGCAGGAGGCTTCGCTGCTCCGGGCAAAAGAGGAGGCTGAGACAGCCGACCAGTTGAAGTCGACCTTCCTGGCGAATATGACACATGAGATCCGCTCTCCGCTTCAGGCGATCGTAGGATTTTCGGATCTGTTGAGCACGGAGACGGATGAGGGTGTACGGGAAGAGTATATGAATCTGATAAAGACAAACAACGACCTGCTGGCCAACCTGATCAATGACATCCTGGATATTTCCAAGATCGAAGCAGATATGATTACCTTCTCCTATATGGATATCCACCTGGCGGATTTTGTGCGCGAGATCTATGCGACCATGAAGCTGCGGGTGACTTCGCCTAATATTATGCTTATACTGGATCCCTGTGAAGAGCTCACGCTTCATACAGACAAGAATCGCCTGGCGCAGGTGTTGATGAACCTGATTACTAATGCCATCAAGCATACCGATAAAGGCAGCATCCGTTTCGGATACGAGGTGCAAGCGGAGCGGGTTCGCTTCTATGTGTCGGACACCGGCAAGGGAATACCGGAAGACCGGATCGAGCAGATCTTCTCCCGCTTTGTTCAACTGAAAGGAGCCAAGCAGGGAATCGGACTCGGACTGGCCATTTGCAGAGGACTGGTAGAGAAAATGGGTGGCGATATCAAAGCCTCTTCCGTAGAAGGCGAAGGCTCTGTGTTTGAGTTTACCCTGCCATTCGTCCGTCCGGAAGCCTGAACATCGGTTTGATTATATCAAGAACATTTGGAGATCACTCTCTTTTCTTCCTGCGGGATGTAAAGGGGAGTGATTACTTTTTCTTTGAGGGGCAGGCTAAACCAAAAGGTTGATCCTTTCCCTGAGAGGGAGTTCAAGCCGATCTCTCCGTCGAGCGACTCGACAATGGTTTTCGAAATCGGGAGACCCAAGCCGACTCCCTGGCTGAAACTATCTAATTTCTTGAAGTGTTTGAAAATATCTTTATGATGTTCCGGGGCTATACCTATGCCGGTATCGGAAACGGAAACCCGCACCTTGTTATCGATCACCCGGTAAGAGAGCACGATACTGCCTGTCGAAGTAAACTTGCATGCATTCTTAACAAAGTGGGAAATGACCTGTTTCACCCGGTTTTCGTCTGTCAAAAGGAGAAGATCCGGATGCTGCTCGGCATGGAACAGGAACGATACGCCCGGTTCAGTCTGATTGAGAAACTGCTGAAAGATCTCCAGGCAGATCTGTTTCAGGTTGACCTCGGTGTATTCATAATTCAATTCGCCGGACTCAATCTTCGAGAAGTCCATCATATCCGCAATAATCTGCAGAAGCATATCATTGTTTTTATCCACGATGCTTTGGAAATAAAGACGTTCTTCCATGTTCTCCGTTTCGGCGATGATAGAAGAAAAGCCGACAATCGCATTCAGGGGCGTACGGATTTCATGGCTGATATTGCTGATAAAGGCTGATTTCAAGCGATTGGATTCTTTGGCTTCGGCCAGTTCTTTCTCTTTCCGTTCCTGATCGATACGTTGCTGATAGCGCTCCAATACAATAGAAAATATATGGGCAATTCGGGGAAGATCCTTAAACTCCTCCTGCGAGCGGCCGAGTCGGTTGTGTAATGAACTGAGACCGATAAAACCTTTCACCTCATCATTAAAGAACAAAGGAGTGGCGATAAACGATTTCATGCCCACACTACGCATCAGATGCAGATCGGCCTCATCGTCTGTCGGATTCTCTTCCAGGTTTTTCACAATCAATTCGTCGCCGTTACAGATGCTTCTCAAGGTCCAACTCATGTTTTCAAAAGAAAGAGAGGGCCTGTCTGTCTGCTCTTTGCCCTCTTTTTCGCGCATCATCTCATAAATACAATGCACTAACGCATTCTCTTCATCAAAAAAAGCCACGTAAATCCAGTCGATATCAAAGTAATCGAGCATGATTTGCATAGCCTTATCCATATTTTCTTTCTTATCCGACTGTAGCAGAAGCAGGTTGATCTCTGCGAAAAGCTGTTTTATATCCACAATATCAGTATTTATTCTTTCTTACTTAAAACGATTCGCTATGAAAACAAGTGAAGCGTTTGTTTTGTTCGCTTATCAATAGAGAAAAGCGGGAGGTTCAGACTAATCAGAGGTATTCGCTTAATTCCAGCCAACGCATGGTCTTTTCGTCGATGGCGTCGATCACTTCCGTGATGCGCGCCGACTTTTCGAGTAAGGCTTCGTTCGATAGCGTTCCGCTGCTCATGGCGGTCTCCAGGGCTTCCTTCTCTGCCTCTAATGCGGGAATGTCGACTTCCAGCGCTTCGAATTCCTTTTGTTCTTTGTAGGTGAGTTTCTTTTTGACCACCTCCTTTTCCGGACGGTTGTTCTTTTCCTGCGCGGGTTTGGCTTGTGTCTGACGGGCGGCTTCGGCTTCGCGTTCCAGCCTGTCCTGCTCTTCTTTCCAATCGCGGTATTGCGAATAGTTTCCCGGGAAGTCTTTGATATCTGCATTTCCACGGAACACCAACAGGTGGTCGACCACCTTATCCATAAAGTAACGGTCGTGGGAAACCACAATCGCGCATCCCTTGAAGTTACGCAGGTACTCTTCCAATACGTTCAGGGTAACGATGTCCAGGTCGTTCGTCGGCTCATCGAGCACTAAGAAGTTCGGGTTACGCATCAATACCGTACAAAGATAGAGTCTCCGCTTCTCGCCTCCACTGAGTTTGTGTACATAGTTGTGCTGACGATCGGGTGTGAAGAGAAAGTAATTCAGAAACTGGGAAACACTCAATTTCTGTCCGTTGCCCAGATCGACAAATTCAGCAATATCCTGTACCACATCGATCACCTTCATCGACTCGTCGAAATGCAAGCCCTCCTGGCTGTAATAGCCGAAACGCACCGTTTCCCCGATATCAAAATGGCCGCTGTCGGGCGCCATCTCGCCGATCAGCATCTTGATAAAGGTAGATTTGCCTGTACCGTTATTGCCCACAATGCCCATCTTCTCGTAGCGGGCAAAGGTGTAATTGAAATCTTCCACAATACGAATATCTCCGAAACGCTTCGAGACATGAGCGGCTTCAAAAATCTTCGATCCGATATAGGCCGCTTTCACATCGAGGTTCACCTGCCGGTTCTCCCGTTGCTGTTTGGCTCGTTTCTCCAATTCGTAGAAGGCGTCGATCCGGTATTTCGCCTTGGTGGCACGCGCCTGGGGCTGACGTCGCATCCAATCCAGTTCGGTGCGCAACAGGTTGTTGGCCCGTTCGATATCGGCATTGATTGCCTCCACACGCTCTTCTCTCTTTTCTAAGAAATAGCTGTAGTTGCCTTTGTATTGGTACACCTGTCGGCGGTCGATCTCCATAATCTCATTGCATACCCGGTCTAAGAAATAGCGATCGTGCGTCACCATCAACAGGCTGATACGCGAGCGACCGAGGTAATCCTCCAGCCATTCGGTCATTTCGAGATCCAGGTGGTTGGTCGGCTCGTCCAATAGGAGAAGTTCCGGTTCATCGATCAACACATTCGCCAATGCGATCCGCTTGATCTGCCCGCCCGACAGAGTTTCCACCTTCTGATCGAAGTTTAAAATCTTCAATTGGCTTAATATCTGTTTGGCTTTCTGTTCGTAATCCCACGCCTTCTCATTGTCCATGCGAATAAGAATATCTTCCAGCCGCGCGGTATCGTTCTTCGCCACCGCCTCTTCGTATTCCGCAATCAGGCGAACCGTGGTATTGGACGAATAGAAACAGGCCTGCAACACCGTCAACCCGGCAGGATAGACCGGTTGCTGTTCGAGATAGCCCACCCGCAGGTCGTTGCGAAACACCACTGAGCCGCTATCATATCCCTCCTTTCCGGCTATGATATTCATCAATGTAGTTTTCCCGAACCCATTCGGGGCGATCAGGCCGATCTTTTGCCCCTGGGCAATGCCGAAGGTGATGTCACCGAATAATAGGTTATCGCCAAAAGATTTGGTAAGTTTGTCGATTTGGAGGTAGCTGGCCATGCTAATTGGATTATTCCTTGATTTAAACCTGCAAAGGTAGAAAATAAACCAACAATGTTGGGATAATAGTCGTACTTTTGCCCCCGTTTGGTCGTTTTAGAAATTTGCGTACATATTATATTAAACTAAAAAACGTGTGACTATGTGGACTGTAATGATTGTGTTGTTTCTGGTTGGCTATCTGTTTATAGCCATGGAACACACAACAAAGATTAACAAAGCCGGTATTGCCTTATTGACCGGAGCCTTATTATGGGTGATTTACGCTATGCATGCGGAACAATTCGTTCCGCTTGTCTCTATGGATGAGTTGGAACGATTCCTGCAGGCCAATCCCTATCTATTGGAATTACCCTTTGCCGAACAATGCATTCGATTTGTGGTGGAGCATCAGGTGCTTCATTCCATTGGTGAGATTGCTGAAACCTTGATCTTCCTGATCGGCGCGATGATTACCGTCGAATTGATCGACACGCATGGTGGGTTTATGTTTATCACCAACCGGGTGACCACCCGAGACAAGCGAAAGCTGTTGATTATGATCGCCTTTATGACCTTCTTTATGTCGGCCGTACTCGACAACCTGACGACAGCGATTGTAATGGTCATGCTGATCCGCAAGATCGTGGGCAACTACAAAGAGCGCTGGGTCTATGCCAGTATCGTGATTATTGCTGCTAATAGCGGAGGTGCCTGGTCGCCTATCGGCGACGTAACGACCATTATGCTTTGGGTGCGGGGAAATATCTCGACGGCAGCCACGATTCCGCATCTCTTCCTGCCCAGCTTTATCTCGGCGATGGTACCTGTGATTCTGGCTCTTCCCTTGTTGCATGGCGATGTCACTCCGCCTTTGGCCATTTCGGATGAAGAAAATAAAGCGTTGCTCAAAGAGCTGCGCACAAAAGAGAAACTCTCCATTCTGGTGATCGGGATACTTTGTCTGATATCCGTACCTATCTTTAAGACCATCACCCACCTGCCACCCTTTATGGGCATTCTCTTAGGAGTCGCTATTCTTTGGATCTTTACGGAGCTTATGTATCGCCGGCATACGATCGAAGAGGACTTGAAGCTACGCCTTTCCAAGGTGGTTCACCGGGTCGACGGCGCTACGCTTCTGTTCTTTATGGGAATCTTGTTGGCTGTCGACGCACTGCGTTGTGTGGGCATATTAGATAGTTTCTCCACCTGGCTGGATGTGCATATTGGCAATGTCTATGCCGTAAATATGATTATTGGCACACTCTCCTCGATTGTCGATAATGTGCCGCTGGTAGCCGGGGCGATCGGTATGTATCCCGTGGCCAACGAAGCAATGGTAGCAGCAGCAGTCGATCCGACCTATATGGCTTACTTTATGCAGGATGGTGTGTTCTGGCAATTCCTCGCCTATTGCGCGGGAGTCGGTGGCAGCATGCTGATTATTGGTTCCGCGGCTGGTGTTGTGGTGATGGGGCTGGAAGGTATTCCGTTCGGATGGTATCTCAAACGGATCACCTGGATGGCAGCCTTAGGCTATCTGGCCGGCGCCGGGGTGTATATATTGCAAAATGTATTGTTAGGAATCTTTTAGTCGGCATCATACCGCAGGGCTGTGATATTCCACCAATCCCGGTAATGGCGATAAAGCAATCTGACCGGGATGAAGCCCTGCGGCTCGTGTCGCCTCACGCAATATAGACTGATAATAATAGGCTACCGATCCCAGGAAATGGATTGGGAAGTCGGTGGCGTGTGTATAGGGTTTGACGTTTCGTTCCAGAAACAGCCGGAAGCTATCCTCCACAAGCGCATGGATGGCAGGCTCTTCGATATTGTCCAACAGGAAGCGGGAGAGGGAGGCGAGGTAGCGACTGGGGAAGGGTTGCCGGTAGACACGTTCCAGAACGCTCTCTTCCGTAAGCTGGTAGGTATCCAGAAATTTATCGATTATAGGCAGGGGAAGCTGTTTCTTCAGGCAGTCGCCCACTAAGCGTTTGCCCAGAAAAGCGCCGCTTCCTTCGTCACCAAGAATATACCCCAAAGAGGGTGTATGTCCTACGATCTCCACCCCGTCGTACAAACAGGAGTTGGAACCGGTTCCCAAGATACAGGCAATGCCGGGCAACCGTCCGCATAAAGCGCGAGCCGCCCCCATCAGGTCGCTAAACACCTCTGTCTCCGCCTGCAAATGGCGCCCCAGAATAGCAGCTATCATCTGTCGCTTTTCCGGAAAGGCGCATCCGGCACCATAATAATAGACCGAGTGAATGGGATATCGATCAAGCTGTGGAAACAGGGAAGTACTCCACTCTTCAAACAAGTCATCCGCCGTTTGCATATACGGATTGACCCCAGCTGTTTGAAACTGTTTTTCCACCTTATTGCCTTCCATTATGCACCATTCGGTCTTTGTCGACCCACTATCCGCTATCAATATCATACTTTTATCCATTAATTCGGAACCGAAGGTAACTAAAATAGAAATCCCCACCACATAATTCCCCTAAATGATTTGGAATAAACCCTCTGGAACTCGGTCTTTCTTCCCCAAATGTTAAAATACGGACTGTAAGCAAAAAGCCCGTTTTACTTACAAATCCATACGTTAAAAAGTGTTTCTCCCGGGAGTTTGTCTCCGAAGTCCCGCTTTTTTGCGCGCAAAGTCGGGCGGAAATTACAAATCGTAATTTGGGGGTTTTGGCGGGAAGGGTCGGTTTTAACATTTATTAATCCTTGAATTGGCAATATAGATCTTTTGCTGACCATGTTGAAAATATATAGCAATTGCTTTTTTGCTGAAAAATGGATTGGAACAGTTATATTTGTCTGGAAGAGTTGATAGCGCAAATATAGAATGCTTTTGCTGCCCGAAATATGCCAGATAATATTTTAAAAGAGTATTTCAAAAATGGCAGTGATGAAAAAAATCCATCTGTTGTTTTGTTTACTATAAATAGTTCGCTTGTGCCCTAAATACAACTATCTTAGCCGGATGGAATGTATAGCGATTATGATTCCTAAAATAGATAGAAAGCTTTTTGAATAAAAAAATGAGAAATACAATCTTATTTCTACTCACTTTATGGGGGCTATATTCTTGTCAGAGGCCTTCCGACTCGTATAACCGGATATTCCCGGATGGCGAGAAAAGGCATGGTGAACTCTTTTTGTCGGGGCTTGATAATACACTTGCCTTTTATGAATTGCAGGTGACCGACTCCTTTGTTGTCTTTCTGGATTTCTTTAATGATACGGTTCTGCAGGTTTACAATCTCAAGGAAAGCCCCGGGCAGACCGATTATTTACTAAAAGGCAATGGCCCTGAAGATCTGAATATGCCGTTTGTTAACAAAGCCGTTTTATCGAATAAAAAGACAAATCATATATCTCTCTATGATTTGAGAAAGCAGGCTATAGGAAACTATCAGATAGATGATAGCGGGAAAGGCGAAGTGACATTCGAAAAGATTCCGCAACAACTACCCTTCACAAAGGATATAAATATAACCCATGAATATATTTTTGGAATAGATATAGATCAGCGGGAGAATGGACTGTTCTATAGATACGATATAGAAAAAGATGAATTATTTGCTGTTGCATATGCTCCAAAACACGACAGGAGTTACAAAGAAGATATGTTGCCTTTCCTCTATAATTCAAACCTGATTGTGCATGAAGAAAAGAAAAGAATCGTACAAGGTATGTTGAAATTGAATCTTATTCAGCTGTACGATTTTGATCTTACCCTAAAAAAACAACTTGTTGTCGGGGAGCAGATTCATTGGCCTGCAGTAGATCCTACCTATGTGGATCTACCCAATGCTACTAACTATTTCACAAGCATATGCGGAACGGATGATTATGTCTACCTTCTTTATAAGGGTTCTATTTCTTCTTCATATATCCTGATCTTGGATTGGGAGGGGAATCATAAAAAGACGATTGAAACGGATGTGGAACTAAAAAGAATAACAGTAGATAAAGACAACCGATTCATTCTGGGCGTTTATGAAAATATCGAGGGAGGAACTGATGTGAGAAAATACTCCCTCCTTTAGGATGCATATTAGTGGCTCCTGACCCTCTTTTTCTCTGTTTTACAACATATTCCGATCCGTTCAGAACTTGTATATTTGGAAACTAAAAATAAACATTCATACTAAAAAAGAAAAAACGATGGGTAGATTGAATACGTTTCCACGTACGTTTTGGGTAGCCAATGCATTAAAGTTGTTTGAGCGCTGGGCCTGGTATGGTTTCTTTATGTTGTTTGCTAATTATCTGACCGGTTCGTCCGACCTGGGAGGGTTGGAAGAGCTAGAAAGGAGTCATTATGATAAATAGGAATTATTTTCAAGGTAAGGCAGGTCAAAAAATATATATAGATAGACTATTGAATATTATAATAGTAGGAATGTTTTTGACGGTTTGTGGAATGAAAGTATACGGACAGAGCAACACAAAGTCTCATCTTGCTGAACCTGAAATGGTATTTGTGGAAGGGGGAACTTTTTTAATGGGTTCTCTACCCGGCGAAGGAGGAGCCGCTTACAGAGAAAACGAAAGCCCTCAGCACAGTGTAACAGTAAGCAGTTTCTATATAAGCAAATATGTAGTAACTCAGAAACAATGGAAACAGTTTATGGGGGACGAGTCATTGGGAAGCAAAAAAGGCGATAACTTACCAGTTGAAAATGTTAGCTGGGACGATGCCCAGAAATTTATTCGCCTTCTGAATGAAGCAACAGGCAAAAGTTATCGTTTACCAACGGAAGCCGAATGGGAATATGCGGCTCGTGGAGGGGCAAAAAGTAAAGGATATAAATATAGTGGAAGTGACAATTTAGTTGATGTGGCTTGGTACGACGAAGGTGGCTATAGCCTGAACCCTGTCGGAACAAAACAGCCCAACGAATTAGGTATTTACGACATGAGCGGCAATGTATGGGAATGGTGTAGCGATTGGGCGGATGTATATCCTGATTCACCACAAGAGAACCCCCAGGGGGCTTTGACAGGAACATGGCGTGTGCAACGCGGCGGCGGCTGGTTCAACGAAGCCAGACAGTGTAGAGTCACTCATCGCAGTTGGAGCGCTCCTCACAACCGTTATGGAAAAGGGCAAGGTTTTCGCCTTGTATTATCTCCTCCGATTAAGATAAACTAGTAGATCAAACGAAAACAAGGAGTTAAAATTCTAAAAAAATGTCACATACAACAATAAACAAAAAAAGTATTAGGAGTTTCATTATCTCAGTAGTTGTTGCAGCCATATCTTTTTCTTCATGCAAAATGAACGATAATCGTGATTTTGTTGATAAAGAAATATTTAAAGGGAAAGATATAGAAACGTTCAAGCTGGAAGGTACACTTATGCAGTTTAACGACACTATCTGGCATCCTGTTGGAATAGAAGTAAAAGATACATTGCTTTTTTTGAAAAATCGCTCAACTGAATATGTCTATCACATTTACAATTTGAAGAATAATGAAAAGATAAATGAATGCCTGAAGATAGGTCAAGGCCCCAATGAATTTATCTTTCCGCTAATAGTTCAGTCAATGGGAGATAATATTTGGATGTTTGATCGAGGGACATCGATAGTGAAAGAATACCTTGTTTCGGATCTATTAAGCGACCAGGTTCCTATCCCAAAGAAAAACATCCAACTAAAAAATCATGTATCGGATAAAGTGGCGGTTTTGCCGAACAATAATATCTTAGCTTCTGTCAACAAATTACCGAGAGGTGGATTTGATTTATATGATTTTAATGGAAGCTTTCTTGATTCCATTGGTAAATTTCCGGAATTTACTTCAGGGAGCTTGTCGGATATTGAAAAAATACAATTCTTTCGAAATGGATTTACCACTAATTTAACCGACCGAATATTTATCAGTTATCTGTACAGCGACTTAATCGAGATTTATGATTACAAAGGGAATTGTCTGCGAAGGTTGCATGGACCGGATCAGATTGGACTAGCCATGAGTCTTCAGTCGGCAGGCGATGGCTTTACGGCCGCAGAAACAATAAGAGGTGAAACTCGTAAATGTTATTCATCACCTGTTTATGCCGGAGATGAAGTCTTTGTCTTGTATTTTGGAGAGTTGTGGGAATACTATCAAGAAAGGGATTTTAAGATAATTGTTTTTGATTGGAATGGAAATCCACTTCGTATGTATGAGTTGGACACTCATCTATTTACTCTTACTGTAGATCCTGATAATAGAGTGTTTTATGGTATAACGAACTATCCTCAATATGAAATTATAAAATATAACTATTAAGCCCTGGATGTTATATGCGTTCTTAATAGGGGAGGGTATTTATCAAGTGAAATATATTTGACTCGTATATTTGTAAGGCTGTTCCGCCTGAAAAACAATCAGGGAAATCGCCTGTTTTCTCTGTTTTACAACATAACCCGATCCGCTCAGAACTTGTATATTTGGAAGCTAAAAATAAATCATTCATACTAAAAAAGAAAAAACAATGGGTAGATTGAATACGTTTCCACGTACGTTTTGGGTAGCTAATACATTAGAGTTGTTTGAGCGCTGGGCCTGGTATGGTTTCTTTATGTTGTTTGCTAATTATCTGACCGGTTCGTCCGACCTGGGAGGGCTGGAGTTCTCACAGAGCCAGAAAGGCCTTATTATGGGTGTGGGAACGGGTATTTTGTATTTCCTGCCCGTGTTGACCGGCGCGATTGCCGATCGGTATGGTTATAAGAAGGTGTTGGCATTGGCCTTTGTGATTTATGCTTCTGCTTTTATATTATTTCCTCAGTTCTCCTCTTTTGGCGCTGTTTTTGGTATGTATATCTACCTGGCGGTAGGGGCGGCGTTGTTTAAACCGGTTATCTCCGCGACGATTGCCAAGACGACCAACGAAAAGAATTCTTCGATCGGATTCGGTATTTTCTATATGATGGTGAATATCGGTGCTTTCATCGGTCCGCTGATCACCCTTTTATTTAAAGGAGATTCCCAATACATCTTTTATATATCCGCAGGCATTATTTTGTTGAACCTGGTGTTATTGGTGTTCTACAACGAACCGCCGCGCAATGAGGTGAACACAAAAGAGTCGATCTGGCAAACCTTCGGTACGATCTTCCGTAATATGGGCAGCATTTTCAAGGATGTGAAATTCCTTGTTTTCCTATTGATCGTCGCCGGATTCTGGACTATGTATAATCAGTTGTTTTTCACATTACCGGTGT
This sequence comes from Parabacteroides sp. PFB2-10, assembly GCF_029893085.1. Lineage (GTDB taxonomy): Bacteria > Bacteroidota > Bacteroidia > Bacteroidales > Tannerellaceae > QVMG01. The sequence continues at coordinate 25,087 of NZ_JARXWI010000006.1, forward strand.
TTATCTCGCAATGGGTGGACACCAGTGTGTTGTATAATTTCTTTGATACCTATATTCCATTCGTGAGCGCTAACTACAGCCCGGCGCCGGGTGTGTTGGACGCTGAGTTTATCACCAATATGGATGCGATGTTTATCATTATGTTCCAGTTGGTGGTCTCTACCATTGTGATGCGGATGAAGCCGTTGAAGTCGATGATGTCGGGCTTTCTGGTATGCGCCATTGGTATGGCACTCACATTGGTTTCGCAGAATGTGCTTTTCACCATTGTGGCTATCCTGATTTTTGGACTTGGCGAGATGGCCGGTTCGCCCAAGATCACCGAATACATCGGACGCATTGCACCGCCGGATAAGAAAGCGTTGTATATGGGTTACTCTTTTATCCCTGTTTTCATTGGGAATATCCTCGCAGGATTTATTTCAGGGAATGTGTATCAGGCGATGTCGGATAAAGTGTCGTTTACGGAACAGTTTGTTGCCGAAAAGGGATTGCAGATAGCCGACGGGCTTTCGACGAATGCCTACTTTGAAGAGGTGGCTCGTCAGGTTGAGATGACTCCCCAGGCGTTGACCAATCTATTGTGGGACACTTATCATCCGTCTAATCTCTGGATGGTGATATTGGCCATTGGGGTGGCTGCGGCATTTGCTCTTTATGTTTACGACAGGGTTACCTCTAAGTGACCCCCTGCCGGTCAGGATTTTTGACTGCCTTGCAAATAAACCCGGTAAGCAACAAATAATTGCGCCAATTAGTCTGCAAGAAAGAAAAAAAGTCTATATTTGCACCCTGTAAAAAAAAGATCATAAATAATTAAATAACATAAAAATAAGAGTCAAATGCAAAACAAAGGATTTGTAAAGGTCTTCGCTGTATTGCTTACACTCGTTTGTTTGTTTTATCTTTCGTTCTCTTTTGTAACGGGGTATTACAACAACCAAGCGGTGAAGTATGCCAACGGAGATCCTGCGTTAGAGAGTCAATACATCGACTCACTGTCTACTCAGAAGGTTTGGCTGGGGTATACGCTCAAGCAATGCCGTGAGATGGAGATTACTTTAGGTCTTGACCTGAAGGGTGGTATGAATGTTGTTCTGGAACTGAATGTGCCCGACGTGATCCGTTCACTGTCGAACAACAATCAGGATCCGAATTTCAACAAGGCGCTTGATAATGCTTACGCCCGTCAGGCATCCAGCAACCGCGACTTCATCGATCTGTTCGCAGAAGAGTATAAAAAATTAGACGAAGGAGCGCGACTCGCTGCTATTTTCAGCACCTTTGAATTGAAAGAAAGAATCACTCCGCAGAGTACCGACGCTCAGGTCGTTGCTATTTTGAAAGAAGAGACAAAGAGTGCTATCGATAATTCATTCAATGTATTGCGTACCCGTATCGACCGTTTCGGGGTTGTTTCTCCGAATATCCAGCGTTTAGAAACTGCCGGACGTATCCTGGTGGAACTGCCGGGTGTGAAAGAACCGGAACGTGTGCGTAAGTTGCTTCAGGGTAGCGCCAACCTGGAATTCTGGGAAACATACCGTTTGCCGGAGATCTATCAGCAGTTGATCGCTGTAGATAACCTGTTGGCTTCTATGCAAAATAAAGAAACAGCAACGGCTCCGGCGACAGAACCGGAAACAGCTCCAGTAGCGGAAACGACTCCGGAAGCGGAAGCCACCGAACAGGAAGCTGATGATGCCGACGACCTGCTCTCTCAATTGGGACAGGATACGGAAGAGGCAGAGGACGCCCTGAGCATGGAAGAGTTTGCGAAGCAACATCCGTTGTTTGCCCTTCTGCAACTGCATTCGTATAATGGCCAGTTGACAAACGGTTCGGCTATCGGTGTGGCAAACACACGGGATATGGCGAAGATCAATGAATTGCTTGAAATGCGTCAGGTGAAAGAGCTTTTGCCGCGCAACCTTGCTTTGAAATGGGGTGTGAAAGCCATTGATGAACGCGAACAATATTATGAACTGTATGCACTGAAAGTGACCAATCGCGACGGAACACCGGCGTTGGGTGGTGATGTGGTAACCGACGCTGTTGCCGACTTCCAGCAGACAGGAGGACGCTCCGAACAGGTGGTGAGCATGAAGATGAATGCCGAAGGAGCTAAAGCTTGGGCGCGTCTGACAAAAGAAAATATCGGCAAACAGATAGCAATCGTATTGGATGAGATGGTTTATTCTGCTCCGAACGTGCAGACGGAAATCACCGGCGGAAGCTCACAGATCACCGGTAACTTTACCCCGGAAGAGGCGAAGGACTTGGCGAACGTGTTAAAGTCGGGTAAGATGGCTGCTTCTATCCAGATCGTACAGGAAGACGTAGTAGGTCCTTCACTGGGACAGGAAGCTATCGATGCAGGGGTGATCTCCTTCGTATTGGCGCTTGTACTGTTGATGATATATATGTGTTTGTTCTATGGCTTGTTGCCGGGTCTGATCGTAGACGGTGCCTTGCTGTTGAATATCTTCTTCACGATGGGGGTACTTGCCTCATTCCAGGCTGTATTGACCTTGCCGGGTATTGCCGGTATGGTGTTGACGCTGGGTATGGCGGTGGATGCGAACGTGCTGGTGTACGAACGTATCAAAGAGGAGCTGCGCGCGGGTAAAGGACTTGGAAAGGCTATCAACGACGGGTATAAGAATGCCTTCTCGGCTATCTTCGATGCCAACCTGACCTCAATCATCACCGGTCTTGTCTTGTTCTTCTTCGGAACAGGCCCTATCAAAGGGTTTGCATGGACATTGATTATCGGTTTGGTCGCTTCTTTCCTTACTGCTGTATTCCTTACCCGTATTGTTTATGAAGCCTTATTGAAGAAAGATAAACTGAAGAATATCACCTTCACCACAAGCATGTCGAAAGACCTGTTGGTGAATCCGAAAGTGAACTTCCTTGGTATGCGTAAAATGGGGTATATCATTCCGCTTGCTATCATCCTGATCGGTGCGGTTTCGATGATGACTATCGGTTTGAACAACGGTATCGACTTCACGGGAGGGCGTAACTATGTGGTTCGTTTCGACCAGGAGGTAAATACGGCTGATGTGCGTGATATGCTGGACGAACAATTGGATGGCGCGGTGAGCGTGATCACGATCGGTACAGCTAACCAGGTGCGTATCTCAACCAACTACAAGATTACCGATACGGATCCATCGGTAGATGAAGATATTGAAAACAGAATATTTGCAGGTGTACAATCGTTGTTGCCGTCAGGTATAACCAAAGATCAGTTCGTGGCCGATCATATTCTGAGCTCTCAGAAAGTAGGGCCGAGCATGGCAGATGATATCAAAAACGATGCAATCATGGCAGTTGTGCTGGCTATGTTCTTTATGGCAACTTATATCCTTATCCGTTTCCGCGATATCTCTTTCTCTATTGGTACGCTGGTTTCGGTTGTTGTGACTACCCTCTGTATCATCGCATTCTACAGTTTACTTTGGAAAGTCTTGCCTTTCTCTATGGAGGTTGACCAGACATTTATCGCGGCGATCCTGACAATCATTGGTTACTCTATCAATGACACGGTGGTGGTATTCGACCGTATCCGTGAGACTATCGGACTCTATCCGAAACGCGATCGCTTCCAGGTGATCAACGATGCATTGAACTCTACACTTTCCCGTACGTTCAATACCTCTATCACTACCTTGGTGGTGGTATTGGTGATCTTTGTCCTGGGTGGTAGCTCGATCCGTAGCTTTACCTTCGCTATCTTGCTGGGTATTGTGATAGGTACTTACTCTACCCTGTTCGTAGCGACTCCGATTGCTTACGAAATACAGAAGAGAAATATTGCTAAAAAAGCGGCAGCTGCCGAACTGAAAGCAAAGAAGTAATAAGCTTTTATATATAAGTGAAAGAGGCCGATCAAATTATGATCGGCCTCTTTTTTGTTTTTAGCAATATGCTCATAAACATGCGGTGTTTATTGTCTATTTAGCGGAAAGTCCCTACCTTGTTGCCCGTTTACAACACAATATGCTATCATATTGTAAGAACAACTAAGACAAAGAAACATGAATATGACATTAGGAAAGGATTTACCTGATTATCCTTCTTTTACGCCTGCCATTCGCCGCGCTCCTGACCGCGGATACACTTTAACGCCGGCACAAACCGAGACAGCTTTGAAAAATGCGCTTCGCTATATTCCGGAGGAATTGCATGAGGCGCTTGCTCCTGAGTTTATGGAAGAATTGCGGACGCGTGGACGTATCTATGGCTATCGTTACCGCCCGGAAGGCGATCTGAAGGCGAAACCAATAGAGCAGTACAAAGGAAAATGCCTGGAAGGGAAAGCCTTTCAGGTGATGATCGATAACAACCTATGCTTCGATATCGCCCTGTATCCATACGAATTAGTTACCTACGGGGAGACCGGACAGGTGTGCCAGAACTGGATGCAATACCGATTGATCATGCAATACCTGGAGGAGTTGACCCAGGAGCAGACATTGGTGATCGAATCGGGACATCCGCTTGGACTGTTTCGTTCGAAACCCGACGCGCCCCGCGTGATCATCACGAACTCGATGATGATCGGTATGTTCGATAACCAAACCGACTGGCATACCGCCGCACAGATGGGCGTAGCCAATTACGGACAGATGACTGCAGGCGGCTGGATGTATATCGGTCCCCAAGGCATTGTGCATGGAACATTCAACACCCTGCTTAACGCGGGACGCCTGAAACTGAACATTCCGCAAGAAAACGACCTGCGAGGCTATCTATTTGTATCTTCCGGCTTGGGGGGCATGAGCGGTGCGCAACCGAAAGCCGCCGTGATAGCCGGCGCTGCCTCTATCGTGGCAGAGGTAGATGCTTCGCGCATCGAGACACGCTACAAGCAGGGATGGGTAGAACATGTGACAGACAATATGGAAGAGGCTTTTTTATTAGCTGGGAAAGCAGTGAAAGAGAAACAGCCCTGTTCGATCGCTTACCACGGGAATATTGTGGATCTGTTGGAGTATGCCAATGCTTATCATATACATATCGACCTGTTGAGTGACCAGACCTCCTGCCATGCGGCTTATGAAGGAGGTTATTGTCCGGCGGGCATCAGCTTCGAAGAGCGGACAAGGCTATTGGCCGACGACCGGTCGAAGTTTGAAGAGCTGGTAAACCAAACACTTGTGCGCCATTTTGAAGCGATCAAACAGCTGGTTGCCCGGGGAACCTATTTCTTTGATTATGGCAATTCGTTTATGAAAGCGATCTATGATGCCGGCGTGAAAGAGATATCCCGCAACGGTATTGATGAGAAAGACGGCTTTATCTGGCCCTCCTATGTGGAAGATATCATGGGGCCGGAACTGTTCGATTATGGATATGGTCCTTTCCGCTGGGTTTGCCTGAGCGGACGGCATGAGGATCTGTTGAAGACCGACCGGGCAGCAATGGAATGTATCGATCCGACGCGGCGAGGACAAGACCGGGATAACTACAACTGGATACGTGATGCGGAGAAAAATCAATTGGTGGTAGGCACCGAAGCGCGCATCCTTTACCAGGACGCGGAGGGACGGATGAATATTGCCCTTCGTTTCAACCAGATGGTACGTGATGGCGAAGTGGGATCGATCATGCTTGGCAGAGACCACCACGACGTGAGCGGCACGGATTCTCCTTTCCGCGAAACAGCCAATATATACGACGGCAGCAATGTGATGGCTGATATGGCGGTGCAGTGTTTTGCCGGGAATGCGGCGCGGGGCATGAGCCTTATTGCTTTGCATAACGGTGGAGGAGTGGGTATTGGCAAGTCGATCAACGGTGGCTTTGGCATGGTGCTCGACGGCAGTGAACGGGTGGATGAGATCCTACGCTCGGCTATGCTCTGGGATGTGATGGGCGGAGTCGCCCGGCGCTCTTGGGCACGCAATGCCCATGCGATGGAGACCACCTCGCTCTTCAATGAGAAGTATGCCGACAACTACCACATCACCCTGCCTCACCTGGCCAACGATGAACTGATTAAGAAAACGATAAGCAATGGATAATGGATAATGGATAATTGATAGAGGTGATTAATAATTAACAATTAATAATTAACAATTAAATAAATGAGCAACTGGAGTAAAATAATGGAGTGTGTTCCCAACTTTAGCGAGGGACGCGACCGGGATAAAATAGAAAAGATCGTATCACCTTTCCGCGGAAAAGAGGGGGTGAAGTTGTTGGATTACAGCAATGACGAAGACCATAACCGCTTGGTGGTAACAACGGTTGGCGAACCGGAAGCATTGAAAAATGCGGTGATTGAAGCCATCGGTATTGCCACTGAGTTGATCGATCTGACCAAACACGAAGGACAACACCCACGTATGGGTGCTGTCGATGTCGTTCCCTTTATCCCGATCCGGGGATGTACGATGGAGGAGGCTGTCAATCTTTCCAAAGAGGTCGGCGAAGAGGTCGGTAAACGCTATGACCTGCCGGTATTCTTGTATGAGAAATCGGCTTCTGCTCCGCACCGGGAGAACCTGGCAGCTATCCGCAAAGGGGAGTTCGAAGGCATGGAAGAGAAGATCAAACAACCGGAATGGAAGCCAGATTTTGGGCCGGCTAAACGCCATGCCACAGCCGGAGCGGTGGCCATTGGTGCCCGTATGCCGCTGGTGGCTTATAACGTAAACCTGGGAACCGACAAATTGGAGATCGCCAGTGATATTGCCAAGAAGATACGTTTTATCGGTGGTGGCTTGCGCTATTGCAAGGCGATGGGCGTGGAACTTACCGATCGTGGTATCGTACAGGTATCTATCAATATGACCGACTATACGAAAACGGCGCTTTACCGTGCATTCGAATTGGTACGCATCGAAGCGCGCCGTTACGGTGTGCCGGTAGTAGGCAGCGAGATTGTCGGCTTAGTGCCTATGGAGGCATTGATCGATACCGTCTCCTATTACTTAGGATTAGAGAATTTCAGTATGCAGCAAGTGCTGGAAGCACGTATTATGGAATAATATATGCAAGATAATCGTTTACTGATTCGCGATATCACCCAATTGGTTACCTGCTCCGGCTTCGCGGCTAAGAAGGGGGAGGCGATGTCCGAATTGAGTATTATAGAAAACGGTGCTGTCGCCATAGAGGATGGCATGATTACCCATGTCGGTACGACCGAAGAGGTGCTCAGTCAACTGACCGGCTTCTATCCGGAGATCAGCGGAAAAGGCAAAGCCTTGTTGCCCGGTTTTGTCGATAGCCATACTCATTTCGTGTTTGGTGGTTACCGCGAGGAGGAGTTTTCCTGGCGATTGCGCGGCGACAGTTATATGTCGATCATGGAACGGGGTGGCGGTATTGTCAACACCATGAAGGCGACACGGGAAAGCAGCTTTGAGGAACTATATGATGCTGCCCTTCCGCGCCTCGATGAGTTTCTGGCGATGGGCGTCACTACTGTGGAAGGCAAAAGCGGTTACGGGCTCGATTTGGAGACCGAAGCGTTGCAACTGCAGGTGATGGCCGCCCTTCGGAAAGAACATCCCATCGGTATTGTCTCCACCTATCTTGGGGCGCATGCCCTTCCTCCCGAGTTTGCCGGGCGGACAGATGAGTTTATCGACTTCCTGATTACTGAGGCGTTGCCGAATATCCCTGCCGAATGGGGCGTGGACTTCTGCGATGTCTTTTGCGAAAAGGGGGTGTTCTCTTTGGAACAAAGCGAACGGCTTCTGTCGGCTGCCCGCAGGCACGGCTTCGCACTGAAGCTGCATGCCGATGAGATCGTTCCGCTGGGAGGCGCCGAGTTGGCAGCACGGCTGAAAGCCGTCAGCGCAGACCACCTGCTTCACGCTTCTGATGAAGGCATTCGGCAGATGGCAGAGAACGATGTGGTGGCAACCCTATTGCCGCTTACGGCCTTCTCACTCAAGGAACCGTATGCTCGTGGACGGGAGATGATCGACGCGGGCTGTGCTGTTGCCCTGGCCTCCGACCTGAATCCCGGCAGTTGTTTCTCATCGTCTATCCCTATGCTGATAGCGATTGCCTGCATCTATATGCAGCTGTCACCCGAAGAGGCGGTCACCGCCCTGACAATCAACGGTGCCGCAGCTCTCAACCGGGCAGACCGGATCGGTAGTATCGACGTCGGCAAACAGGCGGATATGATTCTCCTGCAATACCCCTCCTACAAATTCCTTCCCTATCATTTCGGAATGAATATAGTAGACACAGTGATCAAAAAAGGAAAAATAATAAAATAATTATGAATTATGAATGATGAATTATGAGGAGCGTCTCCTTTTAATTCATCATTCATAATTCACAATTCATAATTCAAAAAAACCATGTTAGTAGACTTATCTATCAAAGATTTCCTGGCGGAAACGGCGTCGAATACGCCCGTTCCCGGCGGCGGAAGCATATCCGCATTGAACGGTGCCATTGCTACCGCATTAACAGAAATGGTTGCCAACCTGACCATCGGTAAAAAGAAATATGCCGACTACGAAGGGCAGATGAAAACCATTGCCACCGAGGCAGCCACCATTCGCGAGCGCCTGATCGGCTATATTGACGAAGACAGTGACGCCTATAACCGCGTTTTCTCTGCCTTCAAATTGCCGAAGGAGACGGAAGAGGAACAGGCCGCGCGCAGCGCTGCCATACAGGAGGCCACAAAAGAGGCTGCCCTCGTGCCGATGCGCGTAGCCGAAGAGGTGGGCTCCGTTATGGAAACCATCATCTACGTGGCACACAAAGGCAACCAGAATGCCGTGACCGATGCCTGCGTGGCTATGATGGCCGCCCGCACCTGCGTCCTGGGCGCCTTGTTGAATGTGCGGATCAACCTTTCCTCTATCAAAGATGAAGAGTTTGTGCGCCGCCTGGCCGAACAAGCCGACCATCTCGAAGCAGAAGCCATCCGTATCGAACAAAAACTATTGGAGTGGGTGAAAAAACAATTATGAATTATGAATTACGAATTATGAGGTTGCACCGATCCCATAATTCATAACTCATAATTCATCATTCATAATTTAAAAATATGGGACACAACGTATATTATATCGGCTCGGAACCGCTAACCTTCGAGATTATCGAACGGATTCTGGGCACCAATATGAAACTGGAACTCACCGCCGAAGTGCGTGAGCGTATCCAGAAATGCAGAGACTACCTCGATCGCAAGATCGAACAACAGACAGGGCCGCTCTATGGCATCACCACCGGTTTCGGATCGCTTTGTAATAAGAATATCTCACCGGACGAGCTCAGCACGTTGCAGGAAAACCTCGTTAAGAGTCATGCCTGCAGTGTAGGCGACGAGGTAAGCCCCGTGATTGTCCGCCTGATGATGCTTTTGAAAGCACAGGCTTTGTCGTTGGGACATAGCGGCGTGCAGGTGATCACCGTGCAACGCATCTTGGATTTCTTCAATAACGATATATTGCCGATCGTCTACGACCGTGGTTCGCTGGGCGCTTCCGGCGATCTGGCTCCGTTGGCGAACCTCTTCCTGCCGCTGATCGGCGTGGGAGATGTGTACTACAAAGGGAAGAAGCGCGAAGCCATTGCCGTGCTCGATGAGTTTGCCTGGAAACCGGTGAAGCTGAAAAGCAAAGAGGGACTGGCTCTATTGAACGGTACCCAGTTTATGAGCGCCAACGGGGTGTTCGCCCTGATGCGTGCCTTTAATATCTGCAAACGCGCCGACCTGATCGCTGCCCTGTCGCTCGAAGCCTTCGATGGACTGATCGATCCTTTTATGGATTGCATCCAGCAGATACGCCCGCACCGCGGACAGATCGAGACCGGCGCTGAGTTTCGCCGCCTGTTGGAGGGAAGCGAACTGATCAGCCGCCCGAAAGAGCATGTGCAGGATCCTTATTCGTTCCGCTGCATCCCTCAGGTGCATGGCGCCACGAAAGACGCGGTTTATCATGTAACGAATGTCTTGTTGACCGAGATCAACTCGGTGACCGACAACCCGACGATATTCCCGGACGACGATAAGATTATCTCAGGAGGTAACTTCCATGGGCAACCCTTGGCGCTGGCGTATGACTACCTGGCGATTGCATTGGCCGAACTGGGTAATATCTCCGAACGACGCGTAGCACAGTTGATTATGGGCTTGCGTGGCTTGCCCGAGTTCTTAGTGGCCAATCCTGGTCTGAACTCCGGCTTTATGATTCCGCAATATGCCTCCGCCAGTATGGTAAGCCAGAATAAAATGTATTGCTATCCGGCGAGCAGCGATTCTATCGTGTCCAGCAACGGACAGGAAGATCACGTAAGCATGGGCGCCAATGCCGCGACCAAATTGTTTAAGATTATGGATAACCTGGATCATATCCTGGCTATTGAATTGATGAACGCCGCGCAGGGTATCGACTTCCGTCGCCCGGCCAAGACATCGCCTATCTTAGAGAAATTCCTCAAAGACTTCCGCAAAGAGGTCCCTTTTATTGAAGACGACATCGTGATGTATACCGAGATACATAAGACTGTCGCCTTCTTGCGGAGAAACCATTTTTGAATGAAGAATCGAAGATCGCTTAGCGAAGCGTAAAGCAATGAAGAATGAAGAGTGAAGAATGGAAGATTGCACACGATTTTTCATTCTTCACTCTTCATTCTTCATTTTTTTGTATATTTGCTGATATCATTTGTGCGACACTTAAATCGATGCCCCATGAAGCGAGTATACAGTCTTTTGTTTATATGGGTCTTGTGCGTCTCTTGCGATTATAGTTTTGATCTGAACGACCCCGATGTCCGTGAGTTTGTGTTCCGTCTGAAGAACGGAACCTACGAATGTTATATCACCTCCTCTTCCGGAGAACGGTTAGGGCTTCAGATGCCTGTTTTCCAAATGAAAGATATTCCCGATCTCTTGAAATATGCGGCCGATACGACCCATATTGAAAATTTCCCTATTAATCCCTCCTCCCGCATCTCCGGTTCCCACCTGGAGGATGAGACCTATATCCTTGGTGAATGTTTATTGTGGGTTGTGGAAGGGATCCGTCTCAACAAAGTCTATCCTTCCCAACAACCCATCCTGACCGAAGCGACCCCATCGGGCACCCAAACGCTTATTGGTGCAGAGGTATTGGAGGTATGCAGTCTCTATACCCAATGGTGGGAAAACAACCAACACGGCGACTGGCCGGATATCGACCCGCTGGAAGGGTCGAGTTATTCCTGGTTGTGATAACCCAAATTAAGGGCGCAAAATATCTACGTTTTTCCAACCATGCTGAACTGTTTTCTGTAAAATGTTAAAATGTCGATTGTAAGCAAAACGGCTGTTTTACTTACAAATTCATACGTTAAAAAATGTTTCTCCCGGGAGTTTGTCTCCGAAGTCCCGCTTTTTTGCGCGCAAAGTCCTGCGAAAATTACAAATCGTAAGTTGAGGGTTTTTGTCAAAAGAGGCAAATTCACATAAATAAACAGTTTGCTGTACCTCGCAGCGAATCGATTTTGTTGGAGATGTTTTCGCATGGGGAAATATGGGGGAATGGATCGGGGGGCAAACGGGTCAAACTTATTTTTTTGATCAAATTAATGTTTTGCTTATCCTATGAATTTCATGCGATTTGGGGCAAGATATATCTGCTTAAACGGGGTTGTGGAGTATATTATTTTTAACAAATTATGTTCATTTTTTTGTAATTATGCAAAATAATATATCTTTGCAGCACGTTGATCAGACCTCTCTCTCTGAACAGAAGTGTATAAGAAGTCGAGTAATGATGCGACAAATAGCCAAGCCAATTTGTTTATAGCCAACAAACTAAATTAAACAAACAGAAGAAAGCGAAAGCTTTTTTAAGTTATTTTTTATAATTATACTTAAATGCCATTTTATGAAACACAAATTGATTCTTTTTCTACTACTCCTATGTAGTATGCAGTATGTGGTTGCTCAATCCATACGAGTAACAGGAACTATTCAGGATGAAGACGGTGAACCGGTGATCGGGGCGACTGTTCAGGTAAAAGGCACTTCGCAGGGAACCATTTCGGATTACGATGGTAATTTCGCAATGGAGGCTCCGCAAAATGCTACTCTCTTAATCTCTTATGTCGGTATGGCATCGCAGGAAGTGAAAGCAGCTGCCACGATACGTATCGTGATGGCCACAGATTCAAAAGCATTGGATGAGGTGATCGTGGTGGCTTACGGCCAGCAGCGTAAGGAGGCCATTACCGGGGCCGTTTCCAACCTGAAAGCAGAGTCTATCGAACGGCGTCCGATCGCATCGGCTACGGCTGCCTTGGAAGGACAGGCCTTAGGGGTGCAGGTAAACAACAGCTACGGGGAGCCGGGATCGGAGCCTACAATTCGTATTCGAGGGTTTACCTCCGTGAACGGGAGCAACAGCCCTTTATACGTGGTAAACGGGGTGCCGATGGGTGGCAATATGGGTGATATCAACCCGGCCGATATTGAGTCGTTGACCGTATTGAAAGATGCCTCCTCGGCTGCTCTTTATGGAAACAAAGCAGCGAGTGGTGTGATTTTGGTTACTACCAAGAGCGGTCGCATCGGAGAAGAAGCCATACGCATCAACGCAACGATCAGCCAGGGCTGGTACCAGCGCGCGACGAAAGAGTATGAGCGCTTAGATGCCAAACAATATATGGAGACCTATTGGGAATCTAACCGTAACGCGCTTTATACAGGTGATACCAAAGGCAAATACAACACCTATAGCGACGCGAATGCGGACGCGTTAGAGTTGGTTCGTAACGGTATCGGTGAAAACTACAATATCTTTAATAAGAGTTGGGAGAATCTGTTCGATGCCAATGGTAAAATCACAGCCGGCACAGAGATCCTGGATGGGTATAAAGATGACTTAGACTGGTACGAACCGATCGAACGTACGGGAAATCGCTCGCAATATGGCATCAGCGCTTCCGGAGGCACGAAAAAGGGTGCCTATTATATGTCATTGGGTTACCTGAACGAAGAGGGTTTTATGAAAAAATCATCAGGTGAACGTCTGACCGCCAACCTGAAAGTGGATGTAAAACCAACTTCCTGGTTAAAAATGGGATCTACCCTGAATGCTTCTAATCAGTATTACAACTCCATGACAGCGGGTACAGGCAATAGCTCCTCTTTTATCAACCCATTTTATTTTGCCCGTAATATGGCGCCCGTTTATCCGGTGCATTTACATGATCCGGCCACCGGTGCTTATGTGTTGGATGGGGATAAGAATAAAATCTATGACTCGGGTGAAGGTGGACGTGGCCAAAGCAGTAGCCGCCACAATGTATGGGAAACGGAATTAGATCAAGATAAAACATACCGTACCACCATTGATGGAACAGCCTACGCGGATATTATCCTTCCTCATAACTTCACCGTTACATTGAAAGGAAACCTGAATCTGAGAAACTCCGCCAATAAGGCCTATAATAACTCTATTATCGGGGATGGATCCGGCGCCGGAGGACGTATGTCGAAAACAGACTACCGTTATCGGAATATGATGTTTCAGCAGTTGGTAAACTGGCGTCAGACATTCAAAGAAAAACATAGTGTGGAAGTTATGGTCGGACACGAAAATTTCAATTATAAATACGACTACGACTATGTGTATAAATCAAGCGAGAAGTTTGCGAATCTGATGGAATTATCCAATTTCGCGACTATGACCACTATCAGCGGGTATCAGTCAGGTTATAAAACAGAAGGTTTCCTCTCTCGCGCGGCCTACAATTACGATCAGACCTATTTTGTAGAGGGTTCTTTCCGCCGTGATGGCTCTTCCCGTTTCCATAAAGACCACCGTTGGGGTAATTTCTGGTCGCTGGGCGGTAGCTGGATCGCTTCGAATGAAGCCTTTATCCGTCAGTTTGACTGGATCAATTACCTGAAGCTACGTGCCGGTTATGGGGAAGTAGGGCAGGAGGCCTCAGTAGGTTATTATGCCTGGATGGCTCTGTATGGATCGACCATAAACGGAGGCGATGGCGCCTACTACAAATCACAGAACGAAGCCAGCGATATCACCTGGGAGACCTCTCGCTCTGCCAGCTTCGCTTTGGAAACCAATCTGTTCAAACGGTTGAATCTGTCGGTTGAATATTATCAGAGAGGATCGTCCAATCTGTTGTTCGATGTAAACCTGCCCTCTTCTATGGGTTCGGTGAGTACAGGAGATACTCGCCCGACAATAACCAAAAACTTCGGTACCTTGGTAAACAAAGGATGGGAAATCGGTATCAATGGCGATGTGATCAAAATGAAAGACTTCAACTGGAACCTGGGCGTCAATCTCAATACGTTGAATAACAAAATCAAAAAATTACCGGAAGAATACGGAGGCAAAGGCTCTATCAACGGAACGAAAAGATATTTCGAAGGACATAGCATCTATGATTTCTGGATGTATCAGTTTGAAGGGATTGACCTTAGCAATGGTCGCTCACTCTACCGCATCGATGATGAAAATTATTATGTAAAAGGTACGACCACCGAAATAGAGGGTAAAACGGAATTGACGGAAGATTTCACCGTGATCGACGGGAAGCCATACGTGTATAATACCACCTACGCCGTGAAAGACTGGAGTGGCTCATCGATCCCGAAATTATTCGGATCGTTCACCACCTCACTCCGCTACAGAAGCTTCGAACTGTCTGGGTTATTCACCTATCAGATAGGCGGTAAAATGATTGACTACAGCTACAATCCCCTGATGAGTTTCGGAACAACTCCGTCGGCTCTGCATGTGGATGTATTGAAGGGCTGGAAGCCGGAAGATGCCTCTGTCGGTATTGATCCGAACGGAACCCCGACCATAAACACCGCCTTGTCGAGCTATAATAATTCCACATCCAGCCGTCACCTGATCAGTTCCGACTATTTTGTGGTGAAGAATGTGACTTTGTCATACGCGATTCCACGCAAAGTGTTGAAACCTATCGGACTTAATGGCGTGACTCTTTCGTTGAGTGGTGAAAACCTGGCTATTTTCACCAAGAGACAAGGGATGAACCCGCAACAATCTTTCAACGGAACAAACTACAATGCCTATGTTCCTGCCCGCGTGATTACCTTCGGATTAAACTTAAACTTCTAAAAACAGCGTAAAATGAAAAGTAGTATAAAATTAGTAACGCTTTCTTTCATTGCCACTTTCCTGTTTGCCTCTTGCAATGAAGATTATATGAATACTTACCCGACGGCAAGTACCTCTACGGAAACCATTTTCCAAGACACTGATGCTGCAAAGATGGCAATCAACGGGATAGCCCGTTTGATGGTAAGCCAGTATCACGGCATCCAGGGTTTTAATGGTGAAGGCACCATTAAGTATTTGCATGGAGAATATATGGGTGAGCACTTCTCTCGTCCCCGTTTGACCGGTTGGTACACTGTGATGAATGGACACTTTATGGATAGCAATACTTCCTCTTATGCACGCTACCCCTGGAGCTATTATTATATGCTAATCGGTAATGCGAATACCTTTATTGCCAATATCGATAAGGCAGCCGGACTGGAAGCCGAACGCCAATTTCTGAAAGCGCAGGCATTGACCTATCGTGCGTTTGCTTATTCTCAACTGATCAATTTCTATTGCTATCGTTGGGATGACAGTAATAATGGTACGACGGTTGAATACCCGAAGAATGGCTTGGTATTGCGTACGGAAGAAAATATGAATGAACGAGATCTTCCATTGTCTTCTTCGGGCGAGGTCTACAAGCTGGTATATAGCGATTTGGAAGAAGCGATCTCTTTGTTTACAGCAAGTGGCCTGAAACGCGATAATGTATGGGAACCGAATGCGAATGTGGCTCATGCGGTCTATGCGCGTGCTGCCATTACCCGTAAGGATTATGCAACGGCGGCTTCTCACGCGGCTTCGGCACGTGTCGGCTTTCCTTTGATGTCGAACGCGGATTATTATGCCGGCTTTAGCGAACCCAATAACGAATGGATCTGGGGAAGCTACGGAGGAAACGATCAGACACTGCATTATTATTCTTTCCATTCCTATATGTCATACGCTGCGGATGCCAATATCGTTCGTAATTATCCGATAAGTATGAGCAAAAAGTTGTATGAAAAAATAGCCGATACGGATATTCGCAAAGGATTATTCCTGAATCCGGCCGACTATGGTTCCTACAGTTCATCGACAGGGGTATATTCTGCTGACGGCGCGGACGCAAAAGCGGTGCGGGCTAAATATCCTCCTATGAAAAGTACGCATCTTATTACGGTTTGCCACAGCTTCAAATTCTTCATTGGAGGAAGTGTAGGTATTGGTTATATCAACCACTTCCGCTCTTCGGAAATGATCTTGATCGAAGCGGAAGCGAAGTATTTCTCAGGCGATGAACCGGGTGCCCAGGCGTTGTTGAATGCCTTGGTGCGCGACTCCAAAAGAGATGAAGCCTATACTTGTAAGGCTACCGGCACGGATCTGCTGGCGGAAATCAAATTCTACCGCGCCATTGAATTGTGGGGAGAAGGTTTCGACTGGCTGGATAAAAAACGCTGGAACGAACCATTGGTGCGCGCCAGCTTCGCGGATGGTGGTAACTTCGCGACACAGATGGCAGTCACCCTACCGGTGGAATACAAAAACCGCTGGACCTACATGACGCCGCTGATCGAAAGCGAAAGTAATGGTGGACTCTAAATATCCAATTAAAAAAGGATTGTTGGGAAGTAGCTTTGCAAAGACATTGTAACTAAATACTTGAAAAGATGGCAAATTATTCTTATTTTGTCATCTTTTCTTTTTGAAACTAAATTTAATACCCTGAAAAATGAATACTAAATCTACATTCGTTTACGTGGCGGCAGGCTTGTTGTCTCTGTTGACCCTAAATCAAACGGTTGCTCAGGAGGCGGTCTATCAACGCCCTCCTGCTGTGATTGAAGAGGTGGTGATGGCGCCTCTTTCACCTGCCAATCGCATCAGTAAAAACAATCAATGGATACTTCAACTGGAGCGTTCCTATTATACTTCGTTGGGGCGCTTGGCTCAGCCGGAACTGAAACTGGCGGGTATGCGTATCAATCCTGTGACTTTCAACGTAAGTCGTGGGTCTGAATACACGGACCCCTCCCTCCTGCATATCCCGACTCAACGGCGTGTGACGGTGACCGGCCTGCCTGATGGGGCAACCATCGTCGGTTCCTCTTTCTCGCCGTCTGATACGCGGGTGCTTCTTTTTGTGGAAGAGGCTGCCGGGATTTATCTCTATTCGTTTACGACCGAGGAGCCACAGGCCGTGCGTCTGAGTGATCGCCGCCTGAACGCAACGACGGGTGTGACGGTGCAATGGCTCGACGATGAGCAGTTTCTGACGCTGTTGGTGCCCACCTCGGCCACCAATCCGCCGGCAGCTCCGGCCGTTCCTGTGGGGCCAATCATTCAGGAAACCTCCGGTGGACGCGAAGCGGTTCGCACTTACCAGGATTTGTTGAAGAACCCCTACGACGAGGCGCTCTTCGATTATTATTTCACCGCGCAGCTGGCGCATTGGACGGGCACCGCTATGAAGGAGATAGGCCGCCCGGCCATCTATGCTACGATGCAGCTTTCGCCCGACAAGAACCTTTTGCTCTATGCTGTTGTCGAGCGCCCCTATTCCTATCAGTTGACGATGGGCTCTTTCCCACGGCGGACAGCTGTGATGAATCTGGATGGAAAAGATGTGAAAGAACTGGCACGTACGCCGCTATTAAACCTACCGACCGGTTACGATATGACCTCTCCTTACCCGCGTTCTTTCAGTTGGCGTCCCGACAAACCGGCCACGATCTATTGGGTAGAGGCGCAGGATGGCGGTAACCCACGAATTAATAAGGTGGATTTTATGGACATTGTCTACCAATCGGCTGCTCCATTCGATCAGCCCAAGCAGGAGGTGGCACGCACGGTAAAGCGCTTTCGCGGCATCCTTTGGCACGATGATCAGTTTGCTTTGATGCATGAAACATCGCGTGCCGAGAACCGTACCTGGATGTACCGCATCAAACCTGCTTCGGGCGAAAAGCCTCAGCTGATCACCGAACTGGCGCTCAACGACCGCTATAACGACCCCGGTTCGCCGGTGATGGTGCGCAACCAATATGGTCGCTATATACTCTATACCAATAAGGCGAAAAACGAGTTGTTGATGACCTCTGAAGGAGCCTCTTCAGAAGGGGATATGCCGCTGTTGAGCCGCTTCAATCTGAAAGACAAAAAGAATACGATCCTGTGGCGTTCCGAAGCGCCCTACTACGAAACGATCCTGGAGGTGACCGATCCGGCGAAGCTGACATTGATCACTTCCCGCCAGTCGAACACCGAGCCTGCGAATCTTTTCCTGCGCGACGTGAAGCGGAAACGCACAACGCAGATCACCCATTTTGCCCATCCCTATCCGGCGATGGAGGGAGTCAGCCAGGAAAAGATATTCTACAAACGGGCGGATGGCATCGATATGAGCGCCACAGTCTACCTGCCTGCCGGTTATAACAAAGAAAAAGACGGACGCCTGCCGGTGTTGATGTGGGCCTATCCGCGCGAATACCGCTCGGCGGAAGAGGCGGGACAGATCCGTGGATCCCAATATACGTTTACGAGTATCAATTACGGTTCGCCGGTGTTCTGGGCATTGCGGGGCTATTGTGTGATGGCCGAGGTGGAGATGCCGATCGTAGGCACTTCGGAAGAGAAGGAACCGAATGATAACTTCCTGGAGCAATTGCGTCTGAATGCCGAAGCGGCTGTTAAGGTGATCACCGACAGGGGCGTAGGCGATCCGGACCGGGTGGCGGTAGGAGGCCATTCCTATGGTGCTTTTATGACGGCCAACCTGTTGGCGCATACCGACCTGTTCAAAGCTGGTATTGCCCGGAGCGGCGCTTACAACCGCACCTTGACCCCCTTTGGTTTCCAGGCTGAGACGCGTACCTACTGGGAAGCACCGGAGGTGTATCACACGATGTCGCCGTTTACATACGCTAACCAGTTGAAAGGTGCCATTCTGCTTATTCATGGTGAGATGGATAACAACAGCGGAACCTTCCCTATTCAGTCGGAACGCTACTACCAGGCATTGAAAGGGCATGGAGCTACGGCACGTTATGTCGTGTTGCCTTACGAAAGCCATGGATACTCAGCCAAAGAGAACGTGTTGCACATGCTTTATGAAACAGACGCCTGGCTCGAAAAATATGTGAAAAACGCATCGAAATAAAGTCTATCCGGAGAATTTCTGTTTTTTATCATGTATGATCTTCGAATGGAAGGATAATTAATTCAAAGGGAAAGGGAGCGCTTGAGGCGCTCCCTTTGTATAATATAAAATAAATAAGTTTGGTGGTGTATTTAGCTTTTCATATATTTGTAGAATATGAAACAAGCGAAGAACATACCTTCTGTTCGGTTGTTATTTTTGAACATCAAAAAGCGCGATGAATTTCTTTCCTGAGATTCATTCATCTCCTTATCCCTATCCATATACTTATTTGATACCCCGAAAGGGGTAAAATGTGAATAACCCCGGGTGAACCCCGAGGCATAAGCTCATTCATTTTGCTGAACCCCAAAGCGGGTTCAACCTTTATGTGATATCAATATTATACGCTAAAAACTTTTATAAATTATTTTTTACCATGGAATTACCATTTGCAGAATCCTACAAGATTAAGATGGTGGAAACGATCCGCCGTAGCACACGTGAAGAACGCCAGCAATGGATTAAAGAGGCAAAGTATAATCTCTTTAACCTGAAAAGCGACCAGGTGTTTATCGACCTGATTACCGACTCAGGCACCGGGGCGATGAGCGACAAACAATGGGCAGCCATGATGCTGGGCGATGAAAGCTATGCCGGCGCCCGCTCCTATTACACCATGAAGGAGGCCATCAAAGATATTCTCGGATTCGATTACTTCCTGCCGACCCACCAGGGGCGCGCGGCGGAGAATGTCCTCTTCTCCACCCTCATCAAAGAGGGCGATATCCTGCCGGGGAACTCCCATTTCGATACCACCAAAGGACATATCGAGTTTCGTAAAGCGGTGGCGCTCGACTGTACCATCGACGAAGCCTCCGATACCCAACTGGAGATACCTTTCAAAGGCAATGTCGATCCGGCAAAACTGGAAAAAGCATTGCAGCAGTATCCGGCGGAAAAGATTCCCTGCGTGGTATTGACTGTGACCAATAACACCGCCGGAGGGCAGCCTGTTTCTATGCAGAATATCCGGGAAGTCTCCGCGCTTTGTCGGAAATACGGCGTGCGCCTGTTAGTCGACTCCGCCCGTTTTGCCGAAAATGCCTACTTCATCAAAACGCGGGAAGCGGGTTATGCCGACAAGACAGTCAAAGAGATCGTACGCGAGATGTTCTCCTATGCCGATATCATGACCATGTCGTCGAAGAAAGATGCGATTGTCAATATGGGAGGCTTTGTGGCTTTCAAAGAAGAGGCTTTGTGGCAAAAGGCGCAGATGTTCTGCATCATGAACGAAGGGTTTATCACTTACGGTGGTATGTCGGGACGGGATATGAACGCGTTGGCGCAAGGATTGGACGAAGGCACCGAATTTGATTACCTGGAAACGCGTATCCGGCAGGTGGCCTACCTGGGATCCAAACTGGATGAATACGGCATTGCCTACCAACGCCCGGCCGGTGGACATGCCATCTTTGTTGATGCCAAGAAGGTATTACCCAACGTTCCGAAAGAGGAATTCATTGCCCAGACATTGGGTGTGGAGCTTTACCTTGAAGCCGGTATCCGCGGTGTAGAGGTGGGAGCCATACTGGCCGACCGCGATCCCGTCACCCGTGAGAACCGCTATCCGGCGTTGGAACTCTTCCGCCTGGCCATTCCACGCCGCGCCTACACAAACAACCATATGGATGTGATAGCCGCCGCCTTAAAGAATGTGTACGACCGGAGAGAAGAGATCACCCGCGGCTACCGAATCACCAAGGAACTGCCCATTATGCGCCATTTCACCATTGAACTGGAAAGGGCAGAATAAGCGGCAGACTAAAAAACGAAAGGCATACAAAAAGCTCCTTATCTTGCTTGATAAGGAGCTTTTTATATACCTTTTTGTTTAACTTCTAAGGAGCGAAGCAACTGATAACTTCTCTGACTTCTTCTAACTTCAGCGTTAGCTATTACTACTTCATCCGTTTACTGATAAAGGAAACGATCCATAACAACACCACAGCGCCGATCACCGACATAAGCAGTGTTCCCAATATACTGGAGGTGCTGAAACCCAATAATCCGTAGATCCAACCACCCAACACACTACCAACCAAACCGACAATCAGGTTTATGATAATACCAAAACCACTGCCTTTCATCAACCAACCGGCAATTGCACCGGCCAGGATACCAATAATAATTGACCATAAAATTCCCATAATACTACTTATTTAAATTGTTTAAAACAGTTTTTCTGTCTCTCTGTCAATGTAACACTTTCTTTTCTTGTTTTGTTTAAAATCCGGAGATTGGAACAAGTTCATTTTTTTGAATCGAATATCGTTTTTTCGCAAAACCCCAAAATGACAAAATGATATTTTGCCGGGAGAATCTCGTCAAAAACCCAGGACTTTGCGAACAAACTCCCGGGAGTTTGCATTTGTTAACATTTGAAGTGTCACGAAAAAGGTCGGATTTTAGTTGAAATCGGGGGTATTTGCTTACACGTGTGTTTTTTGAATAGGATTGCAAGATTCTCCTTATCTTTGCATAAAAAAGAAGAGAAAATGAATTTAGATCGATCCATTATTTGTGCCATATCAACCCCCCCGGGATGTGGAGGAATTGCTGTAATCCGCCTCTCAGGTGAAGGATCTGTGGCGTTGGCCGATCAGGTTTTCTATTCTTCAACGGACAAAAAACTGGTAAACGTTTCTCCGAACACCGTACATTTTGGCGAGATTCGCGCAGCAGAGACTTCGATCGATGAAGTCTTAGTCACGGTCTTTCGCGCGCCACATTCATATACCGGAGAAGACACCGTAGAGATCACCTGTCACGGTTCGGTTTATATCCAACAACAAATACTCCGGTTATTGATTGAAAAAGGGGCGCGCTCTGCCCTTCCGGGGGAATTTACCCAACGTGCTTTCCTGAATGGGAAAATGGACCTTAGTCAAGCAGAGGCAGTGGCCGATCTGATCGCTTCAACGTCGGCTGGCCAACATCGCCTGGCACTCAACCAGATGCGTGGAGGATTCAGCAATGAACTTCTGAAGTTGCGTATGCAATTGCTTGATTTTACCTCTCTTATCGAACTCGAACTCGACTTTACGGAAGAGGATGTAGAGTTTGCCGACCGCTCCCATTTGAAAGAACTGGCACTGAATATGGAGCAGGTCATTAGCCAATTGGCTGAGTCCTTTAATGTCGGTAATGCCATCAAGAACGGTATCCCCGTAGCCATTATCGGCGAGACCAATGCCGGCAAGTCGACATTATTGAATCTATTGGTAGGAGAAGAACGGGCAATCGTCTCGGATATTCATGGAACAACGCGCGATGTGATTGAAGACACCATCAATATTTCGGGCGTCACCTTCCGCTTTATCGATACCGCCGGCATCCGCGAAACCACCGATACCATCGAGTCCATGGGCATCGAACGCACCTTCCAAAAACTCGATCAGGCATCCATCGTCCTTTGGGTGATCGACCTGACCAGCCCTATGGAAGAAATAGAAGCACTCGCCCAAAACATTATGCCTCGCGCCGAAGGCAAACAGCTCATCCTGGTCTTCAATAAATCCGACCTCCTCACGGCGGAAGAGCTGAATGAAAAACAACAGCTCCTCAGCAATCTGACCGCCACCAGACTCTATATCTCGGCAAAAAAACAGACAAACACCGCGTCCCTCCAACAGGAGCTCCTCAAAGCCGCCGCCCTGCCCGAGATCAACCAAAACGACATCATCGTCACCAACATCCGCCACTACGAAGCCCTCACCCACGCCCTGGAAGCCATCCGCCGTGTCAACGAAGGCCTCACCGCCCACATCTCCGGCGACTTCCTCAGCCAAGACATCCGTGAATGCTCCCACTACCTCGGCGAAATAACCGGCCAAATCACCACCGACGAAATCCTGGAGAATATCTTTGCGAATTTTTGTATCGGGAAGTAAGTTGAGATTATCATCCACTTCCAACAACTATCATTAACAACAAAGTATCTTATTGTAAATCAGTTATATTTTATCTAATTAATGCTTTCCTATTGTTAAATCCAATTGTTTCGCTTACTTTTGTACCGCGGCTGTACCGCTGTGTTTTTGTATCTGTCTTTCAAGTCCTAATTTCAACAGATGATACACTATTGGGACTTCATGATACACAGTGATACATGATGATACAGAATATTGGCGAAATAAGATGAAAGAACAAGGAAGTATACTAAAGATCTGTGAGTTTTGTGGCATTACATTCAATGCTTACAAGACCACGACCCGTTATTGCTCACACACTTGTAACTCAAGAGCGTATAAAGATAATAAACGGCAGATGAGGTTGACGGCTATCAACTATCGCACAATGCAAGAGATGGAGATGATTAGTGATCAGTATGAAAAGATCAAAGACAAAGAATTTCTCTCCGTATCAGAAACTGCCTTTCTATTGAGTGTTGGACGAATGACTGTATACCGATATCTTCATTCCGGAAGTTTACCGGCAGTTCAAATAGGTGGGAAAACATTTATTCGCAGAAAAGATATTGACACCATGTTTGATGCAAAGGAAGAATACAAAGCAAAGCCCTCTACCGATCGCAAGCCTATCTCTGAACTTTGTACGGTTGCTGAGATTAAAGAAAAATATAAGGTAAACGAATCATGGATTTTTAAAGTGGCTAAGGAAAACAATTTCCCTCGTACATTAAACAAAGGAAAGACTTATTTCAGCCGTAAACATGTGGAGGCTTACTTTTCAAAAAAAAATCAATACACCGGCATTGCCGAATGGTATTCAGTAGATGATATAAAGGAAAAATTTAATATGACTATCAATTCCGTATACTCATTCGTGTCTGAAAACTCAATCCCCAAAAAGAAAGAAGGCAAATATGTGTTTTACTCGAAATATCATGTGGATAAGTTAAAAGAAGAAATAGAGCCGGAAAGACTGGAATACTATACAGTTCCGGAAGCCATGGAAAAGTACAATATGAGCCGGGATCAGATATATCATTATGTGAAATATCATAAGATTCCTAAAGTAAAGATTGGAAAGTTAATTAAGATCGCCAAACAGGAATTAGACAGTATATTAAACCCGATAATTATATAAGCCATGTCAATATCAAAAGTCACTTTACGCCGCCGACCTATCAAAAATGATATGGAGAGTTTATACCTGGACTTCTATCCGGCCATCCGCAATCCCGAAACAATGGAGATGAGCCGGAGGGAATATTTAGGAGTCTATATCTACTTGCATCCAAAGAATGAAGTAGAGCGTGAGTATAATAATGAGATGCTCTTGAAAGCAGAAGCCATCCGATCTATCCGTGTACAATCTATAATTAATGAGGAATACGGATTCTTGGATAAACATAAGATGAAGGGAGATTTCTTAGCTTATTTCAGTGAAATGAGTAAAACTAAAGATCAGAAATGGTTGAGAGTTTATGATCACTTTTATAAGTTTGTTAATGGCAAGTGTACTTTTGGTGATGTAAATGTAGATTTGTGTCGTAAGTTTCGCTCTTATCTATTGAATGCAAATCAACTGAATCGGCCCAAGCATAAGATCGCTCGTAATTCGGCTGCCGGATATTTCTCTACCTTCCGCGGATTATTAAAAATTGCATACAGGGATAAACGGATCAAGGAAAACGTAAATGACTTTTTAGAGAAGATAGAATACGAGGACGTTCGCAAAGAATACCTAACTCATGATGAGGTGAAACTATTGGCAAATACGCCATGTGATATTCCGGTGCTTAAAAACGCCTCACTCTTTTCCTGTCTGACAGGATTACGGATCAGTGACATTCTCAACCTGACGTGGGATGAAATTGTTCTTGGCGCCGACAATGGATACTGCTTACGCTTACGTACTGAAAAGACTGAAACAGAAACAACGCTCCCCATCAGCTTCGAAGCGTTGGAACTCTGCGGTGAACGTGGAAAAGGGAAAGTATTCAAAGGACTGCAGCGTTTCATGACACAATACCCCTTAAAAAACTGGCTCAAGAAAGCCGGGATTACGAAGAATATTACCTATCATTGCTTTCGGCATACGTTTGCGACCCTTCAGATAGCCTTAGGTACAGATATTTACACGGTCAGCAAAATGCTTACGCATAAAAATGTGAGTACAACTCAGGTATATGCAGAGTTGGTGAGTGAGAAGAAAAGAGAATCAGCGAATAAGATAAGTTTGAAATAAGATGAAGAATATACATATATCAGAAGAAGACTTTGTAGAAGCTATTGAAGCTTTGAGAAAACAATTAGAACACGATGAGTTCTTTGGGGAGTCAATGGAAAATGCTTTCCCCGGTTGTCATGCACCAATATATGACAACCATTATTTGTGGGAAGCTCTAATCAAGTTGCTTGAAATAGCTACTGATGACACAAGCAAAACTGTAGAATGGTGGATATATGATGCAAAATTCGGAACAGATTCAAACATGGGAGTCTTAGAAAATAAGGATGGCAAAGAAATTACAATAACTTTGCCAACAGCAAAAGACCTATACAACTACCTAAAAAACAAATAACCATGGGATACGAAGTAAATAAAATACAGTCACAGTTTGAGGAATTGAAATCAATCATCATTTCTCATAGGAATAGAGCTTACCAGGCTATCAATACCGAGATTATCACAACAAATTGGGAAGTAGGAAAGTATGTTTCCCATAGAATAATATCCGAACAATGGGGATCAGGAGTAGTTGATCAGTTTGCAAAATATTTAAAGAATAACCAGCCCGGACTAAAAGGTTTTGATAGAAGTGCCATATATAGAATGGTGAAATTTTATGAGACATATAGTTCTGCTAAATTTGTAGCGGCATTGCCGCTACAAACAAAAAGCGCTGATATTCAAATTAATACAATTGTGGCGGCATTGCCGCCACAATTAAGAGACGAAAGACAGATTATATCTTTCTTGTCATTGATAAACTGGACATCTCACTTGGAGATTATAACAGGATGCAAGACTGAAGAAGAAAAAGTTTTCTATATCCTTTTAGCTTACAAGGAAAAATTAAAATATAGAGAATTGCGCCGTCAGATAGAATCAAGTGTCTATGAACGGAGCTTATTGGGAGAAAAGAAGCAATCCTTAAAATTGAAAGAGACTTATCCAACCGCCAAGCAATTATTCAAGGATAGATATATGGTTGATTTCCTAAACTTGCCGGAGAACCATAGTGAGAAGACCCTTCAACAGGGACTCATACAGCAAATGAAGAAATTTATATTGGATTTGGGCAAAGATTTTATCTTTATGGGAGAAGAGTACCCTATCCAAGTGGGAATGACCGATTTTAAGATAGATCTTCTGTTTTTTCATCGAGGCTTACAATGTCTTGTTGCCATAGAACTCAAAACAACAAAGTTCAAGCCAGAACATACAGGACAATTAGATTTCTATCTTGAAGCACTCGATAGAGATGTGCGAAAAGAGAATGAGAACCCGAGTATTGGTATATTGTTGTGCAAAAATGCCGATGCCTCAGTAGTTGAATACTCATTAAGTAGAAGTTTAAGCCCTAGCTTGATAGCTGCGTATGAACAGAAATTGATACCTAAAGAAGTCCTGAGAGCGCATTTAAACGAATACTACGATGAAGTGAAGACAACATTAGATGATAGTGATGAAGAATAAATACCATGAATATATCATAATCTATCTATCAGTAGCGATTGGTTGCTTTGCTATTGGTCTTATTGTGAGAGCTACGGTTGTTGCTCAAGGGGTTGATGCATTCTCGGCTAACACCATCTTCTGGCTTATTGCCGGACTTGGGATAATATCCTATTGTGTCCTCACTATAGCAATAAAAGGATTATTGGATAAAACAGGTAAATTACTTTTCCCTAAACCCAAACAAGTAAAAGAAGTGCCAAAGCCGGAGGAAGAACTAGTAAAACAACTCTCTTTGGATGAAATCCGGGCAGAAAAGCAAAAAGAACTTGCCCTACAATATACTGAAAAACTAAATACAGCAATCAGGTACACGCAAGAAACACTAGCCCTCTATGTGTCAGATGCCGACATGGACTTACTCTGTGAAAACATAGAAATCTACGCAGCCGGAAGCGACTTAAATACGCCCACTTTCAAGCCGGTAAAAGTAAAAGACCTGACCACTGTTGATATTTGCCACTTTGGTTGGAATATCTGGAATAACTTCGACGTAACAGACCAATGGGGAATCGCTCGATTCCTCAAAGCCGTGTTTGAAGAGAAACTGAAAGATATGGAGCTGAAAACCATTAAGAAAAAACTAAAGATATTCGAACCAAATAGCACAATTCAAATAGAGGAGAGTCTAAATAAAACCGACGACACAAAGTAAGGAACAGTATTAACCACTATCTCAAAATGTTTTTCTGGTGTTTCTCTGGTGATCCGTGTCACCGTTGAAACACCATTTTTATTTGCACTGAAACAATTAAAAACCAATTGAATTATGTGCAACGAAAACATTACTTTCGATAAGTTACCCGAGGCGGTTGCTTATCTTATTAAAGAAGTATCAGAACTGAAAAGCTTGGTTGAAACAAAGCAAAGTCAACCGACAAAAAAGCGAGTTCCGATAGAAATTGAAGAAGCGTGTCGGCTGATTATGAAAGCCAAACCAACCGTTTACGCTTTGGCGAGAAAAGGACTTATTCCTTGTTATAAACGAGGAAAGAAACTATTCTTCTTTGAAGATGAACTAATGGCATGGATTACTCAAGGTAAACGAAAAACCATAGAGGAACTGAAAGAAGAAGTTGAAGCCCGTGTCAACCAAGGAATCCGTCGCCGACCTTCACGTCGTAATTTTTAAAGCCAACGATTATGGAAAATAAAATTACAGCAGAGGGTATCATCCACGAAGCTCTACATTGTAAAGGGAAGATGTACGGCTCAGATTATCCGGTTCAAGTATTTCCTCATCATATTCAGGATATTATCTATGCGACAGGAGAATGTCTCAACTATCCCATTGATTACATTGCAGCCTCACTTTGTTTTGTACTATCAGTTGGAATTGGGAATACGCATGTTGCCAAGTTAAAGGAAGGCTGGTCAGAACGAGCGATTCTTTATATCGCCCTGATTGGTCGTCCGGGAGTAAACAAAAGCCATCCACTTAGCTTTGCTTTTCATCCTTTGTTTGAGCATGACGCAAAGAATGCAGTTACGTTTAAGAAAGAGATTAAGGAATACGAGCAGCTTCTTTATCTCAGTCGAAAAGAGCGTGAGGAGCAAGGAATTAACGAACTGCCAAACGAGCCCGTTCTGAAAAAGTTTGTTGTTTCAGATATTACTCCTGAAAGCCTTGCCTTTATCCACGAAAATAACAAAAGAGGAATTTGTCTATATACCGATGAGCTGGCTTCGTGGTTTAAGAACTTCAATCGCTACACAAAGGGTTCTGAGGAACAGTTCTGGCTCTCTCTTTACAATGGTAAGCCGATAATTTTGGATCGACGTGGTTCCAAGAACTCTGTATCAGTCAAAAACTCCTTCATTGGCGTAATCGGTACCATTCAGCATGGAGTATTGAGAGAGATGGCGAAAGGCGAACGTAATCAAAACGGTTTTTTAGACCGCATTCTATTTGTGTTGCCAAACAATTTAGAAAAGCAGTATTGGAGCGAACAGCATTTATCTCGGCATGTAATCCCTACTTGGAATAATCTGATGCAGAAACTTATCAATCAGGAATACCTCACCGATGACAATGGCGATATAATTCCTGTTGAGTTATATTTTCAAGAAGATGCCAGGAAGCGACTCTACGACTGGCAACGAGAGAATACAGATCAATGTAATCGAGAAATCAACGAGACGTTGATGGGTATTTACAGTAAGTTGGAAATATATGCCATTCGCTTCTGCCTGATCTTGCAGGTTGCTCGCTGGCTCTGTGGAGAAGCCTCTAAAGATTCGATTGATTTAGTCAGCGTAGAAGGGGCTATCGAGTTGGTCGGTTATTATCAGAAGACCGCACGTAAGGTTCAACAAATTATTGCCTCTTCTGCAACTTTGGAGCAGCTTCCCTCCGACAAACAGCGATTGTATAATGCGCTTCCGTCAGACTTCTCTACAGCGGAAGGAATACAAGTTGCTTCTCAGTTTTCCATATCAGCAGATAGCTTCAAACGTATGCTTAGTGATTTCAAGGATGGCTTGCTTGACAACTACAAACATGGACGATACCGGAAATTGCTTTAGCGCATTTTCCGCATTCTCTACACTTTTGATTCTAAATCAAAGACATTCAGGCGTATAACAATTTGTGAAACAATTCACTTTTCCGCTTTTTCATGCTTTTACCATACTTAAAGTGCGAGGTTGTGTAAGCCGATACGCACATTTCAAAGGGAGTAAAGCGCTGATTTACAGTTCTATTTTTTTGAGAAATGCGGAGAGTGTACAAAATGTAAAAAACATAATGAGCTATAGATATATATTAGAACCCTATAAAGGAATCGCAACGCGGCACACCTGCCCGGCTTGTGAACAAAAGAAGTCCTTTTCTCACTACATCGACACCGAAAATAAGGTTTCGTTTCCAAATCATGTGGGTAGATGCGACCGAGAAGAAAAATGCGGATATCACTTCACTCCGAAGCAATATTTTGAGGAGAATCCGGATAGACGAGAGAGCTTTTCAGATTATCAGCCCACAATACAAAGGAGTTTTCCTTCTATGAAAGAAAAAGAAGCAAGTTGTATTGACCCGAACTTGGTCGCATCTTCGCTTGGTCATTATCAGCAAAACAAGTTGTTTCAATTTCTATCCTCTCAACTGGGAGAAGATGAAGCAACGAAGTTGATGATGAAATATAAGGTCGGTTCCGCTAAGCATTGGGACGGAGCAACTGTTTTCTGGCAAATGGATGTAGCCGGAAGAGTGCGCACAGGAAAGGTAATGCTATATGATTCGGAGACCGGCAAGCGAGTTAAATATCCATATAATCATATCACATGGGTACACTCGCTCCTAAAGCAAGAAAACTTCAACCTGAAACAATGCTTCTTTGGCGAACACCTACTTGCCAGTCAATCCAATATGCCGGTAGCGATTGTAGAAAGTGAAAAGACCGCTTTAATCTCTTCTTTCTATATGCCCCAGTTTCAATGGATCGCTGCCGGTGGGAAGCATGGTTGTTTCAATGATGAGAACTTGCAAATTCTTAAAGGTAGAAAGATAATCCTGTTTCCGGATCTGGGAGCATGGGAGGATTGGCAAGTGAAAGCAAACAAGATGAAGTCGCTTAATATTGAGGTGGAGATTTTCGATTTTCTGGAGAAACGAGCAACGCCGGAGCAACGGAAAGAGGGGTACGATATCGCCGATTTTCTACTTGAGGCGAAACAGCCTACGGCAATTCTTCAAGACATGATTAAACGTAATCCTGCCTTGAAAATACTAATGGAAGAATTTAGTTTAATGCTTGAGAATTCTTCAAAGAACAGGGTAAATCCTCGTAAGAAGACCGGATTTAGACTCTAATGGAAAATCTGTGATTTTTAGCGGAGCAAGTTTATGTTTTGGTCATACCAAAACGCCACTTGCTCCCCAAAATGGGAGGAAATCCCGCTGGTCTAATCGTAAAATAGCAATTAAAAATGGAAGATAAGAAACCGAGAAAAACAGGTGGTCGCCCCACCAAAGGATTAGGCGAGAAGCGCACCTATATGGTCAGCGTTAAGATGGATTCTCGCGAGTACTTTTCGCTAAAGACGAAAGCCAAATCGGCAGGAATTAGCCGAAGTGATTTCGTTCGTCAGTGTATAGTCGGGAGCAAAATTTGTCCACGCCTCACACCCGAACTGAACGATTATATCCGAAAGCTATCAGGTATGGGGAATAACCTGAATCAGATTGCCCGAAGAGCAAACGCCGAAGGTTACACCAGTACTCGCCATGAATACCTCTATCTGGCAGATAAGATTGATAACGTAATTGAAATGATTGAAGATGATGGCAAAAATAGTAAAGGGTAAAGCGTTCAAGGGTGTGGTCAATTACATTCTGGACAAGCACAAGAATACGGAGATTGTCGATTTTGATGGACTTCGAGTGAAGAGCAAAGCTTCCATCGTTCAGAGTTTCGTAACCCAAGCGAGCTTGAATAGCCGTGTGGCAAAACCGGTATGCCATATCTCGTTAGACTTTTCTGCACAAGACAAAGATAAGCTATCCAATCAACTGATGGGACAGATTGCTCACGACTACATGAAACAAATGGGTATAGTGAACACACAGTATATCATTGCAAGGCATTTTGACAAGGAGCATCCGCATATCCATTTGGTTTATAACCGGGTGGATAATAACAGCAAGACGATTACAGATAGCAATGACCGTTTCCGAAGCGAGAAGATCTGCAAGGAACTGACTGAGAAATACGGTTTATATTTCGCCACCGGCAAAGAGAACGTAAAAGAACACCGCCTGAAAGAGCCGGATAAAACCAAATACGAGATATACAATTCTCTCAAAGCATTGGTGCCAAAGTGTAAGAACTGGAAACAATTGACGAATGAACTGCAAAAGGCAGGGATAAAAACCGAGTTCAAGACCAAAGGGAATTCCGATGAAGTGCAGGGAGTTCGGTTTGAGAAGAATGGATATTTATTCAATGGCTCCAAAGTCGATAAGATGTTTAGCTATTCGAAAATTGATTATCAGTTGGGACAAAATGCCCGTAGCCAGTTGGCAAGTCAAAGGCAGGAACAATCCCACTCGACCAGTAATGCCGTTGTATCAACAATCGGATCAGTCGGTTCTGCTTTGGGTGGATTGTTTGATATTCAACCCGGAAGCGGATACGATGAGAATGAAGCCGAATATCTTCGCCAGCAGCGATTAAAGAAGAAACCGAGACGAAAGTTCGGACGACAAATGTAAATGTATTAACAAATTAAACAGTAAGATTATGAGAAATATAGAGATAAACGAAGTATACACGCTTTTTGAAGAGATCAAGAAGTTGATTAAAAAGGGGAACGATAATACTCCTACCGTTGTTCAACCTGAAATTGAGTTGCCAGACTTATCCGCAATCAGTGAACTAACCGACAGGTTGCAGGAAACAATCGAAAAGGTTCGCAAGCCGGTAAAAACAGAATGTCACCATACATTCAGCATTGCTTCCAACAAAATCTTCTTTTCTGTAATCGGTATGGGTGTCGCCTTGCTTGTGTGCATGTTTGCGATATATTACCAGCGAGAGGAAATCGCCTCTTATAAAGATAATGACCTGAAATATCGCTATGTAAAAATGCAAAGAACAATAACGCTGGATAGAATAGGGTATTTGGAAGATATCTTTGACTATAAGCGAGATAGTGTAAAAATTATCCGAAAGCAAGTAGAGCAACATGAGAAAGCTGTATTGGAGGAGGCCAAGCGTTTGGAGCAGGCGAGGTTGAAAGAACAAGAAGCGGAACGACTAAGACGCGAAGCGGAGAATTTGAAGCAAAACAAGTAAGATACTGAAAGCGAGTGGTAATAAAGCAGGGATATTTATCCTTGCTTTATTTTTATAGCAAAATTTACACTATATTTGTGGCTACATTTTATATGTTTCACCGAAAAACAATCCGATGGAATTAAACAGAATAAAGGAAGTGCTTGACGAAAAAGGAATTAAGCAGACGTGGTTAGCTGAAAAACTTGGTAAAAGCTTCAGCTCAATAAATGCTTATGCTTGTAACCGGCAGCAGCCAAGTTTGGAAATGTTGCACCAGATTGCTAAGATTCTACAGGTAGAAATAAAGGATTTGATTAAAAACCAGTAAGAGCATGAACGAAATACCTCAATTAAGAGATATCATAAATAAAAACGTAGATTCAGGATCTAAATTGAAGATTATTTCTTCCTTCTTTACTGTTTACGGTTTTAAAGAAATCAAAGATGCACTTAATTCTATAGATAGCGTAAAGCTAATAATTAACCCGGATCAGTATGATACCAGCGGGAAATATATTGAGACCATTGAGGAAACGCCTCTTAAGAGCGAGCTTGACTACGAAGGTGTAGCAAAGGAATTTGCAAGCTGGATAAAGAAAAAGGCTGAGGTAAGAAAGATTAAATCGAAGAAAGTAAAGGGTAAGATGTTAAGCATAGACAACCATGAAAATTATGCAGATTACATCACACATTCAGACTTTAATGCAATCGGTTTAGGCAGTATTGATCTTGGCGGTCGAGTTCATATCAATGAAAAGATAGAAGACCCAATACATGCTCAAAGATTCAGAAATACATTTGATGCTATTTGGGAAAATACTCAGTTAGTTGAAGATATTAAAAGTAAGCTTTTAAAAGAACTTCAGTTAATCTATCAAGACAAGTCCCCTGAAGTACTTTATTTTTTCACTCTAAATCATCTTTTCAAACATTTTCTTGAAGATGTTGAAAAGGAGCAAATGATTGAGAAGAAAACAGGGATTACCAATACCCTTATCTGGAATAAGCTATACGATTTTCAACAAGATGGTGTTGTGGGTGCAATCAACAAAATAGAAACTTATGGAGGTTGCATTATCGCTGATTCAGTGGGGTTAGGGAAAACATACGAAGCTCTTGCTATAATCAAGTATTATGAACTGCGAAATCATAAAGTTTTGGTACTTGCGCCTAAAAAGCTGCGAGATAACTGGCGTATCTACAAATTGAACGACAAGCGTAACCCATTCGCTTCAGAGCGATTGTTCAGTTATACATTATTAAATCATACAGACCTTTCTCGTGAAAGTGGATACTCGGAAGATGTAGATTTGTCTTATGTGAATTGGGGGAACTTTGACCTTGTTGTTATTGATGAGTCTCACAATTTCCGTAATGCATCAACAGGAAAAGACAGAATGACTCGTTATGAGCATTTGATGAAAGAAATCATTCGCTCTGGGGTTAAGACTAAAGTGCTAATGTTATCTGCTACTCCAGTAAACAAAGAACTGAACGATATAAAGAACCAAATAGCTTTTATCTCAGAAGGAAAAGATGATGCGTTTGCTGAGAATGCAGAGATAGAAAGCGTTTCAAATACAATGCGAAAGGCTCAAGCCGCTTTTAATTTGTGGAATAAACTTCCCCTGAGCGAACAAACAACGGATAATTTATTAGAATATCTCAACTGGGATTATTTCAAACTACTTGATTCTTTGACAATTGCTCGTTCACGTAAACATATAGAAAAGTATTATGGATTAGAAAAAGTGGGGAAGTTCCCAACCCGATTAAAGCCTATTAACAAGTATTGCGAAATTGACATCCAAAGGAAGTTCCCTTCTTTTGGAGCGATTAATGAACTCATAATGTGTATGAATCTTTGCATGTACACGCCTATGTCTTACTTGCTTTCTGACAGAATCGGATTCTACGAGGATTTGTATGACACAAAACTAAAGGGTAAAGCGAGCTTCAAGCAAGTAGATCGTGAGTTTAGTTTGAAGGCTTTGATGCGCACCAACCTGTTGAAGAGATTAGAAAGTTCTGTTTATGCATTTAATAAGTCTATAAATTACCTTATAGAGAATATAGAGAATATTATTAGTAGTTTAGAAAATTCTGTTGCTGACATTAGTTATAAGAATGATGACGAGTACTGGGAAGATGATGAATTAGCAAACAACGAAATGACTATCGGCAAAGTCACAAAGATTAAAGTATCCGACTTAGATAAAGTGAAGTATAAGTCTGATTTGGAATATGATTTAGTTATCCTGAACCAAATAGCAACCGACATAAAGGCTGTAACTCCTGATAGAGATGAAAAGTTAGCCGAACTAAAGAGAATAATAGCCAATAAAATACAGCATCCTATAAATGCTGAAAACAAAAAAGTTTTAGTATTTACCGCTTTTGCTGATACTGCGGATTATCTGTATGAAAATATATCAGGTTGGGCGAATAACGAATTAGGAGTTTTTTCAGGCTTGGTTACAGGAACACGTGATCCACAAACCACGTTGCCTATGAAGCGGAAAGACTTCACGGGATTGTTGATTAATTTCTCGCCTTGCTCGAAAGAAAGAAATGAAGATGGGAATGAAATAGATATACTGATAGCAACAGATTGCATATCGGAAGGACAAAATCTTCAAGATTGCGATTATGTGGTTAATTATGATATACATTGGAATCCTGTGCGTATCATTCAACGATTTGGACGTATAGACCGTATTGGTAGCAAAAACAAAGAAATACAGCTGGTTAATTTTTGGCCTGCTCTTGAACTAGAAGAGTATATTAACTTGGAAAGAAGAGTGAAAGGGCGAATGAAACTACTTGACATCTCAGCAACCGGCGAAGAAAATATAATCGAAAACTCGCAAGAAATGCGTGATCTGGATTATAGACGTAAGCAATTGGAACAGATGAAAGAAGAAGTCCTCGACATGGAGGATTTAACAGGAGGTGTTTCAATTACCGATCTTACATTAAGTGATTTCCGCATGAATTTGGTGGATTTCAATGAGAAGAATCCAGGTTTATTGGATGGACTATCTAAAGGTATACATTCTATAACTCGGAATGAGAATGAGAGTTTGAATGAAGATATTAAGCCCGGCATTATATTCTGTCTTAAAAACATCTCTGATACGATAGATAAAAATGCCAGTACGTTAGCTCCTTTTTATTTGCTCTATATAACAGACGAAGGCGAAATTTTATTCTCTGATAAACAAACTAAGCAAGTGTTGGATATTTATCGTTCTCTTTGTTTAGGAAAAAGAGAACCGATTAAAGAGCTGATAGAAAAATTCGACAAACTTAGTTCAGGGCAAACAAAAATGAAACATTGGACTGAGTTATTAACACAAGCGAAGTCGGCAATCAAAAAGGTGGAAGATGAACAATGTGGAGATGTATTTGCGCTGGGAGGCTTAGTCGATTTTGGGGCAGGCGATTCCAATTTGCTTATTGCTGATGATGAATACGAGTTAATATCCTATTTAGTGATTATGTAAAGATGGTAGCTGTTTTTCAACAAATAGGGCTTCAGGGTACGGTTAAATCGTACGATAAACGGATTCCCAAGAAAGAAATTTTCATTCATGGGAAGTTGTCGAAATCCGAGCGAGATATCATAACCGAACGGATTGAGGAGGTTCGTTTAAAGTATGTGCTTAATAAGTTCACTTTTCCTATGGAGATAGTCGTAAACGAGACAGAACGTTTTGATTGCATTCTCTTCGCGCAAGTATCCTTACGAAAAGAGCTTGCTACGCAAAAAATTAATCGTCTTATGCAAGAGGTGATACCTTCACCTCTCATTGTAATAT
The DNA here is from genome assembly GCF_029893085.1 of Parabacteroides sp. PFB2-10. Classification (GTDB taxonomy): domain Bacteria; phylum Bacteroidota; class Bacteroidia; order Bacteroidales; family Tannerellaceae; genus QVMG01. The sequence goes on from NZ_JARXWI010000006.1 coordinate 61,607, forward strand.
TCTCTTTGGAAGATAACTTGTTGTTTGCATCTGCCATAAAACGATTAAACAGAAATGAGCAAGAGAAAGTGGTGGTCGAAGAATACCATCAAACTGAATGGATGAATGCCGATACTTGTGATGATTTTTTGAAAACAATATCTCTGAAAAACATCCCAATCTTAGATTATAAGCAGGTATATACCATTATTCATGAAAACATATACAAGCAGGCAAACATCGATATTCTCAAAAAAGCGGAAGACTCTAATTTCTATCAATATAAAGAACGAACCGAACAGTATAAACTGTTGGAAAGCGAAGTGCAATATCTGACTAAAAGGCTGAACTTAAAGTCAACGCCTTTAAAAGAAAAAACGGAGTTGGCGCGAAATATAGAAGATCTAAAAAAGAAACAAAATAAAATAACATCATAAATTATGGACGGGAAAAGCAAAGATTTGATTACAGATAATATAGAGAAAATCAAAGTATTATTTCCAGAGGCAGTAGCCGAAGTGGCTGATAAAGACAGCAACATATCCTACAAAATAGATATGGAAAAACTTTCCATTTTACTCGGTGAAGCCGCCATACCGACGGAAGATGCGGAGTATTACCAAAAATATGGAGAGAAATTCGCTTTCGAGTGGTCTGGTAAAAGAAGAGCGATTGCCGAAGCTCAGAAACGAAGTACTGGCACCTTACGTCCATGCCCGGAAGAATCAGTTGATTGGGAGAATACTGAGAATCTTTACATAGAAGGGGATAATTTGGAAGTTTTGAAACTATTACAAGATTCTTACATGGGAGCAATCAAAATGATTTATATTGATCCTCCTTACAATACCGGGAAAGATTTTGTGTATAAAGACAATTACAAAGATAATTTATCCAACTATTTAGAACAGACAAATACGACAAATGCTGTGAATAGTGAAGCGAGCGGACGCTATCATACGAATTGGCTAAATATGATGTATCCACGCTTAAAACTTGCTCGTAATTTGCTTACTGACGACGGGGTCATTTTTATTTCCATCGATGATAATGAAGTGGCGAACTTAAGAAAAATTTGTGATGAGGTGTTTGGAGAAGATAATTTTGTGACTGAGTTTGTTTGGGAAAAGAAAAAGAAACCATCATTTTTACATCGAAATGTCGGAAAATTAGGCGAATATGTATTATGTTATACAAAAAAAAGTTTATTCTCAATACCATTTTCTATAGAAACGACTACTGAGGGGAAAAAATATCCACTCAATAATGCTGGAAACTCTTTGGCGGTTTTAAAGTTTCCACCTAAAAGTGTTAGATTTAATTTTCAAGATCAGCAAATTGCAGCTCAAGATATGTCCGAGGGGAATATAATAACACGATTATTGGATGAGGTTGTAATAATTGACAATATGAATGAAAATGAATTCAGACTTGAAGGCGAATGGCGTTATTCTCAAGAATTACTTAATACTATAATTGAAAACAAGGAAGAAATAATTATAAGCAAAATACCATTTCGTCCTAATCATGTAAAAAAAGGAGGAGAAATAAAAAAAATGAAAAACTTCTTTTCTCCAAATCACTATTCTATGGAGACGAATGAAGATGCATCATCTCAGATAATTGAACTGTTTGGTAAAGAAGTCTTTTCTTATCCTAAGCCAATTAAATTGATACAAACTCTTATACAGGCTATTACATATTGTGATTCAAAAGCAATTGTATTAGATTTCTTCTCCGGGTCAGGAACGACAGCTCAATCTTTATTTGAGTATAATATGAAAAATAAAGGTGAAAGGAAGTTTATTTTAGTACAACTTCCAGAGAACTTGGATGAAAATATAGGAAATGCTGATCCTGATACAAAAAAAATGTTACAGTCGGCTATTTCAACCTTAGAGGAGCTTAACAAACCTCATTATTTGACAGAACTAGCTAAAGAGCGCATCCGCCGTGCAGGCAAGAAAATACTTAAAGAACATAATTCAAAAGATACAGGCCTGTTTGCTGAAGACTATAAGCTCGACATCGGTTTCAAAGTCTTCAAGCTCGATCGTTCCAATGTGAAAAATTGGGATATTGAGTTAGATAATCTCAAAGAAAGTGATGCTGCGACACAATTAAAAGCAGAATTTAATAAAATATTAAATATTCTAAAACCCGAACGAACGGAATTAGACATTCTCTACGAAGTAATGCTTAAGCTCGGGCTTTCTCTTACCACAAAAGTGGAAGAAAAAGAGATTGAAGGAAAGAAAGCATTTGTTGTTGGCTCCGGAGTAATGGTTGCCACATTTGCAAAAAAGATAAGCTATAAACAAATTGGGCAAATGTTAGACCTAAAAGCCGACTTTGTCAATCCCGGAGAGTTCAAATTCGTGATTGCTGATGAGAGTTTTGCCGATAGCAAAGATAAAACGAATGCTTTACAACTCTTTAAGCAACGTGGAATCACCAACTACGAAATAATCTAATTGGAGTATGGCTAAGGAAACAAAAATAAAGTTTAATCCAAATTTGGATTATCAGAAACAGGCTGTTTCTTCTTCATTATTGATATTCAACGGACAGCGAAAATCATCTTCCCCTTTTACGATAAGCCAAGGGATAGGGATGTTTACGCAAGATGAAGACTCTTTAGTTGTTGGAGAGGGAAATAGACTTACTATTTCAGAAGGAAAGATTCTGGACAACCTGAGGTCGATACAAATGGAGAACGGGCTGGACGTATCAGAAAACATGAAGATGCCTGATTTTACCATTGAGATGGAAACGGGAACCGGTAAGACCTATGTTTATCTCCGAAGCATTATTAATATGTATCTGGAATACGATTTTAAGAAGTTTATCATTGTCGTTCCAAATCGTGCCATTCGAGAGGGTGTAAACGCCTCGCTAAAGGATCTGCAAGATCACTTTCACGCATTGTACGGTGTTCGATATAGACACTTTATTTATAACTCTCAAGATTTGGGACAAGTAACCTCGTATGCACGTGCTACTACTTTGGAGATTATGATTATCAATATTTCGGCGTTTAATCGTAGTTTTAAAGATATAAAGAAAGAAGATAAAGCGAATGTTATCCATCGTCCAAACGAAAAAACGCATGGCAGAAAACCAATCGATTTATTAGCAGAAACCAATCCGATTGTCATTATTGATGAACCTCAATCAGTGGACAATACTGATAATGCAAAAGTAGCGATAGCTTCTTTAAATCCATTAGCTCTCTTTCGTTACTCCGCTACACACCGACAAATAACGAATCCTATTTATAAATTAGGTCCGGTCGAAGCCTATAATCAAGAGCTGGTTAAACAAATCGAAGTCTTATCGATATTTGAAGATAGCGACTTGAATGGTTTATACATCAAAGTTATTTCTACCAATCCCTCAAAAAGAGAGGCTGAATTGGAAATGAACTTTATTAATAGTAGTGGGCATGCAAAGCGAGAACATAAGAAAGTGGCCTATAATAGGCTTTTACATGAAGTTACTAAAAATCCGGCGTATATTGGTTGTCGACTTACCAATATTGATGATAATAGCATAGAACTGAATGGTCATGAAAAACTATATATCGGGAATGTAAAAACGAATAATTTATTATACTCGGATGATGAATTGAAACGACAAATGATTCGCGAAACGATAAAAGTACATTTTGAAAAACAACTGTCGTTACTTGATAAAGGAGTTAAAGTGTTATCCCTTTTTTTTATTGACCGTGTTGCCAACTTTAGAGATTATGGAGCAGAAGATCAACGAGGTAAATATGCAAAGCTTTTTGATGAGGAGTTCTTGAAACTGACTCAAGAGAATGCTTTTTATCAAGAACTTTTCAATCGTTGGGGAGGTAGTGTTAGTAAATTGCGTGAAGGCTATTTCTCGGAAGACAAAAAAGGACTTCTAAAGGACACAAAAGGGGATACGGATGATGATATTTCGACTTACGATAAAATAATGAAACGCAAAGGGATATTGCTGAGCGAAACAGAACCGATTCGTTTTATATTCTCACACTCTGCATTGAGAGAAGGTTGGGACAATCCCAATGTATTCCAAATTTGCATCTTGAAAGACCCTCAAATTAAAGAAGATAAAAACATTCGCTTACGACAGGAAATAGGACGTGGTCTTCGTATTGCAGTCAATCAGAATGGAGAACGAGTTCATGATAAAGGGGTAAACACGCTTACAGTTACCGCAAATGAAACTTTCGGCGACTTCGTATCGCGCTTCCAAACTGAATTAAAAGATGATATCGGAGAGGAATTTAACAAAATAACGCCACACAAATTCCGTAATATCACCTATATGGATAATGATGGAGTTAGACATATTCTTGGAGATGCTTTGGCTGAAAAACTATATTCCCATTTTGAAGATGAAGGCCTTGTTGTAAAACATAAGCCAACTGAGAAGCTACAAGACGCTTTGAAAATAAATCCTCAATCAATAGTTCCTAAAGAAGAGGTATTCCAACCGTATGAGGAGGCTATTATAAAACGAACTGAAGAACTTGCAACTAAGATTGAGATTACAAAATACAAACCCAAACAGAAAGTTCGTATCAATAAACAGGTGAGATGCTCTGAAGAATTTAATGCGCTTTGGGATAAAATCAAGCATAAGACCACTTATTCTGTGGATTACAATGTCCATAATTTCAAATTGAAATGCATTAAAGAATTAAATGAACTAGAAGTTCGAAAGATAGTTTACAACATAGAAAAAGGTACTATCCAAATCGATTCAGACAAAGGTGTGTCAGATAAAGACGGTGTAAAAACCGATTTTAATGCCATGAGCTATTCGGGTAAAGTGCAAATCCCGGATATTATCCGTTACTTGCAAAATGAGACCGGATTAAAACGACAAACACTTATAGAACTTCTTTCTGAAACAAAAACGTTAGGGCAAATCATTTACAATCCCCAACTATACATGGAGTTGGTTAGAGATACCATTAAGCGTCTTATGCAACACGAATTAGTGGAGGGAATCAAATATGAAAGAATTGGAGAAGAATATGTGATGGAATTACCTGCTAACGACGAGATAGAGCAATTCTTTAATAAGCTGATTGCTGAAACACCTAATCGTTGCATACTCGATCATATAAGCGTTGATTCTCAAGAAGAACAAAAATTTGCTCAGCAGTTAGACAATAACGAAAAAGTAAGTTGCTTTATGAAGCTGCCATCCTCTTTCAAAATAGACACACCATTAGGCTCTTATAATCCAGATTGGGCTGTTTATGTGAAAGGGATAGAAAACAAAGTCTACTTCATTGTAGAAACAAAAGGCACAAATATCTTTTCTGAATTGAAACCATCAGAACAAGATAAAATCAATTGCGCAAAGAAGCACTTTGAAGTTGCTGCTCCTGAAGTAATTGTAGCAGCACCGGTTAAGGGTGGAGAAGCAAATAGATGGTTGAGTGGATTGTAGATTAAGAAAGAGAAGGAAATTAATAAAAAAAGTAAATAATACAGATATTAAAATATGGGAAAAATTGGCAAACTAATACTATTTAGCGAGTACTTTGGAATCGATAGTAAAGAGATGTCGGAAATAGGAATATTCAATCCTATATTGAATTTAGACACACGTTTGTTTATTGACCCGATATTATTAAAAACATCTATTCATGAAATCATCAATACGGATGCTGCTCAAGAGTATCGTACATATTTTTCAAATATTATTTCACTTTTGGCTCTTTCTAAACAGCCTGATGATTTCGCTTGGAAAAATGCTTTAAAACAATTACCTGAAAAAGAAATTGACGGCACTTGCTTGGGTTATGGAACAAATTCAATCTCAGGCAGAAGAATGAATGAAGATATTAAATTTTCGTTGATTACGACAGCAAAAGGCATTATTGATTTAGGGATTAAAGACCCTGAGTTGTTTTCTATTTTACCTTTATTCAACAAAGGTATCGGGCCGGATACCATAAGCGATATTGCTACAAGAGCAATTCATAAATCGTTGTTGAAATTCTCCGCTGCTCATGCTAAGATTTTGAAAATACCAACAGAAAGGGTTGATCTTTATGGTGAAGAGTGGGACGTGATTACAAATCCCATTAGGAGAAAATCTCACATCTTATTACTGCCTAATGATATATTAAGAAATCTTCCAATTGTAAATGACTGGAATGATATTGCAGATGCTGCCTCATTTAATAGTAATCTGAGGCATAAAATTAATAGACTGGTTGCTGAAATATTCAAGCAAAAAACGAAAGAAAGCAGAGCCAACTACATTTCTGAGATAATGCATGACAAGAGTGCGATTTTAGATTTTATAGAAGTTATAAGAGGCTGTAAAGGAGATGCATATAATCAGCTTGTAGATAATGACAGGATTGTTGTTTTTAGTAAAGCTGCTGAAATCATTCAACAACAACCGTGTGATAAAAGAAGTTTTCGAAAAAACAAAAGCGGACTTGAAGAGTTGGTGGCAACCATAATAGATCGATTTCAATTTTTAGTTGAAGATAAGGGGCTTAATAAACTACTTTGGAAAGAAGACAAAAAGAATAGATGCAAGGAGTCGGTAGCACAATTAATCTTTCATGCTGTGGCTCTAATCTATTGTCAAGCAAACGACATTGATGTAAGTCCTGAAACAGATACAGGTACAGGGCTTATTGATTTTAAATTCTCAGATGGATACAGAAATAAAATTATTGTAGAAATTAAGTATTCTGACAACCCCAGCTTGCTACATGGATTAGAAAAACAACTTCAGCAGTATTTGAAGTCAGAAGAGTGCGACAAGGGTTATTATGTTGTATTAGATGTGGGTAAATTAGATTCAAAACTAGACAAAATGAATAAATTGAATAACGATGCACAAATTAAGTCAGAGATTTTCTATATTGATGCACAACTCAAAAAATCAGCGAGTAAAAAATAATTAATTAGTTATGTTACAAAAAGCCATCCAAATAGCAACTAAAGCCCACGAAGGTCAATACGACAAAAGCGGAATGCCTTACATTGGCCACGTTATGCGTGTCATGGAAGCTGGAAAGAACGATAACGAAAAGATTGTTGCTGTTCTTCACGATATTGTAGAAGATACCGATTGGACTTTCGAGAAACTAGAAGAGGAAGGATTTGCTACATATATAATTGATGCAATACGATGTTTAACTAAGACATCAGAAGATGAGCCTTATGAAGAATTCATAAAACGGGTTCAGACAAATCCTTTGGCTGTGCGAGTGAAAATTAATGATTTAGCAGACAATATGGATATACGAAGACTTTCTGCTATTTCAGAGAAAGATGTTGAGCGTTTAAGAAAGTATCACAAAGCACATAAAAGGCTAACCACATAAGCAAATCAATATCGCATGAAAAAGACTAATAAAGAGCAACTTCTCCAACTTATTGATGAATACAATCAATTAGGGATTGGACAGCAGATAGATCATGATAAGTTCTATCTCTATTCTCTTATTACACATTCTACTGCTATAGAAGGCTCTACGGTAACGGAGGTAGAGAACCAATTGCTCTTTGATGAAGGTATTTCTGCAAAGGGGCGGACAATTGGCGAGCAGATGATGAACCTTGATTTGAAAGCGGCTTATGAATACAGTATGAAGTTGGCAAAACAACATACTGAATTCAACACAAAAATGCTCAAATCCCTTTCCGCAATTGTGATGAAGAATACTGGTAGCGTCTACAACACTTTGCAAGGTTCGTTCGATTCTTCTAAAGGTGACCTTCGTTTAGTAAATGTAATAGCAGGCACAGGAGGTAGTTCTTATATGAATTATCTGAAAGTTCCGGCACATTTGGAGGCTTTCTGCCAACAGATGAACGAACGCAAAAACACCCTATTGCAAAGTAATGATATAATAGAAAAGTATTTGTTGAGTTTTGATGCTCACTATTTACTCGTAACTATTCATCCGTGGGTGGACGGCAATGGAAGAATGTCTCGTCTAGTGATGAATCACCTGCAATTTGAGCTTGATCTTATTCCTACCAAGGTAGAGAAAGAGAATAAAGCGGAATATATACAGGCATTGATAGATTCTCGTGAACAGGAATCATTAGAACCTTTTCGCGAGTTTATGTTAGCTGAACATATCCGCAATTTGCACAAAGAGATAGAGGCTTATAAAAAATCAAATGAATTTGATCCATTAAAAGTGATAAGTGAACCTCAAGAACCCCAAGATGAACCTCAAGAAAAGACAATAGAAAAGATTATACTAGAAGAAATTCGGAAAAACAATAAAATCACAAGAGAAGAATTGGTGGAAATTACCCATACTAGCCTAAGCACGATTAAACGTAGACTTAAGAAGATGAGCGATAAGGTTGTTTATATCGGCAGCGGATATAGTGGTCATTGGGAGATAAAATGAAAAGTAAGTATTGTATTTAAGCTTAAGAACAAGTTAAAATGTCATACAAAGCAAAAATCTCTAAAACTGCGAATGGAGTAAAAGAGAAAAAATCGGTTCTCTTTATTGAATATCTACTGGTTGATGCTCCTGCGAAAACTAAAATAGAAACAGAAGACACAAATGCCAATATAGATGGATATATTGAACTTTTAGATGAAGATGGGTATCCTAAAGGTAAAGTAACTATACAGGTTAAAACGGTCAATAAGGTGGATGAAAACAAGAATCGTTTCCCTTGCCCAACATCTCTTTTTGCACATGCTGAAGTCACAACAGATATAGTTTTACTTATTGCTGTTGATCATAGCCAAAATGTTGCTCTATGGAAATACATATCTCGATCATTGCTAGAAGAGAATCGTAGTAAAGAAGAGCAAGAAACTATAACTTTGCATTTTGGAAATGAAGAAAAACTCTCATCATCAACACTATCCACCACTCTTCAAACTTGGCGCTCAATATCTCAACGAGAAGTTAAGATAAACCAAGATGCATCGTATCTTAGTGCTGAGAACGAAAAATTACGCCAACTGATTCTTCAGTCACAAAACTCTACTTTCAAAATTGCCAAAGAAGATGTAATCAAAATCCAACAGTTTTCAGATGCATACAATCATCTCCTTGATAGTGAATTTCGTTATATCAAAGAGACCATTTTCCCTAAGTGCTGGAAAAGAGGTATTGCAATTTATACATTTGGAGACACAGAACTCTGCTATTCTCTCTTCAATATCAAATATGGAGAAAATAGTCTTCTTATGAAGCAACTTCCCGAGACTGTCATGAGATATGACAAAGGTGATTATTCTTCATGTCAATATCAGTCAAATGACATAAAAGAGAACCATAAGTTAATGGCTATTAAACTCGTAAAGACCCATGTGGAAAAATTCATCAAAGAGCGAAGAATTATTCCTGCATATGATGAATTCATTTTAGAATATGTTAGAGATTTTTGTGTATATAGCAATCGGGAGCTTAATATTGACGACTCAAAGCTTTCAGATATACCAAAACTTATTGAACAAATAAAACACAAATATCCGCGCATTTCAAGTATGCCCCATACAGTACTTCGTGGACACAAGAAAATACCTATCAATATATTATACGAAGGCCTTCTTTTTCTTCAAAACCGAGGGTACACAAAGATACCTTCGCTCTATCCAAATCGTGGAAATTACGCAGACTCTGGATTAGTATCTAGCTGGTATACACCAGAATTAGCTTTTCAAAAATTGCAGATGGTAGTAACTGTCGCTTATAGTGCTTATTCTGATTTTATTAATAACAATTTCCCATTTTTAGCGAAAGAGCTTGATTGTTATTATGGGGCAAACATAATTGTAATCGATTTAGAATACACTTCTGATGGTTGGCCCTGTATATACATTCTATTTTTAAAGAATCAAATGCCTGATAATACTAAAAAAATCATATTCACAAAAAAAGAAAGTTCCCCACTGCTTAAGGAAAATGAGGTTGAGGAGTATTCCAAACTTTTTCAGCTTCCTTTAGTTACTTATCAAGGGAAACAATACGTTCTGTTTAGAGGACAAGGAGGTGATGCACATAAATATTTATTTGATCGATATAATTTTCTTTCTGTATTTTACGATGTCTTAGAAGATAGAATGCAAGAATACTTCAAACAGATTACTGAAAATTAATACTAAAAACAAAATGACCAACTTCGAAGAATACCTCCAACACCCCGACCCAGAAAAGCGAGAAAGAGCCGCTAACTGGCGAATGGCAATTGGTCTGCAAGCAGTCGATGGCTTGAAGACCTCGAACTACTTGGTTGAAATTGCTCGAAGACAGATAGAAGGGGAGATAACAATGGATGAAGTGCAAGAGTTAATTTCAGCGCATTATCAGGCAAAAAAGAAGCAGAAGAGTGATGCGGATAAGGCAGTGGAAACAGAAAAAAGGCTATAAAACGGGATTTTCACTCTCCCGTAATTTCGCCAAAGCGTTGCAAACACCAGTACTTCAGCATGTTAATACTTCTCTAATTTGGTAAAATGAAGAAAAACAGTACATTTGTACCGTGCGAAATGATAAACGATTGGTTCTCAATACATTCTATATACTTGTTTTTCGAGCTTTGTACCGTTAAAAATGCTATTTAGTTGATAATATGACAACTACATATCCTGTATCGGGAAATAATACAGTATAGCTTCCCGCCAACAAATGTCAGGATTGTTTAGCAGAGATGTTTAAGCGACAAATAGTATGAATAGTACTCAAAAAGAAGAGTTAAGATAAATTCCAATTGTCGTATATTTTGCGACAACTGAAATTTATCGTATAAAAACTACTATATTTGTAGATATTCCGAGTATATAAATATGGCATATAAGATCGAAAGTAAAAAAGCAAACTTGTTGTTGCAATAGCCTCTAATCCATACCTATCTATTCACTAACGAATACAAATAAAAATCTATTTTTATGAAAGACAAAAAGACAATATCAGTCAAATTTCCAACCATGCTTTATGACTTTTATATGGGTCAGCTAAAACTCTTTGGTTATTCAAATAAATCCGAGATAATAACCTACCTCATTGATGGATTGTGGAAAAGGCAAAATGGGAAAAAGAATTCGGATGTGGTAAATAGGATTCTTGATTTTGCAAGTGCAGATCGCCCTACTGTATTTTCACATGTACCTCACTCATTACTAGCCATTTTATTAAGAGGTCTTATTGTTACAAATTTAACAAAATAGAGGGATTCAGAAGCCAAGACAATCTCATTAATGCATTATTAGAAGCATTTCTTTCAGCTAAAACTTCAGACAAAAAGTTACTCAGAAAAGAAATCCATCGAGAGTATCTAAAATTGGATATTTCAAAAACACGAATGAACACTTATGTAAGTAAAGAGCAGTATGAGATGCTCCAAAAAACTGGAATGAGATGTAAAATGAATGTACCTAATCTAATCCATCTAACTATAAACCTAATATTAAAAAATGAAAACTCAAATCCGGATGAGCGTGTTCTACCCCCAAAAGTCCAGGAATTAATAACCTCATTTTTAATATTGGAAGGAAGTACACTTTCTGAATTTGAAAGAGATACTCAAATCGTCGTTTATTTCAAAGACGATATGTTGAAAGCTGCAATTGTGTGGATGATTATCAAGTATGAAATACCTGGTTGGAATGAATTTTTACGTCGTATTGTTCTTTTCCTTTTAAAATCCCCTAATCTCATTGATTTACGCGAAGCAGCAGAGTTCGAAAATGAGTCAAATATATTCTCCACAAAGGAAGAAGACGAGTATTTGAACTTAGCAAGAAAGGATTTTTATTTTGCATTGTATAAATAGTCTTGCAATCTAGGGAGATTACAAGACAAATAACGTCACCAAATTACTACACTATGGGAAATTATAAGGGTCAAAATCCATAGAAAACAACAAGTGAACCTCAACATGAACCTCAAGACCCTCAAAAAACAATAGAATATCGTCTTTGTAGGTAGCGGATACAGTAGGCATTGGAAAATAAAGGAAAGGAAGCATGATGAATGCGAGGCGGATAATTTGAAGCAAAATAAGTAACATTCTGAAAACGAGTGGTAATAAAGCAGGGATATTTATCCTTGCTTTATTTTTATAGCAGATTTTTAGCTATATTTGTGCGTGCGTTTTGTATGTTTCATAGAAAAACAATCCAATGGAATTGAACAGAATAAAAGAAGTCCTTGATGAAAAAGGAATTAAGCAGACATGGCTGGCAGAAAAGCTTGGCAAAAGTTTCAGCTCTATAAATGCGTATGCTTGTAATCGGCAGCAACCGAGTTTGGAAATGTTGCACCAGATTGCGGAATTACTACAGGTGAGTGTGAAGGATTTAATTGTAGATAATAAAAAGGAAAAGTAAAATATGGCTAAGAAAAATACGGCAGAGATAGGCTTTGAGAAAGAAATTTGGAAAGCTGCAGATTTGTTAAGAGGTAATCTCGATGCTTCTGAATACAAGTCAGTTGTATTAGGATTAATTTTCTTAAAGTACATCTCGGATTGTTTTGAAGCAAGATACCAAGTTTTGATAGAGGAGGGAGATGGTTTTGAAGAAGACAAGGATGAATACACCTCAGAAAACATATTTTTTGTTCCTACAGAAGCTCGTTGGAATGTAATAGCAGAAGCTGCTCATACCGCAGAGATTGGAACAACGATCGACAATGCAATGCGTATGATAGAGAAAGAGAACCTTCGATTGAAAGGGATTCTACCCAAGAATTTTGCACGTCCGGAATTAGATAAAAGACGACTTGGTAATGTTGTTGACCTGTTTACTAACATCCAAATGAAGGAACACGGCGATAACAAAGATATTCTTGGACGAACTTATGAATACTGTCTCTCCAGATTTGCGGAAGCGGAAGGTAAATTAGCCGGAGAGTTTTATACACCAGCATGTATCGTTAAAACATTGGTAGAAGTTTTGAAACCTTATAGTGGTCGAGTTTATGACCCTGCTTGTGGCTCTGGAGGAATGTTTGTTCAGTCTGCTAAGTTCATTGAAAAGCATAAACGAAATATTAATGACATTTCAGTCTTTGGTCAAGATAGCAACCCTACTACATGGAAAATGGCTCACATGAATTTGGCTATTCATGGGATAGAAGCCGATTTAGGGAAGTTCTATGCAGATACTTTCTTTGACGACCAACATCCAACGTTAAAAGCTGACTTTGTTATGGCTAATCCTCCTTTCAATCTCAGTGATTGGGGAGCAGACAAATTGCAAGAGGATGTACGTTGGAAGTTTGGAACTCCTCCTGCCGGCAATGCCAACTTTGCATGGTTGCAACATATGATTCATCATCTGTCTCCAAATGGAAAAATTGGGATGGTTTTAGCAAATGGCTCTTTGTCCTCTCAAACAGGTGGTGAAGGGTCTATTCGAGAGAATATCATTAAAGCTGATTTGATAGAGGGAATAGTAGCTCTTCCGGCTCAACTGTTTTACACAACGGGGATTCCGGTTTCTTTATGGTTCTTAAATCGAAATAAGAAACAGAAAGGTAAGGTTTTATTTGTTGATGCTCGCAATATGGGGACAATGGTTACCCGTAAACTCCGAGAACTTACAGACGATGACATCTTAAAAATAGCTAATACGTTTGAGGCTTTCGAAGGTAGCACATTAGAAAACGAAAAAGGTTATTGCGCTGTAGTTTCTTTAGAAGATATAGCTAAGCAAGATTATATACTGACACCCGGTCGTTACGTGGGAATAGCAGAAATTGAAGATGACGGAGAACCGTTTGATGAAAAAATGACACGCCTAACCGGCGAGTTATCTGATCTCTTCGCACAATCACATGAATTAGAAGACGAAATTCGCAAACAGCTGAAGAGTATTGGATTTACGATAAAATAGCATTCATGTTCTCTTCAGTTTAATAATCACTTATAATTGAAGAAATATGAAAGAAAAATTAATTAAAGAGATTGAAAATTCTATGTCGGGAGCTTTAACACTGGAACAAACAGCGCAACTCAGCACTTCGTTGCTTCAAATACTTAGTAAGTATGAAGTGGTTGAGGATAAGGAAAGTGTGCATGAAGATTCTGCATCAAATACCCGGTTATTGGAAGTTTTCTTATCAGCAAAACAAGTCGAAGGTTGCTCAATTAAAACAATCAAGTATTATGAATCAACGATTCGCCATTTGTATAAAGGTTTACCTAAGAATGTAGCGGATTACACTACTGAGGATATTCGAGCGTACTTGGCTGTTTTTCAGAGTAAACGTAAATCAAGTAAAGTCACAATAGATAATATCAGGCGGATATTTTCCTCCTTTTTTTCTTGGTTGGAAGAAGAGGATTATATTCTAAAAAGTCCTGTAAGGCGGATCCACAAGGTAAAGACAGGTACACAAATAAAAGAGGTACTGAGTGATGAAGCGTTGGAGATGCTTCGGGATAATTGTGAAAATATACGGGATTTAGCAATAATAGACCTTCTTGCGTCAACTGGTATTCGTGTGGGTGAACTGGTAAAACTCAATCGGAACGATATTAACTTTCAAGAACGAGAGTGTATTGTTTTTGGAAAAGGGAACAAAGAACGCATGGTTTATTTCAATGCACGAACAAAGATTCACTTACAGCAATACCTAAAATCTCGCAAAGATAAAAACCCTGCTTTGTTCGTCTCGTTGGCTAAACCTCATAAACGACTGGAAATATCCGGCGTAGAGATTCGTCTTCGGAAGGTTGGACAAAAATTGAAAATAAACCGGGTACATCCTCATAAGTTCCGACGAACACTGGCAACTATGGCCATTGATAAAGGTATGCCTGTTGAACAAGTACAACAATTATTGGGTCATGTTAAGATTGATACGACCATGCACTATGCAATGGTCAATCAGACAAACGTGAAACTCTCTCACCGAAAATTTATTAACTGATAATTGATAATTTATGTGGGTATGTAATCTAACACATAATTGTAGGCCTCGTTTCTCCCCAAAGAGAGCGAATAATGATAATTTAGAGCAGCAAGCACAAAGTCTATACGATGAATTGTTTGCTAATGAAAGTGTTAGTAGTCTAACTAATTTGGGAGATGTGATAGAAACGACTTCGGGTGGAACACCTTCTCGTTCAAAGCCTTCTTTTTATGAAAATGGCACTATAAATTGGGTTAAGTCAAAAGAGCTTAATAGATCTTTTATAATTGACACTGAGGAATTTATTACGAATGAGGCTGTGACAAAGTCTGCTACGAAAATACTACCAAAAAATTCTGTTTTGATTGCAATGTATGGAGCAACCGTTGGAGAATATGCAATCATTTCTAAACAAATGACGTGTAATCAAGCTGTTTGTGCTTTGTTGCCAAATAACAAGTATCCCTATCCTTATTTATTTATGTTCGCTAAGAATAAAAAAAAAGAATTAATTAACAATGCTATAGGCTCAGCTCAACAAAATATTAGCCAAATATTGGTGAAGCAACTTTTTATTTCAAGAAATGTTGAACTGATCAATAAATATGACTTAATTGTCCGTCCATTATTTGAAAAAATATTAGAGTTACAGATAGAAAACGAAAAAATATCTCAGCTCCGCGACGTGCTTTTACCCAAATTGATGTCCGCCGAGTTAAAAATCAGTGATTTAAACAGCTAAATTCTCATTTATGGAAGAGTGGAAAAAATATAGATTGGGTGATGTTTGTACTATATCTTCAAGTAAAAGGATATTTGCGAGTGAATATCAGAGTATAGGCATTCCTTTCTATCGAGGGAAAGAAATAATCGAAAAACAAAGGGGGGCTAATATTTCCAATGAATTATATATATCGAAGTCAAGGTATAACGAAATCGAAAATAAGTTTGGAGTCCCTAAAAAAGGAGACATGTTGTTAACTTCTGTCGGTACATTAGGCATCCCATATATCGTTAAGGATGAAGTCTTTTATTTTAAAGATGGAAATCTTACTTGGTTTTATAGTTTCGATAGTATCAATAATGAATATCTTTATTATTGGTTTCTATCACCCATTGCTAAGCATCAGATTGACACAAAAGCTATCGGATCAACTCAAAAAGCATTGACTATAGAGGTCCTGAATAAGTTTGACATAACACTACCGCCGAGAGAATTGCAAAGTAAAATAGTTAATATCCTCTCTTCCCTCGACAATAAAATCGCCCTCAATCGCCGGATAAATGATAATTTAGAGCAGCAAGCGCAGGCTTTATACAAGTCTTGGTTCGTTGATTTTGAGCCGTTTAATGGAGGAAAATTCATTGATTCGGAGTTAGGGAGAATACCGGAAGGGTGGAGAGTAGGCAGTTTGGAGGATTTAATTATCGTAAAATATGGGAAAGATCATAAGAGGTTAAGAGATGGGGATATTCCTGTGTATGGTTCTGGAGGCATTATGAGGTATGTTGATGATTATCTGTATTCTGGAGAATCAGTTTTAATTCCTAGGAAAGGTTCTTTAAACAATGTTTTTTATATAAATGACAAGTTTTGGAGTGTTGATACAATGTTTTATACACAGATGAGACAAGAAAATATTGCAAAATTTGTTTATTTCTTTGTCTTAAGTCAAAATTTGAGTTCTATGAATGCAGGATCAGCGGTGCCAAGTATGACTGTTGATATTCTTAATGGCTTAAAATGTGTAATAGTACCATTAAATATCATGGCTCAATTTAACACTCTACAAACTCCTATTTTTGATGAGATGAAAAAAAACATGATAGAAAACGGAAAATTGTCTCAGTTCCGCGACTCGCTTCTCCCCAAATTGATGTCCGGCGAGTTAAAAATCAGTGATTTAAACAGCTAAATTCTCATTTATGGAAGAACTTAAAAAATATACATTGGCAGAATTAACAACGGATGGTAAAGGAGCATATGGCATTGGAGCTCCTGCCGTTGATTTCGACTCTCAGAAGTATACTTATCTACGTATAACAGACATTAAAGATGATGGAGGCATTTATTACGTAGGACTTAAATCAGTTGAGGATAAGGATGCCTACAAATATCTTCTAAAAGAAAACGATATAGTTTTTGCCCGTACGGGTAATAGCACCGGAAGAACATATTTTTATGAAATTTCTGATGGAGAGCTTGTTTACGCTGGATTTCTCATTAAATTTAATTTAGATCCAACGAAAGTGAATCCGCGCATATTAAAATATTATACTCATTCAAAAAAATATTATGATTGGGTTAAATCATTTGATACAGGTGGTACAAGGGGAAATATTAATGCTCAAACATATGCAAATATGCCAATTGAGCTTCCACACAGAGAATACCAAGATAAAATAGTTAATATCCTCTCTTCCCTCGACAATAAAATCGCCCTCAATCGCCGGATAAATGATAATTGATATTTGAACTAGTATGGATTGGACAAGAGAATATATCGCTAAGATGCCGAGTTTTGGCGCTTTTGAAGCACATGTTTTAATGATAGAAGAATCTATCGAAACAAATGCATCGCTATGCATTGAAACTTGTAAAAGTCTAATCGAAGGAATATGTAAAACCATCCTAACCAATAAGAATATCATATACAAACAGAGCGAGTCTTTTCAGGGTTTAGTTCGCAAAACTGTTGATACAATAACTCCTTCTTGTTATAATAATGAGAAGATTTGTGAATTATCAAGACGAATTGCCGCCGTTACACAAACGATTGCAGAATTCAGAAATGACTGTGGCTTTGCCTCGCATGGAAAAGATATAAAAGAGCCTCGAATAGACAGGAGCTTATCCTTGCTAACCTATAAAATAACTGATGTTCTTGGAGGGTTTATCTTACACTATTACATAAAGTATAATAAGCCCCAAAGGAATGGTCGAATACACTACGAAGATTGCCAGATGTTCAATGAGTATTTTGACTATGCAAACCCTTTGGTTATTGGATTACTTAGCCTTTCTGCTTCGGAAGCTTTGTACCAACAAGACTACCATGCATACAGAGAGGAATATCTATACTATTTAGAGACTAAAGATGAATTTGATACTTAAAACGATATAATATGTCATTCACAGAGAACAGCTACGAACAGGCTCTTATCAAGCTATATCAAAAGTTAGGATACGAGTATTTATATGGTCCGGATGTTGAACGGGACTATTATGTTCCTTTTTATGAAGCTCAATTAAAACAAAGCCTTATTGAACTGAATAGGTCGATACCACAAATCGGTATTGAAGAGGCTATTTCTAAGTTGAAAAATCTGGATACAGGTAGCTTGACTCAACGAAATGAACATTTCATGGATTATCTCCAACATGGCATAGAGGTTAGTTACTTTGACGGAAAAGAACAACAAAGCAATCTCGTTTACCTGATAGATTATGATTATGAACATATTCATAAAAACACATTCCAAATCATAAATCAGTGGACTTTTGTTGAAAAATCCGAAAAACGCCCGGACTTGGTTGTTTTCATAAATGGATTGCCACTTGCTATTGTTGAAATCAAATCTCCATCACGAGAAGAGACTGATGCATCTGCCGCTTATCGCCAATTGCGAAACTATATGCAAGAAATCCCATCTATGTTTGTATATAATGCAATCTGTGTGATGACTGACATGAGTGCGTCTAAAGCGGGCACCATAACCAGTAAAGAGGATCGTTACATGGAGTGGAAAACCAAAGATGGAAGTTATGAAAGCACGCAATTTGCCGATTACGATACCTTCTTTGAGGGAATCTTTGTTAAAGAGCGCTTTTTAGATATAATCAAAAATTATATTTGTTTCTCTAAGGATGACAAAAGCGAATCTATCAAGATATTAGCAGGATATCATCAATACTTCGCCGTAAGCAAAGCGATTGAACGAACCAAACAAGCTATAGGGAATGATGGCAAAGTTGGTGTCTTTTGGCACACACAAGGAAGTGGGAAATCGCTCTCTATGGTTTTCTATGCTCATTTACTCCAACATTCTTTATCTCAACCAACGATTGTAGTTATAACCGACCGGAATGACCTTGATGATCAGTTATACACACAATTTGCAAAATGCAAGCAATTCTTGAGACAAACACCAATACAAGCCAAAAGTAGGGAAAACCTCAAAGAGTTGCTTCTAGGTAGGGAGGCGAATGGGATTATATTTACTACCATGCAGAAGTTTGAGGAATCAAACGAGCCATTGTCTGAAAGACGGAATATAATCGTTATGACCGATGAAGCACATAGGGGACAATACGGCTTTGAAGAAAAGATTCGTCTCACAAAGAACAAAGAAGGCAAAGAAGAGGCTAAAGTCGTTATAGGTGCTGCTCGTATTATTCACGATTCTTTACCCAATGCATCTTTTATCGGATTTACCGGCACGCCCATATCAACAAAAGACAAAGATACACAAGAGGTCTTTGGAAATTATATTGACGTTTATGACATGACCCAGGCTGTAGAAGATGGAGCTACTCGTCCTGTATTCTATGAATCGCGTGTTATCAATTTGAAATTGGAAGAAGAAACACTTAAATTAATCGATGCAGAATATGAAAGCTTGGCCGAAGAGGGAGCAGAGGTAGAGCAGTTAGAAAAAAGCAAACAAGAACTATCTCATCTCGATGTCATACTTGGAGCTCCTGAAACTATTGATTCGCTTTGCATAGATATTATCAAACACTATGAAGAAAACCGTCAGTTTGAACTGACAGGAAAGGCTATGATTGTCGCTTATTCACGATCTATCGCCATTGATATCTATAAAAAAATACTTGAACTACGTCCGAAATGGGATGAGAAGGTAAAAGTAGTCATGACTGGCGGAAATAATGACCCGGAAGAATGGCACTCAATTGTTGGTAACAAGCAATACAAGAAAGAATTGGCTAAAAAGTTCAAAGATAATGAAGACCCGATGAAGATTGCCATTGTCGTTGATATGTGGCTTACAGGATTCGATGTGCCATCGCTTGCAACAATGTATGTTTATAAACCGATGAAGGGGCATAATCTGATGCAAGCGATAGCGCGTGTCAATAGGGTATTCTTAGATAAAGCAGGAGGTCTTGTTGTTGACTATATAGGTATTGCTAAAGCCCTGAAAGATGCCATGCGCGATTATACCAAACGAGATAAGAGTAATTTTGAGAAATTAGATATAAAGGAAACGGCGCTATCCAAGTTCAAAGAAAAGTTAGAAGTCTGTCGAGATATATTCCACGGATATGATTATGGAAGTTTTCAAACAGGAACAGATGCCGACAGAGCGCAGTTAATAAAGGGTGGAGTGAACTTCATTATGTCTCCTGATAAGGAGGCGCAAAGAGATGCATTCTTAAAGGAAGCAAAATTATTGCATGACGCAATTACTTTGTGTCGTAGTTTGTTAGATAATAAACTGCGTTTTGAAGCTGCATTCTTTGAAACTGTCCGTATATTGTTGAGTAGAATGTCCGGCAAGGGAAAGGTTTCAAAACGAGAAATCAACGAACGGATTGGTGAACTCTTAAAGCAAAGCATAAAGAGCCAAGGAGTTATCAACCTATTCTCGGATGTTAAGACAGAGTTTTCGCTATTCGATGCTGCCTTCTTGGACGAGATATCAAAGATGAAAGAGAAAAATATAGCCATAGAATTACTTAAACGCTTATTGGCAGAAAGAGTAAGCCTTTACAAAAGAACCAATCTTGTACAGGCAGAAAAATTCTCTGAAATGTTAAATCAAGCTTTATCAAACTACCTCAAAGGAATGCTTACCAATGAAGAAGTGATTCAGGAACTTCTAAAAATGGCAAAAAATATAGCCGAAACAGAAAATGAGAAGAATGAGCTTGGGCTCAATGCGGAAGAAAAAGCTTTCTATGACGCATTAACTAAACCAAGAGCCGTTCAAGATTTCTATACAAACGAACAGTTAGTCGAAATGACTAAAGAGTTAACTGATATGCTACGTAAGAATAGGACTATTGACTGGCAAAAGAAAGAGTCAGCAAGAGCAGGTATGCGCCGACTCGTAAAACGTCTATTGAAGAAGTACAAATATCCACCAGAAGAATCTGAAAATGCGATGGCTGTTCTTCTGAAACAATGTGAAGAATGGAGTGATAATCCATCAGATTCCACTGACTTATCTGACTCGAGGCATAAGCTTTATAAAACAACTCTCAATGATGAATTTGTGCAACAAGCGGCTGAACCTATTGTAAAATACGGTAAAGATAAGAACGAATTATAAATACTTTTTTTGATTATGACTAAATTAGAAACATTATACAACTCCATACGTGGACTTAAAGAATTAGGTTTACCTTTGAATGAAGAGACCCTGAAGGCGGTAGATCAACTGGAAGAAGAATTGATTAAAGATGATGTAATACCTCGACTTTCAGATAGTATAGAGCCTATCATAACTAAGATAGAACGTCCAATTGTCTTAGTTGTCGATTATATTCCGGGGGAAAACTTGTCTGTTCGCTTAACTCGTAAACGGGTTATTACAGATGAAAAAGAAACAAAACAATACCCTCTCTCTTCAGAGCGAAAGGAAGCCCAAGAAAAAGTATATGCGACTAACGAAAAAGTTAAAAAGAAAAAAACTGAACGAAAAATGAAGTTCGCTAATAAGGCGAAAAAGACCCGTCTTTCTGTTAAATTTCCAGACGGTACAATTATTGAAAATTCATATGCTTATGAAACTTTTATAAATACTATCCTCAGAATAGGAGTAGAAAAAGTTGCCGAGCTAAATATGAAATGGGTTGGTCTTCCACTTGTTTCAAAAGCAAAAGATGACTTTTATAACCAACATGAAATAGAAGGTGGTTGGTGGATTGTCACTCATTCGGCCACAAATCAAAAAAGATTGCAATTGGAAGAGATGTCCAAGAGATTAAAATTGGGGTTAAACGTGGAGATAATATAATTCAGTGGGCAACTGTAGTATAAGCAAATAAATATCGCATGAAGAAGACTAATAAAGAACAACTTCTCCAGCTTATTGATGAATACAATCAATTAGGAATTGGGCTGCAGATAGATCATGATAAGTACTATCTCTATTCTCTTATTACGCACTCTACTGCCATAGAAGGTTCTACGGTAACGGAGATCGAAAACCAGTTACTCTTTGATGAAGGTATTTCTGCTAAAGGACGGACGATTGGCGAGCAGATGATGAACCTTGATCTAAAAGCGGCTTATGAACACAGTATGAAGTTGGCAAAGCAACATACTGATTTCACTACAGAGATGCTCAAATCCCTTTCTGCTATTGTGATGAAAAATACCGGTAGTGTCTATAATACCATGCAGGGTTCATTCGATTCTTCGAAAGGAGATCTTCGTTTAGTAAACGTAACAGCAGGTACAGGGGGAAGTTCTTATATGAATTATCTGAAAGTCCCGGTTCGATTGGAAGAGTTTTGCCAGCAAATGAATGATCGCAGAAATTCCCTATTGCTAAGCGACGATATAATAGAAAAGTATCTTTTGAGTTTTGATGCTCACTATTTACTCGTAACTATTCATCCGTGGGTAGATGGTAACGGTAGAATGTCTCGTCTTGTGATGAATCATCTGCAATTTGAACTTGATCTTATTCCTACCAAAGTGGAAAAAGATAACAAAGTGGAATATATACAGGCATTGATTGACTCTCGTGAACAAGATTCCTTAGAGCCTTTCCGTGAGTTTATATTGGCGGAACATATCCGCAATTTGCACAAAGAGATAGAAGCCTATAAAAAATCAAATGAATTTGATCCACTAAAAACGTCAAGTGAACCTCAAGAACCCCAAAGTGAACCTCAAGAGATAACAATAGAACAGATTATACTGGAAGAGATTCGGAAAAACAATAAAATTACAAGGGAAGGATTGGTTGAAATTACCAATACTAGTTTAAGCACCATTAAACGTAGACTTAAGAAGATGAGTGACAAGGTAGTCTTTGTTGGTAGTGGATATAGCGGGCATTGGGAAATAAAAAAATAGAATTATGAGAAAATTAGAAGAATTAAATGGAAAATACACATGGATTCTACGATGCGATACATGTGCTAGTGATGACCAGTTTGAAATCTCAGAAGATCAATCTTACATTAAATGTATCTGTTGTGATCGTGAGTATTTGGGCGGTATAGAAGAACTCAAAGAATATAACAGCGCATCATTAGAACAGATTAAAATCGATTTGGCAAAAGATGCAAAGAAGGTTGTAGAGGAAGAGTTACGAAAAGCTTTTAAGGGATTTCTCAAATGAATGAAAAGGTTATTTCATTGATAAATTGGATTATTTCCCATTGGGAGATTACTACTTCCATAATTGTAGCCATTACAGCTGTCATTTCTTTTCTGTATAAATGGAGAAAGAAGTGGGTTGCCAATAATCATGCTGAATTACGAGCTAATATTTTCCCTCAAAAACCAAGCCGTATAATCCGTATTTATAATCCATCAGAAGCTGAGGCGACAAATATTAGGGTTGAAGGTTTGGAAATTGATAACATAGCAGTATATCCTATCGACTTACCTTTTCCATCATTGAAGTCTAAAGCTCGGTTTGATATTAAGGTATCACCATTCAGTTCATCTCCTGACTATCTTAAAATTAAAATAATTTGGGATGATAAATCTGGTAAAAACCATGAAGCTTTCGAGGTACTACAACTGTAAAAACACAAAAGAACTTAGCAATGCAAATCTTCGAAGAATACCTCCAACACCCCGACCCAGAAAAGCGAGAAAGAGCCGCTAACTGGCGAATGGCAATTGGTCTGCAAGCAGTCGATGGCTTGAAGACCTCGAACTACTTGGTTGAAATTGCTCGAAGACAGATAGAAGGGGAGATAACAATGGATGAAGTGCAAGAGTTAATTTCAGCGCATTATCAGGCAAAAAAGAAGCAGAAGAGTGATGCGGATAAGGCAGTGGAAACAGAAAAAAGGCTATAAAACGGGATTTTCACTCTCCCGTAATTTCGCCAAAGCGTTGCAAACACCAGTACTTCAGCATGTTAATACTTCTCTAATTTGGTAAAATGAAGAAAAACAGTACATTTGTACCGTACGAAACGCTAAATAATTGGTTTTCAATACATTCTATACACTTGTTTTTTGAGCTTTGTACCGTTAAAAATGCTATTTAGCTGATAATATGAAATATACATATCCTGCGTGGGGAAGTGATATGGCTCTCGCAAAAAAAATAGTGGAGCTGTTTAGGATAAGACGACTCTCTAATACAAACATCTTAGTGACATATAAAAATAGGAGAACTGGAGGAGCTTAGCACATGTTCCATTTTGGAACATACTGCCAATGATGCTAAAAACTATATTGTTGTCACACAACTGCCATTTCTTTATAGCTGAAGTGCATGAGTTATAAAATTCTCGGTAGTGATAAAGTAATTGAATCTAAACAAATTCGCTATATTTGTATGATACAAGATACGCTTCATCCAAGTCCTAGTAAGCTTGGCTTTGCATTCAGCTTTCACGTATATTTGTATACGTTAATTATTTATGAAAAAGAGATGAAAGAACTTAAGTGTCCTAATTGCGGGAGTGTGTTTACTGTGGACGAAGCGGATTATGCTTCGATCGTTAGCCAGGTGAAGAACAATGAGTTTCAGGCCGAGGTGGATCGGCGGTTAGAGGAATTGCACAAACAGCATATTGCCGAACAGAAATCAGAGGTATTGAAAGCCGAGCAAAGCTTTCAGACGAAGCTTTCCAACAAAGAGGTTGAACTGAATAAAAAGGTGACAGAGATTGCCCGGCTTACCGAACAGTTGAACGCCATTGCCCAATCCAAGCAACTGGAGTATACCGAAATATTGGCCAAGAAAGAGCAGGAAATAGCCAAACTCAAATCGTCCATTGAGCAAAAGGAGAGCAGTATAAAGATTGCTGTATTGGAAGAACAGGGGAAAGCGCAACAAACAGCTCAAAAGAAAGATGAACAAATTGCCGAGCTGAAAAACAAGATTATCCTTGAGCAAAACACGGCGATTGAGCGACAAAACAGCCTGAAGGAGAAATATGAGTCGGAGCTCAAACAGAAGCAGGAACAGGTGGATTATTATAAAGACCTGAAATCGCGGATGTCGACCAAAATGGTTGGAGAAACGCTTGAGATACATTGCAACACCGAGTTTAACCGGATGCGCCCTCTCTTCCCGAATGCTTATTTCGAAAAAGACAACGATGCCTCGGGAGGCAGCAAAGGTGATTTTATTTTCCGCGATTTTGAAGATGGGATAGAATATATATCCATCATGTTTGAGATGAAGAATGAGATCGAGACAACAGCCACCAAGCATAAGAATGAAGACTTCCTGAAGAAACTGGATGAGGATCGGACAGCTAAGAATTGTGAATTCGCCGTCCTGGTGTCTCTGCTTGAGCCCGATAGCGAATTATATAATACAGGGATCGTGGATGTGTCGCACAAATATCCCAGGATGTATGTTATCCGTCCTCAGTTTTTCATGCCGTTGATTACACTTCTGATGCAAACCTCCAAGAAAAGCCTTGCATACAAAATAGCGCTAAAAGAGGCACAAAGCCAGTCGGTTGACGTGACCAACTTCGAAAAACAACTGACAGAGTTCAAGGATAGGTTTGGACACAATTATCGCTTAGCCAGTGAAAAGTTTCAAACAGCGATTGCCGAAATCGACAAATCGATAGAACATTTGCAAAAGATAAAGAGTGCGCTTCTGGGTTCCGAGAACAACCTCCGGTTAGCCAACAACAAAGCGGAGGAGTTGACCATCCGGAAACTAACCTACAAAAACCCCACCATGAAAGCCAAGTTTGACGAGGCCAGGGCTAAAGACCGGCAAATCGAAGAAGAGAACGAGTAAATAGAGCTAACACCCCATCCTACCCATTCGCCCGCTCCTCGGCGGCTATGCGGCGAAACTCGGAGGGACTCATGCCATAACGTTCACGAAAGAGGCGGTAGAAGGTGGTGCGGGAGCCAAACCCACAGGCTTCGCCAATATCCTCGATAGAGCTATCTGCGGCGGTGTGTAACAGCAACTTTCTGCCATGTTCCAGGCGCAGGAGGCTGATATACCCGGAGAACGATAGATTTAGTTTTTCCTTGATCGCGTTATGAAGATAATTTTCATTGGTAGACAACTCCGTAGCGACCGCCTTGCGCGAAATATCAGGCTGTGTATATACTTGTTTTTCCTGCATCAACCGATCCAGACGGTCGAAAAGCGAGTCTGCTGCCTGCGATTCCTGCAAGGTTGTCTGCTTGTCGGTATCCAGTGGGCGCACAATCTCCAACTGTAACAGGTGGTCTTTCTCTGCCAATTGACGGAAAAGCAGCCGATTCTTCTCATGCGCGCGCCGGGCATTCAGTAGTGCCATGACTGAAATAGCAACAATCAATAAAAGGATTACAGCCAGCGCCACGATAATGATACGAGCCGAGCGCACCCGTTCCCGCTCCTGTTGGGTCAGCAACTCCTGTTTATCGAGTTCGTAAACCGTACGCAGCTCATTGATATTCTTATAGAAATCCTCCTCTTTCAGTTCGTTGGTCAGGCGTAGGCTTTCGGCATAGGTCTCTGCCGCCTCTTTGTGCCTGTTCAGCAATGTATAACAAAGCCCTACATCCTCTAAGATAGAAGCCAAGTCCTCTTTCCACCCTTTCGATTCATAGTGGTGGGCGATAAGCAGTTTGTATTCCAAGACCTTATCAAAGTCCTCTTTCCCTATATAGTATTTAGCATATAGCTGATTGAGCATCAATGTGTAGTGTGGGCTGGGCTCAGTAGAGAGCAACGCTTCCGCCCGGCGGATGTAATGCAATGCTTCGTCGAACTGTTTCAGATCACTGTATGCGCATCCGGAGAAATAATCCGCTTCAAAGGCATAATTGGTTTGCCATTGCGCCGGGATACTTCCCAGCATCATGCGCATCGTATCGGCATAAGCCAATGTCTGCTCATACTTTCGCTGGTTCAGATAAGCACCTGCCAAATCGGTCATCGCCTGTATCAAGACAACGGTATCCGGCACCGCCGCCATGCGTCCGACCGATATAGTCTCTTTGAAGTATTTTTCCGCCTCCTCATCTCTGTTCATATAGTTATAGGTAAACGCCAGGGCAGAGAGTGCCCGCGCCATACCCGTATAATGGCCTGTTTCTTTCGCCTCATCATATACTGCCCGTGCCTTTTCCTGCGCCTCATCGAATTGTCCCAGGTCGGTAAACAGTTTTGCCAAGCTCTCTCCAGTCAGGAAAAGCCCGTCGTACATCTGATGTTCACGCGCTATCATCTCCGCTTTTTGATCCATCATCAACGTACTGTCCAAAAATCCCAGTTCATAATAGTTGCTTCCCCATAAACGCGCCACATCAAAAAGCATCTTCGGGTCGTTCTGCCGCTCTGCCTCTTCTTCGAGCCGACGGATATATTTTTTTTGTTGCGAAGGATGATACTCGGTAAACTGAGCCAGGGAGAAAAGCGCCGATAAGCGTTCTTTCCCTTCGAGACGTTCCAGTACTTTTTCCACACTATCGATTTGTGCTGTTAGCTCGGCAGGCAATGCGTCGCCTTGCCCCCAAATGGTACAAGAAAAAAAGAGAGAGAGGATAAAAAAGAGATGTCGCATAGAGTTTGTGGTCATGAATAGATCATTTAGTGAAATTAAATACAATTCGGGCGTAAAAGTAATAAAACTCGCCCCTTTTTGGCTCAAAAAGCCCATTTTCTCCGGATATGAAACATCATTTTTCAGATTCGAAACATCTCTACGCCGGTTTTTAGGCAGTTTTGCAACGTGATAAATAAAGCATGAAACAGCTGCGATGAGATCAAAGAGAATAACCCCTTGTTATGATTACTGCTGGGTATTTATTACCCGGGAGAAGCATTCACCGCAACATATATACATCGGAATGGTCGCCAACCTGCCTCAACTCTTTCGTGACAACGCGGATAAGGATATCCTCTATTACCGGCAATTTGCCACGACAGTGGAAGGCATAGGACATAAGCTCTTCCTTTCCCATATAAAAGAGGAGACCCTTTGGCACACGATCCGGGGCATGAATCCCGAAGGGCGGGATTTAAGAAAAGAGTTTTATGAATGATGAAATAGTAACCCCTTCATTATATGTTCCATGTCGCACCGCACCGCCTTTACCCTTCCCCTTTTGGGGTAAAGGTCGGAGCGGTTGCGATTATTTATGGTAGGAGTATCCCCCCTACCTGCTCTTCCCCCAGCAGTCCATTGACTTATGCGAGCATTATTTGCCGGATGAGACTAAATGTGTACCTTTGTTCAACGTAAATAAACTAAAGAAGATTGTCGTATGTTTTCAGGAATAGTAGAAGAAGCGGCCCGGGTAGTGGGCATTGAGAAGGAAAAAGGCAATGTGCATCTGACCATGCAATGTTCGTTTGTGAACGAATTGAAGATCGACCAGAGTGTGGCTCATAACGGGGTATGCCTGACGGTGGTTAGTCTGACGGAAGATACCTATACGGTGACAGCTATTCAGGAAACCCTGGATCGTTCGAACTTGGGACTATTGCAAGTGGGCGACCGGGTGAACCTGGAACGTAGCATGATCATGAACGGACGTTTGGACGGGCATATCGTACAGGGACATGTCGACCAGACAGCGGTTTGCACCGAAGTACGTGAAGCCGACGGTAGCTGGTATTACACCTTCGAATATACCTTCGATAAAGCCATGGCGCGCCAGGGATATATGACAGTAGAAAAGGGTTCGGTCTGTGTCAACGGGGTCAGCCTGACGGTTTGCAACTCCGGAACGAACAGCTTTGAGGTGGCTATCATTCCGTTCACCCACGATATGACCAATTTCGGCGATATCCAGGCCGGAACAGTCGTAAATATTGAATTTGATATTGTTGGCAAGTATCTGAGCAAGATGATGCAGTTCAACGACTGATCTCCGGTTCGTGTTTAATTCACCCGGATCTGTATCATCTTTGAGTTGAAGACCGGATAGATCAGATATTGCGGTTCCATGCGGCGACGGCGGGGGTTATATTCATAGTTGACCCCTACGCCCACACCGAAATCGTCATTGAATTTAAATTCGAAAGCACCTCCCGCTCCGGTATGATAGAAGAAGGGATTCATCAGCATGTGGGGATTGTTCTTCTCTTCGCCGAAGTAATGGGTGTATTGCCCCCAACCACGGATAGCCATGCGGTCGTTTATTTCAAAGCGGGCGCCGACGTTTGCCCCGGCATTGTAGGCGGGACTGGCATTGAACGGAGTGAAGAAGCGTCCGACAAAGCCACCTCCGGTAAGCGTCCAGTTGCCACTTTGCCAGGCGTAGGCGGGAACGATCGAGGTGAATCCTCCGGCTCCCGGCCAGGTGTATTGATGGCCGCTGATGAGGAAGGTGGAGTGTTCGGTCAGTGGCACCACTTTCGTCTCATGAAAATCGAAAGCCATCGGTGATACCCTGCGCAGCATGGGGGCATAGATGTTGAAGAATGGACGATAAGCCTCTGACAGGATCTGCATATCCATGGGGCGCTCGTCGAGCAGAGTCTGTGTGTACTCGGGCGTGAAGCTATTTAGCTGCCTGTCTAAGCGTAGGGTAGAGGCCGGCGTATACGACTCCATTTTGACCTCGGGAATCTTTAATTCATAGCTTTTCAGGCGAGGCAAAATAAACATTTTACCCTCCTCGTTAAAGAAAAACTGGAAGTGGGATTGTCCGAATAGCAGTCCGGCTATTCCACAAAAGATAAGTATCAGGAAAATTTTTTTCATAACATCGGTCTCCTTTCAAGCGGCAAGTTACATTATTTTTGGCAGACTTCGTGTTTTGTTTCTCCGGTTTCTTTTTTGCGGGAGCATCGTATTCCAAGTATTTTATATAAGTTTGCCTATTATACAAGTGATATATGAAAAATAATGACTGGAAAGATCGTCTGGGCGTGATGTATTCGACCAATCCCGACTTCAACTATAACACGGGAGAAGAGGAGGAAGAGGAAACGCTCGACAAAGAAAAACAACAACTACGTGTCTCTTTAGATAAACGCAACCGGGGAGGGAAAAAGGTGACACTTATTACCGGCTTCCGCGGAACGACGGAAGATCTGGAGACGTTAGGTAAATTTCTGAAAGGGAAATGCGGCGTAGGTGGTTCGGTAAAAGAGGGAGAGATCATCATTCAGGGTGATTTCCGACAAAAAATAACAGAGTTATTACAAAAGGAAGGGTATACAAAGACGAAAACAATATAATAATTATGAATTATGAATTATGAATTATGACTCAGTCAAGACATTTATAGTTCATAATTCATAATTCATAATTCATAATTTTTTCAAGTTGTGCTAACAATATACAGAGCTTCGGCCGGAGCCGGTAAGACACACCGGTTGACCGGTGATTATCTTCGATTGCTGTTTCTTCATCCGGGAGCCTATCGCCGGATCCTGGCGGTTACCTTTACCAATAAGGCGACCGATGAGATGAAAACGCGTATCATCGAAGAACTTTACCTATTGGCTTCGAATAAAAAGTCCGATCATCTGAAGGATCTGATGAGGCAGACCAGATGGGACGAAAAACGGTTGCGCGAGGAGGCACGCCGTGTGTTGGTGGTGATCCTGCATGATTACTCCGCTTTTCAGATCAGTACGATCGATCGCTTTTTTCAGCAAACCATGCGTGCTTTTACGCGAGAGATTGGTCTGCGGGGTGGTTATGGGCTGGAGATGGACGAGCGGCTGGTACTGACCGAGGCTGTCGATAATATTCTGGCCGATCTGGATAAGAAAGAGAACAGGGAACTATTGAACTGGCTCTTGCGCTTTGCCGAAGATAAGGTCGAAGAGGGAGGCGAATGGAATCTGCGACGGGATATTATGGCATTGAGTAGCGAGGTGTTTAAAGAACGTTTTAAGCAGTCGAGCGATCAGATCAGCCAAAATATAGCCGACAAAGGCGCCTTGGAGGCCTATCGAAAAACCTTGCAGGCGCTTATCCAAGCCACAGAGGCCGATGCCAAGAAACTGGGTGATAAAGGAATGGAGATGATGCAACGAGCCGGTTTACACCCGTCGGACTTTAAATGGGGAAAAAGCTCAGGCCTCTCCTTTTTTGAAAAATTAGCGGCCGGTGCGATGGACGCGCCGAAAGATCGGTTTCTCGGACTGGCAGACAATGTCGATAATTGGTACACCAAAACAACAGATCCGGAGAAAGGCATCGCTATCATTCGTTTGTTTGACGCAGGCATGAATGAACTGGTGAAGTCGGTGTTCACCTTCTTTGAGAGCCTGACCTCTTATTATACCGCTAAGGAGATTACCCGTTATTATTATACACTCGGCATATTGAATGATATTTCCGGTAAGATTGCCGAATACAGGGAAGAGAAAAATGTGATGCTGATTGCCGATACGACCGAATTGCTCAGTAAGGTGATCGACGGGAGCGAGGCACCTTTTATTTATGAAAAGACAGGCACCCGGATCGATCATTATATGATTGATGAATTTCAGGATACAAGCAGTATGCAGTGGCATAATTTCCGTCCGCTCCTGCACGAGAGTTTGGCGGCCACGCATGACAACCTGATTGTGGGTGATGTGAAGCAGAGCATATACCGCTTTCGTAATTCGGATTGGAAACTATTGGATGAAGAGGTCGTGCATGACTTCCGGCCGGAGCTGATTGCCGAGCAGACATTGACCGAGAACTGGCGAAGCTGCCGGAAGGTGGTGGAATTCAATAATTCGTTTTTTGCTACGGCTCCCGCGCTTCTGCAGGCGATGTATAACGAAGCGCTTATGGAGTCATCGTTGAACGAAGAGGAGAGAGGCCTTTTTGCTACTAAGATCCTATCGGCCTATAAAGAAAACAGTCAGGAGGTGGCTCCGCCTTTTAAAATAAAAGAGGGACATGTGCGGATTGAATTTATAGAGGAACAAGAAGAGAAGCCCTGGAAGGAAGAGGCGATGGAACGTTTGCCTTCGCTGTTGGAACGTTTGCAGGATAACGGATATCGTTTGAGTGATATCGCTGTTTTGACGCGGACGAATTACGAAGGGGCGTTGGTGGCCGATACCCTGTTGGCCTGTCAGGAAGAACGGGCCGGTAATGGCTACCGCTATGATATTATCTCGGATGACGCGCTTTTTGTCGGGAGTTCGCTTGCCGTGCGTTTTGTTATTGCTCTGTTGGGCTATCTGACGCATCCCGAAGAGAAAACCTACGAACAGATGGCGCGTTTCTCCTGGTATGCCATGAAAGGGATCGACGATACGATAGAACCCTTTTTCCCGGAAGAGGAAAAGAGCAACCTGTTGGCGCTTATTCCGTTGTCTTTGTATGAAATGACCGAAGGGTTGTGCCGCCTGTATGGCGATCATTTCCCGGATAACGAACAGGCATTCCTGCAGGCGTTCTTAGATCTGGTGGCGGAATACACCCGGCAGGAGAACGCCGACGCGCGGCGTTTCCTGAAATGGTGGGAAGAAACAGGTGTCAGGAAGACCATCGCTTCGCCGGATGGACAGGATGCTGTCCGCATTATGACCATTCATAAGGCAAAAGGCTTGGGTATGCCGGTGGTGATTCTGCCTTTTGGCGACTGGGAGATTGATCATCGCCCGACACAATCGGTGATTCTCTGGTGCAAGCCGCAGCAGGCTCCCTTCGACCGCTTGTATCTGGTGCCGGTACGCTATGGGAAGAATCTGGGGAATACGCATTTCGCCGTGGATTATTTCAATGAGAAACTCTATGCCTATATCGATAGTTTGAATACGCTCTATGTGGCTATGACGCGTGCCAAAGAGGAGATGATTGTATTTGCTCCAAAACCGAAGAAACTGACAAAGAGCGGGGAGGTGGAAAAGACCGATTCGATAGCCAAATTGATGTGGGCCGGATTGCAGCCGGATATCGAGGAGGATGTGTATGAGTCGGGTACCTGGTGGATGCACGAGCGAAAGGAAAAGGCGAAAGAGAAGGAAGAAATTGCCATCCGTCGATTGGATTCTGTCTCTTTCGACGACAGATTGCATCTGCGTCTGTATGGAAAAGGTTTTTTCTTCGATAATAAAGAGAGGAAGCGGGGTGTATTAATGCATGAATTATTGAGTCGTATCCGCAGCCGGGAGGATATCGAAACGTCGGTGAATAGCTATCACCTGGAAGGATTGATCAATAAAGAAGAGAACGATGAGTTAATCGAACGGTTGAGTCGACTGCTAAGCGACGATCGGGTGAAAAGCTGGTACACGGAGCCGACACGGGTCTTGAACGAGGTCGAGATCCTTTTCGGAAAAGGCGAAAGCCGTCGTCCGGACCGTGTGATGCTGCATGGCGAAAAGGCTATTGTGGTGGATTATAAGTTTGGAGAGGTGAAAGAGGTGAAGTATCAGAAGCAGGTGAAAAGCTATATGCAATTGATAACCGAAATGGGTTATTCGGAGGTAGAAGGATATATCTGGTACGTTGAATCAGGAGAGATAGAAAAAGTTGTATTTTAACCGAAGGTTTTATTATTCGGCAAAAATGAATAATTTTGTAGTGAGTTAACAACACACATTACAAAGAAACAACATAATGAAGGTACATAAAGAAGGGACAGGCTTATTGCTGACTGTATTCACTGTATTTTTTATAGTGAATGTTACCGTATTCTATATGGCAGGTTCCAATTGGCTGTTTTACTCTGTGTTGACAGCGACAGGTATCCTTTTTCTTTTGATGCTGAATTTTTTCCGCAGTCCTTTCCGACGCTTTCCGTATGACTCGGAAGGCTTGGTGATTGCGCCGGCTGACGGCACGATTGTGGCCATCGAGGAGGTAATGGAAAATGAGATATTACATGAAAAAAGAATGCAGGTATCTATTTTTATGTCGATTTTCAATGTGCATGCCAATTGGTTTCCGGTGAATGGAACCGTTAAATATATCTCTCATAACAAAGGGCGTTTCATGGCGGCCTATCTTCCGAAAAGCAGTACGGAGAACGAACGTT
Source organism: Parabacteroides sp. PFB2-10 (assembly GCF_029893085.1). GTDB lineage: Bacteria > Bacteroidota > Bacteroidia > Bacteroidales > Tannerellaceae > QVMG01. The sequence continues at coordinate 95,542 of NZ_JARXWI010000006.1, forward strand.
CGGCTGTTGTGGTTACCACACGGAACGGTGTCGACATCCTGGCACGGCAAATAGCAGGAGCGATGGCGCGGCGTATTGTCACTTATGCGAAGATCGGAGAGAAATGCCATGTGGATGAACATTTGGGATTTATTAAGTTCGGATCGCGCGTCGATCTATATTTGCCACTTGATACAGAGATTTTGGTGGAAATGGATCAGAAAGTGACAGGCAACCAGACACCGATAGGGCGATTAAAGCAACCAGCACCATGCAATTAACAAAACATATTCCCAATACCATTACTTGTTTAAGTCTGTTTTCCGGTTGTATTTCCATTGTTATGGCTTTACAGGGGAATTTGTTATGGGCAGCCGGCTGGATCATTATTGCTGCTGTTTTCGATTTTATGGATGGCTTTGCCGCCCGCATACTCAAGGCCTATTCAGCCATTGGGAAAGAGTTGGATTCTTTATCGGATATGGTCAGCTTTGGTGTGGCGCCGGGCGTGATCCTGTATTATCTACTCGCCCAGGCAGCCCCGCTGCTACCGTTAGGTGGTTTGAATATGCTTGTTCCTTATCTGGCCTTTATTATACCGGTCTTTTCCGGATTGCGTCTGGCAAAATTCAATGTCGACGAGCGGCAGACATCCTCCTTTCTCGGCTTGCCGGTGCCAGCACATGCCTTGTTCTGGGCTTCGATCGGTTATTCGGTGCAGCCTCTTGTCGGGCAATATCCTGGCTTGTTTACGGGGGGGTCGCTTGTGATAGCGTTGCTCACCTCGCTGTTGCTGGTTTCAGAGATACCGATGTTTTCGTTTAAGATCAAGTCGCTGGCCTGGAAAGGGAATGAATTGCGTTACATCCTGGCCGTCTGTGCTGTCCTGTTTGTTTTAATCTGGGGATTTCTCGGCTTGGCGGGTACCATTGTACTTTATATCGTGTTGTCGCTGATCAAGCGATAACGGATGTTTAATTATCTTAACATCAGATACAATCGGGTGTGTATTCAACTATTATACCTATCTTTGTCTTTCACTTATGATGTTTAGACTATGTTTCGATTCCTAATAATATGCGTTTTCTTTTTTGTGATCCTGATGTTTCTGATGGGCTTTTCCGTGTTCAAAACCCTCAGAGAGATCTTTTTTGGTAGTTCCGGAAAGCGAGCCGCTTCCAACCAGCGCAGCCGGCCTTCCAGCCAGTCGGCGCAACAACCGCGACAGGAGGAACAGCCGCCGCAACGCAAGAAGATATTCGCCAAAGATGAAGGCGAATATGTCGATTATGAAGAGGTGAAAGAATAACATATGAAAAACGCAAGACGTAGGTTCTTAAAACAAAGTTTGGCCGGAACGCTATTGATGGGTGTAACGCCTATGTTTCGTGCGCAAGCTTCTTCTCCGGTTCAGCCGCAAAGGATTAAGTCGATCAACCCTTTCCATTTGGGTATGGCTGGTTATACCTTTGTGAATTTCGATCTGGAGACGACGCTTAAGACCATGCAACGGTTGGATATGCACTATCTTTGTATCAAAGATTTTCATTTGCCCTTAGATAGCAACGACGAACAGATAAAGGCTTTTCATGAGACCTGTGCCGCGCACAACGTGACAGGTTATGCCGTTGGACCGATCTATATGCGTAGTGAAGCCGAGGTTGACCGGGCGTTTGAGTATGCCAAACGGGTAGGAGTGAAGCTTATTGTGGGTGTGCCCAATTACGAATTACTGCCTCATGTCGATAAAAAGGTAAAAGAGTATGGTTATCATTATGCCATCCATTTGCATGGACCTGATATGCCTTTGTATCCTGATGCGGATGATGTCTGGGAAAACACCAAAGGACTCGATCCGAAAATTGGTATGTGTCTGGATATAGGGCACGACCTGCGTAACGGGAAAGATCCGGTTGCCGATCTGAAAAAACACCACACCCGTGTGTTCGATATACATATTAAAGATGTGACCGATTCGACAAAGGCGGGTCGGAGCATTGAGTTTGGACGTGGAAAGATCGACTTCCCGGCTTTTGTGAAAGCTTTGCGGGATGTGAATTATACAGGAATGTGCAGCCTGGAGTATGAGAAAGATATGAAGGATCCATTCTTGGGTATAGCAGAATCGATTGGTTATTTTAAAGCAGTATGCGATATAATTTGATAAAACAGGTGGGACTCCTGGCCGTCTTATGCCTTTTTTCGGCTTGTGGCAGCATCACGTATCTGGATATAGAAACCTATAATCCGGCCACTATCACGTTTCCGGAGAAGGTGAAGAAGGTTCTTGTTGTCAATAATGCGGTTCCGCAATCGTCGGATGTGGGTTATGAGTTGAAGATATATGGTATTGAACAGGATACATGCAGGGCAGTTGCTGATAGCGCCCTGTATTATGCCTGTAAGTCTTTGGGAAACGCCATTGTCGAAGCGAATTATTTTGAAGATGTCCTTTTATATAATAGCCCGACCCGGACAGACGATCTTTATCTGGCAGACGAGAAACTCTCCTATAATAAGGTGAGAATGTTGTGTCGTGAAACGGGAGCGGATGCAGTTATCACCTTTGATCGCCTATTGTTTCAGATGAAAAAAAATGTCATAGCCTATCTGGGCGGTTATGTGAGCGGGGAAACAAAAGTGAATGCGTCTGGCGTCATACGTGTGTATCTCCCGGAACGAACTTCTCCTATGACGACAATTATGGTGAGCGATAGTGTTGCTATCTTTGAGATGGCGGATGATTTAATGCAGTTGAATGAAATCATGCCCTCTCCCGATGAGTCGTTGTCTATTGCCGGCCGTGTTATCGGGCATAACTCGTACCCTCTTTTTGTGCCTTACTGGCAGGAAGAACCGCGTTGGTATTTTAAGGGTAACGGAGCGCGTTGGAAGGAAGCCACCGCTTATGCCGATGCGCAGAAATGGGATCAGGCAGCCGAGTTGTGGAATCTGCTCTATCAGAATGGGCGTGGCAAGGCGAAAGCAAAAGCGGCATCCAACATGGCATTTTACGAGGAGATGCAAGGAAGGCTTCAGAAAGCATACGATTGGTCCATTCTTTCCTACGATTTGTTTGTAGCCCATCAAGGCAAGGAGTCAAAAGAAGTGGAGTTGTTAGGCGCCTATAAACAGGCCTTAGCGGAGCGAATTGCTGCCGATACAAAGCTGAATATCCAATTTGGCGAAAAATAAGATTCCATTCGACAATAAATTACTAACTTTGAGTCCAATTATTCGGAAGACAAGAAAAATGAATGCAAACACCACTAAAGTCCAATCTATTATTGAGACAACGTTTATTTCTGCTATCGAACGCCTGAAAAGGGAGGGAAGCGGAAGTTTTGTGAGTGACCTTTATGTTCAGGTGGATCCTGAAAGCGGAGAGGTACAAATCTATGATGAAAATGAAAATCTGTTGGATAAGGTGGTCATATTCGACTGGATCAACAAGAGTCATCAGATGGAATCCTTCCAAAAACAGGTGATCGCAACCTTAAAAGCCGTGCTTACAGTGCAGTCCACGAAAGGAATGTTTGAAGATCCCCTTTTTATCAAACCGGTTTCTGTTAGCTTGACAAATGAATACTTTGTTGTGGTAGAGGAACTTCTGTTTCTTGACGATGATCTATTCCGTTTGGATGATCCTTTGTTGAAAGATTTAGACGCAGAATTAGATGATTTTTTAAACAATCTTCTTTCTGATATCAATTAGAACTATTACTTTTGCACCCGTAAAATAAATGAGCGGCCGAAATAGCTCAGTTGGTAGAGCAATTCATTCGTAATGAATAGGTCGCCGGTTCGAGTCCGGCTTTCGGCTCAGAGAGAAATATCTCACTTTCTGCATTAAGCCTACGTTTCACAGCGTAGGCTTTTTTCATCCTCTAAACATCTCTTGTGTGTCTTTATTGGTTTTTAGATGGCAGAGTTAAACCAGGAGTTAAACCGCAAATCAGTATGAATGCAACGGTTAATGTCTTGTGTTACAAATCTAAGACTTTGGCAAATGGAGAAAATCCATTGATGATTCGTGTCTGCAAAGACGGGAAAAAGAAGTATTTGAGTTTAGGAGTGTCCGTTAATCCCATTTATTGGGACTTTGAGAAGCAAAAGCCTAAACGAAATTGCCCTAATAAAGAAGAACTTCAACGGCTCATTACGATGAAGACGGAAGAATATCAGAAACTGATATTAGACTATAAGGTAGCCAATAAAGACTTTTCGGCAACATCATTAATAACAAAAACAAATGCAGCCTCGAAGGCAAGAACAGTGAGAGAAATGTTCGATCTCTACATTGCAAGGTTGAAAGATGCAAATCGTTTGCGTTATGCACAAATGTATGAGTCAACGCTCACTTCTTTACTGGCTTACAATGGCCATTTAGATATTCTCTTTTCTGATATTGATGTACCTTGGTTGAAAAGATATGAAGCATGGCAATATAAGCAAAGCTTTGCATTAAATACCATAGGAACGAGATTTCGCCATTTGAGGGTGGTTTACAATTTAGCGATTGAGGAGAATATTGTTAAACCTGATCACTATCCATTCAAGAAGTTTAAGGTCTCAAAACTAAATGAGCAGACAGCAAAGCGATCTATCACGAAAGAAGAGATCATAAGTGTTCTCAACTATCAAGGAAAATCATACTACGAGTGTTTAGCTGTAGACGTCTTCACCTTTGCTTACCTTACGGCTGGTATCAATTTTGCAGACATTGCAAGGCTGACAACAGACCATATAATGGATGATCGTTTGGTTTATTCTCGAAAGAAGACAAAGAAGCTTATAAAGATTCCATTGCAAGAAAGAGCGATAGAGCTGATAGCAAAGTATCGGCAAGATAATTCTCCGTATCTCTTTCCAATCCTCTCTACCTTTCATAAGACTGAGCAGCAGAAAGTGAACCGAGTGCATAAGGTTTATAGTCATGTGAGCAAACACCTGAAAGCCATTGGAGAGGAGTTGAAGCTGCCGATCAAGTTGACGACCTATGTAGCCCGTCATTCCTTCGCGACCAACTTAAAACGTTCCGGCGTAGCCACGCCAATCATCAGTGAATGTCTTGGTCACAGTTCTGAGAAAATCACTCAGATTTACTTAGACAGTTTCGGGAATAGTCAATTAGACGAGGCAATGAAAAACCTACTCTAAAAAATATCCCGCCTTCAGTGATGGAGGTGGGATATTTTGTATTTTTATGCCTTCAAACGATGTTTATTATGGAAGAATATAATAACCCAGATAATGGAGTATGCTCAATCCCTCGTAACAGAATAGACAACACTACTGTATCATTATATCTTGCAGGAATAAAGGGGTATAAGAAGTACAAGAAAGCATCGGTGGACGCAAACAGAACTCTTCAAGATGCAGAGGTTATTATCGAAGCTATTTGTGAATATGCTAAACAGAACCACATTCTGATAAAGGATGAAGATGATTTGAACAAACTGTTAAACTGTTTCTATATCCAATACAAATTACCTGGCAATCCAATCGTGGAGTTAAGCTGTATGTTGCAATCGTTTTCCGCTGACGATATACGAATTAAAATAGATGGGCATTTCAAGTCTCTTTCTGACTCTGCCGCCAAAACCCTTAGAGAAGCTCTGATGGAGAAATTGTTGAGCTTATTATACAAAAGGTACAAAATTGATGACTATACTTCATACATTGAAGTGAAAGAAAATGTTGAAAATGCTGATAAACTAAAAGTTGATGGAATGTACCTTTATTCTTCAGACAATATTAAGAAGCTTACTGTTAATGCAGACGGTCTTAATAAGATAATTCAGACAGAACAAAGTTTAGATACGACAAAAGAAGAGAACTATTATGTCAGCAACTTATACAAAAACTTAGTTGAATCAGGTTTTACCCAACAACTATCTACATATATCGGATGTTTTATTTACGATACACTCACCTACATCAATATTCTTAATTACTATATGCCTGAGGAAAAAAAGAAAGATAGAAGAAAGGTAGGGGAAAAGGAATATTACGAAAAGAAGGGAATGAAAGACCATTCGAAACCCAGACATGAAATAAGAAGGAAAAAGTTCGAAATCATAGAAAGGAAAATCTAGTACAATTCCTTTAAAATCAAACACTTCGAAACCAAAGCTGCATAATTAGGGGATTTCTCTACAAAACCACCCTCAATCTCACCCCAATAACAACACTTCAGATTTGTTTATTCTGCAGAAATTTGCAACATACTCAAAATGGGTATGCTGTGACTTGCGTTACAGGTAATATAAACTCCATAAAACAACGAAAATATGGAAAACTTAATTAATGTAGTAGAGCAAAACTACTATGTGATTTCAAAAGAACAGTTCCTGAAAAACTTGGCAAATGATGTCAAAAATAGACCTAATACTGTTCAGGTTACAATGTATGATTCTAAAGATGGAGCACATTTCCGATATAGAGCCTTGTTCGAAAGACAGGTTGGAGGTTATCGACGAACAGACTGTACATGCCAAGCTGATGAAAACTTGGTGAAGGAAGTTGAAAATATTCTTTCAAAGAAACTCAACAATGTTCCTGCCTATAAAGGAATAAGTGAGGAGATTTCTCCTTACGAAGGAAATTTTGAGGTGGATATGCTAAAGCGATCTATTGAATCTGGCAAAATTCCCACATATGCGGGTGAATTTACCGACAAAAAGGGAACAGTTCGCTTACGGTTATTCAACACGTATGCTCGTCGAATAGAAATGCACTTTACTCCAGCTAAAACGGAAGAGTTGATTGCATACCTCAGAAAGCATGAAGTGATTAATCCCGAATCATTTTTTAACAATTAAAATAAGTGTATGAGAAAGAAAGAAGAGGACTTGAAGTCCAAGTTGGAAAATCATCCACTCATGAAATTCGTAGTGTATTCAAAGTGAATACATTGAAACAATTATAAATTTTTTTACAATATGTATGATGATGATAAAAAGTTAGTCGAAATGTTCGACTTCGTAGTGCCAAGAATACACTTTATTAATGGTATGATTCAGGAATTTGTCGAAAACGCACCTGATTATGCTCGCATAAAATTTGGGCAATCCACAGACAAGATCCCACGCGTACGAGTATTAGTATTCTCTAAAACAAGAAAGGGAAATATCCGAGAAACAGACTATAAATGTTATTCGGATGAAAAGATTGTTGAGTATGTTGAGTCAATGGCATATCGTCAAGAGCCTGACACTTTTGAACTTGAAGATTGGACTGCAAAAATCCAACCTCTCGATGAGGACTATGAGACTATCGTTCTAAAACAGTTCATCGAAAAAGGAAAAACCTTCAGGAATACAGGAACTTTTACAGATGAAAATGAAGATACCCGTATTCGTCTCATTAGGGTTTTTAGTTCTAAAATTGAGATGATCTTCACTCCTGTTTTGACAAAGGATTTGCTACACTATCTCATTGCAGAAGGAGTGATAGCTCCTATATGAGAGCATTGCTTAATTAGCTTTAGAGCGGGAGAGGGGGCAACCCCTCTCTTTCGTTAGAAACAGTGATTAACTTCGAAAATCAAGATTAGTACGGAATTTGTTTAGGGGCATATACACCCAATTTAATCAACTTTCGTACCACATAAAAGCAGAAGATTATGATCAATTCTGAAGAAGTTTTATCTCTTCCAGTTGAACAGATAGAAATAAATAAAGGTGAATACATTACCGATGCCTTAAAAAAGGCAGGGTATGACTATATCCCCACCAATGTGTTCTTAAATAAAATTGAACCCGGCTCGGGAGCAACACACGGCGAATTAATTGCCAAACGTAACTCCATAATAATAGAGCCACCTGTTCCCGCAGTTGTCGGCAAGACTGAAAACAATCCCAACTATCTAGGTGTTTATGAGAAGATAAGCCAGCGAGACGTTGAGCAATATCTGAAAAGAAAAGACATTAAGTATAAAAAGGTCATCACCACTCCTGAAGGCTACATTAAGAAAATTTTACCCGCCGCAAAGAAACTCGGAATAGACCTTCATAAGGATTTCTTCTGTTTGTATGATGAATGCGACAAGCTGATAGAAGATACAGATTACAGACCTGCAATCTCTATACCTATTAAAGATTTCTTTAGGTATGAGGGGAAAGCATACGTTTCAGCTACCCCAATTCAACCGCGAAGCCCAATCTTTAAGGAGAAAGGTTTTCGTTGCTTAGAGATTAAGCCTACATATGATTATAGAAAAGATGCAACGCTGATTGTTACCCGTAGTATTAATCGGACTATCAAAGAAGAAATTCTTCGCCTACTGGAAACCTCTAAATGTATCTGCATCTTTTATAAGACTACAAAAGGAATAAACAAACTCCTCTCGTGGCTACTGGATGAAGGGATAATCAAGGAGAAAGACTACAAAGTGTTTTGTTCCCAAAAAAGTGTGAAGAAGCTTAAAGACGTGCGTTTCAAAAACAGCTACGAGCAAATTGATCTGCCATTGGAAAAGATAAATTTCTTTACTTCTCGTTTCTTTTCTGCATTCGACTTGTGGGTGACAAAACATTGTGATCTACTCGTACTCAGCAATTATCGGGAAGCTATTCATTCCATTATTGATCCATTTACAGAAGCCGTTCAGATACAAGGTCGATTCAGAAGAGTACTCAAGGACGGGAAACGATACAACTCTCTCACATTTATCACGAATGTGAGTGAGAGACTGATAATTAAATCGGAAGAAAAAGTCACATTGGAGATAGAAGCCTATCGAGAAGAATATGAGGACATTCACAAACGCCATAAAAACGACCCTAATAAAATAAAGAAAGCAGTACACAAGAAGCAACTAGATAAAATGGATTATACCTTGCTCTTGGATGCTGACGGAGAGATTGACCCGTTCAAGGTTGAGAATCGTTACAATGAGGAGAGGGTGAAAGCATACTATACTGACCAGTATAAATTAAAACAAGCATATGAAGCTACTGGGCATTTCAATTTGACCTTCATTCCCGAATCAGAACTACTTGGAGAAGACGATAAACTTGCAATGTCTACGGCTAAACAAAAAGACCGTTGGAAGTTGATAGTTGATAATATCGAACGAATAGAGCAAGTGAGCAAACAAAATGATACATTCAAACTAGAAGAAGGCATTGAGTTTATTCGCACCGCTTACAGAGATGATGAATTTATTATTGATGCATACTTTAAAATAGGCAGACCTGCAATAGAAAGGGCTGAATGGGGAAAAAGGAAGATTGAAACAGAACTTAAAGCTTATCATTTGCAAGTATCAAAGGAACTTCGCTTTGCCTCCGAAGTGATTGCAGATATAGAAAAAGAGTTCCATCATGAATTGGAAACGCAATGTTTCATATCAAAGGATGATTTCAGGAAAAGACTGAAGACAATATATCAGGCGCATGGCATAACCTTTAAAGAATACGGAGATGGGCGAAAAGGCAACTCCGTGGTCTGCAGTATTTCGAATGAAACGGTGCATGATTACTTTGATGCCACTATTCATAACTGCGAAGTTCCGGCGTCGTATCGACTTAAGGCCTTAAAATTCGAGTTAGTACGGAATTCTTGATTACCCATATGAAGATGAAAAAACAAAATTTCATACCTGGATAAAAGGTTTGATAGAACACCCTCTCCCGTTCTCCTTTTATAAGTGATTCAATTGATAACCCGTTTCTGTGTGTTAGACGCCTCTCCTGTTCCATATTAGACCCCTCGCAGACATTTAGAGGAAAATCGAAGTATATAAGTTGAAAATGGTAGAATCAAAAGAGACTCCTTTTTTCACTTTCTCTTTCCTGTTTTGAAATCGTTCTGAGAAAACCAAATAGAAGTAGAACTTCACAAAGGGAATCAGGCAACTTTCAACTTCTGGGAAGATTTTTACTTCGTACTTCCACTTTTACACAATCCCAAATTGAGCCATCTCATTGCGAGGTGGCTCTTTTTATGTCTAACTAAATCATTTACCACATGAACAATTCTTTTAACGCTTGTGAGGTGAAACTCACTTACAGCAACAAAGTCAAGGCAGCAGACAGGGTGAAAATAAGAATGTCCAAAGACACCTATGATTTTCTGCAGAAAGTCTATGATCCCAATACGATGGATCATCATGAATCTTTTAAGGTTCTCCTTCTAAATCGTGCAGGAGAAGTTTTAGGAGTGCATTCTATTTCAGAGGGTGGCATTACTGGTACTATTGTGGATATTCGCTTAATCATGCAATCTGCAATCCTCGCAAATGCGTCTGCTATTATTTTGAGCCATAATCACCCTTCTGGAAATCTTTGTTCCAGCATTGAAGACAATGATATGACTTTAAGAATAAAGAAGGCTTGTGAAGTGATGGGCATAAGCCTACTGGATCATCTTATTCTTACGACAGCAGGATACTACTCTTATGCAGATGAAGGGATGATTTAAAATAGCTTCTTCACTCTGATACGAACATTATAAAACACTTTTTGTTATATTTGCAGTACACCACATCCATAGAGATGGAGAGGTGGGGTACTTATTAAACACGAAAGCGTTAAACGACATTATCCTTGCTCAGAAAATCGCCAGTTTTCAGAACAACTCAGGGATAGAGGAATTGACGCTCACGTTGCATTATGCATACTTCTCATTTGAGGATTATCATAAATGGACGTGAGCTGATTCCTGCTATTTGAGTTGGGGTTTCTGGCGATACCTTTGAGCAGATAGTTAGGTTTCAGTCTCACGTTTTCATTTTATATAATCGCTTCTGATGAGACAAGGGAAGCATTATCTATTCAATCATGAAGTATGTCTTAGCGTTATTTTCCCCAGCACTTATTGCAATCGCTGTACGTATTGTGTTGTTTATACTCTGTTGGTTGTTTGAGCAATTGGATATAAGCTACTTGTATTATTTGCTCGATTTTGAAGCTTTTATCTGGGATGACTCTTATGGCTATTGGAGCATTGTTATTATTCTCACATTTGTGGCCGAAATGTATATTTTTAGTGGAGAGTTAGACGATTAATAAATTGAAAATATGAAAGCATTATTTATTGCGACACTAATACTCCTTTCTTCTTGCGAATTTAGAGAATTTAAATCTAAAAAAACGCCGCAAATAGCTGACGAATTAATAGAATCATGCGGTTTCCACTATTCCATTGTTCGAGACAACAAAGGGCGTGCAATCAGACTCTTAAATGATGATAATGTAATAGCTTCTGTTTCTTATGAAAAAAAACAATTTTCAATAAATTATGGTTACAGTGTTGGTGATTCTGAAACTACGTACAAAGTGTCTGGAATATTAAACAAAGATGGATATATTGATTCTGCAAAAGAATACCGATGTAGAAATAGTGTTTTTGAAGAGGAACATTCCTATAAATTCACCTATAATGATGGATTCCTTCGCGAAGCATTTATAGAAACCCCTGAATGTACATATTACTATAAATTCTATTATCTTTCCAATAAAATTACAATTGATTATAGTAGCCATTGTACTGGTTCTATAGGAACAGGAAAATACTACGTCATCCCCCTGACGAATGAACCTAACACTAATGGAGTCATTGATGTACTATCTAAAGAAATAACTTGTTTTGACGGGATAGCTTATTTTTTAGGGATATTAGGCAAACCTATACCCTACTTGCCCCCATACAAAGAAATCAAAAGAGACTCTAAAGGAAGAATTCTTGTCACAGAACAGGAGGTGTCTCCAGGAATAATCTATTATTGTGATTATATATATAAAGACTAGTTTTTATATAAAATCTGAATTTGTCCCATATCTTCCCAAGCCTATCTTAGCTATATAAACATAACAGGGCATTATATGCGCAAACGACATATAAAACTATTATATTTAATAGCAGATAGCCTTACGAAGATATTACCGTTAGCTTTATGGGCAGGCGGGCTTCTGATGCTCTTTCGGACGAGGAAGAGAAGATATAAATTTATTGTTAATTCATCTTGATTTAACGCTGTCAGTTAAACCGCCAGTTAAACCAAGCGGATGTTGATGATGGGGATAATTGAGAACGACGATACAAACCGAAATAGCTCAGTTGGTTGCGACGAATGCGAAGCATTTGTTGCCGAAGAAGAGCAATTCATTCGTAATGAATAGGTCGCCGGTTCGAGTCCGGCTTTCGGCTCAGAGAAGAATATCTCACTTCTCGCATTAAGCCTACGTTTCACAGCGTAGGCTTTTTGTTTTCCTAAACATCTCTTATGTGTTTTTACTATCACGAACATTCTTAGAGGTTTATTGTTATATTACATACCTCATGTTTACAAAGTGGATGGGGAATACACATTGCTAAAGCGTTTATTGCAACTCTTTTCGTTGATCAATCCCGCAAATTTGACTTTTGGCACGGAAAGGTAACTGTAAATGTTCACTTCTGATTAAATAAAATAATTCAATATGGAAACTAAATTTACAAACTACCACCTTCATTTGTTTAAAAAAATAATCGTATTACTGGTTGCCTTATTACCTCTCTATTCTTGTTCTGAAGACAAGGGGACAGAGCTCGAAGTCGATCATAAAATAGAAATATCCGAAGAGTTTCTAACACCTGTTTTTTTAGAATCGTCAGGTAGTAAAGTCGTTGAATTTACGTCGTCAGGAGATTGGTCTCTTTCTTTTGCAAACACCAGAGCAGAGTCCTGGATATCCGCACATCCAATGAATGGTGGACGTGGGAAAAATCAGATCACAATAAGTGTTGATAAAAATGACACCTACGATGAGAGAAATGCAACACTACATATCATATCAGGAACAGAGAAACAGGTAATATCTATCACTCAAAAACAGAAAGATGCATTACTACTTGAATCATCAGTAATTGACTTATCTTCTGAAGGAGGAGCTTTTAGTATTGAAGTTAATACAAATGTATCATTTCAAATAGAAGTGAAATCGGATTGGATTAAAGAAAAGGGAAATTCAACAAAAGCATTAAGCGATAAAACCTTGACTTTTGTTGCAGAAAAAAATGAAACAGGAGACAAACGTGAAGGAGAGATCATCCTTAAGAGTGGTGATCTTCGAGAGACAATCAAGGTATTTCAGAGTTTTGATAAATTTATCACTATATCACAGAATGAATACCTTCTATTCGGCAATGATACTGTCATTCAAATAGAATTGAAAAGGTCTGTAGACTACAAGGTTAAATCGCCTGATGTAGACTGGATAAAGGAGGTTTCAACTCGCTCCATTTCGACCCATACCCATTTTTATGAAATAGAATCCAATGAAAGTGATGAAAATAGAGAGGCGGAGATCGTTTTCTTTAATGAAGAATATAATTTGTACGATACGGTATTCGTGTGTCAATTGTTTAAAGAAGCCATCGTGCTGTCTCATAGTCATTACGAAATTGACCATGAGGGAACAATTATCGAATTACCAATATCTTCCAATAACAAGTTCACTATTCAAGCAACAGTTGATTGGATAAATCATATAGAAACAAAAAGTCTTACAGACTATAACTTGCGTTTTGAAATAAAGGAAAATATAGGTAAATCTGATCGTGAAGGATTTATTGTGTTTAGATCGCAAAACAGTACAATAGAACAGAGTGTCCAAATAAAGCAAAAAGGGTTAACGGCGTATGATGAAATAGAAAGGCAGATCTTAGTTGAGTTTTACGAGAAAACCAATGGCAAAAATTGGATAAACAAGAAGAATTGGTGTAGTGATAAACCGTTGAGTGAATGGTATGGCATAACGGTGCAAGATGGACGTGTGATAACAATATGTTTGCCCAACAACAACTTGATAGGAAGTTTGCCGGAATCTTTTTCGAAATTATCTAAATTAAAACGCATAGAATTGAACAATAACAAACTGAGCGGGAGATTTTTCGATACACTTATAAAAATGACTGACATAGAGTGGGTTGTTGTTAGTCATAATAATTTTACGGGATCAATTCCTGCAGAAATCAATCAACTAACACGACTGCTGGTGTTAGCAGCGTGGCACAATTCGTTTACTGGACACCTGCCCGATGAAATCACAGAGCTAAAGAATTTAGATACGTTGCAATTGGGGAATCATGATGAAAATGGTGATTATCCTAAAAACAAACTAGAAGGAGAAATACCTAAAAATATTGGTGCGTTAAAAAAATTATCAACCTTAGATTTAGCAAACAATAATTTTACAGGGACTTTACCTATTTCCTTAAGTCAAATGGATGGTCTATATAATATCTATTTACAAGGTAATCGTCTAAGCGGAAACATATCTTCTGAAATAGTAAGATCGATGCCTTGGAAATTATATTGGACTCCTTCTATTTCGGTTATTCCACAGCAGGAGGGTTATACGTTGACTGTTGAGCATTACATCTCTACTGATTACTCGAAAGATGGCGAGGTGAAGCAATTGCATAAAGCAACGAAAGGGAATGGGATTGATATCGTTATTTTAGGAGATGCTTTTGTTGACAAAGAGATCGAAGATGGCACTTATGCTAAAGCAATGGAAAAGGCTATGGAATTCTTCTTCGCTGTAGAACCAATAGCCTCCTTTAAAGAATATTTCAATATATATTCAGTAACAGCTGTTTCTAAAAATGACGGAATTGAAGGATCTTCCTCAACTGCATTTGGGACAAAATATGATCCCGCAACGGATTTAGCTCCACATATTACTGATCATGATGCTTGTAAAAGATATGCCAGTATGGTTGAAAACAGCAAGCATAGGCTTATTATGGTGATTGTAAATACTGTCATAGGTGGGGGAACTTGTTCTATCTCAACAGATATTTCTATTTCATGTAGTCCTTTGCCTATCATTGATGATAGAGGAATGTATAGATATCAAAACCTATTATACCATGAAGCAATTGGGCATGGTTTTGCAATGATGCATGATGAATATTATTATAATGCTATGCCAATGCCGGATTATATGATAGATAATTTTGAAAATGCTCAAAAAAGAGGACTGTATTTAAATATCTCAACAACAAATAATCCAGATGAAGTTCCTTGGAGTTATTTTCTTAATAATCCACTATACGAAAAAGAAGAATTAGGCGTATTTGAAGGAGCTGTCTACAAAGAAGGAGTATACAAATCTAGTCTTGAAAGCCTTATGGGACCAAATAATAGTAATAACCGTTGGTGGAATGAGTTCAATGGGCCTCAGAGGAATCTCATTTTTAAAAGAATTATGGAATTAGCAGGTGAAGAATATTCCATTGAGAAGTTTGCAAAATATGATACGATCAATTTGAGATAACGTCAGGCGGAGTTGGCTTGGACTGATGTGATAGTTGCGAGCCAACTCCATATACTTCATAAAAAATCTCTTGATGTGACTCTCTTAGTCACCCCAAAATTTAAGGAAATATCGTTCGTTTACCGAAAGGGGGCAATTTGACATTTTGATATTTTGGTAGGAGTTTGCGCGCAAAAAGGTAGGGGTTTGCGAATAAACTCCCGGGAGTTAGTATTTGTTAACATTTGAAGTGTAAGCAAACCACCCTCATTTTAACTAAAAACCATCCCTTGTTGCTTACACCTCGTTTTCTCATTTGAGCCGTAAAAGGGAGTCTCTCAAAATAAGTTTTGCGGAAAATGGTATATTTGCTGTCAATTTCTATAATTCAAGTCATAGGGGGTAATCATTGTCAAAGTAGTAGATCATGAAAATATTTAGTAAGTTGGCTGTTGGGATAGTCTGTGTTTTGTGTTTTTCGTTTGCAGGGAAAGCTGAGGCTGAGCATCGTTACTCTCACCTGGAGGGAAAGGAACGCTTAGATTCCTTGTTGTATTTTGTTGATAAAAATCTTTTCAGTGATTCCCCGACTGCATTTCATTATATAAATATCTTGGAAAAAGAGGCCAGGCAGCAGGACAATGTGACTATGATTGCCTATGCGCTTGTCCGTAGAGCCAGCTATCATTCCCTTCAATACGATACGGATAGCATTTTTGAATCAACACGTGTGGCGGAAGGGTATCTGCGGGAACATAAGAATTATAACGATCTGTTTGTTATTCAGTTGAACCTCCTCAATAGATTGCTTTATAAGGGTGAATATGCCCAGGCGATAAGAAGGGGGAGAGCCATGTATGAAGAGGCTAAGGAGATTGGTAACTACACCTATTTAGCACAGGCTTGCACCGGAATAGGTGTTGTTAATAAATTGATGGGGTTCGGTGAAGAAGCATTAATACAGTTTAAAGAAGCGTTGAGGTATCTTCAGATGGGTGACAAACCGGCAAACCAATCCTATATGGATTTATGTCGTCAGATAGCGGGTATTTATAGTTCCATGCATATTGTGCCTGATAGCGCTTTGGTTTATGCTGATCTGTTGCGTGCAAAATGTGAAAGCCTCCCTCAGGCAACTGCTAAGCTTTACGGTGATCATTATAATTTTTTTGCTGCCCATTATGCTGCCCGTGCCTACTTAGGGAAAGGAGAGCCAGAGAAGGCTTTGCTCTACCTTACGCGGATAGACTCGCTCTACCTGGCGGGAAGGTCTACGGGCGACTACAAAGAGGCAAGAGACCGACTCAAACATGACTATTATGCTACTATAGGAGACTATACGAACGCATTACCTTATATTAATGCGGTAATTGATTTTCAGAAAGCAAATAATTTTTTTCATGCCGACCGATATAATGATCAGGCAAAAACACTCTTTATGTTAGGTCGAAAGGATGAAGCGCTTGAAATCTATGTCGATCTGCATGAACGCTTGTGGAAAGAGAGAATCGATGACTATAACACACAGGTTGCCCAATTGCGTATCTTTTACGAATTGGATAAAATGGAGTTGCAAATGCAAAAAGACAAGTTGCAGATAAAGGTGACTAATAACAGATTGATGTTTTTTATAACCGCAAGCTTGCTACTGGCTGTAATAACGCTATTGGTGTTGTTTAATATGCGACGTATGCGAAAAAAGAATATAGGTTTAGTGCAACGCATACGGGAACAAGACCGGTTGAAAGCAGAGAATGAAAGACTGAATGAAGAGCTGGAAAAAAACCGCCTCACCATCCCGAGCAACGAGCAGGCGGAGCAGGATGATTTAATGCTGAAACTGAAAACGATGCTGCGGGAGAATCCCCTTTATACCGATCCGTCTGTCAACCGGAAGGCTTTGGCTGATATGTTGGGCACAAATGAAAACTACCTGCGCACGGCGATCAAAGAAAAACTTGATCTGACCGTGAATGAATATATCAATGAGCTGCGTTTAGACCATGCGAAAAAGTTATTGGCCTATTCGCCGGAGGAATACACCATCGAAGATATAGCGCTTGCCTCCGGCTTTGGAACGCGAAGCACCTTTCACCGACAGTTCCGTAAAAAATATGAACTATCGCCGGATGAGTACCGGAAAATTATCAGAAAAGAAACGGTGTAATAAGCTGAAATTCAATATCTGTATTCGGTTTTCCTGATTTGCGACACATTTTCTCCAAATGTGCGACACCCTGTTGCGCCCTTGCGTTTACCTTCGTCTTATCGTTAAAAAGAACATCGAACTTGATAACTATACGCTTTTTCGTATATTTGTATATCTGTCCGCAAGGGGAGATACATATTAGAAAAGCGTTATTGAAACTATCTTCATCAATCAAACTTCGCAACTTTGAAACGGTACGAGGATGGTAGCAACAACGCTCACGCGTTTGGTGTATGCAGCCCTTTTAGAGGATTGTTATATAAAAAATGGCGTGGGCGACTGTTGCTTATCCGTACCAAGGCATTGCGAAGGCCTGATTGATGGATAAGCGTAAATACAGTTCCCACGCTTTTTTATGTTTAATGGCCAACCATTAGGGAACGGGGGAGGCGCAAAAGGAAAAATAATGAAAAAAATGAAGACGTTTGGCTTAAAAGGAGTGGCAATACTAATCGCAATCTCCTTATGTGTGCAATTTACTTCCTGTGGGGAGAGCGGGGGTGAACCGGATCCTATACCACCCACCCAAACTACTCCCATTGCACATCTTTCATTCGAAATGAAAGAGGCTGGGACATTCAAACAGTTATTAGAAGCTAAATTAAAGACGATTACTGCGAATAAAGAAGTTTTCCATAGGATAGATACCCTTACCTTAAGTGGGAAGATGAATATATTGGATTTTGACGCTAATGAGATAGAGGCTATTGCGTCCTCCTTTTCTCCACATGTGGAGATGAGGTTAATATGTATAGATTTAACGAATGTTCAGATTGTTGAAAGCTCATGCAATGCAGCCAATCAGTTGGCATATTTGGGGAAAGATTCTAATTATAGATTTATTTTTAGTTCTTATGAATATAAGCTTCCCAAAAGTCTAATAGAAATAGGTAGTGGGCTTTTTAATAATCGTTGGTTCGGAAAATTAGTAATACCAAGTCTTGTTAAAATAGGGAATAATGCTTTTGAACGATCTCAGGGGGGGATAGGAGACATTATATTACCTGAGAATTTGGAAGAGATTGGAGATTGTGCTTTTCAATATGTTGAGATGAGTGGTAAAATTACCATACAAGGAAAACCAAAGATAGGGAAATCTGCATTCCAGGGGATTAAATGTGATTTAATAACGATTTCGGCAAGCGAAATAGGTGAAAGAGCTTTTGCTTCTAGTAGGAAAGTTGTATTCAATTCTACTCCAATTGAAAGAATTGGCAATTATGCTTTTGAAAAATTGAATATTGACACTTTGACATTAGATTGTAAATATATAGGAAATGGAGCGTTTATAAACGCTAGCATTAAAGAACTCAATTTGTTAAACACGATCGAAATCGGGGATGCTGCGTTTCATAATAATAAGTTCACTACAATTGAAAACCTTCCTGAAAGCTTGAAAAAAATAGGGGGATTGGCATTCGGTAGTAGTAATTGTAATATCAAATCTGTTGTCATTCCCGAAAATTTGAAAGAAATAGGGGATGCTGCTTTTTATCTTAAGCCTGGATCTGGCACTTTGGGCTCTTCAGTTGTTATGAAGTCCTCAACTCCACCTGTCGGCAAAAAACCTTGGATCGGTTATCCTACCATCTACGTTCCCAAAGGCAGCAAAAGTGCTTATGAAAAGTATTACGATAAGTCTCTTTATTTTCAGATAATAGAGGAATAATCAATAATTCATAAACGATAAGGATATGATAATAATTGATAAATCCTCATTTATCTCCCCCAAGGAGAATGTGTATATAAAGGAAGGTGTCTCTTTAGATCAAAAGATATTCCGATATACCAATCTGTCGAATTTATTGATGATATTGGGAAGTAAAAAAGAAACGAATGGACAGCTATTTGTATCGAGAAAGAGTTCATTTTCGGACAAAAAAGAGAAAGAATTTTATGCTGTTCTAAGATGCCTTGCCAGCAGATTTTCTCCGGTGTCAGAAAAGGAACCGGATAGTATCTCCGAAGAAAGGGAAGAAAATGGAAAAGAAAATGCAGAAATTAGAGAAGCGTGCAAATTATGTACTTCCTGCTGGACTTATAAAGATAAGGAAGACTACCTGATGTGGAAAGCGTATTCAAACACAGAATCCGGCCTTCGTATAGGAACAACTGTCCGCAAATTGGTTTGTGCTTTGGATGCCGGTTCTTACGAGATATATGGAGCTAAAATAGCATATGGCAAAGGGATACCATGTCAGAATGTGCTTGATTCCATGTTTAATAAAGCGATTTTCTATGAACAGGAAAAGGAATTTCGATTATATATAAATGATTCTCAAGAAGAGAGAAATGCGGAAAGACCAATAAGACTGAATATTAATCCCCAAGTTTTTATAGAAGAAATCACTCTCTCCCCTTTTATGGGAGGAGTAGGTGCTAAAGTCATGAAGGATATGCTTAGCAGCAGCTATCCATATCTAAAAGACAAAATTCAATTATCTCAGATAATGGAGTATAAATAATAATTTTAAAAAGCGGAAAGGCATTCAAATTCTCTTCGTTCATTAAGAAGATTTGGAGACCTTTCTACAAAATTTATTCTAATATGAATCGTATTATTTTATTATTAGTCACATTGTTAGGGTTTGGAAACATAGCATATTCACAGAATACTTCGAACCCAATTTTTGAAAGAGATGCGGAGACGACCGGCTATCGGGGATTTGTAGAGTTGGGATACACGCTCGGTGTGGGTGATTATAGTATGGGAAGAGCCGAATTCTTAACAAGTCATGGATACCAACTATCTCCTTATCTCTTCTTGGGAGCAGGGACTGGTGTGCATTATTATCATACCAATGGAGCGGATGATTTTGTTATACCGGTATTTATGGATTTCAGAGCCAATATTCTAAAAGGAGCGAATGTGCCCTTTATCGGGTTTAAAGCCGGATATACGTTTGGCCTAAGATATCCCTACGAGGATGGCATGGGGACATATATAGCACCAACGGCAGGTATCAAATTTATGACGTCGGCAAAAAGATCTGTCTACTTATCGCTTGGATATACGCTCCAATATGGTGGATATTTTGGTTTTAGTGATAAGGTGGAGTTTGGCGGATTCAGTATGAAAATAGGATATGAGTTTTAATTCACATTCAAAATAAGTTTTTGCGGAAATATACAGCCTATCCATGAAAGTAGTACTTTTGAATTTCTTTGTGTGTGGCGCTTATAGCGAGCTAAAATAAGAGGGATTCATCATGAAAAATATAGAAAAACTACTTTCTTCTTATACGACGACTATTGTTTTGTTGGTGCTTTATGCCATCGGTTTGGGTGGGGCTACTTTTATTGAGAAGTATTTCGATACCTTGGCGGCTAAGAACCTGGTCTATTATTCTCCTCTGTTTTTTCTGCTTCAGTTCCTCTTGGTGGTTAATTTTGTGGCGGTATGTTTCCGTTACAAACTATTTGCCCGGAAGAAATGGGGGATGCTTGTAGTGCATTTCTCTTTCGTGGTTATTCTGTTGGGGGCATTTGTTTCTCATCTGTTTGGTGAGGAGGGGGTGATGCATCTGCGGGAAGGGGAAAAGAGCAAACAGATGATGGTGTATACCTCTGCCGGAACCTATGCCCGTAGCTTGCCTTTTGAGGTGGAATTATTGAAGTTTACACTTACCCGTTATCCGGGTTCCTCCAGCCCCTCGTCTTATGAGAGCGAGTTGCGCCTGTATGTGGACGGGGAAATTCGCGAGGCACGCGTTTATATGAACAATGTGTTGGATCTGAAGGGCTATCGTTTCTTTCAGGCGTCATACGATACCGATGAAAAAGGGACGATCCTGTCGGTCAACCGGGATGTAGCGGGGCGTTCGATTACCTATGTCGGTTATTGCTGTTTATTGATAGGTTTTATACTTTGCTTTACCGGACGACATTCCCGTTTCAGGCAATTGGCTCGCCGCTTGAAAGCGTTGCGATCGGAGGTGAGAATCATATTATTCATGGTGTTGGCTGGTATAAACCTGTTTGGGGCGGAGGCTAAGAAGGTGCCCAATCCGGTATTGGATGCTGTGCAGCGTTATGCAATCGATCCCGCCCATGCTGAGAAGTTCGGCATCTTGGCGGTTCAGTCTTCCAATGGGCGCGTACAACCGATGAATACCTTCTCTTCGGAGATATTGCGGAAGCTGCATAAAGCGGCAACGATCGGCAATATGAATTCAGATCAGTTCCTGATCAGCCTGTGGGCGCTGCCGGATATGTGGATGCGTGTGCCTTTTATTGTCGTGTCGAACGAGGAGTTGACTGAGGCTTTCGGGCTGAGTAAAGATGAAATCGCCTATGTAGAGGCATTCGATCATACAGGGAAGTATAAACTTCAGGATCGTTTGGAGGAGGCCTATCATAAGATGCCGGCCGAACGAACCTCTTTTGATAAGGATTTGATGAAGCTGGATGAGAAAATAAATATTGTCCGTCAGTTGCTGGATCTTCAGCTTGTCCGTCTTTTTCCGAAAAAAGAGGCAGCTGATCAGACTTGGTATACTGCCGGTGATGAACTGTCCGTTTTTGCAGGGGAAGATTATCCTTTTGTTGCTCGGATCATTCCATGGTATATAGGTGAGGTGCAGGCGGCTATGCAGGCGGGTGATTGGTCGGAAGCAGATGAACTTGTTGGTATGATTGCCTCCTATCAGCAGAAGAGGACTACGCTGCAGGATCTGAATCCCCGGCGGATTCAGATGGAGATCAGGTATAATCGGCTGAATATTTTTGCGAAAGCGAAAAAGGGGTATCTGATATTGGGCGGTTTGCTGTTGGTATTTTCTTTTATAACTATGTTCCGCAAAAGGAGATGGCTGACGGTGGTGACGCAGGTGTTGAGCCTGGCGGTTGGTCTTGTCTTTCTGTTTCATCTGGGCGGGATGGTGATGCGCGGTTATATTTCCGGCTATGCTCCCTGGAGCAACGCCTATGAAACGATGGTATATGTGGCCTGGGCCACGGTATTAGCGGGTATCCTGTTTGCCCGTCGAAGCCCACTGACCTTTGCCTTGGCGACTCTTTTCGGAGGTGTTATCCTGTTTGTCTCCGGCCTGAACTGGATGGATCCTCAGATCAATCCGCTGATGCCGGTGTTGAAGTCGCCCTGGCTTATGTTTCATGTGGCGGTGATTGTGGCAGCCTATGGTTTCTTTGGTATCAGCTGTCTGATTGGACTAACCAACCAGGGCATGATGCTTGGACTGAAAGAGAAGAACAGAGCGTTTCTGTCCTTGCGTATCAAGGAACTGACCCTTATCAATGAAATGTCATTATGGATTGGCCTGGCCTTGATGACGATCGGGACATTCCTTGGTGCTGTCTGGGCCAATGAGTCTTGGGGGCGTTACTGGGGATGGGATCCGAAGGAGACCTGGGCACTGATTACGATGGTGGTCTATGCCATCACGCTTCATCTTCGACTTATCAAGCGGTGGGATAATGTCTGGCTATTCAACCTGATGTCGGTTCTTTCGTTTGCCTCTGTATTGATGACCTATTTCGGAGTCAATTATTTCCTAAGCGGGATGCACTCGTATGGGCAAAACGATAGCGTAAACCACCTGTTTATGTATTTGTATATCGCAGCAGGAGTGGTGTTTTTCCTGGCGATCTTTTCCTATATTCGATGTAAGAAGCGGTTTACTGCCGGCTCTTCTGCATCAACCAATAATCCAATATAGTCATAGCTGCCATGGCTTCGACGATGGGCACGGCCCTGGGCAGGACGCAAGGGTCGTGGCGACCCCGTGCTTTGAGGAGGGTTTCTTCGCCGACTGTTGTTACGGTCTCCTGTTCCATCAGGATGGTGGCCACCGATTTGAAGGCAACCCGGAAATAGATGTCTTGTCCGTTGGAGATGCCTCCCTGGATGCCTCCGGAATAATTCGTACGGGTACTGATTGTTCCCTGACTGTTGAAGAATGGATCGTTATGCTCCGAGCCGCGATACAGACCGGCCTCGAATCCATCACCGTATTCAAAACCTTTCGCCGCGTTGATACTCAGCATAGCGTTGCCTAACGCCGCATGCAGTTTTCCAAATACAGGCTCTCCCAATCCGTGAGGAACTCCTTTGATTACGCAGGAGATAACGCCGCCGATCGTGTCTCCCTGAGCGCGTACTTCGTGGATCAAGGCTTCCATCTCAGCCGCTTTTGCCGGATCGGGGCAGCGAACGGGATTAGACTCTATATTATCCAGGTCGTATTCCTGATACGTTTTATCGAGTTTGATTGAGCCGACCTCCGAGGTGTAGGCTGTAGTGGTGATACCTTCTTGCAGAAGAATCTGTTTGGCGATGGCGCCGGCCACGATGCGCGCAATGGTTTCGCGTGCCGAGGATCGTCCTCCTCCACGCGGATCGCGCAAGCCGTATTTCTGATCGTAGGTGTAATCGGCATGTGACGGGCGGTATTTCGTCTTCATCTCCTCGTAATCGGAAGAGTGCTGGTTCTCGTTCCATACTAAGAAACCAATCGGTGTACCGGTGGTTTTTCCTTCGTAGAGGCCGGAAAGAAACTGCACTTCGTCCGCTTCTTGGCGGGGAGTGGTGATGGAAGACTGGCCGGGACGACGGCGGTTGAGCTCCGCCTGAATGGCATCCCTGTCCAATGATATGCCTGCCGGGCATCCATCAATAACACCTCCTACCGCCGGTCCATGCGACTCGCCGAAGGAGGTAAGACGAAAAATAGTACCGAAAGTGTTCACTTTGTTTAATTGAAAATTGAAAATTGAAAGTGGAAAATGGAAAGCTGACTTGCTTTACACCTTCGGCTAAGCGAATGATGTTTCAATTTTCAACTTTCCATTTTCAATTATATGATTAGTGGCATCCGCCGCATCCGCAACCATCGTTCTGGGCATGGTCGCCACAGTCGCCACCTTCACAGTCACCACAGCTACAACCACCGGCCGGAGCTGTCAATGCAGCAATCTCTTCAGCTGTCGGCTCATGTACGTCGATCACCTTACCAGTGAAATGAAGTGTCTCGCCTGCCAACGGATGATTGAAGTCCATCACAACCACCTCTTCGCCTACTTCCAATACGGAACCCATCATGCGGTTGCCTTCATTGTCCATCATAGGCACGGTTTCGCCTTCTTTGATGGCGTCTGAATCGAATTTACCATCCACCATAAAGATATCTTTGGGAAGGTTGATCACGTGATCTTCCTGGTATTCGCCATAAGCATCAGCGGCAGCAATCGTAAAATCAAACTCATTGCCTATTTCCAGTCCGCTCAGTGCTTTCTCGAAAGCCGGGATCATCATGCCAACCCCATATATGAATTGTAATGGATTCTCAACGGTTGCCCGTTCCATTAATTCCTGTTCGCCTTCGTCTCCTACGTTCAGGTCGTACGTAACCGCCACGTATTTTCTTGTTGAAATTTTCATTATCCGTTTTATTTTGATGAGTATAATGTACAAAGATAATACCAATCGAAGGATTTACCTTACATTTAAACCAATAAAGTCGATTTTTGAACGGTATTCGTTCTCTTTTTTATGCAGATATTTGCTTAGGTATTAGAAACGATAAATAGAAAAGAACCTTATTATGGAGCAACAAATTTTCAAAATCAGACCATGGCATTTGGCAACAGCCTTAATTTTACTTATTACATGTATCCATGTAGTAGGTGCCAACAGGTTGAACGCAACGTATGTGATTCCACAAGCCGAGCAATTAGAGCTGCTGACAGAAAACGATTTCGCGGAAGCAACCTCATCGGGTATGATTTGTATCCTTTTTTATCATAAGGACAATGAAACCAGTCAGGAGATGGAGCAAAACCTGATTCGTGTCCGGGAGGAATATAAAGATTCTATTCGTTTCTATAAAATGGATATGGAATCGATAGATGCCCGTCGTCTTTCCCCGCATATTGTGGGTATGCCCAGCATACTTATATTTAAGAATGGAGAGGAAAAGGCCGGAATAATGGGACATTCTTCAGCCAGCAATATCCGGAAAATCATTAATCGCTGCTAAAGGGGAAGGGGGATTCTGATATGATGAGATGGATCAGACAGTTTTTGTCTGCTAATCAAAAGGCTTTGATAGGTGTGATCTTAGGCGCAGTAATAGGGTATTTGTACTGGTATTTTTACGGGTGTTACTGGGGTGTGTACTACCTGTTTTCCGAGTGTTGGGTGAACAGCCTCTTGGGGGGACTCTTAGGAGGGTTGATTATTACCTCCGTAGAGGATATGAGGCATAATTCACAGGCGGAAAAGGCCGATGCTCACGGAGCCGCATAAGCTTGGGCAATCGATTCGGCACACCTCTCTCCGTCCATCGCGGCCGAGACAATACCTCCGGCATAACCGGCTCCTTCCCCGCAAGGATAGAGACCTCGCAGGGTAATATGCTGACAGGTTTCGCGGTCGCGTAGGAGGCGGACAGGGGAGGAGGTTCTTGTCTCCACTCCGATCATCAACGCTTCGTTGGTCAGAAAACCGGGCGCTTTCCGCCCAAACTGGCGGAAGCCATCTTGCAGGCGTGAGGTGATAAACTCCGGCATCCAGAAGTGTAGGGGAGAGGCGATCAGCCCCGGCGTGTAGGATGATTCCGGTAGATCGAACGAGTTCTTTTTCCGGATGAAGTCCTCCATGCGTTGTGCCGGAGCGATTTGTTTTTGTCCACCGTTCAGCCAGTTGAGCTCCTCGAGGCGTTCCTGAAAAGCCATCAGGGCAAGGGGTGAGTCCGGTTGCACTATCATCTTTTCCCCTTTCATCAAGGTAGGATAGTCTTCCGGATGGATTTCGACGACCATGCCCGCGTTGGCCCAGCGCGAACCCCGATTAGAGGGCGACATCCCATTCACCACCACCTGACGTGAGCCACTGGCGGCCGGAACGACAAAGCCTCCGGGACACATGCAAAAAGAGTATACACCGCGCCCGCTTGCCTGGGCAACGAAGCTGTATTCGGCGGCAGGAAGATAGTCTCCCCGTCCTTCTTTGCGGTGATATTGGATCTGATCGATCAGGTGTTGCGGGTGTTCCAAGCGGACACCTACGGCAATGCCTTTGGCTTCTATGGGAATTTGTTGCTCGTATAGGTAGTGATACACATCGCGGGCGGAATGACCGGTTGCCAGAATAACCGGGCCATGGAAGGTCTTTCCGGTATTTGTTTCAATGCCAATCACCTCCTCTTTCTCGATAATCAATCGCTCCATCCGTGTTTCAAAATGCACCTCTCCGCCGCTGCGGATGATTTGTTCGCGCATATTCTCGATAACACGTGGCAGCTTGTCCGTACCGATATGCGGATGAGCATCCGACAGGATAGCCGTGCTGGCACCATGCTGGCAGAATACCTGTAATATCTTATCCACTGATCCCCGCTTTTTGCTCCGCGTATAGAGTTTTCCATCCGAGAAAGCCCCGGCGCCCCCTTCGCCAAACGAATAGTTCGATTCGGGATTTACCTGATGTTCCCGGCTGATGAGTGCGATGTCTTTCCGGCGGTTGTGTACATCTTTCCCGCGTTCGACCACTACGGGGCGTACCCCCAGTTCGATCAACCGCAAGGCAGCAAACAGCCCGCCCGGCCCGGCTCCCACCACAACCACCGGCTTTCCTTGCGACACATCCGGATAGTCAATCACCGGATATTCATTCTCTTCCGGCTGCTCATTGATAAATATACGTAACTTTATATTGAGATAGATCGTACGCTGCCGGGCATCAATGGAGCGTTTCAATACACGCACGGCTGTGATGGCAGATAACTGTTCGCCGGTTTCGCGGGCAGCCACCTGCTTTAATGCCTGTTCATTGACCGCCTCTTTGGGGAGAAGGCGCAGTTGGAGTTCTTTGATCATGGGTGGATTGGCTGTTTGGGTCAACTAAATAACTGTCGGAAGGCATCTTCTACCTTTCTGACCTGGATGATTTTGATTTTACTCTTTGAGGTATCGAAGCCTTTCAGGTTGTTATGCGGAATAAGAATGCGATCGAAGCCCAGTTTCTCGGCCTCCAGGATGCGCTGTTCGATGCGGTTCACCGGGCGTATCTCCCCGGAAAGTCCTACTTCGCCTGCCAGACAGGTGCCCGGTTCGATGGTGATATCCAAGCTGGAGGAGAGGATGGCGCTGATCACCGCCATGTCGATGGCCGGGTCGTTCACCCGCAGTCCGCCGGCAATATTGAGGAAGACATCTTTTTGTCCCAGTTTGAAACCCGCCCGTTTCTCTAATACGGCCAATAGCATGTTCATGCGTCGGATATCAAACCCGGTAGCGCTGCGCTGAGGCGTGCCGTAGACGGCAGAGCTGACCAACGCCTGTGTCTCGATCAGGAAAGGACGAATTCCTTCGATCGTAGCGGCAATGGCAACTCCGCTCAATCCCTCATGGTTCTGTGTCAATAGGAGCTCGGAGGGGTTGCTCACCTGACGTAGGCCGTTTTGCCGCATTTCGTAAATGCCCAGTTCAGCTGTGCTTCCGAAGCGGTTCTTGATGCTGCGGAGGATGCGATACATATAATGCTGGTCGCCTTCAAACTGAAGCACCGTATCGACAATATGCTCTAATACCTTGGGGCCGGCAATGCTGCCTTCTTTGTTGATATGCCCAATCAGCAATACCGGCACACCGGTCTCTTTAGCATACTTCAGGATAGCGGCGCTACATTCGCGCACTTGCGACACACTGCCCGGCGACGATTCAACGCTTTCGGTGTAGACAGTCTGAATCGAATCGACAATCATCAGATCCGGTTGGATATTCTGTGCCTGCACAAAGATCTGTTCCAGTTGTGTCTCGGCAAGAATATAGCAGTCGGTATCGTCGTTGGAGAGGCGTTCGGCACGAAGTTTCAACTGCCGTCCGCTTTCTTCGCCTGATACATAGAGTGTCTTCAGCCCCTTCAGTCCTAATACCGTTTGCAATACCAGAGTGGATTTGCCAATGCCCGGTTCGCCTCCGATCAATACTAAGGAGCCTTTCACCAGACCGCCTCCCAGCACACGGTTCAGTTCCGCATCCCTCAGATCGATACGCGCCTCTTCCTCCGTCGTAATATCACGGAGCAGGGTAGGGCGGCTCTTCCCTTGATCGGTAATGCCTGGGATCGTACGCTTGGCCGCCGGTTCTTTGGCGACAAGTTCTTCCACGTATGTGTTCCAGGCTCCGCAAGCGGGACATTTTCCCACCCATTTGGGCGAATCCGCGCCGCAGTCGGAACATATATATACTGTTTTTGTTTTTGCCATCGTGCAGTAGGTGTGATTATCAGACACAAATGTATGAATAATAATTGTTTTGAACTGGAATTTTGCTGATTAGTGGATTTCCAGGATTAGATTTATTAATCAGCGAAATACTGGCTTAAGACAATCGGAAGGTGTAGTCGTTCTTCCCTCGGAACATACGGTAGATCCGGATATACAAGCTGTGGAGTGGTTGGATGATCTCAAATAGGAACAATAGTCCGGTGGCTGGCTTTTGTTGCAGCATCTTGGCTGACTTATGCAAAATGACCGCTTTGGTGATAAAGCGGATAACAAACAGCAGCCCGGCAGCTACGCTAACAAGCCAATTGCCGGCCAGGCCGATCAGGATGGCAGCGACGACGGCTAAGAGGAAGAAGAAATAGCTAAGCTCTTCCAACCGGTAGAAAAACAGTTTGCCCCCTTTATAAAAGCGTTGGGTAGCCGCGCGTGAAGCTTTCATCTCGCGCCAGATATTATAACGATCGACCTCCTGCATCCGGGTGATGCTTTCCGGCGTGTAGATCACCTCGGTGTTCTTTCGGTTGGCAGATTCATTGATGAAAAGATCATCATCGCCGGCATGTAATCCTAAGGATTTCTGGTAGCCATTGTGTTGAAAGAACAGCTCTTTGCGGTAAGAGAGATTGCGTCCGTTGCCAGTGAACGGGCGATGGCGCAATGCAGAAGAGAGATAAGACAAACCGGCCAATAGGTTATCATAGGCAATCAATTTGTGCATAAAGCCTCCTTTGAATTCATAAGCACAAAAGCCTAAGACAATCTCCGTGTCTTCCTTATAGGCATTACCGATAGAGGTGATCCAGTCGGTTGAAACAGGATGACAATTGGCTTCGGTAAAAAGCAAGAGGCTGTTTTTAGCCGCTTTAATACCCACGGTAAGCGCAAGCTTCTTGCGACTCAGGTATTTGACATCTTGGGGTATATAGGTATGGTAGAGATGTCCGTATTCCTGCTCGAATGTTTTAAGCACGTTGTCGCTTTCGTCGGTAGATCCGTCGTTGACAACAATGACTTCATAGTTCGGATAGTCTTGTTTGAGAAGCGAAGGAAGATTCTTTCGTAAGTTTTCCGATTCATTCTTTGCATAAACCACGACCGAAACGGGCGGGTATTGTATTGTTTCCGGTTGGGTTCTTTTCTTGGCTCGACGCAAGGGGCGGGCAAAGGCAATCAGCCAGTATAATAATTGAATGATAAAGAAAACCCCGACAATACCGGTCAATAGGAGTTCAAGCGGAGTAAATACGAATAGATGTTCCATGGTTATAATTCATCCGAATAATAGGCAACAGGTAAACGACGGCAATTGTATTGGGAAGCCATCACCTCTCCATAAGCACCGGCCGAACGCAAGGCGATCAGGTCGCCACGATGGGCGCGGTTCAGTTCAACCTCTTTCCCAAACACATCCGAAGATTCGCAGATGGGACCGACCACGTCGTATAGTTCAACCTCGTCATCGTTGCTGATGTTTTCAATACGGTGATACGCATCGTACATAGCCGGACGGATCAGTTCGGTAAATCCGGCGTCAAGAATAGCAAACTGCTTCACCTCGCCCTTCTTTACATATAAAACCTTTGAGATCAGATTGCCACATTGGGCAACAATGGAACGTCCCGGCTCGAAATGAACCTGTTGCCCCGGTCGTACCTGCAAGAGTTTATGAAAGGCGGCAAAATAATTGTCGAATGGCGGGATAGGCATATGATTCGGATGATAGTAATCGATGCCCAGTCCTCCTCCGAAATTGATATGTTCCACCTGCAGTTCTCTTTTCTCTAACTCATCCTGTATATCATTGAAGCGGATGGCCAGGTTGCGGAAGGCGGAGATATCGGTGATCTGCGAACCGATATGGCTATGAATGCCGATCAGTTTCAGATTGTTCAATGTCTTCAATTGATCGAGCACATCATTCAGCATACTCAGGTTGATGCCGAATTTGTTCTCTTTCATGCCGGTTGTTATCTTGGCGTGCGTACGGGCATCCACCTCCGGATTAATGCGAAGCGCGATAGAGGCTGTTTTTCCTCTGGCCGCAGCTATTTCGTTGATGATCTCGAGTTCGACAGCCGACTCCACATTGAAACAAAAAATATCATTATCGAGACCTAATTCAATCTCCCAATCGGCCTTCCCTACACCGGCAAAGACAACTTTATCCGCCGGAAAACCTGCGTCGAGTGCCGCACGAACTTCGCCGCCACTGACACAATCCGCCCCGAAACCATACGCCGCAATAGTGGAAAGAATACGTGAGTTAGCATTTGCCTTGACCGCATAATGCACATGGTAGCCATACTTGCCCGATTCGGCCTTTACGGTGTCTAATGTCTCTTTCAACAGCGCTATATCGTAGTAATAGAAAGGTGTCGGAATCGCTTTGAATTTTTCTGTAGGAAATGTTCCTTTGAGCATAATGAATTGGAAAATAGCCCCACCAACCTCCCCCAAGGGGAGGCTTATGAGGCAAATTTATACTATTTTAAGCCTCCCCTTGGGGGAGGTTGGTGGGGCCATTAAACAAATGATCGCTTAATGCTTGCAGCGCCTTTTTCTTGTCGTCGGCTTTGATCAACAGGGAAACGTTGTAGTTGCTACCGCCATACGAGATCATACGCACCGGGATATTCTTCAATGCCTGCACAATGCTGGCCTCGAATCCGATGTTTTCCCAGTCCATATCGCCCACCACACAAACAATCACCATATCGGAGTCAACCGTTACCGTTCCGAATTTCTTCAGATCGTCGATGATCTCTTCCAGGTGTTTGCGGTTGTCGATCGTAACGGATACACCCACTTCCGAGGTAGTCACCATATCGATCGGTGTCTGGTAGTTTTCGAAAATCTCGAATACCTTACGCAGGAAGCCGGTGGCTAATAACATACGTCCACTCTTTATCTTAATAGCCGTGATGTTTTCTTTGGCTGCGACCGCTTTGATTTTGCCCTTCTCTGTTGCGTTAGAGATCAGTGTGCCGGGCGCTTCCGGTTCGATGGTATTCAATAGACGTACCGGGATGTTATTCAATTTGGCCGGAAGAATACAGGTCGGATGCAGGATCTTGGCTCCAAAATAGGCCAACTCAGCCGCTTCTTCGAAGTGAAGGTTGCGAACGGGCGCTGTTTTGTCGACAATACGCGGGTCATTGTTGTGCATACCGTCGATATCGGTCCAGATCTGAATCTCTTCCGAAGAGATAGCTGCTCCGATCAAGGAGGCAGTATAATCGCTGCCTCCACGTTGCAGGTTATCGATTTCACCATATGCATTGCGGCAAATGTATCCCTGAGTGATAAACAGATCTGCATTTTTATTCTCTTCAAGCAGTTTGCTGAGTTTCTCTTTGATGTAAACCGGATCGGGTTCCGCATTCTTATCCGTACGCATATAATCCAACGCAGGCAGAAGAACAGAGTTAATGCCCTGCTCCTGCAGGTACAGATTCATCATACCGGTAGAGATCAATTCGCCCTGTGCCAGGATTACGCGCTCTTCAAACAAGGTGAAGATATCTTTGGTAAAGGTGCGGATATGGTCGAAATGTGTTTTTATCAGTTCTTTGGCTTTCTGTTTATATTCGGGTGTACGATAAAGAGCTTCCACATGGTCATAATATTTCATGGCCAAACGGTTGATAATCTCATTGGCTCCATCCGGATTCTTCTTATACAGATAATCAGATATTTCCACTAATGAGTTGGTTGTACCGGACATGGCTGAGAGGACAACGATATTACGTTCGCCCGCAATCAGTTTTGCTACATCTTGTATTCTCTGTGCTGATCCCACAGAAGTACCGCCAAACTTTAAAACTTTCATTTCCTTCTTTTGTAATTCTTATTAATAATCTTCTCTATGTCAGTCTCTAAAACGCTTGCAAAGTTACATAAAAAATTATTCCCCTACATCACTCAGGCAGGCATTCTCACATTTCACCACACGAGCCGGGTAATTATGAACCAATGTGTAGTTGTGCGTAGTCATCATAACTGCTGTTCCTTTCTGGCAGATATCATGCAGTAATTGTACGATCTGCCCGCTTGTTTCCGGGTCAAGATTGCCTGTCGGTTCGTCTGCCAGGATCAATTCCGGATGGTTGAGCAGGGCGCGAGCAATCACAATACGTTGCTGTTCGCCGCCGGATAACTCATGAGGCATCTTATATCCCTTGGTTTGCATGCCCACCTGTTGCAATACCTCCTCGATGCGGGCATTGATCTCATTCTTCTTTTTCCAACCGGTGGCTTTGAGGGTGAACTCCAGGTTTTTGATTACCGAGCGATCGGTCAGTAGCTGGAAGTCCTGGAATACGATACCCAGTTTGCGGCGAAGATAAGGAATATCTTTCCGCTTGAGTTTGCGAAGATCATAGCCCATCAGCCAGGCTTCGCCCTCTTTGATAGGGATCTCCCCATAGAGCGATTTCAGGAGGCTGCTCTTCCCGGAGCCTACTTTACCAATGATATATACAAACTCCCCATTCTGCAATGTGAAGTTGCAACCACGCAGAATCATATTCTCATCGCGGCTGATCTCTACGTTATCTAATCGGAGTAAGGTGTCCATTCGAATTATGAATTGTGAATTATGAATTATGAATTACGAAGAGTCGAAAACAATTCATAATTCATAATTCTCATTTGTGTCTCTTCTTCAGTTCCTTTGCCAGGTCTTCAATCCGCATGCCTTTGCTGGTGAGCAGGACAATGAGGTGATAGATCATATCGGAGGCTTCGTAAATAAAGCCTTCGTTGGTCCCATTGGTGGCTTCGATCACTGTTTCTACAGCCTCTTCGCCAACCTTCTGCGCCATGCGGTTTACCCCCTTCTGGAAAAGTGAGGTGGTATAGGAACCTTCCGGCATCTCCTGCCGACGCACTTCGATAAAGTTCTGCAACTGCTTCAGGAACAATACATCCTCTTCGTTTTTCTCTCCAAAGCAGGTGTCCGTGCCTGTATGGCATACAGGTCCTGCCGGATTGGCCTTGATCAACAGGGTGTCATTGTCGCAATCTTCCTTGATCGATACCACCTGCAGGAAGTTTCCGCTGGTTTCCCCTTTCGTCCATAGACACTCGCGGCTGCGGCTGTAAAAGGTTACCTTTCCGGTTTTAACCGTTTTGTCGTAGGCCTCTTTATTCATAAAGCCCAGCATCAACACTTTGCTGGTGTTATTGTCTTGTATGATAGCAGGGAGTAACCCGTTCAGTTTGTCAAAATCTAATTTCATTCTAATTCATAATTAACAATTCATACTTATCTTACGCAGATACCTTCGTTGCGCAGGTAGTCTTTTAGTTCGCTGATATTGATTTCACCAAAATGGAATACGCTGGCAGCCAATGCCGCGTCCGCCTTCCCTTGGATAAATGTATCTCTGAAATGCTCCATCTTGCCGGCGCCTCCGGATGCGATCACCGGAATATGCAGCTTGTCAGCCAACTCGGCCAGCGCCTCATTGGGATACCCCTCTTTCACACCGTCGTGCGTCATGCTGGTAAACAGGATCTCTCCCGCACCCCGGCTCTCCGCTTCGGCAGCCCATTCAAACAGTGTCCGTTCCGTAGGGATGCGTCCTCCGTTGAGGTAGCAAAGCCACCTGTCGTTTTCATAATTGGCATCGATAGCCACCACGCATACCTGACTCCCGAAGTTTTTAGCAATCTCTTCGATCAAAGCGGGATTACGCAAAGCAGCCGAATTGATCGATACCTTATCAGCACCGGCATTCAACAGACGATCGACATCCGTTATCTCATAGATCCCGCCGCCAACCGTGAAAGGGATACTGATATTAGCCGCCACTTTCCGAACCAGATCCGTGAAGGTCTTGCGTCCCTCATGCGATGCCGTTATGTCCAGAAAAACCAACTCGTCGGCTCCCGCTTCGCTGTATTGAGCACCCAGTTCAACCGGGTCTCCCGCGTCACGGAAGTTAACAAAATTAACCCCTTTTACTGTCTTGCCGTCTTTTATATCCAGGCATGGAATGATTCGTTTTGCTAACATAATCTCTTTTTTAATGATGAATTATGAATTATGAATTATGAATTTTTGAGTTCTTCCCTCATAATTCATAATTCATAATTAACTAAAAGCGCTCAGCTCTTTTAGTGTTATCTTCCCTTCATAGATAGCCTTACCGAAAATAACCGCCGGTATCTTGGCCTCCTGTAGTTTCTCTATATCTTTTATCGAGCTGACACCGCCACTGGCAATCACATACACCTCCACCGCTTCACGGATCTCTCGATAGAGATCAACTGCCGGGCCTTGCAACATGCCGTCGCGGCTGATATCCGTGCAGATCACCTTGGTGATGCCTTTTTGGTGGTATGATTCGATAAACGGGATCAGTTCCAGCTCCGTACTCTCTTCCCATCCGCTGATAGCAATCTTGCCCTCTTTCGCATCGGCACCGAGGATAATACGCTGGCTGCCATATTTTTCTATCCAGGAGGTAAAAACTTCCGGGTTTTTAACCGCAATGCTACCGCCGGTCACCATCTGAGCGCCACACTCAAAGGCAATCTCCAGGTCTGCCTCCTGCTTCAAGCCGCCTCCGAAATCAATCTGAAGATCGGTGCGTATGGCCAGTTTTTCCAAGGTACGGTGGTTGATAATACGTCCCATGCGGGCGCCATCGAGATCGACCACATGCAGCCGGCGTATGCCATGATCTTCAAACATCTTGGCTACTTCAAGCGGATCTTCGTTGTAGATCTTCTTTGTATTGTAATCCCCTTGCGTCAGGCGTACGCACTTTCCGTCAATTATATCTATGGCAGGAATAAGTTCGATCATATATGCAGGAAATTTTGTAAAATGATTTCACCAACAGAACCACTCTTCTCGGGATGAAACTGGGTCGCGTAGAAATTATCCTTATGCAAAGCGGCGCTGAAAGGAAGGATATAGTCGGTCGTTGCCGCCGTATGTCCATTGATCGGCACATAATAGCTATGCACAAAATAGACAAACCGGCTTTCCAGATCAGAAGAGAGAAGTTCGCTCTTCACGTCTGTAATCGTGTTCCATCCCATATGCGGCACCTTGTCTTCATGCTTTTGTGGAACAAAGCGTTTCACCTCCGTGTCGAATATGCCCAGGCAATCCGTATCGCCCTCTTCCGAATAGCGACACATCAGTTGCATACCCAGGCAAATGCCCAATACAGGTTGCTTTAATTCGCGAATAAGCTTATCCAGGTGATTGGATTTCAGGTATTCCATAGTCGTAAAAGCCTCGCCTACACCAGGAAAAATCACCTTGTCGGCCTTTCGGATCACCTCGTGATCGGCCGTGATCGTAGGAGTAACCCCTATGCGCTTCAATGCGTAGTCGACAGAATAAATATTTCCGGCATTGTATTTGATAATGGCTACTTCCATTGCTTTTTATCTTTAAATCGACCGCAAAAGTAACAAATTATCATGAGATATCGGTGTTTAGCTATCATTAATATACTTGTAGAACGGGATTTTACTTTCTATTCTTTTATGGAGCTTTCAGCGAATAGCTTCCGCTTGGTAGGATGCGCGGAGAGTACTGTAAATAGGTAGGCGAAGAGAGGGGAATCGCTCGGGCAAGCCCACACCGTTCATTTTCGCACGCTAACTTTCTAAATGTTAAAATACGGATTGTAAGCAAAATGACTGTTTTGCTTACAATTCCATACGTTAAAAAATGTTTCTCCCGGGAGTTTGTCTCCGAAGTCCCGCTTTTTTGCGCGCAAAGTCGGGCGGGAATTACAAATCGTAAATTGGAGGTTTTGTCGGAAATAGGGAAATTAACAATTGTTTACATATAATTACGGGATGGTTGAATAGCTACATAATAAGGAGAATTCAATTGTTGTATTTAAAAACAATGTGGGTGTACCAAAGATAACTTTTGGTACACCCACATTATGTTGAAAGAGAGAAGAGTTATTTACCAGACCAGATGATTATTCTCCAAGAGCCGGGTTAGTTCTTTCTTTTCGTTTTTATCGATATGGATCGACTCTATCCCTTTTTGGTATCTTTCCCAGTTATGGATGTCTGAACCGATATGATCATAACGTCCCTCCTTCAGTAAAATACGAGCCATATCCTCCGCCCGCTTGCCGTAATGCCCCGAAAGCGATAATAGGTTGAGCTGCAGCTTACACCCTTTGTTTTTCAAATCCCTATAATCTGAATCGACCATATACATATAGCGCTCCGGATGTGCGATAATCGGATTATACCCGTCGAGCACCAAGTCATACAACAGCGTGATCAGATCGGGTGGAGGTGCCATGTAGGAGGTCTCGACCAATACATGCCGGCCGTTCATAGCCAATAGTCCCTCCTGACGCCAAACCGGGAAGCCCATATCCAGCATATATTCGGCTGCCAGACGCAATTCGATATCTGCCGGCTTCTGAGAAAGTAATTCCTCAAATCTCTCCTGGTAAAGCGCTTTATAGTTCGTGTCGGTCGTATCCATCACATGGGATGTCAGATACATCCTTCGCACACCCAACCGGGCTAAAGCCGTTAGGGTACGGATCGATTCTTCCATCGTAACAACCCCATCGTCGACACCCGGCAACAGATGCGCGTGTATATCGGTCATACCGTCCAATAGGGCGGTAGACAACAGACTCTCTTTGCGTGTAAAAAAAGAAAACATCGTTTATTTCTCCTCTTTCGAGTAACCGTATCCGTAGGTGTAGCCGTAGCCATAACGATAGCCGGTCTTATCATAGCGGATATCATTGAGCACGGTACACATGTTTGTATAACGATCTTCCCGATACAACCGTTCGATATCAGGCAACTGGCGACGATCCAACAAGCCGGCACGCACCACATAGACCGTGATATCCGCCACGCGGTTGATGATCGAAGCATCCGCTACAATGCCTGCCGGTACTGTGTCTAAGATGATATAGTCGTATCTCCGCTTCAATAGTTCGATCAAAGCCTCCAGACGGTTGCTCAATAACAGCTCCGCGGGGTTGGGAGGTACCGGCCCGACATGCAATACATCCAGGTTGTCCTCCAGGTAACCATGCTGAATAATATCATCAACATGATCGACCCTGCCCGACAGGAAGTTGGTAATCCCTTGCCCTTTATAGCCGACCCGGTCGCTCAATGTCCCTTTGCGGATATCCAAATCGACCAGAATCACCCGCTTATTGGTCAACGCCAAGCTCACTGCCAGGTTGGTGGAGATAAATGTTTTTCCCGAGCCGGGCGAAGAAGAGGTAAACATCACCACCTTCATATCTTTGGCCTTCACCCGCATAAACTCCATATTGGTACGGATGATACGGAAAGCTTCCGAAACAGAGTCGCGGCTCTCCTTACGTACCACCACGTCGTTCCCGTTCTCTTTCTTATCACGATGGGGTATCTCGCCCAACAACGGGATCGTAGTGGCCTCTTCCAGGTCTTTGCGTCCTTTCACCTTCGTGTCGAGTGTGTTTTGCATCCAGATAACACCTCCCGGAATGATGCAACCCAATAGAAAGGCTGCCAGCAGAATCACGGCTGCCTTCGGAGCCACCGGGATATTACTGCCCGAAGCAGCGTCTACAATGCGGGCATTGCTCTCGGTCATTGCCTGCGACAAGGCATTCTCCTCCCGTTTATTCAACAGGTAGAGATAGAGTTCTTCTTTGATCTTTTGCTGACGTTCGATCGAAAGCACCTCTTTTTGTTGGGAGGGAACGGCGGAGATACGACGCGCGGTCTGCACCTCACGTTGCTTCACGTTGCCGATCTGCAGGTTGAGTCCCGCAATCAGGTTGTCGATCGCCCGGATAATAGTCTGCTTCATGGCGCTGAGCGAGTTGTTCAGATCCATCACCACCGGGTTCTTGCTGCTGCTGTTGCCGATCAGTTTGTCGCGCTTCAACAGTAATTCGTTGTACGAAGCGATCTGTCCTTCGATATTCATATCCGACAATCCGGTGTTGGAAGGGATCAGATCGGAGCTATGAGTCGGAGCTGTCAGGTACTCCCGGATATACTTCGCCAACGACAACTGGTTCTCCAATGCCAGCTCTTCCTGACTGAGTTGGCTGGTTGTCTGCAGATACATACCCGATTCCGACTGAATATCGGTCAGTTGATGTTCTCGCTTGAACGACTCGATATCCGAATCGACCGAGCCTAATTCTTTCTCTATAATAATCAGACGCTCATTAATAAACTCGGAGGTATTCACCATGATCTGGTTTTTGTCGTTTACCACATCGGCATTATAGACATCGATCAGGGTATTGAGCACATCCTCCGCCCGCGCGATCGATACATCCTGCAACGTCAGGTCGATGATAGTGGCGGTCTTACTGGCCAGCGATACCTGCAAAGCACTCTGGTAACGGGTCACCACACTCTCCAACCGCTGCTTCAACACCGTAACCGGCGTATGCAGATAGGAGTCAGTAAAATACAAGGTCGGGGTGACCACCAACGGGCCAATGGCCGTTTGCAGCGTATCATTCAATAGTGTCTTATAGGATTCTTCCAGGTATAGCTCTTCTCCCGATTCGGTGATGATCCGAAAATCGGTCAGACTCACCTCCTTGTCGGAGGTCAGCGTAGCTACAAAAGAGAAACTCTCCATCTCATCCACCTCCGGAAAAGAGGCAGAGATCGGGGCACGGGTATAGAGTTCCTGCGTGCGAAGTGCCTCTTTGACCGTGTAGCTGACATCCAGATTCAACTTCCGTGCCGTTTCCCGCATCAGTCGTCGCGACTTGAATACCAATACCTCGTTGTCTACATTCCGCTTCATGTTAAACATCGACAGCTCTTCAAAAGCAGCCGCCTCGCTGGCTCCTCCACTTCTGGAATCATCCTTTATCAGCACCGAAGCCGTACGGGTGTATTCTTTTGGCGTTATCTTCAGATAAAGAAAAGCCGCGCCAAGGCAAAGAATAATAGACAATACGAACCAATACCATTTCCCAACAACAATATGAACAATATCAACCAGGCTTATAAACTGTTCTTCCTCTTTTCTTTCCATTTCTCTTTCGTACTCTTCTTATTTTTTGAAAATCAATACAGCCACCGTCGTCAAGAAAGACAAAACGGAAATCCAGACTCCGATTGTATTGTTTTGATTGATATCACTCTGTTCCGCTTTCCGCTTGTTCGGTTCTACATAGACAATATCATTTTGTTGCAGATAATAACAGGGAGAAGTAAATATATCCGACGAACGGAGGTCGTGATAAAGAATCGAACGTTTCCCGTCTTTCTCGCGGATCACCGCCACCCGGTCGCGCTTTCCGTAAATGGTCAGGTCACCTGCCATACTCAACGCCTCTAATAAAGTGATTCGGTCGCCAGAGATGCTGAAGCTACCCGGGCGGGCTACCTCGCCCATCACCGATATCTTATAGTTCAGGAACTGCACCGTTACGATCGGATCCTTGATCAGGTCTTCCTCTATCAGTTTACTTTTGATCAATTCTTTCAACTGGTTGCGTGTCAATCCCTCTACCTTTAGTCGCCCGAGAATCGGGAAGTCGATCTCCCCATTCGGATCCACTAAGTAACCCAATACCCGCTGCGTCCCGTAGCTCTGTCCTTCGGTACCCAACTGATAGGTCACCATCGGCATATTAAACGGCATAGCCAACTCCGGGTTCCGGCTGTTCACCATAATGGCTAATAGGTCGTCATGGTGGACAATCACTTCGTAGTTTTGCTCGATCGGCACCATCTTATACGGATCTACATCCTGCAGATAAAGCACATCCTTCGGACTCCCACACGCCACCAGCCATAGGGTTAATACAAGGCACACACTTAGTTTGTAAAACTGTTTCATTTTTTAGTTGTTATTTGAATTTATTCATTTGTCAATTTGTCTTAGATGCGTGTCGAAAATGATATTTCCGGCATCTTACGGATAGTATAACAGCCACACACTACACATAGTTCATCCACCCCCCCCTACATTCATTCACACTATGAAGAACAACCTATGGCTAAATCAGTCTGCAAAAATACGATATAAATTGATAAACATCCCCTGGTAGGTTAGTATTTCTTTTTGAACTACACAATCTCATAAATAGTGTGCTGTCTTTTCGGTCTATTCGGCAATGTTGTTTTTATATCATACAGCAATTCATCCACATACCTCAACGCGTTATCTTCCAATCCAAAATAATCCTTTTCAAATAAGATAGTGGTCAAGTTATTAAAATAGTCTAAGGCTTCCGGTAAAAAAACTATCCTCATTTCTTATCTTGCTTGTATAGCTCCCTGATATGTTTTTTTGCCCCAATAGCAAAATCCTCCATATTAATCGCACGATAAAAGTCGTCGTCTGGTTCCTTTATTGGTTTTAGACTGGCAGTCTCCTCGACTAAAGGCTCCTCCGTTTGGTAAACAGATGCAGGCTCATGGAGGTTGTCCTGTTTGTCGGTCTTGTCGTTTGTGTTGTATGTTTGTTTCATAGCTATTTGTTCTTATACAAATATACTAATTTTTTCTGAGATTACGACGTTTTTATTCTTTCTACTTGGTGCGACTTGGGGTTACTTCGTGGTTAAATCTCTTCTGAACCACGAAGTGGCTCTAAGTCACACGAAGTTTTATTTTCTCAACATGGAAAGCGAGGAAAGATACCATTGATACATCCGATGCACCCCCTCTTCAATCTCAACCTGATGCTGCCAGCCTAAGTTATGTAACTTGCTCGTATCCGTCAGTTTGCGCATCGTACCATCCGGCTTGTCCTGATTGAATACGACTTTCCCTTTATATCCGGTCTCTTCTACAATCAACTCCGCCAACCCGGCAATACTGATCTCCTTGCCTGTCCCGATATTGATATGGCAATTACGAACCTCGGCTGTCCCCGGCTCATAGGTGTCTTTAAAGTCAACGTGTTCCATAATATACACGCAGGCATCAGCCATCTCTTCGCTCCAGAGAAACTCACGAAGCGGCTTCCCTGTGCCCCAAAGCTCCACCTGCTCTTTACCGATTCCATAGCTTCCCAGAAGGGCTATAATCGCTTCCTCCGGACTGTTCTCATCCACCCCTTTCACCGGACGAACCTGCAAATCCTGGCGTATAGCCTGCCAGTTGTCTTCATGCAGACACTTCGCCAGATGTATCTTCCGCATCATAGCAGGCAACACATGGCTCTTCTCCAGATCGAAGTTGTCATTCGGTCCATACAGATTGGTCGGCATCACCGCGATATAGTTCGTGCCGTATTGCAGATTAAAGCTTTCGCACATCTTCAATCCGGCTATCTTGGCTATGGCGTATGGCTCATTGGTATATTCCAGTGGAGCGGTCAACAGAGCTGTCTCTTTCATCGGCTGTTCCGCCTCCCGCGGATAGATACAGGTGCTGCCTAAAAACAACAGTTTCTTTACATTGTGCCGGAAGCTCTCGCCGATTATATTTTGTTGTATCTGCAGATTCTCGTAAATAAAATCCGCCCGATAGGTATTGTTTGCCATAATCCCCCCCACGCGGGCAGCCGCCAGGATAACATACTCCGGCTGCTCTGTGTCGAAGAACGCCTTTACCGCCATGCCATCCAACAGATCCAATTCCTGATGCGTTTTCCCAATCAGGTTGGTATATCCTTTATTTACCAGATTCTGCCAAATGGCTGAACCCACCAATCCGCGATGGCCTGCCACATATATCTTTGCTGTTTTCTTCATCGCTCTCTTACGCTTCCATTCCTGACTCCTTCACAAACGCCATATCATGCGCCATCATAATCTTGACTAACTCGTCAAAAGAGGTCTTACGTGGGTTCCATCCCAACAGGGTCTTTGCCTTGGTCGGATCACCCATCAACTGCTCCACCTCCGCCGGACGGAAATATTTCGGATCCACCTCCACCAATACCTTGCCCGTCTTCCGGTCAATGCCCTTTTCTTCTACGCCTTTGCCTTTCCAGTCGATATCGATACCGGCTTCGTTGAATGCCTTCGTGCAGAACTCCCTCACCGAATGCATCTCACCGGTGGCGATCACAAAGTCCTCCGGCCTGTCATGTTGCAACATCAGCCACATACACTCCACATAGTCTTTCGCATAACCCCAGTCGCGCAACGAGTCCAGGTTCCCCATATACAACTTATCCTGCAACCCCTGTGCGATACGGCTTGCGGCAAGGGTGATCTTACGGGTTACGAAGGTCTCCCCCCGTCGTTCGCTCTCATGGTTAAACAATATACCATTCACCGCAAACATACCATACGCCTCCCGATAGTTCTTTGTGATCCAGAAGCCATACTGCTTCGCCACTCCGTACGGGCTGCGGGGATAAAAAGGCGTCGTCTCCTTCTGGGGCACCTCTTGTACCAGACCAAAAAGTTCGGAAGTGGAAGCCTGGTATATCCGGGTCTTCTTCTCTAATCCCAGGATCCGCACCGCCTCCAATAAGCGAAGCGTACCTACCGCATCGGTCTCTGCCGTATATTCAGGCGTGTCGAAACTCACCTTCACATGGCTCTGTGCCGCCAGGTTATAGATCTCATCCGGCTTGATCTGTTGTATGATGCGGATCAGCGAACTCGAATCGGTCATATCGCCATAATGCAGATTGACCGCCCGCGACTGCTTCATGTCGCGCACCCACTCATCTAAGTACAGGTGTTCGATACGTCCGGTATTAAAAGAGGAGGAGCGACGAAGTATCCCATGTATCTCATACCCCTTCTCAATCAGAAACTCAGCCAGAAACGAACCATCCTGTCCGGTAATCCCGGTAATTAAAGCAACTTTCTTCATATATTATTATTTTATACTTCTGTCTGTTTTGAAGATATTTTAATCGTAATTATAGTCATAAACGGCAACCTTCGGTATGAACCCACAACAGCCCAACAGGAGATCTTGTAAGATATAACGGCAAGGCAGACCGAAATGAACTATCTAAAAGCTCCCCGCCTTCGCAAGGCGGGGAGCCTTTAGATAGTTATCTGCCACTATTCTCAGCCACAAGATAGATAAATTATTTTGAAGCGATTCCGATTCACCTCCTGAAGTATTCTGTTATTTTATACAGATACCTCAGTGACAACAGGAAGCGATTGGTAGAAACTCCGTTCTCCCTGAATGCCCTCAAATGCTCCTTCATAATCTGTTTATGCGAAGAAAACCCATTGGTGCTAAGTCCCCCTGTGCGCATGGTGACAAAATTCATCGGAAGATAGGCTGTCTTTATCTGATGAATATACAGATACCGAAGCAAAAGCTCAAAGTCAGCGCATATCTTATAATCCGTTTTGTATAATCCATACTGCTCATAACAGCCTCGTTTCATGTAAAAAGAGGGATGAGCCGGCATAAACCCCAAACGCATAAGAGGGCGCTTGAATATCTTAGAAGAGTATTTGCGCACAGATTTGGAGAGATCCGTAGGCTTCACAAAGTGAATATCCCCATAGACAGCATCCACCGGATGCGCGGCAAACGCATCGACGATATGCTCTACAATGCGTTCATCCGTAAAGAAATCATCCGAGTTCAAGATCCCGATGATATCCCCCGTAGCCAGCCTGATCCCCTTATTCAGGGCATCATACAGTCCTTTGTCTTTCTCCGACACCACTGTTTGCCTATCGGAGGCATACTGCCCGATAATATCCAACGTCTTATCCGCCGAGAGCCCATCAACAATAATATGCTCTATATGCG
The DNA here is from genome assembly GCF_029893085.1 of Parabacteroides sp. PFB2-10. GTDB lineage: Bacteria > Bacteroidota > Bacteroidia > Bacteroidales > Tannerellaceae > QVMG01. Next base: position 139,911 of record NZ_JARXWI010000006.1, read on the forward strand.
GATAGGTCTGACGATTGACAGAAAGCATCGTATCCACAATCGTAAATTGACTGTTATAGGTACAGGTGATAATGGAGACTTTCATCAAAACACTTTTAGCTTACTAAATATCTATTTGATATTTCTCTTTTAGATAATCTCTTATCTTTTTTTTATCTGAACCACACGCCCTTTTCACTTCCCAGACCTTAGCGTCTACTAAAGTTCTATACCACCAACCTTGCAGAAAGTGCCATAGAAAAGCTTCTTTTCCCTCAGTAAAACCCAATCGAACAATATATCGATAGATAAAATAGAGAAAAGGGCGAAGAAACAAGGGCTTTCTAACATAAGATTCTTTCAATTTTCTTTTTTTATGTGCTTGTACTCCTATGTTACCAATAGCGGATTGGTCATTCTTTAAGTTGTATTCTATATCCAACAAGTCCGCGGCTTCCCGAATAGCGTAGCCGACATGCTTAATACTCCACCAGGAGATATTGTTGAGATTATAATCGACAAAATCATATTGGAACTCGACACATCGTCCTTCTGTGATTTGAATGTGCTCGTCCATTAGCCGTTGTTCACAAAAAGCTTTCTTATATCTGAAAATCCGTAACAACTTTACAGGATAAACACCCTTCTTTATCCATTTCCCTAAAAAATAGTGGCGCCGTTTCAGAAGAATTCCTGTCACATCATCAGGTTGTATGGGCAATTTCTCTTTTAATTCTTCGATCAACTCCTGTGTACAATACTCATCTGCATCTAAACGAAGAACCCATTTAGTTTGGATAGGAAGATTCTCTAATGCCCAGTTAAATTGTTTTGCATAATTGTTTTCCCATTTGTTCTGAAAAATAGTTGCACCTGATTCTTTAGCGATATCCAAGGTGGCGTCTGTTGAATAAGAATCCACAATAAAAACATCCTTCGCAATAGATTTCATATTCTCTACACAACGCTGAATATGCATTTCTTCGTTATAAGTCAATATAATGACAGACAGATCAAGCATAATTTAGTTTTCGATAATTCGTTTTTTGATAAATTTAGCAGGGTTTCCTCCGACTACAGTCCAAGGTTCCACATTTTTAAATACTGCTGCACGAGCCCCGACGACGGCTCCTTGACCAATTGTAACACCCATGCCAACAAATGCGTCAGCAGCAATCCATGCTTGATCTTCTATAATAATTGGAGCTGTAATCAATGGGTGAAGTGGGTTTGTAATATCGTGGCTTGCAGTACATAAATATGCACCTTGTGAAACTGTAGTATTGGCTCCAATTTTTATCGGTGCTACATTATAGCAATTCACACCGGAAGCCAAGCAGGCATGTATATCCATCTCCAAATTGGCGGGATAATAAACTTTTGTAGAAGAATAAACGATAGCAGTCGAATGTATCTTTGCTCCAAAGGCTCGAAGAAGAAAACGCTTCCAGCCACTACCTATACTTCGAGGTAATGGGCGAGCAAAAACATTCCACACAATTGCCCATAGCATCCTTATTAGTTGATGCTTTCGACTCAATGAATTGTGATACCTTGAAAGATCTATTTCCATGTTATTCATTTTGTTACAAAATTCTCTCACATTACAGGAGCAGGAGAAGAGGGTTCCATGGGTTTCTTCTCCGGAATGAGGTTGTTGAGTATTTGCCTAATAAAACACATAAGCATTATTATCCCCCTATCGACTGCCAGATATTTTCTAATTCACGCCATACAGTAGAGATCGAATACAATTCATTCACTCTTTTTTGTGCATTTAATCCACATTGTAAGGCATACTCCCTATCCTCCAGCATTTTAAGGATAGCATCTCTTAATTGTTGTACATTTTGGGGCTCAATACATATCCCATAATTAAATCCATTCTCTATATCTAGCATCTCAGGGATAGCACCGACAGAAGTAGTTACAATAGGGCAAGCGCAAGCCATACTTTCCAAGATTACATTAGGGAAGCCTTCAGTATAAGTAGGTAAGACAAAAACACCGGTAGACATCATTTCTTTAATGGTCTGTAGAAAGTCTTTTCCCCCAGCTATTTCCAACCAAGTATGACTTTGCTCACCGGCTAATTTTATTAAATCTGCCTTCATCTGTTCAGAGACATCTCCGATCATTTTAAGCTTAATATTCTTTATTTGTTTGCAGGCTTCTATTAACTCGAATACTCCTTTAGTCTTGACAACATGACCGGCAAATAAAAGGGTACGTTCTTCCCGAACAAGACCAGCATTATCTCTGATTATATCATTCACTTTGGGTGTTAATGGATTAGCTAAAAACAGGATATTCTGATATCCTTGTTCGATCAAAGTATCATAGGTTTTTTTATCGATTACGATTGTTTTATTGACAGTTTTAAGAACCTTGTCTAATAACCGAAACTCCCAGTTCTTTTGCTCCAGTATTTGTGGTATTCGCCCAAAATGAAAATGGATTAGTGATTTTGTATTGTGTCTTTTTATAATTTTTATAGTGAGAATATCTCGTATTAGAGAAATGGAACCACTCGATATAAAATGGACAACTTCATAGTGATTTGTTTTTAGTTTTTTTTTCAACCTCCAAAGAAAAGGAATATAGGAATTTAAGCCTCGAAGTAGACGGATTAGAAAAGACGAATTTTGACAAACCCCTTTTGCAACAATATAATATTGTTCGAGAATAATGTCGCTATCAATACTATTATAGTAATCAAGAATATGTCCAGTCCATCGAGATATTCCCCCTACCGCTCCTTTATCTGGGGAACATAATAATATTTTAGTTTTTTGAGTTTTCATTTTTTACGATTTTTCCGAGTTGGTTTTATCGCATATTACATTAAACCATTGAATTGTAAGAGTTTTTTCCCCAAACAGTTCTTTAGCTTTCACTTTCGAATATTCACCCATTAATATTAGTTGCTCGTTATTCACATCCAAGATATGATTTAGAGCAGATTTAATGCTATCAACATCATTCCAATCGCATAAAAAACCATTTTTTTCATCGACTAATAAGTCGTAATCAGACACTCGACTCATGATTATAGGTTTGCCCAAAGTCATTCCTTCACATATTGCATTTGGCAAACCCTCAAATTGGCTAAATAATCCGACAGCATCTGCATGATTCATCTTTTCCACAATAGTAGCGCTTGCATCATTCAAGTATATTGTGGTATGAAGATTATATTTATTCACAAGCTCAAGCGCTTTGTTATAAAGCTGCATTCCATCTGATGCTGCTTGTTTAGATCCATACCAACGTATCGTTAATTGTTGCTTTTTGTCTTTGTTTAATAAGTTAACCGCTTCGATAACCCGTAAAGGATTTTTTAAGCTTTGATAACTTGCTGCCACGAGGATGTGGGTTTTTCCATCTTTGCGTAGATGATAGGTAGAATGTATCTTAGGAATTGTTACGATATTGTAGATTACAACTAATTTTTTTCGATACTGAGGATAATATTCAACCCACATTTGACGAGCATTTTCCGAATTACAAACAATAATATCAGCATACCGATTCATCCAAGCCCCGAGTCGTCCTCGAAAAGAGTTGAATTTTTCTTTTTTTGCACTTCTCTCGCTGGTTATCACTTTCCATGTATGTCCTCCAATTGCTGCTAAGCAATTTAACAAATCCGGTGTATCCAAAAAGGAGACTACCGCTTGGTAATTCCCTGAGCGGATAAATTTTCGTATTTTCAAGATACGAATCAAGTAATTGCCAGGTGTTATCCAATGTATGGGAATATTATTATCGTTCAGCGGCTTAGAGAAAAAGTTATTTTTATGATAACACAAAACCTCCACGCTGATTCCTTTTTGTTTTAATAAAGGTGCTATGGTTGTAAGTTGCCTTTGTGCACCTCCAGAGCCGAGAGAATCAATCAAGAAAAGTGCCTTCATAAAAATTTCATTACTAAATACAAGAATAATAAAAGGCTATATACACACACATATTGTAGTTTTTGGTTTTTAATTTCTTTTTTTGTTAAAACAAATTGGCTTTGAACAAAAAAGGCATATAAGACAGGATACATACAAACTAATCGCCTAGTGTTTATATTTGAAGAATTTAATAAAAGGAAAATCAAGAAAGAAAGTAACAAAAAAATTAGCATCAAAGAGGAATTTGATACACTTCGTTTTAATTGGTTAAAAGAAGAAAAAACCACATAGAACCAAAATAGTGGAGCAATAGTTCCAGGAAAAGAACAAACAAGTTGCAGAATTGATTTATCTCCAGAAAGAGGCGCCCAAAAAGGAAATGGGTGCATTTGAGAAAACATTGTTATAGCGATTTGTTTTATACCATTCGGCAATGCATACAGAATTTTGCCTAACCCATCTGTTTCATTCGCTGCATCCTGAGTATACTCCAAATAATGTACCAAGGTTTTATTAATTGATCCAAATCGGACTATCAGGTTTTGCCCAAAATAGAATAGAGCAAAACCAATAAAAACAAAGGTAGTCACATATAGTGTATTTTTATACACATAATTATTCCCTTTTATAAATATGTAAACAAAAATAAATACACTAAAGAAAAAGCCTGTTTCGAGTCGAAGTTCTATGGCAACTGGTAATATTATAAACAAAAAGAGCAAGCGTTTAACAGAAAATGGCAGGTGAATTATATATATACCAACAGTAAACAGTAGTGCAATATGCATATCCCGAAGTACACACGGGGCATACTCAAGCAAATAAGAACAAAACATATAAAGTATTGTATACTTAAATGCTTTTGTTTTATTTGTGTAAAATAAAAGTATTTTATATATAAACAAATTTATCAACAGAGCAACAAAAGCTGCATTAACTATCTGAAAAAGAACTGAATTGCCATCGAAAAAACAGTTTGCAATATAGGCTAATGATCCTGTCAGGAAATAAAAACCTTCTTGTTCAATATGTACCCTATCAATAAAACAAAGGTTAAAGATAGCAGAAATAGAATTGGAGTTTCCTAAAGCACTAGCCACTTCATAAAAGTGATTTTGATCAGGATATTTGTAAAACGATCCAATTTCATTATAGGCAAAATTTGCTATCAATGCCATCGTCATATAAACAAAATAGCCTAAATTAAATATCGACAACAAATCACTTTGTTCTTTTCTATTCCCTCGAGACAACAATAACGCTAATATTGTTCCGGCAAGTAAGAAGAAAAATAGAAAAAACATAACAGCAGTACTTCCACTGTATAAAGAAATAACCACAGCGGTTATCATTGCTATTATTACGGGAATAGTTATTTTCATCACAGATCGATCTATTATTATATCTGCTTAGTATTTCTATTTTTTATCAGACTTTCTACTATCCAAGCTTGCGGATTAAGTTTACCCTCATGCCACTTTAAGTCCGATGACCAATATCCTTCGCATTTGTCATGCAGACTCATGAAAAAACCATAACCTATTTCGACGATTAGCGGGTTGCTTTCATCATCAAAAACAAAATCGTATGCAATACAATGACTTTTTATTTTTTTATTAATTTCAAACCCAATCTCCACACATCGAATGTCAATTTCCTCTTTTGTAAAAATAGGCATTCCGCTTCCAGATGCCCTAAAGTCGTTTTTACGGACCAATCTTTTTATACCAAAAGCTTTATTTCCGACAACTACGATTCGAATATCATACTTATTACCAGGAATAAAATCTTGGAAGTAGGCATATCCTTTCTCTCGTGGCATCATTTTCGAGAACTTGGTTGGGATAAATAACCGTACAAACCCCTTGCATACCCCACAAAGAGTATCTTTCCCTGCTCTGTATTTTTTGATTCGATCTTTCACGTAACCCACTCTGTCAAATTGTAAAAATCCTTTACCAAAGGATTTTTTTATGTATTTTTTACATTCGAAGTAAGAGCGTATTAGTTTTACATTACTTGCACCGGCTCCCCCTTTCAGCTTAAACACTTTTGGGTAGCAGGTATTTTCTGCCCAAGCTAATGCTTCTTTTTTATCATAAAATACGTAGCTGGGCACAAACGGTGCTCCAATAGCTTCCAAAAGGTATTTTTGAGCTACTTTGTCATCAAAGTACCAACCCGTATTAAAGTCAGGAAATACTTTTTTGCCGGCTTGTTCTAAAGCAAATAGTATTTTCTTTGCAGACAAAACATCCTTATAGCTGCTATGATGATGATGCCACATAAAAACATCGTAGTCACTTAGTTGCTGAACGATATCAGAGTCATATGCATTTACAATCTTGTAATCGATCTGATTATTTTCACAATACGCAATCCAACGTTCTGAAAAACTTCCTTTATTATGATGAATAGCTATTTTCATTTAACAAAAATATTTACTCCTACCAAACTACATTTTATATATTCCCATTTTTAAGGCAATGTCTATTTCTACAATCTATTTATTATCTCTTTTCAGACTCTGAAACAAACCCTCCCACTTATTCACTATATTATCTACATTAAACATAGTAACACCCTTTACTGCTCTTAAAGACAAGGATTCCCTTAACGTACTATCGACTATTAATTGCTCCAACCCGTTCTTCATTTCAGCCATATTCTGGTCCTCAATAAGCAATCCGCTTATTCTATTTTCAATAATATCTCTTGGCCCAGTATTACAATCAAAACTAATACAGGCACACCCTTGAGACATCGCTTCAATAAGGACCATAGGTAAGCCTTCATATCTAGATGATAAAACAAAAATGGAACTTTGTCTCATAACTTCGTCTAAGTTCTGACAAAACCCTTTCAATTTAACAGATTCAAAAAGCTGATATTCACCTATCAGCATATCTAGTCTTTGAGTATCTCCGGATCCATATATTTCGAGTTCCCATTCGGGATATTTATAAGCTAATTCCGACCATATTTTTATTAAGTTATCAAATCCTTTGTGGAAATAGCGATCCAGACTGCCAATCGCTATAATGATTTTCTTTCGTTGAAGCATGTTGTTTTTTTTGTAAATAGGGAAAGAAAGAGGATTTGGCATCAGTATTACATTTGTTAATTTATTCTTTAGGAACAGAACGTCACTTTTTGTCAATACAGTAGTAAAATTGGTTAGTTTATTAATATGTAATCTAGACATTTTTTGGCAGAATGACATCTTTTTTCCTATAAAATTAGTATGTTCTGATACTATTACAGGTATTGAAAGCCCCAAAGTAGACAATAACACCAGTGCATTTAGCTGCCACATGAAGGAAATAATGATATCCGGATTATTTTTCTTTGCTATTTTATGTATATCTCTCATGTAATTATACTTCCTTAAAAGCCGATTTCTTTTCTTATCTGGGCTAAGATTAACCAATTTAACTCTATCGTCTAATTTGTAAGCTATAGGAAAAGATAAATTGGTAGCCAAAGTCACTTCATGGTTGCGCTTGATTAGCTCGTTACATAGAATTGACATCACTCTTTCGGCGCCCCCTCCTCTCATAGAAGAAATATAGAACAATAATTTCATTTTATTTTATTTAGCATTGTAGATAGATAATTTTTGATATATTTTTTTTCATCCGCAGTAGAACCAAGAAGAAAAACGCAGATCAAAACAATCCCACAAATAACAACTATATTAAGTATCAGTTGCGGAATACTAGATATGTCTCTATTGTAAAAAATAAGATATACCGGAAAAAAAGAAAAAAGAAACACCAAAAACGACGGAAATACAACTTTTTTCAAATACAACATAATAGAAACCCCTATCATCTTACTTGACAGCAATAGCAATACAAAGAGATTTACAACCTCTACAACTATCATTATTACAAAAACAATCTCTACCTGCCTGCCCGATTTTAAGAGAGCGTAAGAAACTGGCAATACTAAAGACAAAATTACAGATTCAGACATTTGATACATTTTCATTTTTCCAGCGGCCTTAAACAAACTATCAAAACTCATATGAAACACCCTAACCAGTAAAAACAAAAGAATGAGGCGAACAAAACTAACGGAATTTGTTGGGATTTCTTCTAACCAAATATCCAGAACTTCATTGGTGTAGACAAAAACGGGAAGCACTACAAACAAAGAAAGAAAAAAGCAAAATTTGGACGATAAAAATGCTAAATTAAACGACTCTACTTTTTTGTTTTGAGCATATAAATGAACTATCTGAGGATTAGAAGATGTTTGAATATTTGAAAGAAAGTTAGTAACAACATATCGGACTTGATACGCAATGGTCCTTGCTGCGTTTAAAGCCGTTCCTCCAAACAAGTTCAATAAAATATTTACACCTTCATTTGTTAACGAAAACACTGTGTTTCCCATGAAATTCCACCCAGCAAAAACACTAAGCTCTTTAAATAATAATCTATCTTTTGTAAATCTGTAGGAGGCTTCCTTAAAATGACTCTTACAATACAAACAATTTATTAGACGAATAGTAAGTGAAACAAAAAAAACGAGAACAGCATAGACGATTAACTTATCTTCTCCAAAGAAAGGAAGAAGAAATATAATACCCAATTTAAGGCAGGAGTCCAAAATCGATAGATAAGCAAAAATATCCATTCTCTCTCGCGCGATGAGTATTGCATCGTATGGGATTGTCATCATTACTACAACTGTTGATAATATAGATAAATGAAACACCCATAATGCAGCTGTAATTTTATCAGGGTCAATTATTAATTTGTTATGAATAAGCCACAGCCCGACTATCTCACAAATAATTACTAAAAAAATTGATAACAGAAATTGTATTGAAACCCCAAGGCTAAATATCTTTTGTAGTACTTCCTCATTGTTCCCTTTGCCAATCTCAAAATTAAGAAATCGTTGGATTGAAGAGGCGAAAAGCCCTCGTAAAGAGCCAAACATAGCCACCACGCCTCCAATCAAACCATACAAACCAAAAGCCTCAACCCCAAGCTCACGAAGCAAGATTCGAGATGTGTAAAGAGAGATTAGTGTGACTATTATTAATCGAAAGAAAAGGAATCTTGTATTTTTTGCTATTTTATTATAATTTGTCATTTAGATAAAACTTTCTTGTAAAAGAAAATACTTACAATCTTCCTTCAACTAACTCTTTCGACAAGCAACCCTTTACATCATAAACGACGCTCTTTCCTTTAAGCAAGGTAGGTATCTCTATCTTTTTTAATTCTTCGTGTGCTACCGCCAACACAACCGCATCAAATTTGTCTTCCAAGACTTGATTGCAGACTTCGATGCCGTACTCTTTCTTTACTTCTGCAGGATTTGCCCAGGGGTCGCATACGGTAATATTTAGGTTATACTCTTTTAAGGCGTGGATAATATCGATCACCTTGGTATTACGCACATCCGGACAATTTTCTTTGAAGGTAAAGCCTAAGATTAGAATATTAGAATCTAATACCTGAATACCTTTTTTTAGCATTAGCTTTACGACCTCCGAGGCAACGTATTCACCCATGCTATCGTTTAAACGACGACCGGCAAGAATTATTTCAGGATGATAGCCATAACGTTGCGCTTGTTGAGCTAAGTAGTAAGGATCTACCCCGATACAGTGACCTCCTACTAATCCCGGCTTAAAAGGCAGGAAGTTCCATTTAGTGCCCGCAGCCTCCAGTACATCATGGGTGTCGATACCCATGCGGTTGAAGATTTTGGAGAGTTCGTTTACAAAGGCAATGTTGATATCCCGTTGAGAGTTTTCGATTACTTTTGCTGCTTCCGCCACTTTAATGGTAGGAGCTAAATGGGTGCCTGCCGTGATAACCGAAGCGTAAAGTTCGTTTACTTTCTCACCTACTTCCGGCGTGGATCCTGAGGTTACTTTCTTAATTTTTTCTACCGTATGTTCCTTGTCTCCCGGATTGATACGCTCGGGACTGTATCCGGCAAAGAAATCAACATTGAATTTTAATCCGGAAGTACGTTCCACTACAGGGATACAATCTTCTTCGGTGGCACCAGGGTAAACGGTGGATTCGTAGATTACGATATCACCTTGGCTGATTACCTTTCCGACAGTCTCGCTGGCTTTTACCAATGAAGTCAGGTCGGGTGTATTGTTTTTATCTACGGGGGTAGGTACAGTAATGATATAGTAATTGCAATTCTTGATGGCATCTATATCGTTAGTACAAACAAAACCATTATTAATTGCCGATTGTAAAAGTTCGTCACTTACTTCCAACGTATCGTCGTGTCCCGCCATCAGTTTTTCTACTCTTTTTTTATTGATGTCGAATCCCACTGTGGGATACTTTGTGGAAAATAAGCGAGCCAAGGGCAAGCCTACGTATCCTAATCCTATAACTGCTACTTTTATCATGTTTTTAATTAATTCTTAATTTATTATAGTACCAATCTATGGCTTCCTTTAGTCCCTCCCTCATGGAATATTTGGGGGAATAGCCCAGTATCTTTTTGGCTTTGTCGATAGAGGCCAATGAGTGTGGGATATCACCCAAGCGATTAGGACCATGAATAATTTCTATTTCACTAATCTTAGCGTCATAGGGCGTAAGGTATTCCTTGAGGTAAGATACCAATTGGTTTAAGGTGGTTCGTTCACCATAAGCGGTATTGAATACCAAGCTGAAAGATTCTTCTGCTTTATATCCGAGGGCTAAGATATTCATATCGATAACATTCTGAATATATGTAAAGTCCCGCGAATACTCGCCATCACCATTGATTGTTGGCGATTGATAGTTGATCAATTGTTTGATAAACAAAGGGATAACGGCAGCATAAGCCCCATCGGGATCTTGTCGTTTGCCAAACACATTGAAATAGCGCAATCCAATGCACTGCATCCCGTAGGTTTTAGAAAACACATCGGCATACAATTCGTTTACATATTTGGTAATGGCATAAGGGGATAGAGGTTTTCCTATCACCTCTTCCGTCTTAGGCAAGGTTTTTGAGTCACCATAGGTAGACGAACTAGCTGCGTAAACAAAGCGTTTTACTTTGGCATCGCGAGCAGCTATCAACAGATTTAGGAATCCTGACACATTGACATCGTTACTTGTGATCGGATCTTTTATAGAGCGAGGAACAGAACCTAAGGCTGCTTCGTGCAATACAGCGTCTACACTTTCGCAAGCTTTTTGGCAATCGTCCAACTTCCGAATATCACCAACTATCAGTTGAAAATTCGGGTTGGAATAGAAAGGAAGGATATTCTCCATCTTCCCGGTTGCAAAATTATCCAGACAAACCACCTGGTACCCTTTTTCTAATAAGGCTTCGCATAAATTGGAGCCAATAAATCCGGCTCCTCCGGTTACCAATATTTTCATTTTGTTATTTATTAGTTTTCATCCACACAAACTTAGCCGTATATCGTACAATCGCATTCCCGAATCCCAGATCAAGGATGGTTAAATAGGCAATGATCGATGCAACCAATGAATACAGGCCATATTCAGATTGCCCCAACATACGCAGTAGATAAGGTGTATACAACAACCCTACGGCTGTATTCAACCCTAAAACGACATAGGACAATAAAGCACCTGCTTTCAATTGGTTCATAAGAAGAATTTGCTATTTCTCACTATTGCGCGAAGGCGCACGAAGTTTTATATAACACGGGAGACACAGAGGATTTAGTTTTTTAATCATTCCGTTAGACTACGGGGATCAGCACGGCAGCACCAAACGCGGGTTATAGTCAACCATCGCAATATAAGGATGAGTACGTAATATTTCTATTTCATCCAGGATTAAATTGTAGATTTTTGTAACCAAATGATATTCATGAGGTATGCCTTTTTCGCATCTCTTCCTGAGTGGTAAAGTGTTTGCCATCTCCCTTTTTATATGCTTGGAGAGCATCGGCTGCAGAAGAACGGAGCTCCTCTATAGAATGCATACAGGGATATTTGGGTGCAGTCAGCTTCTTTACCATTTGTGACAACTCATTCAAAACTTCTTCGCTATCGATATCGTTCAAAATGGTTTGCACTAACTCTGCCTTTTTTGCATTCAATTCCAGTAAAGTCATAGCTGTTTATTTTATACAAATATACTATTTTAATGGTTAATTGCTTAAAACCACAAGGAATTTCTTTTACTTGGCGTGACTTGGTGCGACTTGGTGGTTAGGTTATTTTTTACCACGAAGGGGTTACTAATGGTGAATTATGAATTTCTAATTATGAATCGGAGATCGCTTAGCGAAGCATAAAGCAATCGAAGATCGCTCTCCCACCACCCCACCGTTGCAAGCAACGGTCCACCCCCTCCTCAGGCAGGAGGGGAGCTTTAAGGAGTTTTAGGTAGTTTTCTTCTACTTAGTGCGACTTGGTGATACTTAGTGGTTAGTTTCTTTACCACGAAGGGGCGCGAAGGCGCACGAAGGGGGGATTTACTTAAAGCTTCGAATGCATTCTTGTATGGTGGACTTCACTGTTAGCCAATCCACTTTTTGAAATAATTTGGGCATTGGGTCGCTTTCCGCATCTTCAAAATAGGAGAGGCTTCTGATAACATTAAAAAGAGAACCGTCCCGATATTTTTGCGTATAAAACGTACACATTTCTTCTAAAGAGAACATTTGAAGCAGAAAATAAATATCCATAAAATCCTTCTTCGTACCCCGGTTGGTAATAGCGGATAATTTCATTGCCGCTATATCTTTCAGCCCGGCCATTCGTACTCCTTCCGTTTCAACGGGTGGCTCTATCCACTCATAGGGATAATTTACGATATCTACTTTTACGCCGTTTATTTCCAATACTTTTATCACTCTTTTGTCATACTTCAGAACAACCTGAAAGAAATCAGTTTCTAAGGAGTTCATTATTTGAAGCGTTTCAAAATTATGTTTCCCAAAAAAGTCCAGATCAATAGAAAAGCGATGCCCTATTTGCAAAGCAAGCGCTGTGCCTCCTACTAAACGAAAAGAATGAAACAAGGGGATCTCTTGTATCTTCTTTAAAAGTTCCAGTGTGGATTCTTCGACTGTAATTGTTTGTAGCATCTAAATTGGTTTTCCGGCACTTGGGTTACTGTTGCGATAAATGAAAGGGATTCCGGGAACATACTCCTTATCCCTAAAGCAATCTCCCTTAAGCGCTCTATGCCGTAGTAATCGCGAATAAAAAGCCAGTCTTCCATAAGGCCATAGTCTAACACTCGTCCGACAATAAATGCCGCGTGTTTGTCCATATCTATATCGGCAGGATCTACATCCCAAAACAAATTCGCTGAAAAGGCCATAGCTATATTAGTTGAAGTTACCAATACAAAGATAGTGAAAGTCGAACACAGAGCCAAACTTGTTTGCTTTACGCTTGCGCTAAGCGACCGTTGGTTGAGCTATGTTGAGGCGCATCCTATCTTATGTAAAAATACTATTTTAATGGTAAATTGCTTAAAACCACAAGGAATTTCTTTTACTTGGTGCGACTTAGTACACCTTGGTGGTTGGATTATTCTTTACCACGGAGTAACGCAAAGGCGCACGAAGGGTTGTTCAACAAGGAAACACGCTATTCTCAAAATGTTTTCCGACAATTTGTTTAGTGGCATCGAAGGAATAGTGTTCGAGGAAGGCGGTGCGGGCATAGGTGGAATATTGCTGAAGGGTTGCGCGGTTTTCTTTTTTTGAAAAATGGTTGATCCATTGGATGAACTCTTCCGCGTTATTACATAAGACGCCGGCTTTTTCGATATCCATACGTTCGTAGCCGACAAAAGCCTCGTTCGTGCCCAGTATGGGTTTGCCATACATCAAGGCTTCTGCTGTTTTTGTTTTCATACCACTGCCTTCGAATATAGGTGATACCACTATGTCTGCTTTTTTATACCATTCTTCCAGGTTGTCTACTCTTCCCCGGATATGTATTCGATCGTTTCCGCCGATCAACGCGTTTAATTCTTCCATGCCTGCTCCTACAATAAATAAACGTGCCTGCACGTAAGGCATGATATATTTGGCAAACCAGATCAAGCCATTGATATTTGGCAAAAAATAGGTGCCGACAAATAAGAGGGTCAACTCTTCGTTGGGTACGGTTTGCCAAGCGTTGTCTGCTATATCCTCAAAGGAGGTGGGCAACACCAGGTCGAATGGTTTTCCGTACAATTTATTGACACATTGGCTGTCTCTCTCTGTGAGTCCCCATATCTCGTCACTGTATGTAACAGAGAGGTGCTCTTCTTTATACACGAAATACCTTCTTATGATATCGTAGGCAGGTAAAAACATTTTATGATATTCGTACTCGCAGTTATGGAAAAAGGTGATCACGTAGATGTTGGGGAGCTCTTTCTTCAACAAATGTTGTATCGAATTGGTGTCAGAACCATTTATCAGAATCAGATCCGGCGATATTTCTTTCAGGCGGTTGATAATATCCGCGTATTTCTTCGATTTGAAATAGACTTTCCGAATCCGATCCCACTTTCTGACCAATAGATACTTGGATGTCTTGAATGTATATCCAAGACATTGAACATCTTTGAAAAAGGAGTGACATATTTTTGTGTTTCTATTCCTGATAACGACGCCTCCCCCTACCTCGGATGAAGAGTCGTACAGGTGAACTGCGCGCATATGGCTATATATACCTTTGCACTTATTGGGCATGGTAGATTCTTTTATCTCCCCAGCCTTACGCCCTCTTTTCCTTCATCTTTACCGCTTTGGCTTCCTGGAATTGGGGTTGTGGGGAAGTGGTGGCGGTGATGGTAGCCGTTGCTTCGGCTTGGGTTTTATGGCCTTTGGATAGCCAGAAGCTGAAGGTGATCCATATCAGGAGGTTGGCGAAGGCGATGAGGTTGATGTCGAGGCCTCTGGAAAGGGCAAGGATGTTGAGGATGCCGTAGAGGTAAGCCATCAGGATGACGGTGCCCATGGCTTTGCGTACATTGTAGCCTTTGGCTAATAGCATGTGGTGGATATGGTTTTTATCCGGCAGGAACGGGTTTTTATGGTGCGCCATACGCACGATCATCACGCGTATCACGTCGAACATTGGTACAAACAGGGTGGAGAAGGCCACTATGTAAACAGGCACTTTCGACAACACCGGAATCACGATCGGGATATTCGCCGAGAGGCTCAGGCAAAGAAACGCCAACAGATAGCCCAATGTCAGGCTGCCGGTGTCGCCCATAAAGAGCTTCTTTTGCCTTTCGGCTTTCCCGTACATATTATAATAGAGGAATGGGATAAGCACTCCGGCGGTCGCCAGAGAGATCACGGCATAGATCCACATATGGCTAAATGCAAACAGGGTACTCAGAATGATCAGGGAGACTAAGCTGAGTCCACCCGCTAAGCCGTCGATGCCATCAATAAAATTCATGGCATTTATAATCAATACGATCAATAAGACAGTAATGGGGATACCTACCCAGGGAGCCAGTTCGTATATGCCGAACAAGCCGTTCAGATTCTTCAGCCAAAGACCGGAGGCGGGTAGGAGGGAAGCGACAATAAATTGGATAAGGAATTTAAAGCGATAGCGCACTCCGACCAGGTCGTCGCGGACACCGGTCATATATAATAATAGAGCTCCACAGATAAAAAAACTTACCTGAGATAATACTTTCATAAAACCATTTGATAAAATGAATCCGGATAATAGATACATTCCTACGGAGAAAAAGCAGGCAAAAAGAATGACGGGAAGAAAGGATAAACCGCCTAAACGAGGAATATTTCCTGAATGAACTTTGCGTGAATCAGTCGAATCGAACCATTTTCTTTTATGGCTTATTTTTAAAATACCAGGTAAAACAATAGCCGTCAAAACGACTGACAGACAAAATGTTATCAACAAAAACAACCATTCCATAACACACACACGTTTTTATACCAATGTCTCGTCAGTCCCATGCAGAGATGACCCCAAGCAAATTCGAGTGACAAAAGTAGTATATAAATTAATAATCAAAAACAATATCAATGAAATATTAAAATTTCACGGGTAAATTTGCTAAATCAACAAAACTACTTGACGAATTAACAAACCAAGGGAATAAAAAGTTCTTGCAAACCATGAATTTCTTGGTATATTTTTAATTTATTTGGGCGGGAGGTGTGTGTGGGTGGTTTTACGATTTTCCAAAACACAAGTGTAAGCAAACAGGGCCTGTTTTTAGTTAAAATAGCCCCTGTTTGCTTACACTTCAAATGTTAACGAATGCTAACTCCCGGGAGTTTTTTCGCAAAGTCCTTGGTTTTCGGCGAAATTCTCCCGGCAAAATATCATTTTGTCATTTTGGCTTATGGGAATTTTTTACAATTCCCGCACGATTTTACAGGGGTTTCCGACGGCTAAGCAGTTGGCAGGAATGGATTTGGTTACAACGCTTCCGGCTCCGATGGTGGTGTTATCGCCGATGGTCACACCCGCCATGATCACTGATCCGCCACCGATCCACACATTATTGCCGATCGTGACCGGTGCCGAATTGATTTTCCAGGTAGAGAAAACCCCGCCCCGCTGACCCGCCAGGCGCTCCACGGGGTCGACCGGATGGCTTACGGCATAGATCTGCACATTGGGGCCGAAACCGCAATTATCACCGATCGTAATCTTATTGCAATCTAAGAAAACGCAGTTCATATTGATCTCGCAGTTGTTTCCGATATGGATATTCTCCCCATAATCCACAAAGAATGGCGCCGAGATCCATAGGTTTTCGCCTTTTGAACCCAGCAACATATTCAACAGGTTGTTGAGTTTCCGGTTGTCGGTCGAATCGGCGTGGTTGAATTCTTTCATTAGTTTTTTGGCAAAGTGCCAGCGTGTCATTAATGTTTCGTCGCTGGCATCATAATATTCGCCGGCCAGCATCTTCTCTTTTTCTGTCTTCATACGATTTAGTTTTTTTACGGCGGGAAGATAATAAAACTAAAGATAGGAACCACTTTGCTGAAGGTTATTAATAAAACTCGAAGCTTGTTTGTTCCTATTTGTTTTTGTTTTTTAATAGTGTGCGCGCACATATTTTTTCAAAAAATGTCAGATCAACCATGAAATAGCGGAAAAATAGCCTATATTTGCTCCCCAGAATTGCGTAATAGTTATAAACCTAATTCATAATGTATCATGAGTAACATCAAAAATGCACAGGGAAAGATGACCAATTACCGTTGGACCATCTGCGCCATGCTCTTTTTTGCAACTACCATCAACTACCTGGATCGCCAGGTGCTTTCGCTTACTTGGGATGAGTTTATCAAGCCTGAGTTTCACTGGAACGAAGAACACTTCGGAAACATTAACGCGATTTTCTCTATTGTCTATGCCATCTGTATGTTGTTTGCCGGTCGTTTTATCGACTGGATGGGCAGCAAAAAGGGTTTCTTATGGGCTATCGGCGTATGGTCGGCAGGTGCTTGTATGCATGCGCTTTGCGGCATTGTCACCGAACAATATGTAGGACTTGGATCTGCTGCTGAACTGGCGCAGGCTACGGGTCAGGTGGCGGTGGTGATCTCCACGGTCAGTATGTATTGCTTTATTGCCGCCCGCTGTATATTGGCGTTGGGTGAAGCCGGAAACTTCCCGGCCGCTATTAAGGTAACGGCGGAATATTTCCCGAAGAAAGACCGTGCTTTCGCGACTTCTATCTTTAACTCCGGTGCTTCTATCGGCGCGCTGGCTGCTCCGTTGACGATCCCTATTCTGGCGAAACATTTTGGTTGGGAGATGGCTTTCATCGTGATTGGTGCCCTGGGTTTCATCTGGATGGGCTTCTGGGTATTTCTGTATGACGCGCCCCGGAAGAGTAAGTTTGTCAACGAAGCCGAGATAGAATACATCGAACAAGACAAAAACGACCTGACAGCGGAAGAAGTTATTCAGGAGAAAGAAGAGAAAAAGATACCTTTCTGGAAATGTTTCTCTTACAAACAAACCTGGGCTTTTGCTTTCGGTAAATTCATGACCGACGGTGTGTGGTGGTTCTTCCTGTTCTGGACGCCTACCTATTTGAACACACAGTTTAATATTAAGACGACGGAAGGGTTGGGTATGGCACTGATCTTTACGCTTTATGCTATTGTAACCGTATTGTCTATCTACGGAGGTAAACTGCCTACGATCTTTATCCAGCGTAGCGGTAGCAATCCCTATGCGGCTCGTATGAAAGCGATGTTGATTTTTGCTTTCTTCCCGCTGTTGGTATTGTTTGCGCAGCCATTGGGTATGTATTTTGCCGATTGGGGTAAACATGCTGCCTGGATTCCGGTGATTCTGATTGCCATCGGTTGTTCGGCTCACCAAGCCTGGTCGGCCAATATCTTCTCGACGATAGGCGACATGTTCCCTAAATCAGCCATTGCTTCTATCACGGGTATCGGTGGTATGGCGGGTGGTATCGGCTCTATGATTATGCAAAAGGGCGCGGGTAACCTGTTTGTGTATGCCGACGAAGCACAGATGACCTTTATGGGATTTCAAGGCAAACCGGCGGGCTATTTCATTATCTTCTGTATCTGTGCCGTGGCTTACCTGATCGGTTGGACGGTTATGAAGTCTTTGGTGCCGAAGTACAAACCTGTCATTGTGGAATAAGTCAAGAATGATTGAACGCATAAAAAAAGAGTTGCTTCCTGCGGGAAACAACTCTTTTTTTGTGTATTCAGTGGCTTAGTTCCACACTGCTTACCTACTTTAACTTCTTTCACTATCTTTGTCCGCTACAAAAAAACAGATGGGCTGCATGAAACAATCACGCATCGAAAGAGAAAAAGTGACCATTGAGCGAATGGTGCGGATCTATTGCCGGAAGAAGGAGAAAAACGAACAGCTTTGCCCGGAATGTGAAGTCCTGATCGCCTATACCCATCAGCGACTCGATCGTTGTCCGTATGGTGAAGAGAAAACAGCCTGTAAGCATTGTCCGGTTCATTGCTACAAACCGGCGATGCGCGAAAAGGTGCGCCAGGTGATGCGTTATATCGGGCCGCGTATGATCTACCTGGCGCCGGCAGACTTTATCCGTCACCTATTCGGCAAGTAGAAAAACAGAAGGGCATTTCGATTTTTTCGTAAAATAAATTCTATATTTGATGCCAATTAATCCCTAATACTAAATATTATGCGAAATTCTTTTTTGTTAATTGCGCTGGCTGTTATCATGGGTATGTTGACGGCTTGCCAGGAGAGCTCTCCGTATAATTACGAGACTGTACCGAACGACCCGATGAAAGCCCGTATCTACACATTAGACAACGGTCTGAAGGTCTACATGACAGTGAATAAGGAAACGCCACGGATCCAAACCTACATCGCGGTAAGAGTAGGAGGAAAGAACGACCCGGCAGAGACTACCGGACTGGCACACTATTTTGAACACCTGATGTTTAAAGGCACCAAGCAGTTCGGTACGCAAAACTACGAACAGGAAGAGCCTTTACTGAACGAAATCGAACGCCTTTTTGAAGTCTATCGCAAGACCACCGATGAGGCGGAACGCAAAGCGATCTACGCACAGATCGATAGCATCTCTTACGAGGCATCCAAACTGTCGATCCCCAATGAATACGATAAATTGATGGCGGCAATCGGCGCCGACGGCACCAATGCCTATACCTCGTTCGACCAAACGGTTTACCAGGAAGATATTCCTGCCAACCAGGTGGAGAACTGGGCAAAGATACAGGCTGATCGTTTTAAAAATAATGTGATCCGCGGATTCCATACCGAACTAGAAACAGTTTACGAAGAGAAGAATATGTCGCTTACGAACGATAGTCGGAAAGTGAATGAAGCCATGATGGCTGTTCTCTTTCCCGATCATCCCTATGGTTTGCAGACCGTATTGGGAACGCAGGAACATCTGAAAAATCCATCGATCACCAATATCAAGAATTATTATAAGACCTGGTATGTGCCTAACAATATGGCGATCTGTCTGTCGGGTGACTTCAATCCGGACGAGATGATCCGCATCATCGATACCTACTTCGGCGATATGCAACCCAATGAAAGCCTGCCGGCTCAACCGGCTATCCACCCATCGCCCATCAAAGAGGTGATCACGCAGGAGGTATTTGGCGTGGATGCCGAAAATGTAAATATCGGATGGCGTATGCCGGGAGCCTCAAGCCTTGAGAGTGATTTGATGGGATTGGCACGTAGTATCCTGTATAACGGGAAAGCGGGATTGATGGATATCAACATTGCCCAGCAGCAAAAGGTATTGAGCTCGTATGCCAGTGGTTGGACCATGGCGGATCATGCCTCTTTTATATTGAACGGACGCCCCAAAAGCGGACAAACCCTGGACGAGGTGAAAGATATTCTCTTAGCAGAAATAGACAAACTGAAGAAAGGAGAATTTAGCGAAGACCTATTGGAAGCCACGATTAAAAACTATAAATTGTCGGAAATGTCGCGTCTGGAGTATAACAGCGCGCGTGCTTCCCTGTTTATCAATTCGTTTATCAACGGTACCCCCTGGAGAGATCAGGTGGAACAGATGGATCGTTTGAGTAAGATCACCAAGCAGGACATTGTGGCGTTTGCCAACAAATATTTTGGCGATAACTACGTGGTGGTCTACAAGCGTCAGGGAAAAGATCCGAACGAAACAAAGATCGAAAAGCCCTCTATCACCCCAATCGAAACCAATCGCGACAAAACCAGCGCCTTTCTGGCGGAGATCCAGGCGTCCGAAGTGAAGCCGATCGAACCGGTATTCATCGATTTCAACAAGGATATGCAGAAATTGCAAACAAAGAATGATATCGAGGTGCTTTACAAACAGAACGAAACCAACGATATCTTCTCCCTGCTTTATGTGTTCGATATGGGTAACAACAACGACAAGGCGCTGGGAACGGCTTTCGAATACATGAGATACCTGGGCACCTCGACCAAGAGCCTGCAGCAGATCAATGAGGAATTCTATAAATTGGCCTGTTATTTTGGTGTTAGCCCCGGAAGCGAACGCACATACGTTTCGCTGGAAGGATTAGCCGAAAAGATGCCTGAGGCGATGCAGCTCTTTGAAGAACTGCTTGCCGACGCGCAGGTGAATAAAGAGGCTTACGCCAATCTGGCGGCGGATATACAGAAACGTCGGATGAATGCCAAATTGAACCAGAGTCAGAATTTCAATATGCTGACCCAATATGCGATATGGGGTCCCGATTCTCCGGCGAAGAATGTACTGAGCAACGCGGAATTGCAAAATATGGATCCGGCACAATTGGTTGATCGCATCCACAAAATCAATTCGTATAAGCATAGAGTCCTCTATTATGGACCGGATAAACCCCAGGAACTGATCGCATCGATCGAGAAATACCACAAGGTGCCCGATGCCTTCGAGCCGATACCAGCAGGGAAAGAGTTTGTGCAGTCTAAAACAACCGAGAATACAGTCTTACTGGCACAGTACGATGCGTCGCAGATCTATTATACGGCTGTATCCAACCGGGGAGAAGCCTTTGATTGGACCATTTACCCCATACTTACGATGTATAATGAATATTTCAGTGGTGGCATGAATGCGATTGTTTTTCAGGAAATGCGCGAAGCCCGTGGGTTAGCTTATTCATCCAGTGCCTACCTGAATGCACCTTCTAAAGAGAAGTATTCGTATATCTATCGCTCTTTTATTGCGACACAAAATGATAAGATGATCGATGCGATGAAAGCCTTTGACGATATTATCAATAATATGCCGGAGTCGGAACAGGCCTTCTCGCTGGCGAAAGAGTCGCTGATCACGCGTATGCGTACCGAACGGGTAAGTAAATCGGATATCCTTTGGTCGTATATCTATTCGGAAGACCTGGGGCTGGATCACGACGGACGCAAACAACTCTACGACGAGGCGCAGACAATGACCCTCAATGATGTGAAAGCCTTCCAGCAGAAATGGATCAAAGGCCGCAAATACACCTACTGTGTCCTGGGTGATGAGAAAGACCTGGATCTGAAATCATTGGCTGAATACGGCCCGATCCGTAAGCTTACGAAAGAAGATCTTTTTGGGTATTAATAAAGTAGAGTGGTTAAAGTAAAATACAACAAAAAAGGCTGACAATCATTGATTGTCAGCCTTTTTGTCGGGATGAGAAGACTCGAACTTCCGACCTCCACGTCCCGAACGTGGCGCGCTAGCCAACTGTGCTACATCCCGTTTTTTCAATACGCATGCAAAGGTACAAATATTTTCATATCATCAAATATTTCCGTTAATTTTTATCCGTTTTTCTCACAATACAGGCCTTCTCTTCGTGGGGAAGAGTGTTTTGAAGAATAATCGTGATAAAAAATAATCCCGTTTTACTTTCTTTTCTTCCCGAATAATTTGGTTGCAATAAAACTTTCCCTATCTTTGCACCCGTATTGAAAAAAACGGTACAAAAACGCGCAAGCAAGGGTGCCATAGCTCAGTTGGTAGAGCAAAGGACTGAAAATCCTTGTGTCCCCGGTTCGATTCCTGGTGGCACCACTTTTAAGAAGATGTATTTAGATAAAAGCCTTGAAATTCAGAGATTTCAAGGCTTTTTCTTTGCATTTCAACGTCTAAAAATGGACATCCGGGGACAAATCAAAGTAAGGGATCAACGTCAAACCCCGGTGGAGGTTCTTTTTTTAATTTTCTTGTCATCTCAACTTCTTAATCGTATCATCTGAATTTATATTTCAGAATAAGATTGTATTTACTTATAAAACGAGTTCACAATAACCACTACATATCCTCCAACGATAGGCAAACCCTATCAATCTGATACTTTGGCAACAACTTATTCTTAAGATGCTCTACCTTTGCTACCAATAACTCTGGCTTGAAGTTCTTCTTCTGTCGCTTTACTTCTGCTGCTACTGCTTGATTTTTCTCCAATTTCAGAGCAACAATATCAATTTCGTTCTGATTACCTTTAGGTTCCCACCATGAACCAATGGCTCTGTACTGGAAACTTTCAGCAAACAACTGTTTGAAATATCTTTCCAACATGATGCCCGAATAAGTTGGATAGTCGGATTTAATGATAGCCTGCAATCCAACAAAGTTCTTTATCTCTATCAGCGAGCGATGGCGGTCGAAATAGTTGAACCAAAAACGAATAAAATTATCTTGTATTTCGTACCGAACGGCTTGACTTCCCTCTTTTGCCAATATAGGGCGTTGGCGAATAATGATATTGTAATCTTCAATTAACCGCTTGATTTGTCCACCAATGCTTTTATCTCCTAATGCTGCTTCTATTTCGGGTTGTGTATTGATACCTCCTGAGATGGCACTTAGGATAGAGAAGTAGGTTGCATAATTTTTTCCGAACTCTTCTATCAATAGATTTTTTCCTTCATCGGTAAAGGGAGAGTTTTCCCGAACCATAAATGAAATCATTTCATCTATACTCAATGTGATGTTATCGCAAAATAACTCAACATACTTGGGAACTCCACCTGTAAAGGTATAAAGCGCAAGCAAGTCATCATTGGTATAATAGGGATTGTAATCACGCATAATTTCTTTTAGCGTGGTTAAATCAAAAGCAGATAGTTTGATGATATTATCCGCTCTACCGAATAGAGGTTCTTTATTGTTCTGAAATATTTTCTGCATCAACGAATAAATAGAACCGGATACTATCAGATTCATTTTAGACTTCTTCCGATAGGCATCCCAAATATTCTGCATGTCGCTATATACCGATTCATTGATGTTGTAAAACTCCTGAAATTCGTCAATGACAAGATTGAACGATTTCTGCGAAGCTAGCTCCATCAGATATTGGAACAATGACCGGAAGGTGCGTATTTCCGCAGGAACAAATGTGTCGAGTGATTGACTTATAATCGGAATAAACTCAGAACAAAGCGTTGCTTCGCTTTTACGACCGACAAACAGATAGACAGTCGGTAAATTTACGACCGACTTCATGATAAGGCTTGTTTTACCAATTCTTCTTCTTCCTGTTACTACAGTCAGACGGGAGTGGTCACTGAACGACAAGTTTTGTATCCGTTTCAGCTCTGCTAGTTCACTTATCCTATTATAAAACTTCATGTTCTCTTTTTTGTTACACCCGTAACTGTTACGGCGGTTACAAAGATAGATAAAAGTTTGGATATGCAGTCATCTTTCTCAATTTTAAACCAATAAATACTTTTTTTGAACACTAATCGGTTATTACCGTGTAAGTCAGGGAGCAAGTGACCGCACAAGGCAACTCAACAAGTTTAGTAGTAATAAAAAACATATATATGGTATAATTTTGTCTTGTCTACATCCTTATATTCAGTGGATTATCTTCGAGCGAAAGGTATAAATAATTTGCATTGATGTACAAATTGTGTCCTTTATTGCAAATTATTTATTAGTCACCAAACAAATGGGAGTAAGTTACCCAGCAAATGAATGAGAAAAAGCTCTTTTGTTTTGTGCACAAAACAAAAACGGTATATTTTCGTCTTGTTGGCAAAACGGAAATGTCCTTAATTCATCTTAATACGTTATTTTGTTTCCATAATGTACTATTTATGCTGCATAATAAAAACAAAATAAAAAAAATGGAGAATTTATAGATTCACTTACAGAATAACTCGGTTCCGAAATGCGCATTTCGGAACTGACGGTTTCGGAACAAAGGAAAGTAGGAAGAAAACTACTTCATTTTCTTCCTACTCGATTTCCAAGAAATCCTCCATTTTTAGCAAAATCAAGCAGTTATAGAACATTTCTCTTTGTTCATTCATATGCTTTTTCTTTCGACGAAAAAAGGCAAACGGAATAGTGTTTAATGTGTTGAATTTCTGTGTTTTGGTGTGTTGTGTAAAACAAACCAGAAACGGCTTCCTTTGCCTATTTCGCTTTGCACGTGGATAGTGCTTCCGTGCTTTTCGATCAATTCCCGGCAAACATTAAGACCCAGTCCACTGCCCGATTCACCTACTGTTCCGGTGCGCGAGCGTTGATGACCGATATGGAAGAGGTTTTCCAGTTGTTCTCGGCTCATGCCTGTTCCCGTGTCGACTACGGAAATCCTATAACGGTCGTTCGCTTCCGGTTGTATCTCCAGGTGAACCTTTCCACCGTTGTCGGTGAACTTTACTGCGTTGGTGAGTAGGTTGCGTACAACGGTGGTCAGCATATGGCGGTCTCCCGTCACAATCGCCGTTTCCGGCATTTGGAGATCCAGACTGATGCCTTTCCGATCCGCCATGTTTTTTGCCAAAGCCATATCGGAACGGAGTTCGAAAACCAGGTCGAATTGGGTCGGGGCATAGGGCATACGTCCGGTTTGTACCTGTGCCCAGTTCAATAGATTATAGAGCAACTCCACCTGCCCGTCGGCCGAAATGAGCAGCTCTTCATAATATTGCGAGAGCGACTCGGTGTCCCATTCGCCGGCATGGGCGATCAACTGCTGTAAGGCATCGCGCTGGGCAATGGCCGGATTTTTCAGGTCGTGCGAGATAAGGCTGAAGAACTTATCTTTGGTAGCATTCGATTCGACTAAGATTTTATTGCGTTTATTGCGCAGGTTTGCAATATAGATAAATAACAAGAGTAATATGCTTGCTAATATCAGTCCACCGATGTAAACATACTGTTTGGTGCGCTGTCTGTCTAATTCTGATTGCTGACGCACAATCTCCAGCTCTTTCTGCTGCACGTCGTATTTCACCTCCATCTCCTGCAGAGAGTTATGGAGATTCGCATCCGACAGATTTGAAACCGCTTCGTTGTATTTCGTCAGATAGGCTTCCGATTGGGCTATATCGCCCGACAGGGCATACATCATGATTAAATAGCCGTAGATATCATACAGGTTTTCCCAATCTTCTTTTTCAACATGCGCCAACACCAGCTCGGCATAACGGCAGGCTGTTTTGTAGTCCTTTAAACCGAAACAGGCTTTCGTCAGGCTTTTTTCAGCAGAACTGATCAGGTTGGGCATCGACGTTTTCTCCGATATTTCTTGTGCCTCCCGGGCAAAGGTAAAGGCCTGCTGATAGTCTTTTCGCTCTGTGTAGTAAAAGTTGGATAATCGGCATAACGCTAAGACAATTTCTGGCACTAATTCTTTTTCAACAGCCATTTCGTAACTCTTCTGCAGCAAAGGCAATGCTTTGTCAGGTTGTTTCGTTGTAGTATACATACTGGCAAGCATGCCATTCAATTCGATCGTGAAATAGACAAAGGCAATTCGCTCGGTGGGGTTATCGTCCATGATCTTCTTCGCGCGAAGCAAGTAGTCGATCGCTTTGTCGTAATTCAATAATTTGACATAAATATCAGCGATCATCGAATAGGTAGACGCCTCAATGCCGAGATTATTCAGGATGTTTTGCTGCGCCGCCACCTTTTGGCTTTTATCTTTTTCGTTTAATTCCAATGCCTTCAGATAGGCATCCAATGCTTTCTCATATTCATATCCCGCAAAGAAAGCACCCCCTTGCACTTGATAATTGGCGCATTGCTCATAATCAAACCCTTTCCCTTTTATAAGCGTAATCGCTTTGTCTATGCAGTAATAGGAAGAATCGCTCTTTCCCAGGTCTTGATATACCTCTGCTATCCGCCTCCAATAGGCCGACTCCCAGTCTAACTGATCTTTCTCCTGCGCATAGGCTACCGCTTCCCGGAAGTAACGATAGGTCTTTCCCATATCAATCGGGCTGCAAAGCGTGATTAAGTCGATGTAATTCTTCAGCATTTTTAGTTCATCCACCTGGCCTTCGGCAATCTCCTTTTCATAGAGTTGAATGCGTTCGGTTACGCTAAGAGTTGTTTGTGCCTGCAGTTGGTATGCCAGGCAGAAAGAAATGATCGCGATGATGTATTTCATACTATAATAGCTTGTTATTCGATGCGGATAATTCCATGTTTTAAGGCATATTGCACCATCTCCATCGTGTTGTTGATGCCAAGTTTGCGGAAGATGTTATTCTTATGGTTGTCTACCGTGCGCGAACTGATACATAGCCGTTCGGCAATCTGTTTGCTCAATAGGCCGTCGCGGCAAAGCCCGATCACCTCCCTTTCCCGATCGGTAAATTCCGGGGTGACGTCGGCTGTCCGCTTTTTCGACACGTATATTTTGTAGATGATGGCGGAGATATCATGGCCGAAATACTCATATCCGTTCATAATCGTGCGGATGGCCTCTGCAATTTCATCCACCCCTCCCTGCCGTTTGCTGATAAACCCTTCGATGCCTATTTCGATCATCTCCTGCACCACCTCTGCCGTGTTCTCTGCCGAGATCGCCAGTATCTTTATAGCAGGGTATTCTTTTCGTAGCCGGCGGGCAATAGTTGTTCCAGTCATGTCGGGTAGCAGTATATCCAACAGGATGATATCCGGCGTCGTAGTTTCGAGCAGACAGAACAAGACCGTTCCGCTATCCGCTTCACCGACAATACCGATGTCGGTATGCCCATTCATAATAGCACTTTTCACGCCTAATCGAAACAGGGCGTGATCATCGACTAAGATCGTACGTATCATACACAAAAACTCAGGGTAGTTTGTTATTATAGCAGCCTAAAGTACTGTATATCCATTACAATTCAAAATTTGAGAATGATTATCTCTTATAATGAAGAGGGAATATCCGGAACAGGTGAGGATAGCTCCGAAGAATAGGGATTTTTATGATAGTTTGAAGAAATCGCTAAGAGGAGAGACCCTCTTTCACAGCGTATCTATCACCTGCCGTTGTTTGTTGAAGAAGTACAGGCGTTCTTTTTCGCCGCTTTCGGAAATCAGAATCGAAGAGGCTTTTTGCGAGTTGATACGGTTTTTCATATCGCGGCACAATTCGGGATCCTGTGTAAACATTGAGCGAACCACAAACGCGCTCAGGTAATACACCCAGTTGTCTTCCGAGTGCATATAGGCATGGGAGGTATGAATATTCATAGATGCCGTATAAAACTCAAAGCGGTTGCCCGTCTCCGGGTATTTGCCGTTCGCCACGCGCTTTTCCAAATCGTCCAACATGACAAACAAATCCTCTTTGATTAATTGCGTTTCTGCCCGGCTTATCAGGCTGATGCTTTCATAGTATTTGATATCCCTGACCAAGTTCGGAATGATCTGCACATCCCATATATAAAAGGTTCTTTTGAACTGCATCAGGTTCGTCCGCTCCCGCTCTTGCAAAGCTTTCAGGGGCTCGGCCACCTGTACCGTCTCGAAGCGGCGGTATTCATCCAAATCGGTATAATAACGCCCCCATTTGAAAAGAAAGAAACGCGCCAGGTTATCATAGGAAAGGAAGAATGCCCGGTTCAAAACCCCCAAAGCGGCGCCCAGTTCGGAATCTTCACCGGACAGAAACTTTTCCGAACAGAACAGATGTTCCTCCAATAAATCATACAGAATACCATCCTGGTCGGTGATATTCGGTAGCTCCAGTTTAACGGTCCGGTAATCCTTCTCCCGGATATTGTCGGTGATCTCATCCAATGAAAGGCCAAAGTGCCGGGCAATCATACCCACCTCATCGACAGAGAAGCGCACCTCCTCGCGCAGCCGGCGATAAATAGATGTTTTATCGGTATTGAGCAGGTCGGCCAAACGCTCTGCCAATTCGGACTTATTGGGAAACTTTTTGTTTAGCGTTTCTAAAAATAGCGTATTCAATCCCTTCATTTTCATAGTAAAGCTTTAAAACGATCTCTCCCTCTTCTGACAAATATACGTATTATCCTTTTGATATGCAAGCTTTTAGGAGCAAATAAATCAAAAAATGTTCCGGAAAAAGCAATTAAGACAAAAACTGCCACAATTATAAAAATTAGATTATCGGTTTTTTGATTGTGCGTGAAGTAACCGTTTATACAAGGCATATTTTGCTTTTCAAAGACTTCCGGTAATATGTTTATTGTCCTGTCTATTTATTGACTTCCGTTTGGTCTCTTTTTTTGATTCTGAGAAAAGGTGATTTTAGTATTTTTCATGCTTGACTACTCTCTTCCTTCCTTCTAACTTCGCAAAGAAAAAGAAAAAGTAGTTTTAGAATAACCGAAATAGAAATCGAGCAATACGCAACCTCTGGGAGTATACTTCATTGTGTAAAGTATAATTAAATGTCATGCGTTTGAATAATTTTCTAAGGACTGGAACCTGTGAAAAAGAATTGGATCATATTATGTATGTTGCCGTTGTTTTTCCTTCCCGGAAAGATAAACGCACAAAAGGTAGCCGAAAAGACTAATCTGTTGTACTGGGCGACTTCCACACCGAATTTCGGATTGGAGGTCATGTTGCATAACCGGTGGAGCCTTGATTTTTCGGTTGGTCACAATCCCTGGGATTTACCCGATAACCTCAGCCTGCGTCACTGGCTTGTCAGGATGGAGCCGCGTTTCTGGATGCGGGAAGCGTTTAAGGGTCATTTCTTCGGAGTGAATGGCGTTTATGCCGCCTATAATATAGGTAATATCCCTTTTATCGACGATTTAAAAGAACATACGTATAAAGGTAACCTCTATGGCGGAGGATTGACCTATGGGTATCATTTTGTACTGAACAAGCGCTGGGGATTGGAATTATCGCTCAGCGGCGGTTATCTGCGTATGGAATACGATCAATACTTCTGCTCCGACTGCAGGGAGTTGATCGGCCATACTGCCCGTTCCTATATTGGCCCTACCCGGGCGGCTGTATCACTGGTTTTCATGTTGTGACCGAAGGGAGGCGAAAAATGAAACGACGAATAAACATATTCATATACCTGATAGCGGGACTCTTATTGACCTCCTGTTATAACGAGACGTGGATCCCCACCGACAAGACGCCGTCTTTAGGCGATGATATGGCCGGATTGGAGATTCGCCTCGCCAGTGTACGCACGCGTGCCGACGAACTCTTCCGGATATTGGATGGCGAGACCTCGATTCGTTCGGTTGCCTGCTTCGTGCGCACCCGCGACCAGGGCAAGGTGGGCGATCAGCACTACAAAAAGGGCGGATTCTACACCTTCCTGATTACCGACGACAACAACGAGATCACCTTCAACGAAGAGGACGGTACCTATTCGATCTCCCTGCAGATCAAAAGCCAGAGCTTCGCCGGCAAGAGCGAGGTGGCATTATTGGCCAACTACCGGGAGAACGGACTCACCGACGCAGTGAGCCGGGTAACTCAATGGGACGACCTGTTTGATCTCACCTCCGTTCCCCTCACCGATAAAGGCATTCACCCGCCCCTGTTGATGCTGGGGCATAAGGAGGTGGCGCTTACCCAATCGACCTATGTGAAGGAAGAGATCCGACTTATCCGTCTGGTGGCACGCATCGACATTGTCAACAAAGCGGCCAACGCACCGGAGAAACCTTTTCTCCTGAAATCGGCTACCCTGATCAATCCCAAAACCTATACTTATATAGTAGAAGGAAACGAAGAGGCTTTTAATATTCCTGTCCGGCCAGCGGAAAACGACACGCTCGTCTGCAACGACGACCTCCGTATCGACGGGCTCTATGCCTACGAGGCGGCCAACGACGGCTCGGTACCCCATACCGCTTTGCAGATCGACGGCCTGTTCGACGGAGAACCCTATACGAAACGCATCGAACTGATGCGCGACGGACAGATGATCCCGCTGACACGCAATACCCGTTACCAGCTTCTGCTTCAGCTAACCGAAGAGGGAACCGATATCGACTGGTCGGTTGCCGTCAGTGAATGGTCGGAAGGCATCACCATCCCCGTTACACCTACCTTCAAACGTCCCGAATACGACGATGTAGCCTTTAAGAACGAAGAGGGAGAGACCGAAACGCAAAGCTTCTGGGATGAAGAAACACAAACAGCCCACCTCGACAACCTCGAAGAGGGCTATACGATCACCTTTGTGGTGCATAATATACAGGAGACGGAACCCGAAGTGATTCTGCTCAATGGAAACTGGGAAGACCTGGGACTGGCCACCCCCGAAGCGCGTGCCCGTTTCATCAGTAAGATAGGCATGGTGATCGAAGAAGGCGAAATCATGGAATTATATGAGATCACCTTCCCGCAAAAACCAATCGACGAGTTCGAGATAGAGATACGCATCGAGAACGCCGCCAAGCCGGAACTCTACAACACACTCCGCCTGCTTTTCGCTCCCGATTACAGTTGTGAGCTCGAAGAGTTGCATTTTGTCAACGCCGCCGGCGACGATGTCAGCCTCAACACCTGGAATCCGACCGCGCATACCTGCCTGATCGACCATGTGGGTCCCGGTTATGCCATCTGGTTCAGGGTACGCTCGATCCAGGGCACCGACTACTACCTCAATATCTCCCTCGAAGATATGGCAGGTCTGGGTATCGCCTCGATCGATGAGATGGTCTATAAGTATAAGACAGAGAAAGAGGGCATATACACCCTCGAATACTACGCGGTGGTCTTCCGACAGCCGCCCGTCGGCGATATCAAAGCGGAGCTTCGCATGTATAATTCGGTCAACCCCGATTTCTATACCTATCTCCGCTTAGATGCCAACCATATCGTCTACCCCGGTACCAATACGCGTGCCGTGCGTATCGGCAACCTCTACTGGGCGCCGGTCAACGTAGGGCAGACCCTGCTCGAGGCCTCAACGCCATCGACCGCCTCCACCGGCCATTACTTCCAGTGGGGTCGCACGAAGGCGTTCACGCAAAACCCCGAACCGGCGCGTGTCCGGGGACCTGTCAGCCTGTTGGCCGCCCTGTCGGGCACCAACCGCGACCAGTTTGTCTATGGCGTATCGACGGCATACGACTGGCTCAATACAAACAGCAATGAGCAATACGCCCGCAATCTCCTGTGGAGTACGCCGGCTAATACCCCCTGCCCCGAAGGTTGGCGCTTGCCGACGGTGGCTGAACTGATCGCATTCCGCGACAGCCGCAACGGCACAGTCACCGGCGAGCATGTCAAATCGCGCCGCTATGTGGCGGGCGACGACGGGCAGTGGCTCTATTTCCCCTATATGGGCAGTATCCGGCATAACGACGGCCGCGCCAACGCGGCGGCTATCTACCGCGATATCGGCCTCTGGGCCGCCGAAGGCACCGGGCAGCAAAAAGGGTATGCCCTGCGCGTCAACAGTGACCTCAGCATCACCGTCACCGCCGAATATCCGGCAACGGGGTATGGGGTGCGATGCGTGAGGAAATGATGAATGAAGAATGAAGAATGATGAATCGAAGATCGCTTAGCCGAAGGCGTAAAGCAATTTCCCTAATCCAGTTCCCCTCCTTAGCTCCCACCACCCCGCCCTGCGGGCACCCCTCCTCGGGCAGGAGGGGAATTGGGGGGACCGTTGCTTGCAACGGTGGGGTGGTGGGAGAGAATAGTTGCTCTGAAAACCCTGAAAGGGGTTGAATGTGGATAACCCCGGGTGCAACCCGGGGTGGAGAAACACTCTCTCAGGCGAGCCCCGTAGGGGTTCAATATAGTATGATATAGATTAAGTATATAGACAATCATTTAATTAAAAACAAAAAGAAAAGAGATGAAAAATTATTTAGTATTATTTATGGTACTGATGGGAGTGATCTTGTCCTCCTGCCAGGAAGATCCGTATGAACGGGGAGGGGTAAACCCATACAACCCGGCCGACGGGGAGGTGGCTGCCCTGACATTGCGTGTCGGATCGCTCCGTACGCGCGCCGATCAGGTAGAGGTGTTGCCGGGCGAGGCCGAGATGAAGTCGGTGGCCTGCTTCGTACGCACCAAAGACTTTGGCAAACCGGGCGATGCGGGCTATAAGCAAGGCGCCTTCCTGGCCTATTTTCTTACCGAAGCCGCTGATATCAAAGAGGTGAGCACAGGCAACTTTGAAGTCAATCTCAAGGTGCAAAGCCCCAGTGTGGCGGGCAAGACCGATGTGGCGGTGTTTACCAACTACAAAGAGAACGGCTTGGAAACGGCTCTACAAGGCGTTGAGCAATGGGACGACCTCTTTAACCTGGTGACGACAACCGCCACCGCGACCGGCCTTCGCACGCCGCTTATGATGTTTGGCTATAAAGAGGTGACCCTCTCGTACACCATTCCCGCGACCGAGACCATCACCCTGCAACGCGTGGTGGCGCGCTTCGATATCGAAAACAAAGCCGCCGACGCCCCGAAGAAACCCTTCCTGTTGAAGTCGGTCGAGGTGATCAACCCCAAGAGCTACGCCTACCTGATCCCGGGCAACGAAGAGGCCTTCGATATTCCGGTACTCACGACCGGCTTTAATAAGGTGGATTGCAGCGATAACAAAACAATCAAAGGCATCTATACCTACGAAGCCGCCAACGACGGATCGGTGGCGCATACCGCGCTATTGGTGCGGGGCACGCTCGACGGCCAGCCCTATAGTAAACGGATCGACCTGATGCAAGACGGTGAGATTATCCCGCTGGTACGCAACACCCGTTACCTGATCACCCTCACCCCGACACCCGACGGCAGTGGCATCGATTGGTCGTTTACGATCGACGACTGGTCGGAAGGCACCCTGATTCCGGTGAACCCCACCTATCAGAAACCGGTGACCAGTAATATGACCTTCGAAGATGCTTCAGGTAAGGCGATACCCGCCAATAGCTGGAATGACGCCACGAAAGCCTGCCTCTTGGGTGCGATCAGTGCCGGCGATAAGATCAAGTTCACGGTCGAGAACCTGCAAGACACCCGCGCGGTTCTCTCCTTTGTCAATGGCGATTGGGAAGACCTGGGCATCACTACCGAAGAGGGCAAGGAAGCTTTTATTCAAAAGACCGACTCCACCGTTGCCACTCGCGCGATGATCCGGGAGCAATACGAAATCACCTTCCCGGCCATGCCTACCACCCACTTTGATATGGAGGTACGTATCGAAAACAGAACCAAACCGGGTTATTACGAAAGCTTCCACCTGATCTTCCTGCCCGAGTTCGACTGTATGGTGGAAGAACCGAAGATGATCAATGCCTCGGGCACCCATATTGTGGCAGGCTGGAGTCAATCAACCAAATCGTTCCTGTTGGAACACCAGCAGGCGAATACCAAGATCACCTTTAAGGTCAAAACCTTCCATAGCTCGCAGGCCACCTTAACCGCCGTGACCGGTAGCCTGGCCGACCTGGGCATTACCGAAAAGGATATCAAAAAGACCGACAGCGTTCCGGAAGGCAATTATGTGGTTGAAACCTATGAGGTGCTCTTCCCAACCATGATTGTTAAAAACGGGAAAGCCAAGGTAACCATTGCCAATACCATTAAACCCGAAAAGGGAGATGAGTTCTACCTGGATGGCATGGGTATATATCCCGGCGTGAATATACGTGCCGTGCGCATCGGTAATCTCCTTTGGGCACCGGTTAATGTAGGTGCCAGCAGTGTGGATAATACCAACCCGACTACCGCTTCGACCGGTTACTATTACCAATGGGGACGGAATACCAAGTTTACACAGAATCCGGCGCCGAGTAAAGCACAAGGGGGACAGCATGGAAATATAGCCTTAAGTACCGCGGATGGGAATTCGATTTTTTACTATGAAGGGGGCTCTGATCAGCCATATTACGACTGGTTACGGAATAATGCCTCCGAGCAGGCTACCCGCAATGCCCGTTGGAGTACCCCGGCCAATACCCCTTGTCCCACCGGCTGGCGCCTGCCGACCAAAGCGGAAGCCGATCAGTTTAAAACGGCAAGGAACGGCTTTGCCGTTCGGGAAGAGAAACAAAAACGCTGGAAGATCACTGGGGATGATGGGCAAGCCTTATACTTTCCACAGACAGGGGATATTGGTTTTAGTGGCGGATCTGTCTCGGCAGCCGCTTCTAATGCGAATTGTTATCTATGGATCTCGGATAATTATGTGCATGCCTCCCACGGTTACGCCTATATGATTCAGATCAACGGTAGCAATGCTGTATCGAGCACCAGTAACTGGAGGGCTTACGGTTATCCTATTCGGTGTGTCAAATCAATCTAAATTAATTGTTAATTATTAATGGTTAATTATTAATTGAAATAACTATCTAAAGATCCCCTTCTTAGCAAAGAAGGGGAGCCAAGATAGTTAAGTAGTATAATACAATAAAGAAACAGTAAACAACAATAAAGCAAAATGAAACATTTCATAACATTTACCACCCTCCTGAGCCTGGTGTTCACGCTGTTTTCATGCAGTGAAGTGATTGACGGGCCGGATGTGATCAAGCCGGCGGGTGAAGGCACCGCCTTACTGACGATGCACGTGGGCGATATCCGCACCCGTGCGGACGGCGACTTTACCGCCGAAGACTCAGAGAAAGAGATTAAGAGCTTAGCCTGCTTTGTGCAGACCTACGGCGTGGGCAATCCCGATGCGCCGGAGTATAAACCGGGTGCGTTTGGCAAATACTTCTCCACCGAGGAGTTGCGATCGCCGATGGGTATGGAGGAGGAATTGAAGGCAGTGGGCAACGGCAGCTATAATGTGACCGTGCGCGTACGTAGCGAAGGCTTTAATACCGAAAAAGGATCGGATGTGATCTTTATCGCCAACTACCAACACAGCGATCCGGCGATCGACCTGACCGACGAGCTCAAAGCGCTCGAGAGCTGGGAGGCGTTGGAGGCGATGTTGACCAAGAAGGTGACGCAGTCGCCGGGCGCCCCTCTGTTGATGTTCGCCCGGAAAAATATCGTATTGACCGAAGGCAAGACGCAGATCTCCACCGCGGAGATGAAACGTATGGCGGTGCGCCTCGATGTGGAATACATCGAAAAATTGTTGGATCCGGACGATACGAAGAAGTTCAACCTCACCTCGGTGCAGTTGATCCACCCGAAAGGCTACTCCTACCTCTTGCCGCATGACGAAGAGGAGGTGGACCAGATCGAGGTGGTCGAATCGTTCCCTGTCGTGGCGCCTGCCACGGCTACGCCCGACGAGATCAAAAAGATCTATCTCTATCCCGCATCGAACCGGGAAGATAGCGAGCCGACGCGCATCCGCATCAAAGGAACCTATTACAATACGAACCTGCCGATCGACAAAACGATCGACTTCGTCGCGCCCGACGGCAGCACGCTGCCATTGGTGAACAACACACGCTACTCCCTGCAGCTCTTCCCGCCCGACGATAATATGGAGCTGACCTGGAAGTTTACCGTGGCCGACTGGAGCGACGGTAGCGTGATCGAGGTAGGCGCGGCACAGGATCCAGTGGAGATCAAAGAGATCGAATTCACACCGGCGCAGACCACGCGCTGGGACGCCGCCAAACGCGCGTTCGACATCACCGGCCTGGAAGCGGGCGCGGAGATGAAGTTCAGTGTCGAAGGCAATAGCCCGACGACCTACGATGTGATGTGTCTATACAACAAAAACGCTTCGTCGGTCGGCATCAGCGACCCGGCGGATCTGCGGTCGATCGTGACGCAGGCAGCCGCCGTATCAAACGTAGACCCCGACACGCAGAAGACCACCTTCACCCAGGACTATACCATCGCCATTCCTTCACAGGAGGGCAACGCACAGGTGCCTGTCGAGATCAAGGTCTATATACGCGACGCGGCCAACTACAACAACGCCGACTCGATTATCTTCACCTCCTTGCCCGACTACAACGGCATCGCCGGCCTCAAACCGGTGAAGTTCGCCGGACAATACTGGGCACCGGTCAATGTGGGAGCCACCACCACAACCTCCGGCGATAACCTCGCCTTTATGGGTTATGTGTTCCAGTGGGGACGAAACGACTACCAGTCGGAAACCCTGACCACCGGAGATCATACGGATATCGAAGAGGGACCGGTGAGTTATACGGATGCGACAACGACCTATGCGGATAAATTTATTATGAATCCGAAGGCAAACTACGACTGGCTGATTGCCGAAGATGCCTATCTGCCGACCCGCAACCTGTTGTGGAGCAAAACGGTAAACGATAGCCCCTGTCCGGCAGGATGGCGCGTGCCGCGTGCGGATGAATGGCAAAAGATTATAGACGCGGCCACACCGGGCGTATATGACGCTTCGGGAAAACAGTTTACCATCGAAGGCGACGAGACTGGCAAAACACTGCTCTTCCCGCTGGCAGGATTCCGGAATACCGAAGGCGTTTCGACCAATCGAGGCGGCGCTGGTGGCTACTGGTCGTCGAGCATCACGGCCAATGGCAAGCCCCGCCGGTTCTATGTCGCGTTAAACGGCACGGCAAGTGTCAATAATGCCAATCCGGTCACAGGCTTCAGCCTGCGTTGCAT
Source organism: Parabacteroides sp. PFB2-10 (assembly GCF_029893085.1). Classification (GTDB taxonomy): domain Bacteria; phylum Bacteroidota; class Bacteroidia; order Bacteroidales; family Tannerellaceae; genus QVMG01. Next base: position 177,014 of record NZ_JARXWI010000006.1, read on the forward strand.
ACAGGAGTAACAAGTCATATCTGAAGCTTTTCGCTATACATATTTTAGTAACAAATGACGTATATGTTTGTAGAAATAAAGTATCTAAAGCTCCCCTTCTTAGAAAAGAAGGGGGGGACCATCGCTTGCGATGGTGGGGTAGTTTGATCTGCATATATACAATTGATGATAGTTGAAAAGGGGAAGACTGAAGGAAATATAGAGTATTCATCTATAAAGAATTCAAACTACCCCACCGCTGCGAGCAGCGGTCCCCCCCTTCTTTTCTAAGAAGGGGAGCTTTAGTTACTCATATCTATCTGTAAACGTGTATTGAGAAGAGCCTGAAGAGAGGATTCTCACAAATTTCAGCCCCCTGAGAAAAAGTTCTCACCTACGTGAGAAAAAATTCTCACCCCTGAAAAAATCGTGAGAAAAAGTTCTCACCGCTGAAAAAAAGGTGAGAAAAATTGGTTTAGTTTTTTTATTTGGAGAGAGTTATAAGAGCATTTTTTGGAATACCGAAGGCGGGAGGGCTTACCGGCCCTGACCGCCGGAGGGATTCCTTCAGATCATGAAAAGAGTGATATACATAGGTGTATACGTATGGGTAATAGGGCTATTATGGCTTTTGCCCACATCATGTACTATCGACACAGAGGTGCCGGTCTGCTCTTATAACGTGCAATTGGAATACTGGTACACGCGCGAATGGACCCGCGAAGAGAATATGGTTTCGAACTATATCTACCGGATCACGGAGTATATATTTGATGAGAACGATATCCTCTATCAGATCGGCGGACTACCCGGTCACGCGGGCAAAGGGGCTTATGTATCGACGATGACGTTGCCGGAGGGTCACTATACCGTGGTGGCCTGGGGAAACCTCTCGCGGCTGGATAACGATTGGGAACCGCAGGTGGGCATCACCACCCTGCGTGAGGCACGGATACGGCTTGCGTCGTCTTACCGGTCGGAACAGCCGGGCTGGACCTCGCGCACCGATGCGGAAGATCCCAATATCGAACCGCTCTATTATGGGTATCAGACCTTCTCGGTCAAAGGAGATAAGGCGCAAACGATTTGCATCGGCATGACCCACGCCCATCTCTTATTGGAGGTGGTGGTGAAATGGGCGAAGAACGCGCCGGTCAATACGCGCGACTTCAACCTCCGCTTGCGCGATGTGCCGGCGGTGTACGGATTCCTTCCGGGGTATACCGAACCGCGGAGTGCGACGTCGACCAACCCGGTGGTTCACCATGTGCCTGAAGTATTGGAAGAGCGCTTCAAGAAAAACTATCGCTTAGAGGCCAAGATGGATATCGCCCGGTCGCTCAAAGGGGAGTTTATCACCAACCGGTTGACGAACGATTCGCACCCCCTGTTGGGAGTCTATGCCGGTGAAACCTTATTGACGAAAGAGATCGACCTGGAGAAGTATTTCCGGACGATGCAGTTCGGGCTGAGCCGCAACCTCCGACAGGAGTTTCGCATCCAGGTGATGATCTATGAGGATCGGGTGGAGGTGTCACCCTTAGTCTTCTCCGATTGGGAGAATGGGGGGACGATTGGGGGGAACCTTTAAAAAAATGATGAATTATGAATTATGAATGATGAATTGGAGCGAAGCGGAAATCGCTTAGCCGAAGGCGTAAAGCAATTTCTCTAATCCACTTCCCCTCCTTAGCTCCCACCACCCCGCCCTGCGGGCACCCCTCTTCAGGCAGGATGGGAATTGGGGGGGCGTTGTTTGCAACGGTGGGGTGTGGGAGATAATAGTCGCTCTGAGAACCCCGAAAGGGGTTGCATGTGGATAACCCCGGGTGCAACCCGGGGTGGAGAGACACTCTCACAACCGAGCCCCGTAGGGGTTCAATATAGTATGATATAGATTAAGTATATAGACAACAAATTAATTTAAAAACAAAAAGAAAATGAAGCAAAAATTTTTATTGGTAGCCTTTATGGGCTTGTTATTGGCTGCTTGCAGCGATGACTCAATCGACCAACCGATCGTTTGGCAGGACGGTGAGAAAGAGGTCGTATTTAACTTTCCCGGCATTGCCAGTGGGCATGTGGTGCCCTACACCCGTGGCATTGCTTCGGAAGAGGAGAACGCACTGACTTCGCTGGATATCTATGTGTTCAAAGGAAACGATGATTCGGCGATCCTGGAACGTATCTATCACAGCAAAGAGGGCGAAGACGGAGGTGACAACACCTTCACGATGTCGCAGGCCGGTGATGTGCAGTCGGCAAAGATCTCTGTACCGATGACCGAAGATAACAAAACAAAGGTATTCTTCTTTGTGGGCAACGGACGCGATATTATCTCGCTGAATACTGCTAAGGCGAATGTGACTACGCTGGGCACGTTTAAGGACTTTTCGGTGAATACTCTGGTGTCGAGCACGCATATCAAGACACCGCTGTTGATGACAGAGGTGACAACGGTTGACGATATCACAACATTGACTACTGCGCAGACAGTGACGCTGACTCGTCGTATGGCACGTTTCGATGTGCGCAACGTTGCCCGTGACTCTAATTTCGAGATCGAAGAGATCCTGATCTTCGGTGCCCGTCCTTCGACTCGTATCTTCAAGAACGCTTCGGCTGTAGACGAAACGCCTACGATCTCGATGAAGGCGATCAACTTCAAGGATTTCAAAGATGCAAACACAAAGGATGTACCCAGTGTGTTCTATATCTACCCGACCTTGAACCTGGGAACTGACGGTGAGAGCGAAACGGAACTCTCCTTGGTCGGTAAGGTGACCGGTACCGATACGCAACAGGTCTATCCGGTGAAGTTTTCCGTTCCTTCGGAAGACAAACCCGATGAACTCACTCACCTGAAGATCGAAGCCAACCACCGCTATATTATCGATATCCAGAAATCGGGTATTGCCGATCTGAAAGCGACGCTTCAGGTAGAAGAATGGTTGGACGGCACAGGCATCACCACACCGGTTGAGCCGGGTACGATCCGTGTGTTGGATGAAAACGGACTGGTGATCACCGACAATAAAGTAGCGGTAGTAGCGGCAGGCAAAACGTTGACGTTGAAAGTAGAAGCTACCAGCCGCTGGATTGTCGACGCGGTACCTATCGGGATCGACTGGCTGACGGTATCAGGTGTTAACGCCACCGAAGTAGGCACCGAATTCACCGTGAAGGTAGAAGAAAACAAAACGGGCAAATCCCGTACCCACATCCTTTATGTACGCAACGCGGCAGAGAAATCAATTCTGCAGCCGGTGATTATTATGCAGGAATAAGGAGATAAATTGACTCACTAACCCTATCTATCTCTCCAGAGGACGGCTGTCCGCGACGTAAGTCCGGACAGCCGTTATATGATCATGCCACTACCTAAACAAAGATGATGATCTTGGTCGTAGACCACACCAAACTGTCCGGGGGCAATGCCTTGTATCTTTTCCAGCGACTCTATGCGGTAGAGGTCGCCGATCCGACGGATCACACCGGGACTAAATTCCGGGGTATGGCGAATCTTGAAGGTGATTTCTTTTTCGTCCGTGAACGCTCCCCAGGGATCTTCCGTAATGAAGTTAAATCCTTGCAGGTTAATAGTTCGACCATATTGTGTTTCCGGGTCATAGCCGTTGGAGACATAAACGATGTTGCGCTGCGTATCCTTCTTGATGACGAACCAGGGACCTCCGCTCAATCCTAACCCTTTGCGTTGACCGATGGTGTGAAACCAATATCCATTGTGCTTGCCCAGTATCTTTCCGGTTTCCAATTCGATGATCTTTCCGGTGCGTTTGCCCAGGTAACGTTCGATAAAGTCGTTGTAGTTGATCTTGCCAAGAAAGCAGATGCCCTGGCTGTCTTTGCGTTTGGCGCTGGGGAGTTTTTCTCGTTCGGCAATTTCACGTACCTCACTTTTCATCAGATGGCCAATGGGAAACATTAGTTTTTGTATCTGCAGGCGAGTGATCTGTCCCAGAAAATCAGTCTGATCCTTCAACGGGTCTTTGGCAGTCGATAGCCATACCTTGCCGTCTATTTCTGTTGTCGTGGCATAATGGCCGGTGGCAATCTTGTCGAAATCTTTTCCCCATTTTTCTTCAAAGCAGCCGAACTTGATATACTTATTGCACATCATGTCCGGGTTGGGTGTTAGTCCCCGTTTGACCGATTCGATGGTGTAGCTCACCACCTTCTCCCAATATTCATCATGCAGGGAGACCACTTCCATGCGACAGCCATACTTGCGGGCTATGTATGAAGTGATTTCTATATCCTCTTCGGCCGGACAATCGATATACCCATCTTTGTCTTCCATGCCTATACGGATATAAAAGATGGTCGGGTCGTAACCGGCCTCTTTCAGCATATGTACGACAACCGAACTGTCTACTCCTCCGGAAACTAATGCAGCTATTTCCATACGTCTATATTTCTTTTTCGTCTGCAAAGGTACTAAATAGTTGACGAACCATGTGCATTATAAAACAGTGGATTCGCATTAACGGAAGATCAGAAGAGTGTTAGAAACAATCGGTTTTGCGAAGAAGTTTGCAACCAATTTGCCTCTTTTGTTGTTTCATATATAAAGAGAGATAGTATTAACAAATAAATGTGAACAATGAAAAAGTACGAATGTAATGTGTGCGGATATGTATATGATCCGGCAGAAGGCGACTCTGAAGCAGGGATAGCGCCAGGTACCCCGTTTGAACAACTACCGGAAGATTGGACGTGTCCGCCCTGTGGTGTAGGCAAAGAGGAGTTTTCTCCGATTGATTAAAAGACATACAAAAAGCCGATGGATCATCTCCATCGGCTTTTTAAATGTATCAACTATTATTTATTCAGTGTCGATTGCTTTCCAGGCAAAAGCGGCTACAGCGGCACCCAATAACGGGGCAACAATAAAGAGCCAAAGCTGAGAAAGGGCAACACCGCCATCAAACAAAGCCGGACCGATGCTGCGCGCCGGGTTTACGGATGTTCCCGTAATAGGAATACAAACGATGTGGATCAACACCAGGGTAAGACCGATAGCCAGACCGGCGAATTTATTGTTGGCTCCTTTGGAGGTCACGCCAAGAATGACCAGTACAAAGATAAAGGTAAACACAGCCTCGGCGATGAATGCCTGAAGCATAGCTCCTTCAGCAAAACTGTTTGAACCGGTTGCTGTTGGGCCGTTATGCACACCGGTCGATACAAGAGCAAACAGGATAGACGAACCAATGATCGCGCCGATCACCTGAAAGATCATATACATCCCGGCCTCTTTTCCCGACATCCGGTTGGAAAGCCACACACCTAACGTTACCGCCGGATTGATATGGCAACCCGATACCTTACCGATGGAATAGGCCATCGCTACAATACTAAGGCCAAAAGCCAATGCTACACCTAATGTTCCAACGCCTGCACCAACAGCTCCCGCTGCGTTTCCGGCAAAAACGGCACTACCACAACCCATCAGAACCAATACCATTGTTCCGATCATTTCTGCAATATACTTCTTCATGTTTCTTGTTATTTAATTAAACATTCGTATTAAAAACAGCGGAAATATACGAATAGTTCTGAATTTGAACGGGCTTCGCGCATTTTTTTTGAATAAAGAAGATGAAAAAGGAACCGTCCCTAAAACAAAGAAGCCGCTCTGAAAGCGGCTTTTCCTGTATCCCGGGAGGGGCTCGAACCCTCGACCCATTGATTAAGAGTCAATTGCTCTACCAACTGAGCTACCGAGACGTTTGCAATTATTGTCATTGCGGGTGCAAAGATAGGGTTTTAATTAGTACAGACAAATAATTTTATTTTTTTTCTTATTTCAAAAAGTAGCTTTTTTTAATCGAATTCGAAGACTTCAGAAGGAGTTGTCCGTTTCAAAGCTGTCAGATTCACATCTTTTCCTACGCGGATTCCTTCGCGAAACAGGCGAATATCGATTGTTTTATAGGCCAGTTCGGGATGGTTATTGTCTTTGCTCAGATGGCATAGCCAGATATCCTTCAGGTCGGGCGTATAATGCGTCGCCAGAAATTCAGCCGCTTCCCGGTTGCTTAAGTGACCGGTCGGGCTGGCTACTCTTTCTTTTAGGAAAGCCGGATAGGAACCGAAGCGAAGCATCTCTTCGTCGTAATTGGCTTCAATGATCAGGTGGTTGGCCATCGACATATATTTACTTACGGTCTCTGTGATATGACCAACGTCGGTGGCGAAGGTGAAACGGTGGTTACCATATTCAATATGGTAGCCTACATTATCGGTGCTATCGTGAGGCACCTCGAAAGAGGTCACCTTAAAGTCTTTGATGAAAAAGGGAACCTCCTTTTCAATGATCCGGCGCGATCCGTAAAGCGTCTCTTCGACATAGCGGCTTTTGTCGATTCCGTTATGTACTCCTTCCGTTGTATAGACAGGTATATTGTATTTCTCTCCCAGGCAACCCACCGTTTTAATATGATCCGCGTGGTCATGGGTTATTAATACAGCCAAAATCTGTTCGAATTCTATACCGAGATCTTTTAATACTTTCTTGATGGTACGAATGCCAATACCTGCATCTATCAGTATCCCATATTGGGAATTCCCCAGGTAATAGCAGTTGCCACTGCTTCCACTCGCCAAACTAACAAACTTTAGTTTCATTTTCTCTATTATCTTACAGACAGATATTCCGGAATGGTTATCTCGCCTATTAATGAACAATTCATACGTTCTTTTACCTCTTCGGGACTCAGGTCATGCCCGAAAAGGAACATCAACTTGGTTACGGCACTTTCCGTCGTGCTGTCGTAGCCGCTTATGACACCGACTTCCAATAGTCTATGCCCGGTCTCATAGCGATGCATCTCCACGGTACCGGCAATACACTGGCTTACGTTGACAATCAGAATGCCTCTTTCTACCGCTTCTTTCAGCATATCCAGAAACCATTTCTGCATAGGTGCATTTCCACTTCCGTACGTCTCCATGACTACGCCTTTCAGGTCGGGAATAGTCAGGATGCTTTCGACCACCTGGGGCGATATGCCGGGGAAGAGCTTTAGGATAGCAATGTTGTTATCCAAACGATAATGTGGCTTCAGTGGCTTGCGCAAGACCGGATGGTAGACCTGCGGCAGATCATATTTAATATGTATACCGGCATGAGCCAGTACCGGATAGTTGTAGGAACGGAAGGCATTGAAATTGTCGGCGCTGACTTTACAGGTACGGTTTCCGCGCAATAGGTTGTTTTCAAAGAAGACACATACTTCCGGAATGAGTGGCATACCGTTTTCTTTGGCGGCGGCAATCTCAATGGCGGTAATCAGGTTCTCTTTTCCATCGGTGCGAAGTATGCCGATCGGCAGTTGAGATCCGGTAAGAATCACCGGTTTACTCAGGTTCTCCAACATAAAGCTCAGAGCCGAAGCCGTGTACGACATAGTATCTGTCCCGTGCAGTATCACAAACCCATCATAGCGCTGGTAGTTATCCGCAACAATTTCGACCAGTTCTTTCCAACATTCGGGACCCATCTCCGAGGAGTCGATCGGCGGATCGAACTGAATACTGGAAACCGTATGACCTAATTTCTTTAACTCCGGCATATTGTCTTCGAGGTGTTGGAAATTGAAAGGTTCCAACACGCCGCTTTCCGGATTTTCCATCATGCCGATGGTTCCGCCGGTGTAAATGAGCAAGATCGATGCTTTTTCGTGTTGATTGTTTTCCTGAATAGTCATAGCGTACAAAGTTAATTATTTTATTCGTCCCCCTTTAATATAGGGACGCTTATATGGTATTTAACGGCGATTAACCGGGCGGCCAATACACTGATGGCTGTGACCACCTGGGTGACTACCGGTGTGACGTTTAAGCGATGGCAAATATAATAGATACATCCTCCCAAAACGCAGGTAAGCGCATAAATATCTTTTCGGAAGATCAGCGGCACCTCATTGATCAGGATATCCCGGATCATACCACCGAAGGAACCCGTAATGGTGCCCATGATGATCGCTACCCAGAAGGGATGCCCTAAGGCCAGTGTCCGGTCGAGTCCAGCCACCACGAAAAGCCCCAGCCCGATGGCGTCGAATATAAAGAATGTATTGTTGAGCTTGATTACATATTTGCGAAACACCAGTACAAACAACAGTGCCAGACCGGAAACAATCAGATAGGAGGCATCTTCGAGCCAGAAGAGTGTTTTGTTAAGCATGATATCGCGAATCGTTCCGCCTCCGATAGCCGTCACAACCCCTACGACGTAAGCACCAAACCAATCAAATTGTTTGGCTGAGGCCAGCCGAATACCACTAATGGCGAAAGCAAACGTCCCGGCATAGTTGCAAAAGGTGATAAAATCTATCATTTTGATTTTTTTTGCAAAAATACATAAATACTTCTCATCTTCTCTCCGAATGTGTAATATTAGCTAAGATTAATTTAAACCAAACCAATGTCGTATTAGTTATTCTTTATAGGTTTGCATCGTTTTAATGAGTGGTTGGTCTCTTTACATACAGACAATGATGAAAAAAGTAATAATAGGGATGTTGTTTCTTCTGTTTACACAGGGGATGTGGAGTCAGCATATACCGGAGGCTTCTCCCCGCCATTATGTGAGCGACAGCATCCGTATTCTTCCCTCCCGTCCCTGGAAAGCGGCTATGGAAACTTTTGGCATCAATATGATTATTTGGGGATTCGACCGCTTTGTGGCACAGGAAGACTGGGCGCGGATCAATGTCCATACGATGAAGGATAACTTCCGAACAGGCCCGATATGGGACACTGATAAGTTTTCCACCAACCTGATTGCTCATCCTTATCATGGCTCTCTCTATTTCAATGCCGCGCGCAGCAACGGCATGAACTTCTGGCAATCCATTCCCTATTCGATCGGTGGCAGCCTGATGTGGGAGTTCTTTATGGAAGCGGAGCCGCCGTCAATCAACGATATACTCGCGACCTCTTTTGGAGGATTCGAATTGGGGGAGATTACCTACCGCCTGTCGGATATTTTTCTGGACGACCGTACTTCCGGCAGCGAGCGCGTCTGGCGCGAAATCTTAGCCGGGATTGTCTCTCCGGTGCGTGGCTTGAATCGGCTTATCTCCGGTGATGCCTGGCGGAAAGCGCCGAACAAAGGGCGTTCGCTCCCTTCTGTTCCCATCACTTTCATTGTCAATAGCGGCGTGCGTTTCCTGGCCGAACAGGAGCAATCGAAGTGGGGAACCACCAGTATGCATCTTTCTTTCCTCTTGAATTATGGTAATCCTTTCAATGACGACTACTACTTGCCGTACGAATGGTTCCGTCTGCGGGCCGGTGTAGACCTTTTCTCTACACAGCCTCTGCTGAGTCAGGTGAATGCCGTTGGGGCTTTGTGGGGTAAACAGATATGGTCGAGCGGTAACAAGGTGTTGACGGCCGGTGTTTTCCAGCATTTCGACTATTACGATTCGGAGCTTCGCGGTCATACTGAAAAGACAGTCGTTCCCTACCGTATCTCGGAGGCAGCAGCAGTAGGAGGGGGGCTTCTTTATTATAAGGAGGGAATAGGTCATGACCCGGTTAATATTTTCGGGGAATTGTATATCAACGGGGTGGCTTTAGGTGCCAGTGTGTCTGATTATCTGCAATTGGAAGAGCGCGATTACAACCTGGGCAGCGGATATAGCATCAAGGCGTACGCCGGATTAAACTATAAGAAAAACTGGAATTTTCTGTTGAACCTGGAGAACTACCATATTTTCACCTGGAAAGGATATGATCCCGGATTGGATTTTGAAACGGTAGACCTGGGAAGATTAAATGTGCAGGGAGAAGAGAGCAACGCCCGGTTGACGATCTTCTCTACCCAGTTGGCTTACGTCTCCGATAAGCGTTGGAACATTGCGCTGTCCAACCGCTACTTTGCCCGCCATACCCGTTACCGCTATTATAACAATGTCCCGACCTCGACGTATGATGTGGTGCTAAGCGTAGGATATCGGTTGTAATTGATAATTGATAATTGATAATTGATAATTGATAATGGATAGGCGGAAACCAATTATCAATTATCCATTATCCATTATCAATTATCTTTCCAGTTCCCTCAGACTCTCCATCTTTTTGCGTTGCATAAACTCATAGATGCCTTCGAGGTGTTCAACTACTTTCTGGTTACCGAACTCATATACCTTGGTCACCAATCCGTCTAAGAAGTCGCGGTCGTGGGATACGACAATCAGGGTGCCGTCGAAGTCCAACAGCGCCTGCTTCAGGATATCCTTTGTTTTCATATCCAGGTGGTTGGTCGGCTCGTCGAGGATCAGTAGGTTGACTGGTTCCAATAACAGGCGGATCATCGCCAACCGCGTACGTTCTCCCCCGGACAATATCTTTACCTTCTTGGTGGAATTCTCTCCGCCGAACATAAAGGCACCCAACAGATCTTTTATCTTATTGCGGATCTCCCCTTTGGCTACGTCATCGATGGTTTGGAACACCGTCAGGTTTTCATCCAAGAGGGAGGCTTGGTTTTGCGCGAAATAGCCAATCATCACATTGTGACCGATCGTCAATAGCCCATCATGCTCTATCTCCTTCATGATACATTTCACTAAGGTCGATTTCCCTTCCCCGTTTTTGCCGACGAAAGCGATCCGGTCACCGCGCTCGATCGTGAGGTGGGCGTTGCGGAATACGGTGTGATCGCCATAGCTTTTCGTTACATTCTCGATGGTCACCGGATAGGAGCCCGAGCGGGGCGATGGAGGGAATTTAAGCCGAAGCGCTGAGGTGTCCTCTTCGTCGACCTCCAGGATATCTAATTTTTCAAGCATCTTCACGCGGCTTTGCACCTGCAGGGTCTTGGAATAGGTCCCTTTGAAACGTTCGATAAACTCTTTGGTCTCGGCAATCATCTTCTGTTGTTCGTCGAATGCCTTCTGCTGTTGTTCGCGCCGTTCTTTGCGCAATTGCAGGTAGGCGCTGTAGTTTACCTTATAATCATAAATGCGTCCCATGGTCACCTCGATGGTACGCGTCGTAATACGGTCGATAAACGCCCGGTCGTGGCTGATCACAACCACCGCCTGTCCGTTGTCGATCAGGAAATCCTCCAACCATTGAATAGATTCGATATCTAAGTGGTTGGTCGGCTCGTCGAGCAACAAGACATCGGGTTTCTTCAGGAGCAATTTGGCCAACTCGATACGCATACGCCATCCCCCGCTAAACTCACTGGTTTGACGTGTGAAATCGCTGCGCTTGAATCCCAACCCCAACAGGGTCTTTTCGATATCCGCGTCGTAGTTGATCTCTTCGATGGAATAGAATTTTTCGCTTAAGGTCGATACCTGTTCTATCAATTGATAATATTCTTCCGAATCATAATCCGTCCGTGTTTCCAATTCTTTGTTGATCGCTTCGATCTCTGCCTCCATCGCATGCAAATGTGCAAAAGCCTGTGCGGTCTCTTCAAATACGGTCCGTCCGTCTTCTGTCATCAGATGCTGTGGCAGATAGGCAATCACGGTATCTTTGGGTGCCGACACCTTGCCACGCGTTGCTTCACGGGCACCGGCCAGTATTTTTAATAAGGTAGACTTACCCGCTCCGTTTTTTCCCATCAGGGCGATGCGGTCTTTTTCATTGATCACAAAGGAGATGTCCGAAAACAAGGCGCTTCCGCCAAATTCTACTGTTAATCCGTCAACTGATATCATACTTGCTTCCTGTTTTTTTATAAAGAACGGCAAAGGTAGTAAAAAGGAAATTCATCCGGAAAATGCGTGTTTAGAAGTTCTGGTAATGTAAGATGGGAAGGGGGCAGGGGGGAGGTGCTCTTTCTCTCTCAAATGTTAAAATCTCGATTGTAAGCAAAATGGGCGTTTTGCTTACAAATCCATACGTTAAAAAGTGTTTCTCCCGGGAGTTTGTCTCCGAAGTCCCGCTTTTTTGCGCGCAAAGTCGGGCGGAAATTACAAATCGTAAATTGGTGGTTTTGTTGGAAATGGATATTTTAACGTTTATTCACGATGTCGTGAGGTGGCTGAATCGTTACATAATGGGTGGATGTGATTTTACTTAATAAACGAAATACCTGAAGGCGAATAGACGTTAAAAACCGGGCGGTTTATACAAAAAAGGAAGAGTTGTCGTTAGTTTAGTAGGCTTTATGTAATTTTGCAGTAAACTTATTCATAAAAAAGATGGTAAGAAAAGACAGAATACTTTGGGCGGACGATGAGATCGATCTCTTGAAGCCGCATATTTTATTTCTTCAGGATAAAGGGTATGACGTCACGCCGGTTATCAGCGGACAGGATGCCATCGACTGCATCCGGGAAGAGAGCTTCGATATCATCTTCTTAGATGAAAATATGCCCGGGCTCTCCGGCTTGGAAACGCTGGCGGTGATCAAAGAGATAAACCCCAATATCCCGGTGGTGATGGTAACCAAAAGTGAGGAGGAGAGCATCATGAACCAGGCGATTGGCAACAAGATAGCCGATTACCTGATCAAGCCGGTGAATCCGAACCAGTTATTGCTTTCCATCAAAAAGAATGTACATAAAAACGATATTATCAGCGAAACAAAAACGACGGGCTACCAACAGGAGTTTGGGCGTATAGGCATGCAAATCAATGACTCGCTGACGACCGACGACTGGATCGAGGTCTATAAAAAGATTGTCTACTGGGAGTTGGAACTCGAAGGCGGACAAACGCAGATGGATGATCTGTTGCGCATGCAAAAGACAGAGGCCAATCAATCGTTTGGGAAATTTATCCGGAAAAACTACGAAGGATGGATCGAACGCCCGGAGAATAGACCGTTGATGAGCCCCGACTTGTTCAAAAAGAAGGTGTTCCCACTTCTGGACAATGACGAAAAGGTCTTTTTTATCCTGATCGACAATTTCCGGTTGGACCAATGGCGGGTGGTAAAAGAGCTGTTGGTTGATTATTATACCTTTGAAGAGGATCTTTATTACAGCATCCTGCCGACAGCCACGCAATACGCCCGGAACGCGATCTTTTCCGGCCTGATGCCGCAACAGATCGAAAAGATGTTTCCTGAACTATGGATCGATGAGGAGAGCGAAGAGGGAAAAAACCTGAACGAAGCGCCGCTGATCCGCACACAACTGGAGCGTTTCCGTAAGAATTACAGCTTCTCTTACCATAAAGTGTACGACTCCGCTTACGGCGAAAAGCTGATCCAGCAGGTCTCTTCCCTGACGCGTCATCCGCTGAATGTGATCGTATTGAACTTTGTCGATATGCTTTCCCATGCCCGCACGGAGAGTAAGATGATCCGTGAGCTGGCACAAAGCGAGGCCGCCTACCGCAGTCTAACGAAGTCCTGGTTTCAACATTCCACCGCCCTGGAGCTGTTTCGCAAAATAGGCGAAAAGGGATACAAGGTGATCCTGACCACCGATCACGGGACGATCCGGGTCGACAACGCGATTAAGGTGATTGGCGATAAGAATACCAATACGAACCTGCGCTATAAACTGGGGAAAAACCTCGGTTACAATCCCAAAGAGGTGTATGATGTGCGCGATCCGTCGAAGATCGGCCTGCCGTCGCCCAATCTGAGCACGAAATATATATTCGCACTCAACAACGACTTTATTGCTTATCCCAACAATTACAATTACTATGTCTCTTACTACAAAGACACCTTCCAGCATGGAGGTATCTCGATGGAAGAGATGATGGTGCCTTTTGTGACCATGACACCGAAATAAAATCAGATTACGAAAAGAAATATGAAGACAATTCAGATAACCCATATAGATACGATTCACGAGAGCGCCCAGGCGTTTATCGAGGCGATGGACGACCGCACCGTGTTTGCTTTCCACGGAGCCATGGGCGCCGGAAAGACCACCCTGATCAAAGCGATCTGTGAGGAGTTGGGCGTTACGGATGTGATCAACAGCCCAACCTTTGCCATTATCAACGAATACCGCAGCGAAACAACGGCAGAGTTGATCTATCATTTCGATTTTTATCGTATCAACAAACTAAGTGAAGCGGAGGATATCGGTACGGAAGACTATTTCTATAGCGGTGCCCTTTGCTTTATCGAATGGCCGGAAAAGATTGAAGAGTTGTTGCCTTCCGATACCGTGCATGTCACGATTCAGGAAAATCCGGATACCACCCGCACGGTAACGATAGAATAAACCGCATATGACGATCCCCGAATACATCCTGTTAGCCCTGTTTCTCTTGATGGGTGTCTTCACCTGTCTGGCTTCCCTGTTGAATTTCAACTGGTTTTTTGAAGCTCGAAAAGCCCGTACGGTGGTTGGTACACTGGGGCGTACCGGCGCACGTGTCTTCTATTTCTGCCTCGGCATAGCGTTGATCGCCTGCTCTGTTATGGGCTATCTGCAATGGTCGGCAAGCACCGCTATACCATCATAAAATCTAATTGTTTCCGTTCCAGATTGGCTTGTACGACTTTGATGGTGATTGGGTCGCCTAAGCGATACTCACGTCCGCGGCGGCGTCCGACTAAGCTGTAATTCTTTTCATCGAATTCGTAGTAGTCGTCGTCGAGATCACGGATAGGCACCAGCCCTTCGCATTTGTTTTCGTTGAGTTCCACGTAAAGTCCCCATTCGGTCACGCCGGAAATCACGCCATCGAACACCATACCCAGCTTGTCGCTCATAAACTCCACCTGCTTGTATTTGATCGATGCGCGTTCGGCATTGGCGGCGGTTTGTTCCATTTCAGAGCTATGATCGCAAAGCTCTTCTATCTTATTCTTTGGCACACTGCGCCCTCCCTCTAAGTAACGTTCCAGCAACCGATGCACCATCATGTCGGGATAGCGGCGGATAGGCGAGGTGAAATGTGAATAATGCGGGAAAGCCAATCCGTAATGCCCCACGTTTTCCGTGGAGTAACGTGCTTTCTGCATGGCGCGAATGGCCAAAGTCTCGATCAGATTCTCTTCCGGACGCCCTTGCGCGCTGTCTAATAGCTTGTTGATGCTTTTGGATATCTCGCTTTCGCTGCCTTCGGTCTTGAGCTTATAGCCGAAACGTCGGATGAAAGCGGCGAAGTTTTCCATTTTCTCGGGATTGGGCGCGTTGTGGATACGGTAAACAAATGTTTTCTTCGGTTTTCCTTTGGCAGGCAGCCCAACATATTCAGCCACCGTGCGATTGGCCAAAAGCATAAACTCTTCGATCAATTTGTTAGACTCTTTGGCCTCTTTGAAGTAGACACGGAGCGGTTTGCCCTGTTCGTCGATTTCGAATTTTACTTCGTAGCGGTCGAAGTTGATCGCGCCATTCTTGAAGCGGCGATCGCGTATGCGCTGAGCCAATTGGTTGAGCATCAAGATCTCCTCCTTGTAGTCGCCTTCGCCTGTTTCGATCACCTCCTGCGCCTCTTCGTAGGTGAATCGGCGATCGCTGCAGATCACTGTCCGGACAATCCGTGAGTTCTTCACGACAGCATTCTCATCCATTTCAAAGATAACCGAGAAGCAAAGTTTTTCTTCATCCGGACGAAGGGAGCAGATCAGGTTGCTCAATCGTTCGGGCAGCATCGGAATGGTGCGATCGACCAGGTAGACTGAGGTGGCACGCTTCTGCGCCTCTTTCTCAATAATGCTTTCCGGTCGGACATAATAGGTCACATCAGCAATATGCACGCCGATCTCCCAATTGCCATTCTCCAGGCGGCGCATCGAGAGGGCATCGTCAAAGTCTTTCGCATCCTTCGGGTCGATGGTGAAGGTGGTGATTTTACGGAAATCCTCCCGCTTCGCGATTTCTTCCTGCGGAATCTCCTCCGGTATGCGGTTGGCCGCCTTTTCTACCGCTTCGGGGTATTTATAAGGCAAGCCGAACTCCGCCAGAATCGCGTGCATCTCGGTGGTGTTATCGCCGGCTTCGCCCAGGATATCAATCACCTGCCCGATCGGGTTCTTATGTTCGTCGGGCCATTCCACGATCTTCACAATCGCTTTATCCCCGTTTTTCCCGCCTTTCAGTTTATCTTTCGGAATAAAGATATCGTTCGCCAGGGTTTTATTCTCCGTCACTAAGAAAGCAAAACCTTTGGCTACCTGCAGTTTTCCAACGTAGGTGGTCTCTTTGCGCTCCAAGACTTCCAATACCTCTGCTTCCGGCTCAGCCCCTTTGCGTTTGGCAAAGAGTTGCACCTTCACCTTGTCACCGTCCATGGCATGCGCCGAATTGCGCTCGGCCACAAAGACCGCGGCACCTCCGTCTTCCGGCATAAAGGAGTTTTTCCCGTTGCTGCGGCGCATAAAAGTGCCTACCGCCTGTGTGCCTAAATTATGTAATTTGTACCGTCCGCGGTCGATCTCCGTGATGAAATTATCGGCCGCCAGGTCATACAGGATATCTACCACCTGCAATTTCTGCACCTGATTCTCTACGCCGATCATTTTGCTGATCTGCTTATAATTGAATGGCTCCTGTGGAGAGGATTGGAAGGCGGCAATAATTGCCGGTATCATCTGCTGCTTTTTCAGGCGTTTACTGCCCTGTTTTTTCTCTTTCTTCTCCGGTTTCTCTTTTCTTTTATGTCTGTTTTTTGCCATAATGTGCTGTTTCTAATCATTTAATACAATAAATATTTCTGTCGCATTTCCCGGTAGGCATCCAGGTCGGCCTGCCAACTGGCGCGTATCTCCTCTTCGGTCATGCCATTGGTTAGCTGCATACGAAGCTCTTTGGATCCGGCCAATAGGTCGAACCAGTCGGGACGGGTGAAGAATTTTGCCCGGTCGTCGCCCGCCTTATTCAGGAAGTCGATCAGGAAACGAAGCGTGAAGCCTCCTTCAAAAGCTGTTTGCTGCAGGTCTACCCCATAACAAACCTTGTCTTTATGCATGGGGTTGGTGTCGAATCCCGGGAGTGAAACGGGCGTGAACTGGAAGTCGCCATAACTCGGATCGGGATACCCCAACACCTGGAACGGGAAATAAGTCCCCCGACCCACGCTGATTCCTGTCCCTTCAAAGAGACAGAGGGAGGGATAAAGGCGGATCGATTGGTCGTTCGGCAGGTTAGGAGAGGGCTTGACCGGCAGCCAATAGGGATCGCCATGCTGCCAGTTTTCCATCTCTATGACCGTGAGTCGGCAGGTGTCGGGCGTCGATTGCAACCATCTTTCGCCATTGATCATCCGGGCCAGTTCGCCCACTGTCAGCCCGTGCAACAAAGGAATCTTATGCATACCGACAAACGACTCGAATCCGTCCCGGCGCATCGGTCCGTCCACGAAGTCATTCGGATTCGGGCGGTCGAATACAATCACCTCTTTTCCGTTTTCCGCACAAGCCTCCATTACATAGTGCATCGTGCTGATATAGGTATAAAAGCGGGTGCCTACATCCTGAATATCGAAAACAATGACATCCAGATCGGCCAGTTGGGCAGCTGTTGGCTTTCGGTTGCGTCCGTATATCGATACGATGGGAATGCCCGTTCGTTGATCACGGCTGTCGTCAATCTCCGCCCCGGCATCTTCCGTCCCCCGGAAGCCGTGTTCAGGTGCAAACACCTTGATTATGTTTATCTTTTCAGCCAGCAATGTGTCTAATACATGTACCTGCGTATTCTCCAGAATAGAGGTTTGGTTGACAACCAGCCCAACCCGCTTCCCCTCTAATAAGGGCAAAATCACCTCCATCCGCTCAGCACCCAGTTGCAATTTGGGTTGTTGCGCGCAGAGACTGCCTGTCGAATACAAAAAAACAAAGACAATACCTATTTTGTTTAAATATTCTATTATACGCATAAATACTTTATTCTAAGCCTTATGCAAACATACGGAAAAATTAATCAATTTCGCTTCTATCGCTCTATTTTCGCTATTTGATATTTTGCTTTGCACTTCGTTTTATTTGCTAAGTGAAATTGACATTTTGTCAAAAGCGCGGGAGAATGTTGGAGAAAACCCGGGACTTTGAAGACAAACTCCCGGGAGTTAGTATTTGTTAACATTTGAAGTGTAAGCAAACAGGGCTGATTTTAACTAAAAACATCCCCCTTCTGCTTACACCTGTGTTTTTCGATTTATCTGCCGAATATCGTTTCGCGGATGCATCGTTTTTCTGAAGAATAGATCGTATATTTGTATGTTGTAAATAAAGTGTAACCCCTTCCTCAACAGTTCTATTGAAGATGAAAAAGATTACCATTGCGATCGACGGACATTCCTCAAGCGGAAAGAGTACCATGGCCAAAGATTTGGCTAAAACCATTGGTTATACCTATATAGATACCGGTGCTATGTATCGGGCAGTCACCTTATACGGCCTGCAGCAAGGCCTGTTTTCCGGTGACACGCTGGATGAAGAGAGACTACGGGAAGAGATGAAAAACATACATATCTCTTTTCGTCCGAATCCAGAAACCGGACGCCCGGATACCCTTTTGAACGGAGTCGATGTGGAAAAGGATATACGGGGCATGGAGGTGTCCAACCATGTAAGTCCGGTGGCTGCGTTGGATTTCGTGCGCTATGAGCTGGTAGAACAGCAAAAAAAAATGGGACGTGGCAAAGGTGTTGTTATGGATGGGCGCGATGTCGGCACGGTGATCTTCCCGGATGCCGAGTTGAAGGTGTTTATAACGGCATCGCCCGAGGTGCGCGCCCGGCGTCGGTTGGACGAATTGCAGGGGAAAGGGCTTGATGTCTCTTACGAAGAGATCCTCGAGAATGTCAAAAAACGCGATTTTATCGATTCGACCCGTGAGGTAGGCCCTCTGAAACAGGCGGAGGATGCGATCCTGTTAGACAACTCCAACATGAGTCTGGAGGAGCAAAAGGCATGGCTGCTGGAGCAATACGAGAAAATTATGAATTATGAATTATGAATTATGTTTTTCATTCTTCACTCTTTATTGCTTTACGCCTTCGGCTAAGCGATTTCCGCTTCGCTCCAATTGCTTTACGCTTCGCTAAGCGATCTTCGATTCATAATTCATAATTAAACTACGGTGGTTCAAGTTGAAATAGATAAAAGTTCCGGTTTTTGTTTTGGTGTCGTAACGGCTATCGAAAGTGCCGAGCGCGAACTGAAAAAGGAGGCTGTGCTTTACTGCCTGGGGGACATTGTGCATAACAACCTGGAGGTTGAACGCCTCAAAATAGAGGGGTTGCGCACCATCGACCATGCAGCGCTTGCCGATCTGCAGGGAGAAAAGGTATTGCTTCGTGCCCATGGTGAACCGCCTTCCACCTATGAACTGGCACGGAAAAACAATATTACGATCATCGATGCTACCTGCCCTGTGGTATTGCGGCTGCAACGGAAAATACACAGTTGCTACCTTCAGTCGAAAACCGATCGCAGTCAACTGGTGATCTACGGTAAAAAAGGACACGCCGAAGTGAACGGACTGGTTGGCCAAACGGAAGGAACGGCCATTGTAATAGAAAGCGTAGAAGACCTGGAAAAACTCGACTTCGAAAGGGATATCATTCTCTTCTCGCAAACGACCAAATCGTTGGATGGATTTCGTGAGATCATTGAGGAAATAAAACGGCGGATCAGCGGCGGGGTCAAATTCGATTACCACGACACGATCTGTCGTCAGGTGGCCAACCGCTTACCGAATATCAAGAAGTTTGCAGCAAGCCATGATTGGATCTACTTTGTGGCAGGGGTGAAGAGTTCCAACGGGCGTGTGTTGTTTGAAGAATGCCTGAAAGCCAATCCAAACACCTTGTTTATCACCGAAGCGCGGGAGATTACCGAAGCCTTGCCGCCGGAGGTAAAGACCGTCGGTGTATGTGGAGCCACCTCAACACCCAAATGGCTGATGGAAGAGGTGGCAAACAGGATAAATGATCTGAATAATTTATAGATTCAACCGAAACGTGAATTGCAGAATTTTCACGTTTACTATCAATTAAAATCCTTAATTTTGCTGCGAACTAATAAACAAAATACGCTATGTCTACAGTGAAGTGTATTGGCATTTTAACCTCCGGAGGTGATGCACCCGGCATGAACGCAGCCATACGTGCCGTAACCCGCACGGCTATTTATCAGGGTATGAGCGTAAAAGGCATATATCGTGGTTACAAAGGATTGATCACAAATGAGATTGAAGATTTTAAAACACAGAACGTAAGTAATATTATTCAACGGGGTGGTACGATTTTGAAGACCGCCCGCTGCGAAGAATTCCGTACACCCGAAGGGCGCAAGCTGGCTTATAAGCGGTTGCAGGAACATGGGATCGAAGCCTTAGTGGCTATCGGTGGCGATGGAACGCTGACGGGTGCCCGTATATTTGCGCAAGAGTTTAATTATCCGATTGTCGGATTACCGGGAACAATCGATAATGACCTGTTTGGAACAGATGTGACCATTGGTTTCGATACGGCTCTCAACACCATTATGGAGTGTGTCGATAAGATCCGCGACACGGCGACTTCGCATGATCGCTTGTTTTTCATTGAGGTAATGGGGCGCGAAGCCGGGTTCCTGGCGCTCAACGGTGCCATTGCTTCCGGAGCGGAGGCGGCGATCATTCCGGAGATCTCTATCGAGAAAGACCAATTGTCGGAAATGATCGACAACGGTTTCCGCAAATCGAAGAACAGCAGTATCGTATTGGTGGCGGAAAGTGAGATTACAGGAGGCGCGATGGGCGTAGCTGAACGTGTAAAGAAAGAGTACCCGCAGTTCGACGTGCGTGTTTCTATCCTGGGTCACTTGCAACGTGGAGGTTCTCCGACAGCACGCGACCGCATCCTGGCAACCCGCATGGGCGTGGCTGCGATCGATGCAATCCTTGAAGACCAGCGCAATGTGATGATCGGGATACAAAACGAAGCAATCACCTATATCCCCTTCTCAAAAGCGATCAAGAACATCAAAGGAATTGACCGCGACCTGGTCAATACCTTGCGAATTTCCTCCATTTAACGAGGGATATATACTATAAAAAAAGACCTTAAAGGATGATATACCTTTAAGGTCTTTTTTTATAAGAGCAAGGCTCCTTATTCTTTTATAAAAACACTGAAGTTGACTGATCCATAGACCCTGCGCTGGTTGTAGTAAGGCAGCTCCGAGAAATCGTATTCTTTGGGATGTTCCATCACAAATATTCCTTCGGGGCGAAGCAGGTTTCTATCGAGTACGATCCGGGGGATTTCTGCCAAGTCTTCCAATTTATAAGGCGGATCAGCAAAGATTATATCGTAACTCTCCGCCTTGGCACGCTCCAGAAAACGGAAAACATCGCCACGGATCAATGAGAGATGCTCCTCTTTTAGCTCCCGGGCCACCTTCTGAATGAAGTTGGCGTGTGCGTTGTTTAGCTCTACTGCCGTTACCCGGCGGCAGCCACGCGACAGCATTTCAAACGAAATACTCCCTGTTCCGGCAAAAAGATCAAGGGCTTCCAGGTCATCAAAGTCGACAAGGTTCGACAAAACATTGAATATATTCTCCCTGGCAAAATCGGTTGTCGGCCGGGCACTGAAGTTAGACGGAACGGAGAAACGCCGTCTTCCGTATTTTCCACTTATGATTCGCATGTACTTAAAGCTATAAGATCGACAGGGGTATGCATTATTTCATCGCCCAATAAATAGGCATCGGCAGGGATTCCGCCCGCTTCTACCCGACGAAGATAAGGGTTGAGGGCTTCGATAATCTCCTGTTTTGTTTGTCCTTTCCCACCTTCTCCATAGATAAAAAGCTGATCTTTATATTGATCCATGCCTGTCGAGCGCCAGATATACAAGAGGTAATACAGTATGTCCTCTGTTGTTCCCACGGAAAAGGAGTTGATAAACACCGGTTTATCCTGCCGGTAGCAGAAAACATCAATGCGCTTCGGGGAGATTACCGCAAACATATTGGCCGAAAAAGAGGCCATACTCTGCTTTTTCCAGAAAGGGATCAATAGAGAAGCCGAATGAACAAACAACGGATCGATAAAGGAACGGGAACAAAACTCATAGGTGTCGTTGTCCATACCATACACAACGACCATATTCTCCTCTTCAAGCGTGTTATGAAGGCATCGGTTTTCCGGCTGTGAGAAGTTGAAAGCCAGAAATTCTTCCTGCTGCTTTTCGTCGAAAACCTGGGCGGGAACCATCGTAAACTGCGGGAAATCCACAACGAAATACACCTTTCGGTAGGACCAGGTCAGGAAATCATGCGCATAAAAGAACTCTTTAAACGCCTCCCCGTACGACAAAGCATGGTCAAACTCCGCCTTTCGGATAAAGAAACTGCCCGGGACAGATGGCATATAGGCGGAAAAAGAAAGTCCATCCGGTTGGAGCCGGATGGACATTATATATTTATCCGATTGATTAATCGTCAACGTATCAGGAACGCTGATAAGCATAAGAAATTAGAGATTTTCCCAGTTACCTGCGCTGTTATTTACCTCATCCAGTGATCCTACGCGAATACCAGCATATTTGCCTTGCTTTTCAGCTTTGTCGATCAGGTTATAACGCAACTGCGGATCCATTTCTGTCAGGTAGTCTTTGAATAACACACCACATTCAAACACTTTGATTTCGTAACCTGTCGGAGAGGTCAGCGTAGCTGTGTCCATGCTGAACTCAATACGGTTGCCCGGTACAGCAGGCACATAACGCATGTTAGCTACGTCATATCCTCTGCCCAAAAGCGTGTCTTTTGCAAGCATCCACAGCGTATCACGACGGATCAAACCTTCTTTTACTGCCTGTTGTTCTGTCATCCCTTTTTCCAATTGTTCGTCAGTCAAAACACCTTCTTTAATAACAAAAGGAAGTTGCTCTTCGTTCAGGAATTTTTCCAAATCTGCAAAAGAGCCGGCATGTGTTTTGTGAATATTCTTGTACTCAATCTGAACCTTACGGATGTCTACCAAACGAGCAATAATTTCCGTATCGCGCGCTTCTTTTTCCTTATTAAATTCAATTGGCCCAGTAATACTCTTTACGCACATGTAAACAAGCAGGAATACTGCTACAGTCAGTAAAATCTTTAATGTAACTTTCATGGTTTGTATTGTTTTTTGAATTTATTTCGTCCGGCAAATATAAAAAGAATATTTAATACCTTACCTTTATCACGAAAATTATTGCTTGTAAAATGATAAATAGTTACTTAGGAAAACTAATCTCTGTTAATTTCCCCCATACCCCGACGCCAAACCAGGCTCACGCGATAGAGATAATTGTTGATTTCCTTCAGTCGACCCAGCCCAACACCCTCCTTCTTCTTAAGGGATATGCCGGGACAGGCAAGACATCCCTGATAGGCGCGCTGGTCAAAACACTGACACAATTAAAGCAAAAAACAGTGCTGTTAGCCCCGACAGGCAGGGCTGCCAAAGTGTTCTCGGGATATGCCAACCACAAAGCCCTGACCATCCACAAGAAGATATACCGCCAAAAGACATTCTCCCCCGAGATGACAGGCTTCCAACTTAGCCAAAACCTGCACCGCGACACCCTTTTTATTGTCGACGAAGCCTCAATGATCACCAACGAAGGGATCGACTCACACCTCTTCGGCGAAGGGCGCCTGTTGGACGACCTGATCCGGTATGTGTACGAGAATGAAAACGGACGCTTGATTTTGATGGGTGATACCGCCCAGCTTCCGCCGGTAAAGCAAACCGAAAGCCCGGCGCTCAGTCGTCAGGTGTTGCGGGGGTACGGATTGGAAGTGAGCGAGATACAACTCACCCAGGTGGTGCGCCAGGCCGATGATTCGGGCATACTTTACAACGCCACCCGCCTGCGTGAAGCCCTTGCTGCACACACCGTGGAGATCTTTCCCCGCCTGCGCCTGGGCTTTGCCGATTTCCGCAAGGTGAACGGAATGGATCTGATTGAAGAAATCTCGTCGGCCTACTACCGCAACGGCAGGGAAGAAACCATCGTTATCACGCGCAGCAATAAACGGGCAACAATCTACAACAACGGTATCCGCAACCGCATCCTCGACCGCGAAGAAGAACTCTCGGCCGGCGATTTCCTGATGATAGCCAAAAACAACTACTACTGGACGGAAAAAGAGAAGATCGAAGCGATGGATTTCATTGCCAACGGTGATATTGTGGAGGTACGCAGAGTACGCAAAACTTATGAAATGTATGGTTTCCGATTCGCCGACGTCGAGGTGCACTTTCCCGACTATGACGTAGAAATGGAGATACGGATCCTATTCGACACGCTTCAGTCGGAGACACCGGCTCTCACCCGGGAGGAAAATGATCGCTTGTTTCAGGCCATATTGGAAGACTACGAAGAGATCACCCGCCAAAGCGATAAGATGAAACAGCTCAAAGCCGATGCCTGGTACAACGCCGTACAGGTGAAATATGCCTATGCGATCACCTGCCACAAAGCGCAGGGCGGACAATGGAGCCATGTTTTTCTTGATATCGGCTACGTGACCGAAGAGATGCTGGGCGAAAACTTCTACCGTTGGCTATACACCGCCTTTACCCGTGCGACCAATAGCCTCTATTTGGTGAACCTACCCAAAGAATTTGAGGAATAATCCGAAAACACAAGTGTAAGCTGAATAGGTCGTTTTTTAGTTAAAACGACAGGGGTTTGCTTACACTTCAAATGTTAACAAATACTAACTCCCGGGGGTTTGTCTTCAAAGTCCCGGGTTTTTGACAAAATTCTCCTGCCGAAATATCATTTTGTCATTTTGCCAAAACAGAAATGATATTTCGTTTTCTTGTCGGAAAAGGCTTGAAATTGATTATTTTTGCCTGCCCATAGAGCAATGAAGAAATACTGGGACATTCTGAAGAAATACAAGGTCGGACTATTGCTTAGTCCTTTTCTTGTTTTGGCAGGGGTTGTGAGCGAAACGATCCAACCTTATTTTATGTCTCAGATCGTAGACCGGGGCGTGATGCAAAACGACCTTTCGGTGATCACCCGAACCGGTACGCTGATGGTCGTCGTCTCCCTGATCGGCTTATGCGCCAGTATCATCAATATCTATGTCTCTTCCAAAACATCCATCGGGTTCGGGACCGATCTGCGTGGCAAGCTGTTCCATAAAATCCAGCAACTGGCTTTTCCTGATATCGACTATTTCAGCTCGGCCTCGCTGATTACGCGCCTGACCAACGACGTGACCCGCATTCAGCAAGTCATTATGATGTCGATGCGCATCATGCTTCGCGCGCCGATGATGCTGGTGATGGCGATCTTTTTCATTATTAATATAAACAAAGAACTGGCGCTTATCCTGACCGCCTCCATCCCGCTATTGGCCGTTAGTGTATTCTTTATATTGAAAAAAGGCTTTCCTTTCTTCCTGATCGTGCAACAGAAAATCGACGCATTGAACGGTGTGGTGCGTGAGAACCTGATCAATATCCGGGTGGTCAAATCCTTCGTCCGGGAAGAATTCGAAACAGAAAAGTTCACCCGCAATAGCGAAGAGTTGCGGGATATTGTGATCCGTGCCTCGAATATCATCGTGTCGCTTTTTCCCGCCATGCAACTGATACTCAACCTGTCGGTATTGGCCATCCTCTGGTTCGGAGGCATCAAGGTGATGAACAGCGACCTGCAAGTGGGCGAATTGATCTCCTTTGTCAACTACCTGATGCAGGTGTTGATGTCGCTGATGATGCTCTCGATGGTGATTATGACCTACGCGCGTGCATCGGCCTCGTCGGACCGCATTGTGGAGGTACTCGACAAAAAGCCTTCCCTCGCCGACACACCCGAAGGAACAACAAACCATCACCGGATCACGGAAGGCAAGGTGGCTTTCGATCATGTCAGCTTCCGGTATAGTGGTGGGGAGACGGATGTGCTTCGCGATATCAACTTCGAGATTCAACCGGGAGAGACCATTGCCGTGGTCGGCATGACCGGCTCGGGGAAAAGCTCGCTCTTGCAACTGATCCCTCGCCTGTATGACGCCACGGAAGGCCGTGTCCGCATTGACGATCGGGATGTAAAAAGCTACTCCCTCGACGAACTGCACCGGAAGATAGGCGTGGTATTGCAGAAAAACGAACTTTTCTCAGGAACGATCATGGAAAACCTCCGCTGGGGCAATCCCGAAGCGACCGAAGAAGAGGTGGAAGAGGCGGCGCGGGCAGCCGAAGCACACGATTTCATCAATTCTTTCCCGGAAGGATACAACACCCAACTGGGAAGAGGCGGCGTCAATGTGTCGGGCGGACAAAAGCAACGCCTCTGCATAGCCCGTGCCCTTTTGCGCAAACCGAAAGTATTGATCTTAGACGATAGCACAAGCGCCGTCGACAGCGAAACGGAACTGAAAATACGCTCCAACCTGGCCACCTACCTGCAGGAGACGACATTGTTTGTGATCACACAACGCATCCACACCATGCAGTCGGCCGACCGGGTGATCATATTGGAAGACGGTGAAATCGATGCCATCGGCCGACCGGAGGAGCTTATGGAGCAATCGACTATCTACCGGGAGATCTATCATTCACAGCAATTGGTAAATTAAATGGCAGACAAGAAAAAACATATCAACGAGGGAAAGCCGAAGGAGAGCAAGAAAACGCTTCGCCGCATGGTCTCCTATCTGCGTGCCGACCGGAAGAGGCTCGTTGGGATTGCCCTGTTGATTGTTGTCGAAGCCGTCTGCAGCCTGATGGGATCCTATATGCTGAGGCCTATCATTAATAAGTATATTATTCCTGCCGATATGGCCGGACTCATCCGGGCGCTCGCTTTCCTGGGAGGCATCTACCTCGCGGGAGTGGTAGCGATGTGGGTGCAGTACCGATTGCTCAATGTGATCGGCCAGCAAACCGTCACCCGCATCCGCGCCGATCTGTTCCACAAAATGGAGCGCTTGCCACTCAACTATTTCGACACCCACCAGCATGGCGACCTGATGAGCCGCTATACCAACGACATCGACCGTATCAGCGATGCCTTGACCGATAGCCTGGCGGAGATCATGACCAGCGTACTCATGCTGACAGGGATCGTGACGATGATGATCTACATTAGCCCGGTATTGACCCTGGTTACGTTTATTACCATTCCGCTTATGATTCTCTTTGCCCGCTACATTGTGAAGAAAAGCCGCAAATACTTCAAGGCGCAACAGGATGCCCTGGGGGAGATCAACGGATACACGGAAGAGATGATCAGCGGACAGAAGGTTATCAAACTCTTCGGTCACGAACAAAAGGTAGAGGCCGACTTCGAAAAACTCAACCAGGATCTCAACGCCAAGTCGCAAAAGGCGCAGTTCTATTCGGGATTGATGATGCCGGTGATGCAAAACCTCAGCACCCTCAATTTTGTTATTATCACCATTGCCGGAGGGCTGTTGGCACTCTTCCGGGGATTCGACATCGGCGGACTGGCGGCTTTCCTGCAATATTCCCGTCAGTTCGGACGGCCTATCAACCAGTTGGCCAGCCTCTACAACAGCATACAGGCTGCTTTGGCCGGAGCCGAACGTATCTTTCAGGTGATCGACGAGGCACCCGAACCGGCAGACGCGCCGGAGGCTGTTGCCCTGACAGAGGTGAAAGGGGATGTCAGGATGCAAGATGTTATTTTCGGATATGAGCCCGAACATACCGTACTTAAAGGAATATCCCTACATGCTTCGCCCGGATGTAAGATCGCCTTGGTTGGAGCAACAGGCGCGGGCAAGACCACCATTATGAACCTCCTGCCCCGCTTCTACGATATCCTCTCGGGCGAAATAACCATCGACAACCATCCGATCGGGCAAATCAAACGGGAGGATCTGCGCAAATCGATGGCGATTGTGTTGCAGGATACCCATCTGTTTACCGGCACCGTCCGGGAAAATATCCGTTTCGGACGCCTGGAAGCGAGCGACGAAGAAGTAGTTCGGGCAGCTAAATTAACCGCTGCTCACTCCTTTATCCGCCGCCTACCACACGGCTATGATACCCTACTCGAGAACGACGGTGCCAACCTGAGCCAGGGACAACGCCAATTGCTCAACATTGCCCGGGCGGCCGTGGCCGATCCCTCTATTCTCCTGCTCGACGAAGCCACCAGCAATATCGATACCCGCAGCGAATTGTTGATACAAAAGGGACTGGATCAGTTGATGGAAGGGCGTACCAGCCTGATCATCGCACACCGCCTGTCGACCGTTCGCAACGCACACCTGATCATGGTGCTCGAAAATGGGGAGATCATCGAACGGGGCAACCACGAACAACTGATGGAACAAAAAGGGAAATACTATACCCTCTACAGGGAACAGTTTAAATAAATACAACAAAAAGCAATCTTTCATTCCTGTTTTATTGATATTTGACAGAAAAAGAGGTAAAAATCTTATAATTTCTTTGCGCGTTTAGATTATTATCCTACATTTGCATCGTCAAAAGAAAAAATGACGCATAATCATGACAACAAACGTATTGCATATTATTCTCGTGGTCGTCCTTCTAGTCATTAGCAGGTAAGTGAGAAAGGTATGCATATAGTTATGTAAGTCATAAATGATAGTTGTAGGCCTTTCTCCGTAGAGAAGGGTCTTTTTTATTTTAATGAAACGAAAACAAACAACGGTAGGATGAAAATAAAATTGCGCAGTTCACAAAGCACAGAAGGTCGACGGATGGCCGGCGCACGCGCCCTATGGCGGGCCAACGGAATGAAAGAAGAACAGTTTGGTAAACCGATTATCGCCATCGTAAACTCGTTTACGCAATTTGTACCGGGTCATGTGCATCTGCACGAGATCGGACAACGGGTGAAGGCGGCCATCGAGGCACAGGGCTGTTTTGCGGCTGAGTTTAATACAATCGCGATCGACGATGGCATTGCTATGGGACACGATGGCATGCTCTATTCGTTGCCCTCCCGGGATATTATCGCGGACAGCGTGGAATATATGGTCAATGCCCATAAAGCGGATGCGATGGTATGTATCAGCAACTGCGATAAGATCACACCGGGTATGCTGATGGCCTCTATGCGATTGAATATTCCTACGGTTTTTGTATCCGGAGGGCCGATGGAAGCTGGAGAACTGGATGGACGCTACCTGGATCTGATCGATGCCATGATCGAAGCGGCCGACGATTCGATCAGTGACGAACAGGTGGAGAAGGTGGAACGCTCGGCTTGTCCTACCTGCGGAAGCTGTTCCGGCATGTTCACCGCCAACTCCATGAATTGCCTGAATGAGGCGATCGGACTGGCGCTTCCGGGCAATGGAACGATCGTGGCAACACATGCCAACCGGACATCGCTCTTCGACCAAGCCGCCCGGCTGATTGTAGAAAATGCTTACAAATACTACCGCGACGGCGACGAATCGGTATTGCCCCGCAATATTGCCACCCGCCAGGCGTTTCTCAACGCTATGTCGCTCGACATCGCGATGGGCGGATCCACCAATACGGTGCTTCATCTACTGGCCGTGGCCCATGAAGCAGAAGTTGATTTCAGCATGCAAGACATCGACCGGCTCTCGCGCCAGACACCGGTGCTGTGCAAAGTGGCACCAAGCTGCGCGTATCATGTGCAGGATGTGAACCGCGCAGGCGGTATACTCGGCATATTGGCGGAACTCGACAAAGGTGGACTGATTGACGGATCGGTGAAACGGGTAGATGGACTGACCCTGTCGGAAGCGATTGATCAGTACGACTTGCTCTCGCCCAACCGAACTGAAGAGGCGGTAAAAATATATAAAAGTGCACCGGCGCACCGGTTCAACCTGGTGATGGGATCACAAGAGATGTATTATAAAGAGGTAGATACCGACCGGGCAACCGGTTGCATCCGCGATATGTCGCATGCCTACGTCAGAGACGGAGGATTGGCTGTATTGTATGGAAACATTGCCGAAGCCGGCTGCGTGGTGAAAACGGCAGGTGTTGACGAAAGTATCTTCCGCTTCTCAGGTCCGGCAAAGGTGTTCGACTCACAAGAGGCTGCCTGTGAAGGAATACTACGGGGCGATGTTGTCTCCGGTGATGTGGTGGTGATTATCTACGAAGGTCCTAAAGGAGGACCGGGTATGCAGGAAATGCTTTATCCCACCTCCTATATCAAGAGCCGCCACCTGGGCAAAGAATGTGCCCTGATCACCGACGGGCGCTTCAGTGGAGGCACTTCCGGACTCTCCATCGGGCATATCTCGCCCGAAGCGGCTGCCGGCGGTGCAATCGGGCTGGTCAAAGACCATGATATCATTGAGATAAACATACCGGAACGCACGATCAACGTAAAAGTAAACACGGAGGAACTGGCCGAACGGCGTGCAGCGGAAGAGGAGAGGGGCGCAAAAGCCTTTACCCCACCAACCCGCCAACGTGAAATAAGTAAGTCGCTGAAAGCCTATGCATCGATGGTCTCTTCGGCAGATAAGGGAGCGGTTCGTTTGATCGATTAATTCATAATTGCTTAACGCTTCGCTAAGCGATCATAATTGCTTAACGCTTCGCTAAGCGATCATAATTGCTTTACGCTTCGCTAAGCGATCATAATTCATAATTGATAATTCATAATTAAAACAATATGAGTTCACAAAAAATAACCGGGTCGGAAGCTTTATTGAAGACCCTGATAGCAGAGGGAGTAGATACGATATTCGGTTATCCGGGTGGGCAGGCTATTCCAATTTTTGATAGTCTGTATGATTATGAAGACCAGTTAAAGCTTGTATTGGTGCGTCACGAACAGGGGGCGACCCATGCGGCACAGGGCTATGCCCGCGTGTCGGGCAAGGTAGGGGTGACGCTTGTTACCTCCGGACCTGGAGCTACTAACACCATCACCGGCATTGCTGACGCGATGATGGATAGCACACCTATTGTTGTTATCACCGGGCAGGTGCCTTCGCCTCTGTTGGGAACCGATGCTTTTCAGGAGATCGATGTGATCGGCATTACGCAACCTATCACCAAATGGGCCTACCAGGTGCGCAAACCGGAAGAGATTGCCTGGGCTATCTCACGAGCATTCTATATCGCTTCTACCGGGCGTCCGGGGCCGGTTGTGATCGACCTGGCGAAAGATGCGCAGGTAGGACTGATCGACTATGCCTACGAAAAGGTGAATACGATACGCAGTTACCAGCCCTATCCGGATATTGATTTTACACAGATCCAGGCGGCTGCCGAGCTGATAAACAATGCCAAGAAGCCATTTGCGTTGGTAGGGCAGGGGGTAATCCTGGGACATGCGGAAGAGGCATTGAAAGCCATGCTGGAGAAAGCGAATATTCCTGCCGGCTTAACTGTATTGGGTCTTTCCGCTTTGCCAAGCGATCATCCGTTGAATAAAGGGATGTTAGGTATGCATGGTAATGTGGGTCCTAACCTGAAAACAATGGAATGTGATGTGTTGATCGCCATCGGTATGCGTTTCGACGACCGGGTAACAGGCAATCTGCAGACCTATGCCAAGCAGGCAAAGGTGATCCATTTCGATATCGACAACAGTGAGATCGGGAAAAATGTAGCCGTTGATGTGCCGGTTTGTGGCGATGCCAAAGAGACGCTTGCCGCCATAACCGAACTGCTTGATACGACCACCCATACGGAATGGATCGCTTCGTTCCGACAAGCGGAAGAAGAAGAGGATCAGAAGGTTATTCAAAAGGAGATTCATCCAACGGAAGGCTACCTGAAAATGGGCGAAGTGATCCGTCGCATATCGGAAGCCACTGGCCATAACGCGGTACTCGTGACCGATGTCGGGCAGAATCAAATGATGGGCGTGCGCTATTTCAAATACAACGAAACGCGAAGTGTAGTCACCTCAGGTGGCTTAGGCACAATGGGCTTCGGGCTTCCGGCAGCCATCGGCGCGAAGATGGGTGCGCCCGACCGCACGGTTTGCCTCTTTATGGGCGACGGTGGACTGCAAATGACTATCCAGGAACTGGGTACTATCATGCAGGAAAACCTAAATATCAAAATGGTGGTACTCAACAATAACTTCCTCGGCATGGTACGCCAGTGGCAGGAACTCTTCTTCAAAGAGAGGTATTCGGGTACAGTGATGGTCAACCCCGATTTTGTGGCCATCGCAAAAGCCTACGGAATAGGCAGCCGGTTGGTGGAGAAACGGGAAGAATTGGATGGGGCGATCGCAGAGATGCTCGATCATGACGGCGCCTATCT
Organism: Parabacteroides sp. PFB2-10; assembly: GCF_029893085.1. Lineage (GTDB taxonomy): Bacteria > Bacteroidota > Bacteroidia > Bacteroidales > Tannerellaceae > QVMG01. The sequence continues at coordinate 209,131 of NZ_JARXWI010000006.1, forward strand.
ATTGGTAGCCAACGTAGAATCGCATGGTATGGTCTACCCGATGGTACCCGCCGGTGCCAGTATAACCCAGATTCTTTTGGGAGAATAACAAACAGGAACGGACAATTAACGCACAGCAAGATGGAAAAGAAATTATATACGGTGATTATTTTCTCGGAAAATACAGTGGGATTATTGAACCAGATCACCATCATATTTACTCGTCGTCAACTGAATATTGAGACTTTATCCGTATCTCCTTCGGCTATAAAAGGGGTTCATAAGTTTACAATTACTACTTTTGCAACCGAAGACATGATGGACAAAGTTGTAAAGCAGATCGATAAACGGGTGGATATCCTGAAAGCCTATTACAATACGGATGAAGATCTGGTGCATCAGGAGATCGCTCTTTACAAACTGAGTACAGATTTGTTTATCAAGATGCCCGGCGTGGAAGCCCTTATCCGCAAATACAATGCGCGGGTACTGGAAATCGATGAAGACATTGTCGTATTGGAAAAGAGCGGCCATTACGCGGAGACGCAGGCTCTCTTCAAGGAACTAAGCGAGACGATTGGTGTCCTGCAGTTTATCCGCTCCGGTCGTATTGCCATCACAAAAAGCAAAGTAGAGCGGTTAAGCGATATGCTGGCCACGATGGAACAGAAAGTTAATGATGAATGTTGAATGATGAATTATGATTGAGACGATATCATAATTCATAATTCACAATTCATAATTCGAAGACAATGAACAAAGTAGGTGAATTTCATTTTGTAACAGAAGAATATCTGTTGGATTTCAGAGGGAGGGTAACGATTCCGATGATCGGGAACTACCTGATCCATGCTGCATCCAATCACGCTTCTACCCGTGGGTTCGGTTATGGTGATATGAATGAGAAAAATACCGCCTGGGTATTATCGCGCCTGGCTATCGAGATTATGGAGTATCCCGAACGATCCGAAAAGATCACCCTATACACCTGGATCGACGAAGTAGGCAAACTGTTCACCAGCCGCTGCTTCGAACTACAAAACGAAGCGGGGAAATCGATCGGTTATGCCCGCTCTATCTGGGCGGCTATCGACATGGAGACACGTCGTCCGACCCTGTTGGATATAGAGGCGCTGGGAGTATATATTACAGATCGCCCCTGTCCTATTGAAAAACCGGGCAAGATTGCTCCCGTAGAGGGGAAAACGGAAGGCATTCCTTACGAGGTCAAGTATAGCGATATCGATATCAACGGCCACCTCAACAGCATCAAATACATGGAGCACCTATTGGATCTGTTCGATCTGGCGCTTTTCCGCGAGCATGAGATCCGCCGTTTTGAGATTGCTTACCAAGCGGAAGGTAAGTACGGCATGCCACTCACCCTACACAAAGGGGAACCGGAAAACGACAAATACGACATGGCTATCTGTCATGAAGGCAAAGCCATTTGCCGGGCAGCGGCAATATGGGAGTAATACACCTCTCCCCCTGCCCCCTCCCCACAAGGGAGGGGGGTAAGAAAGCAAAGAGATTATAATTTACAATTAACAATTAATAATTAACAATTCACAAAATGGCAATTATGAATTTTGGCGGGGTTCAGGAGAACGTAGTAACCCGCGAAGAGTTTCCGTTGGAAAAGGCAAGAGAAGTATTAAAAGACGAGACCATCGCCATCATTGGTTATGGCGTGCAAGGCCCTGGCCAGAGCCTGAACCTGCGCGACAACGGATTCAACGTGATCATTGGTCAGCGTAAAGGAGGTAAAACATGGGACAAGGCAGTAGCCGACGGTTGGGTGCCGGGTGAAACCCTGTTTGAAATAGAAGAGGCATGCGAACGCGCAACCATCATACAATACCTGTTGTCTGACGCGGCACAGATCGAAGTATGGCCACGCATCAAGCCATACCTAACCCCCGGGAAAGCACTTTATTTCTCGCACGGATTCGGTATCACCTACAAAGAACGTACCCACATCATCCCTCCGGCAGATGTGGATGTGATCTTAGTTGCACCGAAAGGTTCGGGTACTTCGCTTCGTCGTATGTTCCTCGAAGGACGTGGTTTGAACTCCAGCTACGCTATTTTCCAGGACGCGACCGGCAAAGCTTGGGATCGCGTAGTAGCATTGGGTATCGGTGTAGGTTCGGGTTATCTGTTTGAAACTACCTTCCAGAAAGAGGTGTATTCAGACCTGACCGGCGAACGTGGCACCCTGATGGGCGCTATCCAGGGTATTCTATTGGCACAATACGAGGTATTGCGCGCCAACGGACACACACCTTCCGAAGCATTCAACGAAACCGTGGAAGAACTGACCCAGTCGTTGATGCCTCTCTTTGCGGAAAACGGTATGGACTGGATGTATGCCAACTGCTCTACCACCGCTCAGCGCGGCGCGTTAGACTGGATGGGACCGTTCCACGATGCCTCTAAACCGGTTTTCGAAAAGCTGTACGCTGAAGTAGCCAACGGCAATGAAGCACAACGCTCCATCGACACCAACAGCAAGCCCGACTACCGCGAAGGATTGGAAAGAGAACTGAAGGCTCTGCGCGAAAGCGAAATGTGGCAGGCAGGCGCGGTGGTGCGCAAATTGCGTCCGGAGAACAACTAAGAAGACAAATGGATAATTGATAATGGGTAATTGATAGTGTGTCAATTACCCATTTCTTTTTTATCAATTATCAATTGTCAATTTGTATACAAACAGCGGATCATCATACAGATAAGACAATTGATAGATCCGTTGATTCTTTTCGTCGACAACAGTCGGCCCCCAATGATCCAGTTTGTATTTCCGAACGGGGTTTCCATGCCAGTCGAATTGCTCTACAAAGATATATCCATCCCCCTCACTATTCTCTTTGGTCACCTGAATAGGCGTCCGTCCGCTATAGGTTAGGTAAATATAATCTGCCGAACAAGAGGCGCCCCAGTAGAAGGTCACATTGTCGGGACCTAAAGTCACAATATCATTAGCCGCAACCACTCCCTCTTTGTTGAAATCAACCGCTTTGGTCACCCCCGTTTCCGTATCATAGAAAAGAATACGTTTGAAATACTTATAGGCATACACCAAGCGCTTGCCTTCGGGATGTGCTAAGAAATCGCCAATATAAGCCGACCAGCTCTTATGTTTTTCACTAAAGGAGATATTATACAACTGCTCCGTCTGCAACGAGTCGCCCACCATCTTAGCCCGAAAGAAGGCTCTTCCGCGCGGCACAATCTCGGTGTAATAATAGGTGTCGTCGTCGGTGGCAAACCCATAAATATCGCTACGAACCGCTTTCGGCACCTTCTCGAACTCCACACCCACAGATGTCAGCTCTCCGGCAAAATTGGCTTCGTAAAGTTCTTTCCGCGATGATTCATACACGTACGACAAGGCATCCTCTTTTCCTGTCGGGAATATGTGCGGATACAGAAACTCATTCGGCCCGTTTCCCCGTATGCCGAAGCTCGTGATATACTGAAAATCAGGCAAACGGAAAAGCATATACATGCCCGGATTCTCTCCACTCACATTCAAATTCTGCATCAGGAAGTAATCGTCTTTGACCAGCATCTCCGGTTCGGATACCTTGAAGGGTTCCGTATCCAACACCAATTGCGAGCCGGTCAGTTCAATGACCGCCCCAAAATCTTTCTCGTCGACCGTAACCATCCCCTCTTCCAGCGACTGCCATGTAGCCTTTTCCACTACGGGCTCTTGCGTCTCCACAACGGTTTCCGCCGATTTGCTGCCTGTTGTTTTATTCTTGTTCGACGTGCAACCTGCCGACAGAACGACCAAATAAAGAACAGCCACTACATAGATCCGTTTCATATTTCTTCTTTATTTTTTTTAATTTTCCTGTATTTGTTGAAGCAACTCAAGTACCAACCCGATCTGGCGCACCCGACTTTCTAATAGGCGGTAGTTTATCTTATCTGCCGTATCGGTCGTTTTATGATAATCCGGATGCAATCCCGAAGTAAAGAATAATGCCGGAACGCCTTTCTGTACAAAATTATAACTATCAGTCATACTATACAATGAAAACATGCCTCCTGTTTGGTTCAATGAATAGTCGATAAAGCAGTCGTCGTAAAGACTATCGGCCTTCAACAATACATCATGCAATTGCGGAAAACGATCCGATCCCAGGCAATAGATATAATTCTCTGCCGTCTCATGCTCGGCATCAACCCGGGAGATCATATCCATATTCAGATTGCAGAACACATTTTCTGCCTTGAAATCCGGATGATTGACATGCCATTTGGAACCAACCAACCCTTCTTCTTCCGCGGCAAACGCCAGAAATAAAAGCGTATAGGGCAAATCCTTCCTTCCGGCAAAGGCCTCGGCCAGTTCCAACATACCGGCCACACCGGAGGCATTATCGTCCGCTCCCGGATAATAATGCGCCTCTTTCTTTCCCAAGTGATCGTAATGGGCGGAAACAACAATCGTTTCTTCGCTCTTTCCGGGAAGCAGACCGACCACATTCGCTGTTGTGACCTCCTTTTGCGCTCTTTCGAACTTGATTTTCACCGGAACAACCGGAACATCCGTTATCTTATTCGTTTTGATATACTGCTCCAACTTGTTCTCCGGCATACCCATCAGCTCTTTTACTACAGCCACCCGAAGCACGTAGCTATTCAGGAACCGCATCGTATCTAACGCGATGGGTTGAACAAATGCATTCGGATCATTCGGCATAAAAAAGCGGTGGCGCAACGTATACTCTTTCATTCTGTCCCTCTCCGCATCAAAACGTGCCGGGCGATCGACCGGCACAACGATAAGCCCTTCCGCCTCTGTCTTCCGCAATAAAGAATATGCTTCTACACCGGTTTTATGATCAACGGAAAAGATCAGAACTATACGCCCTTTCAGATCAATGGATTCCAGCTCTTCCGGTCTGCCATATCCTCCGAAAACGACCTCCTTTTCCACCTCTTCATTATAATAGTTTGTCCCTTGAAACATAATCTCTTCATAGTCTTTGAAGCGTTTTCCGGACGCCGTTTCCAGATAGGTCTCGCCCCGGTAACTCTCCGTCAGGGAAAACTCCTCCAAACGGGTCTCTAGCCCTAAGCGCCTGAACTGTTCAGCTATATATTCAGCGGCAAGTCTTTTCCCTTCCGACCCGGTTCGCCGCCCTTCCAAAGCAGGCGATGCCAGTTTGGAAACATATTGCTTCAGATCCTTACGATCGATCTTTTTCGACAGGGTTTGTCCTTGTATGGAGAAAAGCAAGGAAAATAGAAAAAAGAACAAAAAAATAATCGGAGAATAGTTTGTTTTACGCATCATTTTGTTGGTTTACTTGATCACCCTACAATATTATGGAGAAATTCGCACAACGCATAATGTTTACCCAGCAAATCGGCGGATTTTTTGGATATGATTCGGATATTTAATGGAGGTGTGAATAAATGTTAAACTGGCTATTTCCGCCAAAACCCCCAATTTACGATTTGTAATTTCAGCGGGACTTTGCGCGCAAAAAAACGGGACTTCGGAGACAAACTCCCGGGAGAAACACTTTTTAACGTATGGGATTGTAAGTAAAAAGGGCGTTTTGCTTACAGTCCGTATTTTAACATTTCGAGAGTTAGGAGTGTGAAAATAGGTGGTGAGATCTTCAGATCGGAAAGAAATTGAAGATACAAGGTATATCAGATCAGTATCTAAAAGCTCCCCTTCTTAGAAAAGAAGGGGGGGACCGCTGCTTGCAGCGGTGGGGTAATTTGAATTCTTTATAAATGTTTTTCCTATTTCTTTGATAGTCACAAATACACAAAACAGAACAAATGTGTGATTTTAAATACAGCAAACTACCCCACCATCGCAAGCGATGGTCCCCCCCCTTCTTTTCTAAGAAGGGGAGCTTTGGATAGTGATTCCTATAATCTTCACATATTACATAATTTGAATATCCCTTTCTCCTATTTCCTTCCTCCTTCACATTTTACCCTATTCGACACTCTCCGTAGGCATTCCCAAGGGATACAATCTTTGCAGGCGTCGCGCTACGGCCTTCAGACTTGAAAACAAATTGCAAGATCACGCATCTAAATAGGATTGGCCGTAAAATAGTGAACAAAAGTTTGGTAAGATTAAAAACAATGCGTAATTTTGCTGCCCGTTTTATGGACGTAACTCATTATTAAAATAACATACAAATTTCATTATGATTGTAGTACCATTAAAAGAAGGCGAAAACATCGAAAAAGCGCTTAAGAAGTTTAAAAGAAAGTTCGAAAAGACTGGTATCGTAAAAGAACTGAGAAGTCGCCAGGCCTTTATTAAGCCCTCTGTAACAAAGAGAAAGCAGAACGCACGTGCTGCTTACGTTCAGAAGTTGCAGCAGATGGAAGACTAAAATTCTTCACCAAAACTTGCTTAATATAAATCTTATTGGTATATTCGTTGCATATTAAAGGATGCAACGAATATATGTTTATTGATGATTTTCTTGACTATCTCCAGTATGAACGGAGCTATTCCGAACACACACTTTTGGCATACAGGAAAGACCTGAGTCAATTCAGAGAATACGCGGAAATTCATCAGGAAGGTGTTTTTTCTCCTTCTACCATTGACAAGGATTTGGTGCGAAACTGGATCGTTTACCTATTGGACTCCGGCTTTTCACCTACTACCGTCAATAGGAAGTTAAGTTCTTTGAAATCCTTTTTCAAATACCTCATCAAGCAAAACGTCCTGTCAAGTAATCCGCTACGCTTATTAAACGGTCCGAAAACAAAAAAAGGGCTTCCGTATTTCGTAAAAGAAAAAGAGATGGAATTGTTGCTCGACAGCGATCATTTCGATGAGGACTTTGAAGGAGTAAGAGATCGGTTGATCCTTGAATTATTCTACGATACAGGTGTTCGCCTGTCGGAATTGACCTACCTGAAAGACAGCGACATTGATTTTGGTGCTATGTTGGTGAAGGTAAAAGGTAAACGAAATAAGGAAAGACTTATCCCTTTTGCCGAAGGTTTGAAAAGCTTATTACAGACATATATCGCATTACGCAATAGAGAGATCGGCATTGCTTCTCCGTCGCTTTTTGTAAAAAAGAATGGAGAGCCGGCAAGTACTTCCACTATATATAATATAGTAAAGAGGAATCTGAAGCAGATCCCGGCGTTGGGCAAATGCAGCCCGCACGTATTGCGTCATTCGTTTGCGACAAGCATGTTAAATAATGGAGCAGAGCTAAATGCCGTCAAAGAGATACTTGGTCACAGCAGTTTAGCCTCTACCAGTGTTTATACGCATACTACCTTTGAGGAATTAAAAAAAGTGTATCATGCTCACCCAAGAGCAAAAAAAGAAGGAGGTTCTTATGGAAATTAGAATTCAAGCGATTCATTTCGATGCTTCAGAACAACTGGAAGCATTTATCCAGAAAAAAGTATCTAAGTTACAGAAGTTCTACGATGACATACCATCGGCAGAGGTTAATCTGAAAGTCATTAAACCGGAAACAGCCAACAACAAACAGGCCGGTATATTGCTTAAGATCAAACATGGAGACTGCTTTGCCGAGAAAACAGCGGACTCGTTTGAAGAGGCTGTCGACGAATGCATTGTAGCGCTGGAAAAGCAATTAGCTAAAATAAAAGAAAAAATCCGGGCCAAATAAAAAAAAACAAATAGAAGTTTGGTATTAAAGAAATAATAGCTAAATTTGCAGCCGTTTCGCCCCAATGACGAAGCGGCTTCTCTTTTGGGGAGAGCGGTATCGCCTCTTTAGCTCAGTTGGCCAGAGCACGTGATTTGTAATCTCGGGGTCGTTGGTTCGAATCCGACAAGAGGCTCGAAGGCAAACAAGGTTTGCTAATTGATAATGGAGAATTGATAATTGATAATTAGAAGCTCTCCACTTGCATAGAAAACAAGGTAAAGCATATAAATGTTGACAGAGGTCAACGTTTTTCTTGAAATACTGATATAAACAACGATTAATTATCGATCGTTAATGATCAATTAGAAAAAGGGCAGTTACCAGAGTGGCCAAATGGGGCTGACTGTAACTCAGCTGTCTTTCGACTTCGGTGGTTCGAATCCATCACTGCCCACGTAAACAAATGGATAATTAACAATTGATAATGGATAATTCATTATTAATTTTTGATTATCAATTGTTACTTTGCGGAAGTAGCTCAGTTGATAGAGCATTAGCCTTCCAAGCTGAGGGTCGCGGGTTTGAGCCCCGTCTTCCGCTCTAAATTGCCTGTGTAGCTCAGTGGTAGAGCACTTCCTTGGTAAGGAAGAGGTCCCGAGTTCAAATCTCGGCACCGGCTCAAAAAGAGATTATAGAAAAAACATGATCATTCATCAAATAAAGAACAATTAAAGTTATGGCAAAAGAAAAATTTGAAAGATCGAAACCGCATGTTAACATCGGTACGATTGGTCACGTTGACCATGGTAAAACTACTTTGACAGCTGCTATCACAACAGTATTGGCAAAGAGAGGTCTTTCTGAATTGCGTTCATTCGATTCTATCGACAACGCTCCGGAAGAAAAGGAAAGAGGTATCACTATCAACACTTCACACGTTGAGTACGAGACTGCAAATCGTCACTATGCTCACGTTGACTGTCCGGGTCACGCCGACTATGTAAAGAACATGGTTACGGGTGCTGCTCAGATGGACGGTGCAATCATCGTAGTTGCTGCAACTGATGGTCCTATGCCTCAGACTCGCGAGCACATCCTGTTAGCTCGTCAGGTAAACGTTCCGAGACTGGTTGTATTTATGAACAAATGCGACTCTGTTGACGACGAAGAGATGTTGGAACTGGTAGAAATGGAAATGAGAGAACTTCTTTCTTTCTATAACTTCGACGGTGACGCTACTCCGGTTATCCGTGGATCTGCCTTAGGTGGATTGAACGGTGACGCTCAGTGGGAAGAAAAAATCATGGAGCTGATGGAAGCTTGCGATACTTGGATTCCGCTGCCTCCGCGTGAAGTGGACAAACCTTTCTTGATGCCGGTTGAAGACGTGTTCTCTATCACAGGTCGTGGTACAGTAGCAACAGGTCGTATCGAAACAGGTATCATCAAAGTAGGTGAAGAAGTTCAGATCATCGGTCTGGGAGCTGAAGGCATGAAATCTGTAGTAACAGGTGTTGAAATGTTCCGTAAGCTGTTGGACGAAGGCCAGGCTGGTGACAACGTAGGTTTGTTGCTGCGTGGTATCGACAAAAACGAAATCAAACGTGGTATGGTAATCACCCACCCGAACAAGGTAAAACCGCACTCTAAAGTAAGAGCTGAGGTATATATCCTGAAGAAAGAAGAAGGTGGTCGTCACACGCCGTTCCACAACAAATACCGTCCTCAGTTCTACATCCGTACATTGGACGTAACTGGTGAAATCACTTTGCCGGAAGGAACTGAAATGGTAATGCCTGGTGATAACGTATCTATCACTGTAGAATTGATCTACCCGGTAGCTTGTAGCGAAGGTTTGCGTTTCGCTATCCGTGAAGGTGGACGTACAGTAGGTGCAGGCCAGATCACAGAACTGTTAGACTAATAATTAGTTCAAAAATAAAGCCAGCCTTCGGGCTGGCTTATCTACGGAAGTAGCTCAGTCGGTAGAGCACTGGTCTCCAAAACCAGGTGTCGGGAGTTCGAGCCTCTCCTTCCGTGCAAAAAAAATCTATAGATTCGATGAAAAAGATAATCAACAATATTAAGGAATCTTATAACGAACTTGTTTATAAAGTTTCTTGGCCAACAAAAACAGAGCTCTCCAATAGTGCGGTAGTGGTATTAGTCGCTTCCCTTATCATTGCAGCACTTATCTTTGTTATTGACCTGGCTTTTGAAGGCGTGATGCGTATCGTCTACGAAAGAATCTTTTAATCGGTTTTAAGTATGTCTGATATCCAGAAAAAATTTTATGTTCTTCGCGCCATTAGTGGCAAAGAGAATAAGGTTAGGGAATACTTGGAATCCGAGATGAAAAATTCGGACTTGGGTGAATATGTGTCACAAGTTCTTATTCCCACTGAGAAGACTTTTACAGTACGTAACGGCAAGAAAGTAATGAAAGAAAGAGCTTACTTGCCGGGATATGTATTGGTAGAGGCCGCCTTGGTTGGGGAAGTCGCTCATCAATTACGCAACATCCCGAATGTGATTGGTTTCTTGGGGGGATCTGAAAACCCCATTCCTTTGCGCCCTGCTGAAGTAGCCCGTATCTTAGGTACGGTAGATGAACTGCAGGAACAACAGGAAGAGATGGACATCCAATTCTATGTTGGGGAAACCGTGAAAGTGACCTATGGTCCTTTCAATGGTTTTAGTGGCATAATCGAAGAGGTCAATGCCGAGAAAAAGAAACTCAAAGTGATGGTTAAAATCTTCGGACGTAAGACCCCGCTTGAGTTAGGTTATTTACAAGTAGAGAAAGAATAGTACTTTATTGTTACAAAAGTACTCCCCCTCTTTCTTAAAGTTATTGATGTTATATATTAAATTTAAGAAAAATGGCTAAAGAAGTTGCTGGACAAATCAAATTGCAGATTAAAGGAGGAGCAGCAAACCCTTCTCCCCCAGTAGGACCGGCTTTAGGTTCTAAGGGTATTAATATTATGGAGTTTTGCAAGCAATTCAATGCCAGGACTCAGGACAAGGCTGGAAAAGTATTACCTGTGGTAATTACTTACTATGCCGATAAGTCATTCGACTTTGTTGTTAAAACACCTCCTGTGGCAATCCAATTACTGGAAGTGTCCAAACAGAAGAGTGGCTCTGCAGAACCAAATCGTAAAAAGATTTCGGAAATTACCTGGGAACAGGTAAAAACGATAGCAGAAGACAAAATGGTCGATTTGAACTGCTTTACTGTTGAGTCAGCCATGAGAATGGTTGCCGGAACAGCCAGAAGTATGGGTATCACAGTAAAAGGAGAATTCCCGGGTAATAATTAAAAAAATCAATTGAGATGAGTAAACTTACAAAAAATCAAAAGTTGGCTTTAAGCAAGATTGAACCTGGGAAAATGTATACATTAAAGGAAGCATCTGCCTTAGTAAAAGAAATTACTACGACAAAATTCGATGCCTCAGTTGATGTGGACGTTCGCTTAGGTGTTGACCCCCGTAAAGCAAACCAGATGGTGAGAGGCGTTGTCTCTTTGCCGCACGGAACGGGCAAGCAGATCAGAGTTCTTGCATTATGTACACCTGACAAAGAAGCCGAAGCTACTGCAGCCGGTGCGGAATATGTTGGGTTGGATGAGTATATCGATAAGATCAAAGGCGGTTGGACCGACATTGATGTTATCATTACCATGCCGTCTATCATGGGTAAAATCGGTGCTTTAGGTAGAGTGTTAGGGCCTCGTGGCTTGATGCCTAACCCCAAGAGCGGTACGGTTACCAATGAGATCGGAAACGCTGTTAGAGAGGTTAAACAAGGTAAGATCGACTTTAAAGTAGACAAAACAGGTATTGTACATACATCTGTGGGTAAAGTTTCCTTTACTCCGGATCAGATCCGTGACAATGCCAAAGAGTTTATCGCAACGTTGATCAAACTGAAACCGGTAGCAGCAAAAGGTACATACGTTAAGAGCATTTATCTTTCAAGTACAATGAGTCCGGGTATTAAAATTGACCCTAAATCAGTTGAAGAGAACTAAAAAACAATTGAGCAATGAGAAAGGAAGATAAATACGCTATTATAGAGAAGCTTACGGCAACCGTAAAGGAATATCCTCATTTCTATTTGACTGATATCGAAGCATTGAATGCGGAGAAAACCAGCCAATTAAGAAAAGCTTGCTTCAAACAGGAAATCAAACTGATTGTTGTTAAGAATACGTTGCTGAAAAAAGCATTGGAAAACGTTGAAGGAGACTTCTCTCCGTTAGACGAATCACTGAAGGGTAATACAGCCATTATGTTCTCGCAGCAGGCTAATACCCCGGCCAAACTGATTAAGGATTTTACGAAAGGTGCAAAAAAAGGTGAAGTAGCTAAACCACAATTGAAAGCCGCATACGTGCAGGAAAGCTTCTATATTGGTGCTGAAAACCTCGATGCCCTGGTAAACATCAAGAGCAAGAACGAGCTTATTGCAGATGTTATCGCTCTGTTGGAATCTCCGGTGAAGAATGTTATTTCTTCTCTGCAATCAGGAGGTCAAACTCTTACCGGTATTTTGAAAACACTGGAAGAGAGATAAATTTCATATAACTTATTACTGATAAATAAACATTTAAATTATACAAAAATGGCAGATTTGAAAGCTTTTGCTGAACAATTAGTAAACTTGACTGTAAAAGAAGTGAGCGAACTCGCTACTATCCTGAAAGAAGAGTACGGAATCGAACCTGCTGCTGCAGCTGTTGCTGTTGCAGGTCCTGCAGCTGCTGCTGCACCGGCTGAAGAAGAAAAAACTTCTTTCGACGTAGTATTGAAAGCTGCGGGTGCTAACAAATTAGCAATCGTAAAATTAGTAAAAGAACTGACTGGTCTTGGCTTGAAAGAAGCAAAAGACTTAGTTGACGGTGCTCCAAGCCCTATCAAAGAAGGTATGGCGAAAGCAGACGCAGAAGGATTAAAGAAGAGCTTAGAAGAAGCAGGAGCAGAAGTTGAGCTTAAATAAAATTCATAGCCTGTTAAGCAGGTAGGTGGTTAAGAGTCTGCGATCAAAAGGAGACTCTTAACCTTTTTGCGTCTATATTTTCATTAAGTTCAATAAAATCCTTACAGATGTCTTCAACAACTGACAAACAAAGAGTTAACTTCGCTTCGATCAAGAATCCACTGCCTTATCCGGATTTTCTCGAAGTACAATTGAAGTCATTCCAAGACTTTCTACAACTTGACACAGCTCCCGAAAAACGTAAGAAGGAGGGATTATATAAAGTATTTGCAGAGAATTTCCCGATCGCAGATACACGCAATAATTTCGTGTTAGAGTTTTTAGACTACTACATTGATCCGCCCCGTTATACGATCGAAGAGTGTATTGCGAGAGGATTAACCTATAGTGTTCCCTTAAAAGCTAAGTTAAAGCTGTATTGTACAGACCCGGATCACGAAGATTTCGATACCGTTATCCAGGATGTATATCTGGGACCTATCCCATACATGACCGAAAGAGGAACCTTTGTTATCAATGGAGCTGAACGCGTCGTTGTTTCTCAGTTGCACCGTTCGCCCGGTGTATTCTTCGGACAAAGCACGCATGCAAACGGAACAAAACTCTACTCAGCCCGTATTATCCCGTTTAAAGGATCCTGGATCGAATTTGCTACAGACATCAACAATGTCATGTATGCCTATATCGACCGTAAAAAGAAATTGCCAGTAACTACCCTTTTGAGAGCGATCGGCTTTGAAAGCGATAAAGATATTCTCGAAATATTCAATCTGGCGGAAGAGGTTAAAGTAACGAAGACAAACCTGAAAAAGCTTATCGGACGTAAGTTGGCTGCTCGTGTACTGAAGACCTGGGTAGAAGACTTTGTGGATGAAGATACCGGTGAGGTGGTTTCTATTGAACGTAATGATGTTATCATCGATCGTGAGTCTATTCTGGATCAGGATAACATCGAAGAAATTCTCGAATCGGGAACTCAACATATCTTATTGCATCGGGAAGATCAGAATCTCTCCGACTATGCTATTATATATAACACACTACAAAAAGACCCGAGTAACTCGGAAAAAGAAGCCGTCCTGTACATTTACAGACAGCTGCGTAATGCAGACCCGGCTGATGACGCCAGTGCTCGTGAAGTAATCACAAACCTCTTCTTCTCAGAAAAGCGTTATGACCTGGGAGAAGTTGGGCGTTACAGAATCAATAAAAAATTAGGCCTTTCTACCAGCGACGACGTAAAGGTATTGACTAAGGAGGATATCATCGAGATCATCAAATACTTGATTGAATTGATCAATTCAAAAGCGATTGTGGATGATATCGACCACCTTAGTAACCGTCGTGTGCGTACGGTAGGGGAGCAGTTATATAATCAATTCGGTATCGGATTGGCACGTATGTCCCGTACGGTTCGTGAACGTATGAACGTACGCGATAATGAGGTATTTACACCGATCGATTTGATCAATGCGAAGACAATTTCTTCCGTTGTCAACTCTTTCTTCGGAACAAACGCCTTGTCGCAGTTTATGGATCAGACCAATCCGCTGGCTGAGATCACTCACAAACGTCGTCTGTCGGCATTAGGCCCGGGTGGTCTTTCCCGTGAACGTGCCGGTTTCGAGGTGCGTGACGTACACTATACACATTATGGTCGTCTTTGTCCGATTGAAACACCTGAAGGACCGAATATCGGTTTGATCTCCTCGCTTTGTGTGTATGCCAAGATAAATGACCTCGGCTTTATATCTACGCCTTATCGTAATGTAACCGATGGAAAGGTAGACTTCTCAGAAGAAGGATTACAATATTATACGGCTGAAGAGGAAGAGAAACTGACTATTGCCCAAGGGAATGCTCCTCTGGATGCGAAAGGCCGCTTTATCCGCGACAAGGTGAAATCACGTTTGGAAGCTGACTTCCCGGTTGTGTCACCGGCAGAAGTGGATCTGATGGACGTCTCGCCGACGCAGATTGCCTCTATTGCCGCCTCTTTGATTCCGTTCTTGGAACATGACGATGCCAACCGTGCGTTGATGGGATCTAACATGATGCGCCAGGCAGTTCCTTTGTTGCATGCCGACGCTCCTATTGTTGGTACCGGTATTGAGAAACAAGTTGCACGCGACTCACGTACTCAAATCGTTGCCGAACGTGAAGGAGAGGTGGTTTATGTAGATGCAACGACTATTAAGATTAAATATGATCGTACGGAAGATGAAGACTTCGTGAGCTTCGACGATGCGGTTAAATCTTATATTATTCCTAAGTGGAGAAAGACAAACCAAAGCACCACTGTTGACTTGCATCCTATTTGCAAAGTCGGTCAACGGGTTGTTGCCGGAGATGTGCTCACCGAAGGGTATTCTACTCAAAACGGCGAATTGGCACTTGGACGTAATGTCATGGTGGCTTACATGCCTTGGAAAGGGTACAACTATGAGGATGCGATCGTATTGAACGAACGCATGGTACGTGAAGATTTCTTTACCTCTGTGCATGTAGACGAATACATCCTCGAGGTACGTGAAACCAAACGCGGTATGGAAGAATTGACTTCCGATATCCCGAATGTGAGCGAAGAAGCAACAAAAGACCTGGATGAAAGAGGTATTGTTCGCATCGGAGCGCGTATCGAACCCGGAGATATCCTGATTGGTAAGATCACTCCGAAAGGGGAGTCCGATCCTTCTCCGGAAGAAAAACTGCTTCGTGCTATCTTCGGAGACAAAGCAGGAGATGTGAAAGATGCTTCTTTAAAAGCAACTCCTTCTCTGCGAGGAGTGGTGATCGATACAGCTCTCTTCTCAAAAGCGGTTAAGAAACGCAAGTCTCGTTTGACAGACAAAGCGATTCTTCCCAAATTGGATGAAGAGTATGATACCAAACTGGCTGAACTGAAAGCCAAATTGGTTGAAAAGTTAGTTGTTCTTACCAATGGTAAAACCTCTCAGGGAGTGAAAGACTTTATGAATGTGGAAGTTGTTACCAAAGGGAATAAATTCACCCGTAAAGTATTGGAAGACCTTGACTACAGTGCCGTACAAGTAAGCAAATGGACAGCTGACGAACAAAAGAACGAACTGATCAAACAGGTTATTCTTAACTATTTGAAAAAGTTCAAAGAGTTGGATGCCGAGTTGCGTCGTAAGAAATTCGACCTTACGATCGGTGATGAGCTTCCGACAGGTATTGTTCAGATGGCTAAAGTATATATCGCTAAGAAACGTAAGATCCAGGTGGGAGATAAAATGGCAGGACGCCACGGAAACAAAGGTATTGTTTCTAAAATCGTTCGCCAGGAAGATATGCCGTTCCTCGAAGATGGAACACCGGTTGATATCTGTTTGAACCCGCTGGGTGTACCTTCCCGTATGAACCTCGGACAGATTTTTGAAGCTGTACTGGGTTGGGCCGGACGTAAGCTGGATGCCAAATTCGCTACGCCGATCTTCGACGGTGCCTCATTAGACGATTTGAATGACTGGACTGACAAAGCAGGTATTCCTCGTTACGGAAAGACCTATCTGTATGATGGTGGAACCGGAGAACGATTCGACCAACCGGCAACCGTAGGTGTTACCTACTTCCTGAAACTGGGTCACATGGTTGATGACAAGATGCACGCACGTTCAATCGGTCCGTACTCTTTGATTACTCAGCAGCCATTAGGTGGTAAAGCTCAATTCGGGGGACAACGTTTCGGAGAAATGGAAGTTTGGGCGCTCGAAGCATTCGGCGCTGCTCATATCCTGCAAGAAATTCTTACCATTAAGTCGGACGACGTTGTCGGCCGTTCCAAAGCATACGAAGCCATTGTGAAGGGAGATCCCATGCCACAGCCGGGCATCCCTGAATCATTGAACGTATTGCTCCACGAACTTCGTGGTCTTGGTCTGAGTTTTACGCTGGACTAATTATCAATTATCAACTCTCAATTCTCAATTAGAAGAATATGGCTTTTAGAAAAGAAAATAAAATAAAGAGTAGCTTTTCAAAGATTACAATCGGTTTAGCTTCCCCGGAAGAGATTCTTGAGAACTCAAGCGGTGAAGTATTGAAACCGGAAACGATCAACTATCGTACCTATAAGCCTGAACGTGATGGTTTGTTCTGCGAGCGCATTTTTGGTCCGATCAAGGACTACGAATGCCATTGTGGTAAATACAAACGTATCCGTTACAAAGGAATTGTCTGCGATCGTTGTGGTGTGGAAGTTACGGAAAAGAAAGTGCGTCGTGAACGTATGGGACATATCCATTTGGTTGTGCCGGTGGCACACATCTGGTATTTCCGTTCACTGCCCAATAAGATCGGTTATCTGTTAGGTGTACCTACCAAAAAGCTCGATTCTATTATCTACTACGAACGCTATGTCGTTATCCAGCCGGGAAGTGTTGACTCCGTAGCCGAATTGGATCTCTTGTCGGAAGAAGAATATCTGGATATCCTGGATAGTCTGCCAAAAGAAAACCAACTGCTCGACGATACCGATCCCAATAAGTTCATTGCCAAAATCGGTGCTGAAGCGGTATACGACCTGTTGCAACGTCTTGATCTGGATGCTCTTTCTTATGACCTGCGTCACCGTGCCAGCACGGACTCTTCGCAGCAGCGTAAGAACGAAGCCCTGAAACGTCTTCAGGTGGTTGAGTCATTCCGTGCGTCACGCAACCGGAACAAACCGGAATGGATGATTGTAAAGGTGGTACCGGTTATTCCGCCCGAACTGCGTCCGTTGGTGCCGCTGGATGGTGGACGTTTTGCTACCTCCGACCTGAACGACCTCTACCGTCGTGTGATTATCCGTAACAACCGTCTGAAACGACTGATCGATATCAAAGCGCCGGAAGTGATCCTGCGTAATGAAAAACGTATGTTGCAGGAAGCTGTCGACTCGTTGTTCGACAACTCACGCAAATCGAGCGCTGTGAAAACAGATGCCAACCGTCCGTTGAAATCACTCTCCGACAGTTTGAAAGGGAAACAGGGACGTTTCCGTCAGAACCTACTCGGTAAACGTGTTGACTACTCAGCCCGTTCGGTAATCGTGGTAGGTCCGGAATTAAAAATGCATGAATGCGGTTTGCCTAAAAACATGGCAGCCGAACTTTATAAACCATTCGTTATCCGTAAACTGATCGAACGCGGCATCGTGAAAACGGTGAAATCCGCTAAGAAGATCGTCGACCGGAAAGAACCAGTGGTATGGGATATTCTGGAATATGTAATGAAAGGACATCCGGTGCTTCTGAACCGTGCCCCGACATTGCACCGTTTGGGTATCCAGGCTTTCCAACCCAAATTGATCGAAGGAAAAGCTATTCAGCTACACCCGTTGGCGTGTACGGCGTTCAATGCCGACTTCGACGGTGACCAGATGGCTGTTCACTTGCCATTAGGCAACGAAGCTGTTCTGGAAGCGCAAATGCTGATGCTTGCATCGCATAATATCCTTAACCCGGCCAATGGGGCGCCTATTACCGTACCTTCTCAGGATATGGTTTTGGGACTCTATTATATCACCAAACTGCGTAAAGGAGCTAAAGGTGAAGGCCTTACTTTCTACGGACCGGAAGAGGCAACCATTGCTTACAATGAAGGCAAGGTAGCTATCCATGCCCCGATCAAGGTATATGTACAGAACGTAGACAGCGAAGGTAACCCCGTTCGCGAAATGATCGAAACTTCTGTAGGACGCTTGATGGTGAATGAGTTTGTTCCTGAAGAGGTAGGTTATGTCAACGAGATCCTGGGTAAGAAATCACTGCGTGATATCATTGGTAAAGTGATCAAGACATGTGGTGTGGCTCGTACGGCTCAGTTCCTTGACGATATCAAGAACCTGGGTTACCAGATGGCTTTCAAGGGAGGTTTGTCGTTCAACCTGGCCGACGTATTGATCCCCGAAGAAAAAGAAACATTGGTTGCCGAAGGCGACGAGGAAGTGGCACAGATCCTGGCCAACTACAATATGGGATTCATCACCTTCAACGAACGTTACAACCAGATCATCGATACCTGGACCCACGTTAACAGCAAGCTCTCTAATATCCTTATTAAGAAGCTGGCCGACGACAACGATGGTTTCAACTCGGTTTACATGATGATGGACTCCGGTGCCCGTGGATCGAAAGAACAGATCCGTCAGCTGTCCGGTATGCGTGGATTGATGGCGAAACCGCAAAAGAGTGGTTCTGACGGCGGACAGATCATTGAGAATCCGATTCTTTCTAACTTTAAAGAAGGATTGTCGGTGCTCGAGTACTTTATCTCTACCCACGGTGCCCGTAAAGGGTTGGCCGATACGGCTTTGAAAACGGCTGACGCCGGTTATCTGACCCGTCGTCTGGTGGACGTATCACACGATGTGATCATCAACGAAGAGGACTGCGGTACGCTGCGTGGCCTGGTTTGCACAGAACTGAAAAACAATGAAGAGGTGATCGCCTCTTTATACGAACGTATACTCGGACGTGTCTCTGTACACGACATTCAACATCCGCTGACTGGCGAGATCATTGTCAATGCCGGAGAAGAGATCCGCGAAGATGCGGCCGATAAGATCCAGAACTCTCCGATCGAGAGTGTTGAGATCCGTTCGGTACTTACCTGTGAATCGAAGAAAGGGGTATGTGCCAAATGTTACGGACGTAACCTGGCAACCGGTCAAATGGTTCAGAAAGGTGAAGTGGTTGGTGTTATTGCCGCCCAGTCTATCGGTGAACCGGGAACCCAGTTGACACTGCGTACGTTCCACGTTGGGGGTATTGCCTCCAACATCGCAACGGAAAACAGTATCGTATCCAAATACGACGGTATCCTTGAAATTGAAGAACTTCGTGCCGTTGACGCAGAAGATGCTACCAATAAGAAACATCAGGTAGTCGTTAGCCGTCTGGCTGAAATGCGTATCGTCGATCCGAATACCAACATTGTCCTGTTGACCCACAACATTCCTTACGGTTCTAAACTCTTCTTCAAGAGTGGAGATAAGGTAAAGAAGGGCGACACAATCATCGAATGGGACCCGTTCAATGCCGTTATCGTATCGGAAGTTTCCGGTAAGGTAGAATTTGAAAACGTGATTGAGGGTAACACCTATAAGGTGGAAAGCGATGAGACGACCGGTTTGAAAGAAAAGATCATCATCGAATCGAAAGATAAAACAAAGGCTCCTGCTGCCCACATTGTGGACGAAAACGGCAACCATCTGAAGAATTATTCTTTGCCGCTGGGATCTCACGTAATCATCGAAGAAGGCGATATGATCAAGGCCGGTGAAGTATTGGTGAAAATACCTCGTGCTGTTGGTAAGACTGGTGACATCACCGGAGGTCTTCCGCGTGTAACCGAGTTGTTCGAAGCACGTAACCCGTCTAACCCGGCTGTCGTATCTGAAATCGACGGTGAAGTTGGATTCGGTAAGATCAAACGTGGTAATCGTGAAATCACCGTAACCTCTAAGCTGGGTGAAGTGAAGAAATACATGGTGCCGCTGTCTAAGCAGTTGCTTGTTCAGGAAAACGACTATATCCGTGCGGGTATGCCGTTGTCCGATGGAGCTATCACTCCTTCCGACATTCTGGCAATCAAAGGTCCGACGGCTGTTCAGGAATACATCGTGAACGAAGTTCAGGACGTATATCGCCTGCAGGGTGTGAAGATCAACGACAAACACTTCGAAGTAATTGTACGTCAGATGATGCGCAAGGTAGAAGTTGTCGATCCGGGAGATACCCGCTTCCTCGAACAACAGGTGGTTGACAAACTGGAAGTTATGGAAGAAAACGACCGTATCTGGGGCAAGAAAGTGGTGCTCGACGCGGGCGATTCACAGACCATGCACGCCGGACAGATCGTTACCGCCCGTAAGCTGCGCGATGAAAACAGTATGTTGAAACGCCGTGACCTGAAACTGGTAGATGTGCGCGATGCTGTTCCGGCAACCGCCAACCAGATCCTGCAGGGTATCACCCGTGCCGCACTGCAAACCACCAGCTTTATGTCGGCTGCTTCCTTCCAGGAGACAACGAAAGTATTGAATGAAGCAGCTATCAACGGTAAAGTAGACCGCTTGGAAGGCCTGAAAGAAAACGTAATCTGTGGTCACCTGATCCCGGCAGGAACCGGACAGCGTGAATTCGACAAATTAGTTGTCGGAGCCAAAGACGAATTCGATCGCATCTTTGCCAACCGCAAAAATGTCGTAGACTTCAGCGCAATCGAAGACGAAGACTAATCATACGAAGCGAATCCTATCTTATATAAAAGCTACCGGAAGTTTTTCCGGTAGCTCTTTTTTTGTTTAAAAGAGGAGATATCTTGCGTATCCGGTGAATCCTGATTCAGACACCTACGAAAACGTAAACAAACGTTAATTTACCAGTTTTCGACAAAACCCCCAATTTACGATTTGTAATTTCCGCCCGACTTTGCGCGCAAAAAAGCGGGACTTCGGAGACAAACTCCCGGGAGAAACACTTTTTAACG
>NZ_JARXWI010000007.1 GCF_029893085.1 Parabacteroides sp. PFB2-10
GGATCAATTTCAATTGGCAAACGGGGGCAATTTCAATTGGCGGAGGGGATCAGTTTCGATTGGCGAACAGGGGTCAACGAGGAGAGGATTTTCCACAAATGATGATGCGCTCAAAAAGTCTGTTTATCTGGCTATTGCCGAAATTGAGAAGAAATGGAGCCAACCGATATGGAACTGGGGGATGATTTTCAACCAGTTTTTGACTATATTTGAAAACAGGATTCAAGTATAACCTGAACCCTGTAGATTTTCATTTACACAAAATTGTGGATAGTCCCATTTAATACGGTAGTAGTGTCGTTATCGGCTTTTTGTTACTTTTTCTCCCCGTCATTTTTTAAAAGTCATGGAAAAACCTTAGGTTTGCATCAGCATTAAATTGTAAACTATAATGAGTGAACCATATGGAAAAAGAGAAAATTAAAGGTCTATGTTACTATTTGGAACTCATTTTAAATCCTTTTAACTGTTCAAGCAGTCAAATAATCTATCTTTAAGGCAATAAGAAAGGAGGATAACAAGTAAATCATCATGGATGTTAAGAAAGCCTTATGTTACTATTATGAACTTGTTATTCTGTCTTGAATTAGACCTATATAAGAATTTGATCTGAATGATATTTAAGGTTTTTAGGATATATTCAAGTGCCTTTCCATGTAAAATTCTTAAATCATGAACTTTATGAAGAATTATTATTTTATTGGAATTGATGTCAGTAAGAAAAACTTGGATTGTTGTCTTTTGCATGATGGAGTAGCATTAAAGCAAGATGTTATACCAAATCATCAAAAGAGCATTGAAAGCTATCTGTCAATAGTATGTGAAGAGCAAGATATTGATGCGGAACAAATAATCGTGTGTGCAGAATTTACAGGATTATATATCAATCCTCTAATTATTGCTTGCCAAACAGACAGCTATAAACTATGGATGGAAGATCCTACCCAGATAAAGTATAGTTCAGGACTACAACGAGGTAAAAACGATTCGATAGACGCTAAACGAATTGCTTTATATGCTTTCCGTTATTTTGACAGAATTAAAATATATAAAAAACCGTCTGCAAGTATTGAGGCAATCAAACTGTTATCTACCGAATTAAATATGTTATGTGTTGATAAAGCAAAGTATCAAGCACAATTATCAGATCAAAAAGAGTATATGCCAAATGATATTTATAAAATGAAACAAAAACGCTTGGCTCTCTTGATAAAGGAATTAGAAAAAGCCATAAAAAACATAGAAGATGAAATTGAAACCACTATAAAAGGAGATACTCTTTTGTCCCGTCAAATGGAGTTATTATTAAGCATTGAAGGAATTGGAAAAAAGACTTCTCTAAAAATGATTTTGGAAACACAAGCATTTACTAAATTTTCTGATAGTAGAAAGTTTTGTTGTCATGCAGGAGTAGCTCCTTTTAGTTATTCATCAGGAAGTAGTCAACATTCTAAAAACAGAGTTTCTCAAAGAGCAAATAAGAGTATTAAAACCTTGCTCCATTTAGCAGCCTTATCAGCTATACAGAATAAAAATAGTGAATTACGAAAATATTATGAGCGGAAAATAGCAGAGGGGAAAAATAAGATGTCAGTATTGAATGCTATAAGGGCAAAGCTAATAGCTCGTATGTTTGCGGTAATAAAGAGCGATCTACATTATAAATTCGAGCATATAAACCAATATCAAAATAAAAATACCGTTCGTGGTTTTGCGAATTAAAAAACTATTCGTATATTTGCGAACGATAAATATAAGTGATATGTCAAAGAAAGAACTAACAGCCGAACAAGAACAGCTTGCCCGTATTGCTAAAGCGCTGGGGCATCCTATCCGTATAGCTATCTTACAGATGCTTGCCAACCAATCCTGTTGTTATCACGGCGATATGTCGGAAATACTGCCTATTGCCAAAAGCACATTGTCGCAACACCTGAATGAACTAAAAGATGCGGAATTAATACAAGGAACAATTACACTTCCGACAGTTAAATACTGCATCAATGAAGAAAATTGGGAAAAAGCAAAAAAGTTATTTTCCTCTTTTTTCATTAATATTAAAAATGAGGAAACTTGTAACAGACAATAAAAAATTTACCCACAATGTTCGCTCTTTTGCGAATTGTGCGTATAAAAGCGAATTGAATAATTGTATATGAAAATTAGAAAAGTAACATTGGAAGATGCCCGTAGGATTTGTGAAATTTACAACTACTACATTGAAAATACTGCTGTAACGTTTGAAACGACCCCTGTGCCGGAAACCGAAATGAAAGGAAGAATCAATGAAATTATTGATTCCGGCTTTCCCTATTATGTAGGTGAAATTGAAGGTAAAGTAGCAGGCTATTATTACATTCATAAATGGAACGGCAGATGTGCTTACTCTTCTACCAAAGAAGTTACCATCTATTTAGATAAAGACTATATCGGGAAAGGCTTGGGTTCTACGCTGTACGAACATTTATTCCAAAACTTAGACAAAGAAAATACCCATGTGTTAATTGCCGGAATTTGTATCCCGAATGAAGGTAGTGTGAAATTACATGAGAAATTCGGATTCAAACAGGCTTCCCTCATGAAAGAAATCGGATGGAAGTTCGATCAATGGCGAGATGTCGGTCATTGGTTACTTAATCTCAATAATTAAATTGAAAAGCAATGAGTAAAAAGAAAATGAGCTTTTTGGACAAGAATCTAACACTATGGATTTTTTTGGCAATGGGCATAGGAGTAGCTTTAGGTTATTTTTTCCCTTCTGCCAGTTCAGCCATTGATTCAATGTCTAAAGGGACAACAAATATTCCGCTTGCCATTGGACTAATCCTAATGATGTATCCGCCATTGGCAAAAGTCGATTATAAACAATTACCGAAGGTTTTCAAGGATGTAAAAATATTATCCGTCTCGTTAATCCTAAATTGGATTATCGGACCGGTATTAATGTTTTTACTTGCCATCATCTTCTTACATGATTACCCGGAATATATGGTAGGTGTGATTCTTATCGGTTTGGCACGGTGTATAGCGATGGTTCTTGTCTGGAATGACTTGGCGGAAGGGAATACAGAATATGGTGCAGGTTTAGTAGCCTTGAACAGTATCTTTCAGGTATTCTTTTACAGTTTCTATGCTTGGTTGTTTATTACGAAACTTCCTCCTCTCTTCGGGTTTGAAGGGGCTATCGTTGATATTTCCATTGGTACGATTGCCGAAACGGTTGCTATCTACTTAGGTATTCCTTTCTTAATGGGAATATTAAGCCGGCTTTTATTAGTAAAATGGAAAGGCGAACAGTGGTATAAGGAAAAGTTTATCCCGAAAATATCCCCAATAACCTTAATCGCACTGTTATTTACAATCGTCCTTATGTTCAGCCTGAAAGGTGAACTGATTGTACAAATACCACTCGATGTAGTTCGTATAGCTATACCGTTACTTATCTACTTTGTGGTGATGTTCCTGCTTAGTTTCTTTGCCGGCAAGTGGCTGGGTGCTTCTTATGATAAAAATGCTTCTATTGCCTTCACTGCTACCGGAAACAACTTTGAACTGGCTATCGCAGTGGCAATCGGCGTAT
The DNA here is from genome assembly GCF_029893085.1 of Parabacteroides sp. PFB2-10. Classification (GTDB taxonomy): domain Bacteria; phylum Bacteroidota; class Bacteroidia; order Bacteroidales; family Tannerellaceae; genus QVMG01. The sequence goes on from NZ_JARXWI010000007.1 coordinate 3,581, forward strand.
TCGGATTACATAGCGGACAAGCCTTTGCCGGAGTAGTCGGGCCATTGGTCGAAGTCCCGGTATTAATCCTGTTGGTAAACTTAGCTTTTTGGCTTCGGAAGAAATATTATAAATAAATATTATGTATAAAGCTGTTTTCAAAATAGATAAAATGGATTGTCCTTGCGAGGAAAACCTCATACGCTTGAAATTAGAGAGTATTGATAATATACTTAATCAGGAGTACGACTTAACAAACAGGATACTGACTATAATCCATGCAAACGACATCAAAGTAATTGAATCTGCCATAGCAGAATTGAGCTTAGGTTCTACCTTATTGGAAAATACAGAAACCGAATATGTCAAACAAGAAAATGAGGATAAAAAACAAAGAAAAGCATTATGGGCTGTCCTGATAATCAACTTCGCATTTTTCGTTATAGAAATGACAACAGGTGTTATTTCCAAATCAATGGGATTAGTAGCCGATAGCCTGGATATGCTTGCAGATGCTTTAGTATATACATTAAGTCTTTTTGCCGTAGGTGCAGCCATAACCCGAAAAAAGAAAGTAGCGTTGATAAGCGGTTATTTTCAAATACTATTAGCTGTCTTAGGCTTTATCGAGGTAATTAAACGGTTTATAGGAATTGAAGAAGTACCTCATTTTCAAACAATGATTGTAATTTCTATTCTTGCTCTTATTGCAAATACAGCTTGTCTGCTAATCCTGCAAAGAACCAAAAGTAAAGATGCTCATATACAGGCAAGCCTGATATTCTCCTCCAATGATGTAATAATAAATGCAGGGATAATTTTAGCAGGAGTTACAGTGTGGTGGCTGGACAGCAACATACCTGATTTGGTAATAGGCAGTATTGTATTTGCCATTGTAATAAGGGGTGCATTACGCATATTGAAGTTAGCAAAGAACTAAATAAATATCATGTAAAAACAAATAAATCATTAATTGTATGAAGAAGAATATTTTAATCGGGCTTTTCGCCGTATTACTGGTTGCTTGTGGCGGTAACACACAAAAGAACAACGGACAAACTACCGGAAATGGTGCGGAAGTAAAAGAGCAAGTGGCGGATGCTTCTACTGTAAACGTTTACTATTTCCACGGTAAACAACGTTGCAAAACCTGTATTGCGGTAGGTGATGTAACAGAAAAGACAATAAAAGAGCTTTATGCGGACAATCCACATGTTAAATTTATTGAGGTAAAGACCGATGAAGAACAAAATGCTTCCCTTGTAGAAAAATACGAAGTAACGTGGAATGCCCTTATTATTGCTAAAGGCGATAATAATATCGAAATTACCAAAGAAGCTTTTGCAAGTGCTTTGAACAGTCCCGAAAAACTAACAAATTTAATCAAAACCGAAGTCGATAAAAGGTTATGATGGATTATTTGCAAAACCTTGCCGACGGATCGAACTGGCCAATACTGACAGCGTTTCTGCTTGGTTTAATGACCGCTATCAGCCCTTGTCCATTAGCTACCAATATCACTGCTACAGCCTATTTAAGTAAAGATATAGGTGATAAACGCAGGGTAATGTTCAATGGTATGTTCTATACGTTGGGCAGAATGTTTACCTACACGGCACTCGGACTGATTTTCTATTTCGGAGCAAGCCGGTTTCAAGTAGCCAAATTACTACAAAACGTAGGTGGAATATGGCTTGGCATCGCATTAGTCATTATCGGAATATTCATGTTGGACATTATCAAAATAAAGGTTCCGGGAATGAATAAATTAACCTCAAAGATAGAAAACAAGAAAGGAAAGAAAACCTATCTCGATGCGTTTCTTCTTGGACTACTCTTTGCCCTTGCTTTCTGTCCTTATAGTGGTGTTTTATATTTCGGTGGATTAATACCGATGACGATTGCCAGTCCGTCGGGCTTACTGCTTCCTCCTGTATTTGCTATCGCAACAGGGTTACCTGTCATAATCATTGCCTGGCTTCTGGCATACAGCGTTAGTAATGTAGGTAAATTCTATAACAAAATGAATGCCTTCCAGAAGTGGTTCAAATGGGTAGTTGCAGCTATTTTCATCATCGTCGGTATCTATTATATTATTACAAGTATTTAGACAAACAATTAAAAGATAAATAATATGGAAATCATCGTATTAGGAACAGGTTGTGCCAAATGTAAAACAACCTATGAAACAGTGAAGAAAGTTATTGAAGATAACGGATTGGATATAAAACTATCCAAACAGGAAGATATTATGGAAATCATGAAGTATAACGTGATGAGTTTGCCCGGCATAGTTGTAGACGGCGAAGTGAAAATTAAAGGTTACGTTCCTTCCGAAAGCGAAATCCGCAAATTATTGGGCGTATAATAAAACTGTATGGAAACTAAAAAAGAGCTGAAAATCCTACTTTGGATGGTCGTTATCTTTGCAGCGGTATTTTTTATGCCGTTGGGAAGCGAACGGTTTATGACGGCGATTGATGCTACACTCGACTTGTCGAAATGGTACGCGCAGGAACACGTTGTCATGTGTCTGTTGCCTGCATTTTTTATCGCAGGCGTGATAGCCGTTTTTATCAGTCAGGGTGCGGTGTTGAAGTATTTCGGAGCAAATGCGAAGAAATGGTTGTCCTATACGGTTGCTGCTGTTTCAGGTGCTATACTGGCGGTATGTTCCTGTACTATTCTTCCGTTGTTTACCAGTATCTACAAGCGTGGAGCGGGATTAGGGCCTGCTATTGCCTTCCTCTATTCGGGGCCTGCAATCAGCATTCTGTCCATTATTCTAACATGGCGTATTCTTGGTGTAGAAATGGGCGTTGCCCGTATGATAGGAGCAGTTACGTTTTCGGTTATTATCGGCTTGGTTATGTCTTTCATTTACCGAAAGGAAGAAAAAATAAAAAAAGAGGAACAAATGAATATCGTTCCTCCGCCTGCAAAACGCCCGATGTCGAAGACTATGCTTCATTTCTTTACATTGGTATTTATCCTTGTTTTTGCTAATTGGGGTGCACCTGCTTCCGATGATACTTCAAGCGTATGGTTCTATATCTTTACTTATAAATGGTATATAACCGGTGTGCTTTCCCTTCTGCTTGCATACTCTCTGATAGCTATATTAAAAATTAAGTGGCAATGGGTGTTGGCTGGTGTTTTAGCTACGGGACTATCTGCGTTTCTGGCGTATCAATTCGTGCCGAATCCGAAACTGGTTCCGCTCGTCCCGATGATAGTTGGTATTGCTGCCCTGTCTCTTGTTACGCTGTTCGATAAACGAGATGCTGAAAACAAAGAATGGACACTATCTGCCTGGGGATTCGCCAAACAGATAATGCCACTCTTGGCTATTGGAGTCGTTACAGCAGGTTTTCTGCTGGGTTCTACGCATGAAGATACGGCGATTGCGGGTATAATACCTAATGAATGGATTGAGTGGGCGGTAGGTGGCAACTCCCTCTTGTCGAACTTTTTTGCCAGCTTCACAGGTGCATTTATGTACTTTGCTACGCTTACAGAAGTACCGATCATTCAGGGATTGCTTTCTTCCGGCATGGGAAAAGGCCCGGCATTGGCTTTGCTGTTGGCAGGTCCTTCGCTTTCACTGCCAAATATGTTGGTGATTCGTGGCGTGATGGGAACGCAGAAAACAGCTATATATGTAGCATTAGTTATTATCATGGCTACTATATCCGGGCTTGTTTACGGAACATTTTTTTAAGAATACAATACAATGAGAATATTGATTTTATGTACAGGAAACAGTTGTCGCAGCCAAATGGCTCACGGCTTCCTACAATCCTTTGACAAAGGGATTGAAGTTTATTCTGCCGGAACCGAACCTGCAAAGGAAGTAAACCCGATGGCTGTCGAAGTGATGGCAGAAGCCGGAGTGGATATTAGTAACCATACTCCGCATGATGTCGGCGAGTATATCAATCAGGCATGGGATTATGTAATAACCGTTTGTGATGAAGCCAATGAAACCTGTCCTGTATTTACAGGCGAAGTAACACAACGTCTGCATTTCGGATTTCGTGATCCGTCAAAAGCGGAAGGTACGCCAGAATTTATCAAAGACCAGTTTCTCCGAACGAGATTTGAGATTAAAAATAAATTCTCCGAATTTTACATAACACAGATATTAAAGAAAGAAATGCCCAAATGCACCTGTTCCGGCGAATGGGAATAAAACAGCAATAAGTTATGCATGACAATAATGATAAACTAAAAGAAATTGTAAAGCAGAAATACAGCGATATTGCTTTACAGGGAAAAGAGACAGGCTGTTGTTGTGGAAGTACCCCTAAAAAAGAGGTTTACAACATTATGAGCGATGACTATTCAACGCTTGAAGGATATAACGAGGATGCTGACCTCGGACTTGGCTGTGGGCTGCCTACTCAATACGCAGGGATAAAGAAAGGGAATACCGTTATCGACCTCGGATCGGGAGCCGGAAATGATTGTTTTATCGCACAGGCGGAAGTCGGCAATGAAGGAAAAGTCATTGGTATTGATTTTTCAGAGCCTATGATAGAAAAGGCTAAAGCCAATGCAAAGAAACGTGGAATACTAAATGTGACCTTCCGGCAGGGAGATATTGAAGATATGCCTGTAAGTGCAGGTCGTGCGGATGTGGTTATTAGCAACTGTGTACTGAACTTACTACCTTCTAAGGACAGGATATTCCATGAAATATACCGTGTGTTAAAAGCAGGAGGTCATTTTTGCATATCGGATGTGGTTCTCAACGGAGAAATACCGGAAAAATTAAAACAGGCAGCAGAAATGTATGTAGGTTGTGTGTCCGGGGCAATTCCCAAAGCACAATATCTTGAAAAGATAAAAGAAGCCGGATTTGCAGAAATCGTTATCTGCAAAGAAAAACCGATTATCATTCCCGATGAAATTCTTGAAAGGTATCTTAGCAAAGACGAAATGGGTACTTTCAAAACAATTAACGGGGGTACGATTGTTTCTATAACAGTTACCGGAACAAAGAAACCTGAGGGTTGTTCTTGTGGAGGATGTTGTTAAAAAACATAGTCATGAATGAATTATTTGAAAAAGGAGCCATTCTGAATATGGCAGAAATGATTGAATACTCCGACGGTGGAGTAATCAGTAAGCAAGTATTGAAGAACGAAGCAGGGAATATTACCCTATTCTCGTTCGATAAAGGGCAGGGATTAAGTGAACATACCGCCCCCTTTAATGCTATGGTGGAAATCTTAGACGGAGAAGCTGAAATTACCATAAACGGCAAACCTTTAATACTGGTTACTGGTCAATCTGTAATTATGCCTGCGGGTATTCCTCATGCTTTGTATGCAAGTAAGCAGTTTAAGATGTTGCTTACCATGATTAAAGGGTAACATTCTAGTAAAAACCAAATATTTTTCTTGTTCGTACATAAAAGCAAGAAAAATATTTGGAAATCTCATAAGAATAGTAACGGGCGAAAAATCGCCCGCCCTTGTGTTACTCCTGCTTTTTTGATAGCCATTCGTCCCGTTCTTTTCGGCATTGTTCCAATGATTTGGCGACCGTAGAGAACAGTTCTCCGTCCGTGTGGCGGTAGTCGTATTGGTAATATTCCGTACCTCTGAATGCTCCTGCAATAAAAGTAGTGTAATTCTCTTTGCCTTGCTCGCATACTGAGCAACCGTTTTTGTTGATTGAATTTGTTTTCATTGCTACTTAGTTATGTGTTGATAATCTTTAATATAATCCTGTTTTTCAAGCCACTCTATTACGTTCTCCATATTGTATTCGGAGGTAATGATTGCCGTATCTCTCGAAAATTGAGTAAAACGGCTACTTTCGTAGTTGTCTATCCACTCTTTGAGGTTTACCACTCCCCAAATGCTGTAATTCTGTGCGAACATTCGGTCAATCTCGGCTATCTCTTTATTGAACTCGACCACGATAGTTTGATATTTGTCGTCAATGATTTCAAGGTGATGCAATGAGCCGAACTCATCATGTAGGCGTGCGGAACTCCAATCGCTTTTGTAGGTGTGATTACCCCATCTATGTGGGTTATCGAAACGCACTTTAACTTCTGCTGTGTACTCAGTTATCTTGATTTCTTCGATAACGCCTGTTACCATTAAGCCTGTAAAAATACTCTTACAACGCTTGCCTATAATACTATCGTTTACTTCTGTTGTTTTCATGTCTATTGTTGATTAAAAGAATGATAATTCTAATTGTACAGGTTTACGTCCTGTAATCTCGTCAAATAGGGTTTTTACTTGCTTTAATACATTGATTGCGTAGCGGTCAGTCCTGCAACTATCTTTATCAAGCCCTTTCATCATTTCATTGAGTGCTGCGGTAAGGCAATCTTTCCGATTGTCGAATATTTTGCCCCATACGCCTAAGCCGTAACCTGCTCCGCCTGTGCTGTAAGAATAACTCATTCCGTATGTCCATTTTCCGTTCAAGCCTTTGCCCAGTGTAATATGGTTGCTTACCGCCCAACCATCCCGATGTGGAAACTGTATTTCTTCACGTTCCAAAAAATCAGGTCTTTCCAACCAACCGTATTCGTTAAACTCCTTTTTGGTAAAGCCGAATAGCAAATGTCTTTCATACTCTCGTTTATTCATTAATAGCTGACGTGGGGTATCTCCAAAACTCTCGTATTCCTCAATTATAGCCCTGTCGTTACGTCTTAATGCGTTCAGATATACGGCTACATTATGGCGTTCCACCCTGCAAAAATTAATATCCTTTATCTTTTTCAGTTTTTCGTATGCTGATAATTCTTTGTATTCCATGACTATTGTTTTTGTGTGGGGCAGAAAAGGCTCTGCCCCATGTTATTACTTAATCCAATCCGAAATAGACGGCTAATTGCTGTTCTTGTGCTTTTGAGAATATCCAACCTGCTAACCTCTTTCCGTTGAATGTCAATCGGCTGTTAAAGCGTCCGCCCATTGCTTTGAGTTCGTCTTTTATGGCTCTCGTTTCTCCGAATACCGCTACCGCTTTGGCTGAATATTCTACCAATGTGCAACCGTTATTTGTTTCTGTTGTGGGATTACTATTCTTTGGTGTTGTGTCAGACTTGCTGATATGTATGTTATCTTCGTTCCCTGCGGTGTATGCAAAATCCTCTATCGTGCGTTCACGGTTATATACAGGCTCTTTTTCAATTATCCAACCGCTATACTTGCTTTTTCCCAAATAATAACCGTCGCCCATGCTGTACTTTTCACGGTGTTCATAATCTTCGTTAAACTCGGCTAAATAGGCAGTTTCATCAAAATTGGATGCGTGTTTACGCATTTCGGAAAATAAGTCCCTTTTGTGCTTTGAAAAACCTATGATAACCGTCCGCTGTGTGCTGTATGAGTAGTAGTCGGTATAGCTGTCGCTTTCGTTTTGTCTTAAACGTGCTACGATAACCGCCTGTGCATCTTCGGGAAATATTTCGGCAAAGCGTTTGCGCCCGATTTCCTTAACCTGTTCTATTCTGATTTTTTCCTGCTCGGCTTCGGCTTCCTCTGCCTTTTTCTGTTGTTGTGCTTGCTGAAGAAGCATTGTAACCTCGAAACTGTCCATAAATTCAGGGTTCTCGCTATCATAGTAATAACCGATACCAAATTTTTCATTCAATGGTCTGATAATGTCTGCCGTCTGAAATTCTTTTGTGCACAGATTAATCAGCTTGTAAGCAATGCCCCAATCGTTTTTGCGGATTTCATAGACTACATACCTGTCGTAACTGTAACCCTCCATTTGGATTATTTGATTAACCTCTACGACTTGTTTGGCTCTGTCAATTTCCTTGTTTGCTCCTAATAAAAATACTTTGCTCATAACTCTAAATTTTAAGGGATTATAAAAGCGAGAAAAGAATGAGAATAAACAGGATTATAGCACCTAAACCCACGAAGAAGGAGAGGATACCCCGAATAACAGGAAGAAAGAGATACAAGCCCACTAAAGCCCAAATAAACCCTGTTCCCCACACGGAGCAACCTAAAGCCACGAGAACGATTTTCACAACCAATTTTATGCTAATTGGAAGGTTACTACCTTGTTTCCTATTTTTTACTATACTTCTCATAATTTCTGACTTTTTTTTATGCCGTATCGGAGCCGGTGTACTGACCTTATGTTTCGGATACGTGAAAAGGTCGGCTGAATCCGCCGAAGACAAATTTTGAGGGAATAAATACGCTCGCCCGTAGGGAAAGAGGAAGATTTTTCAAGCAACAATTTGGCGACAGGATTAGCCGAAATACCTTTGTATCCTGAACATGGGGGTCAAAAAGTACCCGGTTTGATACTCGCTAATGAGGAAGAAATTATACCGGAGAGAAGTGTAGTAAAAAGGAACTGGGTCGAATACTTTGCGTTTGTCATTATAGAACGCAGCACTTTCTCGGAAATGGAGAAAGCTATAAACATAAAAAAAAAGCCTGCTTCATGTTTCAGAAACAGGCTCCGTTATATTTGAACAATGTATGTTATTTAGCTTTTTTCTTACCGTAGCATTTACTTCCGTCAGGAGATAAATAGAAATCAAATGTTTCTTCAACGGCTGTTCTGCCTGGAGGAACAAGAGAATATTTACAACGGACAATAACGGCAAGTACATCATTGGCATTCTGGCTGTCATATCCTTGTAAGTTATCCGGAACAAGGTTTTTGAGTGAATCTATGCGGGTATTCATAACGGCAATATCCGCATTGTACTTATCTATATCACTCTGTTTTTTAGTTTTAGCCAATAGATCTTCACTCATTTTCTTGGCAAGTTCAATACGGCTGATTACAGGTTGCTTATCTTTTTTAAATTCTTCAGTAAGATAAGCGATACTGTCGGCAACCGTAACAGTACCCTGCTCGTTTATTTCAAGAATCTTGAAGTTGAGATTTTCTTTTGTGTCGCTACCTTTTAGCAGATAGCCGGTAATGGTTTCTTCGTAATTACTCTTTGACGAGTTTGAACCGCAGGCAACCATAAAAACCGCAATGAATAGATAGATTACATTTTTCATAACTGAATGATAATATTTGTTTGACCTAATTTAATGATATGTGAGGAAGTTTTGACGATAGATTATACACAATCAAGACTTCCGCTTCTCTTTTGGGGTTTGTCCGGGTATATTCGGTTAAAGCCGCCATTACCCATTCCCTGAATGCCCGTGCTTCGTAAGACGCTATACGATAACTAACAAAAATCAATGCTTCCAGATTGTAGAGCTTCATTTCGCATTGACGACCTTCATGCTCGTACTTGTGTATTCGAGTTACGCTTTCTTCTTGCAACAACCCCGATTTGAATATCGACCGCAGGTTGTTACCGACCGAGCTTACAAATACGTTGAATAAATCAGCTATCTCATGCTTTGTCATCCATAGGGTGCAATTTACAAGTTTCGCTTCAACAATTAGCTGACTTTCACTATTTTCTTTGATTTTGATATATCCTCGTTCCATAATTTATTAATTTTCATCTTATTGAATATTAAAGCCTATGCGCTTACGGGGCTTGTTTTCCTGTTCCTTTTGTGAAGCAAGTTCCGTAAGAGCCTGATAAATATCGCTGAACTGCATATTGGTTTCGATCATAAACGTTTCAAGCTTCTGATTGAGTTCTGCATAACCCAAAGCATACTGACGAAGTGCGATAAATGCCCTTACTATCTGAATATTCATATCGATCGCTTTTTTACTGTTGAGCAATCCGGCAAGCATCGCTATACCATGTTCGGTAAAGGCATAGGGCAATTTTCGAGTACCACCCCAACTTGATGTTCCATTTTGGAATATCAAGTCAAATTCTTCATTATTCAGTTGAAACATAAAATCGGAAGGAAACCTGTCAAGGTTTCGCTTTACCGCCTTATTCAGATTAGAAGTGGTTACTTCGTAGAGTTCTGCTAAATCTTTGTCGAGGATTACACGTAAGCCTCGAATCTGATAAATTTTGCTTTGAATAACTTGTAGTTCCATGATACTTGAATTTATTGATTTACTGTATTTATCTCTTCATACATTTTCTCTGCACCCTTCATTTTTTTAGCCAAGACTTTCATGTCCTCGCTAATTTTAGAGTTTGTTATTCGGGCATAAATCTGAGTGGTTGAAATATTTGTATGACCAAGCATTTTGCTAACCGTCTCAATAGGAACGCCTTTGGCCAGAGTTGTGGTCGTGGCGAACGTATGGCGCGCAAGGTGAAATGTCAGATTCTTTTCAATACCACATAAATCGGCAATTTCCTTCAGATAAGAATTTGTCTTTTGGTTACTCAAAACAGGGAGTAATTGTCCGTTCTTTAGTTTACCTTTATATTTTTTCAATATCATTGATGGAATTTTCAAGAGAGGTACATTAACTGTTGTACTTGTCTTTTGGCGTTTAGTCATAATCCATAGAGAGCCATCAAACGATTTACGGATATTTTCTTCTTTGAGATTCTTTACGTCTATATAAGCAAGTCCAGTGTAGCAGCTAAAAATGAAGATATCCCGTACATGTTCAAGTCTTTCGGAAGTCATATTCTTCTTTATGATTTCGTGAAGTTCATCTTCTGTCAGATAGCCGCGATCAACTCTCTTTATCCGAATTTTATAGTTTGCAAACGGATCGCCAACAATCCATCCATTGTTTCGGGCTATAATTACAATTCGTTTAAAGAACTGCATAAATTTCGCCGTCGTGTTTTCGTTGCATCTACAATCAACCCGAAGATACGTTTCAAAGCCTGTAATGAAACTATGATTGATTTCCCTGAGACTAATATCAGAAACCCGATGACGAGTTTCCAGATAATCTTTCAATCGGTTGTATGTTCTTTCGTATTTCTCCAAAGTAGCTTTGGTCTTACCTATACCGACCATCTTTTTTACTTCGACATTGTGTTCGGCAAAAACGGTTAATAAGGTTTGTTGCTCGGTAGTGTAGCCAAGAAAAATATTACGGATCTTCTCTCCGGTAACATGCTCTTTTTTCTCGACATCATAATAAGTGGTTGTGAGGGAAGTTCGGATATCATTCAACAGATGATTTAGTCTTAGTATAGTCGTTGATTTTCCTTTTCCTCTTCCGGCATTTGTGTCCCATAATTCAGGCTCAATTTCCAGTTTAGAACTGAATTGTGTCCTTGTTCCGTTAATGGAAAGCCGTACCATAATGGTGCATTTTCCATTCTTGTTTACTTGATTTTTCTTGATGTAGAAAAGAATCTTAAATGAACTACTCATAATTTTTATTTTTTTGCACCTAAATCTCATCGAGACAAAGGTAGGGTGAATAATAAAATTACAAGCTGTTGAATCGCGGACAATATGCGACAGTTCAAGGACTTATGCGGAAATTGGTTACTATTTTTTCGACCTGATTTTGAGTAACCTTTTAGTAACCCGACGGTGTCTATTTTTGTCCTTTTCGGGTCTTTCAGGTGACTTAGTTATAAAAGAAAAAGTCCTGTAAAACCTTGATTTTACAGGACTTGTCTCCTTTTGTCTGTTAGAAGTCTTTGCTTCCCAGCGGAGAGAGAGGGATTCGAACCCCCGGAACCTCTCAGTTCAACGGTTTTCAAGACCGCCGCAATCGACCACTCTGCCATCTCTCCAGTCGTTTCAGTATGTTTGCGCTTGGGTTTTGTTGCAAACGCGGTGCAAATGTAGATATTTTTTTGGAACATCCTACGGGTTGGGGGAGATTTTTTTCTTTTTCTTTTTATTATTTTCTTTTAGGGAATCGGGGGGCTGTGGGTAAGTTATTTATTTCTACCTTTGTAGGGTAATTATATACGATGAGTAATTTATGAAAAATGTAAAGAGTTTATTTTTTGTGGTGGTATTGCTGATTTCTGTCAGCTGCACTTTGTCGGCCAAAACGGGTGATAAGCAGACGGAAAAAGCCACCGGGGAGGTGATCGTCTTAAACAAGGCGGATTTTATCGCGAAGGTATTTAACTTTGAGAAGAATGCCGATAGCTGGAAATATGAAGGCGACAAGCCTTGTATCATCGATTTTTATGCCGACTGGTGTGCTCCCTGCAAAAAGATCGCGCCTGTCCTGACTGAACTGGCGGCAGCATACAAAGACGATATCATCATTTATAAAGTAAATGTAGACAACGAAAAAGAGCTGGCGGCTCTCTTTGGTATTCAAAGCATACCTTCTCTGTTGTTTGTTCCCGTAAGCGGACAGCCCATGATGGCGCAGGGAGCGATGCCCAAAGAGAAATTTATCGAGCAAATAGATAGTTTCTTATTGAATAAATAAGCTACCTTATACATACAAAAAAGCCCGGAAACAATCTCGCTTCCGGGCTTTTTTGTGTCTGTCCAATCAAAACGTCACATCAATTCCTCCCAGCACCACCGCGCCCGGCATGGGGTAACCGTACATATTCTGGTAAGAGCTGTCCGTCAGATTCTCGCCATTCAGGAAAAGATTCATCCAGGGCGTTGGTTTGTATGCGAGCTTGCAATTGAGTAAGGCGTACGATTCCATCATATCCTGCCCGTTGTTTTTACCTACAAACAAGCCATCCACATACTGCATGCCCGGTGAGAAGGTAAACTTCTTCACTCGCCAATGCAGACCCAGATACGCCTTATGCTTCGGAGCGGCTTCCACCCGGATGTCGGAGTCGAGGAAACTATAATTACCCGACAATTTCAGGTTGGGGCGTATCTGGTAGTTTACCCCCACGTCAAATCCTCTGTTTCGGAATGCTCCGGAGTTATAACTCATCCGCTTATCCCCAACCAATCCCTGCACAATCTGGTTCTTCCCTTTAGCAAAATAGGCTGTTATCTCTATATGCAACCGGTTATTCAACAGAGATTGCATATAGGAGATATCATAATTCAGCATGGATTCCGGGCGCAGATCCGGGTTGGGCGACAAGCCCCACATATAAAGTTCCCGGATATTGGGGCTCCTGAAGCCTTTCGAGAGGGAGGCTTTCAGGGTTGCCTGGTCATTCAGTTGGTAGGAGATCCCTGCCTGGGGTACCCATTCGTTATCAAATATTTCATTGTTTTCCAAACGCACCCCGGCGTTCAACACCAATCTATCGAACAAAGTCTGCTGAGCCACCACATAGGCGGCAAACTCATTCACCTTTTTGTCGACATGCTGCACGAGTTCGTTTCCATCGAAATCCTCATTCCATGCCTTTCCGCCCCATTGCTTGGCATCCAGTCCGATCGTGAACACATTGCCCTCCAACAGCCGGAACGATTCGTAGAGCGCCAACCCCATATTATAATCATCCGACCGAAAATAGGAGGTCTGCGGTGATTCCTCCGCCGTATGCCCGTCGTTGATTTTATGCTGCCCGCTATTGTAATAGGCCTGCAGCGAACCGCTCATCTTTTCATATACATTATTCACCGTCACCGAATAGGTGGTGCGCAATGCCTTCGCCCAGTTTTCATACATAAGCGCCTGAACAGGCCCCGGGTTATGCACCTTGAAATCGGCCAGGACGGCGCTTCCGTTCATATGCCAGTTGTTTGAGAAGTGATAGCCCAACCGCAGATAGCCATTGTTGATATAGAACGAAGAATTATCCCTTTGCCCATCGGTCTGATCTCTGTTCAACGACAGGTAGGCATTGAATTTATTTTTTTTATAACCGGCATTGCCCATGAATTTCCAGGTATCGTACGATCCATACATCACCCGGCCCTGCCCATGCAGGCCATCCTCTTTTGCCTTTCGTGTGATCACGTTGATCACCCCGCCCATCGCATTCGAGCCATACAATAACGAGCCCGGCCCGCGGATCACCTCTACCTTCTCGGCATCGGAGGCCACATAGACATCCGGTACATGGTGTCCAAAAACACCGGCCCACATCGGTTGCCCATCAAACAGCATCAACACTTTATTGCCCCCTCCTACTCCATGAATACTAACGGATCCCGCCGATCCGGAGCTAATACCATACCCTGTGACACCCCTTTCGGTGACAAACACCCCCGGTACCTGTTCCGAAAGGATGGAAAGAACTCCCGTCTCCGTACTCTCCTGCAACGTCGGGCGATCGACCACCGAGATGCTCAAAGGAATCTGGTTTCGGGTCACCTCGGTTTTCGTCGCAGAAACCACCACCTCTTTTAAGAGGATAGAATCGTTGATCGTATACGGATCATGTGCCGACAGGTTGGTGAAACAACCCGACACGATCATTAATAGGAAGCTTATGCATAGTTGTGATTTCATACGCGTACTATATTATCTATTTTGATTCATTACCGCCGCAAAAGTAACACAATTTACATATGTTGTGTTACTTTTATGAGATATTTTTGCAAAAATAATCGTGAAAATAGGTATGTATTCGGCATACTACACCTCATAGAATAGTCCGAATCGAAGTCAACATCCCGGGAGTTTTCTATCGTCCATGCGCCTCGACAGTACTGTCGATGCCCATGGACAGTACTGTCGAAGCGCATGGACAGAACTGTCGAGGCGCATGGACGATAGAAAACCCGGTGAGGAATGACAATATCCCTCGGGGATATGATATTTGTGGACGCCTTCAAATTTCTTCCGAATAGACTTTTCTAACATATAATTAAGATTTCATAAGGAGAAATAATGTACTTTTGTTGCGAAGACCCGAGACAATGATTTTTGTACAGTCTAAAAAATAATTGCTATGGCAAATAAGGTAAGAATTGATTATCTGCTGTTGGATATTCGCGAATTAGAAAAGAAAGTGGCAGGAATGCGTGAAGCGGAAGTCTACCCTGTCTCTTTTTTTAGCCAGTCTTTCGAAATTGCCCATAAGATATTGACCGACTTGCACAACCTGGAAGCAGAGCAGCTCGAACTGCTTAGTCACCAGATGGAGATGCATCGTTTACGCATGCAATCCATCCTTAAGCCGGGGCTGCGATCCGAGGTGGTGATGCCCTCTGTTGAAGAGATAGCTGAGGAGGCGGATGAAGCGGAAGAATCTTATGACTCTCCATACGGGGAGGATGATCAGGCAGTGGAAATAAAGCCGATAGAAAATAATGAAGAGGCTTTGGAAAAAGAGCGGGCGGCTGTTTCTTTGAATGATCTATTGGGGAAAAAGAGTCTGACAGACCTGAAGAAGTCATTCAGCCTGAATGATCACTTCCGTTTCCGCCGTGAGCTTTTTGGCGGAGACGAATTGAAAATGAATCTGGCTATTGCTGATTTAAACAAACTGCAGACATACGAAGACTCCGTCCTATACCTACAGGAACATCTTATGTGGGACATTGATGCTCCTGCTGTGGCAGAGTTTCTCTCTTTTATTGAGAAACGGTTTTTATAAGCGTCTGAACTATAAGTAAATTCGAAACGAAGGTGTCTAAATTAATCATCGTGCCTACCCCAATCGGAAACCTGGAAGATATGACTTTCCGGGCTATCCGGGTGCTTCGCGAGGCAGATCTTATCCTGGCGGAAGATACGCGTACGACGGCTTTTCTCCTGAAGCATTACGAGATTGAGAACAAAATGATGTCTCATCATAAATTCAATGAGCATAAAACGGTTGAGATGATCGCCGAGCGCATCCGCAGTGGGGAGATGGTTGCACTTGTTTCTGATGCCGGCACACCGGCTATTTCCGATCCGGGCTTTCTGTTGGTGCGGGAGTGTGTGCAACGGGGTGTCGACGTGGAATGTTTGCCTGGCCCTACGGCTTTCGTGCCGGCGCTGGTAAATAGCGGACTACCTTGTGATGCCTTTACTTTCATCGGTTTCCTGCCGGTCAAGAAGGGACGTCAGACCCTGTTGAAGTCGCTGGCAACCGAGCCGCGTACCCTGGTGTTCTACGAATCGCCTTATCGCATTGTGAAAACATTGACCCAACTGGCTGAAGTGATGGGCGAGGAACGAAGAGCCTCTGTCTCTCGTGAGCTGACCAAAAAGTTTGAAGAAACAGTTCGGGGAAGCCTGCAAGAACTGATTGCTCACTTTTCCGTGAACGAACCAAGGGGAGAGTTTGTTCTTATAGTAAGCGGACACGATCCGAAGAAAGAAAAACAAGATGAATAATTAATTAAGGCGCCTGTTGCAGGGCGCAAACTAAATTGTAATCATATGAAAAAAGTTTTTGTAATTTGTTTCAGTACACTGATCTTTATGGCTTCGTGTGTTCAAAACTCCAAGGAGTATAAACAGATGAAAGCAGAGAACGACTCGTTGAAGATCGAAAGCGCGCGTAACGCGACAGAATTGAATGAAATGCTGGCCATCCTTAACGACGTGGAAGAAGATATTCTCTCTATTCGTGAAGCGGAAAACTACCTGACGATCCAAAGCCAGTCGGATATGGAAATGACCCAAAGCAAGCGGGAACAGATAAAGCAAAATATGCAGATGATCACCGAAACGCTGAAGAAAAACAAACAGCAGATCAGTGAACTGGAAGAAAAATTGAAGAAAAGTAATGTTAACTCTGCCTCGCTGCGCCGTTCGATCGAACGCCTGAATGCCGAAATGGATCAGAAAACGCTTATGATCACTACGTTGCAGGAGGATCTGGCGAAAAAGAATGTGCGCATTCAGGAGCTGGATGAGATGGTAGCTGCATTAAACGAAGATGTGGAGGTATTGGCAACGACGACCGCCTTGCAGACGGAGGCTCTGAATCAGCAGGATCGCGAACTCCATACCGCTTATTATTGCTTTGGAACATCCAAGGAACTGAAAGACCAGAATATCCTGACCGGCGGTGGACTCTTCTCGAAATCGAAAGCGCTGGAAGAAGATTTCAACCGCGATTACTTTATCTCTATCGATATCCGTGAAGTGAAACAGATTCCTCTGTTTGCTAAAAAAGCCAAATTGCGTTCCAATCATCCGGATGGCACATGGGAATTGCGAAAAGATGAGGAGGGCAATCTGACATTTGTGATTACGAATGAAGAATTGTTCTGGAGTCTCGGCAAATATCTGGTGATTCAGGTGAGTTGATGAGATACAAAAGCCTGTTCATTGATCTGGACGATACCCTTTGGGATACGTACCATAACAATAAAGGATGCCTCGAAGAGCTGTATACCGATTACCATTGGGATCGGTATTATGCCTCCTTCGAGGCTTTCTATGCCTACTATATGCCCAATAATGAAAAGCTGTGGGCGCTTTACCGGGAACACAAAATCGATCGGCAAACCCTGATTTTCGAACGTTTTCATTATGTGCTTCAGCCGATGGGCATCGACGACCGGGAGACAGTCCTGGCCATCAACCGGGATTTTCTGGAGCGAACCACCACCCGCACACGGCTTATTCCGGGAGCCATCGAGCTGTTGGAGTATCTCCGTCCGGCTTATCGCCTATTTATCCTGTCGAACGGATTCCGGGAGGTGCAATTCAAGAAATTGGAAAACTCCGGCCTGGCCCCCTATATCGAGCGAATGATCCTCTCGGAAGATGCGGGGATACAGAAGCCTCACAAGGCAATATTCGATTTTGCTTTGCGCAATACCAATTCGCGTCGGCAGGAGAGCCTGATGATCGGCGACAGTTGGGAGGCTGATATCGTAGGAGCGCATCATGCCCGGATCGATCAGCTTTGGCTGAATCCCCAGGGACTTTCGCCTGATGAATTCCAACCTACCTTCACCGTCTCTTCCCTGAAAGAGGTGGAAGATATCCTATGATCTATTAAATAAATAACCCCTGATGTTTCGAGGGGGATGAAACATCAAGGGTATCTGCGTTTAATAAAAGCTTAAAGGCCTTTAGATTGTGCGTGTATTTATATAGAGGGTCGGTTTTACATGGCTTTAAAACACTTACAAATGTAATAGATCCTGTCACAAAGCGTGTCCGTCTCATTTAATTTATGTCTGTTTCATTTAAAAACTGTTTAATAACATGTTCGTTCCATTTATTCCAATTATTTTTGTGTACCCTCAAAATGAATGAACATGCATAATGCTACTCTATTTAATGACTACTACCACGACCTTGGTGTCTATCTTTATGTCATTCCAATTATAAGCGCCTTCTGGGCCGGATTCGCCCTTTTGGCAAACAAGCAACATTCCCGATCACAAAAATACCTGGCTGCCTACCTGATTGCTCTGGGATTCGGTATGATCTTTAGTTTCTGCTACGACCGATATACGGCAGAATATAAAACAGAGATCCTGCGGGTATTGAACCCGTTGGTTAGTATCTTTTGTTCCATGTTCGTGTTGTTTTACATGACCTCCCTGATGCAGCCCAAGATACTGACACGTAAATATATACTGAGCTTCCTGACGGGTGCAGCCCTGTTCTCCGCCCTGTTTGTCGTGCTGGAGGTATTCTTTGGGGATACAACGCATACGGTTAGTTGGGAAATGATTGCGGAAGAGACCACTCATCCGGCTGTCATAGTTCGCCTGCTGGCTTTGGCTGGCTTGGTATTCTTTGAATTATATATCGCGATCCGTTCTCTTACTATGTATTTCCGGCATAAGAAATTTATCCGCGAGGCCTATTCCTATGAGGAAGATATTAATCTGAACTGGATAGGCTGGTGCATTGCTCTCTTTGCGGTCTTTGGTGTAAGCGATCTGCTTTGGATGAGCCATTCCTCTATATTGGCCAAAATCATGTTCGGCGTGCTTTGTACGATTTCTATCGCTGCTATTTTCTGGTTGGGATTCCGCCAGGAGGAGGTGCCTACGGAAGAATGCCTCCCGGAGAATACCGCAGAAAAAGAGATTGAAGAAACAACGAAAGAGCTTCATTCGAAGGTGCAACCGGATGAGTCTGTCTATAGGTATCCGATGGACAGGATGAAGCATGCCCTAAAGGAGTATTTCGAGCAGGAGCGGCCTTACCTGGATCCGGAGTTGAGCTTAGGGGATGTTGCCCAGGCTTTGCATACGAACAAAACCTATTTATCCCAGCTGATCAACGGGGAGTTCCAAATGAATTTCTACACGTTTGTGAATCAATACCGCATACAACACGCCATCGACCTGATTAGAAGCCAGCAGGAGGGCAAGCCCGTCACGGCACAATTGATTACCGACTCGGGATTCAAATCGCGCAGTGTCTTTTACAAGCAGTTTCGTGAAAGTACAGGTTATTCCCCGTCTGACTATATCAAACAGCTCAAAGAGACTTCCGAATCTCAATAGAACAATTCGTTAGGTTTTATTTTCGGATATCCTCAAGAAAGGCATCCATCATTTGCTTGGCAGCAATAAACGAACTGATTTCATTGTGCAACACCTGTTGTTCGGTAGAAGATAAGATCTTTTCTACCGCCGGATTATGGTAAAACGTCTGCCGCAATGTTTCGTTGATGCTTTCGTACATCCAGTATTTGGCCTGTTCATTGCGTTTGTATTCAAAGAAACCGTTCTCTTTAGTAAATGCGATATAGGCAGCGATCATCTCCCATATCTCTTTGACGCCGAGGTTATAATAGCCCGAATAGGTAAGCACCTGCGGAGTCCAGCCCGAATCGGAGGGCGGAAACAGATGCAATGCATTGCGAAACTGGGAAGCTGCCAGTTTGGCTTTGTCGATATTGTCGCCATCGGCCTTGTTGATCACAATGCCATCGGCCATTTCCATAATACCTCTTTTGATACCTTGTAGCTCATCTCCCGTACCCGCCAGCTGGATCAACAGGAAGAAGTCGACCATCGAATGAACCGCTGTCTCGCTCTGTCCGACTCCGACCGTCTCAACGAAGATACTATCGAATCCGGCTGCTTCGCAAAGAATGATTGTTTCCCTTGTTTTCCGGGCCACACCACCTAAGGAACCGGCTGAAGGGGAAGGGCGGATGAAGGCGTTTTTCTGGCGCGACAGGTCTTCCATACGGGTTTTATCGCCCAGGATACTCCCTTTGGTGCGTTCGCTGCTCGGGTCGATAGCCAAGACAGCCAATTTATGTCCCTTTTCCAATAGATGCATACCGAACACATCGATCGAGGTGCTCTTGCCGGCTCCCGGAACGCCTGTAATGCCCACGCGTACCGATTGGCCTGAATGGGGGAGGCATTTTTCAATGATTTCTTGCGCTACCTGCTGGTGTTCGTGCAATGAACTTTCCACAAGCGTAACCGCCTGGCTGAGGATACTGATGTCTCCTTTCAGGATACCTTCCACAAATTCACCGGGAGTATATTGGCGGCGCTGAACACGTTGCTTCAGATAGGGGTTGACGGTAGGGACATCCGATATGCCCTTATTCACTTTCAGCCCCTTATATTGATCGTCATTTTCAGGGTGATCCATACTGTCTTATCTATTTATAGGCCGTTACCTTTATCAGTCTGACCGGACCATTCGGATCATTGCACACCACATTGATCAGCGATTCCAGCTTTGTCTTTACCTCTTTCGGGCGGACAGATACTTTGAAGGTGGCCGTGGCCCCCGGTTTCAGTTCCCGTCGTCCGCCTGAAATATCCAGACGTTCATCGTCACTCGTAACACTATAAATCTGTAACGGCGTTTTTCCTGTGTTTGTTATATCAAAAGAGATGGTTGCACGTCCGCCAATGAGCGGGATAATACTGCCCTTCGTGGGTAACTGACCAAATTCCAATAGCGTACCGGAGAGGTGTGCTACGGGCGCCTGTGCCTTTTCGGCAGCGGTTAGTTTGTTGAAGTTATCGATGATATTGGCAGCGATCTTGATAGAACCTACGGTCTCTTTCTGGTCGATACTAACGACTGCCACCGGCAACTCGGCCGTGATGCGCCCCATGCGTTTCACCGCCTTGGCATCCAACTGAACCGTGATCTCCCCGGTTTCACCCGGTTTCAATACCTCCGGACTGACCGAAGTGGCAAAGCAATTGGCTACTTTCCCCAGAACGACAGTCAGGGGTTGTTGCGTATCATTCAATAGGCTGATGCGTTCAACGATCGTCTCTTCCGGACGTATCGTGCTGTATAAAATAGTTTTGGAATGGAGCTTAAGCTCTCCGATCGAATAGGGATAGGTGAATACCGGCTGGAACGATTTTGGTTTTACATTTCCTTTGATCGTCAACGTATAGCTTCCTTTATTTCCATTGCTGTAGATCGAGATGGTTTTCAGAAACGGTCCCGGGCGTCCTTGCGGATCAAAGGTAATTTTCAGGTCGCCGGTTTTGCCTGCGGCAATCGGTTCTTGCGACCATTCCGGCCGGGTACATCCACAAGAGGCGGTCACACGCGTAATCACTAAGGGTTTCTTCCCGGTATTGCGAATCGTGAAAACATGATTCACCGGGCCGTCGGCCTCATTGATATTACCAAAGTTAAAGGTGGTTTCCTCTACCTTTAATTGCGCATTGCTCTGGGCTTCGGCTATCGTGAAACACACGATTCCGAATACGACCAATATAATGCGTTTCAAGTGATACGTCATATCTTGTGGTTTATCATCCTATCAGGGGGATTATTTCACTTCCCCCCGGATGGTCAATATAAAACTTCCCGTCTTTCCATTGCTGTAAACAGAAATCGTTTTAGTGAAAGGGCCGGGACGGTTTGCCGGGTCGAATGTTATCTTGATTGTTCCTGTTTTGCCTGCTGCGATCGGTTCTTTTGTCCAATCGGGCGTCGTACATCCGCAAGAAGGGATGACGCGGGTGATCACCAGCGGTTGATCTCCGGTGTTTTTGATTACAAAAGCATGTTCCACTTTTCCATCTGCTTCTTTGACTTCTCCGAAGTCGAAATTGGCATTTTCAGTAGAGATGACAGCCTGTGCATTCGCAGCACCTGTTGCCAAAAGAAGAGCCATAAAAATAAAAATAATCTGTTTCATTTCTTTTTTTATTTTAATATGCGACAAATATATAAATTATTGCGGACAAAATCCGCTTTCATCTGCCGGTAATCATTAGACTTTTTACAAACGAAAGCGTTTAATTCCGATATATATATATTTGCTCTATTCTTTGCTAAGCGCCCTCCTTCAATTTTTATTCTCAACTCACAACATCATGAGAATTTGCTGGTCGACCATGCTCGGCCAGTTGGTTCACCATGCTCGACCAGTTGGTCGACCATGCTCGACCAACAAATTGCCTTGCGCTGATGGATGCTGTGGCTTCATGGTTTTCCTGGAAAAAGAGGGCTCTTTTGTTTTATTAACTAAATAAATTAGTTTGCAAACTAAAAGAATTAGTTTATTTGCGGAAAACAAATGCCTTATGAAACGACTGACAACACGGGAAGAAGAGATTATGGGGTGGTTCTGGGAGAAGGGATCCCTGTTTGTGAAGGAACTGCTTACCTATTATGAGGAGCCTAAACCTCATTTCAACACATTATCGACCATTGTCCGGGGATTGGAAGAAAAGGGCTTTCTTTCACATCGCGCTTACGGCAATACCTATCAGTATTTTGCGGTGATATCGGAAGAAGATTACAGCAAAGGCACATTGAAGAATGTGATCGCGAAGTATTTCAATAACTCCTATCTGGGGGTAGTCTCTTCGCTGATAAAAGAGGAGGATATCTCGGTGGATGAATTGCGGAAGTTGTTGGATGATGTAGAACAAACCAATAAATCTTGATCGTTATGGGTGCTTTTGTGGTATACATATTAAAATCGTCCATATGCCTGGCAGGCTTTTATATTTTTTATAAATGGCTGTTGAGTGGTTCGACGTTTCACCGCTTCAATCGTATGGCATTGATGGGGCTATTATTTATCTCCCTTTTATTACCTTTTGTTACGCTCTCTACGGCAGAGCCGATGGTGGTGCAACAATCCCTTTTCGATATGGAGCAACTTCTGAATATGATGGCTGTTGCGGAGGTAGGCGAAATACCTGCTGTTGTTACTACTACAACGGCTGTTCCTCAATGGATATCTATCGCTTTATGGATCTATCTTTTGGGTGTTGTGTTTTTTATAGTAAAAATGTTTTGTTCCAATCTGTATATCCTGCTGAAAATAGGTAGAGGGAAGGTGCAAAAGTTGGGAAACGGGATACGGCTTGTCATTGTTCCCGATACTTGCGCTCCTTTTAGCTGGATGCATTACATTGTGATATCCCGGATTGATTGGGAAGAAAACGGCAGAGAGATTGTTTTACATGAGACAGCCCATATCCGCAATTCCCATTTCATGGACTTACTGATTGTGCAACTCTTTGCCCTTTTGCATTGGTTCAACCCGGTGGTGTGGCTTTTTATGCAAGAGTTGCAGAGTATACATGAATATGAGGCGGACGCCTCTGTTCTTCAAGCGAATATCGATCCTAAGAAATATCAGTTATTGCTTATTAAAAAGACTGTTGGTAGGCAACGTTTCTTTGCGGTAGCAAATAGTTTTAATCATAGTTCATTAAAAAAAAGAATTGGTATGATGTTAAAGACAAAATCAAACCCTATGGCATGTCTAAAGTATTTATATGTATTGCCATTAAGTGTGTTGGCCGTTGTTGCTTTTGCCCGGCCGGAGGTGAGTAGTGAACTGGAGAAAATCTCCGCAGTGACGATTGCTGAAACCCTGCCTTTTGCACAGGAAGGAGAGAAAGAGGTGGCGACAGTAGAAATAACTGATAATGTAGTGACGAGAAATACGGCAACGCTGTCATTGACTGTTACGCAGGAAGGCGATACGTTGCAGAATAAAGTATTAACATTCAATGTAAAGGGATCAGAAGCCCCCTTGGAAGTGGTGGGAGATGCCTTAATGGTAGATACATTGAAGGGCACAGTTGTGGGATTAACTGAGGCAAAAAAAGCAGGGACTACATGGTCATATACGTCTGATACCATAGTGAGAAAAGTATATAATAATAAGCAGGTCGATACCACAACCCCTGACTCTATTGTTGTTATTGGTTATGGAAAAAGAACTGATCAAAAGGCCGATTCCCTGGGGAAGGCAAATATATCCGATGTGAAAGTGATCGGAGTAAGGAAACGAACCCAGGTGATGGATCTGACTAAAGGTGGTCCATTGACGATTAATCCTGATATTGATCAGCCGCTTGTTCTTGTAGATGGCATGATCCGTAAGAACTTGGATGGTATTGATGTGAGCAGTGTCGAGTCTCTGCGTGTGATTAATGCTAAAGAAGCGACGGTAATATATGGTCATGCAGGTCGGAATGGTGCTGTTCTGATAGACACAAAAGGTGAAAAACCATTGTTATTGATCGATGGAGAAGAAAATCCGAATGTTACGCTAAATACAATCGATCCGGATCGGATAGAGTCGATGACTGTACTGAAAGATGCAAGGGCAAAAGAAATGTATGGCATGAAAGGGAATGCTGGAGTTATTCTGGTTGAGACAAAAGATAAGAAACAAGAAAATGAAGAAGAGTAGTGTGTGGTTGACAGTGGCTTGCGCCGCATTGTTGTTATCGTGTAATCCGACTGTTCGACAAGAACAGTCGGATTCTATTCCTGTGGCGGCAGCCATGGCGAAGCCGGTGGAGTTGAAAGCCTCGGAGTATTTCACGAAAGTGCGTTATGTACCTTTGGAAACAACGGATGAATGTGTGCTTGGCAATGGGGTGAAAATTGCGATCTTAGACGATAAGATCGTGGTGACAACGGCGCAGAAACAATGTATGCTGTTTGATAAACAAACAGGGCGTTACCTGACGACAGTTGGCCATCACGGGGAAGACCCCGAGGGATACCGCGCTTCGAATGGCTGGGTAAACCAGTTAACAAAGACAATCCTGTTGAATAGCTGGCATAACGCCTGGTGTACATACAATGCCGACGGGCAGTTTACGGGGAAGTTCGTCTTGCCTGAAGGGGTATCGGGCGGTGGATCGTATGTGCCGCTGGACTCGAAAACAATTGTCGCGCATAATATGGACTTTATGGCCGACGGTATCGAGAGCGTGCAGGTTTTCAGGGAGGATAGTCTATTGCATTCCATCGTATTGCACGAACAGGACAATAAATTTAACTTAAGCAATGTCGCTTCGATCTCCGTCATGAAAGCTGACAATAAGCGGGAGGTATATGGACCCGGCGCCGGTGTGATCCAGATCGAATTTAAAGATTCACCGGGCAATGCCCATGCGTATATTACCGGGTTGCAACGGATGTGGAGGGTCGACGATGAGATTTTCCTCAAGAGCGAACATAACGACACGATCTTCCGATTCAATAACTATGCGTTGGAGCCGGCTTATCAGTTGGATCTGGGCGAGTATCACTGGCCATACGAAGAGCGTTTCAACACGAGCTACGACCATGCCCTGATGGTTACTCAGATTCTCGATAGCCGCGAATTGATGATTATCCGCCTGGTACATCGTATCTATACGAACGATAAGTGGAAAGCTTATACGGCGATGTATAATAAACGGACAGGCGAATTGCGGATCGGCGAAACGGAAAAAGGAATTATCGATGACCTGACCGGATGTATGCCGCTTCGTCCGGAAATTGTCTCTCCGGCGGGTGAATATGCCGCGGTCGTGCAGGCTTTCGATCTGGTGAATTGGCTGGAAGAGCATCCGGAAGAGAAAAATAATTTGCCCAAAGAGATGGCGTATTTATTTGAGGTAGAGGAGGAAGATAACCCTGTTATTGTTTTTTTTGAATAAAAAATCATTTTCGGTCGAACAATTTTGTAACTTATTGGTTATATCAATTGTGCAAATAAAAATCTTTGCATGTGTGTGAAAGATGATGTGCGGATTTAGATTCGGAAGATTTTGGGATTTGTGTTTTTTCCCTTATTTTCGCATCTGATTAATGTGTGTGTGAAATAGCATTGTATGACCTTTATGACAATTATAAGACTTAGAAAATGACAAGTAAGACAAACACTTTACTACTAAAAAGACAACTCTATTTAGTGCTTTCGATCTTGCTATGTTCATTTCATTCTATATACGCCAAAGAAGCTAAGGTAAATCTGGACGAAGAGTATATTCTGATCCTGAACCCGGATGCCGAAACATGCGCATGGAGTGAAATGATGATACCTCCGACAAAGAAAGTGCTGGAAGAGAAATACCCGGAATATAAGGTCTATGTGCAGTATATGTATGGCCTGGGTATGAGCGGCATGGACGATGTGGAGGGATTCAAACAGCAACTGTTCAACACCTATTCCAATCCTCCGAAGTTTCTGCTTCTTTACGAAGCGGATATGTATGGCTTCCTGCGGGAAGACTTGGAGAAATACTGGCCGGAGGTGCCGGTATTGCTGGTGGCACGCGAAGAATATGTCGGGCCGGCGGAGAATTATCTGTTCCGTAAAAGCATACCGAAGGATGAGCAGCTCCTGTTAGCCGACCTGGTTAACGAGAAGAAGAACCTGACAGTGGTTTATAATCCGTTTGATATCCCCGGTACGTTGAAGATCATGAAGGAGATGCAACCTCATGTGAATAAGATTTTCTTTATTACGGATGATCGTTATATCAGTACCCGCTTGCGTGATGACGTGGCGCGGGAGATCGAAACAAACTATCCGGAGTGGGAACTGGAGAACCTGACGCCCGACAAATTGACAACCGATGAGCTGATCCAGGGTTTCTTAGGCATACCGAAAGAGAATGGGATTCTTTATTTCACCTGGTTTAATAATGAGTTGACCGGCAACCTGGACTTGATTCTTCAGACAAATGCCTACCGTATTTTCAGTTTGTATGTGAATAACCCGATCATCACGGTCAATGATGTGGGATTGAAGGAGAGTGGTATGCTCGGAGGCAGCTATTCGCGCTTTGAGCAGGTGATGGAGACATCGCTGCAGGCTATCGACGCTATGATCGAAGGCAATCCGAAGCAACGCTTTGTGCAGGTGCCGCTGCCTATTCCGACATTCAATTACATGGCGATGCAGAATCATGGTATTGCCATATCCGAGGTGCCTGCCAATGCCTATCTCTACCATCGTCCGCTCACCTTCCTCGAGAAGAATAAAGACCTTATTTTGGGGTTGGCCATTATTATATTTCTGAGTTTTCTGGTTATTCGCATCACCCTTTTCCTGCAGACGCGAAAGATGCAGAATAAAGAGATCAAACTGTTGCAGAAATATGGCGACCTGTTTACCAATATGCCGATCGGTTACCGACAGGACAGGGTGCTTTTAGACGCGCGCGGCAACCCGGTTGATTTTGTAGTAGAAGAGTTGAATCCCGGTATTAAAGAATGGTTCCCCTCTATCGACACCTTTATTGGTCGGAAAGGCAGTGAGGTATTTGAGGAAGGCAACGAAGATATGCTTGCCATCTACGGGGATCTTTTGTCGAAGAAGAGAGAGAAGGCCGTGCAGCCTTTCCATTATAAGGAGGCTGATCGCTATTATAGCATTATTGTATCGCCGGCCAGCGAATACGGATATATGGATCTCTTCTTTGTCGATATGACCGAGTTGCTGAAAACCCAGGAGATGTTGCAAACAGTGAACGATAAACTCTCCCTGGCATTGGAGATTGCCAATGTGATCCCCTGGAAATGGCATCTGCAGGATAATACCATTGAGAGCGATATCCGTATCATCATTGGAAAGTCACAGGATGATCTTGGCATAGAGAAACAAGAAATCATCATACCGGCCGAGGACTATTTGAAAAACATTCATGTGGATGATCGTCCCCGTATCGAAGCGGCCTGGACCTCTCTGGTAAAAGAGGGTGCTTTGAAGGCCAAGGAGGAATACCGGGTGCGTCGTAAGGATCGGGAAGGATATGATTGGGTTGAAGGGCAGGCCATTGTGCAGAAGCGCGATGCGAACGGAAACCCGCTGACGATTATGGGTTCTTCTTTGGTGATAACCGAGCGCAAGCATTTCGAAGAAGAATTGCGTAAGGCAAAAGACAAAGCGGAAGAATCCAATCGCCTGAAGTCCGCCTTCTTAGCCAATATGAGCCACGAGATACGCACGCCGCTGAATGCAATTGTCGGCTTCTCCCATATATTGGCTAATACAGAAGATACGAAAGAGAGACAGGAATATATCGATATCATTGAAACAAACAACGAACTATTGTTGCAACTCGTGGGTGATATCCTTGATCTCTCCAAACTGGAAGCCGGCACGGTGGAATTCAAATACGAAGATGTCGACCTGAATGCCCTTTTGGAAGAGAAACAAAAGACCTACCAGGGCAAAGCGGAAAAGGGCGTGGAAGTATTGTTCGAAGAGCGCGAACCCTATTGCTTTGTGAATGTAGAGAAGAAGCTCATGGTACAGGTATTGAACAATCTGTTAGCCAATGCGGTGAAATTTACCGAGACAGGCAGTATCCGATTCGGCTATAAGATGGAAGAGGGTATGCTGCGTTTCCACGTGACCGATACCGGATGCGGCATTTCGAAAGAACGCTTGACCGAGGTGTTCCAACGCTTCATCAAATTGGATCACTTTATGCAGGGAGCCGGCCTGGGGCTTTCACTTTGCCAGATGATTGTGAATACAATGGGTGGCCAGGTAGGCGTGGACTCGGAAGAGGGCGTAGGATCCACCTTCTGGTTTACCTTCCCGTATAAGACACCGATGGAAGCTGCCGGATAGGAAGCCGAAATCTAACACTTAATATTCAGTTGCTGCAATACGTTCCGTATCTTTTCGAACGTATCGATGCGCGTAGGAACCAATGGCAGGCGCAGTTTGTTTTTGATGTATCCCATCATGTGCAGCATACATTTCACGCCCGCCGGGTTGCCGTCGACAAATAACAGGTCGAACAGTTCCGTAAAGCTGTGGTGAATGGTGCGGGCGCTTGCGTAATCGCCGGCTAAAGAGAGACGCACCATGCGGCTGAATTCCCGTGGGAAAGCGTTTCCGATCACCGAAATAACGCCTACCGCTCCTAAGGTAACCAAGGGGAAGGTGATACCGTCGTCTCCCGAGATCACATGAAAGTTCTCCGGTTTGTTCTTGATGATATCATCCATCTGGGTGATATTACCGGATGCCTCCTTAACAGCTACTATATTGTCGAACTCACGAGCCAGGCGCAATGTCGTGGCGGCTGTCATATTCACGCCCGTACGTCCCGGCACATTGTAAAGCACAATCGGCAAACGAGTGGCCTTGGCAATCACGCTGTAATGCTGGTATATACCCTCCTGGGACGGTTTGTTATAGTAGGGAACTACAGAAAGGATAGCGTCGATCCCTTCGTAATCATCGTTTTTTAGTTTTTCTACAATGGAACGTGTACAGTTGCCGCCGACTCCCAGTACAATGGGGATACGACCACGTACGCGGGTGACTACCAAATTGACAATTTTCTTTTTTTCTTCTTCTGTCAGTGTAGGGGTTTCTGCCGTCGTGCCCAATACGACTAAGTAGTCGGTACCGTTCTGTAGTTGATAGTCAACCAGACGACCCAATGCTTCATAATCTACACTGTCATCTTCTTTGAATGGGGTAATCAATGCAACGCCCATCCCTTTTAAGTTTATATCTGCCATAGGGAAAGTCTTCCTTTTGTAGTTTTACTTGACAAAAATAAGCAATAAAGCTGAGTTCTTCACAAAAAGTGCGGGAGATTTTGGATCAAAGGATCAGTAGGTTCCCAAACCGTTCAACTCAGTAATTGCAGGAATTCCTCTTCGCTCATAATCTTCACGCCCAGTTTGGCCGCTTTTTCCAGTTTGGCCGGCCCCATATTCTCCCCGGCGAGGATGTAATCGGTCTTCCCGGAAACCGATCCGCTGTTTTTCCCTCCGTGCTGCTCGATCATCGCTTTGTACTCATCGCGCGAATGTTTGGTGAAGGTGCCGCTGATCACAAAGGTCAAGCCACTCAGTTTGTCCGATCGCCCGGCCAGTTTCTCTTCGGCTATTGCCATTTGAAGGCCCTCCTCTTTCAGGCGGTCGACCATTTGTCGGTTTTTCTCGTCTGCCAAATAGGCCAGGACACTCTGCGCTATGCGATCGCCTATTTCGTCGACCTCGGTCAAGGCTTCCAGCGAGGCGGCTTCGAGTGCCTCCATGGTATGGAATGCGTATGCCAGTTTCTTGGCGACCGTTTCGCCTACATAACGGATGCCCAGGGCGAACAATACCCTTTCGAAAGGCACATTCTTCGATTCACGCAGGCTTTCCATCAGGTTGCGGGCGCTTTTCTCCGCCCATCGTTCCAGGCTTAACAGATCCTGGATGCGCAAGGTGTAGAGATCGGCAGCATTGGCAATAAGGCCTGCCTGGTAAAGGTCTTCGACAGTCTCCGGCCCCATATTGATGTTCATCGCCCGGCGTGTAACGAAATGCTCAATCTTGCCTTTGATCTGCGGCGGGCATCCCGTTTCGTTCGGGCAGTAATGGGCGGCTTCTCCTTCGGGACGAACCAGGGGCGTATTGCATTCCGGACAGTTTTTGATAAAATGCACCTCTTCTCCCATCATGAAAGAGCGGGCTTCGGTGTTTACTCCTACGATCTTGGGAATGATCTCTCCACCTTTTTCCACATAGACCTGATCGCCATAATGAAGGTCTAAGCCTTTGATGATATCGGCGTTGTGCAGGGAAGCCCTTTTGACAATCGTGCCTGCCAATAAGACCGGTTCCAGGTTGGCTACGGGTGTGACAGCCCCTGTCCGGCCTACCTGGAATGCGACGGAGTTGAGCCTTGTCTCGGCCCGCTCGGCCTGAAACTTATAGGCAATAGCCCAACGGGGACTTTTGGCCGTGAATCCCAGGTTGCGTTGTTGGCGAAGTGAGTTCACCTTCAATACGATCCCATCGGTGGCCACCGGCAGGTTCCGCCTTTCGTTGTCCCAATAGGCAATATAGTCGAACACCTCTTCGAGGGTCTGGCATTTTCGGATCACATCGGGCACCTTGAATCCCCAGGAACGTGCTGCCTGCAGGTTTTCGAAATGTCCATCCCCCGGCAGGCTCTCGCCCAACAGGTAGTAGAAATAGGCATCCAATCGGCGTGAGGCGACGATCTGCGGATTCTGTTGCTTCAGGGTGCCTGCTGCCGCATTGCGCGGATTGGCAAAAAGTGGCTCTTCTTCCGCTTCCCGCTCTTTGTTGATACGGTCGAACTCCGCCCAGGGCAATAGGATCTCTCCCCGGATCTCGAAAAGAGCCGGATGGTTGTTTCCCCTTAATTTCAATGGAATCGAACGGATGGTTTTCACATTGGCCGTTACCTCGTCGCCACGCGTTCCGTCGCCACGCGTGATGGCACGTGCCAACCGCCCGTTTTCATAGATCAACGAGATGGAGCTGCCGTCGTATTTCAACTCGGCAACCACCTCGAAGGGCTCATTCAACGCCCTGGATACGCGATCGTAGAAATCACGCACCTCCTGCTCGGAATAGGTGTTGCTCAGCGAAAGCATCGGGTAGATATGCTCCACTTGCTTGAACTCTTTAGTCAGGTCGCTCCCTACCCGTTGAGTGGGGGAGTGGGGATCGGCATATTCCGGATGTTGTGCCTCCAACGCTTCGAGTTGTTTCATCTTTTCATCGAACGCACGATCCGATATAGTTGGTGAGGCAGATACATAATACTGATAATTATGCTGCTCCAACTCTTCGCGAAGACTGTTGATGCGGGCTTCTATTTCGTTCATATACAAAAGGCGCTTGATTTGTATACAAATATAATAAAAAAGTCGAGCGCAATACAAAAACCCGAAAAACACAAGTGTAAGCTGGAGGGGCTGTTTTTAGTTAAAATAGGGGCTGTTTGCTTACACTTCAAATGTTAACAAATACTAACTCCCGGGAGTTTGTTCGCAAAGTCCTGCCTTTTTCCGAAAAAACTCCTGCGGAAATATCATTTTGTCATTTTGGCAAAAAAACGATTCGGGAGGAATTTTTACGAAAACTCTTCAACCCCCAAATTTGTTATGTATAAAAAAGGGTTCGTCTATTGTGGTTAAAGCAGTAGATCTCTTTCCTTATTATTGGGTCTCCAGGTAGATCCATTGGTTAATGTAAAAGAAACGGCCTATGAAAAAGTGTAGATTTATGATGCTATTGGGGTTTGCCCTATTGGTAGGAGGCGCGCAACCCCTGTTTGCACAAAGCAAAAAAGAAAAGAAAGAGGCCTTGGCCAAAGAGGTAAAAGAGCAGGTGGAAAGCGGTTCGTTTACGATTGAGGTCGACAGGGCGTTGCCTATGTCGGGGCGGGCTGTTCATTTGACCTCCTCGTATTCGTTGGAGCTGAAAGACGATTCGGTGCGTTCCTATTTGCCCTATTTCGGAAGAGCGTACAGTGTGCCTTACGGTGGAGGTGACGGTTTGCATTTCAGTGCAGAGATGACTGAAAAGGATTTGAAGTACGACAAGAAAGGGAATGCGGAGATTCGGTTTCAGGCAAAAACTTCGGAAGATAATTATTCGTTCGATGTGAAGGTGTTTACCAACGGAAACGCCTCGATCCAGGTACGGCCGGTCAACCGCCAGAGTATTTCTTTTAACGGCAATCTGAAACTCGAAGAGAAAGATACGACCTCTGAATAAAGAGGTAGTTCTGCTGTCGTGTCAGACAAAAAGCTGTTGCCGTTGGGGGACAGCTTTTTGTTTTTATAAAGTGTCTACGATCGCATGCTGGGTATTGAAAAACGCAATTCTCTCCTTCTCGTTTGTGACAGAGATCTGAACAGCGCTCCGCTTCAATGACTTGATCCAACTGCTTACATTGATGAAAGGGGTTTTTTCAAGGGAAGAGGTGGTCAGGATAATAAATGCGGTGAACATACTGACCTCTATCTTTTCAGTCCACATATACGCATAGGTAACATCGATATGGGTGTCGGATATGTAGAGTTCAAACTTGTTTCCCGTATCAGGATAGTATCCCAAATCAGCCAATTTGCGCATATTACGGAAAAACAGATGCAAGTCTTCTTTCAATAAATCCGTCTCTTCTTGTGTTATCAGACCGATATGGCGGAAATAACGGATGTCATCGGTGATGCTGGTGGTGATCAGACTGTCCCATATATAGTAGGTATAGGACATACTCCTGTACAAACGATAGAATTCCTGTCGGTA
The DNA here is from genome assembly GCF_029893085.1 of Parabacteroides sp. PFB2-10. Classification (GTDB taxonomy): domain Bacteria; phylum Bacteroidota; class Bacteroidia; order Bacteroidales; family Tannerellaceae; genus QVMG01. The sequence continues at coordinate 36,461 of NZ_JARXWI010000007.1, forward strand.
TTCTATTTGTAAAGGATCCTCTTTGACGCGGCAGAAAGGTTGGATGTCTCCTAAGTTGTATTTGTATTTCAACAGGTAGAAACGGGCAAGATACTCATAATAGAAATGAAGTGAAGAAGAGATGTTGCTCAATGCGACTCCTATTTCTGAGTAGGGCTGCTTGGACAACAAGTCCAGAAATTGCCGGTCTTGTTCGATATGCCATGGCTCTTGAAGACCCATTTTTAATTGTTGAGGGTAATGCGAGGTCATTTTGGGACCTTCCCCTTTATTTGTCAATTTAAAGATGATGTCGTCGATAGAGATATTCAGCTTGCTGGCTAATAATATGCTTTCATTCAATGTAAAAGATACTTCTCCGCGCATACGACGATAGGCCGCCGTTTTGTCAATGCAGAGAATATCGGCAATCAGGGTTGCCATTTTCTGTTGCTTAGAGGTTTTACTTTCGATGGCTTCGAGCAATAGCCTGTTGAAATTGTTTTCCATTCAATGACTTTCAATTGGAGACGCATGCGAATATATACAATAAAATGATATCAACGTAGTAATTTGATGCAAATCTGCTGGGCTTTTCCCGGGTCTGTTTCAAGAAGATGCGTGAAAAACAGAAAAAAGAATGTGTGGAAAGTCGGCTTCCCAAGCGGATTCTCTTGTTTTTGGGAAAATATTTATCGTTTTTCGATAAAAAAATATCGAAATTGTTTGGTGGTTCCAAAAATAGTATATTTCTTTGCATATCGATAAACGATAAATATGATATGAATAACAACTAATAAATATTGAAAAGAAATGAAAAAGAGACTCCTTTTGATCACATTTGTGATAATTTTTGCTTTCGGTGCGCAAAGCGGATTTTTGGGAACAAGCTTTGTAAGAGGTTTTATGGATGGATGGAACTCCTATGAAGAGGCGCCTATGGAACATGTAATGTTTCTGGATATTCATCTGACTCCGGAGGTTTCGGGCTCAACAGTAGGTGAATTGATAAACGAAAAAACAGGTGAGGTGATGCCGGCAAATATCCGCTCGGCTACGGTTAATGTGGCACCCGATACACCTTTCCAGACGTATCAAACCATCAGCGCCTTCCTCCTCGTCGGAGCTATCATCCTGATTGCCGTTTATTTTCTCAAAATAATCATTGCTGTGAACCGATCTGTCGTTTTCGACTGGATCAATGTGAAACGCATCCGCTATATGGGAGTAGGACTATTGGGGGTCTTTGTCTTGGATTTCGGCAACTTTATTTACTCCAAAACATTGGTTGACCAACTGATTGAAATAGAAGGCTACCGCACCATAGGAAATGAGTCGTTCAGCTTCCTTTATTTTATCCTGGGATTATCGGCTTTTCTGATTGCAGAGGTATTTGCCATCGGGCTGCGGTTGCGGGAAGAACAAGAACTAACTATTTAATCAAAACACAATGAGTATTATTGTCAATTTGGATGTAATGATGGCCAAACGAAAAATCTCCTTAGGGGAATTGGCCGAACGTATTGAAATAACTCCGGCCAACCTGTCGATCCTGAAAACGGGCAAAGCCAAAGCGATCCGCTTCTCCACCCTCGAAGCGATATGCCAGGAGTTAGATTGCCAACCGGCCGATATATTGGAGTATAGAAAAGAGGATGGATAAGTGCGGGTGATCCCATAAAAAGGCCCTCCAATCGGTCAAATCTTTCTTACATAATCTTTATAAAGCGGACAAGTATTTTGTTCGACAAGCCATAGGTATGCTTAAAAATAAACAACAAATTAAATAACAATTAAAAAATGAAAGTCATGAAAAAGTCAGTATTCACCATCGTTTTAATCTCTATGTTCGTAGTATCTTTTGCGTCATCAGCCAGTGTAAAATCAACATCTCTGCCTCCCTTTCTATACAATACCTCCACGGTAGAAGGAAAGATCGTTTCCAAGGAGGTGTGCAAACAAATGGAAACAGGAGATTTCAAGCGCCATCTGAGGTATGATTACACCTACACGCCCCAAGGTATGCGAGCATCATGCAAGGCATCGCGCTGGAATAATCAAACCCATGCCTGGGAAAACTGGTACCTGATCACCTACACCTACGATGAAATATTTAACAAAGCCACCTTGGACTATGCAGAGTGGAACAAGGGAAATCAGGCGTTTGATGCTCCCAAAGAAAAGGCTGTCTATCAATACACCGCGGATTCCAGTCTATTGAGCTACGCGCAGTATGAAAAGAAAACCGTAGAAGATTCCTGGCAGGTAAAGATGCAATTTGGACTGAACAGCTATTTGGTAAGCCAGTTAGAGAACTAATTTTTTCTTTTTATACATAACACTCTTTCAGGAAGGCGGCAATCGACTTAGCTCGGTGCCGCCTTCTTTGTTGTTTATGGTTGTTTTAATTGATTTTCCTTGCTGGTTAGAATTCGGAATAATTATTCTATATTTGTTTCATATCCTATGAAAATGAAATGATTCATGAAACAGATCTGTATTATTTTGGTTTTTCTTTTATACAGCGTTGCTATGTTGCAGGCGCAGGAGGCAAATTATGACGAAGAGAAGGTGCCGGCCTTTGTGTTATCTCCTTTGTTGATGAATGAACAGGGGGAGAAGGTGACTACTACACAGGAGTGGGAACAATCGTGCCGTCCTGAAATACTGGGGCTGCTGCAGAATCAGATGTACGGCGTAACACCGACGGAAGAAATACCTGTTCGCTATGAAACTGAATTGGTCAATCCGCAAGCATTTGGCGGCAAAGCAACCAGTCGTCAGGTAAAGATCGTGTTCAGACGCGATTTTATCGAACGCAGTATACAGCTATTGTTGTTTTTGCCTAATCAGGCAAGCGGGAAGGTGCCTGTTTTCTTTGGCTTTAATTTTCATGGAAACCAAACGGTGACGGACGAAGCGGATGTGATGTCGGCAACAGACAAGGGGCGTGGTTCTGATAAGAGTGCCTGGTCGGTCGACCGCATACTGGATGCCGGTTATGGATTGGTGACGGCTTATTATCAAGATGTCTTCCCTGATAGCGTAAGAGGACATCGTGCCAGTGTGTTGCGTCTGTTTGGTTATCATTCCTCCGATGATGTGAAGGAGGATAGTCCGCAGGCGATGAGTGCCTGGGCCTGGGGCATGAGCCGGGTGATGGACTATTTGGAAACGACGCCCGAAGTGGATGCCTCTAAAGTGATCCTGATGGGACATTCCCGTATTGGCAAGGCAGCTCTTTGGGCAGGCGCGCAGGACGAACGGTTTGCTATCGTGATTTCAAACAACTCAGGATGTGGCGGTGCAGCCCTTTCCAAACGCAGATACGGGGAGACGATCGGGATTATAACCGGGAAGTTTCCTCACTGGTTCTCTAAGCATTACAAACGATATGGCAACAATGAGCAATCACTGCCTTTCGACCAGCACGAACTATTGGCATTGATAGCTCCTCGTCCGCTCTATGTGGCAAGCGGGGAAGACGATCGTTGGGCTGATCCTCGGGGTGAGTATCTGGGAGCGGCCTATGCGAGCGAGGTCTATCGCTTGTATGGCTACGAGGGATTGTCTCCGGAGGGGATGCCCGGTGTGAATCAGCCGGTGATGAACCGGGTGGGCTATCATATCCGCTCCGGGAAACATGCCGTTACTGATTATGATTGGGAGCAGTATATTCGATTTGCCGATAAGTGGCTGAAATGAAAAATAAGGTATATCTTTACCCGCAGACATTGAAACGCCATGGATGAAATGTATAGATACTTTAGAAGAGACATTAGCTGGTTGTCGTTTAACTACCGGATATTGTTGGAAGCGGAAGATGAGAACCTGCCTATCTATGAACGGATACGTTTCCTTTCTATCTATTCCTCCAACCTGGAAGAGTTTTATGAGATCCGGGTGGCCGAACACCGGGGCATCATCATGAAGAAAAGCTTTGCGGAAGAGAGTGTCGAAGAGGCGGAGGAGACCCTGGCTGAGATCACGCGAGAAGTCAACCGGCAGCAACGGGAGTATTACCGCATCTTTTCGGAATTGATCCTGCCCGAATTGATTCGACAGAATATCTATCTCTACCAGGATCAGCAACCGCGGCCTTTCCATGAAGCCTTCGTGCGCGATTATTTCAATGAAGAGGTGTTTCCGTTTCTTTCGCCGGTGATGATTCAAGCGGGGGATATACGCACCTTTATCCGTGACCGGCGGCTTTACTTAGTGGTGCGCATGACAAAGAAGAGCAAGAAGCAGGAACAGCCTGACTATGTGCCGGAGTATCACTATGCGCTGATGAAGATTCCGCATGAAAAGGTGCCGCGTTTCATTGAATTGCCCGAACACGACGGAAAACACTATATCATGTTTAGCGACGATATGATCCGGGCCAACCTGCATACTGTTTTCCCGGGCTATATAATCGATAGCTGTTATAGCATAAAGATATCAAGGGATGCGGATATATACCTCGAAGATGTCTCCGGTTCCAATCTGTTGGAGAGCATTCGCCGCAAAGTAAAGAAGCGCAAGGTGGGGGCGTTGAGCCGTTTTATGTACGACCGCGCCATGCCGGAGGAGTTTCTTGCCTTCGTATGCGAAGCGTTTGGCATCCATTCCGATGATCTGGTGGTCGGAGGGCGCTACCTCAATCTGCAGGACTTGGCTAAATTGCCCAATCCACGAGGCAAGAAACTGGAACAACAGCCGCCCGCGCCAATGCGTATACCCTCGCTGGACAAAGCCGGCTCTGTCTTTAAGGTGGTGAAGAAAAAGGATGTGTTATTGCATTTCCCTTACCAATCGTTCGACTACCTGATTCGTTTTCTGATGGAGGCTGCCTTCGATCCGAAGGTGCAAGCGATCAAGATCACCCAGTATCGGGTAGCAGAAAACTCGGCGGTTATCAACACCCTGATCAGTGCGGCGCAGAATGGCAAAGAGGTGACTGTCTTTGTGGAACTGAAAGCCCGCTTCGACGAGGAGCATAATATGACGACAGCCGAACGGATGAAGCAGGCGGGAATCAAGATTATTTACAGCATCCCGGGCTTGAAGGTGCATGCGAAAGTGGCTGTTATCCTGCGAAAACCAACCGACGGAGGCAACAAACGGCGCGATTTCGCTTACCTGAGTACCGGCAATTTCAATGAAAAGACCGCCAAGATCTATTCCGATATGGCGCTGTTGACAGCCAACAGAGAGATCATAGAGGACATAAACAAGGTGTTTGCCGCCTTGGAAGGCGAGCAGATAGAGCCGACATTCAACCATCTGTTGGTGGCCCAGTTCAATATGGTGCCTATCTTAAAGCAAATGATCGGGCGGGAGATAGAACATGTAAAGCAGGGGCACAGGGGAAGAATCGTCCTAAAAATGAATGGACTGCACGATAAACAGATGATCGATGAACTATACCGTGCCAGCGAGGCGGGAGTGGAGATCGACCTGATTGTGCGGGGAATCTGTTGCTTGGTGCCCGGGCAGCCTTACAGTAAAAATATACGGATTACCCGTATTGTCGATATGTTTCTGGAACATTCCCGCATTTGGTACTTCTATAACAATGGGAAAGAGGATCTTTTCCTGACTTCGGCCGACTGGATGCGGCGCAACCTGAACCGCCGGATCGAAACGGCTTTTCCTATTCTCGACGTGAAACTAAAAAAAGAGATCATCGACATCCTCCTTATCCAGTTACAGGATAATGTAAAGGCATGCTTGATCGATGATCTCCTTCAGAATAGTTTTAAGCGCGATGATAATCCGAAGAAGACACGCGCTCAAATAGCTATTTACAATTTCTTGCAAGAACGATTATAGACGGGTGCGGATCGCTTCCGACTCTTTCTCGTATCCCGGTTTGTTCAACAGGGCGAACATATTCTTTTTGTAGGCTTCTACCCCCGGTTGGTCGAATGGGTTGACCTCCAACATATACCCGCTGATGCCACATCCTCTTTCGAAGAAATAGAGCAACTGGCCGATGTAGTAGGCATTAACTGCCGGCAGGGTGATCTTGATGTTAGGCACTCCACCGTCAATATGGGCTAACTGTGTGCCCAGTTCTGCCATTTTGTTCACTTCATCCACATGTTTTCCTGCCAGGAAGTTCAGTCCGTCGAGGTCTGCTTCGTCAGTCGGCACCAATACTTCGCGATCCGGATTCTCCACAGAGATAACTGTTTCGAAGATCGTGCGTTCTCCATCCTGGATCCATTGACCCATAGAGTGCAGGTCTGTGGTCAGATCGACCGATGCCGGGAAGATACCTTTGCCGTCTTTTCCTTCGCTTTCGCCGTAAAGCTGTTTCCACCATTCGGCGATGTAGTGTAGTTTCGGGTGGTAGTTGGCGAGGATCTCTATTTTCATTCCGCCTTTGTATAATTCATTACGCGTAGCTGCATACACCGCTGCCATATTGTCCGCGAAAGGAACATCCGTGCCGGTGGCTTTCTCCATCGATACAGCACCTGAAACGAAGTCGCGAATGCTGATGCCTGCTACGGCAATCGGCAACAGACCTACCGGCGTCAATACCGAGAAACGTCCGCCTACATTGTCGGGAATAATGAATGTTTTGTAGCCTTCCTGATTGGCCAGCGTACGCAAAGCGCCTTTCTTCGCGTCGGTAATGGCTACGATACGGTGTTTCGCCTCCTCTTTGCCGACTGCTTCTTCCAGTTGTTTTTTCAGAATACGGAAGGCAAGCGCCGGTTCGGTGGTGGTACCCGATTTGGAAATATTGATAATACCGAATTGTTTTCCTTTCAGAAACTCGGTCAATTCATACAGATAGTCTTCGCCGATGTTATGACCGGCATAGAGAAGCACCGGGTTCTGGCGTTCGGTTTGCAGGAAGTCGAAGCTGTTGTTCAACGCTTCCACCACCGCTTTGGTGCCCAGATAGCTACCACCAATCCCTACAGTGACAACCACGTCGCATTTGTCGCGCAACACTTCAGCCGTATCTTCAATCTCTTTCAATTCGGCTTCCGCGATGGAAGAGGGGAGGTGCAACCAGCCTAAAAAGTCATTGCCCGCACCCTGACCACTTTCAAGCAGGGCGTTGCATTCCTTTGCTTTTGCCTCTTGGGCATATACCTGTTCTTTTGTAATGGAATCAAAAACCTTCTGAATGTCTAAACTGATCTTTTTCATCTTAAAATACCTATTAATTAAATGTTTTTGTCAACTGCCGGATCACGGTAGTCGGCGATTTCCTTTCATATAAGATACGATAGAGGGCATCCAGTATCGGCATGTCCACCTTATATTTCTCATTGATCTCGTAAATACATTTAGTGCCGTAATATCCTTCGGCGATCATTTCCATCTCTAATTGAGCGGTCTTGACCGAATAACCTTTTCCGATCATGGTGCCGAACGTACGGTTGCGGCTGAAGCGCGAATAGGCAGTCACCAACAGGTCGCCCATATACACCGAGTCGGTAATGTCGCGTTGGATGCGGTAGACGGCATCGACAAAGCGTTGCATCTCTTTGATGGCATTGGTCAGGAATACCGCCTGGAAGTTATCTCCATACTTCATTCCATGGCAAATGCCCGACACAATGGAGTAGACATTCTTTAATACGGCTGCATATTCAATACCGGTCACATCTTCCGATAAAGAACTTTTCAGGTAATGATTGCTGAACACTTCCGACAATATCCGGGCATTCTCTTTGTTCGTGCAGGCTATTGTTATATACGACAAGCGTTCGAAGGCAATCTCTTCCGCATGGCATGGCCCACCGATAATGGCTATCTGCTCATGAGGCACCCCATAGTATTCCGCAAAATAGTCGGTGATAAGCATATTGTCATCGGGAACAATCCCTTTGATGGCCGATATAATGAACTTGTCTTTCAGCGGTCCCTTCACCTTCTTCAAATGTTGCTTGAGGAAAGGGGAAGGCGTAGCAAAAATCAATGTATCGGAATCACGAATTGCCTGATTGATATTCGAATAGAAAGTGATCTTACTTGTGTCGAACTTCACGGATGTCAGGTAGGTCGGATTATGTCCTACCTCCTTGAACTCTTCAATCAGTTCGGGGCGGCGCATATACCAGTTGATACTATCCTGTGTGGAAAGAACAATCTTTGCCAAAGCAGTGGCCCAACTACCACCACCCATAATAGCTATTTTACCGGGCAATTTCATGATGGAATTGTTTTAGTTAGCAGCGTTTGATATCCACAAAGCGACCTCTTCCTGTGTCGGATTGGTCAGATTCAATTTATGTTTCTTGTTTAATCCGCAGAGTTCCTGACGCAATTTGTCCGGATTCAGCTCTTTCAATGATTCAACCGTGATGTATCCTGCTTTTTGAATAACCGGAACCCAGTCGGCGGCAATGCCTATCTTTTCGTATTTCTCTGCCGGATCTTTCCGAACCGTTTTCTCAGGGCGCATTTGCGGGAAGAGCAATACCTCCTGGATACTTTCCTGACCGGTCATAAACATGGTGAGGCGGTCCATACCAATACCAATACCACTCGTCGGAGGCATACCATATTCCAGGGCACGCAGGAAGTCCTGATCGATAAACATCGCTTCGTCGTCACCCTTTTCAGAGAGGCGCAACTGATCTTCAAAGCGTGCGCGTTGATCGATCGGGTCGTTCAATTCCGAATAGGCATTGGCCAGTTCCTTTCCGTTCACCATCAATTCGAAGCGTTCGGTCAGTTCCGGATTGTTACGGTGTTTCTTGGTCAATGGAGACATTTCCACCGGATAATCGATAATAAAGGTCGGTTGAATATAATTGCCTTCGCATTTTTCACCAAAGATTTCATCGATCAATTTTCCTTTACCCATGGTCTCGTCCTGTTCGACGCCTAATTGTTTGCAGACTTCGCGCAGTTGCGATTCGTCCATACCGCTGATATCCACACCGGTGAAATGTTTGATGGAGTCGATCATGGTCACGCGGGGATAGGGTGCTTTGTAGTCGATCTCCTTGTCGCCCATCATGATCTTGGTCGTGCCATTCACATCCATACATATCTTTTCGAGCATCCGCTCGGTGAAATCCATCATCCAGTTGTAATCCTTATAGGCCGCGTAGAACTCCATCACGGTGAACTCCGGATTATGTGTGCGGTCCATTCCCTCGTTGCGGAAGTTACGGCTGAATTCATATACTCCTTCAAAGCCGCCGACAATCAGGCGTTTCAGATAAAGTTCATTGGCAATACGCAGGTATAAAGGAATATCCAATGCGTTATGATGGGTAATGAACGGACGGGCAGACGCTCCACCCGGAATGCTTTGCAGTACCGGTGTGTCGACTTCGATATATCCATGTTCGTTTAGGAACTCACGCATGGAGTTAAACACCTTGGTGCGTTTCAAAAAGACCTCTTTGACCCCTTCGTTGACGATCAGGTCGACATAACGCTGGCGGTAACGAAGTTCCGGATCATTGAATCCGTCATACACCACCCCGTCTTTCATCTTTACAATAGGAAGCGGACGCAATGACTTGGCCAGTACGGTCAACTCTTCGGCATGCACCGAGATCTCTCCCATCTGCGTACGAAACACAAAGCCTTTGACACCTACATAATCGCCTATATCGAGCAATTTCTTAAACACTACATTATATATATCTTTATCTTCACCCGGACAAAGGTCGTCACGGGAAATATATACTTGGATACGTCCTTCTGAGTCTTGTAGTTCCATGAACGATGCCTTACCCATGATGCGGCGGCTCATGATACGGCCGGCTATCTGCACAGGACGTTGTGCCTCTTCGTCACGGAAAGACTGTTTTATTTCTGTGGAATAGGCATTGGTTTTATACTCTGCTGCAGGATAGGGCTCGATCCCCATTTCACGCAGTTGCTCCATGCTATTACGACGGAATATTTCCTGTTCACTCAATTCTAATACGCTCATTATGTTTTTGTTTTGTATAATACGGCGCAAAAGTACAAAATTTAATCGTTACGGTTTAATCCTGAAGGTATATTTCTCCGGCTAAACGCAATTAACCCAACCTTTCGCCTCTTACGAAACTATTTAGCGATGGCTGTTGGTGACAAAAAGGGGGAAGATGAAAAAATTTATCAATTGGCTAAGGCCGATCTTCAAAGAGGAAAGAAATTGAAGATACAAGGTATATCAGATCAGTATCTAAAAGCTCCCCTTCTTAGAAAAGAAGGGGGGGGCCGCTGCTTGCAGCGGTGGGGTAATTTGAATTCTTTATAAATGTTTTTCCTATTTCTTTGATAGTCACAAATACACAAAACAGAACAAATGTGTGATTTTAAATACATCAAACTACCCCACCATCGCAAGCGATGGTCCACCCCCTTCTTTTCTAAGAAGGGGAGCCTTGGATAGTGATTTCTATAACCTTCACATATTACCAAATCCGAAAATTTCTTTCGGATTTTGCATAGTTACGACATTTTATAATAATGTAAACAAATGTTAAATCGCCCATTTTCGGCGAAACCCCTAATTTACGATTTGTAATTTTCGCGGGACTTTGCGCGCAAAAAAGCGGGACTTTGGAGACAAACTCCCGGGAGAAACACTTTTTAACGTATGGGATTGTAAGCAAAAAGGCCGTTTTGCTTACAATCCGTATTTTAACATTTGGGGGTTTGGGAAGGTGAAAGAATAACGATAAACTTTCGCTGCATGAAAAATTGGTGGTCGACCTATGTCGATCACCAAATTGCCTTGCACAATGTCAGAACCGACGCAAGGGACTTGCCTCTTCTTTTTTCCCCTAAAAGGCGTTAAAATGGGGTGGATTTTAGCTCTTTTTCCATTGGCTGTCCTATTTATTTGTCCTACCTTTGCACCCTGTTATTAAGCTATATAGTAATTATTACTAATACCAGTATTATAAACAAAACATATTATGGCAGAACTAAAAGAGAAACTTTTCTCGGAATTCGCTCCTGTTTCTACGGAAGAATGGATGGCGAAGATCACGGCCGACCTGAAAGGAGCGCCGTTTGAGAAAAAGCTTGTTTGGAAAACAAGCGAAGGATTCAATGTAAATCCTTTCTATCGTGCGGAAGACATCGAAGGTTTGAAGACGGCGACGTCGCTTCCCGGTGAATTTCCTTACGTTCGCGGAACAAAAACGGACAACGACTGGAAGGTACGCCAAAACATTGATGTAACTGATTTTAAAGCAGCCAATGCGAAAGCGTTGGATGTATTGAACAAAGGGATAACCTCTTTGGGATTCCATTTCTGTGGTGACGATGTGACGGCAGAAAACATCGCTACACTGTTGGAAGGTATTTGTCCCGAGTGTGTAGAGCTTAACTTCAAAACTTGTAACAACAAAGCCGCTACGTTGGTCGGTCTGTTGGCTGACTATCTGCAAGCGAAAGGTGTTGACCTGGAAAAATGCGAAGGTTCGGTGTCTTACAATCCGTTCAAAAAACCGTTGGTAAAAGGTGTTGCCTTCGACGGTTGGGTAGAACAGGCAACGGCAGTTCTGACCGCTGGCAAAGCGCTTCCGGCATTCCACGTATTGGCGGTTGATGCCTGCACGTTGAACGACGCTGGTTCTTATATCTCTCAGGAGTTGGGTTATGCCCTGGCTTGGGGTAATGAAATCATCGCCAAACTGACTGAGGCTGGTTTCTCTGTTGACGAAGTAGCGAAGAAGATTAAATTCAACTTCGGAACGACTGCCAACTATTTCATGGAAATTGCGAAGTTCCGCGCAGCCCGTTGGTTGTGGGCGGAGATTGTAGCAGCCTACCAGCCGGCCTGTGACTGTGCCAGCAAAATGGTAGCTCATGCTCAATCATCGAACTGGAACATGACCGTTTACGACGCGCATGTAAACCTGCTTCGCACACAAACCGAAGCTATGTCGGCTGCTATTGCCGGGGTGGATTCTATCACGGTGGCTCCGTTTGACCAAACATACCAGGATTCGGATGATTTCTCAGAACGCATCGCGCGCAATCAACAGTTACTGTTGAAAGAAGAGTGTCACTTCGACAAGGTGGTTGACCCTTCTGCCGGTTCTTATTACTTAGAGGTTTTGACCGGTTCGATTGCCGACGAGGCATGGAAGCTCTTCTTAGAAGTGGAAGACAAAGGCGGATTCTACGCGGCTGTAAAAGCCGGTGAGGTGCAGAAAGCGGTTAACGCTTCTTCCGTAGCCCGTCGCAAAGCGGTTGCTACCCGTCGTGAGATCCTGTTGGGAAGCAACCAATATCCTAACTTCACAGAGGTGGCTGCCGGAAAGATCAAAAACGAAGACGATTGCAACTGCGGATGCGGTGCGAACGCAACGATCGAGAAGCTCGACTTCTCACGTGGTGCTTCTGAATTTGAAGCCCTTCGTCTGGCAACAGAAAAGAGTGGCAAGACGCCGAAAGTATTTATGCTGACGATCGGTAACCTGGCGATGCGCCTGGCTCGTTCGCAGTTCTCCGGTAACTTCTTTGGTTGTGCCGGTTACAAACTGATCGACAACCTCGGTTTCGAAACCGTAGAGGCTGGTGTGGATGCTGCCCTGAAAGCCGGTGCTGACATTGTCGTGCTTTGCTCAAGCGATGACGAATATACGGAATATGCTCCTGCTGCTTACAAACTATTGGCCGGAAAGGCTGAGTTTGTTGTAGCCGGTGCCCCTGCCTGTATGGACGACCTGAAAGCTCAGGGTATTACTGAATTTATCAATGTAAAGAGCAACGTGCTTGAAACATTGAAGGCGTTTAACTCCAAGTTAGGAATTGCTTAAGTAAAGAAACATGAGACCGAATTTTAAGAATATAGATATTAAGAATGCCGGATTTGCAGCGACGAATGCTGCGGAATGGGCAAAAGAGAATGGAATCTCGGCAGATTGGAAAACACCTGAGCATATCGAGGTGAAATCTGTTTATACAAAAGAAGACCTGGAGGGTATGGAGCATCTGAATTATGCGTCCGGTTTGCCTCCTTTCCTGCGTGGACCGTATAGCGGTATGTACGCGATGCGCCCCTGGACGATCCGTCAGTATGCCGGTTTCTCCACCGCAGAAGAGTCAAACGCCTTCTATCGTCGTAACCTGGCTTCCGGACAGAAAGGTCTGTCGGTAGCGTTCGACCTGGCAACCCACCGCGGATACGATGCCGACCACGAACGTGTGGTAGGTGACGTAGGTAAAGCAGGGGTTTCTATCTGTTCACTGGAAGATATGAAAGTATTGTTCGATGGTATCCCTTTGAACCAGATGTCTGTTTCGATGACCATGAACGGTGCCGTTCTTCCCGTATTGGCATTCTATATCAATGCCGGACTGGAACAGGGCGCTAAGTTGGAAGAGATGGCCGGAACGATCCAGAATGATATCCTGAAAGAATTTATGGTGCGTAACACCTATATCTACCCACCCGAATTCTCTATGAAGATCATCGCTGATATCTTTGAATATACTTCACAGAAGATGCCGAAGTTCAACTCGATCTCTATCTCCGGTTACCACATGCAGGAAGCCGGTGCGACAGCCGATATCGAGATGGCTTATACGCTTTGCGACGGGATGGAATACCTGCGTGCCGGTATCAATGCCGGTATCGATGTGGATGCATTCGCTCCGCGCTTGTCGTTCTTCTGGGCGATCGGTATGAACCACTTTATGGAAATCGCCAAGATGCGTGCTGCTCGTATGTTGTGGGCGAAGATCGTGAAGAGCTTTGGTGCGAAGAATCCGAAATCACTGGCATTGCGTACGCACTGTCAGACTTCCGGATGGTCGCTGACTGAGCAGGATCCGTTCAACAACGTAGGACGTACCTGTATCGAAGCCATGGCAGCAGCCTTGGGTCATACCCAGTCGTTGCACACCAACGCACTCGACGAAGCCATCGCTTTGCCGACTGACTTCTCTGCACGTATCGCACGTAATACGCAGATCTATATCCAGGAAGAGACCCAGATCTGTAAAGAGATCGACCCATGGGCCGGTTCCTATTATGTGGAAACGCTGACCAACGAGTTGGTTCACAAAGGCTGGGCATTGATACAGGAGATCGAAAGCATGGGTGGTATGGCGAAAGCTATCGAAACGGGTCTGCCAAAGATGCGTATCGAAGAGGCGGCTGCCCGCACACAGGCACGTATCGACTCGCAGACACAGACCATCGTGGGTATCAACAAATATCGTTTGGAAAAAGAAGATCCGATCGATATCCTGGAGATCGACAACACGGCGGTGCGCGAACAGCAGATCGAGCGTCTGAACACCTTGCGTGGCAAGCGCGACGAAGCAGCGGTAAAAGAGGCTTTGGCCGCTATTACCGAATGTGCCCGTACTGGTAAAGGAAACCTGTTGGAACTGGCAGTGAAAGCGGCTGGTCTGCGTGCTTCCTTAGGAGAGATTTCAGATGCCTGCGAAGAGGTGTCAGGACGTTATAAAGCAATTATTAGAACTATATCAGGCGTGTATTCATCAGAATCAGGAAAAGACGCGGACTTCCGCAAAGCAACTGAATTGGCTGAGAAGTTTGCCAAGAAAGAGGGTCGTCAGCCACGTATCATGATCGCGAAAATGGGTCAGGACGGACACGACCGCGGGGCAAAAGTAGTAGCTACCGGCTATGCCGACTGTGGCTTCGACGTAGACATGGGTCCGTTGTTCCAAACACCGGCCGAAGCAGCCCGTCAGGCTGTTGAGAACGATGTGCATGTAATGGGTGTCTCTTCGTTGGCTGCCGGTCATAAGACATTGGTTCCGCAGGTGATCGAAGAACTGAAAAAGCTGGGACGTCCGGATATCATTGTGATTGCCGGTGGGGTAATTCCTGCCCAGGACTACGACTTCCTTTACAAAGCAGGTGTGGCCGCGATCTTTGGTCCGGGTACCTCTGTGGCGAAGGCTGCCGTGCAGATATTAGAAATCCTTTTGGCTGAATAAGCCAATGGAATATAATTGAAAGCGGATTCGTATGAGAGTCCGCTTTCAATCTTTTTATGCCTAAGCGTCTGTCTGAAGAGGGGGCAGCACTGTTAACCATGAGAATAATACGCTATAATATATATGTACCATAGTTTTTTTTTATTACTACCTTGTTTTACCTGTTTTTTCTGGTGTATCACCTTCCTGTTCATGTGGAAGACAAGCTTTCGGTCGCGTAAGATATGGATAGGGACTTCCTTTGTCATGGGGATAAGTACCTTTATTTGGGGATATTTTTTTGAGGGAGTTCAGAATTATGCTTTGTTTTACAAGTTAGAGGTGCTGGAGGCCTTCACGACCTTATTGCTTTTACCTTTACTCTATTTTGCCTTTAAATCGTTGACGAGTGAGCAACCATTCAACTGGAAAGATTATTTGTGGTTCTTGCCGGCACCTTTGATTACTGTGAGTCTGATAGTTATATATACCTACATGGGAGAGGAGCAGGCTGTTGCTTATATTACGGAGATTGTGGAGAACAGAGGGACTCTAAACGAGTTGGCAGACCCGATCTTCGTGATTCATCACATGGTGAGCGTCTATCTGTATAAGGTGTTGGTCTTTGCACAAATTATTATCCTGTTGGTCTATGCGACGCTTCGCCTTGTGCGCTATCGGCACAGGCTGGCTGATTTCTTCTCTACCCTGGAGAATAAGTCGATGGAGCATCAATATGCTTTGTTGGTAGGACTCTATCTCATCTTGTTTTTGTCGTTATTGACTTACCGGGGACGCTTTTATTATGGCGGAAATGTTTTGTTTGCCCAGATTAGTATGTTGGTGTGGGCGGTGATTCTCTACTTTATGGGATATCACCTGAGCCGTATGGATTATACAGCGGATAACTTGGCCTCGGATCTGGTACAGGCAGACCGGGAGGCGAATGAGGCAGGTTACGGAGAGTTGACCGATACGAATGAGCAGAATAATGTATTAAAAACCCTTTTACCTTTGTTTAATCAGATCATTGATGAAGAGCAGGTCTTTTTGCAGAACAATCTCCGGTTGGATGATGTCGCGCGTGTGATGCGTACGAACCGTACCTATATTTCACGCCTGATCAATGAGGAGTTTCAATGCAATTTCTCTGACTTTATTAATATGAAAAGGATCGAATATGCGCAGGAATTCATGCGAATGAATCCGGATATGACCCAGGAACAGGTTGCTGCCCAATCGGGCTTTTCGCATCCCTCTTCTTTCAGTCGTACCTTCAAACGGCTAACAGGAACCACCTTCCGGGAGTGGCAACGGAAGAATCTGCGTTGAACGACTGTTGATTTTACAACTGCAACTCCTGTGTCAGGTGATCCAACCAATTGGGCAGATCATAGAGGTGGCTGATCCGGTCTTCAAAATAGGGCGGGGCGAATACGTTTATCTGCAGATCCCTGCACTTTTCCAAGAGATAGGTCTCTACCGGATAGTAGCTGGCCAGGACGGCTCGTGAGATGTCTCCCCCGTAGGTTTCCCTGACTCCGTCGATTTTGTAGATATCGTTCTGGGTGACTTGTCCCGATTTACACTCTATGAAGATCAGCTTCTGCTTATTGTTAACCAACACATCCACTTCGTTTTTCGATTGGGTATTCTCTGAGTCGGTCTGGAAAAGCACATTCTGCCAGGCTTCCGGCGGATTCTTTTTCTGTTCTGTCCAGATGCGTACCTGATGGGCCACCAGTGTTTCCCACCAACTGGCTTTGAAATAGAGATATAAGGCGTTCGGATTAGACGCGCGAAGGAGTATCTGCCCCCGCTGAGTGAAGAGCAAGGTTCCGTTTTTGATCTTAAAGCGCAATTCGTTTGTCAGCAATTTGGATGGCGGCAAACGGGAAATCTGCCGGTGACAGATCACACCGAAGAATTTCATGATACGCGCATGCTCCTGCGGGTAGTTCTCGATAAAGCGTTTGATCTGTTTGGAGGTTTGTATATTCTCTTCCCGGAGGTCTTTGATATCATGAAACTGGGAGAGTATGTTTCCGCTTAATTTAATAATCTCTTCATTATCGAGCATGCTTCGCATCGGAAGGATCTCGAAGGTGTCTAACCAAACCAATTCGCCAAGCTGTGTCAGATAGAAGGCTCTGCTTTTCATCTCACGGGCGATGTCGAACGCCGCCAGCGCCATGGGTTTGGTACCTTCGGAGAGATGATAAAGGAATTCCCCTTCATACTCCTGATGGATCACCCGGCACACCTCTTGCACCCGGTTCCCGTCATACGGATCTGTCTGGTAAGCGCATTTTCGGATATGCGCCGGCAAGAGAGGAAACATGGTGTCGGCAATGCCACGTGTTGCCTCCGTGTAGAGGAGGTGAATATAATCGGGACGGAACTCTTTGATCCCGTGATAAACAGAGGTGATATCTTTCCCTAAAAGGATGATCTGATGCTTTGTCATTGTCGGAGTGCTATGGATTTATCTGCAAATATATTCTTTATGCGTAAACACTCTTCCTTCTTTGTTTGTTTTATAACCGTAAAAGGTCTTATTTTGCATTAAACAAAAATATAAAGCTATATGAAAAAGATATTTAGTTTGTTGGCTGTCCTGTTTGTGGCCTCGTACGCTTTTACGGCAAACGCGCAGTTGCGCTTTGGCTTGAAGGGAGGGGTTAATATATCTACCGTGCATTTTAGCGATGTGCGGGAGAATTGGAATCCGAATAATGTAACGGGTTTTCATATCGGGCCGATGCTGGAAGCAACCGTTCCGGTGTTAGGATTGGGATTCGACGTAGCCTTGCTTTATACGCAGAAAGGCATGGAACCTCAGGGGGTAGAGATAGGCGATGTCAAGATAGGTGATGACGCGATTAAAATCGATTATATTGATGTTCCGATCCACTTGCGCTGGAAGCTGGATCTGCCTTTAGTGAAACCCTATCTGGCTACCGGACCCTATTTTGGATTCCGCTTGTCGAAGGACAAGGTTTGGAGCGTGTTGGAAGATCAGATCAAAGCGAAAACCTTTGGTGTGGGTTGGGATTTTGGCGCGGGCGTGGAGCTGTTCAACCACCTGCAGGTAGGTTTTAATTATGGTTTAGGGCTTACGGACAACTACCAGTTAGGCGTTCGCGAAGGCGGTAAGAACCGGGGATGGATGATCTCTGCCGCTATTATGTTCTAAAACAATTCAACATATCATAAAAAAAGCCATTCTTTCGAATGGCTTTTTTTATTTGCTTTTATAGCTGTTTGTATTCCTTTTCGCTATTATTTGCCTGTCCGATCAGATAACATACAAGGAGCTGATCGATTCGTTGTTGCGTACGCGACGGATCGCTTCGGCAAACATATCGGCTACGGAAAGCACTTTTACTTTTGCACAGTCTTTGGCATAAGGGATCGAGTCGGTGAAGATCATCTCTTCCAAAGCTGATTCGCCGACACGCAGGGTGGCTGGGTCAGACATCACCGCATGGCTGGCAATCGCACGTACCGAGCGGGCGCCGTTTTCTATCATCAGGTTGGCCGCTTTGGTAATCGTACCGGCCGTATCGACCATATCGTCTACCAGGATCACATCCATATCCGTCACGTCACCGATAATGCGCATTTCGGCCACTTCGTTGGCACGCAGGCGCGATTTATGACAGATAACCATCGGCGTGCCGAGGTATTTGGAATAGGTGCTGGCGCGTTTTGTTCCACCTACGTCGGGCGTTGCAATACATAACGTCTCCAAAGGATAGGTAGCCTTGATGTATTCTAAGAAAACGGTAGAGCCATAGAGGTGATCCACCGGTACATCAAAGAACCCTTGTATCTGGTCTGCGTGCAGATCCATGGTGATCAGGCGATCAATCCCAGCCACGCTGAGCATATTGGCAATCAACTTGGCGCCGATAGAAACGCGGGGTTTGTCTTTCCTGTCCTGGCGTGCCCATCCGAAATAGGGAATCACCGCAATGATAGATCGGGCAGAGGCACGTTTGGCCGCGTCGATCATCATCAATAGTTCCATCAGATTGTCGGAGTTCGGGAAGGTCGATTGTACCAGAAACAGGTCACGGCCACGAATAGATTCTTCGTAAGAAACTGAAAATTCACCGTCTGCAAAGTGTTGAATGTTCATTTGCCCCAGCTTACAGTCAAGACTATTACATATTTTCTCTGCTAAATAACGGGAGTTGGTGCCTGAAAAGACCAGGTAGGGAGCTTGTGTACTCATTGATGCCTAATTTTTCTTTATTTGAATAGATTTGCATTGCGCTGCGAAATTACAAAAAATAGTAGTTAGTATTAAGTGTTTAGAGATTAATTCTTGCCCAAGCATGGAATTAATCTCTAAACGCTCCACAAATCAACGAGTAGGCTCTTTATGTATAAATTAATAGGTAAATTTCAGGATCCGGCCGGAATAAGGAGGCAATACAACCTGATAGGGCCAGGCGTCGGTCAGTGTGCTGACAGAAGTTTGGCCGGTAACCAGATCCGTCAGGCGGGCCGCCTTATTGTCTTTTATGCCACATACCTGGAACGCGTTCTCCGGAATCCGCACCTTCACCGTTTGCTCGGCTTTGTCGAAGTTGGCCACCACCAGGATCACTTCGTTCTCATATTTACGCAAAAAGGCATATTGACGATGCGGATTGAAATAAGGATTCTTCAGGTTGGCATACATCAGGTCATGAAACAGGCCATTGGCGATGGCCGGCTCGGACAGAGCGATGTTTAATAACGCTTTATAGTTGTCGCGCAACTCTTTTTGTTCCTCTGTCAGTTGCCCACCATCCAGTTTTCCGTCGTTGATCCAGTTGCGCACGCTTTCCATGCTCCAATAATCAAAGATGGTCGTTCGCCCGTCGAGTCCGCTGAATCCCTCTTCGTCCATGCCGCGTTCACCCAGCTCCTGTCCGTTATAGACCATCACCGGATTGGTGTTCATCAATGAAGAAACCATCATGCCGGGAAATCCTTTCCGGGCATCGCCGGCGAAAAAGTCCGACGCGATGCGCTGTTCGTCGTGGTTCTCCAAGAAGTTGAGCATGCGGGATTGTATGCCGTCCAACGCCTGCCAGCAACCGGTGATTTGGCTTGCCGGTGCCTCGCCGGTGATCACCAATCGAAGTGTGTCGTACAGCCCCACTTTGTCATACAGATAATCAAACTGTCCCTGCTGCAGGTAGGCGTGGTATTCGGCCGGGTTATAGACTTCGGCGATAAACAACACATCGTATTGCGCCTTGACCTTCGGTATGACCCATTGCCAAAACGCCACAGGAACCATCTCCGCCATATCGCATCGGAAGGCATCGACTCCTTTCGACGCCCAGAACAACAATATATTCAACATCTTTTCCCAGGTGTTCGGCACAGGATCGAAGTGAGTCGTTCGCCCGTTCAGGTAGTCAATGCCATAGTTTAGTTTCACCGTTTCATACCAGTCATTCCGGCTGGGATTGGGAGAGAAGCAGTCGTTTCCCGTCACCTTGGCCGGAAATTCACCGTATTCGAAATCTTCCTGCTTCGCGCCAAAATGAAGCTCCAGGGTTTGTCCGGGAATATAGTAGAAGTTGTTATTGGGCGCAAAGCCTTTTGAGGTATCATCAGTCTGCCCTAAGTCTTCAATAAAAGGCACGCGGGCATCCGAATGGTACTGGCGTGCCACATGGTTGGGCACAAAATCGATGATCGCTTTCAGGCCGGCCGCATGGGTGCGTTGTAGCAATGCTTCGAACTCCTGCATCCTGCGCGTGACATCATCGGCCAAGGCTGGAGCGATATCATAATAATCCTTGATCGCATAAGGCGAACCGGCAGTTCCTTTGACCACCGCATTATGGTCTTTGGGTATGCCATAGGCCGTGAAATCCGATTTGGTCGCATGCTCAATCACGCCGGTGTACCAAATATGTGTCATCCCCAACGCCTTGATTTCCCCTAATACTTTTTCGGAGTATGCGGAGAGTTTCCCTACGCCGTTTTCCTCGATACTTCCATACCGGATGTCAGACTTTTGCAAATTCCCGAAAAGGCGGGGAAGCGTTTGGTATATAATGATTTTATTTGTTGCTTTCATTTTTTTCTTTTCCTTGGTTTAACTCCCGGCTTTTCTTTTTAACCGTACTGACTAATCGATCGAATGTGCTGTCCTGAATGAGTTCATCGAAGGCTCTGAGTGCTGTCTCATAGCCGATTTGCGCCACTCTGTCAACATTCTCCAGATCAAACATTTTTACATCATCAAAGGCTTCCGTCTCGATAAGCACATCACAAAGCTTACGGTCTTCCGTCGTATTCGCCCGAAACATATAATGATAAGAACGCTCGGCGATATAGAACAGTGTCTTTTTGTATTTCTGAGGCACAAGAGGACTGACATTAACCCCGATGAGCTTATCACATTCTTCGCGGATATTGGTCACCGGAAAATTCCGGAACAGCCCGCCATCGACATAGTGTATGCCATCGATTTCAACAGGACTGAATATAATAGGCACGCTACACGAGGCGGTCACGGCCTCTACGATGGGACCGGTTCGGAACTCATGGCTTATTCCATGATCCAGGTCCGTGGCTACCACTACCAAAGGAATAGGCAGATCTTCAAAGTTTTTAGCATGCAGATGGCGACGCAGAAATTGGGTGAGGCGGGAGTTGTCGAACAGGCCGGACATCGGAATCTGCATTTTGGCAAACTCGGAGAACTCTTTTCCGGAAAAAATATGTTGAATTTCCTCGGAGGAATAGCCATCCGCAAAAAGACATCCGGCTAATGCACCCGCGCTGGTGCCTGAGATGATATCCGGTTTTACGCCACATTCTTCCAATAAGCGGAAAACACCTACATGGGCAAACCCTTTCGCTCCTCCGCCGCTAAGCGCCAATCCGATTTTGTAAGGTTTTTGTTTTTTCTTTATCATAGCCCTGTACTCAATTATTGAAACAAAGATAATCAATACATCTTAAACCTCAAAAGCGAAAGATTGTTTTCGTGGAGTCTCTTTTTTAACCCTTCTGATCCGACAACTTATCCTACCGGTTTTTGTCAAACAACCCAAGTGACAACCTTATTAGGGAAGTGTTATCTATGATGTCAACTTTTATAGTAAACAGTGACAAAAAGTGACAACCAATTTCAGGATAAGTCATTTAACTGGGAGAATTCTATCGTCCATGGGCATCGACAGTACTGTCGATGCCCATGGACAGAACTGTCGAAGCGCATGGACAGAACTGTCGATGCCCATCGACGATAGAATTCTCCCTGTGACACGCCGAATAAGTCAGGGGAGATATCCCGGAAAAGATAGCGAATTTAACGTTCATTAAGAATGTATTTCCTGAATATATGAATATTTATTCAAATATATCGCTTATATTTGCGGCTTGTTTGCATAAATATGCAATATGAAGAGTAAAAAAGAACGATTAGAGGCGATACGTAGTTTGGTTCAAGCGGAGAAAATAGGCAGCCAGGAAGAGTTGCTTAACCGCTTGGAAACGTTGGGGTTCACCACGACGCAGGCCACGCTATCCCGGGACATCCGGCAGTTGAACATCGTAAAACTGGCCGATGGCGAGGGGAACTATGTGTATCGTTTACCTAATTATGCCGCTTTTATGGTGCCGGTACGCGAGACCGAAAAACATCCGAATATTGAGTTTTCGGGCAACCTGGCTGTAGTCAAGACGCGTCCGGGTTATGCGATGGGCATCGCCTCCGACATCGACCAGCATACGCCCCGGGAGATATTAGCCACCATTGCGGGCGACGATACGATATTGATCATTCCCCGCGAAGGCGTCAGCCGGACAGAGATTATAACAGCACTTAAAGGATACGTAGATAATGATTGAGACTACGGTGGAAAAAGATTTGGACATAGAAGTCATGGTGGCGGACGCTTCGCACGAAGTGTACGTCGATACCATCCTGGACACCATTGAAGCGGCGGCTGCCGTACGTGGTACCGGTATTGCGAAGCGCACACACGATTATGTAGCGCAGAAAATGAGAGAAGGCAAAGCCATTATTGCTTTGGCAGGTGATGAATTTGTAGGATTCACCTATATCGAGTCCTGGGGCAACAAACAATATGTGGCCACCTCGGGATTGATCGTCGTAGATAAATACCGTCATAAAGGGGTCGCCAAGCGCATCAAAGAGGCCTCGTTTACGCTGGCTCGCCTACGCTGGCCAAGGGCGAAGCTCTTCAGTCTGACCTCAGGCGGCGCGGTGATGAAGATGAATACCGAATTGGGTTATGCGCCGGTCACCTTTGCCGAACTGACCGACGACGAAGCCTTCTGGCGCGGATGTGAAGGGTGTGTGAACCATGATGTATTGGTACGCACCGGACGTAAGTATTGCATCTGCACGGCTATGCTGTTCGACCCGCAAGACCCGCACCGGGCACAACGGGAGGCTCGCTCAGGCAATCCGAGAGGGCAGCAATAAAGAAAAATGATACGAAATAATAACTAATTAAAAAAATTGCTATCTTCCCCCTCCCTTTTGGAGAGGCCGGAAGGGGCTCTAATAAACATGGAAAGAAAAAAAGTTGTTTTGGCATTCAGTGGTGGTTTGGATACCTCCTTCTGTGCCATGTATCTGTCGAAAGACAAAGGCTATGATGTGTATACAGCGCTGGCCAACACAGGCGGTTTTACCGAAGAAGAGTGTCGCGCGATCGAAGAACGTGCCTACCAACTGGGGGCGGTTAAACACGTGACCATCAATATCGAAGAAGAATATTACAAAAAGAGTATCAAATATATGGTCTACGGGAATGTGCTTCGCAATGGCACCTACCCTATTTCCGTTAGTTCCGAACGTATATTCCAGGCATTAGCCACGATCAACTACGCCAAAGAGATCGGCGCCGAGGCTGTGGCTCACGGTAGCACCGGAGCGGGCAACGACCAGGTGCGTTTCGACCTTACCTTCGAAGTATTGGCTCATGGCATCGAGATCATCACGCCGACCCGCGATATGAACCTCAGCCGTGAATACGAAATCAACTATTTGAAGGAGCATGGCTACGAGGCCGACTTTGTGAAGATGGAATACTCTATCAACAAAGGCTTGTGGGGAACCAGTGTAGGAGGCAAAGAAACTTTGCATTCCAACCAGACATTGCCCGATACGGCCTATCCTTCCCAACTGGAAGCAGAAGACGAGGTGGAAGAGGACATCTTCATTGACTTCGTGAAAGGAGAGATCGTTGGGGTGAACGGTGAAATGTTCGATAGCAAGGTAGACGCGATCCGCAAAGTGGAAGAATTGGGTAGCCGCTGGGCGATCGGCCGCGATATGCATGTGGGTGATACCATTATCGGTATCAAAGGACGCGTAGGCTTCGAAGCTGCCGGTCCACTGTTGATCATCAACGCACATAAGATGCTCGAAAAGCACACATTGACCAAATGGCAACAATACTGGAAAGAGCAGTTGGGCACCTGGTATGGTATGTTCCTGCATGAGGCACAGTATCTGGAACCGGTGATGCGCGATATGGAAGCCTTCCTGGAAAACTCACAGCGCAACGTAACGGGTCGTGTGATTATCACCCTGCGTCCGTATACCTACACGCTGGTGGGCGTGGAGAGCGATCACGATCTGATGAAGAGCGATTTCGGTGTCTACGGCGAAGAGCAGAAAGCCTGGACGGCCGATGATGTAAAAGGCTTTACCCGGATATTGGGTAACCAGATGAAGATATATTATAATGTAAACAAAGAGGAGCAATGATTAAAGTTGGGATCATCGGAGGAGCCGGTTATACGGCCGGTGAATTGATACGTTTATTGATCAATCACCCCGATGCAGAGATTGTATTTGTCCATAGTACCAGTAATGCGGGGAACA
Source organism: Parabacteroides sp. PFB2-10 (assembly GCF_029893085.1). Taxonomy (GTDB): domain Bacteria; phylum Bacteroidota; class Bacteroidia; order Bacteroidales; family Tannerellaceae; genus QVMG01. Next base: position 61,197 of record NZ_JARXWI010000007.1, read on the forward strand.
AAATCACCGAAGTACACAGTGGTTTGTTTGGCGAGACCGACATGGTGTTTACCAGTGAATTGTCATTCCATGAGGTAGACCTGTTGTTCCTCTGTTCCGCACATGGCGATTCCCGGAAATTCATGGAGAGCCACGTGTTGCCTGAGCGTGTGAAGGTGATCGACCTGAGCATGGATTATCGCCTGAAAGCGGAAGACAATCCGTTTATCTATGGCTTGCCGGAGTTGAACCGGCGTGCGATCTGCAAATCCCAATATGTGGCTAATCCGGGATGCTTTGCGACCTGTATTCAGTTAGCCGTGTTGCCTTTGGCCAAGCACCTGATGCTGAATTCGGAATTGCATGTCAATGCCATTACCGGATCGACGGGAGCGGGAGTGAAACCCACCTCGACCTCTCATTTCAGCTGGCGCAATGATAATATCTCTATCTACAAACCTTTTGCACATCAACACCTGCATGAGATCGATCAGAGCCTGCGCCAGTTGCAGAACAGCTTCCAAAGCAAGATCAACTTCATTCCGGTGCGCGGCAACTTCTCCCGCGGAATCTTTGCTACGACCTATATCGATTGCAAAGTAAGCCTGGAAGAGCTTCGTCGCATTTATGAAGAGTATTACGACGACCACTCGTTTACCTTCATCACCGATAAGAATCCTGATATGAAACAGGTGGTGAACACCAATAAATGCCTGATCCATCTGGAAAAACATGACGACAAATTATTGATTATCTCCATGATAGACAACCTACTGAAAGGCGCCAGCGGACAAGCCGTTCACAACATGAACCTCCTGTTCGGATTAGAAGAAAAGGTAGGGTTGCACTTAAAACCCTCGGGATTTTAAGCATAATTCATAATTCATAATTCATAATTAAAATGCAACTGTTCGACGTATACCCATTATTTAATATAGAAATTGTCCGGGGGCTGGGCTGTAAGGTCTGGGACTCGGAAGGGACTGAATATCTTGATTTGTATGGAGGCCATGCGGTGATCTCCGTGGGGCATAGCCATCCGGCGTATGTGAAGGCCATTACAGATCAGGTGAATAAATTGGGATTCTATTCCAATTCAGTGATTAACAGCCTGCAACAGACCTTAGCCGATAAATTAGGCAAGGCAAGCGGATACGATGATTATTCGCTCTTTCTGATCAACTCGGGTGCGGAAGCCAATGAAAATGCCCTAAAACTGGCCTCTTTCCATAACGGCAAGAAGCGGGTCTTAGCCTTTGAACATGCTTTCCATGGGCGCACATCGGCGGCTGTACGCGTAACTGATAATCCGAAAATCATTGCTCCGGTCAACGAAGACCTGGCGGTTTCCTATCTGCCGTTGAACGATAGTGTGGCTGTCGAGCAGGAATTACTGAAGGGCGACGTGTCGTCGGTGATTATTGAAGGGATCCAGGGCGTAGGAGGTATTCAATTGCCGACAGATGAGTTTATGCGTGAACTGCGTGCTTTATGTACCAAATACAATGCCTGCCTGATCCTCGATGAGATACAGTCGGGTTATGGCCGTTGCGGAAAGTTCTTTGCGCATCAATATGCCGGCATTCGTCCGGATCTGATTACGGTGGCCAAAGGGATCGGGAATGGATTTCCGGTGAGCGGTTTACTGATCAGTCCGATGTTCAAGCCGGTATATGGCATGCTGGGCACCACCTTTGGCGGGAACCATCTGGCCTGTGCGGCGGCTATCTCGGTATTGGATATTTTCGAAGAGGAAAACCTGATTGAAAATGCGGCCAAAGTGGGCGAATACCTAATGGAAGAGCTATTGCAACTCCCCGGCATCAAAGAGGTGCGCGGACGGGGATTGATGATCGGTATTGAGTTTGAAGAGTCAATCAAAGAGGTGCGTTCACGCCTGTTATTCGAAGAAAAAGTATTTACCGGTGTCGCCGGCACCAACACCATACGCTTGCTCCCTCCCCTCTGCCTGACAATGGAAGAGGCGGAAACGTTCTTGAAGAAGTTCAGGAAGTTGGTATAATATAGAGAAGTCAGGGAAGTTAAAGAAGTCAGAGAAGCAAGAAGTCACAATTTCATCCTTCTCTGACTTCTTACTTCTTTGACTTCTTACTTCTCTGACTTCTTTAACTTCTCTGACTTTTTACTTCTCTTCCACCAATAATTCTTTCAGCTTTTGCTGATCATAGCCCAGTTCGATGGCTTTGGTGAAATCGACCATGGCGGCTTCCTTTTCATACTGACCCAGTTTCGCTTTTCCACGGAGTACATGCAGGAAGGCGGAGGGTTGAGTTTCGATAAATAGCTTATTGATATCCGCCAAGGCACGGGCATATTTCCCCATTTGAATATAAAGGTCTGCCCGACCTTCATAGAGACTCCAGTCGCGTGGTGCTTTTTCGATCAGGTAATTATAGATTCGCTCACTATCGTCATAATTGCCCCGCATCTTTTCCAGGAGGGCATACCCCACACGTCCACGTATCGTCTTGTCATTGATCTCCAATATACGCTCGAAATCATCTTCGGCAGCCAGGTAGTTGCCCTCTTCCAGGTAAAGCAAACCGCGGAAATAATGCGCCTCTTCATTCAACGGTTGCAGTTCGAGAAGCACCGTATAGTCACCAATTGCCAGTTCTTTCTGCCCCAGATCCACATAGAGGCTGGCACGGTTTTCAAGCAAACCTACATTGTTCGGCACACGTGCCAACGCCGCCGTATACGAATGGAGGGCTGCTTCCGGTTTGCCTTGCATGCGCTGCACGGTTCCCAGATTGGTCAATAAAGCAAAGTTCCCCGGATTGGCCGGTTCCTCTTTCAACGCATTCTCCAGACATTCTTCCGCACAGGCAAGGTCATTCGCTTCCAGACAATCGAAGCTTTTATTCACCCATTCTTCGTAAGTCTGTGCATGCATCGCCCCCGTAGAGAAGATGCATATTATCATCATTGTCAATATTCGCATAGTATACCTATTTATTTGCCGGCAAATGTACATGAATTTTCCCGGAATCAACCTCCGCTTTCACGTTGTACAGGTCTTTATATCAATCTTTAACATCCAGCCTACTGCCTTCGGTATGCGACACAAACTCGGGTGCATACAAACATTGGATCGTCGTAATGCCAGCGGCGTAATTACCTGTCCGGGTCACATATACGGGATATTCGACCACAAAGGTGCCTTTCGGAAGCCTTTCGAAGAAGAGGTTTTCGGACACATCCTTCGGTGACTGATAGAACCATACGCCATCGCGCGAGCGACTACCCGAGAGTTGTGCAGCAGGCTCGAAACATCCCGCGCGCAGGTCCTTCAGATAAACATAATTCATTTCGCGATCCGTACGGATGGTCAGGCGAACAATCACCCTGTCCCCTACCCTCAGTTGGTGGTTATCCACCGGTCTGATCTGACGCTCCTTGCCGTTGTTGGTCTCCACAAAGAGTTTTTTCTCCACATTCAATACCCCTTTCTGGCCTTTCACCTGATCGACCGGTGCAAAATACTGACTGTAAACAGCACCCCAGGCCGGCGAACCGCCCTCTTTACGAACAATCAAGGCATCGGACAGGCCTGTCAACTCGGCTCCCGAGAGCGTCTCTTTCAGATAGCCTGTGGCAATCTCCCCGTCGGATGTCGTATAATTCTTCGTGCCCCACTGCACTGTAACCTTATTATCCGTACTCAACCAATCGCTTCCTGTCAACAAAATGGCGTGGATCGCATTCAGCGTTGCCGGAGTCGATTCCCAGTTTTGCGTCCGTTTCTCGTTCAACAACCATTGTTTCATATTGTCTGTCTCCACCTTGTTCGCATCGATTTCGTGGAATGCCAGCATCAACAGGCTATGGGTATCGATCGGAGAGGTGAAGAAACTGATACCGCGACGGTTATTCGCCCAGTACATACCCTGGGGTTCCGATACGGTGGCTGTCTTGCGCAACCAGGCAAGAATGGTTTGTGCTACCTCCTTCTTGCCATTACGATGCATGAGTAGCGCCACCTGTCCCTTCTCATAAAGGGATAGTTTTTCCCAGTTTTTCTCTGCCTGATTGGTATAGAAACGAATCGCTTCGCGGGCGCTTCCATCCTCCGGTATATCCCGGTAGCTGCTGCGCACATAGAGGAACTCGATGATATCCGATGTCGGAATAGCCTTTTCCCATTCTGTATCCTGTTTCTTCAGCCATTCATAGCTTTTAGCAATGCTCTTGTCCAAGTAACGCAAGGCACTTATCTGCATGCGCTTCTCCTGTTCGTTGTATTGCACGCTACCCATCTGAGTCAACGCGCTCATACCTTTCAATATGGAGAGTGTCATCGATCTGTTCGGCATAAAGCCTTTGAACCATCCCCAGCCGCCGTCTTCCATTTGCTGGTCGAGAAGCTGTTGCATCGCCTGCTGCCGCAGGTCGTTCGCCCGGTTGGTGTCAAACAGCAGAGCCAATCGTTGTTTACGTTCTGATTCATCCTCCGCCTCCATCACCCAAGGTGTCTCTTCCAACAGGATATTCTTCAGTTCTTCATTCTTCTCCAGGTTCGACAAAAGCGTTTCTACGTTTCCTCCTTGCGCCGTCCACTGGGCAATCACCTGCTGAATGCGCGGATGCGCCTGCGCGATAGAGGTTGCCAATGTATTGGTGTAATAAACAGCAAACCAGGAAAGAATATCGTCATTTTGCGGCGCTTGCAATGTTGACAAGGCCTGCACGGCATACCATACCGGATTGGCACTCACCTCCAGGGTCATGCGGAAAGGCGAGCTGCCTTTTGGTTGGTTGAGTTTCACCTGCTGCGGGTCGTTTTCTTTCAGGTAGAAAGGCTGGCTCTCCGTTACCAGGATGCGTCCGGGCAAGATAGGCAAGATATGTTGTTCGCCATCGCTTCCGGCATCCGCGTCGGCCATAATACGCACGCCTATCAGATCCATTCCGGAAGGAACATCCACTGTCCAATGGGCTTTCGCTTGCCCCTTGGCTGCCAGGCGAAACGATTGTTCGGCGGTATTCATTCCGTTGATCGGCTGATTGGTAGCCGGATCAAACCACTCCAGGCGCACTTTACCCTGCAACGCCTCCTCTGTTTGCGACAAAAGCTGCGTAGAAATGGTGATCTTATCGCCTTCACGCAGGAAGCGCGGCAACGACGGCAATACCATAAACGGCTTGGAAGTAATCACATTCTCAGTCATTTGCCCGTATTTCAAGTCTTTGGTATGGGCAATAGCCTGCAGTTTCCAGCTTGTATTGCTTTCGGGTATTGTGAAGCTAACGATCAGGTCGCCCGCTTCGTTGGTCAATAACGACGGGAAGAAGAAAGCCGTTTCGTTGAAGTTCGTACGCAGTTGGGGCAATGTTTCATTTTTGTTTTCGCTTCCACCTGTGGCACTTTCCGTAGTAGCTTGATCTTCCTTTGTGGCCGCATTATCCGAAACAGCGTACAACATATCGCCGGCATCCTCCATTTCCTTTCCGACCACCGACGACTTCATCTGAAGCCCCCTCCCGACCACAATTCTTTCGCCAGCACCATAACCCATATTCATAATACCCTGCCAGTCAATCCGGTCGAATTGCCAGCTATCCACCTTCACATGATTGGCTCTGGCTGATTTGCTCTGATAGGAGAAGTTGTGGCCAGTGCCCAAGGCAAAGCGGGGTGCCTGCAGATAGATATGGCGTTCGGGAGCAAAATACCACTCAAACGGCACGATCTGATCCAACGAGCTATCATACATACCCGCCAACACCTCTGCCGAAACAGCCAATGAGTCGCTGTCGGTGATACGGAATTTCCAGGTTTCCTGACTGCCCGGCAACAGACGATCACGGAATGTTTCCGGACGAATCGTTAGTTTCCGGTCGGGCAACGCGCGTTTGATCGGGATCTGCGTCACAAAGAGTTCCCCCTCCTTCAGGTAGGTCAGGCTGACCATCACCCCGTCGCCGTAGCTTTCCCGGAACGGCAGTTTGAAGGTTCTGTTTTCGTTATTAAGCACCAAACGCTCTTTTTGGATACGTTTGTTGTTTTGGAATACTTCATACAGTACGTATGCCGCTTCGCGAGATGTACCGAATGTCCATTCGGCTGTTTCGCCCGGCTGGCAAACTGTTTTCGTCTCGATCAGCCAGTTGTTGGTTACGATAGGCGGGCGTTTATCGTCTATGGCGTAGAGGACAAAGTCCTGTTCCGTTTCCACCATTCTGCCTTTACTGTCTTTTGCTTCCAACCGGATGCGGTAACGCCCCGAAGCCATCGCTGCAAACAGCGACGGATCGATCGCTTCCCCGGACTGGAAGTTGCCGCTGGCGGCTGTTATTCCTTCTTTGAAGGTGGTAGCCTTGTTTGTTTCTTCCTTTTCCTCCGTTAAAGCAACAAGGCGGAAGGTGCCTTTTGCCACGGCGGGTTCGCCATTGAGCAGTTGAGCCGTTACCTGTGCATTCGCCTTTTTCTTATCCACCTTATCGGCCAACCCAACGGAAAGCGTCATGCTGGCTTCGCCAACCGGGAAGCTATAGGCTGTCTCCTGTGTCTCTCCTTTGCTATCGGTCACCGTTGCAATGAGCTCAAAACGATAGAACTGCCGCCAGAAGTTCGTACTGCTTTCTGTTTTCTCCGGGCGGAAAGCGACTGAGAAACCACCATCTACACCTACACTTGTCACCCCCTGGGCTACCTGTTCTTCGCGGAATCCTCCCCGGTAGAGCCAGAAAGGACGGCGAACGATTCGCCAAGTCACCTCACCCTCCTGCAGAGCCACGCCCGAGAAGGTCTCCGCCTTTCCACGCAGCGTCACTTCATCACCAAAGGCCACCTCCTCTTTGATCGGTTCCACCTCCACTCGAAAGGTAGGACGTTTGTATTCTTCCACCCGGAACCAGGTAGAACCAACTCCCTCTACCAACAGGGTGAACGCTCCCGCCAACGCCTGTTTGGGCAGGGTGAACTCACCGTGGAAAGAGCCGAATGCATTGGTGCGTACCTTTTGCTGGCTGACCTCTTTGTCATTGGCATCACGCAAGGTCACTTTATATTCTTTGTTTGCCACAATCGTAGCTTGCTCTTTATTCAGTTGCCAGGCTATCCCTTTGTAGAACACATTCTGTCCCGGGCGATAGATGCCTCGGTCGGTAAACAACGAGAGGTTAGTCGTAGATGGTTCTGAACGATCCGCGCCATATTCCGGATAGAGCATGGTGAAGCGCGACGAGGTATCCTTGCCTGAAGTAGCCTGGAAGGCATAGATTTTATCATTTTTCGGGATAATAGCGACCCCTTCTTTATCGGTCTTCACGACACCCATCTCTTTCAGATCGCGTCGTTTATCGCCATAATAGGTCACCGATACCCCCTGAAGCGGCTTTCCGCTTTGCAGATCAAGTACCAATACCTCTTGCCCTCCGGCCTCGCTCCGACGCGTTACCGCTGCCAGATGGGTCACACTGACAGTATGCGAAACAGTCACATGCTCTTTCTCTGCCGAAAAAGAGAGGTCGTATATGCCGGTTTCCGGTAATTCGATCTGAAGCATCGTACTCTTCACACTATACGGATTGGATGCATCCAGGTCGAACGAGATCTTTTTATAGACCTCCCCTTTCTGCGAGTCTTTGTCGGAACGGTAGCCCGTCAACTCAATCGCCTTTGTTTGGCTCTTGTAGATCGTTACCGTTATCTTTTTCATATTGCGATAGGAAAAAGGAATCAGCATGGTCTCGCCCGGATAGGCCGTTTGTGGCACGACCGATGAGATATATGGTCTTGTCAGGTTATCTAAATAATTCTTTGCCAACCCGATCCGTTCATAGTGAGGAAAAAGCGCAACCGTTTCTTTTACCAATTCATATTGAAGAGCCATAAGGGAATCGCGGTTCTCGGTATACGCCTTGGCATATTCCCATTGTTCCACTTTCGCCATGCGCACCTCCACGGAGAAATCATCGTTCGCATATTTTTCGAGCAATTTATCTAATGCCTGCCCATAGGCCTGGCAGGCTGCTTCCGTCCGGTTCTGGTTGTATTGGAAAGCCAGGTAGTCGAGTTCGACCATCCATGTCGCCTGCCGGTTATTATCACTATGGCGGAATTGCAACCATTGTTGGTAGATCTCTTCCGACGGTCTTCGCTCTATCGCCCGCTGCATCAGAAAATCATACAGTGTCGGACGGAAAAACGGAGCGTCTTTCCCTTTCTCCATCATCTCGGCAAACAGCGTCGCCGGTGTCTTTTGCAAAACAGAAGCCGGCTGCAGGGATAGACGAATATGTTCTTTTATCTTTTCTTCAAACAGGTTACCGCTCCATTCGCGCATATCTTCCGGCTGGTATCCGGTGATAGCCGTGCGCTGATCGAAGCGCCAACGGTTGCGCATATAATAGTTATCATACATCTCCGCGGCCATCGAATGAAGCATCGCCTGTGAAGCTGCTCCCGGATGGGTAGCCAACAGGGTTTCTATTTCGCCGATCAGTTCCGGAAAACGATCTCCGTCTTTTTCCAGTTCATCCTTCATACGGCTGATCTGTTCTTTTAAAACCGAAGGGGATATCTCTTCATTATACACTATTTCCATGTTCGATTGGGGGGATTCTTTCGTTGATTGGGCAGACCCGCATCCGGTTGCTGTCATCAAAGACAGGTAACTCACTAATAATACGGCCGCCATACTTGCGCTCTTCTTCATATCACTTTTGTTTATACATGAAACAATCATCTTTCCTATATAGATACCATTTGAACGTAAAAGAATGTAAATTATTTGTTAATAAGAAGTAAAAGGGTGGAAAGGCAGGAAAGTTGAGGGTGAAACCCTCTCTTTCAAATAGAGGAAATTAGCGACATTCTGTCAGCCGCCTTCATCGTTCTGAAACCGCGAAAACTAAAAAACCAAGTGTAAGCAATAGCTACCCTTTTTGTAACTAAATGGGAGTCTTACACTTACAATCCGAATTGTTAAAAAGTGTTTCTCCCGGGAGTTTTTCTTCAAAGTCCCGGGATTTTGGCGAAATTCTCCCGCCGAAATATCAAAATGCTATTTTGTGTTTTTTAAAAGACGGGGGTTGTTTGTGTTTGGCAAAGCGTATGGTTGCGCCAAAATGGCAGAAGGCTTAGGGACTTTTTCAATTAGTTCGACCTCTTCGAGGCCGAGGAAAGATCTGTTCTCCTTTCCCCATGTTCCGCGATGCTTCACATGGGGTTTATCAACGTGATGCGTCTTCGACGCACACAATGAACAACCCTTAGAGGCGGTTATCCTCAAATAAAACACCCCCTCAAATTGTGTATTTGAAAAATACTTTGGATCTTTGGAGTTTCAAAGGATCCCTTGTTATACCATTATCTAATAATAAATAAATATTCATGAAGAAAAACATTTTTGAATTAAGCACCCAACAACTGAAAGAGATAGCAGAAGCGTTGCAACGCGAAGTAGAAAAAGGGTTAATAGAACCAAACTGTCAGATACAATGTCTTCCAACCTATATTTCTCCAAAAGCGCCGACCGATAAGGACAAAGCGGTCGTTCTCGATCTCGGAGGCACCAATTACCGGGTGGCAACTGTTGATTTTGCTGGCGGAACACCGACTGTCCATCCCGAGAACGGCTGGAAAAAGGATCTCTCCGTAATGAAAGCTCCGGGCTTCACCCAGGAGGATCTTTTCAAAGAACTGGCTGACCCGATTCTGGAGATCAAGCGGGAGCGAGAGATGCCGATCGGCTATTGCTTCTCTTATCCGGCAGACTCTATGCCTAATGGCGACGGAGTGTTGCTGCGCTGGACCAAAGGGGTGAATATCGATGAGATGATCGGCCAGCCTGTTGGTAAGCCATTACTGGATCACCTGAATGAAAAGAGTCCGGACGTGCCGTTTTCGGGCATCAAAGTGATTAATGATACGGTAGCCAGCCTTTTTGCCGGTTACGCAGGCGAACGGTTCGATGCTTATATCGGACTGATTGTGGGCACGGGTACCAATATGGCTACCTTTGTCGATTCGAAAAACATTGAGAAACTGGATGAGGCCAATAAAAACTTCGGCGCCATGCCAATCAACCTGGAATCGGGCAATTTCTTCCCGCCTCACCTGACGGCTATCGACAATACCGTGGATGCGCTCTCCGGCAACCGGGGCAATCAACGTTTTGAAAAGGCCATTTCCGGTATGTATCTGGGAGAAATACTGAAAGCGGTATTCCCGCTGGAAGAGTTTGAAAAGAAATTCGACGCGGAACGCCTGACCACGATGATCAGCTATCCCGACATCTATAAAGAAGATCATGTGCAGGTAGCCAACTGGATCTATATCCGTTCGGCCAAATTGGTGGCGGCTTCGTTGGCTGGTCTGATCAATGTATTGATTGCGCAGAATCCGAAAATCCGGAAAGTATGCCTAACTGCCGAAGGAAGTCTTTTCTGGAGCTCTATCCGTTTCGGACGCAACTACAAAGACATGGTACAGGAAGAATTGGTAGGCTTGTTGAGTGAGTTCGGACATACCGATATGTATATCCACATCGAACCGGTGGAAAACGCCAACCTGATCGGTACAGCTATTGCGGCTATCAGCTAACGCTTTCGTCCGCTATTTACATATATGATTTGTCCCGGCTGTTGCAATAGCTGCATCAGTCGGGACAAATTAAATAATGACTGTTTTTCCAAGGGCTTTCAAACAAATAATATAGTTATTTGTTACTTTCATATGAGAGATTTATAACAACTATATTATTAAAATGAACCAGTCAAACAAAAAGAAAATTAAGGTTACTAAAGATGGCCCTTACCAGGTCACAGGCCATATTCCTTTTAATCAATTGGGTTTTGTCGCCGACAAAAAAGGGGCTTCGAGCGCCTATAAAGAAATTCAACAATACAAAGTTGACGAGACCTATTATTTGTGTCGTTGCGGCAAATCGAACAATTATCCCTTCTGTGACGGTTCTCACCTGCAAGGTGAGCCATTCGACGGGACAGAGACATCGGGACATAAGAGTTATGACCAGATGGCAGAGAAGATTGAAGGTGAACAGGTCGACCTTTTAGATGCCGAAGAATTATGTGCGGTGGCTCGTTTTTGTGACACCTATGGATCAACCTGGAATCTGGTAGCAGACAGCAACGATCCGAAGAGCATAGAAATAATCAAGCAACAATGTGCGAATTGCCCGAGTGGTCGTTTAACGATGGTCACGAAAGAGGGCGAACGACTGGAGGCCGAATTGCCACAGGAGATAAGCATACTCGAAGATATCCCTGCCGAGGCGCATGGACCGATCTGGGTAAAAGGTGGTATTCCGATTGAAGATGCGAATGGGCACTTTTATCCAATCCGCAATCGCGTGACATTATGCCGTTGTGGTAAGTCAAAAAATAAGCCCTTTTGCGATGCTACTCACATGCAAAATCAGGGTGAATTGAAAGATTAATCATTTTATTGAAAAAAAAGAAGCTATCTGTTGAACAATTTTTGTATTAGCTTGTTATTAATATAAAGTGTTTTTCATGGTATTAGAATTAGGTTTAATTAGGTAGATCCGTCTTATTCGTGAGAATGGGACGGTTTTTTTTTGCTTTGCCTGTTCATAACTTTCCCCCAAGCAATCGGAAACCCTCCCTTATTTTCGTTATTTTTGTCCTACGTATAACAAAGAGGCATGGACGAAAGTGTATTGGAAAAACTAAAGGTATTGGCGGAGTCTGCCCGCTATGATGTATCCTGCTCGTCGAGTGGTACGTCACGTTCCAACAAAAAAGGGACGATCGGCAGTGCGGCCGGATGGGGCATCTGCCATAGTTTTGCCGAAGATGGCCGATGTATTTCGCTTTTGAAGATCATGCTGACCAACTACTGTATATACGATTGCGCCTACTGCATCAACCGCCGGAGCAATGATATCCGCCGGGCTACGCTTTCCGTTTCCGAATTAGTCAATATTACCATCGAATTTTATCGCCGGAATTATATCGAAGGCTTGTTTCTCAGCTCCGGGGTCGTGCGCAATGCCGACTATACGATGGAGCGCTTAGTGCGCATCGTGAAGGATCTGCGTCTGGTGCATAAGTTCAACGGATACATTCATATGAAAAGCATTCCGGGAGCCAGCGAGGAACTGGTGCGCGAAGCCGGGCTATACGCCGATCGTATGAGTGTGAATATCGAGATCCCGAACGAAGCCAACCTGCAAAGCCTGGCTCCGGAGAAGACCTTTCAGAGTGTGTTCACGCCCATGCGCTACATTCAGCAGGGGATGTTGCAGAGCGCCGACGAACGGAAACGCTTTCGTCATGCGCCCCGCTTCGTGCCGGCCGGACAGAGCACCCAGATGATTGTGGGCGCCACACCCGACACGGACAAGGATATTCTACGCGTATCGTCGGCTCTCTATCAGCGTCCAAGCATGAAACGAGTCTATTATTCCGGTTTTGTCCCGGTCAATGCGTACGACAACCGCTTGCCTGCCCTGAAACAGCCTCCGCTGGTGCGCGAGAACCGTTTGTATCAGGCCGACTGGCTGCTCCGTTTCTATCAGTTCAAGGTCGATGAGATTGTCGACGATGCCTACCCCGACCTCGACCTGGAGGTAGACCCCAAACTGGCTTGGGCCTTGCGCCATCCGGAATGTTTCCCGGTGGATATCAACAAAGCGGACTACGAGATGATCCTGCGCGTGCCGGGTATCGGGGTGAAATCGGCTAAACTGATCGTTGTCTCGCGCCGCCACAACCGGCTCGGGGCAGAACAGCTCAAGAAGATCGGCATCGTCATGAAGAAAGCACAGTATTTCATTACCTGCCACGAACTGCCTATACACACCATCAACGAATTGCGTCCCGAGAATGTGCGCCTTATATTAACGCAAAAATCAGGCGGCAGGAAGCGCAGACAGGATGAAAACCAACTGATTCTTCCCTTCGAAGAACATTCCGACGCATGATTGTTTTCAGCTACGATAACAGCCTGGAGGGATTGTTGACCGCCGTCTTCGATGCCTACGCCCGAAAAACATTTCCTGATATGTTGTTGGGAGAGGAGGATGCTTTGCCACTTTTCTACGACGAACTACACAGGGTGATCACCGATACTGCCAAAGCCGACCGCGTATGGAAGGCGCTTGAGAAAAAATTATCGAAGGTGGCTTTGTCGGAAATCACAGTCAGCTGGCTATCGGAACTGCCCGAAGTGGGGCCGTTGATCTTTCGGTATATCCGCAAAAACATCGACGCGCCGCAGTCGGTTGAAATGAACTTTGGCGATCCGGACGTATTGGCTCTCTCGAAGATATGGAAGAAGGTGGGGCAGGAGAAGTCACGGTTGGTGCAATTCCTCCGCTTTCAGAAAGCAGCCGACGGCACCTACTTTGCTGCGATGGAGCCCTTATACAATGTGCTTCCTCTCGCCATTCCTTTTCTGAAAGACCGGTATGCCGATCAACGCTGGCTGGTCTACGACCTGAAACGGGAATATGGCTACTATTACGACCTGCAGGAGGTGATCGAAGTGCGTTTTGAAAAGAAGGAGGAGCACCTACTTTCCGGCTTCCTCAGTGAAGAATTGATGGACAAAGACGAAAAGCTATTTCAGCAAATGTGGAAACAATATTATACCTCCATAGCGATACAGGAACGGAAAAATCCCAAACAGCAACGCTCGTTTATGCCAGTCCGCTTTTGGAAATACCTAACAGAAAAGAGATAATTCATAATTGATAATTGATAATTGATAATTGACAATTGATAAAATTGCTTTACGCTTCGCTAAGCGAACGTTGTTTCTTCATTCATAATTCATAATTCATAATTCATAATTAAAAATGATCCGCCCCTACATCCCATCCGATATCAGCCGCATGAGCAGCATCTGGCTGGAGGCCTCCTTTCTGGCACACGACTTTATTCCCCGCTCGTTCTGGGAAGGCAAAGAAAGCGATATGCAACACGTCTACCTGCCTTCCTGTCTGAATTATGTCTATATAGAAGAGGTCACCGGCGAGGTTGCGGGATTCATTTCCGTAAACGACGGCTTTATTCCTGCCCTGTTTGTGGCTCCCAGTATGCAAAAACGCGGGATTGGAAAACAATTACTGGATTATGTGAAGCGAACCCATGCACATCTGGTTCTTCATGTCTATGCCAAAAACCACCAGGCGATCTCTTTTTATGAAAAGCAGGGCTTCCGAATCACGGAAGAGCGCACCGAAAGTCAGTCGGGCGAACAGGAATATGTCATGGAATACCCCTAAAACAATAAAGATATGGAATTAGAGATCAAACACCTACCGGAAAAGAACCGCTTTGAAACTACCGTAGACGGGGTTACGGCTTTCGTAAACTACCGGATTGCAAACGAAGCGTTGGATATATTACATACCGTTGTACCAAGAGCTATCGAAGGGCAGGGAATTGCCGCCGCCTTGGTGAAACAGGCCTATGACTATGCACGCGCAAACGATATGCGATGCCAAGCCACCTGCTCGTATGCCGTCGTCTGGCTGCGCCGTCATCCTGAATATGTAGATTGAAAGTCTGCACGCAAGGCTATCTGTTGGTCGAGCATGGTGGACCAGTTGGCTCACCATGCTCGACCAATTGGCTGACCATGCTCAGCCAGTTGGTCGACCATGCTCAGCCAACAAATACTCCTGCGTGCAGACTTTCAATCAACCACCTCAACCCCTAACAACCGTATCAGGTCAAGCGCCTGCAGCGATGAGATTTTAGTGCCCCACAGCTCGGTTCTGGGCAAGAGGTTGATGCGTAATCCGGCTATCTCCGAATCAGAGAGATTCATGCCTTTTAAAGAGGTATTGTAGAACTCCGCTTCAATCAGGCGGCAGGAGTTGAAAGCCACATTGGCCAACTGACAGCTTTCAAAGGAGGCGCCGCGAAGCTGAGAGGCCTCGTAAGAGACATAGCGCTGTTTGCTTCCGGAGAAATTCATATAATTACCAATACACTCTTTGAACAGAACCTGATGAAGCGTTGTCTCCGAGAAGTTTGTTCCCAACAGCTTACATCCGACAAACTGTACCCGGTGCAGACTGCTGCCCGATAAATCCAGGTTCGACAAATCGCAATGGGTAAAGACGATATCGCTTAACTGGCTTTTAGGTAGTTTACATTGCATAAAACGGATGTTTACCAAGCGACAGGCATAGATGCTCCGGTTCGACGTTTGCACCTCATGCAGCAGTTGGTTTCTGAAAAGATGAGCATAAATATCTTCACGATCAAGAGATAGCAGGTCAGACAACTCTTCTTCTTCTTTTAATATATCCGCGATCTGCGGTTCGGTTATCTTCATAGTAATTTTGTTTTTATTGAGGGAGACAAAGGTACGTCTTCTTCGGGTAGAAATCGCTTTCCTCAACGATTTGCTCGGATTATTTGACACAATTTATTATTTTTGCCTGATATCATTCAAATCTGTCACGTTTTAAAAAAGAACATATTATGGAAAACGAAGTATTAGGCATTGGTTCACGCGTAAGTCATAAAGAATATGGTGCAGGTGTAGTGATTCAGGTGAAGTCGAACAGCTACCTGATCACCTTTATGGATTTTGGTAACCGGGAGATCCTGAAGAGCTACGAAGGACTGGAAGTCTTAGACCGGATGGAACCGGATGAGGATCTGGTAAGCCAGGAAATGATCGAACAGTCGCTCACACGTATCCTGCGCAAATTTGCAGATATTACGGAAGTAGTTCCGATTGCCGATAAGTATAAAGGAGGCACTCTGGTGATACGTCCGGCCAATCCGGAACTGAAATCCTACGAAATGCCTATCGGCAATTTCTTCAGCAAGATTATCAATATCCGCGAACGCTTGCGTGTTATGGAACAAAAGATCAACAACAACGATAAGTTAGACGAAGAAGACAAGATTGTGTTGCAACAATATATTACCCGTTGCTACGGCAGTTTGACCTCATTCAACATCCTTTTCAAGAACCGGACCCAACAATTCGTAGGCGAAGGCAGGAAATTTTGAAAATCTTATCAGATAATTCATACGGGAGATCACTCCACCACCTTTTCCTTGTCTTTGCGTCTGATGTTCCAGACAATATACCAGACAAGGGTTATCAGTGTAATGCCTATACCAATAGCTTGCGAGAGTGCGGTAGGTAACCCGAAGCCTTCGGGGGCAACAAAGATGTAGGTGGTACATACGGCCGTCATCAATAGAGCCGGGATCAGGGTGATGATATATAACTTCTTCTCTTTCGTCAGATAGACAGTCAACGCCCATAAGGTAAAAATAGCCAGCGTCTGATTAGTCCAAGCGAAATAACGCCAGATCATATCGAAGCCATCTTTATCTTTCATACTATACAATAGAATACCGATACCAGCCAGGAAGAGAGGAATACTGATCGCCAAGCGGCGCCAAAGTGTTTTCTGTTCCCAGTGAAGGATATCGGCCACGATTAGGCGGGCAGAGCGGAAGGCAGTGTCGCCGGTGGTGATAGGCGCCGCAATTACACCCAGAATAGCCAGGATGGCGCCGGTAGTTCCCAGCCAGTCCTTCGTGATGCTGTCGACTATGACAGCCGCATTACTTTCCGCCATACCGTTGTTATGGTAGAAATAGGTAGCGGCAGCTGCCCAGATCAAGGCAACAATACCTTCGGTAATCATCGCCCCGTAGAATACCGGACGGGCATATTTCTCGTTTTTAATGGTTCGTGCCATCAGTGGGCTCTGTGTCGCATGGAAGCCGGAGATGGCACCACAGGCAATACTTACGAACATAATAGGGAAGATGGGCAGTTGATTGGGATGTGTATTCCGCAATCCATCGGTTATCTCCGGAAGAGGAGGATGATGTACAAAGAGCATCACCAGAATACCAACCGCCATAAACAACAAAGCCGCTGCAAAAACAGGATAAATCCGGCCGATCAGTTTATCGACCGGTAAAACTGCAGCTATCATATAATAGATAAAGATCACGATGATCCAAAAGGTGAGATCCAGATGTTCCGCTGTCAGATTAGCCAACAATCCGGCCGGGCCGGCTACAAACACAGCGCCTACGAGAACCATCAGTATAATGGTAAACACACGCATAAACTGTTTGAAGCGGCTTCCGAGGTAGCGTCCAACCATTTCGGGCAAGCTTTCTCCACCATGACGCAAAGAGAGCATGCCCGCCAGGAAGTCATGCGTTGCACCGGCAAAGACCGTTCCCAATACAATCCATAAAAAGGAAGACATACCGAACTTGGCACCCATAATAGCGCCGAAGATAGGACCTAAGCCCGCAATGTTAAGAAATTGAATCATGAAGACCTTCCAGGTAGGCATAGGAAGGAAATCAACGCCATCACGTTGTGTATAGGCTGGAGTCTTACGCTCGGGATCTACACCAAATACCCGTTCCACGAAACGGCCATAAATAAAATAGCCGGCTATCAGGAACAATAGGCAGCAGGTAAAAGTGATCATTTAATCAAACGACTATGAAAGTAATCGCTTAACCGTTTCCGAAATCGCTTTACCTTCAGCTTTGCCGGCCAATAGTTTGGTCGCCGTACCCATCACCTTACCCATGTCCTGAGGACCTGAGGCGCCAACCTGCAGAATGATCTCTTTCAATGCTGCTTCCAGCTCTTCAGAAGACATCTGTTTCGGCAAATACACTTCGATATACGATACCTCTTCCAATTCCGGAGCAGCCAGGTCGTCACGTCCTTGCTCTTTATAAATAGTGGCACTGTCTTTCCGTTGTTTCACCATTTTCTGAAGAATCTTCACGGCAGTTTCGTCATTTAACTCACCGTCGCCTCCTTTAGCCGTTTTAGCTTCCAGAAACTCTTTCTTTATACCGCGCAGCGCTTGCAAACGTACTTTTTCTTTTGCCAGCATGGCGGCTTTAATGTCTTCACTGATTTGATCAAACAGGTTCATTGTTTTATAGTTTTAAGATTATTGTTTTACTTTCAATTAAAAAATGAGATCACAGGCGAATCACCCTCCGAAGCACTCTCTTTTCCGGCAGGTTGCTCGAACAGGAATCCGGCAGGCTCTTCCACTTTGGCTTTTGCGCGCAACTGAGCCACCAATTTGGCATCCCGGTTATAGGGCGGTTTGTCTTCCAAGAGGGAAATCATGGCGTCGTTATCAAGCTCGTTATCAGTGAGCACAACAATATGCGCGCGCTGAATCAACTTACCACCCTTGGCATCGGGACCATAATATTTTGCAATAAGCTCGCGCTCTTCACGTTCCTTAGCCAGACGATCTTCCTGAGAGCCGGTCTCTTCCTCCGCTTCGCGCATGCGCTTTTCAGCAATCTGTGGTATATCTTCCATCGTAAAGCCGGTAGCCAGAATAGTGATCTTCACCTTATTGCCTAAGGTATTATCAATAGCTGTTCCCCAGATCACCTCCACATAGCGGTTGGCTTCGGCCATAAATTCATGGATATAGGTCATTTCTTCCATCAAGAGTTCGTTGTCCTGGCTGAAATAAACATTCAGAAGCACTCGTTTGGCGTTCTTTACGTTTTTATTCCCAAGCAACGGCGAGTTAAGGGCATCTTCCAAAGCCAGGCGAACACGTTCATCACCTTCTCCGAATCCGTTACTCATCAGGGCGACACCACCATCCTTCATGGTCGTTTTCACATCGGCAAAGTCAAGATTGATGATACCCGGCATCGTGATAATCTCAGCAATACTCTTAGCCGCAGTAGTCAGCGTATCATCCGCTCTGCGGAAAGCATTCATCACCGTAAGGTCAGCATATATATCACGCAGCTTCTCGTTATTGATCACCAATAGAGCATCCACGCTCTTCGCGATCTCCTCCACCCCATTCAAGGCCTGTATTATCTTCTTTTCACCTTCAAAAAGGAAAGGGATCGTGACAATACCTACTGTTAGCAGTCCCATATCGCGGGCTACCTGTGCAATAACCGGAGCGGCTCCTGTTCCGGTGCCCCCTCCCATACCGGCCGTGATAAAGACCATTTTGGTACCATCGGTCAACATATTGCGCAACTCATCCGCACTCTCTTCCGCAGCCAAGCGAGCTCTTTCCGGTTTATTTCCGGCGCCCAAACCCTGGGTAATCTTCTTTCCCAGAATAATTTTATCCGGCACATTGGAACGATCCAGCGCCTGTCGGTCGGTATTACACAAGACAAACGATACATCGTGTATACCCTCCTCGTACATATGGCTCACAGCATTACCGCCACCGCCTCCTACTCCAATAACCTTTATGATAATAGGATTACCTGATTCGTAATCAAATTCCAATAATGTATCTTCGTCCATAGCTTATACGCTTTATTTTTTCTTTCCAATTATTTATTAATCAACATCGTCAAACAAGCCACCTATCTTATCAAACAAGTTGGCGCCAAATCGTATTTTCTTCTTCTCTGGCTTCTCTACTTTCTCTTTTTCAGCCTTTTTGGCCGCTTCTTTGCGTTGACGCTCTTTTTCTTTCTCTTCCTCAGCTATTCTTATTTCTTCCTCATCCACGGGGAATAAAGACTCTTCTTTCGGCGGAGCCTGGGATACAACCGGCGGCACATAGGCACAATTGATGCTTCCCTGAGATAAAAGACCTATGGAAACATAATATTCCGGTGTGGGAATAGCCTCATCATCCTGTAAATCCTGGCGCAAAGTAGCCCAACGGATATCCATCTTCAGACGTTTGTGCATCGTTTCCATCAGGTTACGCATGTCCGAACCACCACCGGTTATCACAAGGCCAGCACCTAATCCTTTCAAGACCTCCTCACTTCCCAACCGGGCATATACATTTTCCAGGATTTCCTTCACGCGAGACTCTATCACATAATTGATTTCGGCCAGCTTAATCCCACTAAGACCTACGCCATCGGCCGAATGCACCCGAATGGTTTCATCACTTTCCAGATCGGCCACTGCGTTTCCATAATCAACTTTGATGCGTTCAGCTTCCGATTCAACCAGATGAAGTGAGGTAAGGTCTTTGGTAATCAGATTGCCTCCCAACGGAATCACAGCCAGTTTTTCCAGTTTTCCCCCTTTCAATACCGTGACCGAAGTGACTCCGGCGCCAAAATCTATCAGGGCACAACCCAATTTCTTTTCATCTTCGCCAAGAACCGCATCCGACAAGGCCAGAGGAGAAATCAGAATGCCTGCCAATTCGAGTCCGGTGCGTTCGATGGAGTTTTCAATATGCCGGCGGATCGACGGACGCCCCACGATCAGTTTATAATGGACTTCCACTTTATTAAAAGGAACACCTACCGGATTCTGTTCCAGTTTACCATCCACATAGTAGGTTGGCGAAACGATTCCGTAAACATGCCACCCCTTGGGTTGGTAGGTACGACAGTCTTCCAGAAGCATGTCCTTGATATCTTCCGTCAGAACACTCTCTTCCATCATCTCCTTCACAACAGAGTAATCAATGGAATGAAGCGATTGGCCTCCGACACCAACATAGACTTTCGCAATCTTTCCACCTTTCAGATTGGCTTCAAGCTTTTTCACCAGACGTTTGATTTTTGCTGCCGTTTCTTCAATATTGAAGATGATTCCGCGGCGAATCGCACCACCAGCCTCTTCGCTATCGGAGGCAAGAACACGGATAACGCCTGTTGCGCGATCTTTCTGTCCGACCATACCGATCAAACGAGACGTGCCCAGGTCGATTACTGCTATAAAGTCTCTGTATGCCATATCCTTTATTTTTTCGTACATACTATCTGATTCTTATACTTAAGATTGATCACACTATATTTATTCCAACCCATTTTAGGGATGGCTTGTTTATAAAACAATTGCAAATTGGCCAGTTTTTCTTCGTAACTGTCTATGGAGCCCAACAGAATGCGGTGATCTCCAACACGCGGCACAAGTTCAATCTCCTGCCCCGGAGTCACATTAATCTGCTCTATCTGGTTGTTCCAGAATTCATTCTTATGCAAAAATAAGGCAAATTTGTATAAATCATTCATAGCAAACGCTTTTTCGATATGTCCGGTTGCAATCGGTACATGGGCGACATAGCGTTGGCTCAACGGCATACTGCTGCCCGCGTTATCAATATAATAGCTTCCATGAATACTCATCACCCGAAGGAGTGGCATCTTCTGGCTCACCTCCAGTTTGATTTTTCCGGAAGGTGTTTTATAGACCTCCACACGGGCGATCATTTGATTCTTCTTCAGTTCCTCTTCGATCAGCTCCGTATTGACAGCATACATCGGCTTGTCGATAGGAGAAAGATTAGCCCGTTTCAGTAAAGAGATCACATCCTGCTCGCTCACAAAATGTTTATCCAGACTATCACGCACGATAATCTCCAGGCCTTCACATGTTTTATTCACCGACCGGTCTTTCAGAAAGACGGAGGCCGCAACAATATAAAAGCCGAATAACAAGGCTATCAATATGGAGAACAGACGAACCATCACACTTTATTTCTCTTTTTTTCCAATACTTCTTTGACCGGTTTGACCAAGCGGTCGATATCTCCGGCTCCCAACATCAGTACAACATCGAAAGCATGTCCCTTTACCCAATCCAACAGATCCTCTTTCCGGCACAACCTCTTGTCCGACAGCGTGACCTTGTCTAAGATCAGTTGCGAAGTAACTCCCGGAATAGGCATTTCCCGAGCCGGATAGATATCCAACAGGATCAGTTCGTCCAACAAAGAGAGGCTCTCGGCAAAACCATCCACAAAATCCCTGGTACGGGAATAAAGATGGGGCTGGAAAATACCCGTCACCTTCCGGTCGGGATAGAGCGCTTTGACCGACCGGATACTGGCTTCCAGTTCCATCGGATGATGCGCATAGTCATCGATCAACACAATATCTTCCTCTTTCAACTGGAAGTCGAAACGGCGCTGCGGCCCGGCAAAGCTGGCGATTCCCCGTTTCAGTTCCTCTTCCGTCACCCCGTTAAGCCAGGCAACAGCCATGGCCACTACGGCATTTTCGATATTCACCCGAACAGGCACACCAAGCTGCACATCGCGGACAGCCACATCCGGTCCGACAAAATCAAAAAAGATATCTCCGTTGCCGATGCGTATGTTTTCGGCAAAGAAATCACCGCCTTCTTCCGCCGAATAGGTAAACAGACGAACTCCCGGTTGCAACCGTGGGGTCACCGCTATATCCTTTCGCATAATCAGGCAGCCTTCCGGGCGAATCAGGGAGGTGAAATGTTCGAAACTCTCCCGGTAGCTTTGAGCATCGCCATAGATATCCAGGTGATCCGGATCGGCCGAGGTGATCACCGCCATATAAGGAGTCAGTTGATGAAACGAACGATCGAACTCATCGGCCTCAATAACCGTCAGGTCACTCTTATCCGAGAGCATCAAGTTCGATCCCCAATTTTTTAATATGCCACCCAGAAAGGCATTACAATCCACATGCGACTGCTTCAACACATGAGCCGTTATGGAAGAGGTTGTTGTCTTGCCATGCGTTCCCGCAATACACAGCCCCCGGGCGCTGCGGGTAATCTCCCCTAAGAGTTGCGCCCGTTTCATCACCGTGAAACCCTTTTCGCGGAACCAGGACAGTTCTGTATGATCATTGGGCACCGCCGGCGTATATACCACCAACGTATCCGCCGGATTTTTACACCAGGCTGGTATCAATGCCACATTATCCTCATAATGAATCTCAGCGCCCTCGGCATTCAACTGCTCGGTTAAGACAGAAGAGGTTCTGTCGTAGCCCGCTACCTTTTTCCCTTTCGACAGGAAGTAACGCACCAGGGCGCTCATGCCTATGCCGCCGGCTCCTACAAAATAAAGAGATTGTATATCGTTTAATTGCATTATCGTTTAATTATTTTCACTATTTCATCTACGATCCGTTCCGCGCTCTGTCGTTCGGCCATCAGGCCGATATGACGGCTCAAACCAGCCAGACATGCCTCATCGCCCACCACCTGCAACGCCAAAGGTATCAACTTTTCCACGGCCTCCTTATCGGCCACAAACAAAGCGGCTTCTTTTTCCACCAAGGCCATCGCGTTTTTGGTCTGATGGTCTTCCGCTACATTAGGCGAAGGCACCAGAATCACCGGTTTCTCCAACAGACACAACTCCGAGATAGAGCTTGCCCCGGCACGCGATATAACCAGATCGGCCGCCTCGTATGCATAATCCATACGCGTAATAAATTCAGAACACCAGATAGAAGGCGACTTATAAGGTTCCAGTTTGTTTTGAGCCTCTTGATAGTAATAGCGGCCCGTTTGCCAGATAAACTGCACACCTGAACCAGCTATTGCCTCCAGATGTTCCTGCACACTCCGGTTGACAGTGCCTGCTCCCAGACTTCCGCCCACGATCAATATGGTTTTCTTCTCCGCCGAAAGGCCAAAGAAGGCCAATGCCTCTTCCCGTTTTCCTTTGGCCTGTTCCAGGTCTTTGCGCACCGGATTACCTGTCAACACGATCCTTTCTTTGGGGAAAAACTTCTCCATGCCTTCGTACGCCACACATACTCTGTCGGCTCTTTTCGCCAATAGTTTATTGGTGACCCCGGCATACGAGTTTTGCTCCTGCAGCAGAATGGGAACACCTACCGACGAGGCCATCCACAAAGTCGGGCCACTGGCATATCCACCCACACCAATCGCGATGTCCGGACGAAACTCTTTGACTGTCTTCTTCGCCAAACGAAGGCTTTTCAACAGACGCGCCAATACCTTAAAGTTCTTCAATAGATGCGCCCGATCCAAACCGCTAACCGGCAATCCAACAATCGGATAACCCGCTGCCGGCACCTTCTCCATCTCCATCCGGTTCTCGGCTCCGACAAAAAGGATGTCCGCGTCCGGAAAACGCTCCCGAAAGCAATTGGCGATCGAAATGGCCGGAAAGATATGTCCGCCTGTGCCACCGCCGCTGATAATCAGTTTATATGGTTTCATACGTTTGCTTCTTCTATGGTCTCCACCTCAATCGAGGCAAGTACCGATTCTATCTCCTGATCGCTCATATCTGTTTGCAAAACACCTTCCATTTCTTCTTCCAACAGTTCATCCTCCTCATTCCCCATACCGGCACCAAATCGGCTAATGCTTAATATGATACCGATATAGACACAGGTAATCAGAGTCGATGTTCCTCCGCGACTGATCAGGGGCAAAGGTTGTCCTGTCACCGGAATAAGGTCGACAGCCACCGCCATATTGGCAAATGCCTGCACCACAATCACCAATCCGCATCCCATCACCAGGAACTTGGCAAAAGAGCTCTCGCAACGCCGGGCAATGATCCCAACGCGAAAAAGCAATATAACATACAACAAAAGAACGAATAATCCGCCAACAATGCCTAATTCCTCAATGATAATTGCATAAATAAAGTCAGAATAGGCCTGTGGCAGGAAGTCGCGCTGCTGTCCGTGTCCGGGCATCTTACCTACCACTCCTCCCCGGGCAATGGCTATTTTGGCATGAATCTCCTGATAATGATCATCCGTAATAACGATAACTCCATTGGCATCTACCTTTTCCTCCGGTGGATGGATCGCTCGCTCAATACGCCCTTTGGCAGTCAAGAGGCGTCCCTCCAGCCGATCCGGGAGTTTTTGTATGACATCGACCGGGGTGACATAGAGTAAGAAAAGAAAAAGCGCCAGCGAAGCAAGGAGGATTGCCCCTAAGCGAAACACCCGCCAGAAAGGCAACTGCCCGATGAACATCATCAGATAACAGATACCAAAAAGCATAACGGCCGTAGAAATATTATCGCCAAAGATGATTCCGCAGGTCACCCCCGCAGCAATCAATATGGTATTAAAAATCTGTTTCTCTGTGAATCGATTCCGAAGGCTAAGCATAAAAGCCGTAAATACGATCAAAGAGAGTTTGGCTATCTCCGAAGGTTGAAACTGAATACCGAAAAGTTTAATCCATCGGGTCGTATCGTTGATCTCTACTCCGATATAAGGAGCCAACAAGAGCAGTACAATAGATATAGGCAAAAAAATGATCAACAGGGAAAAATACTTACTCGGGAAGTTATGAATCACAAGTATCACTACGAATCCCCCCAGAAGGAAAGAGGCATGTCGTACGATAGGCGCCCAATGATTGGCATTTTTATAAGCCAACGTACTGGTTGCACTGAACACCTCCACCAACGAGATCAGGCAAAAGAACATAAAGATGATCCATATCACCCGGTCGCCTTTAAATAGTTTACTTGCTAAATCCACTCTTTTTCTTTTTAAAAATCATACATAGAAAACCACACTCATCCATTTGACATTTTGTCATTTTCGCGGGAGAATTTTTCCAAAATGGTAGGACTTTGTGAAAAAACTCCCGGGAGAAACATTTTTTAACGTATCATATTGTAAACCAAAACGGTCGTTTTGCTTACATTTTGACAACAGCACTTTTCCCTAAAAAAGGGATATTTTTTACAATTAGAGGTCGCGCACCGCCTCCTTAAACTGTTCACCGCGGTCTTCGTAGTTCTTAAACAAATCGAAGCTGGCGCAACAGGGAGAAAGCAATACCGTATCTCCTTTCTGAGCCAGGCGATACGCGATCGCTACGGCTTCCTGCATGGAACGGGCATCTTCAATCTGCTCTACCTTGCCATCAAAGAAGGCATGCAACTTTGTATTGTCAACACCCAGAAAGATCAAGGCACGCACCTTGTTTTTAACAAGCTCCTCGATCTCGGTATAATCATTCCCTTTATCGGTTCCTCCGAGAATCAACACCACTTTGGTCTGCATACTCTCCAAGGCATACCAGCAGGAGTTCACATTTGTCGCCTTCGAATCGTTGATATAATCGACTCCACGCACACGAGCCACCTTCTCCAAGCGGTGTTCCACGCCTTTAAAGTCGCTCAGCGAGGCACGGATTTTCTCATCCTGAATATCGAGCACCTTCGCCGCAATGCCCGAAGCCATCGAATTATATAGGTTATGTGTGCCCGTCAAGGCTAACAGATCTTCTTCCATCGTAAACTTACCATGGGTTGTTTCGATCGCCAGATGACTGTCCTCCATATAGGCCTTCACCCCCTGCTTATGCTCCAGGGCAAAAGGATAAAGGGTTGCCTGAGGATGCAGCTTTTCCAGTTCGCGGGAGATCACCGGATCGTCATTCCAGAAAATAAAGGCATCCTCCTCTGTCTGGTTACGCAGGATACGGAACTTAGCATCCACATAATTCTGCATCTTATAATCATACCGATCCAGATGATCCGGTGTTATATTCAACAAGACGGCAACATCCGCCTTGAAATCATACATATTATCCAATTGGAAACTACTCAACTCAATAATATACACCTCATGCGGATCTTCCGCCACCTGAAGTGCCAAGCTGTTGCCTACATTGCCTGCCAGTCCGACATCGAGCCCCGCCTCTTTCAGGATGTGATAGGTCAGCATCGTGGTAGTTGTCTTTCCGTTGCTACCGGTGATACAGACCATCCGGGCATGCGTATACCGACCGGCAAATTCTATTTCCGAGATAATGGGAATGCCCTTCTCTTTCAGTTTCTTGATGATAGGAGCCTTATCCGATATACCGGGGCTTTTCACCACTTCATCGGCGTTGAGGATCAGCTCTTCCGTATGTTTCCCCTCTTCCCAGGTAATACCACGCGCATTCAACATCTCTTGGTAGACAGGGGCTATCGTCGAGAAATCCGACAGAAAGACATCCATGCCTTTCGCTTTTGCCAGAGCAGCCGCTCCGGTTCCGCTTTCACCGCCACCTAATACAACAATAAGCCCCTCCGACCTCCCCCCAGGGGAGGCTAAAGATGCTTCTATTTTATTTTGTTCTCTCTTTTCCATCTTTCAATACTCTCTTTAGCCTCCCCTGGGGGGGAGGTTGGAGGGGCTTCTATCTCATCTTAAGTGTTACAATCGTTATCACCGCCAGAATAATGCCGATCAGCCAAAAGCGGATCACAATCTTGGATTCCGGCACCACATGATACGGCTTCTGGATAATAGCCTGTATGCCGGCATTGCCCGGCTTCTGGAAATGATGATGCAAAGGGGTCATCTTAAAGACCCGCATGCCTTCCCCGCTTTTCTTTTTGGTATATTTGAAATAGAAACGTTGAATGATCACGGAAAGGATCTCCACTAAGAAAATACCGCACAGGATAGGGATCAATAATTCTTTCCGGATGATAATTGCAAATACGGCAATAATACCTCCGATGGTCAAACTACCCGTATCGCCCATAAACACCTGTGCCGGATAGGCATTATACCAGAGAAAACCAACCGTTGCCCCGATAAACGCCGCGGAAAATATCACCAGTTCCTCCGCTCCAGGTATATACATAATGTTCAGGAAGGAGGCAAAATTGACGTGCGACGACATATAGGCCAGGATACCCAGGGCAACCCCGATAATCCCTGAGCTACCCGCCGCCAAGCCGTCTAAGCCATCGGTCAGATTCGCACCGTTGGATACCGCCGTGACAATAAAGATAACCACCAACACAAAAACGATCCATGCCAGCGGTTGTTTGTATTTACCTGCCCAGCCGACAAGCATCTCGTAATCGAAATTATTATTCTTCAGGAAAGGAATAGTCGTTTTAGTCGATTTGGTTTCATCCGCGTGGAAACGCACCTCTTCGATCTGGTTCTCTCCATTATAGACTTCCATATTTTCGCGGATCACTACATCGGGACTCAGATACAACACCAATCCGACAATAAAGCCAAGTCCTACCTGGCCAATCACCTTGAATTGCCCACGCAATCCCTCTTTGTCTTTCTTGAACACCTTGATATAGTCGTCGGTCATCCCGATCGCCCCCAGCCAAAGGGTTGTAATGATCATCAGGATAATATAGATATTATCCAACCGGCAACAAAGGAGTGTAGGGATCAGGATGGCGATGATAATGATGATACCGCCCATAGTCGGTGTTCCTTTCTTGCTGTATAGCCCTTCCAGGCCCAGGTCGCGCACGGTTTCTCCAATCTGCATGCGGCGCAGTTTATCGATAATCATACGCCCGATGGTGGTCGTAATAAACAGGGAGAAGATCAATGCCAGCCCCGAACGGAAAGAGATATACCGGAACATGCCTGCTCCCGGCAGATCGATCCATTCATCCAGAAAATTAAACAGGTAATATAACATGCGGTATATTTATTTTGATTGTTGTTGCGCAAATATGTCTCTTAGTTTTTCCCGGTCGTCAAAATGGTGTTTTACGCCTTTTATCTCCTGATAATCCTCATGCCCTTTGCCGGCCACCAGAATGACATCGCCTTTTTTTGCCAGCATCGTTGCCGTGCGAATAGCCTGGGTACGATCGGTAATACAAAGCGTACGGGTCATTTCGTCGGCATTCAGTCCCGCCACCATATCCTGGATAATCGCATCCGGCTCCTCAAAACGGGGGTTATCGGATGTGAGAATCACCTGATCACTGTATTTGATCGCCTCTTTGGCCATCAGCGGACGTTTGCCCTTATCACGGTTTCCGCCGGCGCCCACCACGGTGATCACCCGGCCACGGCCATCCAATACCTCACCGATGGCGTTCAACACATTGGTCAACGCATCCGGCGTATGCGCGTAATCGACAATCGCCGTATAGCCCAGCGGTGAGAGAACCGTTTCAAACCGACCGGAGACAGGCAATAAGGCACTGAGCACTAAGAGAACCTCCTCCGGCTTGCGCCCCAAGGCCACTGCGGCACCGTAGACTGCCAATAGGTTATAGGCATTGAAACGCCCCACAAAATGCACCATCACCTCTTGTCCATTGATCTGCAAAGCCGTTCCTTCAAAGTGCGATTCCAGTATTTTGGCTTTGAAATCAGCCAGCGTACGCAGAGAATAGGAGAGCTTCTGCGCCTTTGTATTTTGAAGCATGACCGGCCCGGCCTTATCATCCGCGTTGGTCAGGGCAAAAGCCTCTTTCGGCAACTCATCGAAAAACCGCTTCTTGGCATGCAGGTAATTATCCACCGTCAGGTGATAATCCATGTGATCGCGCGAGAGATTGGTGAAGATACCTCCTTTAAAGGTCAATCCACTGATCCGTCGCTGATCGACCGCATGCGAACTCACCTCCATAAACGCATAGGTACATCCGGCTTTTACCATACGGTCAAATAAAGCCTGCAATGTAGGCGCGTCAGGCGTTGTATGCGTAGCCGGCACAACCTCATCGTCTATGTAATTACAAACGGTCGATATCAGCCCCACTTTATATCCCATCATACGAAACATCTCGTAAAGAAGTGTCGCAATGGTCGTCTTTCCGTTTGTTCCGGTTACGCCCACCAGCGTGAGTTTAGCCGACGGATGGCCATACCAGGCCGAAAGCAACACGCCTAAAGCCTCCGCCGAATCGCCTACACAAATATAGGTTGCGGCAATAGCGGGCAGCTCCTCCGGTATCTTTTCGCAGACAATAGCGACGGCTCCTTTTTCGATAGCGTTCTTTATATAGTCATGGCCGTCGACAGAAACGCCTTTCACCGCCACAAACAGCGTACCCGCCTCCACCTTCCGCGAGTCGGACTCTATGCGAAGAACGTCGATATCTAATGCTCCTTGCGTATCCGGCTTATCTAATGCCTTTATTAAATCTTTTAGTTTCATATCCTGTTATCTCAATTGTAATGTTACCGTTTGACCTCTCACGGCCTGTTGCCCCGGCGAAATACTCTGACCAATCACCTTGCCCACGCCCGTGAGGTACACCTGAAGCCCTGCCTGTTCCATCAGAAAAACAGCATCTTTGGCTCCCATCCCAATCACACGGGGCACTTTGCCGTTCGACATCGCAAGGTCTTTCAATACCACCTCGTCTTTTTCTCCTTCCGCAACAGCCACGACCCAGCCGGTTTCCGGTTCATCGGTCTCCGCCTTCACCTCCAACCTACGAAGCACCTGCTCCACCGCTTTGCGGTCGCCTCCCTTCACATGAGGAGTCATCACCGCCATCGAGTCACGATCGATCTTGCGCAGATCGAACGACATCTGGTGGGCATATATCTTTTCTGCAATATTTTTCACCACAACTCCCGACATTCCTCCGCCTGAAGGGTAACCAATACGCGGTTGACGGATCACCACTATGCAGGTATACTGCGGATTG
Organism: Parabacteroides sp. PFB2-10; assembly: GCF_029893085.1. Taxonomy (GTDB): domain Bacteria; phylum Bacteroidota; class Bacteroidia; order Bacteroidales; family Tannerellaceae; genus QVMG01. The sequence continues at coordinate 91,286 of NZ_JARXWI010000007.1, forward strand.
TCGGCCGGGAAATAGCCACAAAAAGAGACCTGATGACCCGCCGTACGATAGACTCCGCCCGAAGCAATCTGCGCCGTACCGGTCTTGCCGGCTATCCGGATCAGATTCGATTTCACGTCCGTCCCCGTTCCTTTCTCCACCACACCGAGTAACATATCCTGCACAATCTCCAGGGTTCGCTTGGAACAAATAGAAGGGATCAACACCTCCGGCGATAACTTTTGCACCACCTTCCCCTGGTTCGTAATCTCCCGGGTGAAGTAGGGACGCATCATCTTGCCGCCGTTGGCAATGGCATTATAGAACGTCAGTGTTTGTATTGGCAAAATTTGTGTTTCATAGCCTATCGACATCCAAGGCAGCGCTGTCTTCGACCAATTGCTTCCGTCAGCTTTCGGCATACGGATCTTAGAATGTCCCGAGCCGGGAATCTCCAAGTTCAGGTCGGCATTCATGCCGATACGATAAAGCCCCTCCACAAATTTTTCCGGTTTATCAGCGTATCCATCCAGAATTGTTTTTGAAACCCCGATATTAGAGGATACCCAAATAGCCTTCTCCACAGTGATCGTTTGATATCCTCCTTTATTGATATTGTGGTCGGTCATGCGTTGGCCGGCTATCATATAGAGCCCATCACCCGTATCGACCGAATCACCCGGCTGGCATACACCATCTTCCAGCGCCACCATAATGGAGGCCACCTTAAAGGTCGATCCGGGCTCTGTTTCGTCGGCCACGGCATGGTTTTTCGTTTCTCCATAAATGCCCTCGCGAATACGTCCCATATTGGTAATGGCTTTGATCTCGCCCGTGGCTACTTCCATCACCACAGCCGTACCCGATTCGGCATCGATCTCTTTCAGTTTATCGACCAGCGCCTTTTCCGTAAAGTCCTGAATGTTTATATCGATGGTGGTCCATACATCCATTCCGTCAACCGGCTCGATCTCCGTCACATTGGTCCAGGCCCCTCCTACTCTTCGTACCGAACTCAGACCCGCTTCCCCGCGCAACAGCGAATCATACCGCAGTTCCAGCCCGTTTTTCCCTTTCGAAACACCGGAGGCCTCCAACTCCCCATAGATATCGCCTATGGTGCGCGAAGCCAGTGTGCCGAACGGTTTCTCGCGTTGCACCATCTCTTTGGTGTAGAATCCGCTACGAAAACGGCTCAATCGAAGGAAAGGAAATGTTTTGATATCTTTCAGGTCGGCATAAGAGACCCGTTGACGACAAATCGAAAACTGGCGGCTTTTGCTTTTCAGTCCGTTCAACAAATGAGTCTTATAGCCGGCAGCCGTTTTGTCTTTCAGCGTACGGGAAAGACAAATAGCTAACGAATCGAGCGATTCTTCAAAGGCATCTTGTTTGAAACCATCCGCCCGGAAGTCGATATAGAGATTATAACGCGGCACGCTGGTAGCCATCAATTTGCCCTCCGCCGAATAGATATTGCCCCGTCCGGGCAACACTAAGCGATCGGGGCGTTTCTGGCTTTCGCCCACGGCGATCCATTTTTCTTTTTCCACAAATGCCGTATTGAAAGCACGAAAAACTATACCCCCTGCTACCAGCAATAGCAACAGGGTTACAAGGATATAATAGACAAAAATCCGATTATCCTTACCTGCTTTTTCTTGTAACTCTTTCTCTTCCGACATAGCTATTTATGCAATTCATAAGCAGGAGTCTTGGCGCTTTCCAACTCTAACCCCTGCTCTTCTACCAACGATTCGATTTGTGACTGACGGCTATGGCCCGTCAGGGTGGAGGAGATCGACAAGGCTTCAAAACGCACATCCTGCAACTGTTGCTGCAAAAGGTCGATCTCTTTCAGTTTCTGCATACAGGTATAACGGTTGCCGATAAAAAAGAAGATAAGAAGAACGATCAGGACGATCATCTTGGTATGCTTCACGATGAAATCTTCCTTCAACACCCCGCCACCCAGAATATAGAGTAGTGAGAAGCGTTTTTCTTTTTTCTTTTTCCTGTTCGGTTGTGCCATGGGTTATATCTCTTTTTCTTTTCTGTTATCCTATCAATTCCGCCACACGCAGTTTCGCCGAGCGCGACCGCGGATTGCGCTCCACCTCCTCCTCCGAGGCGACAATCAGCTTATCGATGATCCGAAACGGGGTCAACACATTGCCGTAAAAGTCCTGCTCGCTCTTCCCGTCAAAACGGCCGCTCTTCAAAAAGTTCTTCACCAGCCTGTCTTCCAATGAATGATAGGTGATCACCACCAATCGCCCACCGGGTTTCAACACGCGAAGCGTTTGCTCCAGCATCTCCTTCAGGGCGCTCATCTCGTCGTTCACCTCGATGCGCAACGCCTGAAAAGCCTGTGCCAGATACTTCTTCTCTTTATTCTTTCCGCCTAATGGCTTGACAAGATCGATAAACTGAGCAATGGTTTGTATGGGCTGCTGTTGCCGGCTACGCACCAGAACAGCGGCCAGTTTGCGCGATTGCTTCAATTCGCCGTAATAATAAAACAGGTCGGCCAACTGCTCTTCAGTATATTGATTGACAATATCGGCAGCCGTACGCCCGGAACGGCAGTTCATCCGCATATCCAATGGCCCGTCAAAACGAAAAGAGAAGCCCCGCTCCTCTTCGTCGAAATGATGAGACGAGACACCCAGATCAGCCAACAGCCCATCTACCGAGCCTACCTGATCATGATAGCGCATAAAATTATAGAGATAGCGGAAGTTGCTCCGGACAAACACAAAACGGGGATCTTCGGGAATGTTCTGCTCGGCGTCGGCATCCTGGTCGAAACCATACAAACGCCCATCAACACTGAGCTGTTTCAATATTTCGCGGGAATGCCCGCCGCCTCCGAAAGTAACATCCACATACACGCCGGCAGGCTTCACAGCCAACCCATCCAGGCTTTCTTTTAATAAAACGGGAGTATGATAACAAACTTCAGCCACTTTTTGGAGACAATTACATTAAACTATTCCTTAAACTAAACCCACCTAATCACCTAAAAAGCAGATGGGTTATCATTTACATCGTAAAGTTACAATAATCTTTCTATAACTTCCAAACAATAAAAAGAAAAAGTAGCCAAAAAGTTTTCAACAGGTCGCATCAAGCTCTCCGGTTTTCAAAAAAAACATAATAAACAATCCATCACTTACAACAAACCCGACAAATATCAATTCCCAAATGTTAAAATATCGATTGTAAGCAAAATGGACGTTTTGCTTACAATTCCATACGTTAAAAAGTGTTTCTCCCGGGAGTTTGTCTCTAAACTCCCGCTTTTTTGCGCGCAAACTCCCGCCGAAATTACAAATCGTAAATTCGGGGTTTCGTCGAAAACGGGCATTTTGACATTTATTCACATTGTTGCGAGAGCAGTTTATCAAAAAAAAGAGTTCGCAGAGGAGCGCTATATGCGCTTTCTCCTCTGCGAACTCCCCATTATATCTATTTTCTCCTCACTCCCCAGAGTGAGGGAGTGAGAAGTTAGAAGAGAGCTATCTTATTTATTCCAAACCCTGGGTGCCGGTGCTCCGGGCAGGGGTTGGCGGTTTTTCAGCTCTTTCATCACCTCTTCGATGGCGCGATCGAGCTGCTGGTCTTCGCCATTCCATTCTTTGATCGGGTCGTTATCGACGATGATATCCGGATTCACTCCGTAGTTCTCGATAATCCACTCCCCTGTTTTCGGGTCGTAGCTGGTGAAGAACGGCACGCGGATATCTGTTCCATCCATATAGGGCAGTGAGCCGCTGATGCCTACAATGCCTCCCCACGTACGGGTACCGATCAGCTTACCCAAACCAAGGGCACGGAAGCCCCACGGGAAAAGGTCACCATCCGAAGCGGAATACTTATTCACCAGACATACTTTCGGTCCTACCTGCACCGCATCGGGCACGGTTCCGATAAAGGATGATCCGCGACGCATCGTCAGGCGATAGGGTTCGCGAGCCAAGCGCTCCAGAATCATTGGAGACACATTACCTCCTCCGTTGGCACGGTCGTCGATAATCAAGCCCTCCTTATCTAATTGCGGATAGAAATAGCGGGAGAACTCATTCAATCCTTCCACACCCATGTCGGGAATATAGACATAACCTACCTTGCCGTTGGTCGCTTCGTCTACCTTACGGATATTTTCCTGGATCCAGTTGTAGTGATACAAGGAGTATTCTTCTTCCAACGGACTAATCACCACTTTGCGGGCGCCTGCCAGTTGCGGCTGGCTGTTGAGCATTAGCTCGGTCGGCACGTTGGCTTTTCCTACCAACAGAGAGTACATATCTTTCACCGTATTGGTCGCCACGCCATCGATAGAGATGATGAATTCGCCCTTTTTCGCGTCGATACCCGGCTCTGTCAGAGGCGAACGCAGGTCTTTGCTCCAAGATGCCCCCGGAAGGATCTTTTCTAAACGGAAGAAACCGCTCTTATCTCTCGATATCTCCGCGCCGAGCAGTCCGGTCGGTATGCGTTTAGCACGTTCGGTCTCACCCGGATTCACATAGCTATGTCCCACATTGAGCTCGCCAATCAGTTCGCCAATCACATAATTCAGGTCTAAGCGTGTCTTCACGTATGGGAGAAGTACCGCATATTTCGTTTTCATCGCTTTCCAATCGACGCCATGCATATTCTCCACATAGAAACCATCGCGGAAAGCACGCCAGGCTTCATCGAACAGTTGTGCCCATTCCTGTGGGTAATCCACGGGAATCTTCATGTTGGAAAGGTCAACCGATTCTTTCAGATCGGCTTTTCCAGCTGGGATATCCATCACATAATACTGTCCACCCCGTGAGAATAACGCCTTCTTATTGCCCGGCGCTACCGACATATACCCGTCGGCCACGTCGTCTTCCTTCTGCTTTTTCAGGTCGAACGCCTTGGTGCCCCCACGCGAGCTGTAATAGACTTTCTTTCCGTCCGAATAGAAACCGCTGTAGCGTCCGCCGGGCAACGGCAGCTTCAGGATGCGCTCACCGATTCCTTCCGCGTCGAACACCACCTTCACACCCGTATCCGCTTTGGCATCCTCCTTCTTGGGAGCTTCCGGTTTCGAAGCGTTTACCTCGGGATCGGTCTGCATAAACGGCGAGGGAGTGTCTTTGGCCAACAGAGCCAGGTAGACGCCATTCATATTGTTGTAGGTATGGTTCCACTCCGTCGATCCGTAGGTCGGGTTGAAATCGCGCGCCGACGTAAACACTAAGTATTTGCCATCGGTGCTGAACACAGGCGAATAAGAATCATACCAGCGATCGGTAACCGGATATTCTTTCTTCTCAGCCAGGTTATACACATACACAATCGACATCTGATTCTCTGCCGGGCGCGAATAGGTGATCCACTGGTTGTCGGGAGAGAAGTTATAATCGTTGATCTCCGACATTGGATTCCGGAAAAGAAGCGTCACCTTCTTCGTAGCTACATCCAACAGGTTCAGTTGGTTCTTGCGGTCGCTGTAAATGATCTTCTTCGCGTCGGGACTCCATTTGAAGGTGCGGATATAGGTATCGTTGCCTTTGGTCAGTTGTTCTTTTCCACTGCCGCCACCGGCCGGTTGCAGGTAAAGCTCGGTTTCGCCGGTCTCATCGGATATATAGGCCATATATTTCCCGTCGGGCGACCATTGCGCAGCTCGCTCATGCGCACCGGGTGTGCGGCTGATATTGCGGGTAACCCCTTTCTGAGCCGGCACATCGAACACCTCTCCACGAGCCGTAACTACCAATCGCTCCCCATCGGGCGACAGGCTTGCCGCCGTGATATATCCGGCGCCCGCCTTGATTTCGCTGCGCGCATAGATATTATCGGAATTCAGAACGATGTTCACCTTTTGCGGCTGACGACTGGTTGCATCCATCTTATAGATATAACCGCCGTTCTCAAACACGATCGTATTGCCATGCGCCGAAGGGAATTTCACATCAAACTCCGTGAAGTTGGTCACCTTGTCGGTCTGCTTGCTCTTAGTGTTGTAAACGAAAATATTCATTGTGCGGTCGCGATCTGAGATATAGAAGATGTTATCACCGATCCACATCGGGATAATATCCTGTGCCTTGTTATTGGTAATGTTTTCTACCTGCTGAGCACCCGGATTATAGATCCAGATATCGTCGGCCATCCCGCCTTCGTAATACTTCCAGGTACGGAACTCACGCATCACCCGGTTGTAGGCCAACTGCTTCCCGTCGGGCGAATAGCTACAGAAGCCCCCTTCGGGCAGCGGAATGGTTTCAGAGAGTCCCCCCTCTTTGTGTGCCAGCAGCAATTTGCCGTCGAAGCTGCTGCTGATGCGATTGCGATAGACAATCTGTTCGCCATTGGGATGCCAGGTCATCACGATGTTATTGGGTCCCATGCGGTCGCCCAGGTCATCGCGTTGGTTGGTGGCTGTATAGGTCAGGCGAAGCGGTTCCCCCCCTGCCACAGGTATGGTATACACCTCCGTATTACCGTCGTATTGTCCGGTGAAAGCGATGGTTTTTCCATCGGGCGAGAAACGCGGAAACATTTCATACCCTACGTGCGAAGTAAGCCGTTGCGCCTCCCCACCGTTGACAGATACTTTATATAAGTCACCGGCATAACTGAATACGATTTCCGTCCCGTTGGTGGCGGGAAACCGTAATAATCGCGCTTCATCCGCCGCTTTCATGCCAAAGACAGCCACCGTGAAGCAAATCATGATAGAAAGAATTGTTTTCTTGTTCATAAGCTGATATAGATTTAGTTCGAACAAAGATAGAAATCATTTCCTCCTATTCCATTATTTTTATTATTTTTGCTAAGACTTTTTACTGTTTTATGTGCCTCAGTAATAACTCAAAAATCCATTACGCCTATGTTTCTTCATGCCGAATACGTGTTGTTGATCGCATCTGTGATTCTTTTCCTGAGTATTTTCGCCGGTAAGGCTGGTTATCGTTTCGGACTGCCCTCGCTGCTTCTCTTCCTTGGAATAGGGATGTTGTTTGGGAGCGATGGCTTTGGCATCAAATTTAATGATCCGAGTATTGCGCAATTTATCGGTATGTTGGCGCTGAGCATCATCCTGTTTTCCGGGGGGATGGACACGAAATACAACGATATTAAACCGATTGTCACGCAGGGGGTAATCCTTGCCACTTTCGGAGTGTTATTGACCACCTTCATTACCGGCGGGTTTATCTATTTTATGTCGAACCTGTTCGAGAATAAGTTTGTCAATTTTACCTTCCCGGAGTCGCTGCTTCTGGCGGCTGTTATGTCGTCGACCGATTCGGCTTCCGTCTTCTCTATCCTGCGAAGCAAAGGGGTTTACCTGAAACAGAAACTACGTCCTACGCTGGAGTTGGAGAGTGGTAGTAATGACCCGATGGCCTATATGCTCACCATCATCCTGATATCTTATATCCAGTCGGGAGATATGAGCTTGGGGGCGGCGGCTGTTTCGCTATTGGTTCAGTTGGGAATCGGAGCCGCGGCAGGCTATTTGTTAGGCAAATTGGCAGTCTATATCATCAATAAGATTGATATCGACAATGAATCCTTGTATCCTATTTTGCTACTGGCGGTTGCCTTCTTCACCTTTGCCGCCACCACCTTATGTAAGGGGAACGGTTATCTGGCCGTCTATATCGCCGGTCTGATCATCGGGAATGCCAAGATTGTACATAAGAAGAGTATCCGAACCTTCTTCGACGGGTTCACCTGGTTGTGGCAGATCGTGATGTTCCTTACGTTGGGATTGCTGGTCAACCCACGCGAACTGCTTCCAATTGCTCCGGTAGGCTTAGGAATTGGTATTTTTATGATCCTATTCGCACGTCCTATTTCGGTTTTTCTCAGCCTGTTGCCATTTAAGAATTTTACTATCAAAGGTAAACTCTATATTTCCTGGGTGGGACTACGTGGCGCCGTACCGATCATTTTCGCTACCTATCCCCTGATAGCCGGGGTCGAACATGCCGGGATGATCTTCAACGTGGTGTTCTTTATCACCATCCTCTCCCTATTGATCCAGGGCACCACCGTCACCAAAGCGGCCGAATGGCTGGGTGTGGTCGATGCTCCTCCACGCAAAGATGATTTCGGAATCGATCTGCCCGATGAGATCAAAAGCGCCATGAGCGAGATAGAGATCACACCGGAAGTATTATGTCATGGTAACAAACTGATGGAACTGACGCTGCCCGATCATACATTGGCCGTTATGGTGAAGCGGGGCAACAACTACTTTATCCCGAAAGGAAACACCGAGTTGCAGGAGAAAGACAAACTACTGATGATATCCGACAACGACGAGGCGCTGCTGCAATCCTACGAATCACTGGGTATCACCGATTACACCATGAAGAAAAACTAATCTTTCGATCGCCACAAGCCTTCGTAATGACATAAAAAAAGACAGACCTTTTCGGGGTCTGTCTTTCTTTTTATGTAACGATTCGTTTAGTTCAACGTACCTGCTTGTGCCGCTTCGATCATTTTCTCGTTAGCTACGATCAGGATTTCCACCCGGCGGTTCAACGAACGGCCTTCTGCCGTTGCATTAGTTGCTATCGGTTCATGAATTCCTTTGCCTTCGTAAGTCATACGGCTGGGAGCCACTCCCTGAAGCTTCAGGTAATCATCTACACTCTTTGCCCGTTTTTCCGACAAAGTCTGGTTATAATCCACTTGTCCGGTATTATCGGTATGCCCTATGATGCGAATATAGGTGTCCGGATTATTTTTCAATGTGGTACCGAAATTAGCCAATGCATCACGAGAAGCATCGCTTAATGTACTTGAATTCGTTGCGAACAGGATACCGGAATCAAAGGTCACCTTCAGGGCTTCGCCATCATTTACCTTTTCTACCGTTGCATCCGGAACGGACTCTTCGATCTGTTTCTTTTGCTTATCCATGTTTTTACCGATCAGAGCACCGGCTGTTCCGCCAACAGCAGCACCGATAATGCTACCCAACGCCGTATTACCGGCTATGGCACCTACACCTGCTCCCACGGCAGCTCCTCCACCAACACCAATAGCGGTGCCTTTGGCGGTGTTACTCCATGTTCCACAACTTGTCAAAACTAAGGCTGTACTCAACAGCACGACTGATAATAATTTTACGCTTTTCATTTTTTACACAATTTAAATTACTCGTTTAATTCTATAACAGAAAAACGCTTCAACTTGTTTACCCCCCGGTATCTTAAGTTATTCAAACATATTGATCGAATCGCAGTAGGCCAGCTCGCCCTGAACAACAAAGGTTATCTCTTCGGTGCCGAACTTACCCACCCCGTCTTTCTTTGCGTTCTTTATTACATATTGTATCAGCTCCTCTTCATCAATCTCGATGTCTTCTTCCGTTTCACTTTCATCATCATCAAGGAAACCTTTTGAATCATAAAAGTCATAAACCAGATCCACGATATAATTGATATCGTCGTCACTGAACTTACCTTTCATCTCCTGTGGAAGATAATTCTGAATAAAACGTACGGAATCATCTTCATCGTAAAGGAATTCGTCTTTTTCGTTCATAATATGTTCTTTTATGGGTTTATACAAGAACAAAGATAACCATTAAATAATTCCCCCCAATTTTCAACAGTTTTTTTTCTCACGCGGAGGCAAATTAACCTACGGACACATTCTCCCGGATCAATTCGGTAAGCCATGCCGAGACTTGCGGGTGACTTAGGGGGATTCCGTCTAACGCCTCCATGATTTCTTGGGAAGAGATGGCAAATTCATGGGTGTCGGCTACATAACGAAAACGGATATCGACATCCGGATTGCCGGTGATTAGGAGAGCTATCGTACCGGCCAGGTCACCCCAGGGAGGGCAATCGATATGATCGGATCTGAAAACGGCGGTGATGCGGGTGCCTTCTCCCGGCTTTGACTGAATCTGAAAGTTACCACCCGTTTGCTCCACATTCTGTTTCAGGAAAGGAAGTCCCAAGCCCACCTTGCGGGTGGTGCGGGTGGTATAAAAGGGATTGGTCACCTGATGCAGGGTTTCGGCATCCATACCGCAGCCGTTGTCAGCAACAATAACGATTCGATCCCCCGGCTTCTCAACCAGTCTCAAATCGATCCACGTAGCCCCCGCGCGGATGGAATTGGCGGTGATATCAGTAATATGAAAACTTATATTATTCATTCTATACCAACCTGTTCGAATATCTCTTTCAACGACTGTTCGAAACGGGCGATATCCTCTCCCGAAGTGTCCCAGGAGGTCACCAGACGGGCTTCATTGATCTCTTCGTTCCACATATAAAAGAAATACTCCTCCTGCAAACGCGTCAGGACTTCGGTCGGCAGGGTGAAAAAGAGTTGGTTAGATTCCACCTTCTGCGTGAAGCGGATCTGCGGCCAGGCACGCAGGGACTCCTCCAACTTCCTGGCGCTGATATTGGCCTTCATGGCATTTTCCAGCCAGAGGTTATCGCTCAGATAGGGAACAAACTGTGCCGAGAGATAACGCATCTTGGAAGCCAACTGAGCCGATTGTTTCCGGTAATATTGCAGGTTCTCTGCCAATTCGGGGCGGAAGGCAATCACCGCTTCGCCCATCATCATACCGTTTTTCGTCCCTCCAAAGCTCAGAATATCGACTCCGGCATCTACCGTCAACTGCTTCATGGTGCAATTCAGCGAAGCGCAGGCATTGGCCAGGCGGGCGCCGTCCATGTGAAGATACATATCATGGGCATGAAGCAGGTCGGCCAACGCACGCACTTCGTCGATTGTATACACCGTGCCCAGTTCTGATACCTGAGAGATATAAACCACCTTGGGTTGCGAATGATGACAAACACCGAAATTATGCAGGCGAGGTTTTACCAGTTCCGGCGTGAGCTTGCCATCAGGCGTGGGAATAGCTACCACGGCACAGCCCGACATCTTGGCCGGCGCACCACATTCATCGACGAATATATGGGCTGTTTCTGCACAGAGAATACTATGGAATGGCCGGGTAGCCGTCTGCAAAGCGACCGAATTGGCACCTGTTCCGTTGAACACAAAATAAGGCTCAGCGGCGGCGCCAAACAACTCTTTAATTTTTATCGTGGCCTCTATCGTCCAGGGATCGTCACCATAGCCGACCGCATGGTCTTTGTTTGCTTCCAAAACCGCCTCCATAACCCGCGGATGCACACCTGAATTATTGTCACTTGCGAAACTTCTCATACACATTGTTTTTAGAATGCGTAAAAATACAAAAAAATAGAAGTTAAAGAAGTCAGAGAAGTTAAGAAGTTAAAAGGAGCAATTACTTCGAAAAGGTGGCCGACCGGGCTATCTCCACATCACGGGCAACATCCGAGCGGACAATCTCCCAATGGAAACGCAGGTGATCGTTCTCCTGCCAGGGTTTACCGTTTTGCTCGCTCAAATGGGTCAATGGCATATCGTTATAAAGCGGGCGGCTTATCGCTACGGCTTTATCCCAATAAGCAAGCGATTGCTCCATATAGGCAACGGCCGTTTGCTTGTGGTTCTCTCCTCCGGCAGTCCGGTAGAGATGGAGCGCGATCGCGCCACGGATCTTTTCGGCATAATGCAAACCCAGGTAGGACCATATTTGTATATCTGCCACCTCGTAACGGAGTGACGTATTGCCTTTGACCGGTATATCCCGCACAAGCTCCAGCGCTTGCAAGCAACTCTCCTCCAACTGATCGGCTACCTGGACAGGCGTCGTTTTCGTCACCAACGAAAGCCTATCGGCAAGAAGGGCATCTACATATTGACGAACGGAAAGGATATGAACCGAATCCAACGGCATCTGGTTGATCAATCGGTCGGCAGAGATATACTCCACCTTCGGACCGGTGGGATTCGTTACGCGATTTCGCGGATTCAGGGCAAGAAAGCCTTCGCTGTAGAGCGTAAAGTCCCAACCACAATCGAACGTCGAAGCCAACAATAGCGGTGTTTGTCCCGCCAGAGAGGATGCTTCGAGCAACCGTTCACCCTCCTTACCGTAACGGCGCACGAACTCGGCATGAAAAACCTCATCATTTGTGTCCGGATCATAGAGCAGGCGTCCCCATAGTTTGTAGAACAGCCACTGACGCTCAAAAGCATACTTCCAGTCGACGCCTGTCATATCTTTCGTAAAATAATCCTTGGCGGGAATATAGGTCTCCGATCCGATGAAGTAACCACCGATATAGGGTTTCAGGTTTTCCTTGACATGAGCGCGCACGAATGCCGGCACACCCCAACGAAGGCAGAAAAAATCCTCGTTGCGAGCCGTCCAGGTTACTTTATATTTTTCCGGAACCGGACTGTAATAGGTATCGAACAGTTCACCTCCATGCACTTTGATCAGGGTGGGCGTCGAGTGGGCGTGCGACCAGTTGTATTTAAGATCCGCCCATATAGGTCCTTCCACAAAGCCCAGGTCGGCCTCGGCTTCGATGGCTTGTCGTGTCAACTGCTCCATTTCCACAGTGGTCTTGCCCAATGATTCGGTCGTGCTCGAGAAGGGGATCCGGTGTACCAGTTTGGATTTCCGGTTGGCCAACCGCATACCTTCGATAATCGTTTCGCGCATCCATTGCTCACGCTGGTGAGGCGTCATGCCGCCCATGCCTTCACCCAGGGTCAAGCCCATACCTGTAAGATCGGGGTATTCATCGAGCATCTGCGTGACGCTTTCGCGGATGTAGCGTTTGGTCACCTCCGATGTATCGCCGGCCACATAGTGGTGGTGATCCAGGTTATGCAATCCCACCTGATGAGCGAGGGAGAATTCACGGGTCGTAAATATATTAAAAGGAATAATATAGGTATCGATCGCCCGGTCTTTGGCCATGCGGAAGATAGCACGGAACAATGCCTGCCACTCCGTCAACTCTTCGTCGGTGAAAGGGCTGGCTTCCGGGAAGTTCTTTGCTTTTATCAGAAAGGGATAAGGATGCAGGTTCCATAACGACAGACTGTTCAAGCGGTTCTCCGCCATCATATCGAGGAAGGCTTCCCAGTAGGTCGTGTCTTTACAGGTCTCGCTATGCAACGACAAGGCCTCGCTATGACGGTAGGTATCCCAGGGAAGGTCGTACTTCACCGCGCGAAGAGCCATACGGGGTTTTTCGTTTTTGGATTGAACCTTCTCCAGCGGAATGCCGTTGCGAATATCTTCCGCCAGGGAATGAGCGCCATAGATAAGTCCCCGTTCGTCGCCTCCCGTGATACAGATCATCCGGCTTTCATTGGATAGGCTGAATGCCTCCTCCCCCAAAGCCGTATCGATCGCAAAAGCAACCTCATAGGATGCTCTTCCGGCAGGGTTGATATTAAATGTTTTTTGGAGCATCGTGGCCGCATATTGCTGTTGCCGGGAGTTGCTGTCGAAGTGTATATGTACGGAAGAGCCCGTGCAACCGATCAGGCCACTCATAACAAATACAATAATTCCGATAATCAATAATTTCCGATTCATATTAGTTGTTTTGTAGTTTTTACTTCTTTGTAATCACTCCGTTTCGGACAATCATGTCGTCCTCTTTATGTGATTTTTTTTCATTCTCAACACCTCTGCATAGATCCGAGCAACAGACATTACATACCCTTTGGGCAACCTCTTTCCGAGAATATCAATAGCTCTCCCCTACCCGACGGCTTGAAGATAATCGCAAAATTTAAAAGAAAAAAGAAACTTCAGATCCAATTATCAAATGGCAAGCAGATTCCCACTTTTTTTCTCTAATTTTGCACTGAACAATAAACGCAAAACACAAATGAAAAAATTAATCACCTTACTATTGCTGATGATACCTTCATCAGCTCTTTTATCACAGGCTCCGGTCGATACGACCGTCACACTCCAAAACATTGAGGTACAAGGAATACGGTTCGGCGGCATCAGTAGCGGGGAAGTGAAACGCTTGCAAGTCGAAAACAACATATCCTCCATGCCTGTAAGTGCAGCGGAGGCCATGCGGCATATTCCCTCCTTAACGACCGATATAGAAGGAGGTATCACTTTCCGTGGTTCCACCCAGGCAAAAACCTTATTGCGCGGGGTGCCCTACGGTCTATTGGAAGAGCAGAGCGGAGATTTGTTGATTCAGTTGCCTGCCTTTTTCTTCAATCAGATCGAAGCCACGGCCTATCCTCTGATCGAACGGATGGCCGATGGCGATGCCGGGATGATCGATTTTTCCGTTTCCGACCCTTCGGACATGCCACCCGTTCAGGTACACCTGGGTGCCGGTTGGCATGAGCGCTATAACGCAGGAGCCGCGGTTCATCTGCAAAAGAACAAATTCCATTTCACCGGCCGGTATAACTACCGCCAGGAGTTTCGCGAGCGATCCTTCCAAAAGACGACGACAAATAAAACCGGCACCACGGCAATGAACAACAACGCTTCGGCTCGTCCGGAGGTGCATATTGCCGATCTGGAAGCCACTTATAACCCCACAGAGCAGGACCGCATCTCCATCTACGGACTATATCACCGGATGGATTACAGCCGCTACGGGGCGATCAACAATACCCGCACCAATCCGGCAGGTGAGGTTCTCAACAAGATGCTTCGCCATCGCTACAACACCCAACTCCAGGATGCCTATGCCGCAGAAGCACGCTGGCTGCATCGCTTTACCAACCCCAACGACCGGTTGGAAGTGGTGTTCAATTACAATAATTTCGTTTACGATGAATACAACTACTTCAAAAATGAAAATCCGGCAACCAACACGACCGTTGCGCAGGACAACCTCTTTATCCGCCAGGAAAAAAAGAATTACTATGCAGCAGCGAACTACCGGAAACAGCTTGCCGGCCATCTGTTGCTGAAAGCCGGATACATCGGACGCTTCACGCGGGAGGATTATGACACAAAAGCCAATATCATGACGGACGCCGGCTGGGCAGAAAACCGGCAAAAGAACAACGACTTTTCTTTCCAGCGGAATATACACACCGCCTATGCCTCCATCGCGAAGACATGGCAACAAATAGAAGGAGAGGTCGGTCTGCAAATGGAATATGCGACACGAAAGGCAGCCGATCATAGCCCCGACCGTTTCCGCCTCTTTCCGCGCCTGCGTTTGTCTTATAGGACATCCGATACCGACGCCCTGTCGTTTAGTTATCTGCAGCGCATCAACCGCCCACTGGGCAAAGAATTGAATCCTTTTGTTGATATCAGCGACGCCACCCACATCATTCAGGGAAACCCCGACCTGAAAGACGAGCTGGTTCACGTAGCCGAGGTGAACTACACCTGGAGCCGCCCTCGCTTCCGCCTCTCTCCGGCGTTCTATTTCCGTTATAAGACAGACCGCATCATGGAGGTAATGCAGACAAACGAATCACAAGACATCTGGCGAAAAGAAAATATGGGAGACAGCCGCATCTTCGGTGCCGAATTAACAGCGTCCTGGAGTCCCTCCCGATTATTGTCGGTAGGCTTGGCCGGAAATATCTTCCGCGATGAGATCGATGGCCGCACCTTGGGGTACGATACGCGAAAGTCGATGACATGCTGGGATACGAAAGCGACCATCAACCTGCACATCACCCCAACCACCGAATTACAGATCGACGGTTTCTATATCTCCGACCAACTTACTGCCCAGGGAGAGATCGAAAGCCGTTACACCGTCAATGCCGGCGTCTCACAATACCTAATGCAACGGCGTTTGCGCCTGAACCTAAGCTTGAACAACCTCTTCGACAGCCTGGAAGAGGTAACAACGATCAATACCTCCGCCCTGCAGATGAAACAGGTCAGAAACCGCGACGCACGAGTTGCCTGGCTGATGATTAGCTATAGTTTATAATAGTCCGAATGATCGTTTTCCCCACAGACTATCAACCGCTCCGGTTGATAGTCTGCACACACTCCTTCGGGAGGAAACACCTCATTACCCCCAATCGATCAACCGGAACGGTTGATCATATTAGTAGCCCGTTCCGGTTGGATAATTTATTGCCGTATTTCGTAAATAATAGTTGATCCCTTTCGCGTTTTATTCAGAACATTTACTACATTTGTCCCTGAGATAAAAATTGTTTGACAATTGTCAATCAATTAATTGACAACTGTCAACTAATTGAACGATAATTATCAACCAATTGATCGACAATTGTCAAACGAAATAAAACCATAGGAAAATTATGAAAGTAAAAGTAGGCATTTACCAAACCCCGCAACCCAAAGGACGGGAGAGCGAACAGCTTCTTCATGCCCGTGTATCCTCCAAAGGAACCCGGCGAATAGACGAGATTTGTGAACGGTTGTATGAATTAGGATTGAATTCCGCCCAGATCAAAGGTATATTAGATGGGTTAGCCCGGTATATCGGCGAATCTCTACGCGATGGGTACCACATCGAGGTAGAAGGAATAGGCACTTTTTCCATGTCGGTAAAAACCCTACAGGAGGAAGAGGAAACAGGTGATAAAAGCGTAACGATCCAACCCGCCGGTGTCAACTTCAAATGCAGCAAAAAATTACAAACCATGGTGAATCAGGCGGAACTGATTGTTGAAAAACCATCCGACAAAGCGATTTTGCCTTTGGCCAAACGGAAAAAGAGACTGGCCAGCTACCTGGAAAAGAAGAAATACATCAACCAGAGAGAATATGCCGGTTTATTGGATCTGACCATTTACCAGGCCAGAAAAGACCTGATGGAGTTTGTTGAAGAGGGTTTCATTCTGCAGACCGGTGGGAAAACACGTAAAATTTACATCTTAGGAGAAAACAGCGTACCAGACAGTTTGTGAGCCTCTTAGCGACTCTTTCTGAAGCAAACAGCAAGAAGGAATCGTTTTTTTTCGTATATTGCAGTTTTCAACCAAAACTGCCATACTATGAAAGAAGTCAACCTTAACGAGAAGTTACTGTATCTTTTGAGGACACAGATCCCTCAGAAGAAAGAATGTGTCGCGTTTCTTGCAGATCTGCTCCGGATGGAGAAAGGATCTATCTACCGTCGTGTCAGAGGAGATGTTCCTTTCACCTTGCAGGAGGCGGCCGTCATCGCGAAGGAAGCCGGGATTAGCCTGGATCAATTGATCGACTACTTTTCCCCTCCCCAATTTAACCCGTATACAGAAAAGCCCTCTAAACTGAATATCTCGAGAGAGGAGGCTAATCTTATCGTATTGCGGAATTATGCCAATAAGATCGGGGAGATCAGTACCTGTCCTGCCTCAGAGCATGGGCATGTATTCAATTTCTTTCCCGTGGAGTTGGCGGTATCCTATCCTCATCTGCTTAAATTCATCATCTTCCGGTTTCTGCATCTTTTTGGGGATAATGCGATGTTGCAATCGTTCGAGAGTTATACCGTATCGCCCAAAATCCAGGAAGAACTGTATCGCTTAGAGTATTATCTGCGCCAGATAGGGGCAACGTCCTATATTTGGGATCCCTCTATTGTCAGCCATACGGTGGATAACATCCATTATTTTATGGATATGAACCTCATCCAGCCCCAGGAGGCGACCTGTCTGAAAAAGGACCTGTTCAGCTTTCTGGAAGACCTGGAGAGAGATGCTTCGGAAGGGCAATTTCCGTCGGGGAAACGGTTTGACCTGTATATAGCCGGTATTCATATCGGGTTTACCCATTCGTATCTCTGTTCAGACAGCTCTTATATGAACATTCTGATGAGCTATATGCTGCAACCGATCACCTTGTTCGACCGACAAAGCTGCCTACAGGCAAAAAACCGGTTCAATTGTTTGCGCAAACTATCGACGTTGATCTCAGAGGTCGGGATAAAAGAAAGGATACAATTCTTTAAAGAAGAACATAAAATAGTGGAACGCCTATAATTTTGCCAGCCATAAGCCGATCCATACCGCCAGGATGCCCAACAGGACGCTGCCTGCGATATTCAATAACAAAGAGGTATAATTACCGGCTTCCAATAAGCCCCAGTTTTCTAAAGAGAAGGTAGAGAAAGTGGTATACCCGCCACAAAATCCGGTAACGAGGAATAGTTTCATGTGTTGATCGATCCATTGGGCACGAAAAGAAAGCCCGACAATCAGGCCGATCAATAAACAGCCTGCCATATTCACCACAAAAGTAGCCAGCGGAAAATCAGCGGCATAGCGCTTCAGTATCCATACGGATGTCAGGTAGCGGAAGATGCTTCCGATTCCTCCGCCCAAGCCTACCCAAAGAAGTTGTTTGATCATAATTCGTTTATTGAGCATGTAAATGTCGGAATAAAACAGGCGTTAAGCAAATGTATGCCCTATTTGTTCATCAAAAAAGGTGAGCCTTTACAGACTCACCTTTCCTTCATATCTTATTTTATGATCTATCCGGGATTAGAGAGGTAATGTACCTCCTACCAGGATAACCACCAACAACGCGAGGATCGCATACAATTCCGGGAATACGGCCATCACCATCGTGGCGCTGAACACATTGTGACCGGCACCTACCGCCTGAATACCATTGGCACAAACCTGTCCCTGGCGAACAGAAGAGAAGAATCCGGCAAATCCCATCATCGCGCCAACACCCAGGATAGCACAGGCGTTGAACATAGAGATTTCAGGAATTAAGAATTTCTGCAACATGAAATAGGCCACAAAGCCATACAACCCCTGTGAACTCGGCAAAGCACTCAGGGCGATATAGGTACCCATTGCATCCGGGTTTTTCTTCATTGCTCCAACTACGGCGTTACCACAAATTGTTACCCCGTAAGCACTACCGATAAATGATAGTCCTGTCATCAGGCCGATTCCAATGTAAGCTAATAAAACTGGTTCCATAACTAAATTGTTTTAAATTATTTATTGTATTAATATTGTTCTTTTCTTACGCTTTCTTAAAAGGCAGATAGGCTTTTCCTCCGCCTTCAAATTCTGAGTTCTTATAATATTCAACAAAGACCAGACGTATGGGGTGTACCAGCGAACTGATCATACAAAGTCCGAAGTTCAAGGCATGTCCCACCAATAAGATAAGCAGCATCACAATGAACTGGGCTACACCCGGCAGGCTTTCCGTCATAGAGACCGCCAGCGAGTTGAACACACCACCCAGGATCGAACCCGTCAGACCTACGGCAAACAAACGGATATAGGACAACACATCACCCAACAGGCCGAAGACCATATTATAGGTGTTCCACAAGCCGGAGCCGAAGTTCAGGAAAATGTTCTTGCCAGGGGTATTATACAACAACGCGACAGCAAGGCATACGATAGCCACGCCATACAACACGTAGGTAAGCGGTTGTGGCAACTGAATATCCAGCATCGGAAGCCCGAACACACAGGCCAACGCCGCAATCACAAACACCCAGGCAAAGGGAGCCAGGCTATACTTAAGGCCTCTCTGTATCTTTGTCTTATAAGCACCGATCGCCTTGGCATATATGATATGTATAATACCGATCACGATTGAGAGGGTCATCAGGTTATCACTGCTCAGGAAGTAATCCTTCACGGCGGCAAACTGCGGTATATCGACCAGGGCGATGCCAAAGAACGAACCGGTCAACGCACCCACCACAACGGTCATCGCACCCAACCACTGGAACAGGGTCAGGAAAGGCTTAACGCCCGCATTCGCTTTCCGTTTGAGGATAGTACAAATCAACAGGATCAATAATCCGTAGCCACCGTCGCCAAAGCAAAGTCCGAAGAACAACATAAAGAAGGGAGCCACGAAAGGCGTCGGGTCGAACTCCTTATAGTTAGGTAGGGAGTACATCTCCGTGATCGGTTCGAACAGTTTCGAATAGCTGTTGTTCTTCAATTTGATAGGTATCTTATCGTCATCCTGTATTTCCAATTCCTGATAGAAGAAGGCCTCCTTATCCAACGCCTCTTCCATATCCGAGGCTTTGTCAGTGGTCACCCATCCTTCGAGGAACATCAGTTTGTCGCCCGCCTGACGGTCGGTTTGCACGACCGCGTTGGCCAGGTTGAATTCGTTTTGCAGGTGTTTGTCTAATTCAAGCAGGGTGTTATACTCTTCAACGGCCATAGTTTGCAGGCGCTCATCACAGGCACGAACCGAGTCGTTCAGTTCTTTCACCTTCTCCCGCAACTGGCTCAGACCCAATTCCGACATCTTCGGACGTTCCGCGTCGATATCGATCTCCGTTCCGGTCTTGGTCACCGTCACGAAATAGGTCACCGACTGGAAGTTATTCACCAGAAAGGCATTGTATTCTTTTCCCCAAACCGGTTCATATTTCGAGGTCGGACAGGTAAAAAAGTTCAGTTCATATCCCTCCTTCTTCAACTGTTTGATCTGCTTCATGTCGAAGTCGCCCCAGATATCCATATAATCGAGGTCTTTCAAGACAGCCTGCTTGCGGGCAGACAATTTGGAACGCTCCTCCTGAAGCTCTTCGATCGACTGAACCAAAGCCATACCCTCCTCTTTATCCAAGTCACGGGCAGGGGCTAATGGCTGTTGCTCATTATGCTGTTTCTTGAACTCCTTCAGAAGAGTCGTTACCCGCTTGCGCTCCGCGATCATCTGTTGCAAGTCCTCAAAATCACTGATCGATTTTGTTTCCTTGATGTGTACGACACCCAAGTCGCGCAAAGTGGAAAGGAATTGCTTGTATTCCTTATGATACACCATAAAGGCATATTTCTTCATCGGTATAATCATGATGCCTCCTCCTCTTTTTCTTTTCGTTTCTCCAGATTGGTACGCATGATCTTTTGTGACGCCTTGGAAAGACTCTCCTCGTCTTCCATATAACGCTTCACTTTACGGATCGCATCTTTATATCCCGGGATCTGTACCTTCTCAAAAAGATTCACCTTCTGAGTGGTTTTCTTCCGGGCATGCTCCAACAACTCCAGCTTCATGCCTGCAAACTCCGCTTCTATACCGGTACGTGCCAGTTGCTTCAGCAACTCGATACCTTCCGTATACCACGACGGAGCATTGAAAAGGCTATATGGGCATACCTCAAACTCGATGTCGTCAAGCAATGGAACCATGACGCCGGCAAACTTACGGGAAGAAAGATGCACATCTTTCACCCGGATCAGTTCCGGTGTGAACTCATTCCAAAGAGCGACCATGCTGCGATAGCTCATTATTTCGTTTTCAAGCTGAAGTTCCAACTTCTTCGCTTCGTCCTTGGTACGTTTCACCTCGACACGCAACGCGCTCTCCTTACTCTTAATCGTAGGCAGCGAACGTTCCCGCATCTTGAGGTTCTTCTCCAATTGCTGAAGCGATGTTTTATTATATTGAAACTTTATTGCCACTTTTTCTAATTATTAATTGATAATGGATAATTGATACGATTGACAATGAACAGAAATTATCCATTATCAATTTTCAATTCTCAATTATTTCCAGTACTTATCCACCAGTTCCTGTTTGATATTCACCTCTGCCGGCTTGAAGTATTCGCCGAAAAGATTCCAGGCCACATCCAACATCTCGGTGGTATCGAGGTTTACGTCGATAGCCAACAGTTTGTCTGAGTAATCTTTCGCGAAAGCAAGCGTACGGTTGTCGTAGTCTGTCAGGTCGAAACCGTTCTCCATCTTCGTCTTCGCATTAGCCGCATCGGCATACAGACGCACCGCCGCGTTCATCACCTGCGGATGGTCTTCGCGTGTTTTCTTACCGGTCACCAACTGTTTCAAACGCGACAAGCTTCGGAACGGGTCGACGATAACCTTACCGATATCGCTGTCACGACGCAGATAGAGCTGACCTTCCGTGATATATCCGGTATTGTCAGGCACAGCGTGTGTGATATCTCCTCCGGAAAGTGTCGTTACCGCAATGATCGTAATAGAACCACCATCAGGGAACTGAACCGCCTTTTCGTAGATCTTCGCCAGGTCGGAATACAAAGAACCCGGCATAGAGTCTTTGGAAGGGATCTGATCCATACGGTTTGACACAATTGCCAAGGCATCCGCATAGTTGGTCATGTCGGTAAGCAATACCAACACCTTCTCATTCTTTTCTACAGCAAAATACTCTGCGGCCGTCAGTGCCATATCAGGCACTAAGATACGTTCCACAGAAGGGTCTTCCGTCGTATTAATAAAACTCACAATACGGTCTAATGCACCCGCGTTGCTAAATGTATTCTTAAAGAACAGGTAGTCGTCGTTGGTCATACCCATACCACCCAGGATAATCTTATCCGACTGGGCACGCAGGGCTACCATCGCCATGACCTGGTTGAACGGTTGGTCCGGGTCGGCAAAGAACGGGATCTTCTGTCCGGTCACCAATGTATTGTTCAGGTCGATACCGGCAATACCCGTAGCGATCAGTTCCGAAGGTTGCTCGCGACGCACCGGATTCACCGACGGACCACCGATTTCGACCTCACGTCCTTCCGGAATAGGTCCGCCATCGATCGGATCGCCATAGGCGTTAAAGAAGCGTCCGGCCAATTGGTCGCCCACTTTCAACGTCGGCGCCTTGCCCATAAATACCACTTCGGCATTCGTCCGGATGCCTTCCGTTCCCGAGAACACCTGCAGGGTTACCTCATCGCCCATAATCTTTACCACCTGCGCCAGCTTACCGTCTACCGAAGCCAACTCATCATACCCAACGCCTGTTGCCTTCAACGAACAGGTCGCTTTTGTAATCTGGGTAATCTTTGTAAATATCTTTTGAAATGCTTTTGTTGCCATAGTCTACAATTATTTGTCGCTTCTTTGCTCAAGCAGGCTCTCAAGCTCCTGGTTAAACGTCTCAAACTTATCACTCTTGTATTCGGAATAGTTCATCTGCTTCAGGATGTTGATCATCTTCTTGAAGTAATCAGACACATCATTGAAGTTATCAAAATGGAAGTCCGTATTACATATCTTCACCACCTTATCCAGCATATATTCCTGACGATCCAGCGATGTCACCGAGTCGATCTCGTCGAAAGCATCCTGTTGCAGGATCACAAAGTCGATCAGTTCCGATTTCCAGAACACCTCATGGTATTCCACCGGCACCCCGTCGTCACCCAGGATATTGATCTGTTCCGAGATTTCTTTACCACGCAACATACGTGTTTTCACCTCGTTCACCTTATCGATCCATTCGGGCGAGATATGGTTGGCAATGTATTCCTGGAATTCTGGATACTCCAGGTATTTGGAGTAGCTATCAATTGGGTTCACCGCCGGATAACGTTTCTTGTCCGCACGATCCTGTTCCAAGGCATAGAAGCAACGCGCTACCTTCTTGGTATTTTCTGTTACCGGTTCTTTCAGGTTACCCCCGGCCGGTGATACCGTACCGATAAAGGTTACAGAACCAGACTTACCGTTATTCAGTTCCACATAACCGGCACGCGCATAGAAGTTGGCCACAATGGCCGAGAGGTCCATCGGGAAAGCATCCGGTCCGGGAAGCTCTTCCAAACGGTTCGACATCTCACGCAACGCCTGTGCCCAACGGGAAGTAGAGTCAGCCATCAGGAGCACCTTCAATCCCATACTGCGGTAATATTCCGCAATGGTCATAGCCGTGTACACAGATGCCTCACGAGCCGCCACCGGCATGTTCGAGGTATTAGCGATAATGATCGTACGTTCCATCAATTTACGCCCGGTATGCGGGTCGGTCAGGTGAGGGAATTCGGCAAAGATCTCTACCACCTCATTCGCACGCTCACCACAGGCCGCGATAATCACGATATCCGCTTCCGCCTGTTTAGAGATAGCATGCTGCAACACCGTCTTTCCTGTTCCGAAAGGACCGGGAATAAATCCCGTACCACCTTCCACAATCGGGTTCAAGGTATCCATCGTACGCACGCCTGTTTCCAACAGTTTGAAAGGACGCGGTTTCTCTTTGTAGCAGCCAACCGCCTTTTTCACCGGCCACCGCTGTATCATATTTACTTTAATATCTTCTCCTTGTTCGTTGGTCAATACGGCAATCGTATCAACAACTGTGTATTCGCCTTCCGCTACCACACTCTTCACCGTATAGGTTCCTTCAAAAACAAAAGGTACCATAATCTTGTGTGGTTGGAAGTTCTCGTCCACTTCGCCCAGCCAATCGCCGGCAACCACCTTGTCGCCTGCCTGGGCAATCGGTTTAAACACCCACTTCTTGTCGTCATCCAACGCGTAGGTATAATCCCCGCGCTTCAGGAACACGCCGTCCATCTTGTCCAGGTCGTTCTGCAACCCGTCGTAGTTGCGGGAAAGCATACCCGGCCCAAGTGTTACCTCAAGCATGTGGCCTTCAAACTCAGCCTCATCGCCTACACGCATTCCACGCGTGCTTTCAAACACCTGAACGAAAGCATTATTACCGATCACTTTGATCACCTCCGACATCAGCTTCACACCGTCGACGGAAATGTAACAAATTTCATTCTGGGAAACCGGACCCTCGACCTCGACTGTCACCAGGTTGGATACGATTCCTTTTACTATTCCTTTCGTAGCCATAATTTATTTTGTATTGTTTCTTTTAAATTCTTCCAATGCACTATCACTTCCTTTCTTCATCGTGCCTACCAGGTCACGGAAGGTTTTCTCGCCTTTTGCCTTATCGAGTGAAGTCCAGCGCTCCATCATCTCCAGTTTCAACAAATAGGCTATTACCGTTTCAATATCAAATGTCTTAAAGAAAATCTGTTCTTCGAGCCACTCCCACTTCAGCTGATCCAGCTTTTTCTCACGAAGTAACAGGTCGGACTCTTCCGTTATGCGCTGCAACTGGGGCAGATACTCTACCGAGTCGCCCAAACCAAAATCACGTGCGTTCGAGGTACGCAGGGTCTCCGCGATCTCATTATTACCAACAATATAGCGCGCCTTATCCAAATCGAATTTTCGGGCCGTGATTGCTGTCAGTACATTATTTATATTGAGGTTCAATTCATACCAGTCGGCTACGAACGAGTTGCTGTTTTTCATAGCATACTCATAATACAAGCCGGCCAGACGGTCTTCCCAGGATATGTTTTTGGATTCTTCCGTTCCTTTCTCATGTTCTGCCTGATAGGTTTCCAAAAGGGAGATCATATACGAAGGCAATGGATTGGCCGGAATCTTTTCCTCTTCAGCAATCGCATCCAACACCTCCTTGTATTCCGATTTGGAGAAACGCCCTCTCTCGTCCCACTCCTTTTCCGGATGTAACAGAAAATTAAGAAGGTTGTTGTTGTCGAACTTCAGGAAAAACAGACTCACCAACTTTGCGTCACCAGCCGACAACATCCCTTTTATCTCCGCATAAAACTCGTCGACAGTGAAAGGAACTTTATGATCGTCTAATGAAATATTGGGCAATCCTGCTATTAAGTAATAATATTTACTCATAATCAGAACAGCATTTCAATCAGTTGCGGGCGTAAGAATTCTTTAAAGAAAGTAACAAACTCCTCCTCGCCGAAAGTCACCTTGTAGGATCCGTCTGCCGGAAGGATCGTGAAAGAGGCGGGTTTCCCGCTTACCTTTTCTATTTTTACCTGTTTGTTCAATAATTCTTTGGCGTTCGATTCGAAATAGGCAGTCAATTCTTTGGCTTCCGCCGTTTGAATCGTCAGGTCTCCGGTCTTCACCCATTCGCGGGTCATCTCCAGAATTACTTTCTGCATAAATCCTGTGTCGGTCACGGCAGCTTTCACGTTTGCCTGGGTAATCTCGCCGGTGATCAGATTGGTCACCTCACTCTTCAAAGCCTCTACAGCCTGATTGGCAAACAGCTTCAACTCCGCTTCGGTATTCTTTTTTAATTCGGCGGATTTCTTTTCCGCCTCTCCCACAATACGCTTTGCTTCTTCATTCGCTTCCTTGAGAATAGCCGCTTTCTGCGCATTCGCATCGTCTACAATACGTTTTGCTTCTTCATTACCCTTTTCAACACCTTCACGGTAGATTTTTTCGGTCAGTTCCTGAATCTTTGTATCCATTTCGAATCTATTTTAATTTGTGTATTCTTCATCTATGACGCTTTAAGGCAAGCGAAATGCCTACAAAGTTAAACGTTTTCATATATTATCCTCGTAATTATTCCTACTTTTGTTGGTCAAAATCATCACAATCATGTTCTCAATCCGTACTGCCGAAATAAAAGACAATCTTTTAATTAACCGTCTGGCCTCCCAGGTATGGGGAGCCACATACGGAAGTATACTCACCCCCGAACAACTTGAATACATGTTCGACGCTATGTATGCCCCGGAAAGTATCACAAAACAAATGACCGAACTGGGGCATACCTACTTCATCGTATATGCCGACGATGAGCCTTGCGCCTATTTCTCTTTGGAGCAAAAAGAGCCCGACACATACATCTTCCAAAAGATATATGCGCTCCCCCAAACGCAGGGCACAGGCGTGGGCCGCTATATGATCGAACAGGGCATCGCCTACCTGAGAGGCTTCCTCCCTACTCCCTTCAAAGTCATGCTTTACGTCAACCGCGAGAACCCGGCCATCGGCTTCTACGAGCACTTGGGATTCCACATCGCCGACACCCGCGACCATCACATCGGCAACGGCTATTATATGAATGATTATATTATGGAGATGGAGGTGAAAGAATAAAACCCAATTAAGGCTTTGGTAAAAAAGAATCCCCTTGTTTACCTTTTCTTACATTCAATGATGTAAGATATAGATAAACAAGGGAATTCTTATAGTAAAGAGTAGGCTTCGTCAGCGCTACTGATGTATAGTCTTTCGCTTAGTTGCTTCCTCCGGTATGGTTGCGATTGTATGTATTTGCGCTAACCGTTACATTTCCATATTGCTTACCAGAAGCACTTTGTCCCAAAGCTGAAGCTTTCAGGGTCCGAACAGATTGCTGTCCGCTTACTGTCAAAGCAGTTCCTATCGGCAGAGTAACATTCATGTTATAATGACCCGTAGCAGTCATATAACCGGCGCCAGCGCGGCGTGCCAGAATCTCTTTCAGATAAGCAGTAGTCCGGTTTGCAGCAGATGTAGAGGAGATTTCAGTCCCGATCTTAAAGCTGTAAGAGGTTGTGGCAACTGCCATCTCTTTACTTCCAAACAGGTTATCCCAGTTGTTTGGACTGAAAGACAAAGGTTCTGAAGAGGTAGAAGAGGTTATGTCTACATCGAAAAACACAATATAAGAGGTGAACTGATCAACAGTTACCGTCACTTTACCACCGTCTACAGAAAAAGCAGCAGCTACCCATTGGCCTCCAACCTGTTTCTGCACCTTAACGGCTGCAGCCACTTCCGGCTCCAGGTCATAGATCATCTGAATAGGCTTCGCCAGGGTAACAGCCGGATCAGAACAAGTAAGATCTGTACCGATCAACAGAACAGACTCTGTTGCTTTGGTCACATCCTGCAATGAATAAAGCGGAGTGGTAATGATTGTTTTTCCGGCTGGTACAGCACCTGCAGGAGCTTCAATTTCCACATCTACCTTAGCGGCTTCGTTGCCTTTAGTTGTTTCAGAAACGACACTTCCTTGAGCCGAACCGTCGTCGTTAACCTTTACGGATGTTCCCACATTGTTCAGGGTAACACTCCATACCTGGTTATCACTTTTTTCTCCTCCGGAAATGGTTACACTACCTTCTTTTGATTTTTTCCCTGTAGCTTCAGCTTTCAACGCATACGTGCCTGCCTTTACATTCTCAAACAAGAAGGTACCGTCGGCTGCTGTTGTTTTTGTCTCTGTACCCATGGTAACTGTAGCCACCAGGCCATCTCCACTCATAGCCGTTACACGGCCGCTAAGACTGTGAGTTACCTCCACTGCCGGAGGAGTCACATCATCATAATTGGGATCATCTTTGTCACATGCTGTGGCAAACAAAGCTACAGTTGCCACAAATAAAAACCACTTTCCTTTTTCAATTAATTTCATCACATTTTTTTATTTGGTGAGTATTATATTAGAACAGATTTAATTGATAACAAACTCCCCCCGATAAATGTTTTCCTTGTTGGAGAGAAATTTGCAATAAAAAATGTTTCCATAACAAAACGTCTACGCCAAGATTTACATCGTCTCCCGAATACTCAACGATTAATCGCAGGTTCGAAGCGAATGCAGGCCGATAGGTAATACCTCCTGTCAACCCCTCCCACTTGGCATTATAGCTTCTCCTGAATTCCCGCCATGAAACGTGAGCGGCCAATTCGTGTCCTTTCCAATGCAGGTGCTTGCTGGCAGCTACATAGAAATTGGAGAAAAAGAGGCTCCCCCTTGTCGCTCCGGTAGTGCCATACGGGTCATTCGTTCCAAGGGCGATAGCGGGCCACCATTTTCCCTCTTTCAGGGGACGCAATTTCATGGAAAAATAACGATCCTGATGGGTGTAACCCACCTTCTGCTCGTAGCCCGCCGCTGCTTCGCCTTTCATCAGCGTGCAGGTATAGGCCAGTTCGATCCAGGAGAAAGGGGTGATATTCAAGTAATAGCATCCGGTAGGATAATCCAATACGGCCGGCGAAAAGGCTTCGTTCAGGAAATGAGCACCCATCCGGGCGGTTCCTGCCTCGTTCATTTCGGCCGACGGTGTATGAATCAATCCGGTCATACCGGTATATTGCTGTGCCGTCAGACTATGCAGACTACAAAGAAAGCAACATAATATACCCCATATTATGCGTTTCATGGCATACCTCCTTCCTTGAAATCAGGCTCCATTCGGTTGCTCCCCCATGTCAGTTTTTCGCGGTTGAAAGAGCCTTCCCGTTCATTTTCTTCCGGATCGGTATGATAACTTCTGATCATATACGGATCCGCCTGGAAGTTATTCGTCAAACGAAAATGAGACGCCGGGCGGAAATTGACTGTTTTTGTTTTTCGCCGGTAGGGAGGGATCATCATAATGATTTTGAAACCACCATTCTCTTTGCCCTTATCGCTGTATTGCGCATACAAGCCCACTGTGCAATGTTTGAAATGACGCATACATTCACCCGTCACCCCCCAATCTTCATAGATATAGCGGCCTCCACGCAAGCGGAATTCGGTATTGTATTTTTCCAGATACACTTTCGTTCCCAACCAGCCGGTAAGTCTTTCCATCCGACTACTTTCCCAGTCAACCGCCATAGAGCAGAAACCAGTCAGCCCTACTTGCGCATCAAATGCCAACCAGGAAGTGGCAGGAAACATCCATTTCACATCTAAGCCATAACGCTCATGGCTGAACAAGCCACCGCTAAATTTGAAAAACTGATTGTGTCCATAGACCTCCTTGGAAAGAACCGCCATGTTCAGACGCACCTTTTTATAGTGATCGCCATACTGATTGTAGACAGGGATATAACCTTGGGCAGCTACCATCCAGTCGTTTTTCAGATGCCACTTAAGACCCGGAGTCAGATTGATCAACAGATCGTAGATCCGGTTGTTATGGTGTATGTTTCGGTAATTCAACTCCACGCCGGAAAACAGATCCAGACGGGTAGAATGCGAAGACTGTCCCGCAGCATAAAACATACAGGCAAGTCCTACTCCGATAAACAAAGCAACTCTTTTAGTAATTCTCATTTATTATTCCCTGGTTGTTTAGGGTAAGTCTTAAACTAAAACGTGAAAAACGATTAACACACTTCTATTCACACAAAAACAACTATCCATGCCATTTTCTTACAATAATTCAGCTTCGGTATTTTCCCTATACTGTAAAAAAATACTCATCTTAATATAATAAATTCATATTTTTTTAAATAAGAAATACACTTAACGGCGCAAAAATATACAAATTTTCATATCCCAACAAAAAAAAGATAATATTATTTCTATTCACTCTTTTATTAACTTGATTTATTCTTTACTCGATTCGGAATATTCCCCTTCTGTTTTCTGTCCTTACAGTGGTTACTCTCCTTTCTTTTGCGTTAACCAAAGTTAAATTAACCCTATACCTCCGATATAGCCAAATAACAAATTGTAATTTCCGCCCGACTTTGCGCGCAAAAACGCAGGAGTATTTTGGCAAACTCCCGGGAGAAACATTTTTTAACGTATCATATCGTAAGGAAAAGTAGGGCTTTTGCTTACACTTTGTATTTTAACAAAAAAAGCTCCTTGCCTGTTTGGGCAAGGAGCTTTTGAGGTAGTTATTTCAATAAAATTGGGCTTAACAACGCCCCTTATTCTTAAATCAACAGGAAAAAGTCAATAAATCATTTAAACTTCCAATAGTCCAGATTAAATAATTCGCCTTCGCCTCCTTTAAAGACAAAATAGAGATCGTGTACGCCTTTTTCCTTTTTTACTTTTGTGGTAAAGGTTTTCCAGGCATCCTGACTTCCGCTTTGGGTTATATCACACACTCCCAACAATGTACCGTCGACAGCATCTAAGCGGATCTCTATTTTTCCTCCGCGCACCGCAGCCGCACTGACTTCAAAAGACTTGGCGCCCTTTTTGAAATCGACGGCCTGCAGCCGGATATAATCGTTGTTATGAACAGAAGTCACATACATCCCGGTTTGAGTGTTCCGCTTTGTTTTAAGCCCTTCGCTCCAGGAAATGGTTTCTGCTTCCGTGCGCTTATAAGGATTCAGTGTCCCTACCGGGTCAACAGGCTTGCCTTCTTCCCACCAGGGAAGCTCCTGTATGGTGCCATCCGGATTGTACGTTATCTCCGAAACGCAAACCGAACGGCGTTCGTGGTGCTTATCGGTTACTTGGAAATTCAACCAGAAGTTAAACCCGAACACATAACTTTTCCCTTTATAATCGATAATGCCCGGATGATTCCCTGTCGCTCTGCGATCGGGCGGCATGATATATCCTTTAAACTCCCAGGGACCAATGGCGGTCGGCCCCATAGCATAGCCTATACCTTCAGGACAACAGGTGCTGGCATAGGCCATATAATAGTGGTCACCCCGTTTATAGGTCCAGGGACCTTCCTGGTAATGATACGGATCGGGTTGCCCCTTTGTCTTCCGTACCAATGGGTCTTTGATGATATCACCGGAAATAGAGATCATGTCATCGTTCAGCTTCGCATACCAAAGGTTAGGATTTCCCCAATAGATATAAGCCTGTCCGTCGTCGTCGACATAAACGGATGGGTCGATATCTTCGTGACTATTCTTAATCAATGGCTTGCCAATCGGATCTTTGAAGGGACCGAAAGGAGAATCGGCCACCAATACCCCCATGCCCGTGCCACCCGGCGTAGAGCAATAGAAGTAAAACTTGCCTTTATGTTCAATACACTGAGAGGCCCAGGCTCCGTTTTCCGGATTTTTCACCCAAGCGAAATCTTTCAGGGAAGCCACCGCACCATGGTCTGTCCAGTTGACCATATCCGTGCTGCTATAAAGCAACCATTCTTTCATCAGGAAGCGACTTTGTCCCGGAGGAGCCTCATCTTCATCATGACCGGTGTACAGGTACACCGTTCCGTTATGTACCAACGGTGCCGGGTCGGCGGTGTAGCTGGTCTGCACCACCGGGCGACTCTGGGCGTGAATCTGCACAAAAGGCATGATCCCTACAAAAAACAAAATTGCTAAACCAAATTTACAGTTGTTTTTACTCATAATATTGCGGATTATTAAAACTTCACAGTCACTTCTTGTCCATCATAATCCACAGTCTTCGTTGTTCCATCCTGAAGGCGAACAGTGAATTTTCTTGTTTGCAACATACCTTCGTAGGAACCTTTACGAGCTTCAATAGTCAACGTACGTGACGCATTATGCCATGTCATCGGTATTTCGGTGTAAGCGCCCTTTTCGTAGTTGTAATTATCAAATTCGTCTTCGTAAAGGACAAAGCTTCCGTTTTCTCCGGCATAAACTCTTAATTCCAGGTTATCCCATGCTTTTTCGGTGGCATATTGCACCTGGGGACCCATCGGAATGATTGAACCGGCTTTCACATACAAAGGAATAATATCTATCGGCGATTCACGTTCGATGGTCTTTCCGCCTGAGAACTTCTCGTTTGTCCAAAAGTCATACCATTGCGTGCCCTTAGGCAAATAAACAGTTCGCGATTTTACTTCGAAATAATCGGCTGTTCTAACGACATTGCGTCCGTTTCCTGTTTCCTTGGTGTACATCGAGTTCACAACAGGACAAACCAACAATGACTGACCGAACATATATTGATCGGTAATATCCCATGTCTTTCTGTCGTCTTTGAAATCCATAACGAGCGCACGCATCATACTTGAACGGTTAGCAGTCACATCCCATGAAACAGAATATATATAGGGCAACAGGCTATAACGCAGGTTAATATACTTCTCGATCGCATCGTATATCCGCTCTCCTTTTTGTCCGAATTGCCATATCTCACGCGGAGCATCGGCACCATGCGAACGCATCATCGGATTAAAGGTTCCGAATTGCAGCCAGCGAACATATAGTTCATGGTATCCCAGGTCTTGCAGTTTCCGGGGATAGCTTCCCAAGAAGAACCCACCGATATCGCTGTTCCAGTGGGGAATAGCGCAAAGAGAGAAGTTCAAGCCGGCTGTTACCTGACGAGCCAGGTCTTTCCAGGTTGCCTGCACGTCACCTGTCCATGTATTGGCACCGTAGCGTTGTTGACCGGCAAAGGCCGAACGAGTCAATATAAATACCCGCTTATCGGAAGAAACGGCTCTCTGATGATCGTACACTCCACCCACTGCCATCAATGGATAAGCATTGCGCACTTTGCGGAATGAACCTAAATAGGTTTGATTATCCATATCTTCGGGTTTATAGTCCAGGTGGTCGGGTTCTGTTGAGTCCATCCACCAGCCGTCCATACCCAGTGAGAAGAGCCCTTTATTCAAATGATCCCAATAGATCTCACGTGCTTCCGGGTGATAGGCATCGTAGGGTTTCACGCCTGAAGGGTATTCCCTGTTAGGCGGCCAGCTGCTGAGTCCCGACTGTGGCCAGGTGCCCATATCCAACAACATATTCTTCGGTGCCATGGCCCGATACTGTTTGGTTTGCGGTCCGAAGGAAGACCAAATCGAGATAACCATTTTAGCATTCATGCCATGGATATCGCTCATCATTTTCTTAGGATTCGAGAAGTCTTCATTCAAGAACTCCATGGCATTCCACAGGTAGTTGCTACCCCAATACTGCCAGTCTTGGATGATACCATCAAGTGGAACACCCAATTCGCGATACTTTCGAACAACACCAACTGTCTCGTCCTGACTCTTATAGCGCTCTTTGCTTTGGAAGAAACCATAGGTCCAGAGTGGGAACATAGGCACATCGCCGGTAAGAGCGCGCATTTGAGCAATAACGCCGTCGGCATTTTCGCCATACATAAAGTAGTAGTCGACCAAATCGCCCACCTCTGAATTGAAAGAGGTTCCTTCTGCATTATCCGCAAAAACGGTAGGAGAATAGTTATCCCAGAACAGGCCATAACCCTTGACCGACTGGATGAAAGTAACAACGTCTTCTACGTTTCCTTGCACAAGGCGTTTGGTGATGCCGCGTTGCGACATTTTCCCATTCTGTAACTGGCCAAGACCGTAAATAGCTTCCGTGGCATCAAGCTGAAAAGCTTGATATACACTAAATGTTTTCACGCCGGCATCGTTGAAGTCGGTGAATCTGGGAGCGCCTTTTTCTTTCAATAGATCTTTTCCTTTCGCATCTGTGAACATGATCTCACCAGATTTCAGGTTGAGACCAACGATCATAGTCTGGCTCCTCATCCAAACAGCCTGGCCGGATTGCGAAACTTTTAATTCCACCGCCTGCGGTTTTTCGATCACCGACAAGCTTTCTTTTTTATAACTCCACCCGGTGGGTGCTTTCATTATCCGGACAGTGGACGGGTTGTAGAATTGGATCTCTACATCCGTGCCATTAACGGTCGCTTTTACTCCGGAAGATGTTTTTTCATAGCCCTGGGCATTCAACATCCCCGAGCACAATAAAAAAAATAATAATAATCTGCAAAATTTCATTTTCTCACTTTTATATTTTATTAGACTCAATATATTATCTGGTTTATACTCATTACTTTTCCAACCTATTACCCGGCAGGGAAGGTTTCTCCTTCTTTATATCCGGAAATGATCCCATGGCGTATATTTCCTGTCCGTACCGAAGGTTGTATGCCATACGGGGCTGAAAATACGTCCATAAGAGCAATAATAGAAACAAAAATAGTTATTTTTCTGATTCTTTTATTTTCTTTTCATACTTGGAACGAAGCAATATGGTTATAAAGCCGAAAAACAATCCGACAAAACAATACACCATAATGGTGAAAGCGGCTATACTAAATGTTGCTCCGGGAATATAATTCATAAAAGCAAAAAAGGCTCCGGATCCGATAAAAAGAGCCGGAATGCAGGAGGTCCATTCATTGCGTTCCAGGAAAATGGCTGCGCAGGCTACTACTCCCACAGCCAGGGGAACAGCAAAAAAGCCTAAAGCCGGTGTCATAATACCTCCCAATGTAATAATCAAAATAGAAACAATAATCCCCAATCCATAGGAGATAAAAGCTTTAATTCCGCCTTTCAGTGTACAGCCGGAAAAGAAATAAACAGCCCAAGACTGAAAACAAATCCAGCTAAATCCAACATTTCCTGCCGGAGGCATAGCCGGAGAAAGCAGTTGATCTAACACCTGGATACCAAAAGCCAGGATACCAATAATCACAGGAATAAGCGCAAATTGTTTGAATGACATAATAATTGTTTTTTTAAAAGATTGATTATTTTATTCTATCTGAGAGTGGTTCAAAAAACACATTACAAATCAACAAAAAAATAATTAACAAAACACACAGATGCCATAAGCATCTGTGTGTTTTCTATCTTTTAATAACCCGGATTCTGTTTCAAATTCGCGTTAGCATCCATTTCCCTTTGAGGAATTGGGAAAAGTGCCCGGTAATCACCATTCGGAGAATGCGAGAACCATGACTTCTTTGAAAATATGCCAAAACGGATCAAATCCTGACGGCGACGACCTTCCTGATTGAACTCCCAAGCCAATTCGTCGAGGAAGCGACCATATTGTATGTCAGCGCCACCTTCAAACGTATTCGCCGGAGTTTCCCGGTTATCTCTTACACCATAATCGTATACACTGCCTTCCAAAAGCTGCGCGCCTGTAACAACAGCCTTTTCAGGGGCACCAGTGAAAGCTCTTTGACGTACTTGAGTCACAATCGCAGCAGCCTCATCGGCTTTGCCTGTACGCAAAAGACATTCGGCTTTCATCATCAATACATCGGCATAACGGAAAAGAACAAAGTCATTTTCCAGACAGTTGGACGTATTGGGAGCAATATCATACTTGATAAAACGAATACCCTGGTGTTGTTCCGACTGAGCAATGCTATTTACCTCATTGATAAAATCCATCTGCTTGCCTTTATACTCTGCACTTCCCACTGTAATTAAGATAGGTGCCCCACCTTTCGTGTACTGTGGCCCATAAATAAAGTTGTCTGTGTATCGTTTATCATCCGGATCGAATGTGTCGATAAACTGCGGAATAGCACACATACCTCCCCAAGGTTCCATGGTGATGTCGTATTTATACTGCAGACCGGCGGGCAATGTTTGCATATGGTGGTCGAACGCATTCCATCCGGTAGTGTATTTAGGATCCACAGCCAGACCCAGAATAATCTCAGGCGAGTTCTCGTTCTTAGCCACAAAAACACTTTTCTGATTAGTTTCCAATTGATAGCCAACACCCGAGTTGATAATCAGATCACATTGCTGAATACACTTTTCCCATTCTGCCGTGCCGGTGTAGACTTCTGCATTCAGATACATTTTCGCCATCAAGGTACGGGCTGCCCATTCGTTAAAGCGTGCATAAGTACTCTGATTGCGCTTGCTTGACAACAAAGGAAGAGATTCGGTGATTTCTGCCAAGATGAAGTCATAGACCTGTTTTCTGGTTGATTGCTCGGGTAAGAAGCCATCCGGAATATCAAACTTGGTTGAAATAGGAACGTTTCCAAAAAGATCACACAACAGATAATAATAACAGGCACGTGTTACCCTAAACTCGGCAATCATTGATTTGTAGAGTTCCTGATCCTTGATAGGGATGAAGCCGGATTCTATTTGATAGATCAAGCGGTTACAATTAGTAATCCCTTGATATATACGTGTCCAAAGACCACGAGTCCAGCCTTCGCTTGCTGTCCAGGTATGTTCGTGAGCACGTTTGTACAAACCTCCATCTACCCAGCCATTAGGGCGGGCAGGAATAACCACCTGGTCGGCAGTAATTTCCTGATAACGCCAAACGCCATCAAAATCGAGCATAGAGGCACGCAATTGCGTGTAAGCAGAACCAACAAGAGCAGGAATATCTTTTTCGGTTGGTTCAAACTGATCCGCAATTATTTCACTATAACTTGTATCGTACAATTCTGTACATCCGCCGCTTACTACTGCGACCAACAAGAGTATCAGCCAATTTTTACATTTATATAGTTTCATATTCTTTCCGTATTAAAATTTAAAAAGTAACATTAAGACCAAACGTAAACGTTCTTACCGTCGGATATTTATCCCGGCTGTCATTTCCGGGAGCAAGGCCACTTGCACTCACTTCAGGGTCGGTACCTTTGTATTTGGTGAACACAAAAGTATTCAGTGATGATGCATAGATTCTGAATCTGTTGATGTATTTCCAATTTTTGGTGTTGAATGTATACCCCAGTGTGATGTTGTCGATCTTCCAGTGATCACCCTTCTCAATATAGTAGGAGTTATACTCTAAGTCCAAAGTTTTGTTTAACACAGCCTTACCGAATATCGGGTCGTATGCCGTTTTCAAACGGTTGTACTGTGAATGTGTTTTAGGATTTTCATAATACATCCGTTCGAAGTTCAAGATCTCATATCCGAAAGCACCACGCATAGTTACGGCAAAGTCGAAATTCTTATAACGCAATGAATTGTTCCAGCTTAAATAAAACTTAGGAAGTCCGTTTCCTAAAATCATTTTATTTTCATCTACCTTGGCGAAGTCATCATAAGCCACAGCTTCTCCTGTTTCGGGACTTTCATAAATCCATTTACCGTCGTTGTCAATATCAATCACTTTATATCCCCAGAAATTACCGATTTCGCCACCAATATCCAAGCGATGGGTAGGCCCATAGATAGGTATCTGCGCATCACCTGCGGTGATATACGAATTCTGTGGTTCATACAGGTCATTGGAAAGCGTAACCAATTTATTTTTATTGGTAGAGAAATTCAGGTCGGAACTCCATTCCAGATCTTTAGTTTTTACCGGAATTGTGCGGATCAATACTTCCACCCCTTCATTTTTCATTTCACCCACATTGGCACGAGTCGTATTCACCAAGTTGGGAGGAACCGGTACGGTATAGTCATACAACAATCCGTCGATTACCCGAACATAGTAGTCAACGCTACCCGACAAACGCCCTCTCAGGAAAGCAAAGTCGACACCAACATTCGTTTCATGTTTTTCTTCCCATCTTAAGTGTGGGTTCGGATTACGTCCGGGGACGAGTGTTTGGATCCATTTTCCATCAATGAAAGCAGCTCCGGAGTATCGGAATGTCGCCACACCCAGGAACGAACTGTTAGGCTGTGTTCCAGTCACACCATACCCTGCACGCAGTTTCAAGTCATTAATAAATGACACATCTCTCAGGAATGATTCTTCCTTCAATCGCCAACCAACGGAAATAGCCGGGAAAGTCCCCCATGGTTTTTGTGCACCATACAATTGACTGGCACCCTCACGACGCAAACTGGCCATCAACA
Source organism: Parabacteroides sp. PFB2-10 (assembly GCF_029893085.1). GTDB lineage: Bacteria > Bacteroidota > Bacteroidia > Bacteroidales > Tannerellaceae > QVMG01. Next base: position 128,956 of record NZ_JARXWI010000007.1, read on the forward strand.
GGTAGCGATTCTTGTAATTGTAATTCACACGACCAAAAAAACCAATCAGGTTAGTCAGACTCCTACTGCTACCCATACCCCAGAAGGTAGTTCCTTTTTTGCCGGCTTCAGCCAAACCGATATTATACTGACCAAATATATCTGTTGCAAAATCAGAGTTATTCATCGATTGACTTCTATAATCGGTCTCTTCATAGCTATACCCTACCAACAGGGTGAAGATATGATCTTTGATACTTTTTTTGTATTCAGCTGTTAAGTTCACCAGCCTGTCTATACTTTGGTTGGCATTAAGATTTGCAACACCATTTCGACCGTTCCGAACGGTTGAGATATGATTGCTGGTTTCATAAGAACCGCCTTGCGAATTGTATTTAGAATAAGAGACAAGTGCCTGCAGATTCAACCCATCAATAGGCTTAAACGTAATAGTACCGTTGATACGAGTAAGTTGGGAATGACTGTCATTATCCTGTTCCATAATGCGGGAAACAGGGTTTTCAACCTCAAATATACCCGCTTCATACCACTTACCATTCTCGTCTTTCAGAGGTATAGTAGGATGGTATTGATTGACCATTCGATAGATGCCACTACTGAAAGAACTGGAGTTATCATTACGCGATACGATACCAAGATTTAACAACAATTTGCCATCGAACATTTTGTGATTCATATCACCACGAATGCTGAATCTTTCACGGTATGATTTCTTAAAAATACCTTCCGAATTGTTGTAATTAATAGAAGCTAAATAATTTGTTTGCTGGCTTCCACCTCTGATTGTCAAATCATGATTGTGGATCAGCGGTGTTCTTGATATTTCATCAAACCAATTGGTGTTTCCGCCGTAATCATGCGATGCGCCGAGTACACCTTCCGATATCAGTCTGTGATAATCGTCCGCGTCAAGCACTTCTGTCTTTTTCCGGATCCCCTGCGTACTGATATATCCTGAATAATCCAAGCGGCTCCGCACGTCGGCATTCGCTCTTTTAGTAGTAATGATGATCACACCATTTGTTCCGCGTGTACCATAGATAGCCGCAGCCGATCCGTCTTTCAATACATCGACCGATTCGATATCTTCGGGTGAAACCGTATTAAAGTCACCTGGAACACCATCGATCAGAATCAACGGATTGGTGCTGGTACCATTTAAGGTAGTATTTCCTCTCAGACGGATAGAGGAGCTACCGGAGGGGTTACCACTGGTGGTGTTGATGATCAACCCGGCCACTTTCCCCTGAATCAACTGACCAACGTCACGCACGCTTCCTTGTGTAAAATTATCCGGTTTCACGGAAACCACCGAGCTGGTAACGTCGGCGGTTTTGATCGTACCGTAACCGATAACGACCACCTCTTCCATGCCGATCACATCTTCAAGCAGTACAAAGTTAAACGTCGTTTTGTTTCCGACAGCCACCGTCTGCGTGATGTAACCGATATAGGATACTTCCAACATGTCTTTGTTCTCGACATTCAGTGTAAACTTACCCTCATAATCGGTCACAGTCCCTATGGCTTTTCCTTTCACCTGGACAGAAGCACCAATCAATGGTTCACCTGCCTCATCGGTAATAACACCGGAAACAGATCTGCCCTGCTGAGGACGAGCCGGTTGATCAGACATGGGGATAAGAATGATATTCTTGTTTTCTATCCGGTACGTACAATTAGGTAAAATTTCATAAATGATGTCCGTAATCTCTTTGTCACGGGCATTCACACTTACTTTTCTTCCCAAATCCAATGCCTGGTCGTTGTAGAAGAATGTGTATTCGCTTACATTCTCGATTTCTCTGAGAACCTCTTTGATACTTGCATCCGTGACATTCAGGTTCACTTTCGCGCTCTGGGCGTTACTCTCCATAGCTGCCACATGAAACAAAGCAAAGGTTAACATCACGATGGTCATTTTCATAATGCGATGTGTTTTTCTGTTAAGAATAGGCATAAAATGCCTTTTCCCATAAAAATTATTCATACTTTTACGTGGATTTAATGTTAAACATAGATCACAGGATCTCTGGCGGGAGTTGTGATCATTTTTGTATTAATTTAAGTCTTGATAGATAGGCGGATGTCTCACATCCGTCTATTCTTTTTTTGTAGTGTTTGTTTTATGCCATATGTATTAAATTTTAAGGTGAATAAATCTCTGTTAATTGTGAGTATTAGTTTTTTAAAGGGTCTATTTTAACCTGATTCTCATTGATCGTATATTTTATAGGGATGATCAGACTCATGGCAAGCAAAATCTCCTCCAGGTTTTCTCCTCGTACGGTGAAGGATAACCGTTGCTTCTCTGAGAAATATTTTGGACAATCGATCCGGACAGCATACCACCCCTCCAAACTGGTGATAATATCGGAAAGACGATCGTTGTCGAAGATTAATCGATCTTTGATCCAATCGATATGATACTGCGCCGAGGTGATCTCTGTGATTGCTTCTCCTGTCTCTTTTTCGTAGGTGAGCAATTCGTTCGGTTTCAACAAGAATGTTTCGCCCGTAGCATTTATATTGGCCTCGATGCTTCCTGTTATCAATACGGTCTCAACCGTGTTCAACGCCGCATGGTTGGATATATTAAAGGAAGTACCCAACACTTCTATCTCGACATCTTTTGCCTGCACAATAAAAGGCCTACTTTTATCTTCTGTCACCTGGAAATAGGCTTCTCCCTCCAGTGTCACCAATCGACACCCCTCCTCAAACTGTTCAGGATAGATCAATTTGCTCCCGGAATTCAACCAGACAATCGAACCGTCAGGCAATATGAATTGCCCCTTACTTCCTTTAGCTGTAATAAGCTGATTTTGAATAACAATTTCCCGAACAGTCTCAACGACCGTCCGCTGGCCATATATGCCATAGCCGATACTCAATAACACAAGGAAAGCAGCAGCCACGTGTTGCCATGAGATGCGAAAACGTTTACGCGAGACCCGGTTTTGTTCGGCAGAGAATACCCTGCTTCGCAGGCGTTCCAAGGCAATATCCATCTCGACATGATGACCCACAGCCGAATCACAGGCAAGCCATAAATCACGTATTTCTATGAAGTCATTCTTGTTTTCATCCGATGATTGCAACCACTGCAACAATTCTTTCTTTTCTTCCAAAGAGGCTACACCATCCAGATAACAGATTATCAGATCGTGCGGATCTACTATGTTGTTGTTTGTTTCTTTCTCCATCATATATATAATACAAAAAAAAAGAGCCTTACCCTACCCGGGATACAGCTATTTTTTTCGTTTATTTCAAAAATAGATTGAAAAGAGCCAACAAAGAAACAAAAGGTCTTTTTTGTCTAAGTGTTCTCTTAATCCGGAGATAGCTTTACTAATTTGCTTTTCAACGGCCTTGACGCTGATCCCCAATTGCTCGGCAATCTCTTTGTTTTTCAGGCCATAGGTGCGGCTCATGAGAAAGATGTTTTTACACTGGGGAGGGAGACTTTCTACATATCCCGCGATCTCATCTTCCAGCTCTTTCAATAATAGAGAATGTTCCTGGTTGCGCAGGTGTTGCGACAGATAACTATCTATGATTTGCGTTTCATTGGTTTCTTCAAGAGGAGCATTATTATACAGAACCCCTGACTTTAAAAGGTTGATCGAACGATTGTATGCAGACTTAAACAGATAGGATTTAACGGCGTTTTTATCTTCGAGACGTATCGTATCACGCCGCGACCAAAGCTCAAAAAAAACATCCTGCACGATATCTTCCGCCATCTCTTTGTTGCATATAAAACGAAAGGCATATGCTCTGAGAGGGAAATAAAGGCTTTTAAACAAATCTTCCAAAGCCGTCATCTGTTGCGTGTGGTTTTCGGCGGACATCAATTCTATAGTATCTGCGTGTGCTGCTTTCTGTCAAAAGTACATCTTTTTCTTAAAAAAACAAGAAAGTACCGCAATAAAGCGGAGAATGGACGAAGGGAGGACAAGAAATTCTCATGATTTTTCGACCCTAAGAAAAAAAAAATTTCATGCGGGTGAGAATAAAAATGGGAAAAACTCCATCTGCCTGAATCCTGATTCAGAGACCTTACAACAATGTGAATATATGTTAATTTGCCTGTTTTTGACAAAACCCCCAATTTACGATTTGTAATTTCCGAGGGACTTTGCGCGTAAAAAAGCGGGACTTCGAAGACAAACTCCCGGGAGAAACACTTTTTAACGTATGGATTTGTAAGTAAAACAGGCGTTTTGCTTACAATCGAGTTTTTAACAATTCGAGAAAAGAGATCACCTCTCCCCCTGCCCCTTTGCTTTACGCTATCGCTAAGCGACCTCCGGTTCTCCACAAGAGAGGGGGTGAGTTACTGATTTCTTCAAAAAGGAAAGAATTTGAAGATGTTTCAGGAAAATCCCGAAAGGGATTTAATTCCTAATAACCCCCAGTGAAGAGAGCAGAGCGAACGACTGGGGGTATGCATAAAAGGATCTAACATCTCATGAACCCGAAAAGGGTTCAATTGTTTAATTCAACACCTTTCGGCGTTGGTTTGTTTCTACATTCGCTCACCCCCCAGTCGTTCGCTTCGCTCTCTTCACTGGGGGTTATTAGGAGTTCAACGCCTGTGGGCATACCCTTTTTATCTTCAATTATTACAATATATCAATAGACACAAATACACGCCAGTTGTTCGATCGTAAAAAACAATCGCTCAGAGGAATATTTCTTCGGATGGGCTGGGGTTTTTCAGGAACAAAATAAGTATTATTGCGAAAGAGAAAACCATTTATCAACTAAACAGGAAATAACATATGGAAAACATAGCGTCTGATTCACCCGTAAAAAAAACAGAAAAAGCCATTCGCGACCAGGCTATTGCGAACGATGTATTGTTGGAAATCGTGCGCTTCGGCATTATGGCTCCTTCGGGCGATAATGTACAGCCGTGGCGGTTCGCTATCGGCGAGGATTGCATCACCTTATTTATCAACCGCGGGGCGGACGACTCTTTTTTCAATGTGCAGCAGGTGGCTTCACTGATTGCCTGCGGTGCAGCCCTGCAGAACATGGTTTATATGGCCGAAGTGAAAGGCCTCGAAGCAACGGTTGAGTTATTTCCTTACGGAGAAGGGCGCGATGAGGTGGCGCATATTCATTTCGCCATGAGCGGCAAGCCACAGAATGAATCCATCGAAAAAGCCATCCTCAACCGATGCACCAACCGGCGTATGTTTTCCACCAGTCAGATCGACAAAGGCATCTGGGAAAAGATGGTGGCTACCACTTCTCAGGAAGCCGATACATTCTTATTATATAATGAGGAAAAGGCATGGCGTCGCCCGCTGGCTCATACGGTTTACCTGGCGGATATGGTGCGCGTCGCCCGGCAGGATCTGCATGAATACCTGATGAAAATCCTTCATTTCAAAGCGATCCCGAAAGACAAGCGGGGACAGGAAGTGGTGCCGGATGAGTTTCGCACCGGCATGCCGCTCAAGAACCTGCAGGCGGGGCTTATGGGAGATATCTATATGCGGTCGATGCGCAAATGGTCGGTCATGCGGGTGGCTCGCTATTTCGGCGCCGGATTGGCAATGCCTCTCTTTGGCGCGATGAGCGTAGTGATGAGCGGTGGCATCGGCCTGGTGTGTGTCCGGTCGTTTTCGGAAACAACTATCGTGCGTGCTGGTCGTGCCATCGAACGGGTATGGTGCGAACTGGAGCGGGAAGGATATGCCCTTCAACCGCTTGCCGCCCTGCCCCTACTCACCTTGCGTACGCATTTGGAAGGAGAGGCGGCCTTTAAACCGTCGGATATTAAAAAATTAAAGAAAGCCAAAGCGATTGCCGACCATCATTTGCATATTCCCGCGGATGCGATACCTGTCTTTATGTTCCGCGCCGGTCGGTCGGCACAGGTCACCCAGCGCACCTACCGGCAGCGGACTGCGCAGTTGTTGGTGTCATCGGAGGAGGCATAAATAGTTTATACCGGAAGAGTTCGTTTTCAGGGGAATTGCGTATATTTGTACGTTATGAAATTGATTTATGTCTTTCACAGTGGCTTTGTGATTGAAGCTGCCGATTTCGCGATCCTGATTGATTACTATAAAGATACGGGATTTCATCCGCATCATGGCTATGTACATGATGAGCTATTGAAACGAGAAAGCCCGCTTTATATACTCTCGTCGCATGCACACCCCGATCATTTCAACAAAGAGATACTCGCCTGGAAAAAAAAGAAAGAGAACATCACCTATATCTTCTCGCGCGACATCCTGCATCATCGAAAAGCCGGAGAGGAAGAGGCGGTTTACCTGTTGAAAGGCGAATCGTATGAAGACGAAAAGCTCTCGATCAAGGCATTCGGGTCGACCGACGCGGGCATCTCTTTCCTGATTCGCGCGGAAGGAAAAGAGATTTTCCATGCGGGCGATCTGAACAACTGGCATTGGAAAGCGGAATCGACTCCGGAAGAGATAGCTGTGATGGAGCGTGACTACCTGAACGAGGTGGCGCTTTTGCAGCAAACAACAACGCATCTCGACCTGGCGATGTTTCCGGTTGATCCGCGTTTGGGAGATGATTATGCCTTGGGGGCGGAGCAATTCATCGACCGGATTCATGTCGACCTGTTTGCTCCTATGCATTTTGCAGAATCCTATCAGGCGCTTCCTTCGTTTTGTCACTATGCCCGCGAAAAGGAGACACCCTGCGTATGCTGGAAAGAGAAAGGACAATTTGTTGAATTTTAATTAATACATATAATAATATGGAGATAAAAGCACGTTTCGATCATTTCAATATCAATGTGATCGACTTGGAGAAAAGCATCGCTTTCTATCAAAAAGCATTGGGACTGAGCGAACATCACCGGAAAGTAGCCGACGACGGTTCGTTTATATTGGTGTATATGGGCGACAAACAAACAGGTTTTCTATTGGAACTGACCTGGTTGAGAGATCGTCATGAACCGTACGAATTGGGGGATAACGAGAGCCACCTTTGCTTTCGTGTCGATGGCAATTACGACGAGATCCGCGCTTTTCATAAAGAAAATGGCTGGGTGTGTTTCGAAAACCACGAAATGGGACTCTATTTCATCAACGATCCGGATGATTATTGGATAGAAGTGCTTCCGATTCGTTGATGTTTTTATATTTGCAAAACAGAAACTTCATTATTCATCTAAAATAGACAATCATGGAAAAAACGTATGTAATAGGTATTGATATCGGTGGTACCAATACCGTGTTTGGCGTAGTCGACGCCAGAGGAACGATCCTGTACAGCGGATCGATTAAGACCGGCAAATACAGTGATGTGAATGATTATGTCGCTGAGCTGGCGCAAGGTCTCAACCTGGTAATTGCCCAGGCTGGCGGTAAAGACAAGATAAAAGGCATTGGTGTCGGGGCGCCTAACGGCAACTACTTCACCGGATGCATCGAATTTGCTCCCAATCTGCCCTGGAAGGGAACAATTCCCTTGGCGCAACTGATCAGCGATGCGTTGGGAGGCATTCCCGTCACCTTGACCAACGACGCCAACGCGGCTGCCATTGGTGAAATGACCTACGGAGCGGCTCGCGGCATGAAAGACTTTATTGTGATTACCTTAGGCACCGGCGTGGGTAGCGGTATTGTGACAGGTGGCAACTTAGTGTACGGACACGACGGGTTTGCCGGCGAACTGGGACATGTGATTGTGCGCCGTCACAACGGACGCCTATGTGGTTGCGGACGTCATGGTTGCCTGGAGACCTATACCTCAGCCACCGGTGTGGCACGTACCGCACGCGAATACCTGGAGATCCGGAACGATGAGAGCATCCTGCGCGAACTCGATCCGGACGAGATCACCTCGAAAGATGTATTCGATGCCGCCATGAAAGGCGATAAGATTGCGCTGGAGATCTTCCAATCGACCGGACAGATGCTGGGCGAAGCCTTTGCCGACTTTGTTGCTTTCTCCAGTCCGGAAGCCATCATTCTCTTTGGCGGGCTGACAAAAGCCGGCGACCTGATCATGAATCCGATCCGGGAAGCGATGGAAAAGAATGTATTGAAGGTATTTTCGGGTAAGACAAAACTATTGTTCTCGCAACTGAAAGAGAGTGACGCCGCTGTGCTTGGCGCCAGCGCGTTAGGCTGGGAAACAAAAGGGGTGGAGGCATGAGCCATCCCTTAGACCTTTTTATTTATTGTCCGAAATGCGGAAGCAAAGGATTTGCTGTGCGCAATGAGAAATCAAAAAGCTGCGGATTGTGTGGGTATATTTACTATATCAACCCGTCCGCGGCTGTTGCCTGCTTTATCCGTAACAAAGCGGGGGAATACCTGATCGTTCGTCGCGGGAAAGAGCCTGCCAAAGGCACATTGGATCTGCCCGGAGGCTTTACCGACCTCAACGAAACGGCGGAAGAGGCCGCCCGTCGGGAGGTGAAAGAGGAGACCAACCTGGATGTTTCGTCCTGCCAATATCTTTTTTCTTTGCCGAATGAGTATTTGTATTCCGGCCTGACCGTGCCGACCATGGATCTTTTCTTTGCTTGTGAAGTGGACACATACGAAACTGCCGCGCCAAATGATGACGCGGCAGAGATTCTTATTCTTCGACCGGAAGAGATCCATCCGGATGATTTCGGATTAACTTCCATCAAGGAAGCCGTTAAGATAATGTTGACTTCTAAGGAGCGAAGCGACTGATAACTTCTTTGACTACTTTAACTACCGCATGAGGCTTACTGCCTCATGCCATTACATCCGTTCAGGGACTTCAATGCCCAACAGGGCCATACCGGCCTTCACAATCTTCGCCACATTGGCCGACAGAGCCAGACGCAACGCTTTGCTTTCGATGTTTTCTTCACGAAGGATAGAGAAATCGTGGTAGAACTGGTTGTATTCTTTCACCAGGTCGTACACATAGTTGGCAATCAAAGCCGGACTATATTCCTCTCCCGCCTGCTTCACGATAGAGGCAAACGAGGCAATCAGTTGGATCAGCCCTTCTTCTTTCTCTGCCAACGGCGTGGTGAGTGAAAGAGTTTCCGGAATGGCTATGCCTTGTTCTTCGGCTTTGCGCAATACCGAGCGGATACGGGCGTAGGTATATTGGATAAAGGCGCCGGTATTTCCGTTGAAATCGATCGATTCTTTCGGATTGAAGGTCATATTCTTGCGCGGATCCACCTTCAATATAAAGTATTTCAGGGCGCCCAGGCCAACAATGCGGGCAATATGATCGGCCTCTTCTTTGGTCATCTCATCGAACTTCCCTAATTCCTGGGAGATCTCCCGGGCGGTCTGGATCATCTCCGCCATCAGATCATCGGCGTCAACAACGGTTCCTTCCCGGCTTTTCATCTTGCCTTCGGGCAGTTCTACCATACCGTAAGAGAAATGAACCAGGCCTTTGCCAAAGCCATAGCCCAGTTTATCGAGCAGGATGGAGAGCACCTGGAAATGGTAATTCTGCTCGTTGCCTACCACATAGATCATCTTATCGATGGGATAGTCGTCGAAACGCAGTTTGGCGGTACCAATATCCTGCGTCATATATACTGAAGTGCCGTCGGCACGCAACAATAATTTCTCGTCCAAGCCTTCACCGGTCAGGTCGGCCCATATCGAATCGTCTTCACGTCGGTAGAATACTCCTTCTTTTTCGCCGCGAAGCACTTCGCCTTTTCCTTCCAGGTAGGTTTGTGATTCGTAATAGATCTTATCGAAATCGACACCCATCATCTTATAAGTTTCATCGAATCCGGCATAGACCCAGCTGTTCATAGTTTCCCAAAGGGCATATATCTCGGTATCGCCGGCTTCCCATTGGCGCAACATCTCACGGGCTTCGGCCATCAGTGTAGAGGCAGCTTCCGCCTCTTTGGTGGTCATACCGGAGGCTTCCAGCTCTTTCAGTTCTTGCTTGTAGTGTTTATCGAATAATACATAGAAGTCGCCAATCAGGTGATCGCCTTTCTTTCCGGTAGACTCCGGCGTAGCGCCGTTGCCCCATTTCTGCCAGGCCAGCATGGATTTGCAGATATGGATACCACGATCGTTGACAATATTGGTTTTCACTACCCGGTTTCCGTTCGCTTTCAGTATTTCAGCCAGGCTGAAACCTAAGAGGTTATTACGGATATGGCCCAGGTGGAGCGGTTTGTTTGTGTTGGGAGAAGAATACTCCACCATCACTAAAGGAGATGTTTCGGTTGCCTGTTCTATGCCGTAGGCCGGCTGATTGTGTACCGTGTTCAACAGAGAGATCCAGCTTCCCGGGGCGATCGTCAGGTTAAGGAAGCCTTTGATCACATTGAAATCGGCAATGGCCGGTTCGTTTTCCAATAGGTAGGCGCCTATTTCCTGCGCTGTCTGCTCGGGTGATTTGCGCGATGCCTTTAAAAAAGGAAAGACTACCAGGGTAAGATGTCCTTTGAATTCTTTTTTCGTCTTCTGAAGTTGCACCTGGCTATCGGTAGCCTCCACTGCGTATAATGCGTTTATTCCGGCCTTGATGGAGGCGGATATCTGTTGTTCGATGACCATATTAATAAGATAAAGTGTTCTTATTCGGTTTATTTGCGCGCAAAGGTACAAAAAAAGGATACAATTTTCATTGTATCCTTTCCATTTTCAAAGTATCTATTGTTACTTTACAATGTCGCTCAATTCTGATCCGGCTTTAAACTTAACTGTTTTGCGAGCAGGAATATTGATAGGCTGTTTAGTTTTTGGGTTAACACCTTTGCGTGCAGCTTTTTCTGTTACTGAGAAAGAGCCAAAACCTAAAAGGGCAACTTTACCTCCGGCTTTCAATTCATTGGAAACTGTTTCAACAAATGCTTCTACTGCTTTTTTTGCATCCACTTTGCTTAATCCTGCTTTTTCGGATACAGCATTGATAAATTCTGTTTTGTTCATGATGGTTTGATAGTTAATATATTAAACAAATCTTATAGTTTTCAAGTTGGCATCAAATGTATCATTATTTTAATATTCCACAAAAAAAATAACTCTTTTTTTTGCTCTGACACTATGTTTTATGCCCTTTTCAGTCAAAAAATATCAAAAAACTTTACCTTTGTGTACAAATCAATGCGAAAATCCATTATGAACCAAAATAGTTCCGGCTTTTTAAGCTCGATTCCTCCTGTTACTAAAAATTTGATCATTATCAATCTGCTCCTTTGGCTGGCCAGTATCACGCTGCCAAAAGTAGGCATTGATCTGATTCAAATATTAGGTCTCCATTTCCCCGGCGCCAAGGATTTCGGGATCTGGCAAATCGTTACCTACATGTTTATGCATGATACCAGCTCCATATCACATGTCTTTTTCAATATGTTTGCCGTTTATATGTTTGGACGGGTATTGGAAAATGTATGGGGAACCAAACGATTTATCATCTTTTATCTGGTGACAGGTCTCGGGGCTGGCCTTGTACAGGAATTAGTCTGGTTTATCAACCTGCGCGATGTCCTGTTCAGCAGTCAGGAGATAATCAATCTGAACGGGGTGCGTCTTATCGCAAAAGCCGATTTTCTGAACCTCTTCGTGACCATAGGCGCTTCCGGTTCCGTATTTGGCATTCTGTTGGCATTTGGTATGCTGTTCCCTAATATTCCTCTTTATATTATGTTTGTGCCTATCCCTATCAAAGCCAAATGGTTTGTTATTGGTTATGGGGTGATTGAATTGTTCCTCGGTATTGGCAATTTCGGCGGCGACAATGTGGCTCACTTCGCTCATTTGGGTGGTATGATATTCGGATTCTTTATGATTCGTTACTGGAAAAAGAAAGACAGAAGCAATGGACGATATTTTTACTAAGATGAAACAGATGTTTCGTTCAGGTAATATCCTGATGAAACTGATTTATATCAATGTCGGCCTTTTCCTGGTGATTCGCCTGGCCGTTATTTTCTTTATGTTGTTTAATATCGACGGTAGTTCCTTGTTAAACTACCTGCAGATGCCATCCTCCTACGGCTTGTTATTGATCAGACCCTGGACGGTGTTCACCTATATGTTCACCCATTACGACTTCCTGCATATTCTTTTCAATATGCTGTGGCTTTACTGGTTCGGGGTTATCTTCCTTCAGTTCTTTAACGAGCGCCAGCTGGGCGGCATGTATCTGTTGGGCGGTATTGCCGGAGCTTTGTTCTTCCTATTGGCTTACAATATATTCCCCTATTTTCGCCCGATGGCAAATAACAGTTTTCTTATGGGAGCCTCTGCCTCGGTTATGGCCATTGTCTTTGCCGTCTCGTTCTACCGCAAAGACTACGAAATACAACTATTGCTTATCGGACGTGTCAAATTGATCTGGCTGGCTTTGTTCTCGCTTATCCTCGACCTGTTGGCCATTACCTCGACCAATGCCGGAGGACATATCGCACATATTGGAGGCGCCCTGTTGGGCATCTTGTTTGCTTCTCAATATGCAAAAGGGAAAGATATGACAGCCCCCATCAATCGGCTGATGGACTGGTTTGCCAACCTGGGGAAACGGAAAACCAAGATGAAGGTGACCTACAAGCGTACCGAATCCAAATACGACTACAACGCGCGTAAAAATCAGGAGGCCAACGACCTTGATGCGATCCTCGACAAACTGAAACGCTCCGGCTATGAAAGTCTTTCTGCTGATGAAAAAAAGAAATTGTTTGACGCCAGTAAGAAATAGTGTATGAAATCGCTTCGCATCCTGCTTCGCTACCTGTTTATGGCTGCGAATATCCTGCTTTTGATCTTATTCCTGCTTGCTGCCTTTTCCGATAAGGTTTCGCCGGAGAAGAGTCTGTTTATGGCCTATCTGGGCTTAGGCTTCCCTATCCTGTTTATATTGAATCTCTTTTATGCCCTCTATTGGCTCTTCACACGCGATTGGAAACCGCTCCTTATGGTGCTTGCCTGTTTCCTTATCTGCTGGGGACCTATCACCCGCTATTTCCCTTTTCATAACAAAACGGAAGTTCCCCGGGAAAACACGATCAAGGTACTCTCCTATAACGTCATGAACTTCGCCGGCAAACCGCATACAACCGAATCACCCAACCGCATCATAGAATACATCGCCCAATCCGATGCCGATATCGTTTGTCTGCAGGAATACAATGTAGCCGCCTCGGGCAAAAACAGATTAACGGCAGATATTCTTCATAAAGCCCTGGCCATGTATCCCTACCGGGCAGTAGTTGCATTCAACAAACAACGCCCGAACACAGGCAATGCCCTATTTTCCAAATATCCTATCCGCCGATCGCGCCCGATCGATTACGAGAGCGACAACAATGGTTCTGCCTATCATGAATTGGATGTGAATGGAAAAAAGATGGTAGTGATCAACAACCACCTGGAATCGTTTAAGCTTACGCAAAAGGATAAATCGCAATATTCAGGTCTGATCAAATCGTTCGACACAGAAAAATTGAATGAGATACGCGGCACCTTCTCCCGGAAACTGGGACCGGCTTTCCTGCAGCGTGCCCAACAGGCGCGAAAAATTGCTGAAGAGATCGAAAAGGCCGAAGCCGACTACATCCTGGTCTGTGGCGATTTCAACGACACACCCCTTTCGTATGCCCACCGGATCATCCAGGGTAACCTGAAAGATGCCTTTGTTGCCTCCGGGCGTGGCATGGGAAGCACCTACAACCAGAATTTTTTCCTTTTCCGGATCGACAATATCCTGCATTCGCCTACTATGACTTCCTACAACTGCACAGTCGATCACGTTAAATACTCCGACCATTATCCGATCTGGTGTTACCTGGAATTAGGTGAGTGACTTCTTCCGGAAGATCCTTTTTATAACCCGGTTCAGTATTTCATTGATCCATGAATTTCGGTAACGCCGGATGCCCTTACCTGTTCGCACATCGAACACCTGCTGGCGACCATCGAAGCGAGCCGCCGGATCCTCGTATTGCTCAACCACAAAGCGAGCCGCATTACGAGCTGCCATCACACCGGAAGCGCCTGCTACCTCACCTGTTTGAGGCACAGAGCGGAAAGGATTCCCATCCTGTTGTTTCAGAAACTTAAAAGCCACAGGCTCAGCCAGCGTATTGGTGATACCGCTCGCCAGCATAGCGGTCTGCATAAAGGTCTCCGGACTCGGATCAGCAAACGCTTTCGCCACCTCTTTATCACTCAGGCCATAAAGCAAACGGATCTTCCGCTTCTTATCGCCCGGGCTGTTAAACCCGTTGATCCCGCGAGAGCCCACATCCGCCAACTGGATCGTAGGGATATCCCAATCGCGTGCCTTCTCAAGCAATAAGCGCTTCGTAGGAAAATGATCGATAGCCTCTATCAACAGGGATGTCCGTGGCGTCGTTCCCACCTTATCCGATTCGCCCAGCAGAAAAGCTTCCAGATTCTCTTCGGTAATGCCTTCCGGGTAGATATGAATAAGCTGAAAAGGATCCTGCCCATGAATACTTCGCGCCAGGGCAATGGCTTTGGATACCTCCTGATGGGTGTCAGGATCTTCCAACAAATCGAACAGCGTGTATTGCGTCCGGTTCAAATTGCTGGCATTGGGTCCTTTGGGATCCGCCAGTGTCAGGAGAAAAGGCTTGATCAGCCGGGTGGTGTAAAGAGCCGCTTGCGAGGCCACACTGGCTCCGGCTACGGTAATATGTTGATGGTTAAATATATTCAAACGAATATGATACCAGTCGAAAGTCTGTTTCCGGTTATTGATTAAATGTCCGTTACTTAAGGTAATCGCCAGTTTCCAAATGGGAATAGAGGGCAGTTTAATTAAAACACGCGGACGAAAGTGCCCATCCCCCTCTCCTACTTCATCAAAAAAAAGAACTTCCAGTCCATAATGCCGGGCATCCTGCTGATACAACGCATACTCCTCATGAATGTATCGATTGACCGGATCCTCCCCATCGTCTTTCAACGACTCTATTAGCTTTTTGAAGGTCTGCTCAACTATATTTGTTCGATATAACGCAGCAGCAATCACATACGTCTCCCCGGATTCATCCTGCAAGCGGATCATTTCCCGCCCAGTAGCATCGTCGGTAAAGCGGCCAATGCGCCCATCGCTCCACCCTGTGGAAGCCATAATGACCGGACGCCCGGGGTAGAACGTCCGGTGATGTTTTCGTTCATCAAATAAGCGACTCAGGCTCCATACGCCGCCATCGCAAATGGTCTCTCTCCAACTTTGTGTATGTATGCTTTCTTTTGTTTGCATGTAACAACCATATCTTTTGGCAATACCATAAATGCATTTTGAATATCAAAACCAAAATAGTATGCCCCCATTAGTTTAGGAATAAAATATTTCGGATATTTTTCACTCTCCTGCCTGAAGTAGTCACTGTCGGGATTCACTTTAGCCCCCTCTATCGGAACTAAGGAAAAGCCGCTAATCCGCTTCACAAAAAGGACAATATTCTTTGTCATGGTGCAAAGGATATCCCTGTTCTGTATATTATCAACATGTTTCAGGAAGCCTTTCATAAACATAAAACGCATTAACAGGCCACGAATAAGGGTTGCCCGATGACGAACCTGCGGGTTTGTGCTGTTCACCCATAGATCAAAAACAGGATGAAAGGCGAAACGGCAAAACTCGGCAGAATCTTTTCGTATCGGATGATCAAAGGTAAAAAAGCGGGTAATCTCCAATTCGCTGATTTGCGGATTAAAGTCTAAGCGAATGGTTGCAAGAACCGTAGGTTGCCCGTCACGTCCCGGGCAGGTGGCTACTACCGTACACTCGTGCGGACTGTCAGACACCTGCTTAAAGTCAGGTATATCCGCGTCTTCGCAGGCGTAACGTTCTTTGTATGCGATCGGGAGTATACTCTTCAATTGCTCTTTGATGAAATAATCATTTTCTCCGACTACTCTCACTTCAATATTTCCGCAGTCAAGAAAGGCCGCACTCATCGGTCTGTTTTCAATAATCCTGAAAAGCGATGAGGAAGCCATCATATAAAGAGGATGCTTACTGGATTGTGTCATATGATAGACTTTCTCCAGATATGCCATCATATTAATCCAGTCATTGTCCGGATCTCCGTAAAAGGGAGCTAATCGCACTTTCCCATTCAATATGTCCTCGAAACCACAATGGATAGTTTCGTCTGAAAAATGATTTAATTGATACTTCATAACAGTTTACGCATTTTTGTTTTTTCACTCTGACTTTTTCTTCTTTTAAGCAAGATGTTTTCATGACAAATCAACCTAATGATGTGGGAGGGGACGCCTCAGAAATACACACCTGAATTCATTCTTCTTGTCACAGAAAGGTTCAAACACGACAGATACGGTTCGTACGCAAAAGTAATTATTCACTTATTATTTGCAACTTTTTTTCGACAATCCCCATCAAATATTAACCAACCGATACTTAAAGTATTAAATCGTAAATTTCTGACTAAAATATACAACTGCGCGAAAGAAATATTCAACAAATAAGGGAATCTCTCTGAAACGCGAATATTCAATATACATATATATGGATACAAAAAAACCGGTAAAGTCATCTGTTGCTTTACCGGTTCGTATGATATGATCTTTGAAGGAGATCCTGTCAAACGGCTATTGAGTCATATTCAATAAAGAATCCAAAACACGCTTCTTCACAGCAAACGCAGTTCCGTGGCGGGTTCCTTCCGGAAACACAATCTGATCAGAGACATCCTCCCACGCCACCCCGTCTTGAGAACGGACGGCTCCATACTTACGCTGGGTATATTTGTCGAAATAGACATAGATATAATCGCCCACCTGCAGCGGCGAAGCCCCTTCTGCCCAGTAGTCACCTGTGATCGGATCAGAAACGGCAGTCGGGAAATCATAGGGTTTTCGGTTTGTCGTCACCCGGATATTCTTTTCCGGAGGATTGGAATTCTCATTCTTAACAAACAGGTAATAGGTTCCGCCCTTTTCTAAAATGGCTCCGTCTATGACGCTGAAATCCGGATTGAAGAAGACCTTTGTCTCGCTAAATGTTTGAAAATCTTTGGTCATCACATAAAACTGACGGTGATTCAACCCCTTCTCACTATCCGATGTCGCGATCTCGGGAAACATACCCGGCACAGTGGATGACCAGAAGATATAGAAAGTCTTATCTGCTTTATCGTAGTACAATTCTGGTGCCCAGCTATTGCGTGTCCCTTCAAACGACTCCATTACAGGAATATTACGCTGCTCAGACCAATTCACCAGATCTTCGGACGAAGCATACCCAATGCCCTGATCCCACCAACCGGAGGTCCATACCATATGGAACACCCCTTCGTCATCCTGCACAATACTCGGATCACGCATCAATTTATCCTTTCCAACCATAGGTGTCAGAAAAGAGGCATCATTTTTCAACGTACGCCATATCAGCCCATCCTCACTGTAAGCCAGATGAAGCCCGTCTTCCCCATTTCCTTTGAAATACGAGAACAGATAGACTTCCTCTTCCACAGCCGGTTTGTTTCCACCGCAGGCCGATAATAGCAATAGGAAAATTCCTATAAACAAGAATTGTTTCATGATTGTCATTATGTTTTCTATATAAGTTGTCTTTACACTTTCCCACTTTATGGGCAAACAAAGATAAAAACAAGACTAAATAAGCTCCAATAAAAATCAAAACAACTTCTAAGAAAATTTCTTTTCTTTGTAGTGAAACAAATCCATAAAAAGAAACAATATGAAAACATTTGGCATTTCAGTAGCAGTTTCCCTATTTGTATGTATCGTCATTGGCGGCTTAATGTGGGGAATACCCCAATACAACGTATGGCAACAGGAAATGAGCGGTAAGGCAGAGATGGCAAGAGCGGAACAAAACAGGAAGATTCTGATTGAAGAAGCAAAAGCCAAATTGGAGGCCGAAAAGCTAAACGCGGAAGCGGAAGTCGAAAGAGCAAGAGGTATGGCCGAAGCTATGAAAATTGAGAACGGCACCCTGACCAGCACCTACAACCAATACCTCTTCATTCGCACACTTGAAAAACTGGCCGACAAAGGCAGCCTGCCACAAATCATCTATGTTCCTTCCGAAGGACTCACTCCGGTTATGAATATTGATAAAAGTCGTTAAAGAGGATTACTTCGCAAGAATACGGGTAATCCCAAAAGGTTCTATATAAAAAGAGCAGTCAAACCTTGTGTTTAACTGCTCTTTTTGTGAGGCTGTAATTTAAACTGTGAATGGTTAGTTCTCCGGCTTTCTGAACCCGATCGGATTGCGTGGCTTATTCACTTGCTTATGTTTTGCAGCCAGTTCGGTCAATGCAATATAAATATCATCAAACTCTTTTTGTGTATCTTCCGATAGGTCGTTTATGGCAGCTAATGTTTCTTCGCTGACTTCTTCCAAGGCTTTGATGCGATCGATTAGAGCTGGTAATACATTTTCTTCTTTGGCGAAAGTGAGCACATTGCGCATCGCGACAAAAGCACGCATAATTCTGATGTTCATATCTATAGCTATTTCACTATTAAGAAGCCCTGACAACATAGCCACCCCCTGTTCCGTGAAGGCATAAGGCATAGCTTTTTTAGGCCTCTTACTTGGGTATGTCATCACAAATTGTGACAACATATCTTCCCATTCTTCCATAGACAACCGAAACATGAAATCTGACGGGAATCGCCTCATATTACGTTTAACCGCTTGATTCAATATTCTCGTTTCCACCCGATACATTTCTGCCAGATCATAATCCAGCATTACCCGCTGACCTCTGATTTCATATATCTTACTTTGTATGAGTATTAATTCCATAGGTTATGATTTACTACAAATATAACTGTTCTTTTTTTTCTTACATGGCAAGTGCTCATCATCTTAAGAAAAAATGAAGGTAAGTACTACGTAAAAGTCAATAAAAGATTACAGATAAAAACAAAAAAAGCAGCTACCCCGAAAGATAACTGCTTAATTGAAAATGGTGATCAGGATGGGATTCGAACCCATGACCCACAGCTTAGAAGGCTGTTGCTCTATCCAGCTGAGCTACCCGACCGGCCTTATTTTGCGGTGCAAAGGTAGGGAATTTATTTTTATCTGCAAAAACGAGGGTGGAAATCTTTTCTGAGACGCCGTTTTGCTTCAGGGCTTGTATTTCGCACCCGACAGAATAGCCTGAGCATCTGTGGTTTGCATCAGCGCTGCGGGGGTCGCTTTGGTCTCTTTCATATATCGGGCAACAATCTGCCAACCTAAGAACGACCCTAAGCTGCCCGGGGCATTGTCGGAGATAAACGTAGAAGGGCGGGATTCAAAATATTGACCGGTGGTGATATGATCCGGCGTGTACAGGTGCTTTCGTTCGATAATCGTACGCCAAACCGTTCCCTCATGTTGTTTGATCCAGTGATGATCTTCCTCCGTATAGCCCAGTAGCTGAGCCTGATCCATCGACGGAACGGCTAAGCTCACTAAATATTTTATCTTCCCCTCATAGATCATCCGTTCCAATAGCACATTTTCATTTCCTTTGAAAGGGAACTCACTCATCAGCCATCCCGCCAGATAATCCGGCACAATATAGTCGGGGGTCATCTTCCGCCGTTGATAGTCATAGAAGAAGTCCTCATACAAGGCAAAATATTCTCCCATATACTTATCGATGGAAATAGACAAAAGGTTTTCACCCACCACGACATTCTGTCCAAAGCCCGAAACATGCATATAGACCTCCGGAACAGGAAGTGTCGGCAAGAGTTCTTGCAAACAGGCAAAACCGCTACCCAGTTGCTCTTCGATCTCCGTCGTGTTTTCATACGTTTGCAGCGCCTGGCGATACAGGCTCTTCAGGGTCGGTTCCGAATAATAATTGAGTAGACGATCGAAAAAACCGGGCATATCTGCACTTTTCATATTCAGAACGGCTTTTCCCGTAATCTCCAACATCTGCGGATAGGCCTCTTTCAAGGCTGCTTCCCCGGCGGCGGCATTCTCCTCTTCCAATAAGCGATACAAAGCCTTATCGAAGCGATGGATCACAACAGGATCGGCCGAAGCGTAACGAGAGGAAGAAGAGGCAAACGTACAACCGGCTAATGCCAGAAAAAAACATCCCGATAGCAATATTCTGAGTTTCATAATGATGTGTTCATTCGTTTATATACATATATAATATTAATAGGAACGGGGAAGGGCGGCGTATATTGTATGCCATTGGTATCTCCTTGGCAACAAAAACACCCATTTTCCGTCCAAAAATAAAAAAACGAAGTGTAAGCAAAAAGGGTCGATTTTGGACGATTTGCCCCTCTTTTGCTTACACTTCAAATGTTAACAAATACTAACTCCCGGGAGTTTGTCTTCAAAGTCCCGGGTTTTTGACAAAATTCTCCCGCGGTTTTGACAAAATGTCAAATTCGTTTTTGCATTTTTAGTCCTCTACCGGCTCACCGAAAAGTGTAGCCGACGAGGCGTGGGTGATGCGAACGGGAACCAGCTGCCCCACACGATAGTTTCTTTTATCGAAAATAACCACTTTGTTTTGTTCCGTGCGGCCGAAAAGTTGCTCGCGCGAACGTTTGGAAAAGCCTTCGATCAATACGTCGAACGTTTTGCCGATATCGCGTTGATTGCTTTCGTCGGAGAGCTGGTTTTGCAGGTCGATCATGCCCTGCAGGCGGCGTATCTTCACCTCTTCCGGGATATCATCTTCCAAGTGCTTGGCGGCATAGGTGCCGGGGCGTTCGGAGTATTTAAACAGAAAGGCGCTGTCGTAGCCTACTTCGCGCATAAGCGAAAGCGTCTGTTCGTAGTCTTCTTCCGTTTCGGAATGGAATCCGCAAAAAAGGTCGGTAGAGATGGCGCAGTCGGGCAGTATGCGTTTGATAGCAGCAATACGCTCCAGGTACCATTCGCGGGTGTATTTGCGGTTCATCACCTGCAGGATGCGCGAGCTACCCGATTGGGCAGGCAGGTGGATATGTTTACATATATTCGGATTACGGGCAATCACATATAGGGTTTCATCGCTCATATCCTTGGGGTGGGACGTGGTGAAGCGTATCCGCATGCCGGGTGCTTCGCGAGCCACCAGTTCGAGCAGTTTCGGAAAGGTGATCTCTTCGCCATCCCTTTCGAAGAGATAGGAATTTACATTCTGCCCCAAAAGGGTCACCTCCTTGAAGTTCTTATCGCGCATATCGCGCACCTCGTTGAGAATACTCTCCACGTCGCGGCTACGTTCCCGCCCACGGGTATAAGGCACAATGCAATAGGTACAGAAATTATTACATCCGCGCATAATGGAGATAAAACCGGATATGCGCACTCCGCTTACCTTCAATGGAATAACATCCCGGTAAGTTTCCTGGGTCGACAATTCGACATTGATCGCTTTCTCGCCCTTCTCCACAGCCCCGATCAGGTTGGGTAGATCCAGGTAGGAGTCGGGACCCACTACAAGGTCGACTCCGCATTCGTCGATCAGCTGCTCCCTGACCCGTTCGGCCATACAGCCCAGAACACCTACGATCAGGTTTTTCTTCTTGCGCTTCAACGATTGGAAGTATTGAAGGCGGCCATACACCCGTTGTTCCGCGTTGTCGCGAACAGAACAGGTATTGACAAAAATAGCATCGGCCTCTTCCAGCTTTTCAGTCAACTGATATCCGTCCATTGACATGACGGAAGCAACTACTTCACTGTCGGCCACATTCATCTGACACCCGTAGGTTTCAATGAACAATTTTCGTTCTTGGTTTCCGGCAACTGATTTTAAGTCAGTCCCGGCGTCTTGATTTCTCATCTGAATTTATTAATAAATTATAAAACTTTCACTTTTCCAGCCTTTTCGCACACAAAAATTTGCAAATCCTAAAACATTTAGATATATTTGCATACGAAAAACGTAAATTTTTTCATAGTTAAGGTTTTGGTTAAATCGAATAAGGGTGGCTGTGAAGTTACCCTTATTTTCTTTTCTGCCGGTTCACTTGGTTCCGTTTCATTTTTATATGTATCTTTGGAGGACTTAGTAGTGACCATTTTGTAATTGCGCATCTGTTTTCAGACTGCAAAAATAATCAAAGTTATGGAGAATATTGGCGATTGGCTTTACATAATCCTTATCGGCGTGGCCGGTGTGATCAGCGTTATCAATTCCGGCAAGAAGAAAAAAGCGGAAGAAGAGGCGAAGAAAATGCAGCCTCCCCGTGATATTGTTACGCCGGAGACAGCCTCCGACCGTAGCTTCTGGGAGATTATTTTAAACCCTGAAGAAGAGGCGCAACCCAAACCTCAGCCGGCAAGGACAAAGAAAACCGCTCAGCCATCGCCCAAAACAAAAACAACTTCCACCCGAACCGAGCAACCATTCCTGACAGGAGAAACCGAAATCGAACGGATGATCCGCCTGCAAGGAGAGAACGATTCACCCATTTTCGCAGAAGAGATTTATACCCCTTTGGTTACTTCCGAAGAGTTTCATGAACCGGAAGCCCTGCGAAAAGCCGTTCTTTACTCCGAAATATTGAACCGTAAGTATTAGAGTTGCTTTTTTTAACCTATCTTTTGCACACATAAGCAGTAGTTTTTTCTTACCTTTGCGCCTTAAAAGCGTAAGGAAATTATTACCTATTAAATAACTATATATCATGGCGTTAAAATTTATGACAGCGGAAGAGGCTGCCTTACTCGTTAAACACGATGACAATGTGGGATTTGGCGGTTTTACTCCGGCCGGATGTCCGAAAGTAGTACCTGCGGCTATTGCCAAAAGAGCGGAAGAGGAACACGCGAAAGGCAATCCTTTTCAGATCGGCATGTTCACCGGCGCATCTACAGGGGATTCCTTAGACGGCACGTTAGCACGTGCTAAAGCGATCAAATTCCGCACTCCTTATCAATCAAACAAAGACTTACGCGCACTATTGAATGCCCGTGACACGCAATATTACGACTTGCATTTGTCGGAATTGGCACAGATGCTTCGTTATGGCTTCCTGGGAAAAGTAGACGTTGCCATTGTGGAAGCAGCCGATGTAACCGAAGAGGGCGAAATCATTCCTACCTGTGGTGTAGGTATTGCCCCGACAGTTTGTAACATGGCCAAAGTGGTTATTGTGGAGCTAAACAAACAACATCCGAAGGAAATCCGCGGCATGCACGACATCTATGAGCCGGCCGATCCTCCTTACCGTAAAGAAATTCCTGTTTACACGCCTTCAGACCGCGTGGGAACTCCCTATATCAAAGTAGATCCTTCGAAGATCGTGGTGGTTGAAACCAACCAACCGAACGAAGGCAGCCCGTTTGCTCCGATCGATGACGTAACGATGGCTATCGGACGCAACGTAGCTAACTTCTTAGTGGAAGAGATGAAAGCCGGCCGTCTGCCCGAGGGATTCGTTCCATTGCAGAGCGGTGTGGGCAACGTAGCCAACGCCGTGTTGGGTTGTATGGGCGAAAACAAAGATATTCCTGCCTTCAATGTATATACAGAGGTAATCCAGGACGCGGTGATCAAATTGATGAAAGAGGGCCGTGTTAAGTTTGCCAGCGGTTGTTCACTGAGCGTTAGCAACGAAGTGATAGAAGATATTTACGGCAATCTCGACTTCTTTAAAGACAAACTGTTGCTTCGTCCGCAAGAGATATCCAACAACCCGGAAGTGGCTCGCCGCCTGGGATTGGTAACAATCAATACCGCCTTGGAAGCTGATATCTTCGGAAACATCAACTCAACTCACGTATCGGGTACCCGTATGATGAACGGTATCGGTGGTTCAGGCGACTTTACCCGCGCCGGTATGCTGTCGATCTTCACCACTCCTTCCACCGCGAAAGAGGGCAAGATCAGCGCTTTTGTGCCAATGGTATCCCACATGGACCACAGCGAACACTCCGTAAAGATCATTATTACCGAGTATGGCGTAGCCGACCTGCGTGGCAAATCGCCAATCCAACGTGCGAATGCCATCATCGACAACTGTGTGCACCCCGACTACAAACCCTTGTTGCGCGAATACTTAGAGATGGGTATCAAGGGACATACGCCTCAGAACCTCCACTGCTGCTTCGCTTTCCACGAAGAACTGGCCAAGAGCGGCGATATGCACAACGTAGACTGGAGCGTTTACAACAAATAAACCGATAGGACTCACCCTCCCGGTGAGGCAAAAATAAAGCGGGGCTCTCTGAATCAACAGAGAGCCCCGCTTCTTTTTTATCTATTAAGCAACAATTACCGCCGCTCTTTCTTTCGGATATAATCGACCATCATAAGACAACCGGGGCCACACATCGTGCCATGATCACACCCTTCCAACTCATACAGGGAGACATTCTTATTCCCTACCCCGCGAAGCACCGCGTCCAATAGCGCATTTTCTTCGTAACGTGCCGACATTTCCAGGTATCTTCCGCCAGTGATAAGAATAATGGGAGGCGTATCCGGACGCGCATGAGAAAGGGGAGCATATTGCTCGATAACCGGTATACCGTCTTTTAATCCCATCTCCTTGCGGATCGTATAATGCGTCACCGTTTGCCCGCTCAGGGGAATCCAGGCGGCCACCCTATCGGCATCCACCTCGTGAGCAGCCAGATAACTTTTATCTAGGGCAAGCATCAGAGCCAGATAGCCACCCGCCGAATGACCGGAGACATAGATTTTCTCCGCTGTCCCACCATATTTTTCGATATGTTTGAATGCCCATGCCAATGCTTCGGCAGCATCCAGGATATAAGCCGGCGCAGTCGCCCGAGGGCTAAGCCGGTAGTTCACCGTAACCACAGCACACCTCTGTTCCTTCAGCTCCCGCGGAATATCTTTCGATCCGCCGGTCAGTCCGCCCCCATGAAACCATACAATTGTCGGAAAATCGGTTATCCCTTCCGGATAATAGACATCCAACACACAACGTTCCCGACGATAACTGTCGGTTTCCGCCTCTGTTATATAGGAGATATCCCTGTCGATTTTGTAGTTTACCTGCGCGTTTAACGCGCCTATTACTGATAAGAATAATAGGAGAAATGGTGTTTTCATCATACGATCGTTATAGTTACAAAAAGAAATATCAACCTTCCTCGATGTTCATCTCCACCTCTTTTACCTTACGGAAGAGGTCGGAAGCAAAGATAAAGTCATTGAGCGCTTTGTTCCGGGAGGTCATTACATCATCTTTTGTGCCCTGCCACTCTTTTTCGCCCTCCTGGATAAAGATGATATTGTCGCCGATATTGATCACCGAATTCATATCATGCGTATTGATAATGGTGGTCATATTGTATTCGATCGTAATATCATGGATGAGTTCATCAATCAACAGCGAGGTTTTCGGGTCGAGTCCCGAGTTGGGTTCGTCGCAGAAAAGATACTCCGGCTGCAGGGCAATGGCGCGGGCAATCGCCACACGTTTCATCATGCCTCCGCTGATCTCCGAAGGATACAGATCCTCCGCGTCACGCAGGTTCACCCGTTCGAGGCAAAACATCGCCCGGTTGCGCCGCTCTTTCAATGAATCATTGGAGAACATATTGAGTGGGAACATCACATTTTCGAGTACCGACATACTGTCGAACAGGGCGGATCCCTGGAAAAGCATACCCATTTCACGACGCAAATGGTTGAGTTCTTTCTTTGACATGGTAGTCAGATCGCGTCCGTCGTAAAGGATTTCACCCGCATCAGGACGCATCAACCCGATGATATTCTTCATCAACACCGTTTTTCCCGATCCGCTTCGGCCGATGATCAGGTTTGTCTTTCCGTTTTCAAACAGAGCATTGATATCGTTCAATACCGTGCGTCCCTCGAATGATTTCACCAAATGTTTTACTTCAACCATACTATGTCAACAATAATTGGGTTAATATAACGTCGGCCAACAGAATCATCACACTACTTGTCACCACCGCATTGGTACTTGCCTTCCCTACTTCCAACGCGCCTCCTTTCACATAATAGCCGAAATAGGAGGAGATCGAAGCAATGATAAAGGCATAGATAACAGATTTGATAATGGAGTACCAGACGTAGAACGGCACATACCAGTATTGCAATCCATACTCGAAGTCGGTAAGCGACATCCCATCGATCAGACTACTGGCCGCCACTCCCCCCAGAATACCGGTAAACATACTGAAAATCACAAGCACCGGAATAAACATCATCAATCCAACAATCTTGGGCAGTATCATATAGTTCGCCGAATTGACGCCCATAATCTCCATGGCATCCACCTGTTCGGTCACCCGCATCGTGCCGATCTCCGAAGCAATATTACTACCCACCTTCCCGGCGAGTATCAGACACATAATGGAAGAGGAAAACTCCAACAGGATAATCTCACGGGTCATATAACCGATGGTGAATCGCGGAATCAATGGCGAGTCGATATTCAGGGATATCTGGATGGCAATAACACTACCGATAAACACGGAGATGATAATCACAATCCAGAGCGAATCGACTCCGAGCTTATAAATCTCTTTGATTAATTGCTTGAAAAACATACTCCATCTGTCCGGAATCGTGATACTCTTCCGCATCAACAGCGCATACTCGCCCAATTGGTGTAATGCTTTATTCATGTTCTTTTTACCTTAAATAATAAACCAATGAAGGGACAAAGATAACAAATTAACGGGTAACGGTTTCGCAATGCGCTTTATTTGTTAAACGGAAAGGATTCGTTGGATGCTAAATATATTTGTTTTAGATTTGCAGTGATTTTAGAGTTAATAAAATAAGTTGTTTGCTGCCTGGTTTCAGGCAGCCAATTCATTTTCCGTACGGAAAGATATGTGAATATCTTTCCGTATGTTTTTTATAGGATCCCATACGGAATGACCACCCATCCAAAACCGTTCCTACTGCCACTTTGTCACCTACCGTCTCCTTCCGAAACACCGAAAGCCCCTTTTTTGAGAAGAAGTTCGAAATAGCATTTTGATATTTCGGCAGGAGAATTTCGCCGAAATGCAAGGAGTATTTTTACAAACTCCCGGGAGAAACATTTTTTAACAAACCGAATAGTCACGACAACCACCCTATTAATGTCAAAAAACGCCCCTATTGCTTACACCTTGCTTTTCAGTTTTCCCCAATTTTCCGACACAAACGGGAACCGGCAAAATGGCAGACAGCGGATACATATGCAGCTTTTGCCCCATTTTTTGCATCACATATAAAAAGAGATGCGTATTAGCCCGATTTGGTTAAAGTATATATAATATAGAAGAGATCCCATGAATTTTCACTATATTTGTATAATAGAGAAAAGAGAGGAACGCACTCTTTGGAAATTATTAAACCAATAGAGGATTCACAAGTCAAAGGATTAACTAAAAAGATTAACTTATTAATAGAGGAGAAAAGAATATGAAACCCATGAAATTAACGTCATTATTAGTAATGCTCCTGATGGCCTTCAGTGCGTCGGCTCAGGGAGAATTCTTCGACGATGTATATTTCTCTTCCAAAAACAAAAAGACTAAAAAAGCTGAAGTTGAAGCGAAGGAGATTGTGCAGCCGAAAGAAGAAATTGTATATGTAGCAGCCACCACAGCAGCTCCTGAAAGCAAAAGCGGGGAGCGTGATGTAGATGAATACAACCGCCGCTATTCCAATGCGGATATGGAGGAAGATTATTATTATGAAGATGAGCTTCCTTACGAAGACGACCCGGTGGTTACGCCGCAGGAACGTCGTTCCGATACGGAATATACCGAACGGATCATCCGCTATCATTCACCCAGTAAGATATCCATTGTCGGAGCCGATCAGGTAGACCTTTACCTGAGCGACGGCTACTATGGCTATGGCTACGACACCGACTATTCCGACGGAGGAGCGAATGTAAGCTTCAACATCAATGTTGGCAATAGCTGGGGAGGCTGGGGATACAACTATTGGGATCCCTGGTATTATGGTGGGTTTGGAAACCCCTGGTATTATTCATCCTGGTATCACAGACCTCATTGGCATTGGGGATTGAGTTGGGGCTGGGGAGGCTATTATGCCGGATGGTATGATCCCTGGTATAGCCCCTGGTATGGAGGATATTATGGCGGTTACTACGGTAGCTATTACGGTGGTTACTATGGTGGTTGGGGACACAACCATTATTACACTAACTACTACACATCCAATCGCAACCATTACAGCAACGGACGCGCCTCTTATTCAAGAGGAACAGCCTCTCGCTCCACCGACCGGACAGGAACAGCCAGTTCGTCGGCATCCCGCACAGGACGTCAGAATGCGACCTCATTGCGTGGTGATAACAACCGGGCAACGACAGCGACACGGGAAAGTGTTGGCACAACCGGACGGACCACCCGCGAAGGCGTAACAGGTGCCGGCAACAGAGCCACCGAAAGTACACGGGTAGGCACCAGCAATACCGGTACAACAACACGTCAGAGCAGTAGCCAGGCAACACGCCAGAGCAACACATCTGTAAGCAGACAAAGCAATGCCGCCGCTTCATCGAGCGACAGCCGCACACGGGTATCGACAAGCCGTTCAAGCTCGACGACCACCCGGCAGTCGACAACAGCTCCGTCAACCGGCAGAAGCAGCAGCACATACAACCGTTCGAACACCAACTCGAATTCTTCTCAACAAAGAAGTACCTATACAGCACCCTCTACCTCCCGTAGTTCATCCAGCGGATCATTCAATTCGGGAAGCAGTGGTGGCGGAAGCAGTCGCTCAAGCGGTGCAAGCAGCAGCGGCGGTGGTGGACGTTCCGGTGGCGGACGTCGGTAAATCAGTCGTTCTGTGTTGATAAGTGAAGATGGAAGTTGAATAAAAAAACAAAAGGATGAAAAAAATAAGTCTACTAATAGCAGCGCTGACCCTTTGTGGCAGCGTTGCTTTTTCACAAAGTATGTTGGATGCTTATAAGTTCGGGCAAACAGATATGCAGGGAACAGCCCGCTATATGAGCATGGGTGGCGCCTTCGGGGCGCTGGGTGGAGACATCTCCGCTATGAGCAGCAACCCGGCCGGGCTGGCAGTCTACAAGAGTTCGGAGGTGGTTACAACCCTTAACCTCTCCATGACCAATGCGAAAACCGACTGGCTCGGAGAGACCGATAGCAAGAACCGGACGAAAGTCAATTTCAACAATATCGCCTATGTGGCCTACTTCCCGACAGGAAGAGACGAAGGGCTGGTGAGCTGGAATGCAGGATTTTCCTACAACCGGCTTAAGAATTT
Organism: Parabacteroides sp. PFB2-10; assembly: GCF_029893085.1. GTDB lineage: Bacteria > Bacteroidota > Bacteroidia > Bacteroidales > Tannerellaceae > QVMG01. The sequence continues at coordinate 158,129 of NZ_JARXWI010000007.1, forward strand.
CAACCGCCACTATTATGCGCGAAGCGGAAAAGGCCTCGACACCTCACTCTCCGACTACATTGGCGAACGGGCGTATGGACTGCCCTTTGATGCGATCAGCGGGGACTATGCATACGACGACCTGAACGACTGGTTGTCGGTATTAGGTTTTCAGGGAGGACTTATCATCGATACAGGCAAAGATGGCGCCGGCAATCAGACCTACGGAAGCATGTTTGGCGAAGACAACGGAAATGGATGGTATCCCTTCGGTATTAATCAGGCACGCTATAACGTGAGGGAATCCGGTTCGATCGACCAATACAATATCTCTTTCGGATTGAATTTCGCCGAAACATTCCTGTTTGGTGCCACATTGAACGTAACAGATATCAACTACCAACTGAAGGCATTCTACGATGAATACTTTACAGCCGCTGGCAACGACTTCTACTTAGACAACGGACTGAACACCGACGGAAGCGGATACGGCATCAATCTGGGTGCTATCCTGAGACCCTGGGACTTTTTGCGCTTGGGAGTTGCTTATAACTCGCCTATCTGGTATAAAATGACCGATGTCTATTATGGAGAAGCCGGATCGGCTTTGACTAACAATGACTTTCCGAATGGCGATGTTATCTCCGACAATTCCCCCAAAGGGGCTTATACCGATTACCAACTGCGCACGCCGGACAAATGGCTGTTTAGCGCGGCCTTCATTCTGGGCAGGTATGGTTTATTGAGTGTAGACTACGAAATGACCAACTACCGGAATATGAAATTGTACAACTCATACGGCGAATCGGCTGATTACCGTTACGAGAACCAAGATATTCGTGACAATTTCAAGGCAGGCGGTACGCTGCGCATCGGTGCAGAAGCCCGTATCACCCCGCAGTTCTATGTGCGCGCCGGTGGAACTTTCACCAATTCGCCGATGAAAGACAAACTGAAAGACGGCGATGTAGAGATCTTTACGGTAGGAACGTTGCCTCATTATACAATCGATAAAGGAAGAGACAGCTTCTCTGTCGGGTTCGGTTATCGCTTTACGCCGCAGTTTTATATGGATATGGCCTGCGTAGCTACGACTTACAAAGAAGATGCATACGCTTTCTCCAATATCATTCTCTACGACGAGAGGGATAATCCGACTAAATTGATCAAAGCACAGCCGCTTACGCTGAAAACCAACCGCACACAACTTTCGCTGACGGTAGGATATAAGTTCTGATCAATGCGCCATGGTTCAAGCGATTTTTTTTGATATTGACGGGACACTCGTCAGTTTTCAAACACATAAAGTACCCGCCTCGGCGCGGGAAGCCATCAGTGCGTTGCGCGCGAAAGGCATCAAAGTATTCATTGCGACAGGACGCCACATGCGGGCGATCAACAACTTGGGCGATATGGAGTTCGACGGCTATATCACCATGAACGGAAGTTATTGCCTGAAAGGTAAGGATGAGGTGATCTACCGTCGAGGAATCCCGAAGGAAGATATTGAAGCCCTGCTCGATTATCAGGAAAAAGTGGAGAATTTCCCTTCTGCCCTGGTACAGGAGAACGCCATCTGGATGAATTATGCAAACCAAACAGTGGAGGAGATCTTCGAGCTATTGAAGTTTTCAGACGTTCCGTTGCGCCCTTTGCGGGAAGTAGCCGACGAAACCGTTTATCAGGTGATTGCCTTTTTTCAGAAAGAACAGCAGGAACGTATTATGTCGGTCATGCCTCATGCGGAAGCGACCCGTTGGAATCCCATGTTTTCGGATGTTGTTCCACGCGGAAATAGCAAGGCAGTAGGTATCGACAAGATGCTCGAACACTTCGGAATTGCATTGGAAGACTCGATGGCTTTTGGCGATGGCGGCAACGATGTGGAGATGTTGCAACATGTGCCGTTAGGTATCGCTATGGGAAATGCCGAAGAAGAGGTGAAAGCCATGGCCGACTACGTGACAGATACGGTCGAGAACGACGGCATACAGAAGGCGTTGGAATACTTTGGAATAATTGATAATGGATAATTGATAATGGATAGATAAAACAAACGCGGAGAAAGTGAGTTGGTTAGGCTCATCTGTTCTCCGCGTCTTCTATTTGTAGTGATTGGAATCTTTATTCGATAATCTCTACCCATCCGTATGGATCCGGTTCGTCACCGCATTGAATTCCCGTCAGTTTCTTATACAGTTTCGTACATACCGGCCCCGGTTTGTTGTCAGTCGTGAATATATATGACTTACCTTCATCCAGGTCGTCGACTTGTGAAAGCGGCGTAATAACCGCTGCCGTGCCACATTCCGCTGCCTCTTCAAAAGTAGCCAGTTCTTCAAACGCTACCGGACGGCGCTCGATGGTCATACCCATGTCTTCCGCCAGTTGCATCAGGCTCTTATTGGTGATCGAAGGAAGGATGGAATTCGACTTCGGCGTGATATAACTATTGCCTTTAATAGCAAAGAAGTTAGCAGGACCACACTCGTCGAGGTATTTCTTTTCTTTCGGATCCAGGTAAAGCACCGCGGCATAGCCCTTTTCTTTGGCCAGTTCACCGGCTGCCAGGCTGGCGGCATAGTTACCACCTACCTTGATGGTTCCTGTTCCGTATGGCGCTGCCCGGTCGTATCCGCGCATCATGCACACCTTGGAAGGCTGGAAACCTGTCTTGAAGTATGGACCCACCGGCGTAACAAAAACAAGAAACATATACTCGTTTGCCGGTTTCACACCCACCTGCGCACCCAATCCGATCAACAGCGGACGGATATACAGCGAAGCGCCGCTCCCGTAAGGGGGCACAAACCGCTCATTCAATTTAATTACTTTACGGACTGCCTCTTGGAATTTATCCAACGGAAGCTCAGCCATCTTAATGCCCTGGCTGGAAGACTGCATGCGTTTCCCGTTTTCATCCATGCGGAAAACACGCGTCTTTCCGTCTTTACCCTTAAAAGCTTTCAAGCCTTCAAAAGCCTCTTGTCCATAGTGAAGGCAGGTAGCTGCCATGTGGATGTTAATGATCTCGGAAGAAGAAACTTCCAACTCGCCCCATTTCCCATCCCGGTAATAACATCTCACATTGTAATCGGTTTTCATATAACCGAATGAAAGGTCTGACCAATTAATATTTTCCATAATCATCGTAAATTAGATTGTCAAGGCAAAAGTAAGCTATTTCGGGGTAAATTGGTTACTTTTGCTGGCAAATTATTACCATCATGAAAGAGAACAGGGCAGAATCCAAAGTCATTGATTTAATCAACAATCATAAAGGAACAGCTTTCTCCTTTGAGCTGCTTCCTCCGTTGAAAGGAAACAGTATCAAGAAAGTATATAGTGTGATCGACAAGCTTTGGGAATTCGACCCGCAATATATCAATATCACGTCGCACCACAGCGAGCCAATCTACAAAACCCTGCCCGACGGACGCTTCGAACGCGCGAATATCCGCAAACGTCCCGGTTCGGTAGCTATTGCCTCTGCCATTCAGAACCGCTATGGTATTCCGGCTGTGCCGCATATAATCTGCAAAGGATTCAGCAAAGATGAAACAGAATACGCCTTGATCGACCTCAACTTCCTGGGTGTCTACAACCTGTTGTTGCTGCGGGGCGACACGAAAACATTGGATCCCAACCTGAATCCGGCGGAGTATCACGACTACGCGACCGATCTTCAGAAACAGGTAAACGACTTCAACCGGGGCATAGCGGTCGACGGCACCCTCTTTGAAGCCAACGAAACGCCCTATTCCTACGGCATGGCCTGCTATCCCGAGAAACATGAAGAGGCGCCCAATATGGATTCCGATATCCATTACCTGAAAGAGAAGGTGAAGAATGGTGCGGAGTATCTGGTTACCCAGATGTTTTTCGACAATGCCAAATATTATGAGTTTGTTGATCGTTGCCGGGCAGAAGGCGTCAACGTACCAATCATTCCCGGCATCAAACCGGTAGTGTTACGCAATCAGCTGACCATACTGCCCAAAGTGTTCCGGGCAGATATCCCCGAACCTTTCGCGACGGAATTGCGCAAATGCAAAACAGACGAGGAAGCCAAAGCCGTTGGTGTGGAATGGTGCATCGAACAATGCAGAGACCTGATCGCCCATGGCGTGCCCTGCCTGCATTTTTATTCTTTCTTAGCCACCGAAAGTGTCTACCAGGTGGCGAAAGCAGTCTTTTGAGTAGTGGTTGGTGGTCTTTAAAGTTCTTAAGGGACAAGACCGTCTCTTAAGTTGAAACTGTCAAGAAACTAAAAGGACTTTAAGGTCAACCCTTAAAGTCCTTTTTTTATTTATCAGATCCCCAGTGAAGCCTTGATCTGTTCGATCTTTTCGTTGGCATCTTTTTCTGCTTGCGGGATATCTTCTATACTATTGATTTTTGCATGCACTTCGCAATAGAACTTAATCTTCGGTTCGGTTCCGGAAGGACGGATAGATACTTTCGTTCCGTCTTCGGTGAAATACTGCAACACATTCGAGGTCGTCGGCATATCCAATGTCAACGTTTCGTTATCCGCGTAGCTATAGCTTTTCAACGTACCGAAATCATTAAAGAGGCTGACTTTCGAGCCGGCGATCTCCGTCAACGGGTTTTCCCGGAAACGTTTCATCATGGCTTCGATCTCTTCCGCACCGCTCTTCCCTTTTTTCACGACAGAGATACCCAGCTCTTTGGAATAGCCATACTCGGCATAGATGTTCTGCAATAATTGGTAAAGCGTAACGCCCTGGTCTTTGGCCCAGGCAGCGATCTCTGCCAACAGGGCACAGGCCGAAATGGCATCCTTATCGCGCACAAAGTCTTCCGCCAGGAAGCCGTAGCTCTCTTCGCCACCGCCGATATACGTTTTCTTGCCTTCATTTTTACGCATCACATCAGCGATCCATTTGAATCCGGTATAGACATCATACATCTCCACGCCATTCTTTTCGGCAATCGTGCGGATCGTCTCCGTCGTTACGATGGTTTTAACAATGTATTCCTTTCCTTCTACCTTGCCCAGCTCTTTCCAGCGGGTGATCAGGTAATAGAGGTAGATCATACAGGTCTGGTTACCATTAACCAATACCCATTCGCCCTCATCGTTTTTGATCGCAGCGCCTACACGGTCGCCATCCGGGTCGGTCGCCAATACCAGGTCGGCATCGGTCTCTTTCGCCTTCTCTACCGCCATGGAGAGAGCTGCCGGTTCCTCCGGATTCGGAGAGATCACCGTCGGGAAATCACCACTCACCACATCCTGCTCAGGCACATGAATGATATTGGTAAAACCAAACGCTTTCATCACTGCCGGCACCAGTTTCACACCTGTTCCATGGATCGGCGTGTAGACGATCTTCATATCCTTATGACGGGCAATCGCTTCGGGCGAAAGAGAGATAGAGGTCAATGCATGCACATATTGCTCATCGATCTCTTCACCGAGCACCTCGATCAATTCCTTGTTCCCTTTGAATTTAATCTCCGAAGCATTGCGAATCTTATTCACCTCAGCAATCGTATTGCGGTCGTGCGGAGCAATCATCTGTGCCCCATCGTCCCAATAGGCTTTGTATCCGTTGTATTCCTTCGGATTATGCGATGCAGTCAGGATAATACCACTCTGGCATCCCAATTTGCGGATCGCATACGACATCTCCGGTGTCGGGCGCAGGTCTTCGAAAAGATAAACCTTGATGCCGTTGGCCGAGAAGATATCGGCAGAGATCTCCGCGAACAAGCGGCTGTTGTTACGGCAATCGTGTCCGATTACCACCTTTATCTGTTCCAGATGAGCGAATTCACTCTTCAGATAGTTGGATAATCCTTGCGTTGCAGCGCCTACGGTATAGATATTCATCCGGTTCGACCCCACGCCCATAATGCCGCGGAGCCCACCGGTTCCAAATTCCAGATCCTTATAAAAACTTTCGATTAATTCCGTAGAGTCTTCATTATCAAGCATGGCCTGAACCTGTGTACGTGTTTCCTCGTCGTAACTTTTACTGAGCCATCCCTGGGCCTTGGTTCTCACCATTTCAAGCAAATCGTTCTTTTCCATATTGTAATATTTAAACAAACAGTTCTTTCTAAAAAGAGCAGACAAACTTACGGAAATTTATTGAAACAGGATCTATCTGTTCCTAAATAATCAATAGACCGCCTCTCCTACAACAGGCCATTGGGCATCGTCCCACAACAGACGGAATATCCGCAGTTTAGAATGCCCATTATCATTGGCATCATAGCCATGGAACACCAGGAAATCTTCATTATTCCAACCTACAACCGCGTTATGTCCCACACCATGCCAGTCTTTATCGCCTGCCATAATGATGGTGCCGCCGCCAAGCAGCATATCTTTCCCCTCCTTATCGTAATAAGGACCGCTCACATTCTTAGAGCGACCGTAAATCATTTTATAGGTACTCTCAACCCCCTTGCAGCAATAGTCGATGGAGGCAAAGAAATAATAATAATCTCCTTTTTTATACACAAAAGGCGCTTCAATCGCATTGCCGCCCGCATCAACCGGATTATTGTCGATGGAGGGTGGGTTTTCCGACCGGCGGTCGCTCTTGCGAGAGGCGATTGTACGGGGTTTTTCGCCCGGATAGGGTTTTTTCAGGTCGTCGGTCAAGCGAATAATCTGAAGTCCGTCCCAGAAAGAGCCCCAAAACAGATAGGGCTTCCCGTCTTCGCCATAAATAAGATTGGCATCGATGGCATTCCAGTTGTCAACACCCGGTGTCGAACAAATCACCGGCCCCTGATCGACCCATTTAAAGTCGGGGCTTTGCGGATCAAGCGTTTTATTGGTCACCAAGCCCAGGCAGGAGGTATTCTTGCCAAAAGCCGAGATGGAATAATAGAGATGAAACAGGCCGTTGTGATAGCTGATGTCCGGCGCCCAGAAGTGCCCGCGGAATCCCTTCACCGCCTCCAGCGTCCAGTCGGGTGCCTTTTCGAATACCGGTTTTTCCCGTTTCCACTCTTTCATATCCGGGGAGGAAAACACACTCACCCCATTCCCGGTCGTAAACAGATAATAGGTGCCTCCCTCTTTGATCATAACCGGATCATGCACTCCGATCCTGCGCTGCGGATCATTATTCTGCGCAAACAAAGAAATCGGCAAAGCGATAAGTAACAACATGAATAACAGATTCTTTTTCATAATAAATAAATTTTAATGATGAGTAATAAGGCTTTAACAGCCCTTACAAATATAGTGATATTTGTTTATCCAGCGTAAACGCATATAAGCTTCATCCATTTTTTTTGGCAGCAAATGACTTCTTTTCAAAAACCGAAGTGTAAGCAGAAGGGGGTTGTTTTTAGTTAAAATAGGGGTGGATTGCTTACACTTCAATTGTTAACAAATACTAACTCCCGGGAGTTTGTTCGCAAACCCCTGCCTTTTTGCAAAAAAACTCCTGCCGAAATATCATTTTGCTATTTTGGGTTCGTTTCCTGTTTCATGATTTTAAATGCGCTTATCCTATGATTTTATCGGTAAAGTATTCTTAATATTCAATGGCTCTTATTATCTTTGCGAATATGAGTTTATTAACCTGCATACAATTATGACCCCAAACGAGCCCTTAAACAGTGAAAAAATGCCTGAATATTACAATGATGTTATTTTGGCGAATACGATCGCTTTACGCAAAGCGTTGTCGTCTGTACTGACCTTATTACAATCAAACCACGCGGATTCGATTCACAATTCCCTGTCGATCATAAAAGACTTTTTCTCAGTCGACCGGGTTTTTATCGGTTTCTTTACGGGTGAGGCAAAATTAATGAGTTTTATTCAGGAGGTACATACCGAAGAGACCGGAAAAATGCCGGAGATGTTTTACAATCGTTTATCGAAAAATGAGCTTCCCTGGTGGCTGGAAAAGATAAAAGAAGACCGACCTATCTGTGTATATGACTCGTCGGTATTGCCTGCGGAAGCGGAAGCGGAACGAAAACTGATGGAAGAGCTGCATATCGGATCGCAATTGGCCATTCCCACCTACTATGATAAAAACATCAATGGCTTTGTTGGCATGGACTGTGTAAACAGGAAACGGGAATGGAGTGATCTGGATATCGAAAACCTGCGCCTCTTCTCCGGTTTGTTCTCTTTTGTTATCGAACAGATCCGTTCGAAGGAAGAGCTCCGGAAATCCTCTTTTGAAGCGCTTAAGAGTGAAGCCAAATTTCAACTTATTTTCGAGAAGATGCCGATGGGTATCGAGGTGTACGACAAAGAGGGATTGCTACTCGATATCAACCCGGCCGATATGGATATATTCGGAATCACGAAGGAAAAGGCACTGGGCACAAATATGTTCGAAAACCCCAATATCCCGCAGGAGGCTAAAGAGAAGGCACGCCGGGGCGAAGAGGCCGATATGACCATGATCTATCGTTTCGATGTGGCACAGGAGAAAGGTTTTTATCAGTGGGAAGAAAAGCGAACCACGAAATACATCAATGCGAAATGTACCCCGCTCAAAGATGGTGAAGGCGAATTGCAGGGCTACCTGTTTCTGGTAACCGACGTTACGGAAAATCACCTGAAGAACGAACAGATACAGTCGAACCTGGCAAAACTACAGATTGCAGTCGATACAGGCAACGCTTTCCTCTGGGAGTTTGATCTGGAAAGCGGAAGCCTGCGTGTGGATTTCGGAATAGATGACAACCCCGACTATTTAGAACAGATCGACGCTTTTAACAATAGCGAAGGCGGCTTGAAGAATCCGTTTATAGATTCCATCCACCCCGACGACTACGAGAAGGTCGCCATCGATGGTTTCCAACGCCTGATAGAGGGCGAGATCGACAGCTTTACCACCATCTTCCGGCGCATACATAAAGGGGAGATATTATGGTATAATTGCAATATCCGAACCTATAAATACAATGCGGAAGGCAAACCGGCACGCATTGTTTGCTATATGGTGAATGTGACCGAACAGCAGGAAAAAGAGATGGAATTATTGCAGGTCAAAGAGGCCGACCGATTGAAAGCAGCCTTCCTGGCCAATATGAGCCACGAAATACGCACGCCCTTGAATGCTATTGTCGGTTTTTCGAATATCCTGGGCGAGATGTACGACAACCCGGAAACAGGCGAATTGGTACAGCATATCAATAAAAACAACGAGGTGTTGCTGCAACTGGTAAGCGATTTGCTGGATTTCTCCTACTTAGAGACCAAAGAACTGCCGTATACGAAGCAGGTGTTCGACCTGAAAGAGCTGTGCAAAGATATTTATAAGGAGAAGTCACACGTTATACCTTCGGATGTAGAACTGATCTTTCCTTCGGACGCTCCTCCTCTATTGATTCATTCCGACCGGGGACATGTCAAACAGGTTATTTACAACCTATTGAACAACGCCTTCAAATTCACAGAAAAAGGAAGCGTCCGTATGCAATACGAGGTGACCGGCGATAACAGATTGCGCTTTGAAGTGGTCGATACCGGCATCGGCATTGCGGAAGAACATATTGAAAAAGTATTCCACAACTTCTATAAAGTAGATAATTTTGAGCAGGGAGTTGGCTTGGGGTTGAGCATCAGTAAAAACATTATGGAAGACTTAGGCGGCTCCATCGGAATCGAATCACAAGAGAAGAAAGGATCTGTTGCCTGGTTTACTCTTCCATTAAGCTAACTCTTTCTCCACGGATCATTCATGAAAACAGACTAATTCAAATAATGAACACATCTAACAAACTTACACTTCTTATGACGCTATTTGCCCTCTTATTGGCGTCAAAAGCCTCTGCGCAAAACAACACCTCGCGACAAGACTCCCTGCGGATCGACAGCATAGCCGTAAACGCTCACAAGACGGGGCTTGCTTTTTATAAATCGGGGGTTTACTACCAGGCACTCGACAACTACCTGTTGGCACTCTCCCTGCAAAAAGATTTAAACAACACCGGCGCCATGTTCAGGCTCTACGAGGATATCTGCAACGCCTATTTCTATATAAACGACTATCTGATGATGAAGCAATATGCTTCGGAAGCGGTTGAGTATGCGCAAGAGACGAATATGATTATGCCGGAGGCCGGCTTCTCTCTCCATGTAGCCGACGCCAGCAAAAATGCAAAAGACAGCCTGGCCGCTGAAACAGCCTATGCCCATGCCTACACCCTCTTTCAACAGATAGGCGACACCATGCAGATGGCTACGGTTTTCAACAACAAAGCCAGCCTCTACGGCATCGATTCACCAAAGAAACTGGCCTCTTTCCAGGCGGCAGCCCACCTGTTAGAAGTACCACCTGTCGACAAGAAAAAGCAGGAACGTCTGTATCACATCTATGCAAATATAGGCGACTGGTATGAAAACCAGGGAGACTACCAAGAGGCAAATCGCTATTTTCAAAAGTCCATCGAGATGGCACAAGCTACCGGCAATCCGCGAATAGAGATCTTCCTGTATAGCCACCTGGCTGAGAACTACCTGAAACGAGGAGACCTCAACCGGGCAAAGCAATTGTCTCTGCAAACGGTCGCATTGATCGACAAACACATTGGGCCGAACCATACGTTTGATGTTGCATTGAAGGTTTTGGGCAAGGTCTATGAGGCTGAGGGGAACTACCGGGCGGCATACAATTCATTGCAGAAATGGAGCGCGGTCAACGACTCATTGCAAAAGCGCAATCGGCAGACGGAGATAAACAAAATAGAACAACGCTATAAATACGAAAGCTACCGGCAAGACAAATTAAACGAGCAAAACCTCGAATTGGAACGCAAAAAGGCCTCCATCACGAACCTGCGCATCACCCTTGTCGGATTGATCACAGCCTGCATTTTACTGATCATCATCGGTACGCTGATATACCTCTATTCGCGCAAGCTCAAAATGAAGAACCGCGAACTCTACCTGCAAATAAAGAATCAGGATTTCCTCGTCTCCAAGGTAGAAGAAAAGGAACTGACTATCCTGGCATCGCAGCCCGATACTGAAAGTTCTAAAAGCGCTAAACTCTATCTTTCCCTGAAAGAGTTGATGGAAAGCGAACAGCTTTTCAAACAGACGGATATCAACCGCAAAAAGATCGCCACCCTCTTGGGCACCAACGAGAAATACCTCTATGATGCTGTGAGGGAGAATACCGATTGTTCTTTTAATGAATATATCAACCGGCTCCGAATCAGGTATGCCCGCCAGTTATTGACAAGCGAAGAGAACCTGACAATCGACGAAATAGCCTTCCTCTCGGGTTTCGGTTCTAAAGTCACCTTCTACCGCAACTTCCGGGAGCACTACAAGCTCTCACCCTCCGAATACCGGCGTTTAGCTATCGAGGAAATAGTAGAGAAAACGAATTAACGGATGAATTGAGCTACGGATTACGCAGTCAAAATTATATCTTTCCAAAAGGGATCACTTGAATGATCCCTTTTTTTTGTATCTTTGCGCTCAGAATTGACGTGGATAGATTTGTATTGCTTGCAACCACAGGAAAAAATGCTAAAACAAGCCCCTCACTGTTTCTGCCGTTCGGCAATCGTTTCCCTCCTTTGGTCAATTCATTACTAAACTAATAATTTATAGAGTAATGAGTTATTTATTTACCTCCGAATCGGTGTCTGAAGGACACCCCGATAAAGTAGCCGATCAGATATCGGATGCTTTGCTTGATGAGTTCCTGGCATATGACGAGAACTCGAAAGTAGCTTGCGAAACACTTGTAACGACCGGACAGGTTGTAGTGGCAGGAGAAGTAAAATCAAGCGCATATGTGGATGTGCAAGATGTAGTACGTTCGGTAATCGAACAAATTGGTTACACCAAAAGTGAGTACCAGTTTGAAGCTAAGTCATGCGGTGTATTGTCGGCCATTCACGAACAAAGCGGTGACATCAACCGGGGTGTCGAGCGCGAAGATCCAATGGATCAGGGTGCGGGCGACCAGGGAATGATGTTTGGATACGCAACTGTTGAAACGGAAAACTATATGCCTCTGGCATTAGACCTCTCACACAGCCTATTGAAAGAGCTGGCTGATATCCGTAAGAAAACACCGGAACTGATGCCCTATCTGCGTCCCGACGCCAAGGCACAGGTGACAATCGAGTACAGCGACAACGGCACGCCGCTTCGCATCGATACCATCGTGGTGTCTACGCAGCATGATGAGTTTGTGGAAGCCCTCGATATGTCGCAGGAAGAGGCCGACAAAGCGATGCAACAGCAGATCGAAGAAGATGTGAAAGCCATTCTCGTACCGCGTGTAAAGGCATTATATCCGGAACATGTACAGGCGTTGTTCAACGATTCAATCAAGTATTATGTGAACCCGACCGGCAAGTTTGTGATCGGTGGCCCGCATGGTGATACCGGACTGACCGGCCGTAAGATCATTGTCGACACCTATGGCGGAAAAGCCTCTCACGGCGGCGGCGCTTTCTCGGGCAAAGACCCTTCGAAGGTCGACCGTTCGGCTGCTTATGCTGCCCGTCACATTGCCAAGAATATGGTGGCCGCCGGTGTGGCCGATGAGATGCTGGTACAGGTATCTTATGCTATTGGCGTAGCGCAGCCGATGAATATCTTTGTCAACACCTACGGACGTGCGAAGGTGAATATGACCGACGGCGAGATCGCCTCGTTGATTCAGGAGATATTCGATATGCGCCCGAAAGCCATCGAAGAACGCCTGCAACTGCGCAATCCGATCTACTTAGAAACAGCCGCCTACGGGCATATGGGACGCCAACCGGTAACCAGAACGAAGGTATTCACCTCCCGTTATCTACCGGAACCCATTATCCGCCGCGTGGAACTCTTTACCTGGGAGAAATTAGACTATGTGGATGCAATCCGCAAAGCGCTGAGTCTGTAGTTAAAATGATATTTTGAAAATCATAAAAAAGGCTGCCTCAAATCATATATTGAGGCAGCCTTTTATGTATAAGTTATCAGATAACCGGTCGATCAGTCATTCAGATAATAGTCGATAGTAGTGACTACCCGTATGTTTTTGATGTAAGGGGTATTGGCATCGCGGTCGCTGATCGAGAACTGCCCCTGCGAAGCCGACCGTATCTTACCTAATTTACTATCCGAGTCTTCCGCAAATTTTTGCGCCGTTGCCCGCGCGTTCTTCGTCGCCTCCTCTATCATACCCGGTTTGACCTCATTCAGTTTTGTGAAAAGGAACTGGGTCGTATAGCGATAATCACCTCCGCTAATAGCGATCCCCTCCTTCAACAGATCACTTTGAGAGGTCATCAACTTGCGCACCAAGTCAACTTTGGAAGAGGTAACAGTCAATACCGAAGTCACATTATAGCGATAGGGTACCTGATTGTTGCCATACCTTTCTGCCTGCATATCGATAATTTCCGGAGCAGCAACTGTGATCTCACCCTCCTCGATACCGTTTGCCTTCAGGAAGCTGATAATCGTATTGTTTTTCTTCTCCATATTATTATACAATACAGAGAGGTTATCGCCTATCTCCTTATAAGTCAAAGGCCAGATAACCCTGTCGGCCGGCACCTCCTTTTCAGCAAGTCCCTTCACAGACACAACCCGTTCTTTCTGAATAAAGCCTTTAATACCAGACTTCAACGAGAGGCCCAAGGCGATAATACCAATAGCCACAAACAATCCTGCCACTAAATTTCCATACGATTTTTCCATTGCTTTCTATTTTTGGTGTTCTACTTCTTTCTCTATATACTACCAGACAAACATACACAAAAAACCAATACCGCCTGTTGCTCCTATGGACAATGTTCATTTTCGCACTACACATTCCGAAATGTTAAAATGGCGATTGTAAGCAAAACGACCATTTTACTTACAAATCCATACGTTAAAAAGTGTTTCTCCCGGGAGTTTGCAAAAATACTCCCGCCTTTTTGCGCGCAAAGTCCCGCCGAAATTACAAATCGTAAATTGGGGATTCTGACGAAAACGGATGATTTAACATTCGTTAAGAAACCAAACAAGACTACTTTTTAATATACCGGCAGATTGTGTTTGTTTCTATTGACTGAAGCGCTTGTTGATAATAAGGGGAGGAGGAAGAGGTGATGAGCGGCGCTTTCACTCCCGTGCCCAGGCAAAACGGAGCGGTTTCGATGCGTGCCTCGTCCCATAAACCTGCTTCCAGGAAGGAGGTCAACAGTTGGCTTCCGCCTTCTACCAACAGGCTGTGTAAGCGGCGCTCATACAGGGTGTATAATAGTTGAGGAAGCAGGGGGAGAGTCCAATCAAGCAGGACAAACTCGGTGTTTTTCATAGCGGCAGCCGTTCGAGCCGTAAAGACGATGGTCGGCACCGAATCGTCGAATAGATGATAATGGGATGGAATATTCAAATGACGGTCGATCACAACCCGTACCGGAGCACGCCCTGTCCAGTGGCGCAAGGTAAGCGAAGGGTTATCCAACAGGGCGGTGCGCGTTCCAACTAAGATGGCATCGACCTCCGCACGCAGCTGATGCACCAACCTCCGCGTGGACGGCAGCGAGAAAACAGTGGCCGGCACGCTATAATCTTCCCGGCTTCGATCCAGAAAACCATCGGCACTCTGCGCCCATTTCAAATAGATATAGGGACGTTTCTTCTCTTGGAAAGTGATAAAAGTATGGTTGAGTGCGCGGGATTCGTTCTCCAACACACCTGTTTTTACCTCAACACCGGCCTTCAATAACATACGGACTCCCCTACCCGACACCTCCGGATAGGGATCCAGGCAGCCGATCACCACACGGGGTATACGCTTCTGGATGATCAACTCGGCACAAGGCGGGGTTCGCCCATAGTGGGAACATGGCTCCAGATTCACATAAAGGGTCGACTCCTGCAACAAGGACTGGTCGCGCACCGAGCCAATGGCATTGACCTCCGCATGCGCCTCTCCTACCCGACGGTGATATCCCTCGCCGATAATCCGGTTGTTATGCACCACAACAGCCCCTACCATCGGATTGGGTGAGGTGAATCCTTTTCCTTTTTGTGCCAGTTCCAGGCAACGCCTCATGTAGAGAGAGTGGTTTTCTTCCATTAGATTTTTCTTGAAGAGGATGTTCTTATTTGATAACCATAATCTTAGTCACGACACTTTCCCCTTGGTTGGGTTCGGAGGCAATGACCAGATAGATACCGGTAGATACCCGTTCGCCGTTGCGCTTGCGGCAGTCCCAGGTAAATTCTCCGCCCAGCGACTTGCCCTGAACCAATAGATTACCGTTTATATCGGTTATTTTCACGTTCGATTCGGCCATAAGCCCGGTGATCGTTACCCGGTCTTCATATTCAGGACGCACTGGGTTCGGGTAGGCATAAACGTTGGAATAGTTTTCCCGCCCTTCGGACGCACCACCCATATAGGAGACAATCCCTTTATCTGTTCCGATAAAGGCCTCGCCGGTAAGCGGGTTGATAGCGATCGACTCGACCTTGTTGGAAGGCAGAGGAGAGGTCTCGGCCGTAAAGTGTTCTACGGTCTCTTTTCCGTCTTCCGAGAGAATGAACAATCCGTGCCCGTCTGTTCCGATCCATTTACGGTTTCCCCCGTCGATAACGATGGTCAGTACAGTCACTCCGTCCATATAGAGAGCCGGCATGCCATCGTCGCCCGTGCGTATAAGACGGTTGGCATACAGATTTTCCGGATTGCTCAAAGCGATATCAGGAAGAGGTATAACGATCGGTCCCAGGTTCGTGCCGATCCAGATCTCTCCATTATGATCTTCTGCGATACAATAGTAGGCGTTGGCACTAATGAGGCCATCATCTGTATTCCGCGTCTTAAAGGGGTGGATAAACGAATCTGTATCGGTTATTTCATCAAAGACAAGTACCCCGACTCCCGCATCTGCTCTTTCCAGGTTCACCCATTTGTGGTTGTTCCGGCGAATAAGTATCTCATCGACAGCATACTTCCCTTTCCCACTTAAGCCGGAATAGGCATACGAATCCCAAGTCCCGTCCGGTTTTAGTTTATGAATCGGATGGGCTACTTCGCTGTTTGTCATCCAAAGATTATTGTCTTTGTCGAACACCAGGCCTTGCACACGAATATAGTGACGGCTATTGCGATCGACCGACTCCAAAGCACTATTATCTTTGTCATGAAGTTTCACCAGCTCCTTGTCCTGAAACTCATACAGCCCTTCCCCCCAAGAAGAGGCAAAGAGATGCTCTTTGTCCTGCGGATCGACGGCAACGGAGAGGATATCTTTAAAATCGACGCCTGCCTGCGCCTTGATTTTTTTGGCATCGAAGGTAAACCAGGCATCTTCCGGGAAATCTTCTTCCGTATCATAGATCGTCAATGTTCCGGGTGTATCATTCCGATTAATACCTCTTCCTCCGGCAGCGATATACAAACGCCCCCTGTCGAAGATCATAGCAGCGGCCCGATTCATCCGGGGACCTTCGAGATAGATGCCTGAAAGGAATGTTTCATACTCATTGGTGTTACCTTTCTGACGAATACCTTTCAGCATCTCTGTCCCGGCAGCAATCCAATAGGTATTCTCTTTGATGGAAGAGATGCCGGATATAGTTCCGGTATTGATAGTCTGTGTGTTGGTCAGCGAAGAAGAGATATACGCACGAGTGGAGGAATAGGCCAATAGCTTATCGTTCTGAAGCGTCATACCCTGGATATCCGTTGTCCTGAGAAGAGAAGAGACCGTCCCGTCGGATGTACGGTAATAGATCCCCTTTCCCTTAATCATAAAATAGAGCGCATCCTGAAACAAAGCCATCTTACGCACATCATTCGCACTCCCTTCCGGGAAAGCGACCTCGAAAGATTCCCATTTAGACGGATCGAGCAGGTTATCATCCATCGAAGCCTGCTTTAATCCGTCAGCTGTGGCTGCGTATATCCTGTTATTCCAAATACAGGTTGCATACACCTGGTAGGGCAACTTATAGGTATTGCTGATTTCTCCTTTTCCCATATGGAGCATCATCACCCCGAAAGCAGCCGAGATATAGGCGTAGTCGCCCTGGAAATAGACATCGAAGATCTCCTTATCAGCAATAGAGGTATTGATCATCAGGTGGGGGATATTGGTAAAACCCTTTTCGTCGTATATATCCATATTCCCGTTCTGATAGATAAGCAGTAGCTTTTTCAATCCTGTATGATAGGCTATATGCCGGATATCGATATCACTCAATTCACCTGCCTTCTTTGAATAGGTGCGGATGCTCTCATCCTCTTTCCCATAGCTATAGAGCGAGCCATCGGCTACGGCAAAGACCCGGTTATCGGCTTCGGCCACCATCGTGGTGTTATCGTAGGCCATATAGGACTTCCAGGTGCCTATACCCTGCGCCAGGCCGTACGAATGAACGCATAAAACAAATAGAAGGATATAAAATAATCGTTTCATATCAGATAGATAAAGTAGATAAAAAGTCGGCCAATGCCCGGACGGCCAGCGCCCGGTGGCTGATGGTGTTCTTGGTTTCATTCCCCATTTCGGCAAAGGTCTGTTCATAACCCGAAGGAATAAAGATCGGATCATAGCCGAAACCCGCGTCCCCTCTTTTCTCATCGATAATGGTTCCATTGATGATCCCTTCGAAACAGTATTCTTTGCCATTCAGGAGCAAGGCAATCACCGTACGGAAACGAGCCTGCCGGTTTTCTTTTCCTGCCAGTTCCCGGATCAGTTTTTCCATATTCGCCCGGGCATCGTGCTCGGGACCCGCATAACGGGCGGAATAGACGCCGGGAGCATTATCCAGGGCTTCCACTTCCAATCCGGTATCGTCGGCAAAACAATCCAGTCCATAATGTTCTTTTATATAGCGAGCCTTCTGGAGAGCGTTCCCCTCTAAGGTATCGGCTGTTTCGGGAATATCATCCTGACAATGGATATCTGCCAGGCTAACCAGTTCGACCATAGGGGGTAAAATGGCTCTCACCTCTTCCAGCTTATGCTTATTATTGGTTGCAAATACAAGCTTCATATCGTTTTTTCCTATTAAAAAAGCATTTTCATACGCTATTTATAACGTGGGAAAATGCTTTTAATTGTATGGCTAAGTAGTTAAGTAGTCAGAGTAGTTATCAGTCGCTTTGCTCCTTAGTAGTTAAAGTAATTAGCTACTTTGACTACTTTGACTACTTTTCTTACGTCTTAATCTGATCAAACCCTTCGCCATACACTCCCCGGACGACACTCTGGGAAATAAAGGCCTGTGGGTCTATCTCTTTGACAAGGCGGAACACCGTGAGCGATTCCGACTTTTTGGCCAATAACACAATCACCTTGATCGGGCGTTGCGAATAGCCTCCTTCCCCGTTAAGCAGTGTACATCCCCGCTCCATATCCTGCAGGATACGCTCCACAATCTCGTCATACTTCTGCGAGAAGATAAGGAACTGCACCGACTGACGGTTGGAGTTGATGATCCGATCCAATACATAATTGTTTACCCCCATTTCCACAAAGCTGAAAACAATCTTTTCGATATCGTGGAAAATGAAATAAGAGGAACCAATAATCACGAAGTCAAAGAGAAGCAAGCCGGTACCCATCGATACATTCTTATATTTATTGATGATTGCCGCCAGGATATCCGTACCCCCGGTGCTTCCGTTGGCGGAGAATATCAACCCCAGTCCGGTACCGCAAATGCCCCCCCCGATAAGGATAGACATAAACACCTGATCTTTAATAATAGGCACTCCCCCCAGCAGAATCTCGAAAAGCGAGAGACTCAGGGAAAGAGCAAATACACCAAAGATGGTTTTCAAGAGAAATTTGAGACCTAATATCTTGAAGGCAATAGCCAACAGGATAATATTGATCGCGAAATAGGAGACGGATACCGGTATATTCGTCGCGAAATAGATCAGCGTGGCAACACCGGTAAGTCCTCCTGTTACAATTCCATTGGCCAGGATAAATCCATTAAAGCCAAATCCATAAAGCAGACATCCTATCAGGATGATCACATAGTCTTGGGCGTGGTGGTAGATCCGATGGATCCCTTTTTTTTGTCTCATTTAGTTATATGACGATATTTACAATTTTTCCAGGTACGACAATCACCTTCTTAGGCACCTTGCCGTCCATCCACTTAGCGGAATTATCATGGCTAAGCGCTGCCTTTTCAACATCTTCTTTCTTCATATCAGCCGGTAACTCCAGATTGAAACGGGCTTTCCCGTTGAATGAGATGGCGTATGTTACGCTGTTTTCCTTCAGATACTCTTCGTTGTACGCGGGCCATTCGGCATCGCAAATCGTTGTTTCGTGTCCCAATACATGCCACAACTCTTCCGTGATATGCGGTGCAAAAGGAGCCAACACCACCAACAGCGGTTCGAGGATCGCTTTCTTATTGCATTTCAGGCTGGTCAACTCATTCACACAAATCATAAAGGCACTAATGGATGTGTTGAATGAGAAGTGTTCGATATCCCATGCCACCTTCTTGATCAGCTTGTGCAAGGCTTTCAATTCATCGGCAGTAGCTGCCTCGTCGGTCACCTGAAAGTTTCCTTCCCGGCTATAGAACAGTCCCCAAGTCTTTTTCAGGAAGCGGTGAACACCATCGATACCATTCGTATCCCAAGGCTTGGATTGCTCCAACGGCCCTAAGAACATTTCATACAAACGCAAGGTGTCTGCACCGAACTTATCGACAATCATATCCGGATTCACCACGTTGAACATCGACTTAGACATCTTCTCAATCGCCCATCCGCAGATATATTTATCATCTTCCAGGATAAACTCGGCCGTCTTGTATTCCGGATTCCAGTTACGGAACGCTTCGAGATCCAATATATCATTGCTGACAATATTCACATCAACATGCAACGGAGTCGTTTCATACTGATCTTTCAGGTTCAGCGACACAAACTTATTGGTTCCATTGATGCGATACACAAAATTGGAACGTCCCTGGATCATACCCTGATTGATCAGTTTTTGGAAGGGTTCTTCGTTTTTGATAACCCCCAGGTCGAACAAGAATTTGTTCCAGAAGCGACTATAGATAAGATGACCCGTCGCATGCTCGGTGCCACCCAGGTAGAGGTCGACATTCTGCCAATAAGCATTCACCTCTTTGTCGACCAATGCCTTGTCGTTGTGCGGATCTTCATAGCGAATATAATAGGCCGACGATCCGGCAAAGCCTGGCATGGTGTTCAATTCCAAGGGGAAAATGGTTTTATGATCGATCCGGGCGGTATCCACCACCTCTTCGTTCAGGATATCCCATGCCCAAACCGTGGCATTCCCCAGAGGAGGATCACCGGCCGCTGTAGGCAGGAATCGACTCACTTCCGGCAACTTCAATGGCAACTTATCCAATGGCAGCATCTGTGGCAAGCCATCGGCATCGTAATAAACCGGGAACGGTTCGCCCCAATAGCGCTGACGGCTGAAGATGGCATCGCGCAAACGGAAGTTTACCTTTACCTTACCCAGTTCCTTTTCTTCTACATATTGTTTGGTCTTAGCTATCGCCTCCTGCACCTCCAGGCCATTCAATACCAAACCACCTTCCAGCCCTTTTCCGGGTTGGGGCGAATTGGTCATAATACCCTCTTTGGCATCAAAACTTTCTTCAGAGATATCACAGCCTTCGATCAACGGAATGATCGGCAGATTGAAATGTTTGGCAAACGCATAGTCGCGGCTGTCGTGTCCCGGTACCGCCATAATGGCACCCGTTCCGTAGCCAGCCAACACATAATCGCTGATCCACACGGGTATATCCTCGCCCGTCAACGGATTGACCGCGTAGGCTCCGGAGAAAACACCGGTCACCTTCTTTTCAGCGATACGTTCCCGTTCGGTTTTCTTTTTGGTAGCCGCCTTATAGGCTTCCACCGCTTCTTTTTGATCCGCAGTTGTCAATACATCTACCAATTCACTCTCCGGAGCCAATACCATAAAGGTAACCCCGAAGATCGTATCGGCGCGGGTGGTGAATATAGTGAACTCAACATCCGAATCCTTCACCTTAAACTGCATTTCCGCCCCTTCGCTTCGTCCAATCCAGTTGCGTTGGGTTTCTTTCAAGGAATCGGTCCAGTCGATATTGTTCAAACCGTCTAACAAACGTTGCGCGTATGCCGACACACGCAAACACCATTGGCGCATTACCTTCTGCTCCACCGGATAGCCACCACGCTCGGATACCCCGTTGACCACCTCATCGTTGGCCAAGACAGTACCCAGATCGGCACACCAGTTCACCATCGTATCACCCAGGTAAGCAATCCGGAAATCCAATAACACCTCCTGTTTTTCCTTTTCGCTCATGGCTTTCCACTCGTCGGCGGTGAAGGAATACTTACCTCCGTTGGCCACGTTTAGTCCTCCACCGGTTCCTACCTGTTCGAAAGCGCTGACCAATTCTTCAATCGGACGCGCCTGCTGCTCATCATAGCAATAGTAGCTATTGAACATCTTGATAAACGCCCATTGTGTCCAGTGGTAATAATCCGGTTCGGAGGTACGCACCTCACGGCTCCAGTCGAAACTAAAACCGATCTTATCCATCTGCTCGCGATAGCGGGCGATGTTCTTTTCGGTCGTAATAGCCGGATGTTGTCCGGTTTGTATGGCATATTGTTCGGCCGGCAACCCATAGGCATCGTAGCCCATCGGATGCAATACATTGAAACCTTGCAGTCGTTTATATCTGGAATAAATATCAGAAGCAATGTATCCGAGTGGGTGGCCTACATGTAGCCCTGCCCCTGACGGGTAAGGAAACATATCCAACACGTAGTATTTGGGTTTACTCGCATCTTCTTTTACTTTGTAAACCGCATGGGCATCCCACCAGGCCTGCCATTTCTTCTCAATTTCTCTGAAATTGTACTCCATTTTACTTCTATTCTATCTGATTAAGACAATTAGAGGACACCTCACTCCGCATCCCCTCTCATTTACAGCGCACAAAGTTAGTTATTTATTTGATGCAAACTTACTTCACGAAGCCTATTTTGGGTATAGGAGTATTTCTCTTTTGCGTATTGATTTTAGCCAATTCGACTAAAGAATGGACTCCGCAAGACATAGGCCAACATCTTCACAGCATGTTCGATGAAAGCAATGGAAGCAGATCTTCAAACAGAACTATATCAAGCTTATTTGCCGGATGCTCTTATTATTATTTGAAAATAAATCAGAGGGATACGCATAGATTTGCTTATTTTTGCACAAACAATAGGCATTTACATTATTAATCTATCAAGTGTCATATGAAAAAGATTTTAGTTTTATCTTTTTGTTTTTTCCTTTTTATTGGATGTACAACAAAACAAGAAACTCCGGCTTACTCACCGGAAGCGGTTATTGAGATTATTCACAAAGTAAACAACTATTGGCAAACCAATAATCCCAAACATGGAGATGCCTTTTGGCACCGGGCGGCTTACCATACGGGAAATATGGAGGCCTACAAATTGACCCAAAAGCCCGAATACCTGACCTTCTCCGAGGCTTGGGCAGAACATAACGAATGGAAAGGGGCTAAATCGGACAACAAAGAGGAATGGCGTTATTCGTATGGAGAGCGCGATCAATATGTGCTCTTTGGCGATTGGCAAACCTGCTTCCAGGTTTATGCAGATCTGTATCAGATAGAACCGGCGGAACATAAGATCGCTCGTGCCCGTGAGGTGATGGAATATGAGATGAGCACTCCAAACAATGACTATTGGTGGTGGGCAGATGGCCTCTATATGGTGATGCCGGTCATGACCCGTATGCATAAAATCACCAAAAACGAATTGTATCTGGATAAGATGTATGAATATCTACAGTTCTCCGATAGTATTATGTACGATGCGGAAGCCGGTCTTTACTACCGGGATGCCAAATATGTATATCCCAAGCATACCACTCCCAGCGGAAAGAAAGACTTCTGGGCACGTGGCGATGGTTGGGTACTGGCCGCTTTTGCCCGTGTATTGGAAGATCTGCCGGAAACAAATGCGCATCGCGATTTTTACATCGAACGTTTTCAGACCATAGCCCAAGCCGTAGCCGCCAGCCAGCAACCGGAAGGCTATTGGACGCGCAGCATGTTGGATCCTGAGTTTGCCCCGGGACCGGAGACCAGCGGAACGGCTTTCTTTACCTATGGAATCGTTTGGGGAGTGAATAATGGTTTATTGGACGAAGCGGAGTATAAACCGGTGATCGATAAAGCCTGGAACTACTTAGTGACCGTCGCGCTTCAGGAAGATGGCAAACTGGGGTATGTGCAGCCGATTGGCGAAAAAGCCATTCATGGACAGGTGGTCGATGCCAATTCACAAGCTGATTTTGGTGTAGGTGCTTTCCTGTTGGCTGCTTGCGAAATGGCAAGGTATGCCGGCCGGTAAACAAGTAGCTTTACTGTTTCTATAAAATATAACAAACTATTTATTCCTTTGATTTATGTACAAAAGACTATTACTCCTGTTTCTGTGTATGATCACCGCGACCACCTCTTGGTGTGAGAATAAACAAAACGTATTAACAGAAGAGGGCGCCTGGTGTTGGTTTGCTGATCCGCGGGCTATCCATTATGCCAATGAGAAAGGCACCATCAACAATACCTATATCGGTTATATCGATGTATATGGCAATATCAAAGCCACGCAGATCGACCATTTGAGAGGGACGACAAATGAGGTATTGATCCGTTCCTATTTTCAACCCGACGATCATAACAACCCCACCTTCTTAGTCTTGCCGGATGAACGGATCATGATCTTTTATTCGCGGCATACTGATGAGCCCTGTTTCTATTATCGTATCTCACAAAAGGCGGGCGACATTACGACGTTAGGGAAAGAGGTAAGGCTGGAAACGAATCATAATACCACCTATCCATCTCCTTTTATCTTATCGGAAGATCCTGATCATATCTATCTTTGCTGGCGGGGGATAGGCTGGCATCCGACTATCGCGCGCTTGACCATGCCTGATAAAAACGATGAAGTACGGTTTGACTGGGGACCGCATCAGATCGTGCAATCGCAAAAGGGCGGTAGAGGAGTGCGGCCTTACGCTAAGTATATGTCGAACGGAAAAGACCGGATATACCTGGCCTATACGACTACTCATCCGGATAATCAATCAGTGAACTATCTTTATTTCAATTATGTCGATATAAATACGCATGCGTTGAAAGATATAAAAGGGAATCAGTTGGCAACGATAGGCAGCGGAACGCTTCATAATGTAGAGGCAACGGCCGATTATAAGAGTAATCATCCGGATGCAGTCGTAGAAGATGCTCCTTACCGCAACTGGCTCTGGGAGATCTCTATGATTGATGAGCAGCGTCCTGTTATTGCCATGGTGCGAATCAATGAAGACAAAACGTCACACGATTATTATCATGTGAAATGGAACGGTAGCGAATGGAGAAAAACATTCCTGACAAATGCCGGAGGGCACTTCCATCAGACGCCCACGATTGAGAAATGTTACAGCGCTGGTATGGCGATCGACAAAACCAATCCGGATGTGATCTACGCTTCGGTACCGGTGAAAGGCAAATATGGAAAGGTGTATGAATTGAAGAGATATGAGGTAGAAACGTATGGTACCCTGGCTTCTTCCGAGCAATTAACATTCGATTCGCCGAAGAACAACGCGCGTCCTTTTGTGATTTATAATATCGGAGATCAACCGCAGCTGGCCTGGATGCATGGCGACTACTATGATTGGATTGTCAGCTCTTCGCGTCCGAACGGTTACCCGACGGCTATTCATACCAATATGGAGATCCCCGCTGGGCGCATAGACCTGGAGAAAGACCTATTGTTGCAAAAACGTATCGGCAGGGTTTCCACCGAACGAAAGGAAAAGATCCGCACACGCAAATCCGACAGCTTCACCATAGCCCTGACTCTCTCCATCGATCACGATGCCTATTATGGAAATATCATAGCCATGAAGGGCTTCTCTTACGGACTTCCTACGGAAGGAAATCCTAAGCCTTGTATTGAGGTAGGAGGGAAGAATTATTCGAGTACCAATCTGTTGGCCAATTCGGCTATTTGGAAAACACAAAACAGAGGTACCGGTGGGCATTGGTACACCCCCGGGAAATTAGATAAATTCCACCTTGTTATAAGTTATGAAAAGGGTATCTTGAGAACCTATATCAACGGATTGCTCGATCAGTCGATCGAGGTGAAAGGTTTATCCCTTTCGGATATAACGATAGGAGGCTTTGAAGGTGTGATTAATACGATTCGGATATATAAACGCGTCTTGTCTCAAAGTGAGATTAAGCTATTTTTACTACCTTTGTCCAAATGATAAAGCAAAAAAAGTCAAGGTGAAGGTACTTATTGAAAAGATCATTGGTTGGTTTTATTTCCCTATATTCCGAAAGTTCATACCTTATGATACGTTCAAATACGCGGTATGTGGGGGAGGCAATATGGTGTTGGATATCCTGCTCTATTTCCTTCTTTATAACTTTATCTTTGATAAGCAAAACCTGGATCTGGGATTTGTGACTATCTCGCCGCATATCGCCGCTTTCTTGACAGTCTTTCCTATCACCTTTCTGACCGGTTTTTGGCTCAATAACGGAGTGGTGTTCAAAGGATCGCCCATGAAAAACAGCACCAAGTTCTCCCGCTATCTGTTGGTGGTTCTTACTAGCCTGCTTATTAACTATTGGGGATTGAAATTCTTTGTGGATTATCTTCATTTCTATCCCACACCCTCCAAATTCCTCGTGACCATTATTTGTACATTAGTCAGCTACCTTTCCCAACGCCATTTCACTTTCCGTCATTACGAGCGTTCGGAGTTTTCCGAGAAATAAGCTCTTTTGTGCCTCTTTTCTTGTTTTAAAAAAAACATACATATTTACAGTATGTGATTTGTTTATCAAAAAAATAATCAAAAAAGTGCTTGTTGATTACGATGTATTCGTATATTTGAAAACACGAGTTTTGGTTTACTTTTTTTGCATGAGTAAAATCTATTAATATATGAAAAAGAAAAGTTTATTGTTCTTTATGCTGTTTCTGGTAGGAGCAGTAGGTCTGTCGGCTCAAAAGGTGGTGGTGACAAACCCAGTTTATGAGTTCAATTCTTCGGGCATTACCAATGTGTCCAAAATTGAAATCACTCCAAAGGAGACACGTCTCCATATTCATTCGACATTTATTCCCCACTGGTGGGTACATTTTTCTCATAATACCTTTATTGAGGATGCGGATACGGGTGAACGTTATGTGGTTACCGGTATGGAAAAAGGGGAGTTAGAGAAGCAGATTTATATGCCGGCATCGGGCGATTCTACGATGATCCTTATTTTCCCTCCGTTGGATACCAAAAAGGTAAAGAGGATACATTATGGCGAAGATGATAACACCATCGTCTACGGTCTTTCCCTGAATCCCAAGGCGAAAGCAGCTCCGAAGGGAGAGGTGCCTGCCGAGGTGACTCAATGGATAGAGGCAGAACTGAAAAAAGCGGAAAAGCAGACATTAGTCGACCTGGATAGCGAGGCGTTCTTCTCCCGTCAACCGGCTCGCTTGATCGGTTACATAAAGGGGTATACGCCTCAAGCCGGGTTCACATCGGGGATCGTCTATGCCGAAAATGAATTGACGCGGGAGAGTTCCCCGGTTGTTATTCAGATACATGAAGATGGCCGATTCGAAGGAGAGATACCGTTGATACACCCGATCTATAAGTATGTTATATTCCAGAACCAAAATGTCAACTTCTACATCGAACCGGGACAAACCTTATCGATGGTGATCGACTGGGAGGAGTTTCGTCATGCAGATCGTTACCGCAATCGTCGGTATATGTTCAAGGATATCCGTTTCTCCGGCGCAGCCGGGGAGGTCAACAAGGAATTGGCGAATATAGAAAGCCGTCTTCCCGACTTCAATTTCGGCAAACTGTATGATAATTTTTCGTTGGATGCGGATAAATACACCTTACTGTTGGATTCGATCATGCACGACAGACAGGAAGCGCTCCGGGAAATACTCGACACAGAACAGTTACTTTCCCATACACGGGCGATCTTACAGGCAGAGAGTTTGATTCGATATTATTCCTATCTGTTTGAATACGAAATAAATTACACGCGTAGTCGCATGCAAGGGGAAGAAACAGAGCAGAAATCGTTGCCAGCCTCTTTTTACAGTTTTCTACATAAGATACCTCTTAACGACCAAAAACTTCTGATCGCTTCCTCCTTTAGTATGTTTTTGAACCGTTTAGAATACGCCAATATATTCATGGAAGGAAGAACGGCTGTAAGCGTTGTGCAAGAACCGGAGATAAATTTGGGTGAGTATTTATATGGTGAGTTGGGCTTGGAGATGGATGCCGATGATAAAGCTTATTTCTCGATTCAGCATACCAATGAAGGTGTATTTACACCGAATGAAGAGCAAATTAAGATGATGCATGCATTCAGCGAGAAATACAAAAAACAGATTGAAAGCTATGTAGCAAAATACATGGGGCTGATGGGATATAAAGAGAAAACCCTTGCTTACTGGCATTACAAAGACTCCATCTATACAGAAGTATTGAAACTGGCACCCAGCCTGACGTATGATATCACGAAACTGCGTGAGATGAAATTCGATTTTGAGCAGATGGAGAAAGAAGATGGTTTGGATCTTTTGAGCAAGCTGATCCTGCCTATCCCGAATAGCTTCCTGAAAGCCGAAGGGGTACGTCTTTATAACGATATGTATGCCGCTAAATCAAATGGCGCTTATAAGTTGCCTCCGGGAAAAGGAACGGATATCTTCCGCAGCATGACTGACCAGTTCAAAGGGAAATATATCTTTGTAGACTTCTGGGCAACGACCTGTGGCCCCTGCATCGGCGGGATCAAAAGCCAAAAAGAGGCTCGCGCCAAATACAAAGACAGCCCGGATGTAGCCTTTCTGTTTATCACCAATGATAGAGAGTCTCCCTTGAATGATTATGAGAAGTTTGTGGAAGAACAGGAACTTACCAATGTCTACCGGATCAAGCAGGACGACTATTTGTATCTACGGGAGTTGTTCAAATTCAACGGCATCCCCCGCTATGTAATGGTCGACCGCGAAGGACGTATCATGGACGATAACTTCCAGATGCATAACTTCGAATATGCTCTTCAGAAGGCATTGAAAGAGGAGTAAAATAAGGGGGAATCCCGATCTTGTGAATGGGAATTCCCCCTTTTCTCGGAGTTCTCCGAGAAATAAAAACCTTTTGTTTACTTTTCAATTCAAACCATCGAAGCTTAAACCTCCTATAACTTATACCGGACAACATCCCTACCCTCTTCTTCATTCTCGGCAAGGGTGATGAGATAGTGGTCGTCTGCATCGACTTGCAGATTGCGGATGCTTCGATCGACCTGCAGGTTGCGGATGTGCATCCCTTCCCAGTTGAACACAAGGATGGTGGAAAGGGTTGAATAATTGCTGCTGCCATCATACAGGCAATAGATATAGTTCATAGAACAGGTGATGTCGAGAAAGCATTTTACACTTTTCTCCACATTATGCACCTCCCCGGAAGGGTCAAACTCGGGAAAGATAAAGCTGTCGCCATACGGCATTGGTTTTATCATATCGCCGTTCAAATCGTAAAAATTAACAATATTGATATAACGTGCTGCAGCCACGATCACCCCTTTTTCTTCATTAACACAAATGGCGGAAGCATGCGGATTGCTCCTGGTTCGTCTATAATCCAAATGGGGTATAAGCGGATAAGCCGGCACGTGATAGAAACCGGTACGGGGATGAAAGGAAAAAAAGATTGTTCCCGGATTGGGTGTGAGCCCAACGGCATAGGTCTCCTCTTCCGTGATCAGGGGAAAGCGACTTTCGATCATTTTTTTATCAAACGACGTAGAGGCCACAGGCGTAAAAACAGTATCATCGGTCTTCCTTAAATCATACTGATCGATACGGCGTAAGGTATTATTCCACACTGAGATCCGGTTTTTCTCCTCCCGTTCTGCATAATTATAATGAACAAAAGAGGGATAGAGACGCACACTGGGCTCTCCCTCCTGCATGCCTGCACCAATGAACGACATATCATGCCGGCTATAAACCGAGATCAAGGTGTCACCCTGATTGCTGAGAAAAATATAATAATCGCCAACAATGGCCAGATCATGAAAACGGCAATGGTTTCCGCCTGCCAACAACACTTCGCCCGTCAACCGACAGTCGATCTTCAGGGACACCGTATCATTGCCTTTCTTCTGACAAGAAAAGCAGATCAACAAACTCACAACAAATAGGACAATCTTTTTCATAAGACAAATAAATTATTCGGAACGTATGACAACCGCCGGATTGGTCTGTGTAGCTTTCCGGATCTGAATGACAAGTGTCAATAATGAAACAACCGCCGTTAGAGCCAAAGCTACCACAAACAACCACCAGGCGAATGATGCTTTATAAGCAAACCCTTCGAGGTATTTTGTGATGGCCAGCCAGGAAATGGGGGCGGCAACCAGAAAAGAGATACCCAATAGCTTCACATATTTATATAAAAGCAAGCACATAATCAGTCCGGAATCAGCACCATTGATCTTGCGTATGGCGATTTCATGGAAGCGCTGTTGCACATCAAAGAGCGAGAGGCTGAACAATCCCATGATAGAGATCAAGATAGCAATCAAAGCGAAAAAGGAGAGTATATTGACCAATTGCTTATCGGCATCGTACAAGGCTTTCATCTCCTCTTCGAACAGCGAGTATGTAAAGGCATTTCCCGAAATATCACTAAAGATAGTTTGTAACAACCTTAATGTTTCCTGTCGCTTTCCGGGAACATGTTCAACCAAAAGACCATTCTGCATACCTCCTCCATAATATTTAAACATCAGAGGTACTGTCTTTTGAGAGAGGTGTTGCACATGATAATCTTTCACAATGCCAATCACCCGGTACTCACAGGGTTGCGACTCATCTATGCCTGTGTACCAAACAAGGAAGCGATCTGTTTGCACCACCGCGTTCTCCAGGTTGGTGATACCCAGCAACTCACAAGCCGATTCATTCAGAATAACATCCATTCCCCTGAAATTATCTATACTGTCATTATACAAACGTCCCTCTTTCAATTGAATATCCAATAGTTTAAAGTAGGCACCCGACGCGGTTATATTCTTTACCTCTTGTCGTTTTTGCCCAGGGGTTCTGACGTATGTCATATAGGAGGGAATCACAGAAGGCAGATTATTGAATGTATAGTTTACGACCCATGGAGAAGCCTTAAGTGACTCCTCGATGAAACCGCTCTTTCTGTTGTATTCATTCCATTGCGCCATAGTGCTGCCTGTTGGAGCAGACACGGGAGGCACAAAAATGATATTCTCTGTTTGAATACCCGGATCCACATTCAACATAAACCGGAGCTGCCGGACAAAAAAGAGGGAAAGGATAACCAAACAGAAGGTTATGACATATTGCAGGCATAAAAAGATATCCCGGGAAAGGGTTGCCACCCCGTTTTTCCCCACAAAACGCAGGGAGACAACAGGTGGTGCATAATTGTAACGCACAAAAGGAAATATCGTTGTCAGAAGCGGCAACAGAAACAAGATCACCAGGGAGAGAGTGAGATCGAACAGGGCGTTGGGTATGACCTCCAAACGCAAATAGCTACCAAACAAGAGCGTGCCTATCTCCACCAAAAACCATCCGACCAACAATGCCAAGCCAGCCATAAGGAAGTTCTCGACATACAACTGGAGAGCCACCTGATGCCCATTGGCGCCAAACACCTTTTTCATGCCGAACTCACGCCCGCGCTTAAGTACGATGACCGTATAGATATTGACAAAGTTAAACAATCCGATAAGCAACAAAAGCAACGACATACCGGTAAGGAGATAGAGCTGTTTCATATCGCCTTTATCATATGAACCGTCAAACAAACTAATTCCGGGGGTAAAATACAATTCTTTAAGCGAATAGAAACGGGGGCGGCTGCGGCTCTCCTCATATTCAGTTTTTCTAAACTTACTGTACTTCTCGTTGAAAGACTGAATGTCACAGTTTTCCTTCAATCTCACAAAACAGACAGAGCCTCTTATTTTTGCCATTCTTGGATCATTGGAAAGCAGTATATCAAACCCAAAAGAGGCTTTCGTAGCAGGTTTTCCAAAGACACCCGTCACCGTAAGCACATTATCCAAAGAGGAGGTGAATGTCTTACCGATAGGATCTTCATTTCCAAACAAACGTTTTGCCTGCTCCTCCGAGACAATGGCTTCATTCGGTTGTATCAACAAACGGGGTCTATTCTGTTTCAAGATAGGCAGACTGACAATGTTAAGATAATTGGAGTCTACCATGGCCGACGAAAGGGTATAGTGTGTCTCCTCGAGGGTGATCATATCCCTCTCGTTCGGATAGATGACAGAAAAAAGTTCAATGTCTATATCATCCATCGGATCAGGAGAAAAATAACCACTGATATTTATCAGCTGAATGTTACTGTTGTCTTCTTTCTCATGAGCAGAGATACAAACCTTCTGATAGTTATCAATGTAATGATCGGTCGTTATCTCGCTATATACAAAACGCGTAATCAATATAAAACAGGCAAGACTTAACCCCAACCCCAGAATATTCACCAGGGTATAAAGCCTGAAATGCGTAAGCGACCGGATAGCTAAAAGAATTATTTTCATATACTATCTGTTCTTTATTCTGTTTTAATTGTCTCCGCGGGGTTGGTACGGGCCGCTTTGTAGATGCGCCAGCCGACACAGAGGAGGATGGTCAATGCCATAAAAAGGGCAATAGCAACGTATATCCACCAGTCAATGGAGGCCTGCATCACGTAGGATTCTATCCAACGCTTCATAATCAAGTAGCCTATCGGGAAGGCTATCCCCATCGCCAGACAGAGGAGCAACATATATTTCTTCCAGATCATTCCGAAGATCGTTTGTATATCAGCACCGTTCACCTTACGGATAGCAATCTCTTTCCGACGCTTCTCGCAATCGAGTGTCACCAATGAGAACAAACCGAAAAGGGAGATAAGGATGCAAATCACCGAAATAAAGTCGAGGATGCGGATCAACGCATTTTCGGATGCCAGCATTTTGTCGTATTCTTCCTCCATATTTGTAATCGAAAAGGATTGAATGGTCGGATTGGCAGCTATGATATCACCGATTTGCTGTTTACATTCTTTCCATGAGCCAGGGGCATATTGAAACAAAACCGAAAAAGAAGAAGGACCGCCATAACTCGTATCAAACCCGAATAACATGGAGTATATCGGTTCTGTCGGAGATGCAATAAAAAAATCTTGTATAACGCCGGCAATAATCTTTCCCGAATCCCACTCAATCATCTTACCTACAGGATTTTCCAACCTCATAGCTTTTACCGCCGTTTCATTGATCAGGACATGTTGCGCATCTCCATCGTCAGGTATACTGCCGGCAATTAGTTTGAATCCATAAAAATCGAAATAGGCACGACTACAATCGTAAAGATGAAAGGTTACATTCGGTGCTGCTTCCTGCTTCCCCTCCCATTGGCTTATCGACATGGAAATGTTTGCAGTTACGGGTAGTAAAGGAGGCTCTTTGCCGGCATAGACTTCGGTAATACAAGGCTTCTGTTTCAGTTGATCCGTGAATGCCTCCAAACCCGGATATACTCTGGCTACCGCCCGGTTTTCGCGTGCGATTCCCATCTCTACCGTGCGCAGATGGTGGATTTGTTTCATAAGAACGACCGAACAAAAGATAATACCGATAGAAATAATAAGCTGACACAGAATACCTATCTGTTGGAAAGACCTCTTTCCTCTTCCCTTGCGTCCTCCTTTCATCATCTGATCAAGGCTGGTTTTCCGGAAATAATAGATGGGGATTAGGGAAACAAGGAAAAAGACCAGAGATAATAGGATGGAATAGGTTAGCGCTTCCAAATAGATAGAAAACCTATTGGCCGTTATTTCTGAGACATCTTTAAACAAAGGGAATAAGATTTCTATACATATCATGCCAATGAATATCGCCCCAAAAAGCGTCAAGAAGTATTCTACGGAGAACAACCATAACAGGTTCAGGTTGGAAGAACCACAAACCTTACGCAGTCCCAATTCACGGGAGCGAATATTGATACGGATTAGAAACAGATTCAGGTAGTTAAACAGGGCGCAGATCACCAACAGCCCTCCTGCAATAGCAAACCACACCAGGTGATTAAAGTGAAAGGATGTCTCCCTGATTGGCTTTTCATAACGTATTTTATTGATAGGAGTTATCAGAAGATCTTTATAAACAGATCCTTCCGCGTAGTGAATTTCCAATTGTTCCAGTTTTTCCCGGAACGCTTCCACATCGACCCCCTCTTTTATTTTTATAAAAGTATACCAGGCCATGAAGCCCCACTCTGCTAAAAGCCTGTCGGACATAACTGTTTCAAAAGGCATATTGCTATGCCCTGGCCAGTCTTTCAGTATCGCAACAATCGTTTTCTCATTATTTCCGCCCGTTAATAATGTCTTGCCCAGAGGATCTTCATGAGGGAATAAACGCTTAGCAAACTGTTCGGTGATAGCAATATTGTCTGATTTTTCGATCAGGAAATCATCGGTTCCTTTCAATATTTGCATAGGGAATATCTGTAAGAATTGCTTATTAGTCACAAAGCAGAAAGGCGTTAATTCCTCATTGTTGTGATTATAGCTATACTCAGAATATCTGCAATTGCCACTTGTTTCTACCTCCGGGAAATTATTTCTTAGATATTCCGCCAGAGGATAGGGTGTTTGTTGGCTCACGCCACTGGAGTGGTGTCCAGAAAACTGTCGCACCATATAGATCCGCTCCGCATCTTGGTGGAAAGCATCATACGTCAATTCATACCGGATCCAGATCGAAGCCAATACAAAGCAGGCAAAACCGACAGCCAATCCGACAATACTGATGATAGATTGTGTTTTATAACGTAGAAGATTTCGCCAGGCAACTTTGATGTAGTGCAGTAATATCATGGTTCGTTCTATTTTTATTCCGTTTTAATCGCTTCCGCGGGGTTGGTACGAGCCGCTTTATAGATGCGCCAGCCGACACAGAGGAGGATGGTCAATGCCATAAAAAGGGCAATAGCAACGTATATCCACCAGTCAATGGAGGCCTGCATCACGTAGGATTCTATCCAGCGCTTCATAATCAAGTAGCCTATTGGGAAGGCTATCCCCATCGCCAGACAGAGGAGCAACATATATTTCTTCCAGATCATTCCGAAGATCGTTTGTATATCAGCACCGTTCACCTTACGGATAGCAATCTCTTTCCGACGTTTCTCGCAATCGAGTGTCACCAATGAGAACAAACCGAAAAGAGAGATAAGGATGCAAATCACCGAAATAAAGTCGAGAATGCGGATCAATGCGTTTTCGGATGCCAGCATTTTGTCGTATTCTTCCTCCATATTTGTAATCATAGAGAACCAGCTCGTTTGGTTTTTTATTATAACATCATCGATTTGCTGTTTGCATTCTTTCCATTTCCCTTCGCTGTATTTGAGCAAAATAATTTGTCCACCATAGTCCTTTTTCCTAAAATGGAATAGCATAGGTTGTATAGGTTCTGTAGGCGATGAGATAAAGAAATCCTGCACAACACCTGTTATTACCGGACCCGATTCGCTCATGATACTCTTACCGACAGGGTCATCCATACCCAACGCCTTTGCCGCCGATTCGTTGATAAGTACCTTTTTCTCTTCTCCATCTTCGGGCATACTGCCGGCGATCAGTTTGAATCCGTAATAATCAAAATAGGCATGACTGCAATCAATTTGGCGAAGTGTGACATCCGATGCCCCCTCCTGTCTTCCTTCCCATTGGTTGATTGATAGATGCGCACTACCAAAGCTGGGTACCAAAGGTTCCTCCATTCCTCCATATATCTCCGTAATAGTGGGTATTTGTGCAAGGAGATCTTTCAGCTCTGCTACCGGAGGGGAAGTACGGACAACCGCCCGG
Source organism: Parabacteroides sp. PFB2-10 (assembly GCF_029893085.1). GTDB lineage: Bacteria > Bacteroidota > Bacteroidia > Bacteroidales > Tannerellaceae > QVMG01. The sequence goes on from NZ_JARXWI010000007.1 coordinate 193,118, forward strand.
TTTTCGCGTGCAATTCCCATTTCTGCCGTGCGCAAATGGTGGACTTGCTTGATAAGAACGACCGAACAAAAGATAATACCGATGGATATAACAAGCTGGCACAGAATACCTGCCTGTTGAAAACCTCTTCTGTCTCCCCCTTTCTTCCCTCCTTTCACCATCTGATGGAGGCTGTGGCGACGAAAATAATAGATCGGGAGAAGAGATACAAGAAAGGACAAAAGAGCGATAACGGCAGAATATCCAATAGCCTCCAAGTAAATGGAGAGGCGGCTCGTATTTATCTCAGATATCTCTTTGAAAAACGGGAGTATTAACTCCAGCAATGTCAACCCTAACAAAATCGCCCAAAAGAGAGTAAATAAAAACTCTACTGAGAAGAGCCAGAGCAAATGCCGGTTGGAAGAGCCGCAAACCTTGCGTAATCCCAGTTCCCGAGAGCGAATACGCATACGGGTAACAAATAGGTTTAGGTAATTAAACAGCGCACAGAGCACCAATAATCCCCCCGCAATGGCAAACCATATCAGATGATTGAAATGCAACGCTGTCTCCTTAAAGGGATTTTCATAACGTATTTTACTAATTGGGGTCATCTTCAATCCTTTGTAGACCGAGTTGTCACCCGGGTGGATAACTAACTCCTCCAGTTTCTGCCGGAAAGCTTCCACATCGACCCCCTCGTGCAATTTTATAAAGGTATGCCAGCTCGTATAGCCCCAGCTTGACTCACTCCAGACGGGACTTACCATATCAAAAGAGAAGTTGCTATGCATCGGCCAGTTTTTCACTACTGCAACGATCGTTTTCTCTTCTCTGGATACGTTTAATGTCTTTCCTATCGGACTCTCTTTACCATAGATTTTTTTTGCTATTCGCTCCGTAATGGCAATATTATCTGCTTTGTCTATCAAGAAATCCTCTGTCCCTTCTACTATCTGAATCGGAAACATCTGGAGAAACTTCTTTCCTGCACCTAAAGTATAAGTATCCTGAAGTGAATTGCCTAATTGATACTTGTCCAATCCATACTGGCAGTTAGCTGCCAATTCTACCTCCGGCAAATTATTTTCCAGATACTCTGCCAGAGGGAAAGTGGTATATTGGGACAACCCACCCGGGGAATGTTCAGACAGCTTACGCACCATATAGATCCGTTCCGTATCTTGGTGAAAAGTATCATACGTCAATTCATACCGGATCCAGATCGAAGCCAATACAAAGCAGGCAAAACCGACAGCCAATCCGACAATGCTGATGATAGATTGTGTTTTATAGCGTAGTAGATTTCGCCAGGCAACTTTGATATAGTGTGGTAGTATCATTTCTTATATGTTGTTCTTTATTCCGATTTAACCGCCTCCGCCGGGTTTATCCGGGCTGCTTTCCTTACCTGCTGGAAGATTGAAAGGATAACAATGGCTGAAGTCAACAGGAAAACAAGGACAAACATACCCACAGAAAGAGAGACATGGTAGGCATAGGTTTCTAGCCAACGCTTCATCAGTATATATCCGAAAGAGAGGGCAAAGGTATTTCCGATAATAGCCAAAACAAGGTATTCGCGGAAGAATATCTGCATAATATGGGCAACGCCCGCTCCATTCACCTTGCGGATAGCTATTTCTTTCTTTCGCTGTTCGGTAGAGAGGGATACCAGGGAATAGATGCCGAAAGAAGATATCAGGATACAGAGAAAGGCAAGCAGACTAAACAGGGTAAAGATCACCTTCTCCGGTTTATTAAAGGTGTCGACAAGGGCAGAGAGTTCGATAAACCGCTTGTCGATATTCACCTCATTGCGGTTTACCCGCCCGGTCACCTGTTCGATATGCGCCATCACCTCTTTCTTTTTGCCCGGTTGATAACGCACATATATATAATGTGCCGGGAAATTTCTTATCTCTTTCTCTGTCAATAATTGGAAGAACACCGGTTGGATCGGATATTGGAAAGGACAATAGTAATAGTCATTGACAACACCACACACCCGGGTCACTTCCGTATTTGTGATATGCTGAGGCGTCAACATCGGACGCTCGGTCAGATCCTGATAGCCCAGTTCGTTGAATCCCTTCTCGTTGACCAGGTAGTTGCGGCTGTTCTCGCCCGTCAGCCAGTCGCCACGTTGCAACTTTATACCAAAGAGATCAAAGAAGTCTTCATCCACAAACATCAGGTTCCATTCTTTCAGGTTCGCCATATCCGCTTCGGAGAAAACAAATTTCTGAGTGATCATGCTGCCGTAATAGTCGCCCATTTCTGTCAACACCGCACTGTTCACGGCCGTATAGGTCACCTTTTCCACCGCCGGATGATTCAATAGTTCCGGTTTTAAGGTCGACAGGTTCTCCTCATAAGCGGTCGAAAAGCCCATATCTATTTGAATAACGTTCTCATAATCCAATCCCCTGTCGGTAAACAAAACAAAGCGAAGCTGCTGAAACAGCACAATGCTACTCAGGAAAAACAGGGAGCCTATAAATATCTGCCCTACGATCAAGCCCTTCTTCAGTATCACCGGGTTAGCTGTTTGCCTGCGGATCATGTGGCGGATGGGGAAATAGCAGAGAACAGAAAAGACAACCGCACTGATAATCATATAAAAGAAAGTATTCGAAAAGAATGGAACACGCTTGATCGACTGGTTTACCCCTTCATAAATCCCATAATCATTCCAGGCGGTGTAGTCGCGGTAATAGGGAAAGAGTATCTCTATAAAGCAATAGGTCAGCATAAAACCCAATACCATCGGCAGGAATAGTTCTATCCAACCCTTCAACATCATATTGCGGGGCGAAGCGCCAAAGCTCTGGTGCGTCAGGTTCTTGCGCTGTTTTCGTTGTTGCTGTCCGATGAAAAGGACTAAGATATTCAACAGAGAACTCACAAACGCCATCAATCCCGCCAGAGCTAATATGCCGATATTACGGATACGGTTCTCCAGTTCCGAATGGGTTGTGAGGTGTGCCTCGGCAGCCGAACGCAAACGGATCACCCAGTTTGCTGCCTCTTCCAGCTTTCCTCTTCGTGTCTCTGCCTGACTCTTATAGGCATTCAATTTATCATGTACCCTGTCGACAGAGGCATCTTCCCGCAAGCGCACATAAACCGTTGCCCGGTTTACATAACTCTGCGGATCAGGGTGTATCGTCTGCAACACAATATACTGGAAACGAATCTCGGTATGGGGCGGATAATCTTTCACCACCCCGACAATCACCGGTTGCCAATTCTCTCTGAGTGGCAACACCTGCCCCACACAATTTACAGAGCCATAGAAGCGCCGCGCAAGGCTCTCGGTAATAACAACCGACTGCCCATCGGGAGCTACACCCTGGTAAGTACCGCTCAGGAACTCAGACATGAAAACATCAAAGAACTCGCGGTCGGCAAAAAGGCCATATAAAGAGACCACATCTCCTTTCCAGTTCAGCTTTGCCCAGGTCGTAGAGAAGGTTGCTTTTGCCTCTATCTCCGGCAGAAGGGTAAAGAGTTGCTCGCGGTCGGCCAGGTTCAACTGGTTCAACTCCGAAGGCATGCCGTTTGCCTTCTTGCCGATTCCGGTAGTCGTCAGACAATAGAGACGGTCACTTTCCGGATGAAACGTGTCGAAGTTATGTTCCCACCAATACCAGTAGCCCCCGAAAACAAATGCAGTGAAACCCAATGCCAAGCCAACAATACTTACGATCGATTGCATTTTATACCGGATCATCTCCCGGTAACTGGTTTTAATGTAGTGTAGTAACATATTCTTAATAATTATTCTGCTTTAACAACTTCTGCCGGATTGGCCTTGGCTGCTTTTAGTGTTTGGAAAAGTATGGTTATACCTATCAATAGTATTGTGATAAAGAATACAGATAAAAATAGCCCGGCAGACAGCGATGCCTTGTAGGGATATTGCTGTAACCACTGCTGGATAAACAGCCATGCCAGGGGTATGAAAATAATATTGGCCATACAGGCAATCAGTAAATATTCCTTTAAGAACATACGTATGATGGTTGAAGTGGACGCGCCCATCACTTTGCGAATAGCGATCTCTTTCCGGCGTTGCCCTATATTGCTATGGGAAATAGAATAGATACCAAACAATGAAATAAGCGTACACAAGACAGCAAGTAGTGTAAACAGGTTCAAACTGGTATCTTCCGCCTTGTTTAATTCCATGAATATCTCTTCCATTGTCATAACCGGACTTTCAGAGTCTCCCTGCTGAGCATGCTTTTTAAACACCTCTTTTATCTGCTTTATAGCCTCCTGCTCCCTGCCCTCCTCTACCCGGGCGTAATAGGTGTAACCATACCATTTTCCGGAACTGCGCACTATGACTTGTGGAAATATAGGATTACGGAGGCTTGCCGCATGATAATCTTTGACAATCCCCACTATCTCCACCTCTTCCGTTCCAAAAGTTCCATCGGAACGAACACTACCATTAAACACATTCAGTTTCTTTCCGATAGGATTATCAAAGCCTAATGTCCGAACGGCTTCTTCATTAACAACAGCGTTAGCCCCATACATCCTGCCAATCGGGTCTGTATCCTTGACAAAACGTCCCTCTTTCAGCGTGATGCCAAATGCATCTAAAAACTCTTCACCCACAGACAATATCTGGAAATTGGGTGCATAATTCTCCGGTTGCCCTTCCCAAGTGATTTTATTTTCTAAATAGGGGTCATGCCTCATTGAAAATGACCCGCCGTTTGACAGGTGTTTTACAATCGACAACGAGGCAACTTCACGTGTAATGGCTTCCCTGTTTCTTGCCCCCATCTGGAAATAAACAAGATCTTTTTTATTAAATCCCAAATCCTTGACCTGCATAAACGAAATCTGTCTTCCAACGACAAAAACTGAGAAAAGGAAAAACACACAAATGCCTACCTGTAAGGTCAAGCTTGTTTTCCGAAGATTAGCTTTGTAGAATCTTTGCCGGTCTCCACTTAACACAAACCTTGTTTTGGATATAAAACGGGAAAGAAAAGGGAGGCACACAGCGACGATAATAACCCAACTATAAAGAGATATCCACAGAAGCGTAGTGAATGAGCTTTTGCGGTCCAAAGGGATCTCCAATATTTTTTCGAAAAGAGGTGAAGTAAGTTCCAAAAGACAAGCAGCCAGGAATACACCCAATAACACCTGTATAGATATTTCTATAAACAGTTGCATCAACAACGCCTTTTTATCCGCCCCCACAGCCGAACGTGTTTTCACCTCTTTTGTGCGTTGATAGGTTCGGTTGAATAAAAGGTTGATAAAATTAAAGAAGACACTTAGAAGCAATAATAAACCGGTGATAAGGAATGTCTGTATGTAATGCATATTAAAAGAGATGTCGCTCCCAAATGTATGGCGGATATCCTTCATGGCAACTAATTGAATGCGGATAGCCTCATTATAACCCTTGTCAATCATATAGTTGGCTATCTTTCGTTCGAAAGCTTTGACATCAGTCTTTTCATGCAAAAGAAGGAATATGCGTGCATTCAGTAATATCCATTGTTTCTCCTCCGGCATTTTTTCTATAAAACTGCGACCTAACTCATCCAATTCATATATATTATGCTGAAATCGAGAGTTCTCCGGCGCATCTTCAACGACAGAGACAATCGTGAGTACATCCCTATAGGCGTTACGCAACACCTTCCCTACTGCCTCCTCGGGCGTATTAAAATGTTTCCGGGCAAACGACTCCGTAACAACTATCTCATCCACTCCCTGCAAGAGATTCTCTTCCCTTCCACAAATGACTCTCCGGGGGAAAAACAGGAAGTGGCTCTCATCAACAAACTCCTCATTGCAATCTGACAGGGTTTCATCCATATAGCGTATAGTCGAACTATATCTCATATATATCTGCGTGGTTTCTTTTACCTCCGGGAACTCCTGTTTCAATCTCTGGGCAAGAATCAATGGCAACTCCTCCGTCCGCTTCCCGGTCTGCAGATCCAAACCGCCGACCATATAGATTTGTTGGGACTGCGGGTAGAAATTATCATAGGATGTTTCATAACTCCACCAATACCAGCCGTATGTAAAACTAACAATTCCTATCGCCAACCCGACAATACTTACGATCGACTGCGTTTTATACCGGATCATCTCACGGTAGCTGGTTTTAATATAGTGTAGTAGCATATTTTGTATCTTAATTATTATTCTGTTTTAATAGCCTCTGCCGGATTGGTCTCTGCCGCTTTGCGTATCTGCCAGACAAGGGTTAGGAGGGCGATGCCACCGGTTATTAATAATGCCACGGCAAAGAGCCACCAGGAGATGACTGTTTTGTGGGCAAAGCCTTCGAGGTATTTGTGGATCACAAACCAGGAAACAGGTGCGGCAACGACAAAAGAGATCAACAACAAATAGAGATATTTCTTTAACAGCGAATGCATGATAACCGAAGTGGTTGCCCCATTCACCTTGCGGATAGCAATCTCTTTATAGCGCTGTTGCACATCAAACAAAGACAAGCCAAACAACCCCATCACCGAGATAAAGATAGCGATCAGGGCAAAAACAGTAAAGATAATGGCGGTCTTTTTATCCTCTTCGTAAAGTATCTTTATCTCATCTTCCACAAACGAATAGGAGAAGTCGCCACCGATCACCTCCTCATGCAGTTGCTGCATAAAATGGATTGCCTCAGCTCTTTTTCCCGGAGCAATGGATGCTGTCAGCTTATAATAGGGAGAAGCATTGCCATAGGTAAACAACACAGGGGGTGTTGCCTGCGAGAGGTGCCCTACCTTAAAGTCTTTGACTACCCCAACTACCTGATAGGGCGGATTGGTGTCCATACCCGGTTCATTCGAACTCATCCATATACGACTTTCCGGTTGCAGATAGGCTTCAGAGATATCTGTAATTCCATATAGTTTTTTCGCCGTTTCATTGATAATTACCCGGTATTGCAGGGAACGATCCTTTGTCGTATCCCATAACCTTCCCTCTAAGAGCTTTATATCATAGATAGAAAAGAAATTCTCATCACAATCAATAGAAGCGACAGCTTCAAACTCTCCCCCCTCCTTTTTAAATAAAATTCCTGCTCCCATTTCGTGTGGACTCCCGTTGTATGTCCAGGAGGTAAACAGGGGTGATTCATTCATCTTTTGTTCCAAAAAGGCAACCTGTTCCCGCTGCTTATTTCTCTTGGCAGTAGCTTCTTCATATGTATCACTCATCGAATAGTTCTCGCGTAAAAACTGCACCTTTATAATATCCTCCGTGTGATAGCCCAAGTCTGCATGCAGCATAAAATGAAGCTGCTTGGCAAAGAACATCGACAGAACGATCAAAACAATAGATATGATATATTGAATCGTAAGGAATATACTCCGGGAACGTATGGCCGGCGCAGAGGTATGTACATTCTTTAAAGATATAATGGGTGGGGAATACTTGTACTTCAACAATGGATAAGAAGAGGTAATCAAAGGAAGCAACAACAACAAAGAAAGCGATAACAGGCAGTCAAAAGAAAGGTTATTCACCTGCTGCAGTCCCAATTGAGTTCGCACCAGCCCACCGCTCAATTCAACAAACAGCCAACCCAAAAACAATGCCACCCCAACAAGGAAGATATTCTCTGCATAAAGCTGTGTCGTGTAATAACGAAATCCCGCTCCGAAGACCTTCTTCATACCAAACTCCCGGTTGCGCTTCAACAACAATACCGTATAGATATTTATATAGTTAAGCATCCCTACGACCAGTATCAAAAACACAATGATAAAGAGTATATGAATACTGCGCATATTTCCATGTTCAAAAAGATAGTAACCCTCGCTTAATGGAGAAAAATAAATACCTTTCATCGGAACAAACTGATAGCGAATAAACCTGTCCCAATCATATCTGCTTTGAAAGAAATCATATTTTTCATTGATCGCTTTTATATCTGCCCCCGGATGAAGCAGCGTCAGTAGCATAGGCACACGCGACCAAGAATTGTCCAATTCACTCGAGACAAGCAGATCGAACTGAAAGCTGCTTTGCGTGGGTATCTCTCCCAATATCCCGGCGATTGTCGCCTGCTTACCGGTCGACAATTGTATGGTTTTCCCGATCGGATCCTCTTTGCCGAATAGCTTACGAGCATAAATAGGGGTAATCACTGCCGCATCGGGTTGCCGGAAGATAGACATGGCATCTCCCCCCTTTATCGGGTAGTCGAGTAATTGAAAGAAAACCGAATCCACAACAAACATATCCACATCGTACGCCCGGTTGTCACAAGTGATCCGGTCGTTCTTGTAGGGATAGATATAGGTAAATTTCTCTACCGCCGGGTCTTTCATTATATTCTGATCTCCCGCCTGTTCCAGGCCACGTTCACCGGTATTGAACCTTGTCCGCAAATCAGTCTGATACTGCGTAGTTGTAAAGTAAAGCCGGTCGAGTTTACTTATAAAATGATCGGTTGTCAACTCACTATAAGCATAACGTCCTATAATAATCACACACGCCAGGCTCAAAGCCAATCCCAAAATATTTATCAACGCATAGAGGCGAAAACGGGTCAATGCACGAAGTGCCAGTAGTATTATTTTCATATTATTCTAAATTATTCTGTTTTAATAGCCTCCGCCGGATTGGTTTCTGCCGCTTTGCGTATCTGCCAGACAAGAGTGAGTAGGGATACGCTGCAGGTGATTAATAGTGCCACCGCAAAAATCCACCAGGAAACGGGCGCTTTATGGGCGAAGTCTTTCAGATAGTTTTGTATGATCAGCCAGGAAACAGGCAAAGCAACAACAAACGAAACAGCCAATAAAACAATATATCGCTTCAACAACATCCGGATAATCTCCCGTGTGGTTGCCCCATTCACCTTACGGATGGCGATACTCTTCCGCTGTTGTTGCACATCGAAAAGCGACATACTAAACAAGCCCAAGGAAGAGATAATAATAGCAATCAGCGTGAAGAGTGAATAGATAAGGGCTATCTTTTTATCTTCTTTGTAAACCGCCGCCACCTCATCTTCCAGGAAGCTATAGGTAAACTCTCCACCAACCGTCTCCGCATGCAATTGTTGCATAAAGGCAATCACCTCTTTCCGGCGTTCGGGGGCAAAAGAGGCCACAACCGGTTCATAAAGCCCTCCTCCTCCCGAATAATAGATAGCCACAGGATGTTGTGTCTCCGAAAGATGGGAGGTATATATATCTTTTATTACCCCTACAATCTTATAAGCCGGGTTGGTCTTCATCTCTTCCTCACGTCCCGCGATCAACCATATCCGTTGATAAGGCTGAAGTCCCTGGGTTTGCCAGTCGGTAATGCCGAATTGCTTCAGGGCCGATTCGCCAACAATCAGGTTGTAGCCATAAAAACTATCCTCTTGATCATCAAACAACCGCCCTTCCAGCAATTCTACCTCAAAGAGTTTCAACCAGCGTTCATCGGCATCAAATAGTGCCATCGGTTTTAGTTCTCCTCCCTCGAGGCGAAAGTCAAAACCCCTATTATTCTGCCTATTCGGAGTTCCTGCATTCGTCCAGTTCAGAATCAAGGGGGAAGCATCCAGTTTCTGTCGTATCTCGTCGTATAAACGCTTCTCTTCTTCCCAGGCATCATCTCCCTGGCTTGCGTAGGAGGTCATCTCGCGCAGGAAAGGCACCTTAATCACATCCTGTACCCGGTAGCCCGGGTCTGCCTGCAACATAAAATACAACTGGCAGACAAAAAACAGGGAAAGGATGATCATTCCATACGTAGCCACATATTGAATCATCAAAAAAATACGCCGGGAAAAGTGCGCCCCGCCTCCGACTGTCACATCTTTGAGCGAAGAGACCGGCGCCGAATAATTATAACGCAAGAATGGGAAAATAGTGGTTACCAGCGGCAACCCGAAAAGAATACTCAAAGACAACATCAAATCGAACGAGCGATAAGGTAATTGGTCGAAACCCAACACGTTTTTGACGAAAGGATTCAATACCTCTGCCACCCCCAGCGCAATAAGAAGGGCAAAGAGGATCATCGCAAAATTCTCTATAAACAATTGAAAAAAGACCCAGAACCCTTCGGCTCCAAACACCTTTTTCATGCCGAACTCACGCCCGCGGCGCATCACCACCACGGTGTATATATTGATAAAATTGACTACTCCTATCAATAGTATAAGAAAACCGACCATCGATAAAGTAACCACATTCGTGCGCTTGCCATGCAAAAACGGAACATAATCAACGATCGATTGCTCGAAATAGAGATCTTTATAGGGGAATAACTGGAGCTTTATACTATACTTCCAAGACTCCATAAACATAAAGTCATATTGTGCATTTATATCTTTGTAATCCACCCCCGGATAAAGCAACAACAGGCTTTGCCCTGCCCGACTCCAATGAGAACTTATATCCGAAGAGATCAACATATCAAACCGGATCGTGCTCTTCATCACCGATTTTCCGATCACCCCGGCAACTGTCACATGCTTACCCAACGAACTATATTCCAGACTTTTACCAATCGGATTCTCTTTGCCAAACATCTTTTGAGCAAACTCTTCGGTGATAAACGCATCCTCGGGACGAGAGATATTAGCCTGCCCCATAATGACCGGATAATCCAGTATTTGCAGAAAGTTGGTGTCGACAACAACGGTGAGGCTGTTTAAGGCTTTATCACTGCTCTTCACCTCCATATCAGTAAAGGTATAAAACAGCGTATGGCGTTCCACGCCGGGATGTTCCGACATATCCCTAAAGTTCTTCTCCCTGTTACGGTTCTCAATACCATGAAAACGAGACTTACCGGGGTTATTACTATCCTCCTGATGGGTGATATAAATCCGATCCAGCTTCTGATTAAACCGGTCTACCGTCAGTTCGCCATAGATATAACGACTGATAACAACCACACAGATCAAACAAAGGGATAATCCCAATATGTTAACAATGGAATAGAGCCGGGTACGGGTCAGGGAACGGAGCGCCAGTAGTATTATTTTCATTCTGTCAACTATTTTTTTCTTTGTTTTATATAGGCAATCTGTGTAAACATATTCAAATTACGTGCCATACCCGCAAGTGTTTGAATAACAACAAGAAACAAAAATAAGCGATTTTTTTAGTTGTGCAACACCGCACGATAAGTGTGCGACTACGCACAAAATAGCGATTCGGGGGTATCATTTGGCCTTTAGCAAACCTTTAAGTTGGAAAGAAGTGGAAGGCTCTCGCTTCGTTATGTAACGATTAGGCCATCCAATAAAATGTAAACTAATGTTAATTTACCCATTTCCAGCGAAACCCCCAATTTACGATTTGTAATTTCGGAAGGACTTTGCGCGCAAAAAGGCGGGACTTTGGAGACAAACTCCCGGGAGAAACACTTTTTAACGTATGGATTTGTAAGCAAAACAGCCATTTTACTTACAATCCATATTTTAACATTTAAGAAGCTACTCGCTATTCTTCGGGCGATCTGGCGAATTGAAAAAATGAAAGAGTTGCCCTCAGCGTGATCGTCCCGTTGTCATTCGCTCAATGATACAAAATAGGATAATGGACAAAATCAAAAAGAAAAACACAAAAACTTTTTTGTTTGTCCGGATAAAATCCCTACCTTTGCCCCGCTAAAATTTTATTTAATAATCTAATTAACAACAGTGTTTATGAACAATTACGAAACTGTTTTCATTTTAACTCCCGTTTTATCTGACGCTCAGATGAAGGAAGCAGTAGAAAAGTTCACAAACTTCCTCAAAAAAGAAGAGGCAGAAATTGTGAATGAAGAGAACTGGGGATTGCGCAAGCTGGCGTATCCTATCGCCAAGAAAACGACTGGTTTTTATCAGTTGGTTGAGTTTAAAGCGAAGCCTGAAACCATTGCGAAACTGGAAATTCAATTCCGTCGTGACGAACGGGTAATCCGTTTCCTGACTTTCCGTCAGGATAAATACGCAGCTGAATACGCAGCGAAGAGAAGAAATTTGAAAGCATCTAAAGAAACAGTAAAAGAAAATTAATCATGGCAGCTCCATCAGAAATCAGATATTTGACACCCCCTTCCGTGGATGTAAAAAAGAAAAAATATTGCCGTTTCAAGAAAAGTGGCATCAAGTATATCGATTACAAAGATCCTGAATTCCTGAAGAAATTCCTGAACGAGCAGGGCAAGATCCTTCCTCGTCGTATCACCGGAACTTCTTTGAAATTCCAACGTCGCGTAGCACAGGCTGTGAAAAGAGCACGCCACCTGGCACTGCTGCCTTATGTAACCGATTTAATGAAATAATTTTAAAAGAGAGGAGACAGAATATGCAAGTTATTTTGAAAGAAGATGTAGCAAACTTAGGCTACAAAGACGATATCGTAACAGTAAAGAGCGGTTACGGACGTAACTTTCTAATCCCCCAGGGCAAAGCGGTGATCGCTTCCGAATCGGCAAAAAAAGTATTGGCAGAGAATCTCCGTCAACGCGCTCATAAGCTGGCGAAGATCAAAGAAGACGCTGAAGCATTGGCTGCGAAATTAGAAGGTGTATCACTGACTATCGGAACAAAAACAAGCTCTACGGGTACTATCTTTGGTTCTGTAAGCAACATTCAGATCGCTGAAGCATTGGAAAAGCTTGGCTTTGAAATCGATCGCAAGAGCATCTCCGTGAAAGACGCGGTGAAAGAGGTAGGAAGTTATTCGGCAAAAGTGAAGCTTCACAAAGAGGTAGCCGTAGAAATTCCTTTTGAAGTAGTTTCTGAATAAATTACGACAAACGATACAAAACACAAAGAGCGACCCGGGAAGGGATCGCTCTTTTTTTGTATTGTATTTCTGCTCTTGAGGGAGCATAAGCAAGCGCTTTCCCCATCGCAGCTTAAATCAATGACTTACAAAATTTGAGCTCTTTTCTGCAAAAACAAGAAATCTTGTTTTTCAGTCTATGACGATTAATATTTCACCTACAAAAAAACGGGAAGTAAACGCCACCTGCCCGTAGATTCATGAAAAAGAGTTACATTTGCCACTGGTTGTAAACAGGAAGTAATCGTGGCAGTCAAAGAACTTTTGTGTGTACATATGCTGATTGTATTGTTTTTGTTCTTCCCAGCACAGAGAAGCGCCGGGCAGGATAAAGTCTTTACTGTCGTGATCGATCCGGGCCATGGCGGGAAGGATCCGGGAGCCGTGGGGGCTACTGCCAAAGAGAAAGATATCAATCTGGCTGTCTCTTTGAAACTGGGGAAATTGATTGGAGACTCGTATGGGGATGTAAAAGTAGTTTACACACGTGACCGGGATCGTTTTATCGACCTGAACGAACGCGCCAATATCGCCAATAAATATAAAGCCGACCTATTTATCTCGATTCATACCAATGCGGTGGCCAAAGGAAGTGTCCGGGGTACGGAAACCTATACGCTGGGATTGGCTCGGACAGAAGAAAACCTTCGCGTGGCGATGATGGAGAACTCTGCCATATTGTTGGAAGACGACTATATGCAAAAGTATGAAGGCTTCGACCCGAAATCCTCGGAATCTTACATCATCTTTGAGTTTATGCAGAATAAGCACATGGAGCAGAGTATCTCTTTTGCTTCTGAGATTCAAAAGGGCTTTGTGGCATGCAAGCGGGTTGACCGGGGTGTTCGCCAAGCCGGCTTTTTGGTATTGCGGAAAACCAGTATGCCGAGCGTACTGATTGAATTAGGCTATATATCCACCCCTGCCGAAGAGCAATATATGAAATCGGCACAGGGACAGAATCAGTTGGCTAAGGCTATTTATGATGCTTTTGTGAAATACAAACGCGAATACGACCGTAAGCAGGGGGGATTGCCTGCGGATGCGGCTACGTCCCGGAAAGAAATTACGGAAACCCCTTCAACCGCTCATGCCGGTCAGGTGGTATATAAAGTACAAATTGTTGCCTCCAACAAGAAACTGGCTTCGAATGCCAAGGAGCTGAAGGGATATAAGAACGTGGATTTTTACGTTGAGAATGGAATGTATAAATATACGTATGGTGAATCAACCAGTATGGAGGAGATACGCACGATTCGCCGAAACCTGATAAAAGATTTTAAAGATGCCTTCATCATCTCTTTCAAGGATGGCAAGAAGGTGAAATAACGGAAATAAGAAGTAAATAATAATTCGAAAAAAAGAAATAGAGAAGATGAAACACGCATTTACAAAAGAAGCGAAGATCGGATTGGTGACACTGGTCAGCCTTATACTATTATATATAGGTATAAACTATCTGAAAGGGATCAATCTCTTTAAACCGGTCAACCACTATTTTGTCACATTTAATAATGTAAAGGATCTGACGATATCGAGCCCGGTCTATGTGGAAGGCTTTAAGGTCGGATTGGTACGCTCTATCAGGTATGACTACTCGACGGTAGACAAGATTATTGTAGAAGTAAGCCTTGACAAAGAAATGAAGGTCAACAAAGACAGTTATATCACCATTTCCAAAAGTTTGCTGGGTGGCGCAGACCTTTGCCTGCATCTGAACAAATACACATCTGAATTTATGAAATCCGGTTCCTTTATTGAAGGACGTCTGGAGGGGGATATGATGTCGTCGTTGCAGGAAGAGGTGCTGCCGGGTGTGGTGGATCTGCTTCCTAAGATCGATTCGATCCTGGCCGGCCTGCAGGCAATTGTAAACCATCCTGCCTTGTCCCAATCGCTGACCCAGATCGAACGTACGACAAACAACCTGGAGTTGTCAACGAAGCAGCTGAATAACTTATTGAATAAAGATGTTCCACTTATTGTCGGCAACCTGAAAACGATTTCGGATAATTTTGTCTCTGTAAGCGAAGAGTTTAATGAGCTTGACTACCGGGGACTGTTTGCCGATATCAATCAGACATTGGCTAACCTGAAGGTGACGACCGAGAAATTAAACTCGCCGGAGAACAGCTTAGGGCTGCTACTGAACGATACAAAATTATACGACAATCTAAACCAGACATCGGCTAACGCCGCTATTTTATTACAAGACCTGAAAGAGAACCCCAAAAGGTACGTACACTTCTCCCTTTTCTAACTTTGTCGGGGGAAATTTGTTGTCCGACCATAGACTGTAGCCTTTCAATATAAAAGCATACAGAAGGTTTATTTAGAATGGTTCTAATTAACAGAATTTCTATTGTTTTTTTTCTCATTAGGCTTAACTGCCTATGATAAAGCGAAGTAAGAAAATATCCGACTAAAAGAGGAAGTTTTTCAGTAAGAGAAGAACCTCCGAGTCGGCTGATTTACGGTGAAAGGTTTTTCCCGGTTTACTTTAAATTGTTGTCTGTCAGACTATTCCTTGTAACTGCCTGAAATTAAACAGAATATTAATATGCAAAATTAACAAGCATTTTGTTGTCTTTTTTTTTCCGAAATAATTGCTCAACTTTGCTCAGCTAAAAAACAAAAATAGAAAGTTAGGGAAACTACAAAGAAATGCAGAATAATCACAACATATTATGGAGTAAATGCCTTGACATCATAAAGGACATCGTTCCTGAATCTGCTTACGCCACTTGGTTTGTTCCAATTGTCCCCCTGTCGTACGACGATAATAAATTTACGGTACAGGTACCGAGTTCGTTTTTTTATGAATTCCTGGAAGCGAAATATGTAGACGTCTTGCGCGTTACGATACATCGCGTGATGGGACCGGATACGCTTTTGTGCTACCGGGTAAAGGTGGTAGATAAAACACCCGGGGGAACGGTTGATTATCCGGCAGCTAACGGGACGGCATTGCCTTCTGCAAAAACATCCAAAGAGTTGACCAAGGCGCCAAATCCTTTTGCGCAGTCGGCACCTCAGGACCTGGATCCACAGCTTAATCCCAAATATTCTTTTGATAATTTTTACGAAGGAGTCAGCAACCGCTTGGCGCGTACCGCGGCAGAAGAGGTGGCGAAGAATCCGGGTAAGACAACCTATAATCCCTTGTTTTTGTATGGCCCCTCGGGTGTAGGCAAAACGCATCTATGCCATGCAATAGGCGGGCGTATCCGCGAATTATGTCCCGAGAAAAAGGTGTTGTATGTCTCTTCTCATCTTTTCCGTATCCAATATACGGATGCTATTCGCAAGAATACGACCAATGATTTCCTGAATTTCTATCAAAACATAGATGTGTTGTTGCTCGATGATATTCAGGAGCTGATCGGCATGGAGAAGACCCAGAATACCTTCTTCCATATATTCAATCACTTGCATCAACTGGGCAAGCAATTAGTGCTTACTTCCGATAAGGCTCCGGCTGATTTACAAGGGATTGAAGAGCGTTTGATTACCCGTATGAAATGGGGGTTGACTGCCGAGATGAAGCGTCCTGATGTGGAACTTCGCAAGAAAATATTATTGCATAAAATCCGTCAGGAAAGTATTCATATGCCGGATGAGGTGTTTCATTTTATTGCCGAGAATGTAAGCGATAATGTGCGCGATCTGGAGGGTGTGCTTGTTTCGTTGATGGCTCACGCGGTGATCAACAACCGGGAGATCGATATGTCGCTGGCACGACGGGTTATCAGCCAGAATGTGAAACTGGAGAAAAAACAGTTGTCCATACAGCAGATACAAGAAGTGGTTTGTGATTATTTCAATCTGGAGATATCGCTTATTCAAACCAATTCACGCAAACGGGAAATCGTTCAAGCGCGTCAGATCGCCATGTACCTGGCAAAGAAATATACCGACTGTTCTTTCTCGCACATTGGAAAGATTGTGGGAAAAAAGGATCACGCGACCGTGTTGCATGCTTGCAAAACAATCAAAGATCAGATTGAAATAAATAAATCGTTCCGCTCTTCGGTCGAAGAGATAGAGTCGTTGCTAAAAAAATAATTTACTTTTGCAAAACGAATAAAAAAAGAGCGCCCGCGAGGCGCTCTTTTTTTATTCGTTTTGCAAACCTTCCTGTTTTGTGTGATTTTCTTTTTGGAAAACTTTTTATTTTCATAAAAAACGTAAACATCTGAATATCAATGTTGGTTTTGTTTGTTTTGGAAAACTTTTCAACAATGAGGGTTTTTACAAGAGAATAATTTGTGTAAGTGTCGAACAATTACTAACCTTGCATTGTTAAACAATCTGCATACGCTTATTACATAAAAAATACAACCGTGGTTCAAACAACTTTTACTTTTGACGAAGCCTTTAAAGCTTCAATTGACTATTTCACCGGCGACGAACTGGCCGCTAAAGTGTGGGTAAACAAATATGCGCTGAAAGATGCATTTGGTAATATCTATGAGAAATCACCGGAAGACATGCATCGCCGCTTGGCATCAGAAATTGCCCGTGTAGAAAAGAAGTATCCTAATCCGTTAACCGAGCAGGAGCTTTTTGATCTTTTTGATCGTTTTCGTTATATCGTACCGCAGGGAAGCCCTATGACCGGTATTGGTAACGATTACCAGATTGCCTCTCTATCCAACTGTTTTGTGATCGGGATCGATGGCCAGGCCGACTCGTACGGCGCAATCATCCGCATCGACGAGGAACAGGTGCAATTGATGAAACGCCGGGGCGGAGTAGGTCATGACCTCTCTCATATCCGCCCGAAAGGTTCACCCGTAAAGAATTCGGCCTTGACCTCTACCGGATTGGTTCCGTTTATGGAACGCTATTCGAACTCGACTCGCGAGGTGGCTCAGGACGGACGCCGGGGCGCTTTGATGCTGAGTGTATCGATCAAACATCCCGATTCGGAGTCGTTTATCGACGCGAAAATGACAGAGGGAAAAGTGACCGGTGCCAATGTATCAGTGAAGATCGACGACGACTTCATGAATGCTGTCGTAAACGGAACGAGCTACAAGCAACAATATCCTATCGATTCGGAGAACCCCACGACCGTAAAAGAGGTAGATGCCTCGGAACTCTGGGGGAAGATCATTCACAATGCCTGGAAATCAGCCGAGCCGGGCGTTCTTTTCTGGGATACTATCCTGAAAGAGTCGGTGCCTGATTCGTATGCCGATCTGGGTTTCCGCACCGTATCGACCAACCCTTGCGGAGAGATTCCTCTTTGTCCGTATGACAGCTGCCGCCTGTTGGCTATCAATCTCTATTCGTATGTGGTGAATCCATTCACTCCCGAGGCCTATTTCGATTACGATCTGTTCAAAAAACATGTGGAATTGGCACAACGGATCATGGATGATATCATCGATCTGGAATCGGAGAAGATTGAAAAAATTCTGGAAAAGATTGATTCCGACCCGGAATATCAGGAAGTGAAGCAAACAGAACGCCATTTGTGGGAGAAGATACAGAAGAAAACGCTGCAAGGCCGCCGTACAGGTGTCGGCATCACGGCTGAAGGTGATATGATCGCTGCTCTGGGGCTGCGTTATGGCACAGAAGAGGCGACCGAATGTGCCGAAGAGGTACAGAAAGTGCTTGCCTTGGCGGCTTATCGTTCTTCCGTAACAATGGCAAAAGAACGCGGAGCGTTTGAAATATTTGATGCGAAACGCGAAAAGAAGAATCCGTTTATCCAGCGTTTGCGTGCGGAAGATCCGACCATGTATGACGATATGGTGAAGTATGGTCGCCGGAATATTGCCTGTCTGACCATCGCGCCTACCGGCACCACCAGCCTGATGACGCAGACCACCTCGGGTATCGAACCGGTGTTCCTGCCTGTTTACAAGCGTCGCCGCAAGGTGAATCCGAATGATGCGTCTGTTCGTGTTGATTTCGTCGATGAGACGGGCGACTCCTGGGAAGAATATATCGTATTCCATCATAAGTTTGTGACCTGGATGCAGGCAAATGGTTATCCGGTAACCAAGAAATACAGCCAGGAAGAGATCGATGAATTGATCGAAAAATCACCTTATAATAAAGCGACCTCCAACGATGTCGACTGGTTGCAGAAGGTGCGCATGCAGGGTCGTATACAGAAATGGGTGGATCACTCCATCAGTGTGACGATCAACCTGCCGGAAGATGCAACGGAAGAGCTGGTGAATATGCTGTATATCGAGGCTTGGAAGTGCGGATGTAAGGGCTGTACGGTTTACCGTGACGGTTCACGTTCGGGCGTATTGGTATCGGCCAGCGACAAGAAAAAGGATGATTGCGACTGCATGGAACCGCCGGTGATTGTAGCTACCCGCCCGCGCATTCTGGAGGCCGATGTGGTGAAATTCCAAAACAACCGCGAGAAATGGATTGCCTTCGTGGGCTTATTGAACGGTCGTCCGTATGAAATCTTTACCGGTTTGGCCGATGATGACGAAGGTATCATGCTACCCAAAAACGTGAATAAGGGATATATCATCAAGAGCTACGACGATGATGGCGACAAACACTATGACTTCCAGTTCCGCAATAAGCGTGGTTATAAGATGACCATCGAAGGATTGGACGGCAAGTTTGACCCGGAATACTGGAACTACGCGAAACTGATCTCCGGAGTATTGCGCTATGGCATGCCGATCGATCAGGTAATCAAATTGGTTCAGGGCATGGAACTCAACAGCGAATCCATCAATACCTGGAAGAATGGGGTGGAACGTGCATTGAAAAAATACCTGCCCAATGGAGCAGAAGTGAAAGGACAGAAATGCCCGAACTGCGGATATGAAACATTGATCTACCAGGAAGGCTGTCTGATCTGCACCAATTGCGGCGCTTCCAAGTGCGGATAACGCCTCCTTTCGGATAGAAGAAACGAGAGAGTGAAAACGTTTGCGGTATTCAACGGATGAATACTTACGTTTTCACTCTCTTTCTTTTGCGTATATTTGTACTTTCGATGTCACACACTAAAACACAGTGCCATGAAGATTACCTTTCAGATAAATTTCCACACGGTCTGGGGGCAGAAGATATGTATAGTCGGTTCCATTCCCCAATTGGGCACCTGGCAATCTGCCTTAGCCAAAGAGATGTATTATGTCGGCGACGGTAATTGGCGCTTGCAGCTCGATGTTCCTTCAGATGTAAAAACCATAGAATACCGCTATTGCCTTTGCGTCAACGACAAACAGATATTTGAAGAATGGGAGAAGAACCACCGGGTAGAACTGGATGCCTCCTCCAAAGAATATACCTTGTTTGATTATTGGCAAACAAAGCCTCTTGACCTGGCCTTTTATACCTCTGCTTTTACCCAAAGCCTTTTTGCACATCCCTGCAACACCTACGAACGGATTGTGCGGAGCGGAAAGCAGCTTACCATAAAGGTATCTGCCCCAAAGGTAGAGAAACACCAAAGCGTTGCTATTGTAGGGAATCAATCTTTCTTGGGCGACTGGGATCCGCATAAGGCTATGCGGCTTAGTTGTGACACCTTTCCGGAGTGGGAGATCCATCTGGATGCAACACAGATCACCTACCCGCTGGAATATAAATTTATCCTTTGGGACAATGACATACAACAACCGGCATACTGGGAGACAGGTGAGAACCGTTCTCTGGATCTGCCTGCGCAGAAAAAGGGCGAGACCTTTGTTGTTTCCGGTATTCACTTCCGCGACGATCTGCCACTCTGGCGCTGTGCCGGAACGGTAATTCCCGTTTTCTCGCTTCGTTCCGAAGACAGTTTCGGAGTAGGCGACCTGGGTGATCTACACAAATTAGTCGATTGGGTAAAATTAACCCATCAGCGTTTTATCCAGGTTCTGCCGATGAACGATACAACCACGACGCATACCTGGCGCGATTCCTATCCTTATAGCGCCATCTCTGTTTTTGCCTTGCATCCGATGTATATCTGTTTGCCTTGGGTTGGGAAGTTGAAAGACCCGGCCAGGGTAGCCTATTACGAAGCGATCCGGAAGGAATTAAACGAAAGTGCGACCGTCGACTACGAACAGGTCAACCAATATAAAATCGCCTGGTGCCGGGAATATGTCGAACAGGAGGGCAATGCCTTGTTTGATGAGCCGGCTTTCCACCGCTTCCTGGCCGAGAACGAAAGCTGGTTGGTTCCTTATGCTGCCTATAGCTACCTGCGTGATCAGTATAAAACCTCTGATTTCAACGACTGGGGCAATGATGCTGTTTACAACAAGAAGCGAATCAGCCGTCTTTGTTCACCCGAAAGCGAGGCGTGGCCGGAAATATCTTTTTCTTATTTCCTCCAATACCTGTTGCATATCCAGTTTAAATCGGTATCGGATTACGCGCATAAGAACGGCGTAGTCCTGAAGGGTGACCTACCTATCGGGGTGAGTCGCACCAGCATCGAGGCATGGACCGATCCGCAATACTTCAATATGGATGGCCAGGCCGGCGCTCCGCCCGACGACTTCTCTACGATCGGGCAGAACTGGGGCTTTCCGACCTACAACTGGGAGGTGATGGAACGCGATAACTACGCCTGGTGGAAGAAGCGCTTTCAGAAGCTGGGCGACTATTTCGATTGCTTCCGCATTGATCATATCCTGGGTTTCTTCCGCATCTGGGAGATTCCTTTGGATCATATTCAAGGCCTATGTGGCCATTTCAGTCCGGCTTTGCCCCTGACCAAAGAGGATATCGAGCATTATGGCCTCTGGTTTGACGAGCAACGCTACACCACTCCTTACATCCACCGCAAACATCTGGAACTCCTGTTCGACGACTGGGCGGATGAAGTAGAAAGCACCTACCTGGCTCAGGTGGATGCCGATTATCTGACGCTGAAGCCTTTTTGTGATACGCAGCGTAAGATCAAAGAACTGTTTCGTGACAAGTTCGACGTGGCCTCTATGCGTATCCGGGAAGGATTGTATACCATCGCGACGGAAGTGCTCTTCCTGCGTGATCCCCGGGAGACGCATAAATTCCATCCGCGCATATCGGCTTCGAGCTCCTTTGCCTACCAGGAATTGAGCGGATCCGACCGGTACGCCTTCTATCAACTCTACTGGGACTTCTTCTATCACCGCCACAATGGCTTTTGGAAGGTGCATGCGATGAACCGCTTGGCGCCACTTGTCTCTTCAACCGATATGCTGGTGTGCGGCGAAGACCTGGGTATGATCCCCCAGTCGGTGCCGGAAGTGATGAACCGCCTGCAGATATTCAGCCTGGAGATCGAGCGAATGCCCAAAACTCCTCACCGCGAATTTGCCGATCTGCAGAGCCTTCCTTACCATTCCGTATGCACCACCTCTACGCACGACATGACGCCGATCCGCAACTGGTGGAAAGAGGACCGTGGAAAGATACAGCGTTACTTCAATCAGGTATTGACACGTGGCGGAAATGCCCCGGAAGAATGTTCCTCCGAGTTGGCGACCCAGATCGTATCCAACCACCTGGCCACTCCTTCCATGCTGACCATTATCCCGATTCAGGATTGGTTTGCCATGGACGACACGGTGAAGAGCCCCGATATCCAGTCGGAACGGATCAATGTGCCGGCCGATCCGCATAACTATTGGCGCTACCGCATGCATCTCACCCTGGAGCAGCTGATGGAAGCCGATTCATTCAACGAAAAGATCATCTCCCTGATTGCCGGATCGGGTAGACGATAAAAAAGCCTATTCCTTATGACGACACAGATACGACTTGACAATATGAAGTTCTACGCCTTCCACGGCGTGATGGAACAGGAACGCAAGGTGGGCAACCATTTCAGGGTTGATTTGACAATCACAGCGCCTCTCGAAGAGGCAACCCGGACAGATATTTTGGAAGATACGATCAATTATGCGGAGGTGTTTGCAGTGGTGAAGCGTGAAATGACCATCCCCTCCCGCCTGTTGGAACATGTTGGCGGGCGGATCCTCGCCTCCCTGAAAGCCTCTTTCCCGCAGATCACCGCTTTAGAGGTTAAAGTATCCAAGATGTCGCCCCCCTTTGGCGGCGATGTAGAGAGTGCTGCCGTTATTCTTCGGGAGACCTATACGGAGTAAAGCACCCGGTATAATACAGAAAGTTCTCGTCTTCCGTCTGTTGTGATTCCAACGCAAGCGAAGGGAAAAGCCTTTCTAAGCGATAAGAGATAGAGTCGGTGACCGAATAAAACAATGAATCGGTGACCGACTCTTTCGGTATCGGCAGGTAGACACATCTCTTTCTTTCACTGACAAAGAGATCGACTGTCACCCATTCCCGGGGCATTTGCCAGATAAGCGAGTCGTTTTCAACGATCCTCAGGTCGATCTTCTCCGGCGCCAGGAGGATATTCACCGGTACATTTTCGTCGATACTCCGCTCTCCCAGAATGGAGGGGTTGGGCACGGCCAGGTTTCCGGCCACCTCTTCTAATAACCGTCGGCTATGACTGGCCACCAGAATTCCTTCCTGCACAAAATAACCAAAATAGCCATTCCCCTTATCCGGATAATAGGTGTAGGTGATATCGCCTTTCCGCTGCTTCAACAGATAGGCGCCATACTGCGGGTGCAGGATTGTTTTTTCTATCTCCCGTTTGTTTTTCCGGTCTGTTTTGGCATATAAAACAAGACCGTCCGCATGGAAAGAGAGTAGACAGGGCTGCGCTTTTGCGGCAAGCGAGAGGTAGATCTCCGGAATCGACGCGATGAAAACCTGTAGCGGATCCGAATGCCAGGGAGTACGCAGGCGGTTTATCGCCACAATCTGCTCCGGTGCTTCGGCGACCAATGTATACAGATCGGTCGCTTCCATCTTCTTATTCCATTGGATCGAGTCATAGATATACCAGAATGACCAGACAGCCACACAGGCGATCACCAGTGATAACACAATCTCTTTCCAATAACGTTTCATTGCTGCCCGAGAAAGTGGTTACACCAGGGTTGTAAACCGCAATTCTCGCATTTCGGTTTGCGAGCCAGGCAGACATACCGGCCATGCAATATAAGCCAGTGGTGGGCGATGGTCAGTAGTTCGGAGGGGATATTCTTGACTAATTCTTTTTCTGTTTCCAGCGGCGTTTTGCTGTTTTTTGTCAGACCAATCCGGTTGGCCACCCGAAACACATGCGTATCGACCGGCATAGCCGGGATATCATAAACCACAGCCGCAATCACATTCGCCGTCTTACGGCCTACGCCTGGCAATTTCTGCAATTCATCCACATCGGAAGGCACCACGCCGCCAAAATCTTCCAACAGCATTTTCGCCATCCCGACTAAGTGTTTCGCTTTGTTGTTGGGGTAAGATACGCTGCGGATATATTCATATACAGCCTCGGGTGTTGCCACCGCCATGACCTCCGGAGTGGGATAGGCTTCAAACAGGGCGGGGGTAATCATATTGACCCGCTTGTCGGTGCATTGTGCCGACAGGATCACGGCAACAAGCAGTTGAAACGGGTCGTCATAATGCAATTCGGTCTCGGCAACAGGCATATTCCTGTTGAACCAGTCGATAACGCCTTTATAACGTTCCGATTTGCGCATAATGAATTTGTTTTAGTGAGCCGATTCGAACTGTTTCAGGAAACGGATGTCGTTTTCCGAGAACATGCGCAGGTCTTTCACCTGGTATTTCAGATTGGTCATGCGTTCGATACCCATGCCTAAGGCATATCCGGAATAGACTTTGCTATCGATGCCGCAGTTATCCAACACATTGGGATCCACCATGCCGCAACCGAGAATTTCTACCCAGCCTGTGTGTTTACAGAACGGGCAACCCTTTCCGCCACAGATATTACAAGAGATATCCATTTCGGCAGAAGGCTCGGTGAATGGGAAATAGGAAGGACGCAGGCGTATCTGTGTGTCGTTTCCGAACATCTCACGGGCAAAATAGAGCAGTGCTTGTTTGAGGTCGGCAAACGATACGTCTTTATCAATATAGAGGGCTTCCACCTGGTGGAAGAAGCAATGTGCGCGGTACGAAATAGCCTCGTTGCGGTAAACGCGTCCCGGACAGATAATGCGGATAGGCGGTTGCCCTTGCTCCATCACGCGGGTCTGCACCGATGAGGTGTGCGTGCGCAGCAACACATCCGGATGATGCCCGATAAAGAAGGTGTCCTGCATATCACGTGCCGGATGATCTTCGGCAAAGTTGAGCGAAGTAAACACATGCCAGTCGTCTTCAATCTCCGGTCCTTCGGCAATCGTAAAGCCTAAGGTGGCGAAAATATCGCATACCTCCTTTTTTACAATCGAAAGGGGATGGCGCGAGCCGGCCTCGATCGGATAAGCTGTGCGTGTCAGGTCGATGTCATCATGCGAAGTCTGGTTGTTGGAAAAGCCCTCTTTCAATTCGTTTAAACGATTTTGCAGAGCCTCTTTCAGCGCATTCAATTGTTGGCCTACCTCCCGTTTCTGTTCCGCCGGAACGGTTCTGAATTCATCCATCAACGAGGAAATCGCCCCTTTTTTGCTTGCATATTTAATGCGCAATACTTCCAATTCCTCAGCGGTTGTCGCTTTAATATTCTCTACCTCCTGGCGGAGCGCATTGATTTTATCGAGCATGATTAAGTCTGTTTCTATTTAACGTGCAAAGTTAGCCCTTTCTTTTCAGAGTACAATCGATAGCTCTGTTTTTTTCCTCATAATCCTGTCCCCTTGCGGGAGCTTAGCCAATTAATAGCTCGGCAAGGGTTGCAGGGGAAATATCATCAAATATTGTAATAATTGAAGGGAGAAAGGAGAAGGGATCAGATAATGTAATGTGTGAAGATTATAGGAATCACTATCCAAAGCTCCCCTTCTTAGAAAAGAAGGGGGTGGACCATCGCTTGCGATGGTGGGGTAGTTTGATGTATTTAAAATCACACATTTGTTCTGTTTTGTGTA
>NZ_JARXWI010000008.1 GCF_029893085.1 Parabacteroides sp. PFB2-10
TCAAAAACAACTACAAAAATGACCACGTTTTGAAACGCAACTTTAAGGGGTCAGTTTAAATTGGCCGAAGGGGGTCACGTTCAATGGAATTTCCAGAAGTACAGAAAAAAGGAAATTTGGTTGTCTGCTTTGCGTTTATCATAATAAAACGCAGAACTTTCCTCACAGAAAGGAAAGCTATATACAAAAAAAGCCTGTACCGATTTTTACGATACAGGCTCCATTTGGATTGTGATATGTATTTTTATTTTGCTCTGGTTTTTCCGTAGCATTTGCTGCCGTCAGGAGATAAGTAGAAATCAAATGTTTCTTCAACGGCTGTTCCACCCGGAGCGATTGAGTATTTGCATCTAACAATTACGGCAAGAACATCATTCGGATTCTTACTGTCATATCCGTTAAGATTATCCGGAGTAAGATTTTTTAGAGAATCAATAGTATTGCTCATCCGTGCAATATCAGCATTGTATTTATCAATTTTAGCTTGATTTTTTTCTCTTGCCAGTAGATCTTCACTCATTTTTTTAGCCAGCTCAATCTTACTGATGTTAGGTTGATTATTTTTCTGAAATTCATCAGTAAGATAGGCGATACTGTCGGCAACCGTAACGTTGCCGGTTTCGCTAATCTCAATAATTTTGAAGTTGAGATTTTCTTTTGTGTCGCTCCCTTTTAACAGGTTATCAGTAATGGTTTTTTCGTAATTACTCGTTGATGAGTTTGAACCGCAGGAAACCATAAAAACAGCGATAAGTAAATAAAATACGTGTTTCATATCTAAATGTATTAAACGTTTATTAATTCATCGAAATAGCCGGAAGTTTTGAGTGTAGGTTATATACTATCAGAACTTCTGTTGATTTTTTATTATCAGTCCGGGTATATTCGGTTAATGCTTTCATTACCCATTCCCGAAATGCTTTTGCTTCAAAAGATGCTACACGGTAGCTGACAAATATCAGTGCTTCCAGATTATACAGTACCGTTTCGCATGGGTGCCCGTTGCTCTCAAATTTATGTATTCGGGTAACATCTTCTTCACGGAGCAAGCCGGATTTGAATATACTCCGTAGATTGTTACCAATCGTATTGACAAATACATTAAATAAGTCGGCAATTTGATGTTTCGTTACCCACAGGGTGCAATTTACAAGTTTTGCTTCAACAATCAGTTGATTTTCACTATTTTCTTTAATATTTATATATCCTCGTTCCATAATATATTATTCTTCATCCTGTTGAACATTATAACCAATACGCTTACGGGGTTTATTTTCCAGTTCCTTTTGTGATGCAAGTTCGGTAAGAGCTTGGTAAATATCACTAAACTGCATATTTGTTTCCACCATAAATTCCTCCAATTTACGATTTAATTCCGCATAACCCAGTGCATATTGTCGTAAAGCGACAAAAGCTCTGATAATAGATATATTAACCTGAATGGCCAACGTGCTGTTAAGAACGCTTGACAGTTGGGCTATACCCTGTTCAGTAAATGCAAAAGGTAAGTATTTTACGTGTTGCCCTTGTCCTTGATTTTCTAAGGTGCCAAAATTGCACCTTAAAAAATCGTACTCTTCCTTTGAGAGTTCAATCATAAAATCCGGAGGAAAACGGTCTATGTTCCGACGAACAGAACGTTTCAGATTTTTGGTTTCAACCTGATATAATTCAGCCAAATCGTAATCCAACATAACTCGCATACCTCGGATTTCATAAATCTTGCTTTGAATAATTTGTAATTCCATGATAAATATTTTTAGAGGTTTAATGCAGTATCCATACCTGTAAGGTGTTCTGATAATTTCAACATATCCCGCCCAATCTTTCCGTTATCCATTCGTACCAATGTTTGGGTTGTATTTATATTGGTATGTCCTAACATTCGGGATATTGTTTCAATGGGTACCCCATTCATATAGGTAATAGTAGTCGCAAATGTGTTTCTTGCAACCCTGAAAGTGAGATTTTTACCAATACCGCAAATATCACCGATTTCTTTCAAATAGCAGTTTAATTGATTTTTACCCCTCTTTATCAGATAGTTATGAAAGGGCGATTTTGGCAAGGTTACGAGTTGGCAACGGTTCTTTCAGCTTGGGTTTGCGCTGTTTTACACGTACCGAAAACTCTTTGACAAAGGTAGTGAAAGATTCTACATCTGCAATAATACAGTAGGATTTCTGTTGAACTTTTATTCTACTCGACATTGCAAATTGCTATATATGCATGAGACAATTGATTCAATTGTGAGCCAATCATGAACCAATTGAGCCAATTATGAGCCAATAGCTAATTCATAGTGACTTCCTGCTCCAAAGCCTATATTTGTCAATAACTTGTAAGTTTCAACTAGTTCAGACAAATCTCGTGTTGCCGTTGGTTTGGATACCTCATTTAGCTTTTGATATTCGCTGTTGGTAATCTTCCCTTTTTCTATTACATACAACACCGCTTTTACCTGTCTTTCATTTAATCCAAGTTTATGCAACTGTTCTTCCGTGTAACTATCCTTAAATAGTTTCACGATGAATCCACCCCCATCCTCTTCCATTACAGGCATCGGTAATCCTGCTACTTTGCAGGAATCTACAATTTTCATTATACCACTTCCCCATGAATCAATATAACCACCTCTGAAACAAGCTTCGGCAAGAATAGGATTGCGGGGATAAGACGAATGTGTCTTGGTCAACTGGTCAAGCGTTATACCATCAGGTAATGTTCCGTGATTCCATACGGTGAGTTTATTATCATAAACACGAATTTGCGTAGGAGCACCCATATAATTTCTGTGGATCAGCGAATTAAGCAACATTTCACGCAAGGCAGGAATGGGATATTCCAGTGTTTCTATTCGGTTCATACCCTCAAACGAAATGTTGCGTATCAGAAATTTGTGGTCAAGCGTACGCAATACCTTATCCAGCACTTGAATGATATTGCCCTCTTCTAATTCCTGAAAGCGGATTGTGAAATCATCATCTTCAAATTTTCCGATTTTGACAAATGTATTCGGATAAAATGACCCGGGATCTTTTCCAAATAAAACAATAGCAGCACGTTTGAGTTGCCCATTTTTCGCTAAACGAAGTTTTTCCAACAACTCAGGTGTGGATAGTCCGTCTATGTCGGGCAAACGACCCGCCTCCTCTGCTTTCCGTAAGAAAATCTTAACCGTTCTCTCATCAATATCTTCAAATGAGGCACGAGTATCAATCACATCGTCCCAAGTGTGACCAGCTCGTTTAAGCAAGAACTCATTCAAAGACGCACCGGTTAATTCATGCTTTACGCTTCCACAGCGATAATAAAACCTGCCCCGTAACGAAATTGGCACGGAATAAGGTTGTACGACAATTTCGATATAATGCTTACCGTCCTCTTCAAAAAGATTAACTTCGGTTGTTATTCCCATCAGGTTTCTGATCTTGTTTGGAATCTCCTCCATGAGCTTCTTCGAATCCTTTAAGCCAACGACTGTTCCGGAATCATCCTTGCCAATATATATCTTTCCGCCTTGGGCGTTGGCAAAACCACATACCCATTGCAGATAATCATCATGCCATGAGGATTTATACTCTATGTTTTGTTTTTCGGGCATAGCTCTTATTAGTTTAATTCTTCCAAAAAATTCACAAATACAAAAGGGTCTTGATATTCTATTTTTTCCTCATTCCATTTGTTTTGTAGATATTCAAAGCCTGCATTAGCATAGCCTTCCATTTGACGGAATAATTCTGTGATAAAATTATCAATTGTTTCCTCGTTGGCATTTTCTAATTCAAACCAAGTAAAGTTAAATTTTTCTGTTTCATTAAGCAAAAGCATAATTATAAAATCTCTAACGGGCGTTGGCTTTATTAGTTCAAATGAAGCAATAAAATCCGTTGTTGGCTCATTAGGTTGAATATAAATACATTTTTGCAATTTGTATCCAACAAAAAATGCATACATGAACGTTTGGTAAAATGCACCAAAAGAAGAAAATCCACCCTCACCACTCGCGTCCCCCTTTTTGGAAATACTTTCGATTAAAGTGCGATATTGCTCTTTGTATCGTGGTCTTTTCTGACCGATTAAATTTCTTAATTGTGAACCATCCATAATTTTCACCCTTTATAGCATTTGTTTTTTGTTATTAAATTTGTTGTATCGGCTTTTTCTTCGATTACATTTACATAGAAAGTACCTGGTATTTCGCCATTTTCCATTCTTTTAAGAATTTTCTTTCCCAAGTCATTGAGATAATTATCTGAGGTAGGGTCGTACAATTCCTTGATGAAAATAATACTCTGTGTGAATACATTTGGCGCGATTTTAAAAAAGTTGTTTATAAAATTGTCGCCAAATTCTGAAAACGGAGCATCGGAAATAAACGGATAATCGAACTGTTTATTCCCAATTTTTGAAGAAATAATCGCCATGATAATAGACAGCTGTTTCATTCGTTGAAAACCTGTGCCAAGCCCTGTGAGTTCGCCGTCATTGACGTTTTTGATGGAAACTTGCACTGTGCTATCCGCTTGTTTTGAAAAGCTTAATTTTCCGCCTGCCGACAAGTTGCCCTGTGTAAGTTCTCTATATTTTCGGTTTGCATTTATTTCTAATGATTTAAGAATTTCATCAAAAATTCTATCTTTAGAATTAGAAAAAATGGCTTCAACACAACACATCATATCTTTGAAATTACGATAATTTGTTATTTCGCTGTTGGTATTGATAGACTTTACTTCATCTTCAATTTGTTTCAAGCGGGCTTGCCACTGTTTAATCGAACTATCGGCTTTCTTAATATCTTCTTCTTTTTTCGTGATTGTTTTTTCAGCAAGCGTGTAATCCGAAATATTTTTTCGGTCAGTTACATCTGAACTATTCTCACTTCCGCCTGCATTCAAAAACTCGAGTTTAGCCGTTTCTTTTTCTTCTTCCTTCAGAATAATAAGTTCTTCGAGTTTATCAATATCCTCTCTGTATGTTTGAATTGATTGCATAATTTTTGGAATGCTCAACGAAAATGAGCCAACTGTAGTTTGAATACTACTGTAAAATGAGCCAAAATCATTTTTGGTTAATTTTTCTTTGTTTGCAGGGCGATCCATTACCATTTTGATATGTTCCCAAAATTTCGAATCTTTTGGAGCAGGATGACCGCAAACTTCACATTTTTCTGTTCGCAACATTCTTTGCAAAGAAGGAATGTCGGGAGATCCTTCAGGAAGTTTTATCGGATTGTCTATTGCCTTTTGAGTTGCTATTTCGCCTGTTAATTCCTGTCTTCTGTTATCGAACAACGAAATTTGGTTTTGCAAACCCAACAAAATCCATGGCGAAGTATCCGAAAATAACAATGTCGTAATGTTTTTCTCTTTGCTGTTCTTCTGTTCTTTCAACTTGATAATTTCTGCTTGCAGCATTTTTTGAGCAGTGCGAAATTTTTCCCTGTTTTGAGCGTTCAGTAAAATCGCTTCCAAAGTTTCCTTTCTCTTAGTTGCTTCGGATAACTCAGTTTTGTAAGTCTCGATTTGTGTTGCAGTACTCTCAATGCGACCTTCAAGTGTTTCTCTTTCTTGAATTAGACCTGTGATTTTTTGATTGGTTGAATTGAATTCTTTTTCCTTGTCATTTGAGAGTTTCTTTGCTCTTTGGGATAAATCCTTACTCAAATCGCAAATTTCAATCAAGTTGTTAATTCCAGCCAAGGCGTTGATTGTTGAGGATAAACCATTGTGCGATGACAAGTCAACTAATTGCTCCATTGATTCTCCTTGCAATAATGCATAATTCATTAATTCGACAGGAATAATCTTTTTAATGATTTTGTCCTTTTCGGTTTCATCATTAACTGCAATGTCTCTGTTGTTAATGGTTTGCATAATTTCCAATTTTTCATTGGTTCTCCAACTGTCACCGTTTTTTTGAAACTGCACAATCTTTGAGACAGAATATTTATCAGAGTTTTCAACAAAAACAATATTTACTCCGACATCAAAGTTTGTTTCTTCGTTAAGTGCCTTACCAGAAGCCATTTTTTGAAATGACGAAGCGGCACTGACTTTTCTTTTCAAATCAGAATCATAAACTTCGTTTCTTAAAATCCAAAGGATTCCATTGTAAAACTTGGACTTACCCATATTGTTGTCAGCATTAACAATATTGATACCGTCTTTAAAATGGTAAGTATTATCGTCAAAACTTCCATAATAGTTATAGAAGTTTTGGAAACTCACGGATTTAATAATTGTTGCCATATCTTATAACTGCATTATTTGTTTCTGAATAGTTTGAAAAATGGCATTCTTGTCTCGATGATTTTCCTGTCCGTTTATTATCGCTTTAATAATTTCAATAACTGGATAATCAGATTTCGTATTAAAACTCTCACATTCTAAATTTTCATTGGATATTTTGAAAATAGTCTGCAATTCAGGGGAGTTCAACACTTCTTGGAAAATTTCTTCTGCTGTCATTTTCTATATAACTTATTGGTTTATACTTAAAACAAGTTCAGATAACACTAAATCGTAAAATTCTGCAATCTCTCTTAATTTTGGCTCAATATCAATATGATAATTGGTTGCCGTATCTGCAAAATATGCTACCCGCGCCAATTCGCTTCTTACCAAACTACGTTCCATATCCCAAAACTCCTTTGAATAGAGGGGTGATTGATAGTCAGGTACAACAATCATATCATAGATATACGCAAATTTCTTTTTGTCGTGTCTGCGGAGCAAGCGACCGCGTCGTTGAATAAATTGTCGCGGATTACCTGTACTTGAAGCAAAAATACCATACTCTGCTCGCGGTACGTCAACACCTTCATCTAAACATTTCATTGCAAACAGAACATTGATTTGTCCATTTTCAAAACCTTGCAAAATAGTTTTCCGCTCGGTTTTACTGTTTTTACCTGTGTAGGTGTTACAAGTTGTGTTTGGGAAAATATTTTTTGTCATATCGAGCATTTTTTGAACGATAGCTTCTTCGTAGATTTCTGTATCGTCCGAATCATTGTCGGTGTTTGAATAATATAGAGCTTCGTCCGAATCAAATATTTTTTTGCCCTCAGGAACATACACAAAACAATACTTCAATTTGTCCTCTCCGATTTCAGTAATTATTTCCATGAATACACGCATTTTATCGTTTGCCTTGTGTAGAATACGTTTGCGTAACATCAACAGTTTTTTTGCTTTCTGACCATCTTTGAATTCTTTTGTCGTATTGTCAAACAGTCGCATTAGCTGCTCTGTAATCTGTGCATAGTCTTGCATTTCGTCATCGTTCAGATAAACTATTTTAGGGTAATAACAATAATTCATCAACCGACCCTCATCAATGGCTCTTTTCATTGAGAAGTTATAAACATAAGGCGGCTTATCGTTAAAGAAACTTTCCAACTCAGCAGTTCCTTCTTCATCATAAATTCGATTTGGAGTTGCGGACAAAGCAATTTTTCGTTTGACATGCAATTTTCGGAAAACAGCCCGTACAGATTCAGAACCAATGTTATGTGCTTCATCTGCAATTAAAATCATACTATTGGGTAGTTGAGGCAAAATCTGTTGAAAACCACTATCTAAAAACGATTGATAAGTCGAAAGCAAAACAAAATTTTTACTCCCCCTTTTTTTTATACTATTTTTTAGCGAAACGACCTGTTTACGCCAATTTTTGTTTTCAGAAAAAATAGGAATAATATTTTTGAAATCAAATTCTCCAACCTCGTCAATCCATTGTTCTACCAACGCAATGGTTGGCACTAAAATCAAAAGTTGATAAACGCCGTCTGTTAAATATTCTTGTAGAACACAGTTTAATGAAGTTATTGTTTTACCTGTTCCTGTTGCCATTGCAAAAATACCCTGCTTACCGTTCTGTATCCATTTTTTATAAGCCTCAATCTGGTATGGTCTTGCTCCGTCAGGGTATTTATAGGGGAAATGCGGTTCTTTGATTGTTTGGATTGTTGGTATTATTTCTTCCTTTGTTATTATGTTACTTGATAGTTTTCTTATAATTTCTTTCTCCTGCAATAATAATTCGTCTGTATCTATATTTGGATAGGTTTTTATAACTTCTTGACAAAATTTCTTTGCAGGGAAGACAAATACATTGTTGTTTGCCCCGCTCCAGATTTCTGCAAAATCCTGTTCCGAAATTGTGATACGTTCTTGGTTGTCTTTACTTTTCCACGAGCAAGTACATTCAATCGTTTCAATGTTTTTAACTAAGGCGGCGGCAGTTAAATTCATCGAGCCTGTAAATGCAACTTTATCGCCCTTTTCGTCTGTGAAAACACCAAACTTTTCGTGAGCCAGTCCTCCGTCTTTTGGGATAACGATTTTAATCTCAATCCTATTTATTTGAATTAAGTACGATAAACATTTGAAAAAATGTTCGTCTCTTTTTGACAGTGTCGTTTTCAGATCATTGAAAGATCGCAGTATATACTCTTCAAAATCAATAATTTGGTTATCTCTCAAAAGATTATAATCATCTTCCATCAGATATTGATTTATATACAATCGCATTTTGCCACCATTGATAATAAAATGAGCAAATCCGATAGAAAGTACATTAAATGATGCAGAACTAAAATATCCTAAACCAATGTCGAGTTTGGTGCTGTTAGATAGTGCTAGCAAACAAAAATCGAAAGGCAAATCTTTTCTACCTGTTGAATATCGATATTTGAAATCCTTATTTTTTAGCATATTAAATAAGTTTTGCAAGTTCAATGTATTTTTTCCGCTGTTCTTCACTCAAACGGTAATTCAAAAAATCGTTTTTTGCTCGTCGCAACCAACCATAAAGAAACTTTTCATCGCCTCTTGCAGATGGAACACGCCTATTTTCGAGTATGAACATTTTGAATTTATTATAATTCAAATTCCATTCATACGCATTTTTATCTACATCATAATCAGTGTAGCTTCTCTTAATTCTCTCAACTTCTTTTTGTTGTGTTTCGTTGACTGTTTGTTTACCGCTAACTATTCTGCACCACCATCGGCACAATGATTCTTCTTCTTTATCTTCAGAAGAAGAAAATGGAAAGTGCTCGTTTTCGACAATAAACTTTTCCAAATCTGTTAATCGTTGTTCAAAAGATTTTCTTTGACTTTCCCGTTCTATTGCTTCATATTTTAATGAATACTCCTTGCTTACTAAGCCAAATAAGCCATCTTTGAATTGCACAAAATTTTTGCCCGAAAACATTGTACTATGGATATTCTTTTGGTTCGTTTCGGGGAAATGTTGTAAGACATATTCGGTAATAGTTTCAACCGTTTGTGGTAAATCATTTGCTAACAGAAATTCTAATATAACATCCCGAATTGTACCCGATCGAATATGCCTCCATTCTTTAAGTATGTAAATACTACTACGTTTTCTAAATGTAATATCGTCGTGTCTTTGTAAGTATGGACGTAATCTATCCATGTTATTTTCTTGAGTATATTTATGTTCGGGCATAATTCTCTTAAATTCAACAAAAATTTCGTCAAGATGCATTGGCTCGCCTTTTGTTTGTAGTATTTCATAAACCACATCTAGCAGATTTCGTTCTTTATTAGCAGGAATTTTTATTAAATTTCCGTCGATATCTTCGGAGTACAGTCCAAACTCATGTAATAAAAGATCTTTTACAACTTTCGTTATTTCATTTATTTTGTCGAAATCAAATTGTTTCCAACTTTGAGTATTGGCTATGTAATTTTCAAGGTCTATCAAATAATCAGTTGTATTATCAACTAATTTATTATTAAATTCCTCTTTCATTTTCTCAAAATCGAAAATTTTCGTAAGCGTTTTCCTTATCAGATAAATAGATTTCCACGACTTGTCTCTGTTGTTTACATCAAAACCACCGTATATCGCAAACTCATCCCTAAAAATATATGCAATAATTTGTAAGACGAATTCAACAGAAAATAGGCATTCCTCTTTTTTTAGTTTTTCTTGAATTTCATAAGAAATTGGACTTACAATTTCGGCTTCTCCTATGACATCTAATATATAAGCCCAATCATTTTTATTTTGCAACAATTGAACATATTTTAGTAATATGCTTTTATTCTTGTAATCAATAATATCATCTGTTATTTCGAATGTTTTATAAAAAACATCGTTGCGGATTTGTCGAACACGCTCACGAGTTATTCTTTGCTTATCTGCAACTTCCTCCAATGTGTGTTGTGGTTTATTCTGAAAAATGGGGAATAAATCAATTAGAATTTCAATGTCTCTCGTTTTATCGTGTTTAAGATGTTGCTCTAATATCCAAAACATTGGGAAATGATCGTGTTTCTCATAAAATGAAATACAAAACTCATTATTAGAGATTCCATATTTATTAAGCTTTCTCTCTTTTTCAAGCTGTTCTTTAGGTATAGAAGATAACTTTTGAATTTTACGTTTTAATCGATGCTTAAATTCAATCCCTTCGTTTAAGCTTATTTTTCCGAAATTTTTGATCTTCAATAATTTATCATCCGAGAAGCATAAGAAGTCCAAGATGAACTCTTCTATGGATATAGCAGATAAAGAATTTTTAGTACGCACAGAATAATTCTGCAATAAATGGTTAAACCCAGTTTTAAGTTCTTCTTTTTGAACAGAGGTTAATGACAGATAAAGTTCCATTGTTTCTTTATCTGCATATCGGGGTAGTGAAGCATTACTATTTAATTCTTTACGTTGTACAATATTTATATGACAAGAATCATTTCCTGACAGTATAGCAAGAGTTTTTTTGCACAACTCTTCTAATTCCAAACATGTCTTTCTTCCGGCATTCCTGATATTTGAAAAAGATTCACCTTGCTCAAAATATGATATAATATCAAATAAAGTATCAAATCTCGCATTATTACAGCAGTTTACTGTTCGAACTGATATTTGCTCCGAACATAATAAGTCATCTATTTTTATTTTCTTTAAATCTTCTCTTGACATATGTAATCTAAGCCGCTTTGTATTTTATCAAACAAATAATCATAACCAACTAAATTAGGATTATCTTTTATATCATCATATATGCGTTGTAGTCCATCATCAAGGTGCATTTTAAAATAGCGTGGCAAATCCTTATCGTTGCAGTTTATTTGGTAGTATGTACAAATCAGTGCTTCATAAATAGAATAGTAGTTGCCAAACAGTACATTCCTACTGTATTCCTTTCCACCCGAGTCTCTTACGTCGGTCGGAGCAAATTTTACACCTGACCGCAACGAATAGCCAATGGCAATTCGAGCAATTATATTTTCGGCTCCTAAATTAAATTTACGAGTTAATTCTGCTACAATTTCACGGTTTCTATGACTTGTTCTTATCTGTGAAAATACCATACTCTACTCTTTCATTAAATCATTAATATCAACCTGCTGTATATACGAATAGGAGTTTTCGTTTTTCAGTAAATATGCGGAATTTACATAGGGTTTCATTGTTTCCAATTCGATTTCCGTCAATTCCTTGTGTAACAAAGGGAACAAAACAACCTGTTTTGAAACAGTCGGGTAAAATTCTGTAATAATTTTGTTAGCGTGGCTTTTGTCGAACTTCTGCAAAGGACTGTCAATAAATACAGGAAACTGTATGTTGGATTCTTCAACAAGGGCTTTTAGTAACGATGTTGCATAAAGTTGTTGTTCTCCTTTCGACAACATTTCCTTTTTTATCATATTTCCATCAGACGCATATAAGTTAATGTCAATCATGTCATCAACAATTACAACATCAACCTCTCCGATAAAGTCGATTTTGTGCATTAAGTTATTCATCGTAGTCTTAATCCGCCTTTCGAGTGAAGTCTTTTTCTCGGTTTTTAGAGAAACAAGAAAAGTGTTAAGTTCAGAAATAAGTTGTTCAGCAACTTTATCTTTCTTGCTGTCGCTATCATCAACACTTACTTTTTTGCTTAATTCCAAAACTTGACGATTCACAACTGCCAATTCCTTATTTGCTGCACCTCGTTCTTCATGCAATTGCCTTATGTGCCGCTCTAATTCTAAGATTTTTCGTTCACTTTCATTTTTTTGCTTTCGAATAGATTTTATTACATTATCGTTTTCTTTGCCGTGCATATTGGAAATATTCCGGGCTGTGCGCTCCATTACTTGCTTGTTCTTACGATAATCATCAGCAAGATGTTCAAATTCAATTTTATAGGTGGTTGTTATATTAGAATAAACGGAAAGGAATTCATCAAGATATTCTTTGTTTACGCTTAATAATGGGATTTCGTTTGTTGCTTGATTTTGATATTTAGATACAATATTATTGAATGAATCAACTAATTTCTTTTTATTTTCTGCAGAAATTGGAATGTTATTAAAAGCTTGTTGCATTTCGACATTTATATTGCCTAACAAGAAATTCTGATTACGTACATCATTTTGTGATCTCAAGATATTAAAATCACATTCCAACTGTTCTTTAGTTTGCTTAAGAAGTTTGCCAGAGATAGCAAAGGGAGCATATTCCAAAAACTGCTTGAGTTGTTGTTTGTAATCAGCATCTTTTTTTTGAGTGGTTTCTAAAAGGGCTCTCTGTCGATTCAATTCATCGATTGTTATGCCACTGCCTTCACGTAAGAGTTGCATTTGCAAATTTTCATCTGCCTTCTTCAATAATAATAGTTGATTGTCAAGATTGACTGTTTGCTGCTCTTGTTCTGTAGTGATAATGGATATTTTTTTTTGTCTTGTAAGCAACTCGGAAAGTTGGTTGCGACTTTCAATATCTGTGGATTTTCTACGAAACCGCAAGCGCATATTTTCAAGATTTTTCTTTAACTCTTCATATTTTTTTACCCCTAAAACTTCGTTATATGCGGAGCAAAGTTTACGTTTTTCTTCCACTGTATTTGTTTCGGCAAGTGACACAATTTTTTCAGAGTCAAAAAAGAAAAAGCGGGCAATATCCTTATTTAGAATAAAATCATTAATGAAAATTTCGTTTCCTATTCCAACTGTTAGTTCATTAGGTTTGTTATCAATTAGAATTTCAACTTTCTCTTCATCTAAAAGAATATCGTATGAACGAGTGATTTTTAATGAGTGACATGGGATCGATGGAATAAAAACATCAGCAAACTCCAATGATACGGCATAACAAGACCATTTTTTTATAAATTCAGTATCAACAGAATAACCTTTCTTTTTTATGCATTCCAGTGTGCTTTGTGTAACTTCGGTCTGTAATTTTTGCCTGCAAATTTGACTTAAATTGTTAAAAATAGAATTATTATAGCCTCCATTTGACATTTCCTTACGAAATGTTTCATCAATATCTGCCATTAAACGACCATACAAACACCAAAGCAATGAATGCAAAAAAGTAGTTTTCCCAAATCCGTTTTCACCAGAAATTAAATACAAATTCTTATTATTACCATTGGGGAAAACAACTTTATTAATACCATTATAAAGTCGGTAATTATTGAGCTCTATGGTTTTAATTCTCATGTTTCTTTAATAAAAGTT
This sequence comes from Parabacteroides sp. PFB2-10, assembly GCF_029893085.1. Classification (GTDB taxonomy): domain Bacteria; phylum Bacteroidota; class Bacteroidia; order Bacteroidales; family Tannerellaceae; genus QVMG01. Next base: position 13,497 of record NZ_JARXWI010000008.1, read on the forward strand.
TCCAACCGTGCTTCAAGATCGTTTTGAAGTCCGTATTTTTTCATTAAAAGCACTTTATTTTTCTGTAATGCAAGCAATTCTTGTATTAAAGAATAATGAGCAGGATTGTTGCACGATTTTTCAAGCAAAAGTCGTTCCTGCAATCCGATATTATCATTTGACAAATTGTAACCATAAATCTCGGTATAAATATCATTTACTGTTGTTGTAAAATTACCATCTCTATACCACATTACTTGTATTGCAATTAGTTCTTGGCTTGTAATCAAGTCAATACTTGAACGATATTGTTGTGTGTCTTTTTGTATCGTAAGCAATTCTCGCAAAAGTTGTATGCGATATTCCATTGTGTAATTGCCCATTTTATGCCCTGTTTCATCAACGGCTAACTGCCCATTGCGACGGGTTTCACTGCGGTTATCCGAAACATTCCTATTTTCCACTAATTTATTTCGAAAATTGAGTAAAGGCTGCATCCAATCAATTCCATTTTTGATAAGAGCATTCATTGATTTATCTTCTTTTACTACTGTACATACCCAACAACCAAATCGGCTTTGTCCACAAGAACGATGTGAATCGCTAGTTACAACAGTCGGACATTCGTAATCGTCAGCCGATGCATCCAAATAGATTTTAAAAAGAATTTGGTTGTCGAAGCTCCAAGGCGAAGGAATAGCATTGATAATATACCAAACTTCTTCCAACATCAATTCTTTAATAGGTGCATAGGTATATGTATTGGGAGTCACCGGATGTCTTGAAAGTCGATGGCCCTTTACCTCATGTTTTTTAATAGATTTTGCTCGTTGTTGACTTTCAGAAAGCCGAGTTCCTATAAGAATAATAACTTCACCATCTGTAGAGATTTGATTTGCAATAAATACGGAAGTGGGCTTTATTTTCATTCTTTCAGTACAAAACCGGAAAGAATTGTTAGGAACCGGATATCCTTTTCCAATAACACAACTCCAAAAAGTATCTTCTACTTGTGGCGTGGTCGTTACAACAGTGATTGGCAATTGTTGTTCTTTTGCTGCTTTTTTGATAGTCTGCAATACATTTGTAACATATTCTTCAATGATGGGATTTTCAACCATTGTGTCATTGCAAACCACATATACTGATCTTTTGAGTGCTGCTGTTTTTTCTCCTCGAATTTTCCGCAAAGCAAGCCAAACCAACGTAAGCAATACGGTAGAATCTTTTCCTCCGCTAAAACCGATTATCCAAGGACGGTTATAGCGATCCTCCTCCGTGTATTGGTCGATTAATTCATTTATTATTTCTGTTATTCTATTTGGCAATTGCTTCATTTTTACTTATTTGTCAAAATACAGTCATATCTTAAAATTGCCCTGCAAAGATACGCAAATATGATGAGTCTTCATGGCAAAAACACTATTTTCTTGCTTTTATCTAATTGTAGATGAGTATGAAGTTCATTTTTCTGTATCTCCTAAGTTTACATTTTCCTTCCCTTATTCTTCTTTTGAATTGTAGAAGATATGTGTTTCTTTTCAACTGTTTGTGTCTTTCGAACCCTTGGGTCGGTAAATGATTCCTTATAATCAGCATCTGCTTTATTCTCTTTCCATAGGTATGGATAAGCAAATCCTCCTCCCCACCATTTAATTTTGGCTTTGGTTACATAGCCGTTTTCTATGAGTATCTTATCCCGGATTCGCATTTCATATTGACCGTATTTGACAAGATTGTCCGGATTTTCATGACTGAAAAAGGCTTTGTTCTTTTCCTCGTTAAGGAAAACATAGGAGGAGAACTTGCCATCACCACTATTCTTATTCATATTTTCAAGGTAAACAAAACCTCCATCTTTCAACGTTTTCCACTGTTCTGGTGATAATTCTACACCTCCGATAGTTGGATTTTTAGGCTTACTTTGTGTTTGTAATCGCTTTAACTCTGCTATTTGCCTTTCCTGCTGCTGTAAGTGTAATTCTTCAATTCGTTTATTTTCTTCCAAAAGATTCTTCAGAAACTCTTTTTTCAAATTTCCGAAGCTAAACTTCCGGTCAATCTCTGAATCTTTGAACGCAACACCCCCATATCGGAACGATACCCCTTCAATCTCTTTAACTGTCCGTTTCCACTTATATTCAACCTCAATCCCATGCTTTTCAAGAGAAAGTCTGAGGTCGAAAGCATTCTTACATACTGGCAAAACCGACTTTATAGCATCATGAATATAATACTTCGCCTTATCCGGATTCTTCAATTTCTCCCGTTTAACCTTTTCTTTTCCACTTCCATAAGTCAATCCGTATTTGTCTTTCAGCTTTTTGCAGACCTTAATGTTTCGTTTATAATCATGGTTGACAGAGATAAGTTTCAGGTCGTTATTAATCCGATTATACACAATATGCAAGTGAGGATTTTCTGTATTATTGTGCCGGACAATGATATATTGAGTATTACGGATACTCATTTCTTCCATATATTCTTTTGCCAGTTTCACCATAAATTCATCGGTCATTCTCACTTTATCTTCAGGAGAAAACGCAATCGGAATATGTCCGACAGGTTGTTTTATTTCTTTCCTGCCGGAGCGTTGCATGGCGAAACTTCGAATGATATCCTGCTTGGTTTCTGCCCAAACACCTTCCGCTTCAAGCAAGGTTGCGCCCTCATGCATTACATACGACACGCAGCCTTTGAATGACTTCCCTTTGATATTCTTAGCGATCATGGAATAATGCTCTTATTTTCCCTATCAACTCAAATACTTCCCCGACCGCATCATATAGTCCATGAGCGTTCACTTTCCGAGCAATCTGATTCATGTTATTCGCTATGCCGGAAAGCTTGCGCATCAAGTCAAGTTCCTCAATCGTGAAGCGAGATTTAACACATCCCTTCAATGTCATTTCTCGCACATACTGCGTTGCTTTCATCCCTAATTTCTCGGCTTTTTCCTTTACCGAATTGAAATCGTCTTCGGTCAATTTCAAATTGATCGAGGTAGAAAGCTTAGCTTTTTCTTTGGCAGGTCTGCCTACTTTGGTTTTCTTCTCTTTCTTATTTTCCATAACACTGATTTTTAGAGTTATGGAAAATCTCCGTGTGCATATCAGCACACGGGCAAGATGAAACGAAAGCGACCATCGGGAGATGAAGTGGAAACTTGCAACACAGCCTGCCGGTTTTGCGACCATCGGGAGCAAAACAAAAGGGCTGTGAAGTGCCCCGACCGGATGCAACCATCGGGCGCAGCAGGAAGAGCAAAAGGTAAATTCAGGTGTAGCCGGATTTATCTTTTGTGGGGGCACAGCCTCGCAGAGCAAGGTTTGCACAGGAGGAACTTGAAAGAGCGATTAGCGAATTTCGGGTTACCCGTGCGATTACCTTGCTCCTTTGAAAATCGAAAAAAAAGAAAGAAGCGGGAGCTTCTGCCTTTTTTGAACGATATTCAACATGAATGAATAAAGGCGGGCTTAAAGTTAGGATGCCCGGCTTTTGCAATACAGGGACTGTATTGCCGTTGGCTCTTCATGTGTAAAGAGAGCCACCTGAATTGAAAATAGCCTTAAATACTTTCATTTTAGTCGGTATAAATGACAACAAGAATGTTTCCCAATCTTGATTGAGGTGACAAATATAGAATATAACAGTGACAACCAAATACTTCGTGATAATCTTGCCGTAGCATGCTTTTATTTGCTGCCTTGACGGAGTGGTTTGAACCGCTTTTACTACTCAGATTGGTAGTATTACCTATATTACTTTGAAAATACGTATCTTTACGCCATGTTTGAGTATGATGATGAGATAGAATATATGGATTTCTCGGAAGAAGGCTTTCGTGAGGTGCAGCAATGCCTTGACTGCTTTGTAGAGGTAAACTATGAGACTGCGCTCGGTATGTTGTACAGGATGAAGCCCACACCGGAGGATATTACTCTTTATCGGGGGAAAGTATTGGATATAATTCGTCATAATCCACCGCTTGAAAGTGTACCCCGCTATTTCAGGGATGGACGGGAAGACTATCTTTGGTACAGCGATTTCTATGATGATATTACTAAAGAGGCTTATCAACGTTACCGGACATTTGTAGCTTCACAAGTAGAGATTACTACGGCTAATTATACAGAAGAACTTTCAAAAATTGATTTGCCTTACTTCCGAGAACTCATAGACCTCGTATCATTGGAAAAACTTTGTATGCTCTACGAAGTAAATCAGCCTTTACAAAAAGAGGAGACCGATATGGAGGAAGAAACGGATATTGCTCCCGATGGAGATTCTGGTATAGAAACTATTGTTGATATACCACAAAAAACAGAAGTTGACGAACAAACGGAACTAACCCAACCCGCACGACAACCGAAGAAACGCTCCTACGAACCAACACTTAACAGCAAACAATATAGATTACTCGCTGAATGTGTAGAAGAAATAAAACTCTTTCGACGTAAGGTAAAGATTGGCGAACTAAAAAAGCTGTTGAAGGGAAAACTGACCGAACCGATGGAAGTTGCCAATCAGAAATCATTGGTTTACCTTTTAGACCAACTAAGCGAGAACAAGTATATCAAAGATACATGGATATCGGTTGCCGACGGTAACCGGGACTTCCTCTCTTTCCGTACTGAGGGTAATAAACAACGTTACGGAAACAACCCCCATTATATTACTATGCAACAACTCCTGAATTGCCGGAATCGTAATAAACGGGAATCTATCTTCGGGCTTGTTGAGATAGAAGAAATGATTGATTTGGTGGAGGAAAACCGGGATAACTAACTCCAAATATTCCGGCTTTGAAATATTTCCTATATTTCTTGAAATTATTTTCGTTTCCTACCAAAATGATACTATCTGCTGAAATTCAGCAAATTGACACATCTTCATAACCATCCCTATACACTCATTTTTCTCAATCTTAATTACACTCTCACACAAAACCATGTTGACTACCAGACACATACCACTCCAACCTGTTAGGTAAAGTTGTTATCCAAACAGCGCAGGCATCGGAGAGTTCATATCTTGCACCCGATCTCGGAAACAGCCGTTGTGCAAGATCGCATCTTTGGCTTATCCTTCCGAGAGATTAATGTGGTATGAGCAGAACTAATCGTATCAGGGATGACTGAGTATTCTATTTGAAAAGTAAGGATGTACGATCTTAATAAATATCCGCTTTGTACAGAATAACATTCCCGGAATTGTACAAAGCAAAAAATCATAGTTTGTGCATCCTTACTTATTTCATTATGAGATTAAGAAGAGAAATATTACTAAGATTTAAACAGAAAGAATATGAGTGACGAACTTGAAAATGTAAAACCGGAGGTAGAAACAAAAGGTATATCAGAGATGATAGAGGATAGTACATGAATGCCAACCTCCCGTACAAAGCAGACCCGGAAGAAAGACGAGGATGAATATGCTCGACGATTTCTGTCGGTTCGGAAAGTAAAGGATTATACTCCCGTATATATTGATGTACGCATGAAAGAGAAACTGCAAACATTGGTGGCATCCCTGCAACACATTGTACCGGAGATAACGCCGACGCTTCTTTTGTCCAACATTCTTGCCGACCATTTGTCGGTAAACAGAGAATTGATAACCCGTGCTGCCAACGAAGGACTGAAACGCTCCTTAGCCAGCACATTTAATAACGAGAAAGAATAAAAAAGGTATGGAGATTATTTGTGTTGATTTGTCGGCATGGGAAGTGCTGAAAACAGAAATCGTTAGATTAACTTCGGAAGTATTCGCATTGAAGGAGTTATATTGCCCCAATCCACGGGACGGCTGAATGGATTCGGCGGATGTATGCCGAACGCTCAGTATCTCGAAACGCACGCTTCAAACGTGGCGTAATACGGGTAAGATAGCCTACTCAATGTTAGGCGGTAAGGTATATTATCACCAGTCGGATGTGGAAGCATTGGTTCAATCAGGTATGAAACGGAGGTAATCATGGATAAGTTTATCGGTTTTGAGGCCCCTGAGTTCAAGGAACTGACGAGACAAATAAAAGAAGCTCTGCATGATATAGATGCTGTTCGGAAGAAACATCGTCCCTCGTTGGCAGACAAGCGTTACCTGACAGGAGAGGAAATAATGGAATACCTGCATATCTCTCCAAGAACGCTTCAAAACTTACGAGACCAACGAGTTATCTGCTTTACTACTATCGGAGGAAAGATTCTCTACCCGGAGAATGAATTGGAAGAGGTATTGCATCAGAACTACCGTTCGCCGGAACTGCCATTCTAATATCAACTATTATTGATATGCAGATTCAGAAGGCGAGGGAGTGAAGTTGCCTTACGCACATAAATAAAAAATAAGCATTCCGTACGAAGTACATCAGGGATGCTTGTTTTTTTTATGATGCTATGCGTCATCGTCGGGTTGGTCGTTTCGTTGCAGGGCTTTCTCCATTTCGGCCAAAGGATTAAACGGGCAAGCCTCGAAGTGAAAATATTACCTGACCATGCGGGAAGGTGGAGATTTTCGCTTACGACCGTAAGGCGAAGGGCTTGACAGTTCAATCCGGGCGAAATATCTTTGTCCTGTAATGAAATGAACGTTCCGGCGTTAATTGAGTTGGAAATTGTTCATTTGCAATATAGTTACTCTAATATCGACATTATCGGCAACTTTTTCCATTAACCACATTCTGAACTTGGAAGCATCCGGCGAGTTAAGCCGGAACGATAAGGCAATAATCATTTCCAAATCAAAAACTTCAGGTAAAAGAATTTTCCCTATTTGCCTAACTTCGCAACAGAGGGATGGCTTTACAACTCCCAATTGAATAATTGACTTAACATTTGCTCGAACTGCCTGTTCAAAAACTCCAAATAATCGGGCTACCTGCCAATCCCGCAGACGGATTTCTTTTCCTTCACCGGATTCAATAGCTTTTATCAAATCTACAACCGTTATTTCCTCCTTGTTCATAGCATTGTTTTTTGTCGTTTACCAATCTTTCCAATATTTCTAAAGTCCGATGCCGGTCTGTTTATTTCAACCTGATATTTATCTCCAATCTTATCCGTCAGGGCTGCCATATCCCGACTGATCTTCTCATTCGTGATTTTGGCATATATCTGGGTAGTTTGGATATTCGTATGACCCAACATCTGGCTAACGGTCTCAATAGGAACGCCTTGCGATAATGTGACAGTGGTCGAGAACGTATGGCGCCCCATATGCGACGAAATCCACTTCGTGATTCCTGCCTGTTTGGCAATTCGTCTGAGGGTGCGGTTCATATTCTCCGCATTGCTTGGCACCGGGAATATAAACTGGTTCTTTGCTACGATCCGGTACTGTTCTATCAGTTGTTTGGCTACCGGAAGTAATTTGACATAAAATGTCGTACCTGTTTTCTTACGCTTAGCAATCAACCAGAGTTCGCCATCAAAAGATGTTTGTATATCGTCGAATGTCAATTTACGAACATCGGAGTAGGCTAAACCAGTAAAAGCTTGAAAAACAAAAATATCCCGTATCTGCCGTTGTTTATATCGCCTTAACTCTACTGTCATAAACCGTTGTAGTTCATCCTCTGTCAAATAACCTCTATCACGTGTCTTCGCCTTGAAACGGAATCCGGCAAAAGGATTAACCCGAACAAAACCACGACGTTGAGCAATTAGCATAATTTGCTTGAGCTTGGTAATCGCTGTCAGTAAAGTGCTTCCGGCCAATTTTCGTTCTTCAAGCAAGTAGCTATAATAGTCCTGAATAAATTGCGGTTCGATTTCCCGAAGGGGTATGTCCGAAAGGTTATACTTGTCTTTTAGGAAACTCTCAATCCGTTTGCGGTTGATAAGTAACTGCTCGTATGATCCTTCTGTACGATCTTTGCCTACACGTTTACTGTATTGCTCATAAAACTCATCGGCAACAGACAACAGGCTACGGTACTCTTCTCCAAAACCTAAATATCCGTTTTTGACTTTCTCGGCTGAAACAAAATTATCCCTGTCGCAAATACTTTGGTACTGCTTACCGATTTGCGTACGGATATTATCCAACTTTTGATTGATTTTCTGTGCTTGGAGGCTTTTTCCTGCTGCACGGTTGGCAGCGGTATCCCAAAGCGACGGCTTGATATTTAGCTTACAGCTAAATTGCGCAATACTGCTGTTTACCGTTATCCTTCCCATGATTGGGGCGGTTCCGTCCGGTTTCAAATTGTTCTTCTTGAGATAGAACAAAACTTTAAATGTACTTCGTTGCATAACTCTAATTTTAATGGTTACAAATTTAGTTTATTTAGAATTATCCGGCACTATGCAAATTTACGCAAACTACTGAATAAAAGCACATTGCAATAATATTTAAAAACCTTCTCAGGTAACGAGTTGGTAACTGAAAAGACTGCCAACTCTGCTTTTTTATGCTTTTATTCCCAATATTTCAAAAAGAACCACACTTATAATCCACTGATTTTGTTCTCGTTACACCCTTTTGCTTTCCCTCTCAAAAACGGCTGCTGTCTCTTTCAAATAATCATTCATCTTTTGATTACTTGCTATCGGTAAATTTTGACTGTACTTATTCAAAATTTTCTGCGGAACTGAAAGCAAAGGGATTATAACAGGTGTATATGTCATGCTCCGCATAATTTTGATAATAGGATTACCGTCTTTATCTGTTTCAAAATTTTCGGTTGTTAGCATTGATAAGTCTGAATAATTCAGACCTGTAAAACAGGAAAAGATAAATACATCCCTTACTTGTTCAAGTCTTTTAGTCGAAAACTTTTTGCTCAAAATAGACTGTAACTCCTTTTCCGAAAGGAAGGCACGAACTACCTCTTGCCTTTTAATCCGGTAATGGCTAAAAGGGTTGTTGGATATAGCCTGTTTTTCACAGGCTATATTTACAATACGACGGAATAATTCTATTTTCTTGGCGGCTGTGTTTACGTTATATTTGCGAAACTTCATCAGGTAATTTTCAAAACCTATTATGAAATTGACGTCGATTTCGGACAGCAAGTAATCAACTTTCCCATATCGTTGTTTAATGTAATCAGCGATATAGTTTCTCACCGCTTCATATTTCAGGTAGGTAGATAAGGCTTTAACCTTATATACATTCTTATTATACTCGTCGAACAGAGCTATTACTGTTGAATATTCATTTTTTTTCATTACTATTAAAAATTAGTGGGTTAAACAGCTAATTGAGTATTGGCTTTTTCCGATTTAAAAGTGAGATTGCCTTCATTTTCAAAAGTATTAGACCAGAGAGATAATTTTTCTTCTTCTGAAAGGCTATGCCACATGACAGATATACGCTTTAATCTTTCGGGATCATCAGACAGAGTGCCGGGAAGATTAAATAAAGCCATTTTTTCATGCAATGAAAGGCATTCAAAAAGTTTATCTAAATTAGATTTAGATTTGATTCGCCTTTCTTCAAGTTTTTCAGCAAAAGAAGCCATATCGTTGCTTACCTTAACATCGGTAATTCTTGCATAAATTTGGGTAGTTTTTATGTTTGTATGACCTAACATTTTTGATACACTTTCAATGGAAACTCCTTTTGTAAGCGTAAGAGTGGCGAAAGTGTGTCTTGCAAGATGAAATGTTAAATCTTTGTCAATACCGCAAACAGCTCCGATTTCTTTGAGATATTCATTCACTTTTTGATTGCTTGGAACAGGGAGAACTTTCTTATTGGGCATCGTCCCTTTATACTTCTCAATAATTTGCTTTGGAATGTCGAGTAATGGAATATTGTAGCTTGTACCTGTCTTTTCACGTTTCCCCATTATCCACAAATTATTATCAAATGAAATGCGGATATTACTTTCATCCAATCCTTTTACGTCTATATAGGAAAGTCCGGTATAACAGCTAAAAATAAAGATATCTCTTACTCGCTCCAAACGTTCAGAAGAGAATTGTTTCTTCATGATTTCGTCTATTTGTTCTTGCATTAAATAGCCTCTATCGACTTTCTTAAACTTTATTTTATAGTTGGCAAAAGGATCAATGTGAATCCAACCGTTATTTTTGGCGAAAAGAATAATAGTGCGGAATCGCTGTAAGAATTTAGCAGTAGTATTTTCCTTACATTTGCAGCTTGTCATTAGGTACACTTCAAAATTTCTCAAAAAGGAGTGATTTACCTCTTTCAAAGAAATATCAGCAACATTATAATACTCTTTAATAAAATTAGCCATGTGCCTACGGGCTACGTCATATTTTTGAAGTGTACCTTTTGCCCTGCTTATACCAACCAATTTAGCGATATCATCAACATGCCGTTGGAATAATTCGAGTACGGTTTGGTTTTTAATTTCAAGACCAAGAAAGATATTTTTAACCCGATCAGGATTAACATTGTTCTCTTTGGTGAGTAAATCATGGTAAACGTTGTATAAGCCTGTTTTAATTGTTTCCAGAAAGGTATTTATCTCGACAGCTTCTTTTGTTCTGCCCAGAGCCATTGACGACTTTACATCCCATGATTTAGGATGCACATTTAATTTGGTACTGAAACGGCTTATTTGTCCGTCGATTGTAATCCGGCACATGATAGGAACACTGCCATCGGATTTTTGCTTGTCTCTTTTCAAAAAGAAAAGAACTTTAAATGTACTTTTCATAAACTCATTTTTTAATGTTACAAAATTAAAGTAAACTATCTGTTAATGAGTTTTATGCAGACTGCCAATTCCCGACAACACACTGCCAATTTTGGACAATTCGTACCCCTTTTTCTTTGATTTCTCGTACCCCCTGTGTCCCTTTTTGGTTTGGGGTATGAAATGGGACACACTAAATGTCTTTTTTTGGCTTTATTTTGGCTTTTTCCTAAGACAACATAAATAAAAAAAGTCCCTCATATTCACTGAATATGAAGGACTTGTCTCTTTTTTGGCGCCTATTGACTTAGGCTTTCCGCGGTATGGACGGAAGTCGTTATTTTTAGAATTAGTCCTCTGTGTTTCAGCTTGTTATCTCTCCGATTTCTCTTAAGGTGAACACTTTAGGATATTAACTCCTAATTAGCTGATTATCAATACTAAATAACATTTTCGTCTATAACACCGACATTTTGCGGAACGGACGGGACTCATTAAGTACTACAATCCATACCTCAATATCAACGTTTTATCTTTACTTTTGCTGTAAGGTGAACACTTTAGGAGTACAAATATAGTCCTGCTTGTCACCGCTTTGGCCTCTCTTGACCGCACATAATTTACATTTACAAATGTAGATATTCTTTTTGTTTTCACAAAGCATTTACGCGAAAATCGGCTCATATTTTATTTATTTTACATGAATATCGGCTCAGAGTGAGCTGATATTTGACTATAAATGTATATCTTTGAGCCGATAAAAACATCAAATCATGACTCTTGAAGTAGAAATATTACAGTATTTGCATTTTAACCCGTTATCATCCAGAACGGAATTGATGACTGGAATTCAGACAACAGCAAGTGCAGCAACCATAAAGCGCATATTAGCAAATTCAGTTGAAAAGAAGGACATCGAAGTTTCCGGTCGAGGTCCATCAACCCGGTATAAGCTATCATCACAGGCTCACGTAACAATGCCTCTGGATTTAGATACTTACTTCCTAAAAGAGATTGATGAACGTCAAATCCAAACAGGATATAATTTTGATTTAATCCGTGACATTCTTCCCAAAGTCAATCTATTTACTCCTGAAGAGAACGACTTCTTATTTTCTCTGCAGGAGACATTTAGGCAAAATATTTCTGATATGACTTCTACCGAATATCGCAAGGAAATGGAACGATTGGGAGTTGATTTAAGTTGGAAGTCTTCTCAAATAGAAGGAAACACATACTCTCTGCTGGAAACCGAACGCTTACTTAACGAGAAGCAAACAGCCAGCGGAAAAACGAAAGAGGAAGCAATAATGTTGCTTAATCATAAAGATGCTTTTGACTTCATCTTGGACAATCCGGATTATTTGATGCTTTTATCCGTAAAAAAAATAGAAGACATACACAGTCTTCTTATCAAGGGGTTGGGAGTTGAACGAAACATTCGCCATCGTCGTGTAGGCATAACTGGAACCAACTATCGTCCTTTAGATAATGAGTTTCAAATACGTGAAGCACTCGCTGATACTTGTGATCTAATCAATAGTAAAGAGAATATTTTTGAGAAAGCTCTATTGACACTGGTTTTGCTTTCATATATACAAGCATTTGTTGATGGAAATAAACGGACTGCTCGTATCACCAGTAATGCTATTCTCGTAGCGAACAACTACTGCCCTATATCTTTTCGTTCGGTAGATTCAGTAGACTTCAAAAAGGCAATGTTGCTTTTCTATGAACAGAATAACATCTCTGCCTTCAAAGAAGTATTCATTGAACAATTTGAATTTGCGGTGAAAACATATTTTTAACTCTTTGTGAGAATAGGTTACCTTTGAAAACTCTGATCTGTGGAACGAACATGTTACCGTAGACCAACGAATCATAACAGGGCAGAACCCGTATTCTGCGAAAGCAGTCGGCGAAGCTATTTTGGCTGAACTAAAAGGATAATCCTACTAAGGAGGGATAATAATCATAAGGGGGCTTTAGGAAATGAAAGCCCCTTTAGATTTGAACTATACAGTCTTTTTTCTTTCCATCGGTTTATCCATATCTTGCGAAAGATTGCTGGCATAAAGTTGTCCACATGCCGCATCTATCGAAGCACCGAACTGCTGTCTGCGGGTTGCATGAACTCCATGCTGTTTCAGTTGAGAAACAAATTTCAAAACGTGTTCCATTGCGGGAGCCTGGTAAGAGGAATCCATTTTGAAAGAATCATTGTACGGGATTACGCTCACATGAAAAAGTTTCGGTCTTGAACAAGACTTAATCATCTTTACCAGTGCATTCAAGTGTTCGTTGCTGTCGTTTACATTCTTGATTAACAGATATGCCAGATAAACTTTTCGCCGAACGGTATTGGTATATCGGTCAAGGATAGATAAATTTTCGGTCAATGGATAGCGCTTTTCCAACGGAATAATCTCCGTCCGTTGTTCGGAAAAGGGAGAATGTACCGACAGGGTAATATTAACCTGCGGGTATTCTTTTACCAGTTGTTCCAATTTAGGAGCAACGCCGACGGTCGAAACCGTTATCCTGCGGGAAGATATTCCGCCATAACCGGCAGCGGTAAGAACTTGCAATGAACTGAAGAAATGAGGATTCATAAGGGCTTCGCCCATACCCATAAATGCGATGCTGTCGGGTAGCGCTTGCCAATGCGGATGAAAGATCTGGCCGCATATTTCATCTTCGGTCAGATTTCTAACCAAGCCGATAGTTCCCGTAGCGCAAAAGGAGCAACCTAATCCGCATCCCGATTGAGAGGATACGCACATGGATGTCCACCCCGCCCGATATTGCGACATAACTGTTTCTATTTGAGCACCTGATCGGGTTTCAAAGAGTATCTTTCTGACTTGTTCTGCGGATTGTTCTTTTACAATTTTCAGGGGAAGCGGAGTTTGCCCGAAGTATTCCGACAGTTGCTCCCGCAATGTTTTGGGCAACTCGTTGATCTCTTCAAATTTTTCCCGCCCATGCTGTAAAGAGTTTACAAGTTGCTGAAAACGAAATGTAGGGATATTGGATTCTTCCAGATAATCACGAATTTTCATAAGAATAGAACCCGGAGGCAAATTAGGAAGCATTCCCGAGCCTTCCTGATTTCTAATGTTGGAATTTCTATGATTCATATTATGATTTATTTTTGAGGATATTACTGATTTTGAGGAATAAACAAGTAGAGTTCAATAAGCTAAACTCATTGAACAAAAAGTGGTCTTAAAAATGAAATGGATTACATAATATCTAAGCTTTAATTGTACACGATTGGGTTTCGTACAGAATGAAGTTGTTGTCAACGGCCTCACGCGAAAGTATTGCCGGCAACGCCTCTATTAACTTAGATATTAATTACATGTGAATGATATTTCTAAATTTGTAATGCTGCAAAAATAAGTATAATTTGTGAGATCACAAGCATATTAGCGAGTATAGTCAAGGATCATAATATTACAATTATAGCAGCAATTAAGATACAATTTATAGAAATAACAGGAATAGTATGGGGATAGCGATCCCAATAAACATTTCTATCCCGCCTATACCAATTAATCCCCTTTTCCCTTTGTTCATAAATAGCCCGGTCAGGCATATCAGAATCAGGCAGACAGCGAAAACATCTGAGAAATAAGTCCACCATTTGCCCGGATTATAATGTAGAAAAGAGAGCTGATGAAATACCGGACGCTTTTTCAGCCCTTCATAATTAGCCTCTCCTGTTTGGGTATTCAGCGTAAAGGATGAACCGCTTTTCAGGAAGACTTTCATTGTCGAGCTGTTCGGGTAGAAATGTTTGGTATAGTTATCTTGCTCGCCTACTTTTTCAAGCATCTCTTTGATTTGTGTTTCGGTGAAATTGTGTGTATGCGGATAGTTTCCCTTTGCCGTATAATTCTCTACCGAAATCATATACTGCGGATTGAAATCTTTTAAGTGGTTCATCGTGATGCCCGATACGGCATAAACAAGAATCACTCCCACAAAGAAAAACGACAGGTGGGAGTGAATACTTCTGCAATACTTCCGAAACTTAATACCTGGCTTCCTTTCCAGCTTTATTTTTTCAGCCATATATTGGTTATTTCGGAGATAAACAACTGATGTTTGGCTGGTTCGTTGTTATATGATTCGTCCATGATGATTGCTTTATATGGTTCTGTCAGGTTGGCGTAGTCGAGTTCCTGAACTAATATCTTCTTACATTCTATTATCATCCGAGCTTCACCAAAGCTCATTAATCCCGAAGGAGTTTCTATGGGTGTCAGTCCTGCTTCTTTTACCTTATCCGTATCGCGACCCGATTTTGTTCCGCAAATACGCAATGCGCCTCGGTATTGTTCGGTAAAAAAGCTGAGGGTGAAACTTTCTTCCCGTTGTAGAAATCCGTAGGTATAACGACTGTCGCGTATGTAAGCGATAGTAGCAGGTCTTTCCCACACATACGAAAAACCACCCCAACTGGCAGTCATCGTGTTATACGAATCGTTATTACCTGCTGTTACCAGCATCCACTGTTTGCCAATCAAGTCAAATACATTATCAGGCAAATCGGACGCTTCTATGCGGTCATACTGCGATTGCCAATCTTTAGAGGCTGCAACATTTTCAGTTTGCCGACTGATTTCTTCTTTCTTTTCTTTATTACTGTTATTCATACAAGATGTCATAAATATCGCTATGGCGATTATTGGAAAAAAGATTTTCATTCTCATTGTGTTACACATAAATTAAAGCTTTAACTGCCTGCAAAGATACGACACAGGGAAATCAGATTACTTGTATAAATCTTATATTATTTTGTATATTTGCGTTATGAGAAGATGTAGTCAATTTGAACCGTTGAAAATCGTAGATGTAATTGAGGAAGAATACTCCTGCGAATTACATGCACAGGATCATTTTGAGGTTATTTACATTCATTACGGTAGTGGAGTTCATTTCTTCAACGAAATAACAGTGCCATACGAAAAAGGCGACTTATTCCTGCTTGCTCCCGGCGACCGCCACTATTTTACCGTGCATATCACAACCCGCTTTACTTATATTAAGTCTACTCCGGGTTATTTTGAATTTCACAGCCCTTCTGCCCGAAATACTTCCCACGTAATCACACCTACGGCTATTATGCAGATACAATGGTTGAAGCAGGATAAAATATCGGTCAAAGAGCCTTGCCAAACTATTCTGAAGAATACATTTGAAAATATTATCCTTTATAATTCAACGATAGACGTTGCCCGCTCTTCCATTATTCACTACCAGATACTTTCCATTTTCGGCATGATAAAGGAATATCTGGAAGCCAGAAGCATTGAGGTAAAGAAACAAACGCCTACCAATGCCCACATTGCGGCCTATATTCAGGAGAATGTTTATAACCGGGAACTAATCGGCATAAAGTCTATTGCGGAACATTTCAATATATCCCCGGCTTATTTCAGCACCTATTTCAAACGTAATTTCGGAACGACTTACCGTGAGTATTTGGAAAAGCTATTGTTGCAACTGATTAAACAGAGGTTGCGGACAAAAGAAATAAAACTTAAACAGATAGCTGATGAGTTCGGATTTACGGACGTCAGCCATTTGTCTAAGTTCTTTAAAAAACACGAGGGGATAAATCCGTCGGAGTTTAAATGAAATAAGAAAGAAATTTCATGCTGTTTTTTCGTTTATAATTTGTTTATTCATATTTCAATCAGGCAAACTCCGATCTTTAGCGGTGTTTTGGGAAGAAGTAATAAATACTACAGTAATTCACAGTTTTAAGGGAGTATAGAGCCTGTTTCTCAAATATTTGCTAATTTTACAAACTACAAAAACAGCTCATGAAAACAGAAAAGCAAATAGAGGTGATTTCAAAAAATAAGAACTATACTGCTGTTGATGTCGGCAATTTCAGTGATTTGCAAAATTATTCCTATATCCATCCAAAAAATGGAAAAACAGTTACAGGGAAAGTATTTCTTAAAAAATCAACGGAATCCACGGGCACAGAAATTTCTATCTCGACAATTCCCCACAATAAAGAGCTGGAATATTTTCATATTCATACCGATGATGAAGAGACGTATATTATTCTAAAAGGTTCAGGTTATTATCAGGTGGACGATGATTGTTTTCCTATAAAAGAAGGAAGTGTAGTAAGAGTAGCTCCCAAAGGCATAAGAAGTTTATGTAATACATCAGATGAAGAAATGGTATATATCTGCATACAGAGCAAAGCGAACTCTTTGGAAGAGTATTCTACAGACGATGGACTACGGGTAGAACACAAGAAATTATGGTAAAAACAAATAATATAAACATCATACAAAACGAGATAATAAGATGAGGATAATAAAAACAGCAAATCTCATATTAATAAGTATTTTATTTCTGGCATGTAATTCTAAAACGCAATCAGTAAAGCATATCTACTATCTGCACGGAAGGATTATAGAAATGCAGGGGAAAGAGGCGTACAGCGAGGATTTCGGCAAATATGAAATAGATAGTATTGCCTCCGCCATAAAAGTAGATAACGCTGTTCTACACTGTGACATAAGAAATTATGATACGGATGTAAAGGTTTATGCTGCTAAGGTTTCCGAAGAGATTGACAGCTTAGTGAATAGCGGAGTGAAACCGTCCGATATTACAGTTATCGGCGCTTCAAAAGGCGCAATTATAGCATGTAATATTTCCGACATGAACATTCATGACATCAATTACATTTTTCTTGCTGGCAACAACGACTATCAGGAAGATAATAACGACTGGAAATTTCACGGTAAAGTGCTGTGCATATATGATCTTTCGGATAATATAGCCGGTAAGGATTACAGCTATTGGAAGCAAAAAGAAAATTTCACTTCTAAGTTTGAACAGATAGAAGTAGAAACATACTTAGGGCACGGCTTTCTTTATAAGCCTATTGACGACTGGATTATTCCAGCCAGAGAGTGGATTATTTCTCAAACATTTTAAGTAAGGAACAATGAAAATGGAATACACAATTCGAGACATGCAGAATACCGATGCTTCAAGTGTTATGAGCATTTACAACTATTACACGGAAAACGATTTTGCGGGCTTTTTCGATCAGGCTTTGCCAATTGAAACTTTTAAGAGATTTCAGGAAATGAGTCGTAACTATCCGGCTTTGGTTGCTTGCGACGAGAATCAGGAAGTGATTGGATTTGCTTTTTTACACGCATACCACCCAGCATCAACATTCCAACGAACTGCCGAAGTTTCGTATTTCATCCATCGCGAACATATTGGTAAAGGGTTGGGCAAATTGATATTGGATAAACTGATAATCGGAGCGACCAAAATAGGCGTGGATAACATCATTGCAAATATTTCGTCACAGAACGCAGCCAGCCTCGCATTTCATAAGAAACACGGATTTCGCGAATGTGGAAGATTACCGGCCATCGGCAATAAATTCGGACAAGATTTTGATGTTGTTTATATGCAATTGCTCATAGAAAACCATGAATAATTTGGCAGAATTGTTATTCGAACGGTACGATAATACTTTGGCGATAACAAGACATGAACAAAAGATAAACTTATAGCCATTTTGCAATTTTATATTAGGTAGTGGAAAAGTAACTGAACTTTGGCTTACCTGTCTATGGTTGGCTTTTGCTATCCAAAGGAAAAGCCAAACTAAGGGCTTTACACACATTATCAATCGGTTGTCATCGTTTGGCTAAAACTTGCTTTTTGAATTACACTATTATTTATAAACACCTACATAAAAGCAATGCTATTTTCAGAAATTATTATTCCACTGATTTATCTATTGTGGTTTATTCTTCCGTCGAACTTCGTTATACTGCTTGTGTTGCTCTATCAAATCGTCAAGACAATCACTTCCCGATTTAATCAAACGGTCTTCTAACAAACGCTTAATTTCCTTGATTTGATAGTAACTCTTACCTGATATTATAGAATAGGATACTTGTCCGTTAGAACGTAGCCGCTGGAGAGTACGTTCACTTATTCTCAAAAAAGTACAGACTTCATATCCATCCACCCATGTTTCATCAATATCTTCTTTAGAGTCGGATTGTTTCTGATTAACGATAAAATCTGTGATAAAGTCGATTTTTCTTATCAACTCTTTGCATAACTTTGAATCTAAACCAACAATTTCCATATCGTAATTTCTTGATTATTATTAAATTTTGCAACAAAGAAACTACGAATTCCTATTAGTATATATAGTTGCAACTGGAAGTGGTATGAGTTGGCAGTTGAGTGGTATATCAAATTCTAAATCAAATATAAACCCTTGGAGTAATACTAAAATATTCTTTTACAGGTGAGTTATATTATGCACTTATTAAAATAGTTTCATCTTTTGGATTCAGATCTCGAAAATCTTTAGAAACCTGTATTACTTTCATACCTTCATCTTTAGCTGGTTTCATTAAGCGGAATATATCTGGTTTAGACAGATTGGGATTAAGCCAGCCTTTAACATCTGAATCGTAAATAATTAGAGGCATTCTGCCGGGATTTGAGCCACTATTATGAATCTCACTCGCAAGAGTATTTGCGGGTGTGGTAATTATGGAGTAAGTTGATATTCTCTCTCCGGATATAGGATGTATCCATACATTCCAGATTCCACCCATTGAAATAATATCTCGATCTTCATAAGAAAGAAAAAATGGCGTTGTGGTCCCATCTTGGTTATGATGAAACTCAAAATAACCTGTTGATGGAATTATACACCTTCGTTGTATTATTGGTTCTGCAAATGTTCGCTTCTCAAAAATATCCTCACATCGAGCATTAAAGGTTCTTTGTCGCCAAATATCAGCATCTATTAATGCTTTATTTATTCCTGCTTGTGTCTCAGTTTTAACTACAACCCAACTGGGAATCATCCCCCATTGCATCACCTGCAACTGAACATCTGCGGTAATAATTGAACAGTTTTTGTAAATATGATTACCCAAGTTATTCTTTTGTGGAAAAGCGGTTATCCGATAGGTGTTCTCTGTGGCATCTTCAACCAGCTCGCCATTTCGTCGTTTTTCCTCCATAATCTCCTTGTATATCTCAACAATATCCGTCTTTCTTCCATAACGTTTTGCTAAATCCAAGGCGCGCTTACTCATGCTATTGTAAAAACACATACTTACTTCACTTTTGGGAAATCCTCTTTCCGAGTAGTGTAGCACGGAGAAAGTCGTTCCTGTTTTATCTTCCACTGTTCGCCATCACCCAATACAGCCAGTTTTAATGTATTCCGACCATATCGTTCATTAGTTTTGTCCAAAACCTCCATCAGGCGTTTATGTTTCTCTCTGTCAATTGTATCCCATATGTGAGCTTGTATAGCTTTTTCATCACAAATATCCATAAGCATCACTCCGGCTTTTTTGTATTTATAACCATCTCGATATATCTTATTCAGTCCTTCTGATACATAGTTTATAATCTCCATGCTCGAAGAAGTGGCAACAGGCATATTCATAATTATATGTTGGCTATATTGAGGCAGGTCTTCACGATAAGGATTAGTATCAAGAAATACAAGAACTGATTTTGCACAAGATTTTTGCTTACGCAATTTGGATGCTGCCATGCAAGCATAAGTTGATACAGCCTCTCGTATTATTTCACAATTATCTATCATTTTACCAAAAGAGCGAGAGACCATAATACTTTGCTTATCTGGCTGTACAGTATCCATTTTTATACAAGCTTCGCCCTGCAATTCACGCCAAGTTCGTTCTCCAACCACAGTCATATGTTTTCTTACCCAATCACGAGAAAGCATGCTAAAATCATACGCCGTATTAATCCCTTTCTCTTGCAGTCGTTTTGTATGCCTGTAGCCAATACCCCAAACATCTCCCACTTCTGTCTTTTGAAGAGCTTTTATTCTTTTTTCATCGGTATCAATAACACAAACACTTTTATATCCCGGATATTTTTTGGCAAAGCGATTTGCTATTTTGGCTAATGTCTTTGTTGATGCAACACCAACACTTACAGGAATGCCAATACCTTGTCTGACAGCATAAGCCATTTCAAGACAATGTTTGCGTAGGTTATTGTTATCAAAACCTGTAAAGTTAAGAAATGCTTCGTCAATAGAATAATCTTCAACCTCTGGGCAATAACGTGATAATAATCCCTTCAATCGCATAGACATGTCCGCGTATAAAACAAAATTTGTCGAAAAAACCTGTACATTATGTTTTCTGATAATATCTTCGATCTCAAAGAAATTTGCAGCCATCTTAATGCCTAACGCTTTTGCTTCATTACTTCTTGCTATGGCACACCCATCATTGTTTGAAAGAACAATAACCGGTTTCCCTTCAAGCGAAGAGTCGAAAACTCGTTCGCAAGACACGAAAAAATTGTTTCCATCACAAAGAGCGTACATATCAAAATGATTTTATAACATAGCGAACAACTCCCCAGCGTTTTAGTTCTTCGCCATCTTTTACAATGATTGGATCATATTTTGGGTTGGACGACAGAAGAGCTATATGATCTTTTCTATATTCCAATCGTTTCATTGTGAACTCACCATCGATCGAAAATATCAGAATTGATTTTTCATATGGTTCGACTAATTTATCAACTACTAATAAATCGCCAGGAAATATACCATCTCCACTAAGACTATCGCCTCCGGCCACAAGACAAAATGTTGTTTCTTTGCTTTTTATAAGTAGCTTATTAAAGTCTATCCCCTGCTCAATATAGTTATAGGCTTCCGAAGGGAAACCAGCAGCTATAGGTGAGCTGTATAAGTCTACCTCTATAGAAACCAGTTCATCGGCAATCGGTATTAATTTATTTAGTGCTACATTTATAGTCTGCATAACTAATCTATTTTGTCAAATACAAAAATACTATTTTTCTGGAATCCAATAAAAAAGATGCTCTTTTGCGTTGTAATATAATAACAGAACTTCTTATATGAAACTTCTCGATACAAGAAATCTAAAGTTTTAAAATCGTTTCCCTTTCCCATTCCTCATTATTGATGACATCCTAATCGACTGTTTTCTGTTCGATTGGCAAAGGTATCCCAGAGATGCGATACGCCAAATTCGGAGCCCTTACGGGTTTTGCCCGAAATCTTCCTCTTTCCGCAAGCGGCGAGCGTATTTAGTGCAAAAAATTTGTCTTCATCACCTCTCTGACCTTTTGTCGCCAATACGAAACAAAAAACAGCCGATCTGACGGATGCCGCATGAAAAAAAAAGTCATGGAAAAGAGAAACGATAGAACGAAACAAAAGAACAACCTCGCCTCGGGAATTAACATAAAATTGGTGCTTAGGTTAGTATGTACGGTAGTGTGTGTCTGGTTACTGACGAAAGTTAGTGCTGCTGCATGGTCGTTCGTTGCTATGGCTGTTGTGTATCTGTTTGTCCGCTTACTGATTAAGTGTGTATTCCGTCTGATAGGCATTCTTATTTCTATATTCCTTTTCCTGCTTATCGCTTCATTAATCGTAGTATTCATATTCTAAAACTTACCATCATGAACAAAGTATTTTTATTAGGTGCAAACCGTGAAATCAACAGAGATAAACAAGTAGTAGAGGTAAATCAAGTTATCCAAATGGAAGGATACCATTACGACCGATATGTAGTGTATGAAATCCGTAAGAATGATTGGGGATTGGCATACAAGCTGATTAACCTACGGACGAAGGAGTTTTTTACGACAGATATTATCCGACCGCTTAAAGAGAAGTATGGTATCGGCTACTATTACGATAGCGAGAACCCTCAGTTTATGGACAGCACCGAAGTGGCTATAGTTTTGCAAGAGGCAAAAGACCAAAAGCAAGCGGAAGAATACGAAGCAGAACAGGAACGCATCCGCAGGGAAGAAGTCCGAGCCATTGGGCGCAAACGTTTAGCTGAGATACTTCCCGATGATGCAAAGGCGATGATTGTCGGACGGTTGAAACAAAACGAGTCCGACTCGCAAACCGATTATTACGCTTCTTCTATACAACGGACTGTGATATTAGGTTTTTCCAAGCATACACGGGATTTATTTTCCGAGATGCGCAAGTATGCGGGGAACTTTGAAGGGACTGCCTATCTATCCGAATACAACGAGGGCTACGAACACCGTGAGAAGTACAGCATGGGCGATGGTTATTACTTGGGAGAGAGCAAGTACAGCGGTTGGATAATCGAAAAAATAAGCCTTTACAATCGGGAACGGTTCATAGAGGATTATGCCTATACAGCAGGACAAGAGGAAAACATCTGCATCAAGGCACAGCAAACAATACCTCCTGCCGTAGTACAACAAACGGACAACCTACAATTTGAAATCGTGGATTATTCAGAAAAAGCATTAGCCATATTTGGAGATACACGACCGATTAAAGAGCAACTCAAATCATTGGGAGGGCGTTTCAATCCAAAATTATCCTACAATGGAGGTAAGAAAGCTGGGTGGATTTTCGCCACCGCTAAGAGAACAGAATTAAACTACTTATTAAACCTAAAATAGACAAAGCCATGAAAGGAACTGATATTTTCAAGAGAACGATACACACCTATTTAGTACAACGTGCAGCAAGTGATGAACTGTTTGCAGAGAAGTATGCAAACCCACAAAAGAGCATTGACGATTGTGTTACTTACATCCTAAATACGGTACAGAAAAGCGGTTGTAATGGTTTTGCAGACGATGAAATCTACTCAATGGCGGTGCATTATTACGATGAAGATGAGATTGAAGTAGGCAAGCCGATGAACACCCATGTAGTAGTAAACCATGTAGTTGAATTGACTGAAGAAGAAAAGGAACAGGCTCGGCGAGATGCCATACAAAAGGCACAGGACGAAGCATACAGGAAGATGACACAGCTAGTCAAGAAAACGAAGAAAGTAGCAGTAAATCCCCAACCATCTTTATTTGATTTTTAAGTTATGAAACCGAAGAATAAATATCAGAAGCGAGTTTTTGAACTAAGTAAAAAACTATCTCCCCTTACCAAAGCACAAGTAAAATGGGGTTATAAGAACTGTATCGACCATATCGGGCGTAGAACAAAGAAAGGCGTTATCTCTTGTTTGGAGTGCGGTCATACATGGACGGATAGGACAACCGAAACACATTGTACCTGCCCGAATTGCGATACAAGGCTGATTATCAACGATACAACAAAACGGGTATTTGATGATTACCAATACTTCTGCATGGTTACCACATCCGAAGAATTTCAGGTACTCCGTTTCTTCTATATCGACTACAAAGCCAAAGCAGGAGAAAAAGCCAGGTATTTTCATTCGGAAGTAATACAACTCTGGATTGATGCCAACGGCAAGCATACAACTATTGCCAAGCTACGACCGATATTCTGCTTTACCGATACATGGAACTTTTGCAGTAACCTTGAAATACGTCCGAACAAGAACTTTTACAATGCACTTCCGACCGCTACTTATCCACGTATGAAGCTAATCCCCGAAATCAAGCGGAGCGGATTTACGGGTGACTTTCATAAACTTACACCGTTTGACCTATTCCGCTATATCGTAACGGAGAACAAAGCGGAAACACTATTGAAAGCGAAGCAAACAGCACTATTACAGTTCTTCGCTTACCACACCTCACGGAGTATTGCTGATTATTGGTCGTCTATCCGTATCTGCATCCGAAACGGTTACAACATTGATGATGTTACAATGTGGTGCGATTACATTGATTTACTCCGCTTCTTTGGTAAAGACCTGCATAATGCGCATTACGTCTGTCCTGCCGACCTAAAAGCCGAACATGACAGGTATGTAGAGAAGAAAAGAGCGCATATCGAACGAGAACGCAAGGAAGAAGCTAAACAGCAAGCCTTAAAAGACGAAGCCCTGTTCCAAGAACTAAAATCCAAATTTTTCGGCATCCAGTTTACGGACGGAGTAGTCCAAGTTCGGGTACTAGAAAGCGTTACCGAAATCATGCAGGAAGGCGATGCGATGCATCATTGCGTATTTACCAACAATTACCATCTAAGACCCGATAGTCTTATTCTTTCCGCTTGCATTGACGGAGAACGAATTGAAACCGTTGAACTGTCCTTATCCAAATTAAAGGTAGTTCAATCAAGAGGTGTATGTAACAAAAACACGGAGCATCACGATAGGATTATCAAACTTGTAAACAAGCATATTCCACTTATTAGAAAGAGAATAGCAGCATAATATCAACTAAAAATGAATATAAATAGAATGAAAACAAATTCAATCAATCATAACGGTTGTTCCGTATGCGAACAAGGAAAAGAGAATTATACAACGTTTCGTTTTGCACATCGCCCGAAACAGACGTTCTATCAGTACGATTACAGGCACACAGACGGGGAATTATTTTCAACGGTTGCACCGACTTTGGAAGAATGCCATACCCGTCGGGATGAATGGCTAACCAAGAAAACCAATAACAATTAATACCTAAAATCATGGCACAGGAAAGAATGGACGATTGGATGCAGTATGCGAAAGACCTTGCAAAAGCGGAACGGGAACTGGGCATTGAACATTGGGTATATATCACTTTTGAAATTCGCCACGAGGACAAAAGCCGGGAAGTCTTACATAAAATAGACATCCCTCGTGATATGTTAGACCGTTGGCGGTGGCTTATCGAATGGCGTAAGGCTAAGTTGGTTTGTAAGTACCCAAGAAAAAGAGTTCATGTATATCATTGCTATTACGACAAACGTTCAGGCTTACAGACAGGTTTTGACTTTATAATGGGAAAGGTTTCAGCAGCAAAAGCACAGATAACCAAAGTAGAAAGAACCATAGCCCGATATATCAACTACAAAAAACACAATGACCTCTTTTTCAATATAGATACGGACGAACAGTTATTGAAGGCTTACGGCAAATTGGAACAGAAGAAAGCAAATTATCAAAAAATGTATGCCATGTTACAGGAAGAAGTAAAAAAGCATAAGGAGAACAGCGATAGATACAAACTATTTATCGGCTTCAATAAATTAGGCGAGTTTGGCACAATCAGCGAAGCTAAGAAATACGCCAACGATAGCGGATTATCGGGCGTTTTTAATCTGATTGGCGACAAGTATCAAGACAGTTGGTATGTTTCCCCGATACAAGTTCAAACCTCTAAATAGCAAAGGATATGACGACAATAAAAGACATTGACGGGAACAAAATTGAAGTAACAAATATGAAAGCTGCTATACAACAATGTATTGAATGCTCCGACAGCCCTTACAAAATGGCTTCGGGGTATACGGTTGGCGAAAACCATCGGTTTATGTTGAAACAACTTGAGAAGTTGCAAAAAGAACCAATAGAAGTATAACCACAGGGCGGATTTTCCGCCCGGCTTCTTTTTACAGTGAGCCTGATGCGGTCAAAAAAGAAGCAAAAAACCAAAAGAAAAACTATCGTTTTTCTTGATTTAAGAGTTTTCATTTGAGGATAGGATTTCTCCTATCCTTTTTTATTCTTACCTTTGACAATGATTATATTATAAAAGTATGGCTGAAGTATTTTACGATATAACCCATCTGACCACTGATGAACTTCGGGAGCTGTTTACCTCCTACCGCAAACTTGGTTGGATAGATTATGAATACGAAGTATTAGGTGAGAATAACCCTCCGGTACAGAAGCTTTCGGATGCCGAAATTATTTTGAATATTGAAGCTGATAAAGAAGGGAACTACTTCGTCTTCATGCTCAACCACGAAGATGAGGAAGACGGAGTGATGATAGGTTTCCGGCTAAGTTATCATGAAAATCTATTCGCATACCTACATCTCCCGCCTAAATATCTGAAAGAACTTATCGACAATTATGCTCTGGTAAGTAAGGGTACGAACGTAGAAAACTTGACTGTTGAGCAGTTCCTGATAAAACAAGCGAAAGACCTTCCAATGAATTGATATTGTATTTATTCTCTAAATCATACATTTATGAAAGAGCAAGACCCCAACGACCTCATTTACTCAATCCCCCCTGAACAGCAAGCCGAGAAGCGCAGGCAAATTCAGCAATGCAGCACTTTTCTTTGGTTCATCGAGCATACACACATCGATCAGTTGAAGTTGTTAAATGCTGAGATTGATAAGATATTTGAGGTGGGTATTTCGCTCGAAGAGTTTATGTTGACCGGAATGACTGACCAGGAAGTTAGTTCCGATAATTACCGGACGATTGCTATTCTTTGTTTCTATGAAACGTTTATGGAGTATGTGGAGGAAATATGTGCCCCTACTCGTGATTTGAAAAAGAACTCAGATTTTATAGGAACATACGACAATACGCTTAAAGAGATTATTAATTATCTGGATGGAAAGCGTGATGATTTTCCGCGTGAAATGGTACGTTGTCTATTCCTTTTGACTGATGAGGATCTGAACCCTCACCGACAGGGTATGGCGTTAACTCAACTCGTCTTAGAGAGCTTTGCTCATTGCCATTCCGACGAGCAACGAACCGAGATTGAACGGCTGATTAAAGAATGTAAGATATAAGGAAATTGTACGGCTTCTAAAGAAAAACATAAAACAGGCAGAAAAACCTTTCATCTTCCTGCCTGTTCTCAACTACAACTGTGCATTTATAGCATTCCTGAACTTTATCGGGTCAGTAACGTAGCTGAACACGTTCGTTGCTCCGCCCGTCGTCAGCAGGATTGTTCCGAATCCCAATAGTCGTCCGATAAGTCCTTGATTGATGCTCAAACCTTCGCATTTAGTCAGCATCAGTTCCATCGCATTACGGCTTAACAAACCCTGTTTAAGTATTACCCGTTTATTGGTTACCACGTAATGTGTTCCGATTTTCATGTACAGGCTTCTGAGCATTGTAAATATGCCGAGAGGTAATGCCACAATTCCAATAAGATGTTCAAACACATTGGAAGCAGGGAAAAAGTGTGTACCAACCAACAGCAAGATAACCGGAGAAAAGAAGATGCACCAATGTACATGAGCCTTGTACTCAATCGTTTCCCCGGCTTGCAGGTTTTTATCTATATAGCTTTTCATACGTTGCTATCTTCATCCTCTCCCTGCTCATTATTAAAGGTAAAGGAAAGAGGGTACTCTTTCCCGAACGAATCAAAAAAGACCACCTCTATATTATGGGCATCTTCCGATAAGGAGCGAAAATAAAGCCGGAATGAACTATCCGTTACTTCGTATGGATCGTTAGGCAAGAATGGTTTTCCATTCCCCATCCACAACTGACCCTCTCCATCATATTGGAAGTAACGAAGGTAGTACCGGGTATTTCCATATTTCCCCTCACGGTGCAATGTACAACGTATTTCGGCAACCTCATTTACTTGCAGCTTTTTGGGCACAGGTAAGTGAGTAACCGAGAATTCATAATCCTGCTTAATATCAATATCATCGCTACAGGCACACGCTATTGCAGCGAGCAATAGCGTAAATAAAAAGTATGATAATGTCTTTCTCATTTCTTTATATTTTTATTTGTTAAATATCTAATTTAGAATGAACTTGATTCCTCCGCCAATTTGCATGTGGAACATATTGATGGAAGAGCCTCCCAATATCCGTTCCCGAACATTGAGCAATAAGACAATGCGGTCGGATAGATAGGTTTCTATTTCAAAAGTTACCGCACCGCCATATAGGAAGTTGTCGTCACTTGTAATAGTAGAGCCATCGAATAGCAGAGACTCTCCCCAATTAACCGTTTCATATCCCGCCATAGCTGATGCACCAATAGAGAAGAAGAACGTTTTGCTTCTATCCGACAGGAATTTATAATAATATCCTCCCTCAGCCGTAAACTGAGAAGTCGGTATCAACTCTGTTTTGTACCCGTAGGACTTTTGAAGATACTCCGCTCCGAATACCCAGCGGTTACCATTCTTAGTATAAGTAGAAAGAGCAATTCCTCCGGCAAAGGCTTGTTTGTCGCCTTTCTCCAAATAAAACCCATCAACGGCACTCGCTGTAAACTGCAATCCTTTTTGTGCCGGCAAGTAACGCTGGGCGTGTGCCTGCCCGATGAGGGCAAGGCACAAAGTCATAAATAATACTATCCGCTTCATCGTTACTGTACTTTTAGTTCGTTGATTTGTCTGGCACGGATGAGGTCTGCATTTTCAACCGTAAAAGTCTGGTTGCGTCCGCCATTCTTTTCAAAGACCTCGATAATAAGCTGTTTGTCATAAGGGATAGTGATTTTATCCAAAGCAAAGACTGTCCGTTCCGTCCTGTTGGCACCAACCGTTGTCATAAAATTATAGGCGCGAAGCGGATAGACAACCGTTTCTTGAATGGCGGTACGTTTGGAGACTTTCTTATCGACTATTTTCATGCGTACAAAATCCACATCGAAGGCTACATTGGTTGAATTTTTAAGCTGCGTATGTAGATATAGTAGATTATTATGCGAATAGATACCTTTAAGCGTGTACTGGATGCCGAAACGTTTTCCTCCGATGTGTTTAATGTGCCGCTTGTTATCCTTATATATGGCACGATTGATTAGATACACAACACGAGGCGATTCGCTTCCGAGTTCCTTCAGGTAGATGTCGAACGAATTGTTCGGACGGTTGGTAGCAATACCGTCGTGCATAAAGTCGCGCATCTCAATATTGAGCTTTTCCGGCTCATCGGCATACTTTACATTATAGGTATAATAACTTCCCTCGTCCGTGATTACGGCAAGGTTGGTTTCTGCTTCAAACCCTCTGATGGAAGCTTTCACACGAAGAATATTTTCTGAGCTTCCCGCTTTCCCGGCAATGATATTCGATGAACCCAAGTCCACATAACGGATTGACGAGGGGAAGATAATATGCACCGTCTTATCGAAAGTAACTTCGAGTCCATAAGGCGGGATCATCCTATCAAAGGTTATCTTCTTGGTCAGACCTTCGTAATAATCCCCGAATGTCGGTTTTAATACTTGTTGTAACTCGCCTTG
This sequence comes from Parabacteroides sp. PFB2-10, assembly GCF_029893085.1. Taxonomy (GTDB): domain Bacteria; phylum Bacteroidota; class Bacteroidia; order Bacteroidales; family Tannerellaceae; genus QVMG01. The sequence goes on from NZ_JARXWI010000008.1 coordinate 43,044, forward strand.
CATCTCTTCGGACGACTGACTGACGGTTACAACCTCATCATATTCATACTCTGTTTGTGCATTAACCGATAATACACCGGTCGCTATGATAGCGAACATTAAAAAATACTTTTTCATTTCTTACTTTGAATTAATTTGTGGATAAATATTGTTTGATAATTAGTTTTGTTTCGGTAATAGCAGTACCCGATAACCGCTTTTAAGGTGAACTTTGACCTGACGGATTTTCTTCTGCATATACTGGCTTACGCCCTGTATCGCTCCTTTGGTCAAATCGGATGTTATCTGCGCTCCCATATCGTCGGTTATCGTAAAACTGGAACCGACCGAGCTTCCCATATTGGCTGCAATCTCTTTGACCGCCTCCAATTCCAATGAGTTGGGAATGAAGATACCCCTTTGTCCATCGGAATCATAGACAATGATTTCCACCGGAATGATTGCTCCGCCCATTTCTATAGAGTTGATGATAATACCGAGCCGTTCGCCTTGCAGCGATGCCGTTCCCGTCAAAAGGGAATTAGCCGGGATAACCGTTGTTCCGGCTATCATGGCTTCCGTTAACCGTAACCGAACACTCTGACCGCTTATCAGTGTCTGATCATCGTGGATAACTGCCGATATGGTATTCTTTTCATTTACTTCGATAGCAGCATCCATTGTATTGAATCCCAGATTACGGGGTTGGTTGAATCTAGCTATAAATTCCGCATTGGGAATGTTTTGAGCCAGAGCTGATACGGTCTGTTCAGATACCTGCCGGATTACGGAAGCTCCGGCTTTATCATTCCGGCTGTTGTTATTAGAAGAATTGCTCTTAGAATTTCCTGCCTCGAGGATTATATCCTTTTCTTCGGTTACCTGATTGCTTTGTCCGGCAGGCATATATTTGGCTGCCAACTGGTAGGATTTTTCCATCAGGAGCAACTGGTCATCGACAGCAGTTTTCTTTGCAGTTTCTTCTTCCAGTTTCCGTTCCAACTCCTGAACACGCCACTGAAGTTCAAGCTGTGCCTGTTCATCTACTTCTGTAGCGGGCTGTTCGTAGAAACTGCTGAGTGTGTTATTGATATTCCGGTAAGAAGAAGCCGAATTCCGTATCGCATCATTCGTCGGAGATGGATTGCTATTTGTCCTTTCTTCCGTTATTTCAATCACATTCTCTTTTATTGCCTCCTTATCGTCCCCGATAAGGGAAGAAAAATCTTCCAGCGACTTACGTTTTTCACTCCTGTTACGCATCAATGCTTCCTGCTCGTAGGCTTTTTGCTTATCACCGATAAGTCCCGAATTATTCGGGTCGGGGATTTCGGTATTAAAGCCGTTCCCTTGTTCTTCCTTTATTTTGTCAGAAGAAGACGGAGCAAAAATCAGGTACAATGCGCCTAAGAATATGATTCCGATAAGAGCAAAGAAGCCGTATTTTTTCAGTTGTTGCTTCTGTTTCTCCTTCTCCTTCTCCTTCTCCTGTTCCTTAACAGGGTCTGTTTTTTCTTGTTCTTTTTTCATTGCTGATTAAATAATTATTGATTGTACTATCGTTCTCTTGTATCTCGATATGAATTGGAGAGTCTATCAGGTTCATCGAATCTTTCCGAATACCGGAATCAGGAATATCCAAACCGTCAATATGCCGGACTTCGGGTATCTCTTTTCGAGCATCCTCCCGTCCCCAATTATATATGGTAGAGATTGTGAAATAGATATTCCCTATGATAAAAACGAGCAGCATAGACAGGATGACAACTATGCGGGCATCTTCCGAAAGACTGCCGCAAATCCGGCGAAGAAAATCATTGATGCTGTAGCCTATTTCTTTAAAGATATGCTTGATATGTTTCATAACTTCCAAAATATTAGCGGTCAACAGTCATGATATCCTTGTTCTCTTTTATCTCGAAATTCTCCATAAAGAAACCGTGAGGGTTATCATCCGAACGTGAAGTGTTAAGAAGCCGACAGGTGGTAATAAGCGAGCGTTCCGTCAGGTTACTTTCCCGGATGATTATCTGGCGGGCATAAGTAGCAACCTCGTATGGATACGCATTATAATTACACCGGATACTGTCTACAATCACATTTTGAATGATGTTTCCGGATATTATGCGATTATAATATCCTTTTTCTGCCATGTCCTTGTAATAATTGAAGGCGGTCTTATCACAGAGTACCATCGCCCGCTGAATGTTGCTTTCTATCGCCCGTTTGTCGGGAGATAGCGTAAAGAACAATTCGTGAAAACGTTTGACGTGTTCACGGGCTTCAACCGGACGGTTTTGCGAGAGGTCTTGCGAAAGAGCCAGCATCAATGATTTTCCTTCATCCAGTACATAAATTTTCTCCCTTTGCTTCTCGGCAAAGCCGTAGGCACTCCATACGGAGTACCCTGTGACAATTGCACACAAACAAAGAAACACAATACTGAAAAGCCTTATTTGCCGAAAACTTGTTTCGATATTTTTTAATGACTTAAATTCCATTTTCTTATTTATTTCTTTTTAATGTTTTATTATCTCGAATTACCTGTGGTTTTAGGGAGTCCTCCCGGAAGAACCGGATTGTCCTCCGCCACCTGTAGCATTGTTTCGCCCCTGTGGCTGGCTACCGCCGCCACCTCCGGAACTACTACTGCTGGAACCGCCACTGCCTTTTAGTCTTCCCATAATATTCCCGGCTGCCGCACCTGCACCAGCGCCAGCCAGAGCAGCACCTTTGGAAGCGGTTTGGTTCACATTCTTACTGTAATTACCCATTCCGCCTGCCTGAATAATCCATCCGGCAACAGCCGGGATAGTGAAGAATCCGACAATACCAATAAGGAGGAAAACCACATATACACCATCCGAAGCATCCAAAGCATAGCTCGGATCAACTTCCATACGGGCAATATCACTTTCCAGCATACGTGATTGTAAGCGAGCCATGACAGAACTGAATAAATCCGATACGGGAAGCCAGAGGTATACGCTGATATAGCGTGTGAGCCATTGAATAAGTGTCGATTGAAAGCCATCAAAGACCGATATGGCAAAGGCTATCGGACCTAAGATGGCTAACACAATCAAGAAGAAAGTCCGTATTACATCTATTATCAATGCTGCGGCATTAAAGAGCGTTTCCAGAAATGAACGGAACAGGCTTTGAAACCATTTCTTCATATCATACATGGCACGTTCGATATACATTCCTGCAATCTCAGGCGCACCCATGATACCGAGTTCTTCCAATCTTTTATCAAACTCTGCCTGATCGACCAAGTAAGCCGTTTCCTTGTTTTGCTTTTTCTGTTCAAATTCAAGGCGGTCTTTGGTTTCTGCCAGTTGCCGCATATCCAGTGTCTGTCCGTCTAAGATGTCATGTGCTCCCTGTACGACCGGACTCAGGATGCTGTTTACGGTTCCCAATACCAAGGTCGGAAAGAACATAATGCAGATACCAATGGCGAAAGGACGAAGCAAAGGATAGACATCAATCTGCTCTGCCCGTGCGATGCTTTGCCATACACGGGAAGCGACATAGAGCAATGCTCCGATTCCGGCAATGCCTTTGGCGACCCCGATAAGGTCGCCGCATAAAGGCATCATGTCATCGTACAATGCACGGAGTATTTGATGAATATTATCAAATTCCATAGTTTACCAATATTTGTCGGTATCACTTCCGTACAAGTCCAGCACACGCTGAGAGGCATTTTTCTCTTTTGCCCGAAGCAAGGATACGGATATGTTCTTATTGGTATAATACTTTACCAAACTACGGTATTCCAACATCTTGTTATAAGAGTTGTCGATAACTTCCATTCGTTCCTTATCGGATAAAGACAATGTGCTGGCATTAACAATTCCTTTGAGTTCCTGTAATACATCGTCCGATTCGTTGAGCAGTATAGTATAGCCGTTTGCTATGGCTACCAGCTCTTCTACCGTAAAATTGTCATCGGTGAGCATTTTTTCAAAACTGTTTACATAGATGTCGGTAATATCGCCAACCATCAGGATGGTTTTCTGTACTTTGCGGGCATCTTTCACAAGGTTGTTGACCGCTTTGAGTGCATCGTAATATTCCCGGCCTTGATTATACACTTTCTGAACTTCCTTGAAATTGTTCAGCATATTGCTGGCGGTACTTGAAGTATGTACAATGTTTTTTGTGGCATTGATGATACCTTGTGCCAGATTCCCTGGATCGGTAACGACCCATTGGGCTTTCGCCCCGGTTATGGTAAGCATACAGCTTAGGCATAACATGAAAATTCTTATCTTCATATTCACGTTTGTTTATAATTAATAAATAATTGATTTGTAAATACTTATTTCTCCAGTTTCACGGAGAGCCGTTTTATGGCAAGTTCCAAATCCCCTCCTAACTCTTCGGCTAATCGGAATACTTCTACTTTTTCCGTTTCTTCGGTGGTATAGGTCAGGTATTCGCTTTTGGAAACCTCAGTCGCATAGACAGCCGACTGCGTTCCTCCGAGTCCTATCCAGACTTCTTTGTAGAGTCTTGAAGGGTCATTCGACATATTAATGGAGAGTATCTGCCCCCGTTCCTTATCCGTTAGTCCGAGCATATTCTGGATACCATCGAATTTATTCATGTATTTTCGCTGGTCAAGAAGAATTTTGCAATCGGAGTTTGTGATAATGGCTTCCTTGACTATCGGAGAATGGATAATATCATCCACTTCCTGTGTAACTACCACAGCCTCACCAAAGAACTTACGAACGGTTTTGAACAAATATTTCAGGTACATCGCCATCGAATCGGTGGCAATCGCCTTCCATGCTTCTTCCAAAAGTAGCATCTTACGAACACCTTTCAGACGACGCATCTTATTCACAAACAGCTCCATAATGATAATAGTGATGATGGGAAAAAGGACGGGATTATCCTTCACCTTGTCAATCTCGAATACAATAAAGCGTTTGTGAAGCAAGTCCAATTCCTTGTCCGAATTCAACAGGTAATCGTATTCGCCTCCTTTGTAAAACGGTTCGAGTATGAAAAGGAAATTGTCAATATCAAAATCCTTTTCCCTTACCTTTTTATTGTCAATACTTGCGCGGTATTCATTTTTAATGAACTCATAGAAAGTATTGAACGAGGGAACGATGCTCTTGTCATTTTTTATCAGGGAAATGTACTCGTTAACCGCATTGGATAACGCCACGCTTTCCGCTCCTGAAGGTTTTTCGTGTTCCTGCTTCCATAAAGTGAGAATGAGCGTTTTGATAGATTCTCGTTTCTCTATATCAAATACACCATCCTGTGTATAAAAGGGATTAAACGAAATCGGATTTTCCTCTGTATAGGTATAATATACCCCGTCCTCTCCCTTTGTCTTGTTATGAATCAGGTTGCACAAACCTTCATATGAATTACCTGTATCCACAAGCAGAACATGGGTTCCTTGTTCGTAGTACTGTCTGACGAGGTGATTGGTAAAAAAGGATTTACCCGAACCACTCGGCCCCAAGATAAACTTGTTGCGGTTCGTAATGATTCCTTTTTTCATAGGCAAATCTGAAATATCCAAATGGATAGGTTTACCGTTACGGTCAGCCATTTTTATCCCGAAAGGCGAAAGAGAGTCCCGGTAATTGGTTTCTTCAATAAAGAAACACAAGGCTTGCTCTATAAAGGTATAGAACGATTCTTCACTTGGAAAATCCCCCTGATTGCCTGCTATCCCTGTCCAAAAGAGCGTTGGAACATCTATGGTGTTATGCCGGGGCTTGCATTCCATCAGAGCCAACTGGCTTCCCACGTCATTTTTGATACGCTTCAAATCTTCCCGGTTATCCGCCCATGCCATCACGTTAACGTGTGAACGTACCGAAGTGAGTCCGAATGAATGCGCTTCGTTCAGGTAATCTTCAATCCACTCTTTGTTAATTTGATTGGAACGGGAGTACCGTCCCAGCGAGTGCATATTCTTTGCCTGCTTCTCAAATTTTTTCAAATTTTCGGTGTGGTCGTCAATAAAAATATACTGGTTTACCACATGGTTACAGGAAAGAAGCACTCCGATGGGAGCGGCAAACGATAAGCGACAATCACTCCGGTCGGTTGACAGGCGTTCGTAACGGCTGTCGGTATAAACCTTACCCGGCAAATCATCCGTATCACTCAGGGTATGGACGCACAGGAAATTATCTCCGATTTTCATTTCTCCCGCTCCGAGTGAAATATCCTCGAGTGAAGTCGTATCACCCATCAGGGAGAAATACTTTTCGATAATTCCGGCATTATCCTCACTGCCAACAATCTCATCCGTTGTAAAGCGAGTCATTGTAATAAAGCCCGAATCGTTCATAATCCGCTCGAACTGATCTACCGATTCCAGAAACTTCTGCGCTGTTTCCTTATCCTGCATTTCCTTCGGGACAAGAAAGCCACGAGTCAGAGCCGTGTAATTGCTTTGCTGGCGTGCCCGGTCTTTCGTTGTTTTAGTAAGATACAGGAAACAAATGTGATTCAGGAACGGACGTTCATTGAAGTGCTGTTCATAAGATTTACTCAGGAAACTCATGCCTTCCTTATCGGTCTTAGCCCTGTAACACTCTTCGGTAAACCAATCCTGTTTACAGACAATGGAATAATCCGGCAATACTTTGATTGCCTTTACCCAAGATGAATGGATGGCGGTATATTCTTCCGATGTTACCGAATAGATTTCCGGCAGTTCCACTTTGAAGCCGATAGTAATATCCGCATCTTTGGAAATGATACATCCATTTTCTACGGAAAGTATGGGGAACTTATTCTCCAATGTTGTTATTTTCGATGTATTCCTCATTCTTTTTCCTCCTTCTTTATTATATGTGTGAAAAGGCGGCCGAACCGTCTTCGATTGCTGATATAGCGCGGATGGTTTTTGGTTGCCTGCACCTTCATCAATCCATGTTGTCCATACTTCCCATTCAAATGGAAAGTTGCCCAGGTTAATACGGAGCCGGAGATTAAACCAAAACCAACGCATATCATTTGAGGTATGCCGATCATATAGATGACTACCGTTACAATGAAGACGGCGAGCAGACCACCAACGAAAATAAAAAGGTATTGAGCGATCAAACCCTTAAATTCCGCCGGGCGGCCAATGCCCTTGTTGATATTAAATTCCACCATCTATTTACAGGAAGAATGAACGAAGAATAGTCGCGGTAACAATCAGGAAGATACAACCACCGAACCAGGAGGCAGCCGTTTTACTGGTGTCGGGATCGCCGGACTGAAACTTGGAGTAGACCTTAACGCCTCCAACCAATCCAAGGACGGCTCCGATGGCGTATATCAGCTTCGTTATCGGATCGAAATAACTCGAAACCATGCTTGTAGCATCATTAATACCTGCCATTCCGTTACCTTGTGCGAATGTGTTTGCTGCTATGAGAACCATTGTAGCCAGAGCGAAGAATCTTTTTTGAGTCTTGTTGTTTATTTCTTTAAGCATAAAATTGTTTTTAAGTCCGGGAGTGAAAGGAACATCCCTTATTTAGTTCCTCCCTACTCCGAGACTGGTTTGACTTTGAATTAATTTGTGGATACTGATAAAAATGCTTTTGTGCTTTAGCCGGGGTGAATAGTCCCGGCACAAAAACATCTTTTCTTAATTACGTATTTTACTTTCTCATTTTTAACCTCCTTTCTTTTAATTATGAAATATCATCTACATTGAAATTTGCAAAATCTTCGGACTCATACAGTTTTTGTTTCTTCCGGCTTGTACTCATCTTTTGGTTTTGAGCCTCTGCCAGTTTCTGCTCGTGCCTATCCATCAATTCGGTTATCCGCTTGGCGTAGTCGGGACGGTCGTTCTGCATAGACTTTACCAGCTCGGTGTATTTGTTTTCGGAAAGCACCTTTCCAGCCACATCTTCGTCCGCTTCACTACTATCGGTCGGATTGCTTACGGTTTTTGCTGTTGTTCCCAAATTATTGTAATCAATCCCGCTCGCTGCCTCATCCGGCATGTTTCCGGCTCCAAGACCTTCATATTCATCATTCAAATCAACATCAGGAACTTCTTCATTATCTTCCTCCACTTCCACGCCTTCGCCTGTTTCTAAATTGACGGTTTCGTCTGCCGATTTTTTTGTTTCGGGGGCAAATGTATCTTCTTTTTTCTTAGGATTTTCCGTTTCCAAATCCGTGGCAGCATTAGGCAGAGGTTGGCTTAGGACGAATTTTGATTTTCCTAAAACCGAAGGTAATTCTTCTTGTTTTTGGGGTTGAACGACTTTCCCTTTTACTTCTGTTTCTTCCTTGCTGATTCGGATGGATATGGAGATTTTGCGACTGAATAGTTTCTTCAGGAAAGGATAGATGTAGAAAATAACAAGCAGCAATATTGCCGTATAGACAAGCAGTACAAGCAAGATGTTATATGTGTCCATCATTTAATGATTTTGCCTATGGGTTTCTGGTACAGTTCGTTTATCTCATCCTTATGTTCCCGGAGATGTTGTTGCAGAATGGTATCAATATAAGCTCCGATAGTAAGTCCTCTTTCACCGAGCCTTCTGACTATCCCGGCGATGGTTTCCTGTGTATCCTTGTTGATATACACACATTGTCTTGTTTTTAACTCTCTGGATTGAAGAAACTGCTCTTCATACCCTATCACTTTTACAAAATTTTCCTGATTATTCATCTTCGTTATTTTTCACTATGTTTCTGAAAATATCTTTTTCTTCGCGGTAATAGATGGCTCTTAGCTCATCTGCATGGTCACTGATATGTTGTGTCATAACCGTGTCAATGAATACGCCGACTGTCATATTCCTAATTCCAAGCTTGTTTACAATCTTTGATATAAATTCATGCACATCCTGACTGATATAGACACTCTGCCGTTGTTTCAAAACTCTGGGTTTCAAGAAGGCATCAATGTACTCACCGTTCTTCTTTTTTTTATAGGTACGCTTGGGAGTTGCGTCCTTTTCTTCCGGCTCCTCTTTTTCTCCTCTCGCTTCCCGAATCTCTTCTTTGGGCTCTTCCGCTTTCGGAACAGGAGTTTCGGAATTTTCTTTTTTGGGTAATGCCGAAGGAGTAGCCCTGCCGTCCAAAATACTCAAGAATTCTTTTTCATCTATATCATCGACTTTCTTTATTCCGTCACTTCGTTTTGCCATACTATTTTTGTTTGATGTTTATCAGTTCTTCTATTTCATCAGCCAGCAAGTTCAGCTTACTGCCTCTTATCAATCGCTTATCGACAGGGAAAAGGGTACACCGGAATATCGGGGCGATTATCTCGCTCATCTCATGGCGGTAGCGTTTCGTATCGGGCAGGGAGTTTTTCATGACCGATAAGCCGAGCTCCCCGATACCGTCTTCATATACATTATATAAATCCGACTTCTCACGGGCATCCACCATATTCCATAAAAGGTAAAGCCCCTGCAATTTTCCTTTCCTCGTGCTGATTATACGGTCATTAATAATACCGGCAAATTCCAATGTGGATTGCAAGACCATCTTATCAGCGGAGATCGGGGAGAAAATATAATCCAACGATGCTAAAGTCTGAACGATCCCTTCACTGTTCAATGTCCCCGGCAAGTCAAAGAATATAACATCAGGCGATTCCCCGATATATTCGTCGATCATCTTTTTCGCCGCATCTATCGCTTGTGGTGCGGGACTTTTTTCAATCGGATAGTTCCTCTTGCCCAAAGTTTTGAACTGGTTATACGACTTCTCCTTATAATAAGGGATTTTATTCACGATCTCCTTATCTCTTTCCCGCATCTTGTGGATACTGTATTGCGGATAATCGCAATCAATAACTCCAACCCTGTAGCCTTTCACGTAATGAAAGTAGCTTGCCATAAGCACCGTTAAGGCGCTCTTTCCGATTCCTCCCTTTTGGGTGGAAAAGGCAACCAATAATGTTTTTTTCTCCATGTTGTTCAAAATTTATTTTAGTGAAACATTCGTTTATTACGGAAATAGAAAAGTTGTGAAGTCCGTCTATGCTTTGTTGTTTCTTTGTATTGGTGCTGATTTTCTTCATTATACCATTGCTCGCGTGCTTCTTTCAACTGTCAAAAATTTACAGAAATACCTATTCTCATCATTATCCCTCTATATCTGCAATCCATTATAGTTGTACCTCATTGCGGGAATGCCTATATATAGATGTATCGGAAAAGAGAAATGATTTGGCAATGAACGGTGGTTTTGCTTTTTCAAAAAACGATTTCGACAAATCGGTCGAACAGCAAAACAATACACCAATGAAACAGTAAACCAGTAAATCATTCGAACAGTAAATCACTCATCTTTTGAAAATCCATCTTTTCATTTCAACACTATTAAAAATTTCATTTCAGCAAAAAAACAACTCCTTGCTTTTCTATTTCTCCGGCAAAGTAAATACATGAATTCTGTATAATGCTAATAATCAGACCACTGTGGCAGCGGTTGGCAGTCCATTGGTATAGCGTTTGTATTTTAGGAGAAGATTTTCTATCGGAAAATGGGATATTTTCGTCCTATTTAGTAGAAGATTTTGGTTTTACCGGCAACAATTTTCCACCTTTCAATTTGCTTGTTTTCTATGAAACCGATTTCTGATTTGAGTCTTATCTCTTCTTACCGGCAATTCTCTTTTCTCCGACTTTTTCCGAGTCCGTTTTTCTCTCTGATTATCTTCAAAAGAGTAAAAAAATACCACTTTTTTACGAGTGGTAGTATTTGGCACTCGTTGGCTTAGGTCATTGTTATCCGTCTTATTTTCAGTGTATTTAACTTTGTGACGGAATTGTTCATCCCAATCAAAGCTTGCTTTTTTCAAGTTAAGCCGACCCGCAAATCCGCACGCGGACAGCGGGTGGATTTTGATGTTCAGAAAGAACATGGCAAGGTATGTTTTGAGCAGCTTGAAATAAATTTCAGCATCTCAAAACCCTTGCCCCTCAAGAGGGGAAAGAATTATTCCGAAGTCATAATTCAGTAACCATTTTCAAAAAACGATTTTCATATGGATGAAACAAGAAAAAGGAAGGTCGGCAGGCTTCCAAAGAGTGATCCTGCCGTTTTCAGGTACTCAATCAGCTTTAGCCGTGAAGAGCATGATAAGTTTCTCACGCTCTTTGAACAGTCCCAGCAGAGAGTCAAAGCGCATTTTATTACTTCCTGCATTTTTGGCAAGCCTGTTAAAGTGGTGCAGATAGATAAAGGGATGCAGGATTACTATATGCGCCTGACTACTTTTTACGGACAATTCCGTGCAATAGGAACGAATTATAACCAATTGGTAAAAGCATTGAAGTCTAATTTTTCAGAGAAAAAAGCAATGGCTTTACTCTACAAATTGGAGAAAACAACCATTGAGTTGGTCGAATTGCAACGAAAAATATCTGCCCAGATCGAGGAATTTGAACGTAAATATTCCGATTCATGGTCGCAAAAATAAACACCAACAGTAACCTTTTCGGTACATTAATATATAATAGCCAAAAGGTCGAAAATGATGCTGCCAAGATTATCCATGCTAATAAAGTGATGCAGGATAAAAATGGAGAGTATAATATGCTGCTTTGTAATCAGTCCTTTGCTCCCTTTCTGGCTGCCAACCGGAAAACGGAAGAACCCATTTTGCATATCTCCCTCAATCCGCATCCCGATGATGTATTGACCGATGAGCAGTTGATAAATATTGCAGATGAGTATATGCTAAAGATGGGATTCGGTGAGCAGCCTTATATCGTTTTCAAACATGAAGACATCGAACGAAAGCACATTCACATTGTGAGCACAAATGTGGATGAAACCGGCAAGAAGATTAATGACTTTAATAATTTCCGACAATCAAAAAAGATCACGCAAGAACTGGAAGCGAAATATAACCTACATCCGGCAAGTAAGCGGGATTACTCAGAGGAAGTACCTCAATTGAAAAAAGTAGACTATGAATCGGGGAATGTAAAGAAACAGATAGCCGGAAATGTAAAAGCCCTGATGCAATCTTATCGTTTCACATCACTCCCAGAATATCGTGCTTTGCTCTCCATCTATAATATAGGTATAGAAGAAGTAAGTGGGGAAGCCCGGGGTAAATCCTATCGCGGATTGGTGTATTCTGCTTTAGATAATGATGGGAACAAAGTTGGGAACCCCATCAAGTCCTCTTCTATTGCCAGAAGTGTCGGGCATGCTGCATTAGTGAAAAAAGCAGCTTCTTCAGCGAAGATTATAAAAGAAAAGGATCTTACCGAACGTATAAAACCTATTCTTGATACTGCTATCGGTAACTATCGGAACAGACAGTCTTTTGAAGCGGAACTTTTACGAAATGGAGTAAGTGTTATCTTTCGAGAGAACGAAGATGGACGGATTTACGGCGCAACGTTCATTGACCATGAGAACCGCACTGTATTGAATGGCTCCAAAATCGGCAAGGCTTATTCCGCCAATGTATTTCATACTCTTTTCCAAAATAGCATAGCGGATGAACCTATGACCAACAATCAGGAAATAAATAGCGTAGAAGAGAATCCAGTAATTCCTTCTGTGTTAGAATTAGATATTACCACAACTCCCAAAGAACAGGAAGATTTGGGAACTCCAACCTCCGATTTTTTAGAAAACATATACAAACAGAAACCGGATGATACGGATTTCAGCAGTCCATTTTCTCTGTTGGAACAGCACGGGGAGGATTATGAAGCAGAGAACTTTGCCCGCCGGAAAGAAGCAGAAGCTAAACGACGTAAACGTAAAGGAAGACGTATGTAAAAACAATCAACATATAATTATTTATTCATTCTAAAAACAAAATTTTATGCAAAACGAAGATGATTTGAGAGGACTCGCAAAGGTGATGGAATTCATGCGAGCCATTAGTATTTTATTTGTTATTATCCACATTTACTGGTTTTGTTACGAGTATATCCGTGAACTGAATTTTAACCTGTCGGTGGTGGATAAGATACTGCTCGGCTTTAACCGGACAGCAGGCTTATTCTCTAATATGCTGTGGACAAAATTGTTTGCTGTGGTATTTATGGGACTCTCCTGTCTGGGAACGAAAGGGGTAAAGGAAGAAAAAATAACATGGACGAAGATATCCATCTTTGGGATTGTCGGTGTCATTCTGTTTTTCCTTAATTGGTGGATTCTGGATTTATTCCTTCCGCTTGCGGCAAATACGGCCGTTTACATTTTCACATTGTCACTGGGATATATCTGTATGCTGATGGCAGGACTGTGGATGAGTCGTTTACTGAAGAACCGCATGATGGATGACGTTTTTAATTATGAGTGCGCCCGTACGGGTATATAATAAATATCTCTTTGGCAAGAGATTAGGTTTGTGTTCTTTGAAATAATAACCTATCATCACCCGACTTATCTGAAAGGGAAACTGGACAGGGAGTGTAGCATGTCGGGAAAGTCATAAGCCAACTAACTGCCATGTTGCGGCTGAATGATGAGATGAAACGATAGATATGAGGATAAAGTCTGGATTGACTGAACGATAGTCTGAGCGACCCTTTGAATAGTTATGACGGAAAGGCAGTAATGAAACGTCATACCGTAATACTCAACCCGTGTTTCGTGACGGTTTGAAGCAAAAGAACTTATTACGGCGCAATTGCAATAAGCATAAAAGGACGAAAGTCGTATCCGACAATCTATCATGCCAATAGTTATTATATATCTAAACGGGGATTACCTAACCCGGAACGCCGCAAGGCTATGAGGTTTCAGACCTCTGAATATCCGATATGGTAACGGAGCTTCCGTAGTAGTCCGAGCAAGGGAAAGCCTTGTACATGGCGAAGGGAAGCAGTTAATATCTTTAATACAATTAACGGAAAATGTGAGAGACATTATGAGAAGTCCAGAGAAAGTATTAAACAGTCTAACGGAGCATAGCAAAATTTCGGAATACAAGTACGAAAGGCTATACCGGATTCTGTTCAACGAAGAAATGTTTTATGTTGCCTATCAAAACAAATATGCGAAACAAGGCAACATGACACCCGGAACCGACGGTAAAACCGCCGACCGGATGAGCATCTCCAGAATTGAACACCTGATTGAACGCCTCAAAGATGAGACGTATCAACCCCATCCAGCAAGGAGAATTTATATTCCGAAGAAAAATGGCAAACAACGTCCGCTCGGAATACCCTCCTTTGAGGATAAATTAGTGCAAGAGGTTATTCGAATGATTCTCGAAGCCATTTATGAAGGACATTTTGAAGATTCTTCACACGGTTTTAGACCCAAAAGAAGCTGCCATACTGCACTAACATGTATTCACAAGACGTTTACCGGAACTACTTGGTTTATCGAGGGAGACATTAAAGGATTCTTTGACAATATCAATCACTCGGTTTTGATAAATGCAATGCAAGAGAGGATTTCGGACGAAAGGTTTATCCGTCTCATTCGTAAATTCTTAAATGCAGGATATATGGAAAATTGGAAATTTCATAACACGTATAGTGGAACTCCGCAAGGTGGTATTATCAGTCCAATATTGGCAAATATCTACCTTGACAAGTTTGACAAATATATGAATGAATATGCCCAATCTTTCGATAAAGGGGAATGTCGGCGCAGAAGTTCGGAACATAGAAGTCTTGAAACGAAGAAGTATAGCTTGCAACGGAAACTCAAAGTAGAAACGGATGAAAATATCAGAAAACAACTGATAGAGGAAATCCGGGCAGTAGAAAAAGAATGGGTTAAAATCCCATGTGGAGATGCTATGGATAAAAATTGGAGAAGATTAAAATACGTCAGATATGCAGATGACTTCTTAGTTGGAGTAATCGGAAGTAAGGCGGATTGTACACAGATTAAAGCAGATATCGCACAATATATGAGCGAAAAGCTTAAACTGGAACTTTCCGACGAAAAGACTCTGATAACTCAAGCACAGAAACCTGCAAAATTTCTTGGCTATGAAATCTTTATCCGGAAATCCAATGCAACAAAACGGGACAAAAACGGAACTCTGACAAGAGCGTTCAACAATAACATTGTTCTACATGTCAGCAGCGAGGTAATGAAGAAAAAACTAATGGACTATGATGCTATAAGATTTGATTTTAGCACAGGAACAGAGGTTTGGAAACCAAAAGCTCGTAGCTATATGAAGAATCGTGATATGACGGACATTCTTATGCAATATAATGTAGAGATTAGAGGATTCTATAACTACTTTTCGATTGCCCACAACAGTTCTGCGATGAACTCTTTCTACTATATCATGGAATACAGCATGTGTAAAACACTGGCATGTAAGATGGAGAGTACTGTTCGCCAAGTACGTAAAAAGTATTACAAGAACAAGAAATTCGCCATACCTTATGTGGACAGTAAAGGTAATACCAAATACAGGGTATTCTATGATGAGGGTTTCAAAAGAAAAACAGCATGGAAAAATGCCTCATGCGACAACATTCCAAACACAATGTTTACCAAATATCCAAGTCTGGTATCCAGACTGAAGGATAGAACATGTGAGTTATGTGGTACAGAGGGAGAAACAACGATGTTTCAAGTTCGTAGTCTAAAAACTCTGAAAGGAGAACATGAATGGGAACGTAAAATGAAACGGATGAATCGGAAAACCTTAGCTGTTTGCGTAGCTTGTGATGAAAAAATTCATAACAAGTCAAGTAGAGACTGACGATATTAATGGAGAGCCGGATACAGGGAGACTTGTACGTCCGGTTCGGGGGCGAGTACCCGGAAACCTGCCGCTGTGAAAGGCGGTAAGGCGCTGGGTGCTTAGCCTACAAATGAGTCTTTCATGCAGGAAACCCGCCTGATGGAGAATGAATATTCGGTTAATCTTCCTACCCGGTTTTTCTATAAAAAGAAGTGGAACAACGGTTGGATTAATGTGGTTAATCCGTTTCGTGCGACCATTGTTTTGGGAACGCCCGGGTCGGGAAAGTCATATGCAGTGGTAAATAACTTCATTAAGCAGCAGATTCAGAAGGGGTATAGTCAATATATCTATGACTACAAATATCCCGACCTATCTACCATTGCTTACAATACACTGATGCAGAACAGAAAAGCGTATAAAGTCGAGCCGAAGTTTTTCGTTATAAACTTCGACAACCCAGCCGGAAGCCATCGATGCAATCCGATTAACCCCGATTTCATGACCGACATATCAGATGCTTATGAGAGCGCATACACTATTATGCTCAACCTCAATAAAACCTGGATCACCAAACAAGGGGATTTCTTTGTCGAATCCCCTATAATTCTGCTTGCTGCAATTATCTGGTATTTGAAAATCTATGATGGCGGGAAATATTGCACTTTTCCTCACGCCATAGAATTTTTGAATAAGAAATATACCGATATATTTCCGATTCTAACCTCATATCCTGAACTCGAAAACTACCTGAGTCCCTTTATGGATGCGTGGCTCGGTGGCGCAGCTGATCAGTTACAGGGCCAGATTGCAAGTGCGAAAATACCTCTGTCCAGAATGATAAGTCCGCAGCTTTATTGGGTAATGACGGGCAATGATTTCACTTTAGACATCAACAATCCTGAAGAACCGAAAGTCCTTTGTGTAGGCAATAATCCGGACAGACAGAATATATATTCGGCAGCACTGGGATTATACAATAGTCGTATCGTGAAACTGATTAACAAGAAAGGGATGCTCAAATCTTCTGTTATTATTGATGAGTTACCGACAATCTATTTTAAAGGTCTTGACAATCTGATTGCTACGGCACGAAGCAACAAAGTCGCTGTTTGTCTGGGATTTCAGGATATGAGCCAATTAACAAGGGATTATGGGGACAAAGAGGCGAAGGTTGTGAGCAATACTGTCGGTAATATTTTCTCCGGACAAGTCGTGGGAGATACGGCAAAAACTCTATCTGAACGCTTCGGAAAAGTCCTACAAAAACGCCAGTCCATGACCATTAATAAACAGGATAAGAGTACCACAATCAACACACAATTGGATTCTCTTATTCCTGCATCAAAAATCAGTGGACTGACACAAGGAATGTTTGTCGGCTCGGTTTCAGATAACTTTGATGAGCGAATAGAGCAGAAGATTTTCCATTGCGAGATTATTGTCGATAATGCGAAAGTGGCTGCCGAAACGAAAGCTTATCAGAAAATACCTGAGTTTACCAGCTTTATAACCGAAGATGGCGAAAACGTGATGCAACAAGAGATTGAGCGGAACTATTACCGCATAAAAGAAGAAGCACAGCAGATTGTTGACTTAGAACTTGCGAGACTGAAAGATAATCCGAAATTTAAGGATTTGATAAAAAAATAGTTTTGCCTTCATTAATATATGCAAGAAGCCAAAGGAGAGAGTTTCTTTGGCTTCTTGCATATATAATGATTAATTATAATCTATACTTTACTTCACACTCCCGATAAAATTATAATCACAATGCTTAAAATCATACACTTCAACACCGACCAGATTGGCACCAATCAGCGTTACCCTGTATAGCTTCTCCATATTCATGATATCTGATTTTGGCAACTCCGCCATTTTATCCAATGGTATTAAGTAAAATCGTCCGTAAGCTAATTCACTGATATACGAACTTCTCGCTTGTCTGCGCTTATTAACTTCATTACCATATTCCTGTGAAACCGGGATGAAGCTATGGAACTCTTTTACAGTTAATGCGAAATTGTAGTCCCCATATTTCAAGAACCCCAATTTGTCATTCCCGATAAAATTGATGGGATACCCATTTTTAGAGAAATCGTATTTACCTATTGTCAGTTGATTGTTCACATAGTAAGTCGACTCAAAGTCGAAGTTATTCATCATATCCTCCAACAGCGTGGTGTATTCGACTTTGACTGAATTAAATTCAAATTCATTCGCTTTACATTTCTTATAAAGGTCTTTATCTTTGAGGCTGATCAGGAACAGAACTTCCTTATCTGTAACAGGCAACTTGTTTACTCGGAGCGTTAAAGCCAGCAACAAGTCATCACTTAAAAACTTTGCATCCGGATATAATCTTTGCGCCGGCTTCGCTATCACTTCTCCTTTTTCTATAGCTTCATTAATGTTTATAAATAGTTCTTTTCCGCTCGATTGTTCACGTACTGTCAAGGTTTTTTCTTTAACAGAAGAAGTATAAGTCCGGTTTGCATCTTTAATCTCAATGATCTCTAATTTAGAAAAAGCAATGTCATCTTTGAAATCCCGGAGATACTTTCCGTCCATAGCTTTTATTGTGTTATATTGGTATATAGAAGGCTTGTATCCTGCCTGAATAACATCACCGACTTTTAATGTTGTTCCGTCATAAACTTGAACTGAGGTTTCCTGTGCCTGTATTGTGCCAGCTAAAAGCGATAAACAACAGCAGATGTAAAAGAGTGTTCGATTCATATCCTTGATTTTTAGTCTTTAATATTGACAAAGATACTGATTATCATAAAATTTCCCTTCATAAAAATCAAGTTTTAATACTCATACTACCACTGGAGTGCCAAACACTACCAGTCGTTTGTAAATCAGTATTTTAATCATTTTTCCGTCCTATTTTCGCTGCCGAATTACATTAATGTTGATGTAATTATTAAACATTTATTTTATATGGATAAAAATCTAAATGACCAGGAAGTGTTACTGGTGGTAGAAAAAGACAGTAACGAGCTAAAAGTCGTTACAGGGTTGAATGATGACGGAACACCAAAGACCGTTAAACCCGAAGTGAAGAATGAGCCGGACTTCTTAAAATTCGAGAAAAACAGCGATGTATTGGAAAACTTCTTTTCCAATTTTATGCGACAGGCGAAAGAACCAACTCATTTTCATTTTTTCAAAGTACCGTTGGAGAAAATGGAAAACATGGTTATCGGCATGCAGGAATTATTGAAAAACCCCGAAAATCCGACTAACAAACAAATGTTGGACGAACAGCGGGTTATGCCTGAGAATTTTGCTCCAAAGCAGTATCAACCCATTGACGAATCCCGTATTAATTGGGAACAGTTGGAAGGTATCGGCGTTACACGCGACCAGCTTGTTAATACCAATTCGTTGGACAAGATGCTTAATTGGCAAAAATCCCCTGTGTTATTTCCTATTCAGGGAGATATAAACGGAGTCCATATCCAGACCGATGCCCGTTTGTCTTTCCGTGAAAATGCCGAAGGAGAATTGAGCCTTCGCGTACATTCCGTTCGCCAGCAACCGGAACTGGATCAGCCACTGTACGGAACCCAACTTACCGATGCAGACAAAAAGAACCTCTTGGATACAGGTAATGCCGGACGACTGATTGAATTTAATGTTGGCAAGGATAGAACAATCAATGCTTTTGTATCGGTAGATAAGCTGACCAATGAACTAGTTATTCTGAATGCCGAAAAGATAAAAATTCCGGATAAACTAAAAGGTGTGGATCTTAGCGAGCAGCAAAAACAGGAACTCCGTGAAGGTAAAGGCGTGTACATTGAAAATATGGTTTCTAAAAACATGAAACCATTCAGTGCGACAGTACAAGTCAATGCTGATAAACGTGGATTGGAATTTCATTTTCCCGACGCGCAAAAACAGGCTCAAAACCATAGCGAGAAAATTAAGCAGGGAGAAATTCCAAATACTTTCCGTAAAGTCAAATTGAGCGAAGACCTAAAGGAAAGCCTGAAAGATGGTTATACGGTTTATGTTTCCGGTTTGAAAGACAAGAAAGGCAAAGACTACAGCGGCTATATAACACTGAATAAGGAACAGGGTAAGATTGACTTTATGTTCCCCGGCCAGTATAAAGAAGCCTTGAAGTCCGGTCTTGTCATTCCTGATAGTCGACATAAGACGCAGGTTGCCGCCAACAGCGAAGGTAAAAAGACAGAAGCAACCAAGAAAGTGGATGAGCCTATGAAGCAAGGTCAAACACAGCCAACCGAAAAACAAGAAGCAAAATTAACCACCGACAAGGAAAAATTACAGTTTGTTGCTAAGTATGGTTATGAGGGCATATCGAATCATCCGAAGAAAAATGAAGTGTTCAATACAACATTTATGGAAAAATACAATCTTAATAACGATTATAAAAATGCGCGAACAATTCATTACAATTCAACTTTCGCCGACACGGTAGCCGGGACTGAATCTATGTTAGCCGATAGCAAACAATATTCCGAAAAGATGCAAGACACAGCATCCAAAGAGTTGGCTAAACAAGAACAAAAACAAGAGCAGCAGGACGAACCTAAAAAATCAAGAGGTCGAAAAATGTAATTTTTCAATCAATTATCCACAAATTAATTCAAAGTTAAAATGAACGATATTAAAATTGCAATTATTGCCGAGAAGCCGTCTGTGGCAAGAAGCATCGCCGAAGTAGTCGGTGCAAAGACAAAGAAAGATGGCTACTTAGAAGGTAACAACTATATGGTAACGTGGGCTTTCGGACATTTGGTGCAACTTGCACTTCCCGAACACTATGGTGCCAAAGGGTTTTCAAGGGATCATCTCCCGATTGTCCCCCATGAGTTTATGCTCATTCCCCGACAAGTCCGTGCGGAGAAAGGATACAAAGACGATCCGTCTGCACTGAAGCAACTGAAAGTCATCGAACAGGTGTTCAAGCAATGCGAGAAGATTATCGTAGCTACCGACAGTGGTAGGGAGGGAGAACTTATCCATCGTTACATCTACGATTATCTGGCTTCGGATGTTTATTGTGAACGCCTTTGGATTTCCTCATTAACCGAAAAAGCCATCAAGGAAGGCCTGATAAAACTAAAGCCGGGCACAGAATATGATAATCTTTATGCAGCGGCAGAAGCTCGAAGCCAAGCCGATTGGTTAATCGGGATTAATGCCTCCCAAGCATTGAGTGTTGCCGCAGGCAATGGCGTTTATTCCCTGGGTAGAGTTCAAACACCGACACTTGCAATGATATGCAGCCGCTATCTGGAAAACAAAAACTTCAAACCCGTACCTTTCTGGCAGATGCAGCTTGTCACTTCCATTCAGGGAAAGAATGTAACGGCAGCGGGGAAAGATAAATTTTCCGACCATACGGAAGCAACCGCCATCTATAATAAGGTACGCTATGCTGATAAGGTTACTGCCGTAAAGGTAGAACGCAAGGAAACAAGGCAGGAGCCGCCGCTTCTGTATGACCTGACCACATTGCAGAAGGAAGCCAACAGTAAACATGGTTTCTCGGCAGATAAAACTTTATCCCTTGCTCAAAAAATATATGAGTCACAGTATCTGACCTACCCAAGAACCGGAAGCAGGTATATTTCAGACGATATTTTCCTTGAAGTCGGCAGTTTGATTGATAAGCTGAAAAGATACAATCGGTTTGCTTCTTATGCCGAAAAGCTATCAGATATGAACCTCAACATTCGCCCGGTGGACGATACGAAAGTAACCGATCACCATGCTTTGCTTATCACGGAA
Source organism: Parabacteroides sp. PFB2-10 (assembly GCF_029893085.1). Taxonomy (GTDB): domain Bacteria; phylum Bacteroidota; class Bacteroidia; order Bacteroidales; family Tannerellaceae; genus QVMG01. The sequence continues at coordinate 64,456 of NZ_JARXWI010000008.1, forward strand.
AAGTTGCCGGATGGTTTAACGGCGGATGAACGCATCATCTATGAAATGGTAGCTGGACGAATGCTCGAAGCCTTTTCTTCTACGTGCGTTAAAGATGTAACGACCGTAACATTCGGAATCGACGATACACTATTTGAAGTCAAAGGCTCTGTTATGAAACGGAAAGGCTGGCGTGAAGTTCTGAATGAAAAAAACGAAGAAGCAGAGGATGCGACGGAACTCCCCGAAATAAACGAGGGCGAAATCTATCCCGTATCTTCCATAGACTTACAGGAAAAGCAAACCAAACCCAAACCGCTTCACACGGAGAGTTCCTTGCTCGGAGCGATGGAAACATGCGGAAAGGATTTGGAGAACGAAGAACAACGGTTTGCCCTGAAGACTTGCGGAATCGGAACGCCTGCAACCCGTGCCGCCATCATCGAAACGCTTTTCTCACGGGATTATATCCGCCGGGAGAAAAAGTCACTGGTTCCGACTGACAAAGGGCTTTCCGTCTATGATATAGTCAAAGACAAACGCATTGCCGATGTTGAAATGACCGGCTATTGGGAGGATGCATTCCTGAAGATTGAACGGGGAGAACAACATGCCAATAATTTCACCAAAGGTATTGAAGTCTATGCACATCAAATCACTGAAGAGTTATTGAATCTTGAATTGGCATTCTCTGCCAATTCTTATACTTGCCCCAAGTGTGGCAAGCAGGGACTCCGGTTTCTTACTTCTGTTTGTAAATGTTCGGATGAGGCTTGTGATTTTGTGATGTACCGTAACTGTGGAGGCAAGAAACTGACCGATGATATTTTCATCGAACTACTCTCCGAAGGGAAAACCCGCCTTATCAAAGGCTTTACCAGTAAAGCCGGAAAACGCTTCGATGCATACCTTATCTTAAATAGTGAGTGTAAGGTCGTTTATGAGTTTCCCGAAAGGAAAGGCAGCTATAAACGAGGAAAATAACTATCTTTGCCACAGATTCTACGAGAAGCATAAAACTGTTTATACGGTGGCTTTGAGTTAATCTGTGGATAAGGCATTCGGGCTTGAATAACCCGGATGCCGTTTTCGTTTTACCCTTTTCTTTCATTTTTATCCACAAATTAATTCAAGTCATATATGAAGAAAAAAGATAAACAGGAATTATCCTACTATGGACTTCTTTTGCTCTCATTCTTAAAAGAGAGTCATCCCGACAAAGCAAACGACAAAGATTTTATTCTCCTTCGCTCCGAGCTTGCAGCCGAAAGTTACGCTACTGCCATTGCCGATGGATATACCCAACTATCGGCAGAAGAAATAGCTTCTTCCATTCTCTACGAAGGGTTATTATTTTCCCGATACGATACCATCCGAAACGTACTTATAAATGAGTTTACCATTATTCCGTCAGAAAGAATAGACAGCCTTGCGATGGAATTACTTGTCCCGGCGGAAGAAGTATTTTCCGGGTATCCCACGGGCGATTCATTTGCTGCCTCTCCCGAATTTACTGCACTTTATACGGAACTGATTGGATTCATTGATTTATGGAGGGAGGAAAATGAGCTATAATAAAAAGGCTCATTTGAGAGCCAACATAGATGCAATCCGAATCGCCCTCACCCTTGACAGGGAAAACCGCAAGGCAACAGGAACCGAATTGCAGGTATTACAGCAATACAGCGGTTTCGGAGGATTGAAATGTGTACTTAATCCGGCAGCAACTCTTGCCGACACCGCTTCATGGGCAAAATCGGAGATTGAACTCTTTCCCCTTGTATCGGAATTACACAGCGTGATTCGGGAGAATACAAACAGTGAACGTGAATACCGTGGGTACATGTCGAGTATTCAGAATTCGGTCCTTTCCGCTTTCTATACTCCAAAAGAAGTTATCTGCAGTATCAACAACGCTTTAGAGGAAAAAGGAATTATTATCGACCGATTCCTTGACCCATCGGCAGGTATAGGCGCTTTCTCTTCCCAATTCAAGCTGGCAGATGAGGCAGAAAGTCTCTGTTTTGAAAAAGATTTGCTTACCGGGAAAATACTTTCATCCCTTCATCCTGAAAGCAAAGTGAATGTTGAAGGGTTTGAACGTATCGAGGGGCGATACAATAATTATTTTGATGTGGTAGCCTCTAATATCCCATTCGGAGAAATGAAAGTCTTCGATTCCGAATATCGAACAAAACAATCGAAAGTCTATCAGGACTCCACCAACTATATACATGACTATTTCTTTCTCAAAGGTCTGGACTCGGTACGGGAAGGGGGTATCGTTGCCTTTCTTACTTCACAAGGAGTTGCCAACTCTCCCAAGGGTCTTCCGGTAAGAACCCATTTGATGAGTCAGGCTGATTTAGTTTCAGTTGTCCGACTACCGAATAATCTCTTTATAGATAGTGCCGGAACAGAAGTTGGCAGTGATTTGATTATTCTGCAAAAGAATACCGTAAAGAAAATTCTATCGGAAAAGGAACTGGATTTTGTTGGCACCCACAAAAATGAAAAGGGAGAATCCATTAATAACCTTTTTGCCGGCAACAAGCTCGATAGAGTAATCCACACCAAAGTCGTTGAAGATACCGATATGTACGGTAAGCCCTCTTTTGTCTATCTGCATGATGGAGGAACAAATGGTATTGCTGCCGATTTACAAAAAATGCTCACAGCGGATTTCTCCCAAAATCTCAATACAGAACTATATCATAGTAATTCCGTCAAACCGCATATAATCGAAACAGTACAATCAAATAGCCCGACAGAAGAAGACCTTCGAGAAATGGGAGCCTACTTTGATGAACGGGATAAGAAATTCACCCAAGAACATCCACCGACTCCTGAAGATTACGGAATAAAAGAAGAGAAAGCGAAACGGGAAGAATCATTGGAAGTGAATGTATCCGCCCCGATTGTATCGTTGTATGACCTTTGGGGATTTTCCGAAGAAGAGCGAACACAGGTAAAACCCAAACGGGGACAAAAAAGAACTACAACGACAGCCCAAACCATACAGAAGGATTTATTCGGGAATCCCGTCAATGAACGACAGAGCAAACAGATAAAACCCAAAGCGGTTTCGACTCCACTAAAAGAAAAACCTACAAAGGAAAATACCTATCCTGTTTCCGATGCCAGGAAAGAGGAAGCACAAAAGCAGTGGGAAGAATATATGAAGCCTCGTCCCTATTCGGGAGAACTAAAAGATTATCACAAAGAGGGTACTTTGGTGATAGAGGAGAACAGACAAATCGGCGTTCTAAAAAAACGTTACCGGGATAGTGCGGAATTCCATCCTTTGGATATTCCACAGTTACAGAAAGGGAAACTCGAAAAATACATAGCGATACGGGATAGCTACAATGAACTGTATGATTTTGAAGCTAAGAATTTAGTTGAAGATGCCGGTTCACGTAAGAAACTCAACGATTTTTATGATGATTATGTGCGTTTATACGGTAATCTGAATGATAAGCGAAATATCAATACCTTGAAAATGGATGCCGGAGCAACCGCTATCCTTGCTCTCGAACGGAGCGTTAACAGTAAACTTCAAAAGGCAGATATTTTTGACCATCCGGTAGCATTTAATCCTAACGAGATTGTTTCTATGAACACTTCGGAAGAAGCTTTGATAGCATCCTTAAATAAACACGGGGAATTCCGCATGGATTATATGCTTTCCCTGTTAGAGAACAAAACACCTGATGAGCTGATTCGTGATCTTGAAGGGAGAATCTATTTCAATCCCATCATTCAGAATTTCGAGATACGTGATAAGTTCATTGCCGGGAATGTAGTAGAAAAGGCAGAACGGGTTGAACGCTATTTAGCCAACCATCCTGATGACATTCAGTCTCAAAAATCGCTTGCGGCCTTACATGATGCCAAACCTCAACCTATCCGGTACGAAGAATTGGATTTTAATTTTGGAGAACGGTGGGTTCCTATGAATGTGTATGAAAAATATGCTTCTAAACTGTTTGATACGGATGTTCAGATAGACTACTATGCATCACGGGACGACTTCAACGTAACAGCTAAACATTCGAATCTTATTATTTACGAAAAGTTCGGGGTTAAAAGTGAATCCCAGCTGTTCAATGGTATTCATTTGATGAAAAATGCCTTGTTGAACACGACTCCCAACATTACCAAAACAGTTGATGTGTTGGATAAGGCTACCGGAGAAATGAAAAAAGCCAAAGTTCCTGATGGGGAAGCCATACAACTTGCCAACAGTAAGATTGATGAGATACGAGGCGGTTTCTCGGAGTGGTTGGACGACCAACCGAAGGAATACAAGGATAAACTGACGGATTTATATAATCGGAAATTTAACTGTTTTGTACGTCCGCAGTACGATGGATCGCACCAAACATTTCCTGATCTGAACCTGAAAGGCTTAGGTATTCCAGATTTATACCAATCGCAGAGGGATTGTATCTGGATGCAAAAAATGCTTGGCGGAGGCATTGCGGATCATGAAGTGGGTGGCGGTAAAACGCTTATTATGTGCGTATCAGCATATGAAATGAAGCGTTTAGGCATGGCTAACAAACCGATGATTATCGGACTGAAAGCAAACGTACATGAAATAGCTCATACCTTTAAAACCGCTTACCCCAATGCAAAAATCCTTTATCCGGGTAAAGAAGACTTTACACCTCAAAACCGCCAAAAGATTTTCAATGAAATCAAGAACAATGATTGGGATTGTGTAATCCTCACTCACGACCAATTCGGGAAAATACCTCAATCCCCGGAAATACAACAGGAGATATTCCAAACTGAACTGGATAGTGTGGAAGAGAATCTCCGTATACTTGAGAACCAGACTGGAAAAGCCGCATCCAAACGTATGCGCCGAGGATTGGAAGTCAGGAAAAACAATCTGGAAGTAAAACTCGAAAGTCTTTCCGAACAGATAAAGAACCGGACGGATGATACCGTAGATTATAAATTAATGGGTATCGACCATTTGTTTGTAGATGAGAGTCATCAGTTCAAGAACCTGATGTTTACCACCCGTCACGATAGAGTTGCAGGATTAGGCAATCCCGAGGGAAGCCAGCGGGCAATGAATATGCTTTTCGCACTCCGCACCATGCAGGAGCGGAAAGATAAAGACCTTTGTGCAACATTTCTTTCCGGTACAACTATTTCCAATTCGCTGACGGAGCTTTATTTGCTGTTCAAATACCTCCGTCCGAAAGAATTGGAAAAGCAGGAAATCCGTTCTTTCGATGCATGGGCAGCTATCTTTGCCAAGAAGACAACCGACTTTGAGTTTTCTGTAACGAATCAGATTGTTGCCAAAGAAAGGTTTAGATACTTTATTAAAGTCCCTGAACTGGCAGCTTTTTACAATGAGATAACGGACTTCCGCACCGCCAAAGACATCGGTATCGACCGTCCCGAAAAGAATGAAATACTTCATAATATTCCACCAACTCCACAGCAGGAAGCCTTTATCGGAAAGCTTATGCAATTCGCCAACACAGGAGATGCCACTATCTTGGGCAGAGAGCCGCTTTCCGAAAGCGAAGAGAAAGCCAAGATGCTTATCGCTACCGATTATGCCCGAAAGATGGCATTGGATATGCGTATGATTAGTCCGGCTTATGATGACCATGTAGATAACAAAGCATCACACTGTGCCGCTAAGGTAGCAGAATACTATAATAAATTTGATGCACAGAAAGGAACACAGTTTGTTTTCAGCGATTTGGGAACATACAAACCCAATGAATGGAATCCGTACAGCGAAATAAAACGCAAATTGGTGGAAGAGCACGGTATCCCTGCCCATGAGATACGGTTTATTCAGGAGGCGAAGACCGAAAAATCACGAAAAGCGATGATTGAAGCTATGAACGAGGGACGGATACGTGTTTTATTCGGTTCGACGTCTATGCTTGGTACAGGTGTCAATGCACAAAAACGGGCGGTTGCTCTTCATCATTGCGATATTCCGTGGCGCCCATCGGATCTGGCTCAACGTGATGGCAGGGCTGTTCGTAAAGGTAATGAAGTCGCCAAAGTATTTGCCGGAGATAAGGTAGATATTATTATCTATGCTGTTGAGAAATCATTGGACTCTTACAAATTCAACTTACTTCAGAACAAGCAAACTTTCATCAATCAACTAAAAACCAATACGCTCGGTAGCCGGACGATAGATGAGGGGAGTATGGATGAGGGGAGTGGAATGAATTTCTCGGAGTACGTTGCTATTCTTTCAGGCAATACAGATTTGTTGGAGAAAGCCAAATTGGAAAAGAAAATCAATGCGTTGGAGTCGGAACGACGTTCGTTCGAGAAAGGTAAATCTTCTGCTATCTACAAATTGGAAGATAGTACCCGCCAATTAGACAGCAATAATGAGTTTATTTCTCGCATGACACAGGACTGGTCAATTTTTTCTTCACGGGTAGAGAAAGACAAGGACGGAAATTACCTTAATCCAATCAAATTGGATAATTTCGATAGTACAGACCCGAAAGTCATCGGGAAGAAACTTAACGATATAGCCGATAATGCCCGAACCAATACGGAATATTTTAATATCGGGGAATTATATGGCTTCAAGATTGTCGTTAAGTCAGAACCCAGCCAAAAGGAGGGAGTCCTTTTCAATGATAACCGTTTCTTTGTAGTCGGAGATAGTGGAGTAAAGTACAATTACAACAACGGGCATCTTGCCGTTGATCCGGTTACTGCTTCCAAGAATTTCATAAATGCTTTAGATAAGATACCGTCTATTTTGGATCAGTATCAGGAGAAAAACAAGAAAATAGAAGCGGATATCCCTGTTTTGAAAGAGGTTGTTAATTCTTCATGGAAGAAAGAACCGGAACTGAAAGAACTGAAGACAGAACTGGCAGCATTGGAGCGAAGAATTCAATTGACTCTCACTACTAAGCCGGATGCCACTGGTGGCGAGATAATCAGTAAGGAGGAAGCGGCTAATTATAGACAGCCTATGGATGATGTCCGGTCTTTCAAACCTCAATCAATTAAAGAGATTATAGATTCGGCAGGAGAAAGATTGATAATAGCCGGAATAAACAAGCAAGATAAAAAAGAAATGCCGGAACTACCTAAAGAGGAAGTTCCCATACAACAGTCCCGGCGGTTTAAATTATAACATTACTCCATTTATGGGAAGTGAAAAGCCTCTGCATCATAAAGAATGCAGAGGCTTTTACTCATTTACAATACAGGTATCAACCCATAAAGTCATCCCGTCCGGTATTATCTTTCGACAAGTGCTCTTTGATGAACGTTTTTACATCGGACTCGTAATACAAGGTCTTTTGTCCAATCTGAATATACTTCAATGCCCCTAAACTCCTATAGCGTTGCAGGCTACGCTTACTTAGTTTCAGCATAAGGCATAAATCCTGATTATCATACAACCTTTCTCCGTTCAAGATATTTCGTGCTTTTACACACGAGAGAATCTCGTCCAGTCTTCCTAATACAGAACACATGGTTGTGTCAAATTTTTCTTCGTTTACTTCCATCATTTTAATTTATAAATTCGATGCAAAATTCTGACGATAAAAGGTTTATCTTTCCCACGTTGGGAAAAATACTTTAAATAAGACATCATAATCGATTGATTGTAAGAAGAATATTTCTGAAAGAAGATATTAACAAAAATCCGAAAAAATGGGAAGGATTAGGGATGGTTAAAAACAAGAAGTGTGGAACTCGCCATGCTCCGCAACAAGGTACTGGCATACCCAACTATCGAAACAGACAAGCCCACACTATACTTGTGTATAGCATGAACATTACATCTGTTGCCTCGATAGTTATTCAAAAAGTGCCAGTTTTTGTTGCGAGACGTTCAGAAGAACGTTATGTTATAAATATTTTCGAGGAAGTATCTCTATACTTCCAAAGAATTCATTTGCCTACAAAGATAGTTCATTTTTTAGATTTTGTCGGCATCGTCCATTCTCTTATTCAGGAATTTAATCAGCTTGTCGAGGAAGATTGTACGGCTGCCAACCCGTTCACGCATTTCAATGAATGCATGATAATAATCTCCTAAATCTATGTTGAATGCAAATTCGATGTATTCAACAAGATCTTTTATACTTATATTCCCATTGTTAAAACATTCAGCTTCAATCCAAGCATAAATTTGCTCTACAAGTTCGGTTTTCTTCCCTGTCCATGTAATTTTCACTTTGGGAGCAAAAGGTTCATGCAAGGAGCCGTTCAATTCTGACTCCAATTCTGAAAGTTTAGAATTAATATATACAGCTAACATTTCATTTGCCAGAATCTCAGTCACTTTGGAATCATAGTATGTTGAAAAATTTGTATCCTTTTCAATATAAAAGCAGTCGAAAATTTGTTCAATATCCGGCTTTTTCCGAAGAAAATAGAACTGATCCAGATGAGTGCTTCCCGAACGGTAATACCCGTAAAAGTCTGGGTTCATATCAAAAAAATATTTAATCTGGTCCAGAGTTCTTTTTAAATACATTTTCTTGTCGTCGATACTTCCGGTAGGCATCTTCATTTCAATGCAGTAAACCTTGCTGTAATAGGTTAGTTTACTGAATAAATGTGGTTTTATATTTTTAAAAAAAAGAATCTCTTCTGTATCATCCTTAAAAGGATAATTGGTGATAAAAAACTTCAATTCTTCAAATCCCTTTTCCAGTTGGGGAATAATGAGTTTTGACTTTTGCAGCATACTGCATTCCATTTTTTCTACATCTTGGATGTTCTGAAGAATACTGTTCTTCAGCGTTGAAACATATTTGTCCATAATCTCATGTTTTTAATTATTACTAAAATGACAAAAACATGATAAACTATACGCCAACTATCGCTGCTTGTCAAACACACTACCCCGGGTGACAGAGACAATAAAAACATATCTGTATCTTTACAGTCATTCCTGAAGCAATGACTGCCATGAAAAATAAACTGGTCTGTAACATAAGTGCATTTGAAAATACCGGGTTATTTTTAACAAAAGACTTGTAGGCGTTTGATGGCTCCAAAAGCTCACATAGCGTCCTATATAAGCTTCAATGCCATTTTTGTATTTACCAGTCTTTGATTTTTTTGCTATTTTTATTCGAAAATAAGTATCATTCACTATGACATTTGCTCTCAATTTCATTTCAAAATGATAGAGTATAGGGTTATTATGCTCAAAACAGTAGTCTGTAAAAGAATGAAGATTATTTTTGGAGGCATTTAAAATATTAATTGCAGCAGCTTCTGTTTTTTCTGTACAAACAATTTTCTCTAATCCACGTTTTCCAGCATTATAATTGATGAGACTTCTCGGAACATAAGCCACCTCCTTCGATAAATAATCTCGATCTAGTTTTATTTTACATATTTTACAGCTCATTATTATTGTGTTTTTTTGGATTATATTAACAAATATACATTGGTGGTTTGTTACAAAAACTATCCGAAAGGATAGTTTTTGCAATACTCAATAAAACTATCCTAAAGTTTGGTGTAAAATAATAACCGAGATAGATACGTTTTAAGCCAAATAAGAAAAGGATAAAGCTTATAATAGCCAGTGATTATTAGCGAATATAATCGCTTCCGTAATGTTTTTAACCTTGATTTTCTCGAATAACTTTCGCTTATGAAATTTCACTGTGCTAATATCAATAAATATTTTATTGGCTATTTTATCATTTGTATATCCTTCTGCCGACAACAGTAATATTTGTCTTTCGCGTTCTGACAGTGTGATTATCTCATCGTCATACCAGCGCTTTGTTACAAATGAGTAACGGAAGTGATGTAGGTTGTTATCTGTCCTTATGAAAACATTGCCAGGTTCTTCATATGGAGAAAGATTTACTATACATAAAGCTAACCACATATCTCCTGACTCTGTCAGTAATATTGGGGTTACTTTCTGGTTAATCATTAATTGTTGCAGATCTGGTTGTATGAGTCTGAAATCGTAGGATATAATAAAACTATTTCGGGAGTCTATGGGTAAGTCGAAAAAAAAATCAAAACCTTTTTGGTTTATTTCTAATAACATTTTCAGATCTTCTTCTGGCAATACTTCTTCGTAGAAATAATATCCTTTTCCCTTAACCTCTTCCGAAGTACGGCCACATAGAAACAATGGATTGGATGAAACATATGCAAAGTTTCTCTTATGAAAATCAATCACATAAAAACTTTGTCCGGTTGCACGGGTTATAGCATTAAGCATCTTTTCATTATAAATTAATGCTTCGGGAGTTGTCTCAGCCTCAACTATTGAAATATTTTTGAAAAATTGGTCAATAGTCATAATAGGCTAAAAAGATATATTTCATTATATACAATTAAACATTCACCCATTTTGTGTTTTTTTAGCACAATATCAATATCATTAAATTCAAGCAATAATGAACATGAAACATCCTTGCTAATGTAATTTTATACGATTTGAAATATCGACATTTTTTATCATGAACAAAAAAAACGACCTGACAATATTTTAGATATTACTGATTGTTTAAATTTGTGTTATTTGTGTAAATCAAACAAAACAACCTATGATATCTTAGTCTGTCAGGTCACTTTATCAGCTAGCTTTTATCATATTTTTCAACATTACACTCTGCTTTTAGCAGTATTTTTCTTTCTGTTGATTCGAACTTAATCGTACACCGATATTGGCTATTCTTCTTAAAATACTCTTTGACATAATAGAAGGATTTATCTTCAAGTTCTTTTTTTAGTCTATTATTGATAGAATTTTCAAAATCATATAATCTAAAGAAAGTTTGAAGTATATCTATTGTGTCTTTTTGGCTGTACCCTTCTATACATCTTAGTGCTTCATAGCAAGTGCCACTCTTTATTAATGCCTGTGAATAAACACCGTAAGGCATCAACATTAATAAAAACACTACAAGTACAGATCTCATTTATCAACAGATGTAAACTTCGCTTAAGATGTAGAATCCATCTGAATCTGCCATGTAATACACATCGCCCAATCCATCACGATATACACCGTGCCATGCACCACCATTTGCTTCTAGTTGCTCACTTAGAGTCAACTCCTGAAATTTTTCTTTTGTCATAATGTAACAATTTTAATTAATTAATAATATGTTGAATAAAACTGATTCACACGGTAAGCGATTTCATTATTGATCGTCCGTTCGCCGTGATGTATCTTCTTGCTATTGCTGGAAATCTATCTCCCCTTCATGATAATTTCTATCAAGTTATCTTTTGTTAATTTCGAAAGAGCAGATTTGATATCCTCTTTGTTGACAGATTTAAGTAAATCTATATAACCATTTACACTATTTACACCGGTAATATAATAGGCTGCGATAGAAGATCGCCAGTACTCATTACTTTTCATATCACTTAAATGACTGTTGTAAAGTGTATTAATAGACCTATTAAGTTCCTCTATAGTCGGGCCGTTCAATACAATATGATCTATTATTGACTTAATTAGATTGTTTAAATACTCTTCTTTTCCCAATTCAGTAGGGAAAGAGATTTGTAATGTCGTTTGTCCTTTTGGGTATTCACTGATCCCTCCTGATACATTTATAGCATAAGTGCCTCCCTCTTGTTCACGAAGCGTATTTATAAGATGGTTTTTCAAAATATCGACTAAAACTGCAATTATGACACGATTATGTAAATTTAACTCCATTTTTGTTGAAAACATATTTAATATTACTGCTTGAGGATTTTCCAAGCTAAGGTCAATGATTTTTTTTAAGCGTCCTGTTTGAATTGATACATCTACATCCGCAATGCTCTCTTTTTTTGATAAACTTGGAAGAGACGCTATGTATCTCTCTATTAAATGCCTACATTTATCTGGGTTTATATTACCAACAAAAATGAAGGTAAAGTCACTTGCGTCTGCATATTTATGTTCTCTCCATTCAAATATTTCTTGATAATCAATAGTTGATAATTCTTCTAAGGTAATAGGATGCATACGTTGTGAGTTTGCATATAATATATGTTTTACAGCTTTGTTGTATAAAAATTGTGGGCTCTCATTCTGAAGTATTTTTTCATTTTTTTCTATAAGTACAGAAAAAGCATTGTGATCCATTCTGGGTGAAGTAAATTGCAAATATACAAGTTGTAGCAATTCTTCAAGATGTTCTATTGGTGTTGAGCCTTTTAAACCCTCCGATATTAGATTTATAGTAGGTTCTAACACTATATTTTTCCCCACAAGCTTTTTTTGCAGTTCTGTTCTACTGTAATTACCCACCCCTCCTAGTGCAATTGCCTCTTCATATAGTTTAATATTCCCAATCTTATTTTCGGGGAATAATGATGTACCACCTATACTAGTAGCGGAAAACATGATCTCATTGTTCTTGAAATCAGTTTGCTTAATAACAACTGTAGCACCATTCGATAGTTTGAAGTTTGTTGTACCAAAAGCATTTTCTGAAGATTCACTAACTATCTTTCCAGAAACCGGAATGGTTGTTAGTAGAGGCTCATTGTCCTCTACCTCTGTATATGGTTCAATTTCTGATTGTTCTAGCTCTGTAAACCATTCTAAAAGATCCTGTTTAGTCGGATTTTCAAAAGTTTCAGATGTAATAAGAGATAGAATTGCATTTTTCTCTGTAAATACTTCTTTAATATGTTCATTTAGTACTTCAAGAGTTACCTGAGGCATTAACTCAGAAAGAAGTCGGCACTCAAGTGCTATTTGAGGAATATAATCTCCTACTAAAAAATGTCTTTTGTATTTTTCAGAATAAATAGAGCTTTCTGTTCTCATATTTTCATTAAGTGCATCTTTGTGCTTAGAGATGAGGGTGAGTTTGGCTCTTTCATACTCTGTATTTGTAAAACCATATTTTATGATTCTCCATATCTCTATAAGTAGGCTTTTTATTGATTCGTTGATATTTTCATTTTCTATCATCGTGGAGATATTAAATGTTTCTATTTGACTGATCCCCAAGAAAGGCTCATGTGACACTGTTAAATTGTTTGACAAGCCATAGGATTTTGGCAATATTCCTTTTAACCTTTCATCTGTTATAATTCTAATAATATTAATTAAATATTTTTTCACAAACCAATCAACGGTACTCTTTTCTTCTTTTGTAAATGGTTTATCAAGAAAATCTAAACTAAAAATTGGAGTTGTTATTTCTTTATCATTAACAATAAATGGCTCTATAATTACATCATTCTCAAAACAAATTACAGGATACTCAATTGTCTCAAATGAAGAGGGAATATTTTTAAAAATGTTTATAATTTTATTTTCGATTTCATCAGGTTCTATGTCACCAACAATTATGATTGTGTGCATATCGGGGCGATACCATTTGTCATAGAATAATTTCAACTCCTTCGATGTGAAATTCATAAATACATCTTCCTTACCGATGATAGTGCTTGAAAAATATTTCGAATGATTAACAACGCTATTTCTAAGAATGTTCAAAGTTCTAAATTGAGCATCTTCAATCATTCGTTTTTCTTCTTTTATAATGCCCTTTTCTTTTATAATAGCATCTTCGTCAAGGTTGAGGCCTGAACACCAATCATATGCCATGAGAATACAGTTATCTACCGCTCCCTCTACATCAACTGGAATGTTATTTAGAACATACTCTGTACTTTCAAGTCGTGTATGAGCGTTATACTCTACGCCAATATTATCTAGATATTCTCTTAATGAATAGTCAGGGTAGTTTTTGCTGCCATTGAAGGCCATATGTTCAAGAAAATGAGCCATTCCATCTTCGTGCTTTTCTTCGAGTACAGCACCAATTTTATTAACGAGCTGCAAGTTTAATTTCCCTTTCTGATAGGAATTGTGTTTAATATAGTATGTGAATCCATTATCTAATTGTCCTATTCTCAGTTCTGGATCTGTGGGAATCACTTGAGCAAAGATGTTCATTGTGATAAAAATAAATAATATTACTAAACTCTTCCTATTCATCTCATTGATATTTTTATATTAAATCTGCCACTATTACATTTATATAGTTTATATAATAAGTTTTATCCAGATTTGGTCCGAAGACCATACCTAGATAATACACATAAACTTAGAATTTCCAAGTTAAACTCAATTCCGCACTCCATCCATCCTTCTGAGTGGCCTTCAAATTGAGCTTAATTTCAGCGCCACCAATGATCTCTTCCATTTCTACGTTGTTCAGTTCTACTAAATTTTTCATTTTCATATTTTTTTATTTGTTGTCTACTCTATAAGCTTTTCGACTTCCGCTTTATTTATTAAAAAAAAATTATATTCTATTCATAATGATTTTAAGGCCATCTACTCCAATGTCTCTACAACATACAATAAATGGATTATCATTAATGCTGTTGCCGCCAATTGTCGAATTAATCGCACCCTGATCAAGTGGAGTAAGTCCCATGTTTCTCAAATTTTCCATTTTCCTTGTTTTTTAATTACACAACGTCAATAGGGATTGTATCCATTCCTGGGCCGATACCCCAGTAGCAACAAATGAAAGGTGGCAATGTTATCACACTGATTCCGCCATTTACTTTACAAGCGTCCTCTATGTCAAGACGCGCTAATCCTAATTGTTCAAAATTTTTCATTTTTTTTGTTTTTTAAATTGTTAATAATAAAATGAATTGTATTTATATTTATTGATACTTCTGTCTGAGTAATATTTCATTAGTCGTATACTTTTATACATAACCAACTGATATACAGTATTGGTTTTGTCGAATTACAAAACAGGCCTCACATCCTTTAGTACTACCATTGTATTTGCAACTGCTCTTTGGGTGAAATTTGACTTTATTTCAATACTTCTCTTTGTTATCCTTAGTAACTCATATACTGAGACACCGATACCTTCAACCATTATATTTATTTTTGCCGCCAATGCAATCCCAATAATAATCCTGCTCCATTAAAAAATAAGCCAATGCCTAAATTAAAAAGAAAAGAATTGTCTATAAACAAACTTACAATGAGAGCTATTATTGATAGTATCATAATTATTATGCATAGCTTTTTCATAACCCATCACATACTGCTATCGCCATTGCTGTATATGACATTCCAACTACAAAGCCTGCACCTGCAGACACCATTCCTGCAGCAGTAGACCAAATAGCTCCTACGAGTCCTATACTTAGTCCACATCCCCATGCGGCAGCAGAAGCTTTTGTAAAAACAACATTTCCATAGACATCCGTTATTTGCATGAACTGATTTTCTATGTCAAAGATGCCACTCATTAATGGTTCCCCTAGTTCATTATATCCAGTGAATTCACATGCATAATCTGACAGGTACGAATCAACTTTAAAATGGAACTCATGCACAACATCGCCTTGCGACGATAGTAGAAAAGCTACACTTTCATTATGATCCTCATCTACAAATATGTCAGCCACTACATTGGAGGCTTCAGAAGAACATCTATAGGCTTCGGAGTATAGGCCTGAGTCAAAACTTTTTGAAATTAATGGAGTGGAAATAGGCTCACTTTTAATGAGATTCAAATTATTCTTTTTAGAACTATCGCCTCTCTCTTCGTTTGAGCAAGATGAAATTAAAACTCCAATTGCTAAAATAAAAAATAAATACTTTTTCATATAAAATAAATTGTAATATTATCTACTCTTTCAAAGCTTTTCGACACCCGCTTCCTGATTTTTAAGGCAACCGAGGAGCCTCTAAATATATAAAAACTTGCAAGATTTTTTTTATGATCTGAACAGGTAAATTTAGCAGCTCGCACCACCCGTCCCAACATTCTCTCATTTTCTAACCCAAGTTGGCAGGGTTGCAGATCGGTAAGTTCAGTTACCAATTCCCCATTCATCGGAAGGAGGGCTCTTTTATAAGCATTATATGCAACTATCGTTACAAGATTATACTGTTTATAGTAACGATCCGATTTATGTTAATCTGTTATTCCTTTCAAATCTATTACGCTTAATAGATCTACTATTTGTTTTATAATCTGCTGTCCGACAAATTTTATTTCACTATTTTTGCTCATTAGGTAACTGAGTTTGCAGTAAAATTAAACTATCTATAAAGGGCGAAACCAGAATGAAAGTATCCCTTTTCTTTTAGCTCTTAGAATTTAGTGCGACAATCGTGATTTATTGCAAATTATTTATATTGAAATCTATCATATAGTTACATTAATCGATTTGCCAAATTTCATGAGCTTTGTATATGCTTTTAAAGCATATAACCATTCCATTTTTATTAATTCACATACTGCAGTTTCTATATTTGAGTCATCCATCAATCTTTCTGCTTGACAACCTCCTCCACATAAATACCTAGCCCAACAATTTGTGCATTTTTGATATTCGGAAAATAGTTGAGATTTGTATTTATCTCTCAGATTGTAATTTATGCCAGATATAGTGTCTCCCATTCTAGTCTCTATAAAGCTTAGCATGTTCTGACATGGGTAGTAATTACCGCATTCATCTACGATCATTGCATTTCTGCCGGCTTCGCACCCAAAAAAACGAATTACATTGTTTTTAATAAATGCCAATTTTTGCGAGAAGGATGAGCAATTAATTTTTTCACCATGCTCTATCTTATTAATGAGATAATTCGTTATACTTTCTATTTCACTATTTAATGACAATAATCTATCTTTTGAAAATCTTGTATATTGAACATCGTTTGTGTTAGAACCCAATGTAAACTCATAGTCATAAACAACATCTAAACTCTCAAAGAATTTTACAGCGTCAATTAGATTCTCCATCTGTGGATTGAAAGTTGCGCGTATATGCATCGATACATTATTCTCCTTTAGAAGTTTAATTTTTGCAATAACAGAAGAAAATGATTCTTTCCCATTTCTGAAAACACGATTAATATTATGTTGGGCATTACCATCTATGCTTAAAACCACATGAAATTCTTCTCTTTTCAGAAATTCTATGATAGATTGCTCAAGTAAAGTCCCATTGGTTGTCATAATGAATTTCACCTTTTTTGATTGTCTTTTGACTATGCCTTTTATTACATCTACGGCTTCCTTTATGAATTTTTTCCTCATCAATGGCTCTCCACCAAAAAAGTAGATAGTGTAACATTCTACCTGGGGATAATTTTTCAACAAATCATTTGTAGCTTTAACTATAGTTTCTATAGATATAGACCTGATCTCACTTTTTGATGTTGGTGCGAAACAGTATTTACATGCCATGTTACATCCATTTGTGGTGTTAATTGTAAGCATCGCATTATTTTGCTTGAAATCAGAGTTCATAACAGGAAATACCAAGCGACCATTTAATGCAGAAGTGATTTCATCTGCCTTCTCTGATAGGATGTTATCATTGACTACTCCCATCTCACATGCATCAAAATATGCTTCTATAGTTCTGTTAGTGAGTTGCTGAATAGAATTTCCTGGGAAATAAACATATTCATGTTGATCCACGGTGAACCTTACAAAATTTGAAGGAGATAATAACTGATTCATATTATTAGTTTTAAAATATGACAACTTGTTGAGTTTCTCTATTAGCTGTTAAAAGGGGATAGTTATTTGACATAGTTATGTCGTTTTTTAGTACCCAATGGCAGTTTCTAATATTCCATTTGTAATGATGAACAGATAGCTCCCCCTCAGTTGTCTCGAAAAATGAATATCGCTCTTTCAGTTTTGAATAATCACCTTCTTTTTCATCCCAAAGGGCAAGTTCTATTCTATACTCAGAGAATAAAGGGGTATAATTTAAGCAATAGCTTTTAACCCATTTGTATTCATCAGGACTCCACTGTAAAATTTCTTTTCTAGTTAAATACCCATCGCAATCATAGGTGTAATTGTATTTAAATTTTGGAGATAAATATAATTTGTTGTCACTTTTCGAGTACACGATTTTTGATGTGACTACATCACCGCTTAACTCATAGTTATATGCATAGTTAGTATCTTGAACAAATGAGTTTGACATATTCAAAAATATTGTCATGATTGTAATTTTGATAATTTCCATATTCACTTAGTTTAATTGTTAGTAAAATGTTATATGCAAATTTAATTCTATTTGACTTTTGAGCTTGTTAATCAAACGTTATTTGTATGTTAATTTAATGGCTTGCCTAATAGTGTGAAAAATGAATAAAAATCTAAAATCTTACACTTCAATAGATATGTATATTTCGCCTGAGATTGTTGAGATAAGGCGTCTCCAAGTTTCATTTTTATTTCGTTGTATTCATAAATAGAAGATTTACCAGAAGCATACTTTTCTTGTGCATATCTATGCGCTTCTTGATTTGCTTTTACCGCATCAGATGTCATTTTATATTTTTCAAAAGCAGAAATTGCGTCTAAATGCGCTTGTTCTATCTCTTTATATAGTTTCATTTTTTCATTTTCATATGTCAGTACGGCCTTGTTGTGCTCTACTTTGGCAGTTTTTATTTTGTTACGTGTAGAAAAACGGTCAAATAGAGGAATGCTAACTGTGATATATAGACTGTTTTGAATGTTATTCCTCATTTGATAGTTAAAGGATTCATTAGTAGTACCACTTTGATGATAGTATCCTGAGTTAATACCGCCACCTAAATAAACCATAGGATAATACCCTGATTTTGCAATTTTTATGCTCTGCTTGCTACTTTCTGCACTGAAGTATGCATACTTGATTTGTGGCATACAGTCTAATGCTGTATAATAGGTACTTTCTATTTTCATTGTATCTAGAAGGTTTAGAGTCTCTTCTATGGCTTCAACGTCAAATTGTTCGAAATCTCTAAGTTCCATTATTTGTAGAAGATCTAAATAAGATAGCCTTAATGTATTTTTTGCTTCAGTCGCGACTAACTTGTCATTAGCCAATTGGGCTCTAATATCAAATAGGTCTGATTTTGGACTTTTACCGTTCTCTATCAAAAATGTTGTTTTTTTTTCTTGTTCTTCAGTTAATACAATTTGCTCTTGTGCTATCCTACATATTTCTTTGTTCAATAGTATCTGAAAATAATTACTTGTGACTCTAAGTGAAATATCATTTTCAATAAATTGGATATTTGACTCCTGTGCTAATAGGCTGTATTTGTTTTTAGCCAATGATGCAGCTGTCTTAAATCCGTCAAATATTGGAACTTCTATACTTAAAGAAAACATAGTGCTATTAATATTAGTGTCATCGTAAACATTATCGCGATTTAAAGAGCGTCCAAAACCATATTTTTGACTGCTTTCTCCGTATAAACATGGTAAGAAATTGTTTTTAAGTGAATTTCTCTCAATTTGTAAGATCTTCTTCTCATTCATGCTTTGCTTGATATCCATATTATGTGAGATGGCGTACTCAATACACTGCTCTAAAGTCCATGTGTTCTGAGCTTTTACTTCCTCATCCATGAAAAAGGAGAAATAAGTTGCTAGTGAAATAATTAGCATTAATCTCATTATATTTTTTCTATTTATTATTTATTATTTTGTTCCAAAATATATTCTCAATGATATTAATAATGTTAGTATCTCATTAATATTCAGTCAGTCGATTTCATCATACTGTTCTCTCCATAACTTACTGTAGATACCATCATCCCTTTTGATGAGTTCAGAATGTATACCAGTTTCTACAAGAGTTCCTTCTTTGATGACAATAATAGAGTTTGCATTTTTAACCGTGCTCAGCCTGTGTGCTATAACTATAATTGTTTTACCTTGTTTTGCTAGGTCTTCTAGGGTGCGTTTAACAAAACGTTCAGAAACTGAATCCAGAGACGAGGTTGCCTCATCAAAGATTAAAATCTCAGGTTCTTTATAAAGAGCACGTGCAATGGCAATTCTTTGCTGTTCTCCTCCTGATAGTGAAGCTCCATGTTCCCCAATGATAGTCATAAGACCGTTAGGAAGCCGTTCAATAAAATCTTTCAGTCCCAGCTGCTCGATTAAGTCCATTACTCGTTTTATATTGGGTTGTAAATCTCCTAATGCAATATTATCAATAATTGTACCTGCAAATAATTCAACTTTTTGTGGTACTGTTCCTATAAAACGCCGAAGGCTTCGATTGTCAATCTGAGCAATATCATAATTGCCAATACGAATATGCCCAGATTGGATTGGGTATATATTCTGTAATAAAGAGACTAAGGTCGTCTTACCAGATCCACTTTCTCCTATCACAGCAGTTGTTTCTCCCTTTTTAATTTGTAGGTTTAACGACTTAAAAACTTCTTTTCGAGATCCATATCTAAAATTAACGTTTTCGAAGATAATGTCTTCTATCATTTGAGGTTCAAGTCTGATTTTTTCGTTCTCAGTCTGTTCTCGCTCTAAATCCATAATTTGGAATAAACGATCAGCAGCGATTAGAGCGTCTTGAATGTCCTTATTTGAAGAAATTAAGGAGCCAATAGGAGAAATTACATAACTAATCAAAGAATAAAATATTATTAGCGTTCCTGGAGTTAATTCTTGATTAATGACGAAGATACTACCTAGCCATAATACAGCAATAGTAATGCCGGTTGAAACAAATCCTATACCACCTTGTGCTATTATTACACCATACATGCTTTTATATGTATTTTTTAGCAAGTGCACAAAACGTGTTTCGGTTTTAAGATTAGCATAGCTTTCTACGCCGAAGCGCTTAATTGTTGATATCGAGTTTATTGACTCAACTAATTGGGATTCCAATTCAGCACTACTCTCCATAATGCCTCGTTGATATTTTCTATTCAAACGATTGAAAGCCCAAAATATCACAAGGAATAACGGAGCTGAAAAGAGAGTAATTAAGGCTAATTTCCAAGAATATACTACCATTAGACACATAGTAAAAACTAAGATCATTGTATTTACGACTAAATCAAGTGAGACATTATTAATGAAGGATCGTATTTTCATGGCATCATTGACTCTTGAAATAATTTCTCCTACGCGCATCGTATCAAAAAACTGTTGTGGTAATGTCAATAGGTGTTTGTAATATCCAAGAATAAGTGTAGCATCAATTCGTTGTCCTGTTTTTAAGGCCAGTATACTCTTCATAGCTCCAATGAAAGTGCGTAATAGCAAAATTATGACCATAATGACTCCCATTAAGTTAAGTAAATTAATGTTTTTATCAACAAGTACATAATCAGTTATTTTCCCTACATATACAGACGTGGACAGCCCTAAAAGGCTATATATCAGTGCTCCGAATGCAGCTTGAAGCATTACACTTTTGTGTGGAGCAAGTAGTGATATAAATTTACGAGTAATACTCGTTTTATGATTCCCTTTCTGAAACGATTTTTCAGGCTCCATTAAAATGAGTATCCCAGTCCATTCCTTTTTAAATTCATCATATGTCTTTTTATGCATCCGGCCATCTCCGGGATCCATACAAATTATATGTGTTTTTGTTACTTTGTAGATTACAACGAAATGGTGTAACTCTTCTTTTACTATAACGTGTGCAACTAACGGTTTAGGTACTATCTTTAATGCTTCAAACTCTGCACGTACTCCTTTAGCTGTTAACCCTAACCTGTTTGCGGCTTCTATTAATCCCAAAACATTAGTCCCTTTTTGGTCAGTATATGCATATTGACGTATTCGAGAGACAGGAAATTGCAATCCATAATACGCACATACTGACGACAAACAAGCTGCGCCACAGTCCGTTATATCGTGTTGTTTGATTTTTATGCCTTTTTTATACATTTTTTGATTATTATTTTTTAGTGTTTTCTGCGATCATAGTCTCAGTGTCATACGTTCTTGGGTTAATCCAATCGTCAATACTCTGATATAATAAATCAAATAATGATCTGCGTGTCACAATAAAATGCGCACTTACTGTCATCCCTTTTTTTAAATTTCCTTTTATGCCATTTTTAAGCAATAGATAATCTCGCTCTATTTCACATTTTATTTTGTAGAAAGAATTGCCTTGATTGTCTATTAGAAAATCAGATGATATTTCTTTTACTTTACCAGAGAGCGTCCCCCACTGATTATAATTGAAGGATTCAACTTGCACATTAATCGGCATGTCAATTGCCAAGAATCCGATATCACGTGGCGTTACATATACCTCTAAACATAATGTAGAGTCAGGACTAATAACAGCCAAGGATTGCCCTGCTTGTATGCTACTTCCTCTATATATACCTGAGAATTGGTCAATAGTTCCATATACAGGACTTTTAATGATATACATTTCTTTTTCTCTCTCTTCTTGATTTAAGATGGAAGCTATTTCGCCTTGTAAGTTTTGATAATTATTTAAATCTATTTGCCAATTGTTTAGATGGCTTTGTATTAATGATTCCAGTTCATTTTGTTGTGTTTGGTGCTGATAGTAGTATTTATCGTATTCTTCTTCTGATATAACATCTTTTTCATAGAGTACTTTATTTCGGTTGTATTCTTTTTTCGCTTGTGCAACTGATGTTTCTAACTCTGTTCTTTTCTTGATAAAGTAAGCAAATTCTTGTTGCCTAGTAGGTGATCTAAACACGGTTGGAGATTCTCCCTCTACTAAATATAATAAGTCATTGATATGTTCAACACAATCCTTTAGCCTCTTTGATTGATAATTTATCTTAGATTCAGAATTATTGGTTCTAAACATTAAAATCACATCTCCTTTATTAACTTTCTCTCCTTCACGCACGTATACAGAATCTACCAACTCAGTTATAGAAGATTTTATCTCTGTTTTTTCTGCAACAGGTCTAACAACTCCATTGCCTTGAATTGAGATATCTACATATATGAACGGTAAAGCGACAATCGCTCCTACGATCGCTCCCAATGCTATCCAATAAATTATTTGTGATTTTGTCGTATGCTGATAGACATAGGACTCAATACTATTTTCTACCCATTCATTCGGTAATAACATATCTTATAGATTTATATTGTATTCTTCATTTGATATTGCAAGGCAAAGCTAAATGAATATGAAAAAAGTGTAAGTTATCGCCATGTTAACGTTATGTTATCTTACAAGCGAACTTTTGTTATCGTCCTTTCCTACAACCCGACATACGGTTCCATACTAAAACGGCCCCTTACTCACGATACAATTTTATGATAACAATCCATTATGAACACTTAAGTGATATTCACTAGACTTCATATAAAAGCTATAACTAAGAAACTTCATTCCACGTACGTAATCAACTACCGTCTTTTCATCATTCACATGCAGGTAAAGATTGCACTACCAAGTTTTCAATCATGCACGGAACACTAAAAAAGCCATCCTTAATAAAAGAACGGCTTTCTTGATAGATGCTTTAATCGGAATAAATCTGCAATTTATGTTTCAATAAAAAATGTGGCTGAACATCTGGATTGAAATAAGGTAGCATTACTGCTTATATAAAAACCTCCATAAATATTCATGGCCTCGTTTTGTGTCAATGGTTTGAACATAATACTGATTTAGCGTGCTATACAATCGTACTTTTCTCCGTTTTCCAACTTCCAGATTTCATTCGTCATTGAATTTCCTCCAAAAATGACTTCAGCATCCTCTGTTGTTAAGCATGACATAACTTTGAACTTTTTCATACTGATAAAATTTAATAATTTAACATTTCTTGAATTGATAATAATCTCCAATCTTGGACTACTCCAAGAATCTTGTTTAATCCTTGTTTTTTATACTAGAGTTTTTTCATCCTGTGACCTCTTTTTTTCGGGAATTCAGTTCTTTCAAAACTCCATTTTTTTGATTTTTAATGTTTGACATATTTGACTATCTCGTAGTTTTAGATGTTATATGTTAAGCTTCACACACTCGTGTATCTTTACCATTGATTACCATAATTTTCCAAGCGCCGCCAAAAGTTAACTCTAAATCTGTTTTTTGTAGTTCTTCAAAATGTTTCATAACTAAAAATATTAAATTGTTTGTATTAAATTTGATACCACAAAAATAGCCTCCATCTCACTTCAGGTATGTTATCTGATAGTTAATGATAGGTTATTGTTGGAAGCACATTTTAGTGAAAAAGCATACTTGTAGATTTGTATTCAAATAAATTTGTAAGAAATAACAGTTTGCAAGTAGATTGTTGTTCTCTAAATATATGACTTGTGCTTCTTCCTGGAAACAGTTAAATAAGTTCAATACAGCATATTAGAGTATGTTTGTTTTCACGTAGTTATGTAACAGTATATCGACTATTCTACTAAAGTATTAGATACAGAAAAGAATTTCCTTTAAATGTGAACATGAGGTTAATACGAAAAAAAAGGCTAAATTTGTCCTAAAAGAACATCTATGAGAGGAAAGCATTTTAGAGTCATCGCACTCTTAGGTATGTTTACTATTATTTCCCTGCAATCAATCTGGCTGGTTAATACTTATTCATTAATTAAAAATGAGTTTTCTATAACTGCTACCAATCTATTGGAGAAGGCTTTAGATGAAGAAACTTTTGTTCGACTAAATATCTTACCTAAAGGCACCCAAGTCCCAGGTAAGCCGGTAGGCTATATTGACAGCATTCCTGCCTATGTTTATTTTAATGAAGAATTGTCTGTGCTAGGTGCTAATTTGTCTATGGAAAAGTTGTATGAAATATATAAAGATATTTTGCTTCAATCTGGGGTTAAGACAGATTTTTTTATTTATAAATATGATGCAGATAATGAGTCTGTTTATGAGTTAGTTGGAAATAAATTTTCTTCATTCTTTGTTGTTAAGACATTGCCTTTACCAATTCTTATAAATCAAGATCTTTTTATACAAGCTGAGTTCAATAACCCAAAAGAATTATATTTTAATCGCATGGGAATTCTGTTAATCTCCACTGCTATTTTGATGGCTTTCGTTATATGGTGTATTGTCTATCAAATTAGTATTATCTTCAAACAAAACAAAATAGCCCAAGTAAGAGAGGATTTCTCTTATGCCATGATACATGATATGAAAACCCCTCTGAGTTCGATTATGATGTGTGCAAATTTTCTGCATAGTGGGCGTTTAGACGATAAACCAGACCTAAAAGAGAAATATTTTAAAATTATTAACAATGAGGCAGAGCATTTGTTGTTATTGACCAATAAGGTATTGACAATCTCAAAACTTGAGAGTAACAAACTGGAAATGAAGCTTTCTCAAATAGAGTTAGCCCCTTTGTTTGAAGATTTGATCAATAATTTCACTGCCAAATCTGTAAAATCAGTACATTTTTTATTAGACTTAAAAGCGAATACAATTTATGCAGATGAAGAATTTATAAAAGAAGTTTTCAATAATCTTATAGATAATTCTATTAAATATTCAAATGAATCTGTCACAATAAAAATCAGTTCCGAAAATGTGGAATCTTATTCTGTTGTGAAGATTTTCGACAATGGAATTGGGATCTCTGAAAAGGATCAAAAAGTAATTTTCAATAAATTTGAGCGTGCTTCCGCTGTAAAACGTGTGAAAAAAGGCGGGGCTTCCGGTTTTGGCCTTGGTCTTAATTATACCTCACAGGTTATGGAAGCTCATCAAGGCAGAATACTTGTTAATAGCATTGAAGGAGAGTTTACGGAGTTTATATTATATATACCATTGTTAATAAAGAAGATATGATAAAATTATTATTAGTCGAAGATGATCCAACTCTATCGTATATTGTACAAAGTGGATTACAAGAGATTATAGGAGGCTATGAGGTCGTTACGGCTGAAAACGGAGAAGAAGGTTTGAAGAAATGGAAAGAATATCGCCCTGATATAATTATAGCAGACATAGATATGCCCGTAATGAATGGGTTTAGAATGGTAGAGCGTATTCGAGAAACAGATGCTAATACACCTATATTATTTGCTTCAGCTCTTACCTCACCAAAAGATGTAAAAATTGGATACAAGCTGGGTGTAAATAATTATATAAAGAAACCGTTTGTGCCGGATGAATTAGATGCTCATATACATGCATTATTAAAAATGAAAAGTGGACAGCAAATACGTAATGAGACAACTCACTATGTGTTAGGAAGGTATACTTTAGATGCACAACATGCTACATTACGAGATAATCATACCTTAAAGAAAAAAGTTCTTACTGTAAGGGAGTCTGAAATATTACAGTTATTATGCGAAAATAGAAATGAAGCTGTTAAAAGAGAAGCTATCCTTAGTCGTTTTTGGAGTACAGAAGATGATTATTTTGCCTCACGCAGTTTAGATGTTTTCATGAGTAAATTGCGTAAGCTTTTGGAAGATGAACATAGCATTGAAATAAGAACGATACGAAAGGTAGGTTTCATTCTTATAACAGAAGAATAAAATCAATTTGATCTGACAACATTAGCCAATAAAACCTAGTACATTTATTTAGCATTTTGGATGTTTTTAACAAGTACTTTTTCTTGTAAAATAAAAAACAGGAATCAGACTGACAAGTGCGCATGAAAATAAAATTGATCGATCAGACTTTTTTATGCGCATTTTATGATTATAACAAAGTAAGTTTAAAATAATTTCACAAAGATACTTTTCGGAGTAAATAAATAAATCTGTTAGACAGAATGTCGACTTTTATATTTAAACACACATTGACTCTGTTAAAAATCATACCTTGACCCAGTTGAAACTTGTTTAAGCTTTATTCTGTTTGATTAACACAATCTTTGTTTCTATTTATGGCTATTTCTTCTTTCTTCCAAATTGATACATCAATGATAGTGATATTCCTTTTTTGTCAGGATCTCCCATTATATATGAATAATCCACATGAAATGAATTGTTAATGATATTGAAAGGTCTATAATATAAATAGTGTTTACTAATTTTAACCTCAACCCTCATTCCTATCATTTTAGAAAATACTTCTGTTTCAACTTCACACATTGGATAATAAATGCCATTTACCGATGAAATAGTGAGGTCTTTTTTTGTCAACATTGTTTGTGAAGGGAAATTGGAAAATTCAATGGATTTGTTTTTACAATATATTTTTTTATGAAAAATATATTTACTGTAGAATACATCATAATGTATAAACCTTATTAATGATGTATCATTTACCCGTGGGTGCTCCTTCTCAAAATACGGGAAATAAACTTTTCTCGTATTAATAATACGCAGTTCATTCCACAAGGTTTTATTTGTCTCAGATGACGATAAAGTATAGTTATTAGTGTTTCTCGTCTTATTTTTTGTAATAGATTGAAATGAATTGATATTTTCGCCTGTTTGATGAATGGGTTGTTGAATTATAAAAGCATCTTTGCTTTGAGCAATTGATGCTATGTTCACAAACACGAACAATAAAATGATATTTAATTTGTCGAAACGTCTCATATCTGTGATATTTTAAGAATAAATATTAAACGAAATTACAATATCAAAATCGTTCAATTAGTTAACCCGATGTTAACATTATGTTATTTTTGCTATTATTCAAGGCGCCCAGGATCATAACCTACGAAAAAGGTACTCGTTCGACTTGTATCTATACAGATTGTTGATGATTTCTAATCACTACTGTCCGATTAAAATCCAATCGAACACATTATGTCACATAACCAGCTGATACACAGATTTAGTTTTGCCGATTAATAAAACTAATCTCCCTTCCTTTAGGACTACCATTGTATTAACAACTGTCCCTTGGGTGAGGATTTTACTTTCTTCTCAATAATCTCTTTGTTGACTTTAGTAATTCATATACATCCAACAGACTAATCAGATGTATCCGCACCAAAGTTGCAATAATAGAGAAAGCTTTCTTTGTTCCTGCCTTCACTCTTTGCAATGATTTCACTTTGGCAAATTCATATGCCCCTACTGACTCTTTTATCTATAGCTTATTTCAACAGGCATTGAATCGTGTTGTGTAAGAGTGTGGTCAACAAATTGTTTTCGCAATGTAGAGTATGTAGTTTGGAATTATTTCTCACATCAAGACAGATCAACTGATTATCATCGCAATATAATGTTTGTAATTCTGCGTTGGCACTTACATCAAGAGATTGTAACTGGTTGTCATAACAATCAAGTTTGCTCAGCTCTGCATTGTTATGTACATCGATACTTGTCAATTTATTGCTATAACAATTTAGTTCCGTTAGTTTTTTACAAGCGGTTACATTGATAGTTTGTAACTGGTTGGAGTTACAAAATAAGATTTCTAATTCTGGATTAAAAGTCAAATCTAAGTGGTTTAGTTGGTTCAAATCACAGGATAAAGAGACCAAAGCAGGATTGAAGCTAACATCTAACGTTTTTAACCTGTTGTCTTCACAATATAATTCTCTCAAAGCAGGAGCTCTACTTAAATCAATTGAAGTTAGGGATTCGGATGTTATGCTTAAATCAAGTAAGGAGCAACCTCTCTTTGCGATAATCATAACTGTGTATTCTTCTTCTTTGTCATAAGCTACCGGTTGTGTACATGTATAAAAACATTTCGTTCCTATAAAAGTTTCTGTAATGTTGTTACCCCAATCCACAGTAAAGGAAGTTCCTGCAGGTACAAATATCCTGAAGGATTTCCTATCTTTACTTCCAATCCATGTAAAGGAAATTGATTCTTTGGCTTTAGAAAAAAAATGCCGGAACCGGGTTCTCATTTGTGTGTATTATTATGTTGCTGATGACTAAGAAAAAAGAACGAGGTATGCCATATTTATGGAATACCTCGTTCCATCTATGAAGGGGTATTACTGTTTCATCACTTTGCGTGTCACTTCGCCTTTGGCGGTGGTCAGTTTGACTATATATGTTCCTTTTATTAATGCTGAAACATTGATAGTGTTTGTCGCATTTGTTTGATTATAAACAATAGCTCCGGCAAAAGAGTAGATTGTGACCCTCTTTATGACATCGGGAGTATCGATGTATAAAATTCCCGCATTCAGGTATATCTTAGTTGGATCAACATTTATTTCCTCATTACCTACCGGGTTCGTTTTACGGGTGATTTCCACTGTATAGGTTTTGCGGGTTCCGTCTTCGGCGGTAACAACAATATCGAAGGTATTTACTCCTTCACTAAGAGGTTTAATTCCCGCTCCTGAAACACTTGCATATCTATCGTTGGCTGTTGCTTGAATAGTAATTTCTTCGATATCGTATTCTACGGTTACAGTGTAGCTGGTGATGGTGGAACTAAACAATGGAGCCAGAGTGCCTTCTGATACTTCAAGATCAGATAATGTTGCATCACTACTTAATACAGGTGCATAAACTGCAGTCAATGTTTGTGTTACATCCGCTGCTGCTTCGTATTCATCATTACCTGCTTGCGATGCGGTGATCGTTGTTGTTCCGGCTGCAATAATATGGATTTTTCCATTTACAATGGTTGCCACATTGGTATTCGAGCTTGTATAGCTTACTTCCAAACCCGAACTTGCTGTTGCGCCCGGAGAGAAATCGGCAGAACCAACGGTAACATTAGCTAACCTTCCGAAGGTGATGGTTTGAGGCTGCTTGACAACAGATGTGCTGTTTACAGTCAATTCCTGTGTCACATTCGTTGCTGCTTTGTACTCATCATTACCTGCTTGTGATGCGGTTATTGTTGTTGTTCCGGCTGCAATGATATGGATTTTTCCATCTACGATAGTTGCTACATTAGTATTCGAACTTGCATAGCTTACTGTCAAACCCGAACTGGCGGTTGCACTCGGAGCAAAATCAGCATCGCCGACGGTAACGTTTGCTAATGCATTGAAAGTGATAATTTGTGATTTCTTAACTACAGTCAATTCCTGTGTTACATCTGTTGCTGCCTCGTATTCATCGTTACCTGCCTGTGATGCGGTTATTGTTGTTGTACCCGCTGCTACGATATGAATTTTACCATCTACAATGGTTGCTACATTAGTATTCGAACTTGCATAACTTACAGTCAAACCTGAACTGGCAGTTGCGCCCGGAGCAAAATCAGCATCACCGACGGTAACGTTTGACAATGCATCGAAATTGATAGTTTGTGATTGCTTGCTCCCTGTTACCGTACAGGTGGCATTGACTGCTCCTGCAAGGTTCTCTTTGGTAAGGGTTGCTGTGGTTTCGCTGTTTGTGCCGGTGCCTGTCCATGCGTAGGAATAATTGCTGCCTCCTGCGCCCACTGCTGTAATAACAAGGGTTTTGCCGCCTACAACCACATTACCGCTTGTGATTGTCGTACCGTCATAAGTTGCAGATATGGTCGAGCCGGACGCCGGAGCTACATCAGAAACAGCGAATTGCACAGTATAGTAGTTGACCGTCGCAGTTTGAACTGCCCCAGAAACAGTCACATCCACGCCAGTGTCGGTGGTTCCGTCGTAAATATCATAAGTGCCATCATCCACGCTGGAAAAGGTGACAGTGCCATCTGTACCGGTTCCTGTATATTTTGATGTGCCGCTTTGATTTAAGGCAAAGGTTTTGCCATGAGATGCGTAAGCGTTACCGTCTTTGTTGACTGTTAGGGTTACATCATATCCAGAGGGAAGCAGTTCGAAATTAGCTGTAAGAGTCACATTCTCACCAATATTTAGAAATTGCGAGAATGAACTATTGAAATTACCTACCGTACCACTTTGCGCCCAAGTATCAGGAGATGCCTTCAGTTTATAACCACTATTTGCAGTTGCACTGATATTGAGAGAGGTTGTAGTTCTTGGTCGAATATTCACAGAGCCAAAATTTGTTTCATTCGCAACGGCATTGATTGTGTATGGTCCCGGCAGGGTTACACTCGTAATTCCAGTACAACCAGCAAAGACAGTGGAAACAAGCGATTCTGCCCCTCTCACATCAACAGAGGTCAATGCTGCGCAGTCTTTAAAAGACTGTGCGCTGAAAATTCTCACATTTGACAGACCTGTAACAGTAGCAAGGCTCGTACAGCCGGAGAACGTATAATTTCCAAGGGTTGTAACGTTACTGAGGTCAATAGCCTCTAAATTCGAGCAATTTTCAAAAGCGTAAGCCTCTATTTCTTCTACAGATACCATAGTAACTGTTGCAAGGGAAGTACAGTCCTTCAGAGTCTGTACAGGGATTTTCGTCATCGAACCAAAGTCTATTGATAGAAGGCTTGTACAGCCTTGAAAAATCCCGCTATCGGAACCACTTGGGAAAGTTATAATAGTCGGTGCGCCTTCAAATGTAACACTGGTAAGATTTTTGCATTCGTTAAACACTGCGTATCCAATAGATGTAACATTCGTTGGGATGGTTAATGATCCGGTCAAGTTTGAATATAGAAATGCGAGATATTTAACCTCAATACCTGTGCTATTGCCCCAATTTATCGCTGTGATGCCTGTGTAAGAAAAAGAGGATTCACCTATGGAAGCCATACTACTGGGAAATGTAATAGTACCCGTCAGATTTACACAGCCAGAAAAAGAATTATTACCAATTTCTGTCACTCCCTCATTGATTGTCAGGTTTTTCAGGTCGGTTTTATCTGCTCCCGATTTTTCGACGAAGTAAGGTGTAAATATATTCGAAGTTGCACCGGTATTGGTTTTGACAGTCAATGCTCCTGTTTCTTGTACCCATTTGATATTGTCATCTTCAAAGTTTTCAGCATATACATTCATGGAAAAGATGCCTGCTATATAGAGCATCATCGCAAAAAGTAATTGTTTTCTTTTCATTCTTATAAAACTATTTGATAATTATATTTCATCTAAGTTATTTATACAAAAGAATGCCTTTGTTAGAGTTCTGTAATCTCTAACAAAGGCATAGCAACCTCTTCTCTTTTCTCAGAAAAAAAGAACAGGGTTGATTATTTAATTGATTATTTTTCGGTAGATTATCCGCGCGTGATCTTGAGATTAGTGAGTGAGTCTCTCTCTCTTAACAAATTAGTCGATATGACCAACATTAAAATGTTAATAATACTTGACATAAATTTATTATCGAAAGAATACACCATCAGATCATTTTTTTTATGATGGGCAAAAGTACAAAAAAATATTTAAACCCGTAGTATTCAAGCAGCAAAATTTTGAAAAGAGTACCACTTGAGTGCCAATTTATACCACTGATGAGACATTACTCATTTATCTGATATATTTCGCTTTTCTTTCGATGTGTAAAAAAAGCAGCTGTAACGAAAAAGACCGAAAAAGGAATTACCCTTATCGGCCTTTTTTTCAATTAAACCTAAAGTTCTCTCCAATATCGGGAAATAGGATATCAAAACTCCTCATTTTAGCAACTTGCTCTACAAACCATAGTCTTAACGTTTGTGATTCAGTAGTTTCCAATCGGAAAGCCATCGTAATAATAACAGTCAGATTAACAGCCGTGATATCATAACTTACACGTCTACCTCCAGCAACAATATGGTATTTACATGTATCTTCCACATGAAGTAATTTCTTCGTAAATATATCTTCGATACATCGGTCAATATCTCTCATATAGCATCCGAAAAGTTCGCAAAGTTCATGTCTATCCATCCAAATAGAGCCATTTTTCAAGTAACATTCTACTATATGGTTATTGGCAGAGTCTATCCTGATTTGTAATTTCCCCTTTTCCATGATTATGTTTTTATTAAACAGCATTATTTGTAGTTTCATATATCTTCAATTTTTCCTCAACTCCACCCATGTCTTTCGATATCTTATTATCGGTTATGCGAGCATAGATTTGCGTTGTAGAGATTTTCGTATGTCCCAACATTTTAGAAACAGACTCAATAGGGACACCTAATGTCAGAAACTGGGTTGCGAAAGTGTGCCGGGCCATGTGAAATGTTAAATTTTTCTCAATTCCGCACACATCTGCTATTTCCTTCAAGTAGCTATTCATCTTCTGATTACACATTGTGGGTAAAACTTTCCCGTTCTTCTGCTTACCCTTATACCGCTCGATAATAGATAAAGGAATATCCATAAGAGGAACTGTAATATCTGTTCCTGTTTTTACTCGCTTTTTCATAATCCACAAACGATCATCGAAATTAGTCTTTATATCTTCATATGTTAGTTCGTGAATGTCAGAATAAGCCAATCCCGTGAACGCCGCAAAAACAAATACGTCACGAACATGCCTTAATCGTTCTATAGAGAATTCCTTATCAATAATTGCTTTCAATTCTTCTTCTTTTAGAAAACCTCTATCAGTTTTCTCAAAGTGGATTTTGTAGTTAGCATAAGGATCGACTAAAATCCAGCCATTGTTTTTGGCTATGTTTATTATCTTCTTCAAGAGTCTCATATTGCGTCCAACAGTATTCGTTTGACATTTGCCCTCAACTCTTAAATACGATTCAAAATCCGTTAGAAAGCTATGGCGAATTTCTTTCAATTTAATATCCGACTTATTATACTTTACAGATAGAAAATCCTGAATTTTCTTATATACACATTTGTATTTTTGCAAAATAGCAGGAGAATACTTTGCTCCGACCAACTTCTCCATATCATCATTGTGCTGCTTATATACTTGCAATAGGTAAATAGGAACTCCGTTTGAAGTTGAGTTCCCTAATATACAATTCTTCAACTCTTCAGCTTCAACAATTCCTTCTCGGGCAAAAATTTCATCATGTTTCTCATGCAGAAGCAGGATATATTTATCAATAATCCGATTTATATCGGCAGCCTGTTTTGACTTGCCGGAGGCTCTACTCGTGCTTGCATCCCAGATGTTAGGCAACACATTTACTTTGATGTTAAAACTAACTCTTTTCTTGTTAATCGTTAATCCACAAAAAATAGGAAGCGTTCCATCATTCTTCATTTTGTCTCTACGGGCGTAGAAAATCACCTTAAAAGTACTCTTCATAATTACTCATTATTAAATTGAACAAAAATACCTGCGGCAAACCGCTTTTGAGTAAATTATGTACTGCCTATACTGGACGGTGCGATGCCAAATTGTTCACCGTGAATAATTAGTCGATTCAACTTTTTTAGCTACAAAAGCTATCTATTGAATAACAATGAATTAGCAAGAAACATAGGGTGAACACTTTTTCTTAGGAGGGTGAACACTTTGGGTGCTTAACTTTGTCTTTTAGTGTCCAAATCGTGTCCTATTTTGTCTTAGGACAGAAAAAGAAAAACCCTACAATACATTGATATTGTAGGGTTTAACCTATTTTTGTCGCCTCTTGTCGTAGGCTTTTGGCGGTATGGACGGCACCGGAACCCACGATTTCATGAAAAATCATAAAGCATTATTTCTTCTGATTATCAGTCAATTACTTGATAATCCATATCGTAAAATATATCGAAATTTGTTTTGCTATCTCAAAAATTGGGTGTATTTTTGGGTGTTGACTTAATCGGTGTAATTAATACTATCACCCATGAATATAAAAAGAAACATCGTATTCGCTCTTGAAAGTCGAAAGAAAGACGGTAAAGCCATTGTAGAGAACGTTCCTATCCGTATGCGTGTCATCTATCACGGACAGCGAATTGAGTTTACAACCGGCTATCGGATTGATACAGCCAAATGGGATGCTGACAAACAGCGGGTAAAAAATGGTTGTACAAACAAGTTGAAGCAAAGTGCATCCGAAATTAATGCCGACCTATTGAAATACTACACGGATATTCAAGAGATATTCAAAGAGTTTGAAGTACAGGATACGATTCCCACCCCCGAACAACTAAAAGGGGCGCTCAACGACAGAAATAAACAGCCGGAATCGGAACAGAAAGTAGAAAAGGTTGAAATTCCGAAATCAGTTGTATTTAACAAGGCTTTTGATGGATTTATCAAAGAATGTGGAAGCCAAAACAGTTGGGGAAGTGCTACATACGAAAAGTTTGCAGCCGTAAGGAACCACCTGCACAATTTTGATGAGAACCTATCTTTTGAGACTCTTACCGAATCCCGACTAATGGATTACGTCAACTATCTTCGCACTACTCTGGATATGAGAAACAGCACGATAGAAAAGCAAATCAGTTACTTGAAATGGTTTCTCCGGTGGAGTACCAAGAAAGGACATAACACCAACCGTGATTTTGAAGACTTCAAACCCAAACTGAAAAGCACCAAGAAAAAGGTCATATTCCTGACATGGAAAGAATTGAACCAACTTCGTGATTGTGTTATCCCCGAAACAAAAAAATATCTGGAACGTGTCCGGGATGTGTTCCTGTTCTCTTGTTTCACCGGACTCCGACATTCGGATATATACAACCTGCGGAAAAGCGATATAAAAGATAACCACATAGAAATCACAACTATAAAAACGGCAGACAGCCTGATTATTGACCTGAACAACCATAGCAAATCAATATTGGACAAATACAAAGATGTTCATTTTGAAAACGATAAGGCTTTGCCGGTTATCAGCAATCAAAAGATGAATGACTACCTGAAAGAACTGGCAGAGATAGCAGAAATAAACGAGCCTGTTCGGGAAACATATTATAAAGGGAGCGAGCGCATAGAGGAGGTTACGCCTAAATATGTGCTATTGGGAACCCATGCAGGGCGAAGAACCTTTATTTGTAATGCCCTGTCGCTCGGTATTCCTCCGCAAGTTGTTATGAAATGGACTGGACACAATGATTATAAAGCTATGAAGCCTTATATAGATATTGCAGACGACATTAGAGCCAATGCAATGGATAAATTCAACCAGATATAATTTATTATAGTACCTTTGCAGAACAATCGATTTATAAACAAGATAGATACAAGTACTTTATGACCAATAAGAACATTAAACTTCGCAGTAATTTTGTCTCTGACATAAAAGGTATTATTACGTCAGCCAGAGATTCAGCAATAAGAAGTGTTGACTTTGAGCGGGTAAAAATGTATTGGAAATTAGGAGAACGTATTTTTGTTGAAGAACAGCAAGAGAAAGACCGCGCTGAATACGGTAACTACCTAATACGCAATCTATCAATTAATATAATGCCGGAGTTCGGCACCGGATTTTCCGTTAGAACGTTAGAACAATGCCGTCAGTTTTACCGAACATATCCAATTGCGAACGCACTGCGTTCGCAATTAAACTGGTATCAGTATCGGCTTTTGATGCAGATTGATAATGAAGACAAAAAAGAGTATTATGAATTGGAAGCCGTAAACAACGGATGGACAGGACGGGAACTAGAAAGGCAAATCA
This sequence comes from Parabacteroides sp. PFB2-10, assembly GCF_029893085.1. Lineage (GTDB taxonomy): Bacteria > Bacteroidota > Bacteroidia > Bacteroidales > Tannerellaceae > QVMG01. The sequence continues at coordinate 100,483 of NZ_JARXWI010000008.1, forward strand.
ATTCGGGATTGTATGAAAGACTGTTGTTAAGCAATGACAAAAAAGCGGTCTTAGAAGTCGCACGTAAGCAAAGGACACCGGAACTACCGACTGAAATAATAAAAGACCCTATGGTTTTGGAATTTTTAGGGTTAAAGCGTGATGCAGCATATTACGAGAAAGATTTGGAGAGTGCATTGATAACGAATTTACAACTCTTTCTTTTGGAATTAGGTAATGGATTTTCATTTGTTGCACGACAAAAGCGGATACTTCTGGAAGATGACGATTTTTTTATTGACTTGGTTTTTTATAATCGATTATTGCGTTGTTTCGTAATTATCGAAATTAAAACACACAAAATCACACATACAGATATAGGTCAGTTACAAATGTATGTGAATTATTACGATAGGAATGAGAAAGCGGCAGATGAGAATCCAACAATCGGAATCCTTCTTTGTGCGGACAAGAACAATGCAGTAGTAAAATATTCGTTGCCGGAAGAAAATAAAACGATAATGGCAAGTAAATATCAGCTTTATTTACCGACAGAGAAACAGCTACTGACAGAGTTAAAGCGAGAGATAAACGAGTTGGAGTGAGAAAAAATGGAGAAAAATGAACACATATCCTTATTAACAGACCTGTTGCCTCAATACAGGCTGATGAACTCAATCTATAAGCAGATAGCGGATAGTTTGAAATTTAGTTTTGAGAGCCAGTGTCGTATCACGGATTTCTATAATACCTTCAAAGATAAACAAGTATTTGAAAAAGCGGTTTTACATCTGCTCCTTTCCACAGATAAAGAGAAATTGGCATTAATCGCCGTCAACCTAAGAGAGGAAATAAGCAAGAATATCGAACTATATACAGCTCACAAAGAACTGTTTGACAATATAAACACACTTAACGTCTGCACAAGTAGGCATGACCCAGTTCGCTTTAAGATAGAGGGACAATTAGAAGCTACACATAAACTTTGGCAAGAACTTACACAGGTCAGAAATTCGTTGGAGTCCGCAAGTTGGAACTACGATAAAGTAGCGGAGCAACAACTCACAAGGAAAGAGGAGCAGGTCGAGAACCTATATAAGAAAGAACAAGATAAGCTAAAGAATCTCTATGAGCAGCAAAAGGAATCCGACCAAAATGCTTTTCAATACATTCACAATGTATTTGGAGACATTCTTGATTTGAGCAACACCTTTATTTCTTTGCTTGGCAATTACTTTCCTGTTGAAAAGAAAAAAACACCCAATAACACTCCGACCATCAAGCCAGGAATATATTTCGATATGAATCTGGTTTCGCTGATTCATCAGGAATGCAACAACATCCAGTTTGAAAACCTTTCGGAGACTGATTTTTATGCGCTACTTAATCTGCAACCCTGTAATTCCCGGTTAACGGTTAAGGACAGGGAAGGTATCCGCGTGTGCTATCTGATATACAAACTCTATGAATGCCTTAAAACGGAGAGCCGTGCGCAATGGCGTTCCGATATTCTAAAATCAGCCGGCATCAAAGAAGATTACTATAATTCCAAGTATAAAGTTCCCGTTTCTGAAATTCCAAGCCGGGAAAACGAGCGTTTTGCCCGTTGTATTGATGATATATTCAAAAATATTTCCTGATACCACTCGATTACCACTTTTACCACTCAAAATATTTTTAATATCACCTGATTATCAGTGATATTCATTTTGCGTTACCACCCAATCACCACCTGATTGAGGTTGTAGCTTTGCAGTGTTCGAACAATAATCCGCCGAAGTACAAGGCTATTGTTTCACAGTAAAGTATTGTAATATGAATTTACACGATTTAAAAAATAAACCGCTCTGGCAAATGACAGGCGAAGAACTGGTTTACCTGTTACAAAGCGAGGGGATAACTAAAGAGGTCGTAACACCTGTAATTGATTCCTCAAAAAAGTATGTGTATGGAATAGCCGGCATTGCCCGGTTATTCGGATGTAGTATGCCGACCGCCAACCGCATCAAACAAAGCGGGAAGATTGATAGAGCTATCACCCAGATAGGACGGAAGATTATTGTCGATTCCGACCTTGCACTTGAATTGGCAGGACGTAAAACCGGAGGACGTAAATAATGGAAACACAAAACCCAAGCGAAAAAATAACCATCCTCTGGCAGGCTTCCCGGCTTACACTAACCGGCGAATATGTAATAGCACCCGAAATTCTCCGTGTGCATGGTTCACCAATTGGCACACTTGGCAATTTCAGTGCATCCATTGGCAAAGCAAAGAGCAAGAAGACATTCAATGTGTCGGCCATTGTAGCCGCTGCATTGAAGAATGGAACCGTTTTACAATACGATGCAGAGCTACCGGAGAATAAACAGAAGATTTTATACGTGGATACCGAACAAAGCCCTTACCATTGCCAAAAAGTAATGAAACGGATTGCCCGTATGGCAGGATTCCCATTAGATGAAGAACTTACCAATTTAGAGTTTCTCTCACTACGCAGGCATACGCCCGAAATAAGGATAGCTATTGTAGAAAAGGCCATTTACGAAACGGAAGGTTTAGGATTAGTCATTATAGACGGTATCCGGGATATGGTATACGACATCAACAGTCCGAGCGAATCAACCAGGATTATATCCAAGTTGATGCAATGGACAGATGAAAGGCAAATCCATATCCACACCATTCTCCACCAAAACAAAGCCGATGAGAATGCACGCGGGCATATTGGAACAGAATTGAACAATAAAGCCGAAACCGTTTTGGAAGTCGCCAAAGACAAATTCGATAACGATATAAGTACTGTTCAGGCAGTCCATATCCGGGCAATGGATTTCCAGCCGTTTGCATTCCGTATCAATGATAATGCTTTACCCGAATTAGTCAGTGAATATACATTCAGCGACAAGAAAGGTAAATCCCAGCATTATAGCTATTCCGAACTGCAAGCAGAACAGCATAGGCAGGCACTGGAAGCCACATTTTCGGATGCTGAATCATATGGATACAATGACCTGATAGATGCCCTTAAACAAGGATATGCAACGATTGGCTGTGAATATGGGGAGAACAAACTTGGGAAATTAAAGAAATTTCTGGAAAACAAGCGGATGATAATAAAAGATGCCGCCCGGAAATATAAATTCAATCCCCAATTCAACTACTAAAATGCTTTACTCTACTTCGGGTGCATAGATAATAGGGTAAAGTAAAGCCTTTCACAGATAGGCAGCCGGAAGCACTTTACTTTACCTCGTTTTCTATATATACACTATAAAGTAAAGTTGTATTTCGGGAATAACTTTCCCCGTGAAAGAAAAAAGATAACTTATTTAATATTCAAACTAATGGATTCTAAAACAATAAATATGTTCCCCATCCGGGAATACCTTGCGGATCTGAATATTTATCCTGCAAAAGAAAGAGGCTATTATGGCATGTATCATTCTCCTTTCCGGAAAGATAAAGACGCCAGTATGAAAGTGGATTACAATAAAAACCTATGGATTGATTATGGTGCAAACGAGGGTGGAACGCTCATCGACCTTGTGATGCGAATCAAAAACTGCTCTAACGGTGAAGCCATGCGATTACTGGAGCAAAAGTTTACTGGAAATAACTCTCTTTCTTTTCATGGGAATAATAACAGTCCAATACCTGAAAAAGAAAGGGAACCAACTATACAAATAACTAATGTGAGTGAACTGAATGCACCCGCTTTAATCAATTATCTGAATAAACGTGGTATAGATACCGACATAGCCAAACAGTACTGCAAAGAAATCAATTACACGGTAAATGACAAACCCTATTACGGTATCGGCTTTCAAAACCAGTCGGGAGGATATGAAATCCGTAACCCTTATTTCAAAGGTTGTATTGCTCCCAAAGATATTTCCTATATACAACAAACAGACAAGCGGGATACCTGTTATCTATTCGAGGGTTTTATAGACTATCTTTCGTTCCTGACCATTCGAAAGAATCAAAATCCGCAATTCCCATGTTCGGACTGGCAGGATTATATCATCCTAAACTCAATAGCTAATCTACCGAAAGCAGCAAGACTGTTATCAAATTACGAACAGATACATTGTTTTCTGGATAATGATACGGCAGGAATAACCGCATATAAGGAATTAGAAAAAGAATTTACTCTTCATATCCGGGATGCTTCCCGGCATTATTCAGAATATAAAGACCTGAACGATTATCTCTGCGGAAAGAAACACCCAGAAATAGCCGGGCAAAACAAGATTACGAAGCTGGCTCCGCAACCCCCTAAAAAGAAAAACAGAGGGTTCAAAATGTAATCCGCCGCCGCTATCCCAAAGGCTTTTCAGAAAAGCCATAGCTTATTAGGGAATTTTCTTTACGCTCCCGTTTCACTCTGCTAAAAATTCCCCAATAAGCCAAAGGTTTTCCCCCTTTGGAATCTCCCTTAGCGGTCTTTCGACCGCAGTCGCTTTGGGCGACTATTAAAGATGAATCACCTCCTGTCGATAGCAGCATCTCTATTGGCAGGGTGATTCGCTCTAAGCCAAATTTCGAACAAATTTAAAGATAATAATTATGGGATATGCTGTTCTCCATTTAGATAAATCGCCCGGCAATGAGTCCGCCATGACTGACCATATCGAGCGAAATAAAATACACCCGAATGTAGATCCTAACCGGATACATTTGAATAAAAAATTAATAGAATTTCCTGAAGGAGTAAAAGACCGAACCGAAGCTATCCGACACAGACTGGGTACAGCCGGGCTGACACGGCAGGTTGGAAAGAATCAGGTACAAGTAATCCGCATTATGCTTTCCGGCACACCGGAAGATATGAAACGCATCCAAGATGAGGGCAGATTGGATGAATGGTGCAACGATAACGTTGACTGGCTAGAAAAGACATACGGAGCAGAAAATGTTGTTGCAGCAACTCTGCATATGGATGAAACTACTCCTCACATTCACGCTTCCGTTGTGCCTATTGTTCAGGGCGAACGCAGGCAAAAAGATTCTAAGAAGAAAAAGCAGGAGCTGAACCAAACAGATAAGCCTAAACGGAAATATAAGAAGAAAGACCCGAATCGGGTTCGTTTATGTTGCGACGATGTAATGGCAAAAGCAAAATTGATTGAATATCAGGATAGTTATGGCGAAGCCATGAATAAATATGGATTAATACGAGGAGTGAAGGGTTCAGATGCCCGGCATATTACCCTGACTGAGTTTTACCGCAACCAAGCAGTAGAATGCAAGAATTTACAGGAAAATATCGGATTGTTATTAGCAGTGGAAGATGCCAAACGATTGAGTATTGAGGAACTCAAACAGCAGGAACAGGAAGCCAAACAATACGCAACACAGGCAGAGGAACTCAAACTACAAAAAGAATCAGAACTAAAAAAGACAGAAGAAAACCTCAATCAGGTGAAAGGGCAACTGAAAACCGAAGAATTTAAGAACAAGGCTGCCGATGTGGGTTCTAATATCATGGATGGCTTAAGTTCTCTTGTTGGGACTTCCAAAGTTAAACGGCAACAACAGGAAATTGAAAGTCTAAAAGATGAAAAAGAAAGTCTGATTCAGGAACTGAAAATCTTGAAACAGAATACGCAGACCATGCAGAAAGAACATCAAACGGCTATGGATAAACTAAAACAGGAGTTGAAGAAGATTTACGGCCTGTTCCCGAACATTAAGGATTTGCTATGGATTGAGAAACTATTGCAAGTGATGAAGTTCTCAGAAGAACTGATAAAGGAGATTCTGAAAATGAAACCGGTTAGCTTTAAGGGAGAAATATATTCTACTGAATACCAGCGATATTTCAAGACGGAACATTCTGTTGCTGAAATCAAAGAGCATCCAAAGGAAAATAACAAATTTCAACTTACTATAGATGGAGTAAGTGACACAAACTGGTTCAGGCAGAAATACAAAGAGTTCCAAGAATCAATAGGAATAAAGTTCAAGCAGAAGCCGAAGATAGGTGAGAGCAAAGGTTTAGGGAGATAATGTGGTCTGATTCTTAAATAATTGCCTACCTTTGTAGTTGGTTAGCACTATCATTTTATGCAGTATGAGCACCTATAAATTACGTGAATGGAGACTAGCGGATGCGGAATCACTTGCCGAAAACGCGAATAATATCAATATCTGGAATAATGTGCGGGATTGTTTTCCACATCCTTATACCGTGAAATACGGCGAAGCGTTTATCGCAATGGTTCTGAAAAGCCCAAGCCGGTTACTGATTTTGCAATAGAGGTAGACGGAAAAGCTGTCGGCGGAATTGGAATAGTCCTGAACGCTGAGGTAGAAAGAATCACTGCTGAGATTGGCTATTGGCTTGGCGAGAGATATTGGGGAAGAGGAATTATGACTTCCGTTGTAACGGAAATGGTAGATTATACCTTTGCCAGCTTTCCTGTTATCAAGATTTATGCTCCTGTGTTCAATTTAATATCTCCTCGCAACGGGTTGTGGAGAAAGCCGGATTCGAGAAAGAGGCAGTTTTAAAACAATCCGCCATAAAAAACGGAAATATTATAGATTTGCATTATTACGGATTAATCAGAAGCAAATAATATGCAATCAGTAATTCACTGGGTACTATTAACGGAATAACAGGTTTAGTTTTTGCTAAACAATTATTTATACGACTTCTTGTCGCACTCTGTACACAAAGATATATTTCAAGAATGAAACGTCAATGCCAAGCCCTACGGGTTTGAAAGAATTTCTTTCTTTATGCTTCACAAAAAGAGTAAATTCCCCCAAAGCATTGCCTTATTCCAAAGGATAACTCTATCTATTATTTGTGATGCAATTTAACTGTTAGATAGCTTGTAATCATCCTGTTTTTTTTGAAAAAGCAATTGCATCTTTTTCTCAATTTCAGTGTTATCTATCCTGAAAAACACCTTCCATATTGAGGTAACCGAACTCCTGCATTTCAGTTTAATGGAATATTAGGAATGGGAAAGAAAATAAGGACGATCAATATCCGACTGTCCATACTTCCAAGCATCACAAGTTTCCCCATACAGAAAATCAATTATCTGTCGCGGTTTTCGATTAGGTTACGAAAATATATGAGCCAACCAACACTACTTCAATATTTGAGATTTAGTTTTTTTCCAACTAATTTAATGCTTTGAATATCAATTAATAATAATTGATATTTAATTGGAAAACTGCTAGATAACTTAAGTACAGAGAAATAAAATGTAATTTATAATTAGAAAATCATAAAACACTTAAAATATTAAGCCAATACCAAATGAGAGCGAATGTCTATATCTGTTTATTTTATCGTGAACAATTTGCTGTTTCTCATCAATATAACCTAAATTACCTTTTTGCTGTTTCAAATTATAACCCAACTGGAAGTTCAATCCAAAATGCTTTCTGAACATTTTTTTGTATCCAATACCTATGTCAAACAGAGCACCCGGAATGAAATCTGAAGTATCCAAACCATAACCCAAATTTGAAAATATATATCCCGAAGGCAATTTATACAAAGGTTTGTAATGAGCGGTTAAATATATAGGCAGAGTATTAAACCCATGATTTTCATATCTGTCTAAACCAATACCTACCCCAAGTGCTATTTTAGGATTAAGGTTATATAAACCTGAAAGATGAATGGAGTTACCATACATCTTAAAATCCGAACGGGTAATTTTTGCCAGGTCACCATTTTCAACCAAACCTAGGTTATAGTGGTAATCAAGAAGAATTTGGAACTTTGAAACCAAAATATTATCCTGTGCTGAAATACTTACTGATATGAATATCAGACACAATAAAAACATTTTTTTCATAATGCATTTTTTAAGTTTATACTACCAATATCCTATTATTTTAAAAGATATCCTGGTTGCAGATTTATTCTCAGATATATAATCACCTAATTTTTGATTATCAATTGTAGTTCTACGATATTCCCTCACCGGATCATAAATGCCATAGCCCATTGAAACCATCAATCTCAATCGGGCATCATTTTTAACCATATCATAATATAATCCGATATCCACAAACGCACCAGGATTAAATTGTGTGAAAACATATTTCCCTATCGGTTCGATAGTATGCCCTTCGGTTACTTTTAATCCCTTATCAATGGAAATATAATTGAATGGCACAATATCGAATAGAACATTACAAGTAACCAGTAATCCTGCTTTTTTAAAAACGGGTACCACAACAGTGCTTGCAATAGCTCCATTTACACGTCTGTTCTTTTCCCCTAAATTATAGGAAGTGTTGTCATTGGAAAACCAACCGGCATTTACTTCATTAGTAAAATATGATATACCGGTTGAAAAAACTAGATTTTTAAGTATATCCCAATTATAAAATATTGAATAATGAAGTCCTGTTTCGTTATAATCGTACATTGCAATATCAAAACCTAATCCCTTCTTCGTTTGGGAGTACAATTGCACTGATGTTATTACTATTATAACCATCAGTAATACTCTTTTAGTATGTATTACACAACAGGACTTCATATTTTATAAATCGTTAATCTTCGTGATGAAATCTGATACCCTTCCATTTGCCGCCATATTTCACAGCGCCAAATATCTCAGCATCTTTAATTGTATATTTATCAGGAATATAACCATCAACACTAACACCACTGCTACCGCTTCCACCTATACTAACGGTAATTCCACCAGCTTCACTAAAACGTACTGTTTTGTGTTCCCGTCTTCCGTAACTCTGCAATCCCATAATATAGGAGTCTAATTTCCCACTCTTACCAAACACGTAAATTAAACGTGGATCAGTATTTGTTATTTTTTGACCAATTGGTCCTGATATATATTTACCTTCAAGAGATTTCAAACCGGAAAAAATTGCATCTTTTGTTAATGTATTATCTGTCCATTTCCAAGGATCAATTTTCCATTGCCCAACATTGAACTCTTTAATGCCGCCAAACCAGGTTTTTATCTTACTGGCAAAATCTTCAAGAAATATTGGACTGCCCATACCGGCATAAATCATGTTATTTACTTGTCCTTGCCATGTACTTGTAAATTTACCATAATCACCTACTTTTCCTGGATTATTATTGAAACTCATTTGACCTTTCAATTTTTCAATGCCGATAACAATATCATCAGCTGTATCTCCAGTCCAATATTTAACAAACAGGAATTTTTTCCGTTTTTGCATTTTAACTTTAAAACCTGTAGAAGCATAGAATACATAGTTAGTCTGGAATAGATTTGCTACCATCTTATGTTTACTATCAAATTTTTGCTCTCTCGATACATCTTTCCCAAATAGCCACGACCATGCACGACCTAACCATGTTTTGTTTTTCCACTTATAAGTACTAAGTGAATACTCTCTGGTATTAGTATTGGCATCACCAAAAACGGCACGTGTCATTGGAACATCATCCGCTTCAATGCATTCAACATCAGTTACATTTGGTACTCCGGATATAAATCCATAAGTATCGCAAAAATAAGTAATATCATCAATTTGATAGGTATCTCCATCAATTAAACTTGCTGTCTTAGGATTAAAATTTTCAATTTTTTGTGCTAGCTGAGAAGAATATTCCCGTTTGGTATAGAACGTTCCTTTATCAGTAATTTTATAATAATTATCATCAATGCTGATTCGTAAAGTTGTATCAAGTACATTAAACAGGATATCATCGGGAATTAGTTCTTCACATAGCGAAACCTTGTACTCATCTTCACATCCCTCTTCATCATCTTCATCCAATGCACGGGTGGCATACATTCTCTGTATATTGGATTTTACTTTATTTATGGAGTTAAATCCGGTTACTGTAAAATAGTTGCTCCGCGTTGAAGGTGATGCATCTTCCTTAAAATTATTCAGATAATCAGTAAAAATTGATTGCGAATCGAAGTGCAAATACCCTTCTGGTGTTACATGTACTGGCTCCGGAATGTCAACAAGATTTTTATCTTCTATAATGTCGTCTTTCTGACATGCGACAAACAACACTAATAAACAGGATAATAATAAATGTAATTTTTTCATGTTACAATTTTTTTGTTCGTTAATACTTCGAATAATTAAATTTAAAGGATATGTATTAAAGTTCTTTTGAAATAAGTATTTGAAATCATTACCTCCTTTCCGTTCTAAAGTGAATAATCATAATAATATGAATAGATTTAATCCTATGTTTTGCTCGGTTAAAAATAACCTTGGCAACGGGACCCGCCTGAAATTATTTCCAGATAATATTCTCTCTCATCATCAAGTGGTAATTGTTTCAACACATCACAAGGTTCAGTTATACGATGCATATCATCTGAAATAATACTACCTTCGTCATCACTAATTATAATTCTTATTTCCGCAATTTCCGGTGCCATGCCGAAACTGATAGTAAGAAACGTTCCCTGAGTATAAGCAACAACACAGTCCTGCCATTGAATTGACCTTGTTCGTCCTACTCTATGCCTCCATTCAATTTTTCTGTGTCTTTTCGCTTTGGTAGATTCTTCAACCGATTCACTCTTAGCAAACAATTCCATTGTTGGAACACTGCAAATCAGAAATAATAATAAAAGTACTTTTTTCATAACATCTTGTTTTGGGGTTTTGATGTTACAAAATTAGGGATGGTATTTTAGTTTACGAGATTTTTTGCGTTACAACACAATCCGGTAAGTGCCTGTAAATCAATGTGGTAGATTTTACTTGCGTTACAACAATAAATTTTATGGCTGAAAAATAAAATTGTATAGGTTTTCGTTAGCAGAATGTTCAATCATTTTTTTCTTGATTCGGTATCTTCGTTGACGCGCAGATGCAGTACGTGGATATCCAGTACATGCACATATAAGAGGTAGATTAAAATTCATCTTTGAAAGACAACAGAAAATTAGATCTTCTTCAGTTAAGCTTGGGCAATTAGTTTTAAGATTCTCGAATAAATCCGAGTATACATTCTTTATAATACCAAACAATTCTATTCTATCTTTCAATGGCAATAAGTTTATGTTTTCAGAATCTTTTTGGTTATCAAATTTCCTAATTTTTTTGTATATAGGTTTGTCATAGAACAACAGTATTCGTAAATGATTAATCTGTTTTTCCATTTTAGCAATACTTTCTTCTTTCTCTTTTACCAGATTGTCTTGTGTATCTTTGGCTAAATTTTGATTTTCATATTTTAATTTCAGTATGGTATTCTTAGTTTCGGAAATTTGGTTTTGAAGATTTATAATATCTTTCTCATTTTCCATTATTTTCTTTTCCTTAACCAACAGTTCATTTGCCTGTTTTATTTTCTTCTTTTTGTCTGTATATACTGCTATTAGGATAATGATGAGAATTATAATAATCGAACAACTAACTATCATTATTATGAATGATTTATGTTTGTTGTTTATATATATCAACTCTTTATCAATATTATGTATTTGATTTATTGCATATATTTCACCGGTTTTCGTTTTTATTGTTAGGGAGTCATAAGACTCTAAAAAATCGTGTAAGTGTACAAGTGAGTTTTCGTACGAACCAAAATTCTCTTCAACTCTTGATAATTGCTTTAATGCAACAGTCCTGATCCCCAAATCCGTACTTTCTATTGCAATTACTAAATTCTCAATAGCCAAATCCCAATCTCCCGTTGCTGCATAAATACAACCCAGATTTAAATGATAATTATCAGTCATTTTAGATATTTTTTTCATGTATTTTAGAGCTTCGTCATAATTATCTTTTTCACTGAAATACAATCCTAAATCGTTATAAATTAGGTCCTTCAATTTTACAGAATCACTACTCATATTAGCATAACCGTATGCCTTTTTTAAATAATGATATGAACTGTCCGGTTTTTCAACTAAAAAAAAACCAATACCTAAGTTTCTGGCATTTGTATATATACTTTTAAAATTATTTCCTGTTAATGTTTTATAATACCCCGAACGAAAAGCATTTATAGCATCTTCATATAATTCCTGATCTAAATACACATTTCCTAAAGCAGAATACAAGGAAGAAATTAATTCATAATCTTTATCTTTTACTAAATCCAATGCGGTAAAATAACTTTTTATTGCTTCCTGGGGAATTTCAAGATAATCCCATATTATACCTTTATAAAATAAAGCTTTAGCGTACGCTCGTTTATATTTCGTGTTCTTCAAAATATCTATTGAAGCATTTAACGTTGAATCATATTGAACCAATTCAAATCCACTGTAATAACCTGCTTCAACCAATAAAATATTATGGTATGCGTTATTAATTTCATCTAAAGTTTCGGTATTAATTTTTTCCAGCTCGTATTTTATACTATCTGGATTTGAGCTGATATAACATTCAAGCGTTTTCAATTTAGCATCCAGCCTATTCTTCTGCATACATCCCACAAATATTATTGATGCAAGAAAAAGTAACAGTATGTTTTTCAGAGTATTTATATACATATAGATGCAAATTTAGTATTTTATTGTTGTAAACGATTTGCACAATAAGTATTTTTTATACACAGGTCTAAAATATTTTTTCATCCCCTCAATCCTCTCCCTGTTTCTCCTGATAATTCAGCCATCTTCTTATTCCGGATCGCCCGATAATAAACCAATCTCTTTGGAGTTATCCTTTTCGGCCTCCTATAATACAAACTGATCTCCGCATATTCCTTTAAATACCTGAAAAACTTCTTTTTTTAAAACGACTCATCCTTTGATGTAGCGCAAACCGTCCGTATAAGCAACAACGGCGGTGATTAAGAAACCGCCGTTGCTGTAATATTCATTATTATACAAAATGAGACTATTTATTTGCTGCATGTGCTGAAAGACAAAAAATAATAGGTATTGTATTAACATATATAAAAGGAGGTAATTACATACTTGCTTTTTGTATGTGTTACTTTGAAGAGGGCAAAAGAAAACACCCAGTTTTACTTTTTCGGGTGTAAAACCGGGCGTAAATTTCACAACTCGCTGAAAATCAGCCTTATTTGCGGTATGGACGGGACTCGAACCCGCGACCCCCTGCGTGACAGGCAGGTATTCTAACCAACTGAACTACCACACCAAGTTTGTTTTGTAAAGACAATCACTCTCGATTGCGGATGCAAAGATAGGTATTATTTTGAATAACACAAGAAGTTTTGCAAAATAATTCAAGGTAAAATATGGACATGTGGGTTAATCAACTGATTTTCAAAAAAACCAATATAAATAAGCAGGTCGATCAGGAGATTAAAAGAGAGAAAATTCGAACCCGCCTGGGAATCGTTGCAACAATATGAGGTACCCGAATCGTTTCGGGATGCCGAATCGACTGTTGCTCTGAACGCACAAAGATTCAATGAAGGGCGAATCGACAAATAGACCGAGAAAGAGGTTCAAATTGCCTCTTCAGCTTACACTTGCGTTTTGCAACTCAGTCGGTAAATCCGCATTTTCCGACGAACTCATTTTTCGATTTTGCGACATTAAGTTTATTTATAACCCGGAGTTCGCAGAAATAGTTACCTTTGCCCCCGTAAACAAGTTAGTTTATACATGGAACTACGAAACTTCTTTGTTTCTCACAATGCCGTATGCAGAAAGCATACCGGCACAGGTATTATCTTATCCTCAAACAGAATTGTATGAAATCATTTTTTATCGGCAAGTATGAAATAAAATTGCCAATTATTCAGGGGGGCATGGGCGTTGGTGTCTCTCTGTCGGGATTAGCGTCGGCTGTTGCCAACGAAGGGGGTGTCGGTGTTATATCCGCCGCCGGTCTCGGCCTTCTCTATCCGAATGTTGCTGGCAGCTACATGGAGAAGTGTATCCAGGGGCTTCGCGAAGAGATCCGCAAGACACGCGAAAAAACAAGAGGGGTGATCGGTGTCAACATCATGGTGGCCCTTTCGAACTTCTCAGATATGGTGCGTACGGCCATTGCAGAAAAGACCGATGTCATTTTTGCCGGAGCCGGATTGCCGCTCGACCTTCCCTCCTACCTGCAAAAAGACAGCAAAACCATGCTGGTACCGATCGTATCCTCATCGCGCGCGGCACGTCTTATTTGTGATAAATGGAAAAATAACTTCAACTACCTGCCGGATGCGATTGTGGTGGAAGGACCTAAAGCCGGAGGTCATCTCGGTTTTAAGAACAACCAGATCGAGGACGAACACTTCTCACTCGAACAAATCATTCCCGAAGTATTGGAAGTAGCCAACTCCTATCAGGAGGAAAAAAATATTCCGGTCATTGCCGCCGGAGGTATCGCCACCGGTGAAGACATTGCCCGTTTTATGAAAATGGGGGTGGCCGGTGTACAAATGGGATCGATCTTCGTACCTACGGAAGAATGCGACGCGGCGGAAGCCTTCAAAAAGGTCTATGTCGATGCACATGAAGAAGACATCCGCATTATCCAAAGCCCGGTGGGCATGCCCGGCCGCGCGCTAGACGGGGAGTTTATTCAACGTGTAGCCGAAGGGAAAGAAAAGCCGAAGAAATGTCCCTTCCATTGCATCCGCACCTGCGACTACACCAAAAGTCCCTATTGCATCATCATGGCGCTCTATAATGCCGCCAAAGGGAATATGCGCAAGGGATATGCTTTCGCCGGAAAGAACGCCTACCTGGCTGAAAAGATCAGCAGTGTGAAAGATGTTGTCGAGAGACTGAAAGCCGATTTCGCGCAAGCAATAGCGAAGGCATAGTAAAAAAGGTCTTTAAAGACTTTAAGGACTCTAAGGGCCTTAAGGACCTTAAGGTCTTTAAGGTCTTTTAATTTTTTAAAGGACATCTAACAGATGCAGAAAAATATCATAGCGCTTTACCTGATTAAGCTCTCCAAGTGGTTCAGCCTGGTGATGCCGATCATCGTACTCTTTTACGAAGATCACGGGCTGGGTCTGCAGGATGTGTTTATCCTGAAGAGTGTTTATTCCGTCGCTGCCGTTGCGTTGGAAATACCTTCCGGCTACCTGGCCGACGTCTGGGGACGTAAGAAATGCTTAGTGACCGGATGTTTTCTCTTCTTTGGCGGATACCTTTGTTATTCCTGCACCAATACGTTTGAGGCCTTTATCATAGCTGAATTATTACTCGGTATTGGGCAAACGTTGGTCAACGGCGCCGACTCCGCCCTGCTCTACGACACCACGGCGCATTATAAGAAAGAGAATCTCTACATGCGTTACGAGGGACGCATCACCATGATCGGTAATTTTGCCGAAGCGGTGGCGGGCATCCTCGGCGGGTTGTTAGCGGTTTCTTCACTCCGCTATCCCTTCTACGGGCAGGTAGTGATTGCCTTTATCGGCATCCCGGCAGCTTTTTCTCTCAAGGAGTATGCGGGAAAGACGCAAGTACAGAACCCCGTAAACGAGATACTTCGCATCATCAAATACGCGCTTGTCACGAACAAGAAGCTTTGTTATAATATTTTGTTTTCGGGCGTGATCGGTGCGGCCACGCTGACGATGGCTTGGTTTGTGCAACCCTTCCTGATCGATCTGGAAACGCCGACGGAGTATTTCGGCATTATCTGGACGGTGCTGAACCTGACCGTCGGCATTGCAGCGCTCTATTCCGACCGGATCGAACGCTATTTCGGCATACAGAAAACAAGCTTGTTGATTCTTTTCTTCATTATCGGGGGATATGTCGCGTTGGCTTACAACCAAACTTATTGGGGCTTGGCCGTATTATTCGTCTTTTACCTGTTCCGCGGATTCGCCACCCCTATCCTAAAAGGATATATCAACCAGATGACCTTTTCGGAAATGCGCGCCACAGTGCTCTCCATCCGCAACTTCGTAATTCGCCTGATATTTGCTGCCGTAACGCCATTCATTGGATGGCTGAACGATATGTACTCACTCCGGGTCGCCCTATTGGTATCGGCAGCTGTATTTTTTATCCCGGGATTGATATTCGTCCTATTGCAATTGAGCAAAAAAGCATCCTAAAAAAGTCCGGTAGCCGTCTATCCTTTCTTTGAAACCAATACCTTGTCGATGCGCGCACCATCCATATCGACAATTTCCAGGTGGAAGGTAAACCATTCGAGCCGCTCACCGGTATGAGGCACATGCTCCAATATCTCCAGAATCAAGCCACTCAGGGTATTATAATCATGGTCGGCATAAAGATCTTCCAGATCGAAATAGGCCAGGAAGTCATAGAAAGAAAGCTGTCCATCGACCAGCCAGGAGCCGTCTTCACGTTCCACAATTTCCATCTCCTCACCGGCTTCGGGCATCTGTCCGATCAGGCCTTCCAGGATATCCTTCATGGTAACGATCCCTTGTATGCCACCAAACTCATCAGTCACAATACCATATTTGACACATGCCTGCTTGAATTGCGCCAAAGCATTATACACACTTTGATTTTCCGGCAGGTAAGTAGCCGGTCGAATAATTTCTTTCAACGTAAAGCCGGGCTTCTCCAGGTGTAAAAACAGATCTTTCAGAGAAACAACTCCCTGCAGATCGTCCAACTTTCCGGAAGCAACCGGGTAAATATTATATAAGTTCTCCTGCACCTTTTCACGTATCTCCGCCACACTATCGTCCATATCCAGCCAGACCAATTCGCTCCGATGCGTCATGATCGAACCGACATTGCGGTCGCCCAGGTTGAAGACACGTTCGACTATATCCTGTTCCACCTCCTGCACCTCACCGTCATCCAGTCCTTCCTGCACAATCGCTTTGATCTCCTCTTCAGTCACTTTACTCTCTTCCACATGTTTCAGACCAAACAGACGCACGACAAAGTTTGTACTGGCAGAAAGTAACCACACCAAAGGAGCGGTGATTTTCGACAATATATTCATCGGTTTGGCGATAACCTTCGAGACCGCCTCCGCGAAACTCAGGCCGACCCGCTTCGGAACCAACTCACCAAGAATCAACGTAAGGTAGGTAACAGCAATCACAATCGTCGTTTTGGAAATAGCCAAAGCATAGGGTTGCAACAACGGCACACCGGCCACAACCTCCGCCAGGTCGGCAGCAAAGGCTTCGCCGGAATAGAGACCGGTCAGGATGCCGACTAAGGTGATACCAATCTGTACGGTGGACAGGAAACGATCCGGTTCGTTGGCCAGATCTAAGGCAGTTTTAGCTGATTTACTTCCTTTTTTTGCATCGATTTCCAACCGGGCCTTGCGGGCGGACACTAAAGCGATTTCTGACATGGAAAGGACTCCGTTTAATAAGATCAGGCCAAGAATTATGACAATTTCCATTTAAGTGAATGATATAAAGTTTAAAACAAACATACATATTTAATAACAAACGAGTCGTACATTTGATTTTAAAAACAGAGTTTTTCTGGAAAAAAGTAAAAAAAATTGCTCATTTGTTTGCATTTTATCAAAGACACCGTATATTTGTCGCCGAAATATCAAAAAACAGATGAGAACAAATTTAGTAAATACATGTTGGTGGTGGCGTTTCAAACTACTCAAAGAGTCGTAGGGAACGAGGGCCGTATGTATATATACTAAAAATAGGAATATAGGATTCGAAGAGGTCTGTCGCAACTGCGGCAGGCCTTTTTTTATTTGCGCATATACCAAATTGTTTAATTAAAATAGAAAAAAATGAAAACGTATCAAGTGAACAAAAACGGTTTTTATGGTGATTTTGGAGGAGCATATATCCCTGAAATACTTCACCAAAGCATCGCCGACCTGCAGGAGACCTACCTGGAAGTATTGGAAAGCGATAGTTTCAAACAGGAATTTGCAGAGTTGCTGCGCGATTACGTCGGTCGCCCTTCCCCACTCTACCTGGCCAAACGGCTGAGCAAACGCTATGGCGGACGCATCTACCTCAAGCGGGAGGATCTCAACCATACCGGAGCGCATAAGATCAACAATACGATCGGCCAGATCCTATTGGCACGCCACATGGGGAAAACCCGCATCATTGCCGAAACAGGCGCCGGACAACACGGAGTCGCTACGGCAACGGTCTGCGCCCTGATGGATATGGAATGTGTTGTCTATATGGGAGAAACAGACATCAAGCGCCAGCATGCCAATGTGCAACGTATGCAGATGCTGGGAGCGGAGGTGCGTTCGGTCACCTCAGGCAACAGAACGCTGAAAGAAGCGGTGGATGAAGCGATTCAAGACTGGTGTGCAAATCCCTCCGACACCTTTTACCTGATCGGTTCAGCGGTAGGTCCTCACCCCTATCCGGACATGGTTGCCCGCCTGCAATCGGTGATCAGTAAGGAAATCAAAAAGCAGTTGCTGGAAAAAGAGGGACGCGACTACCCCGATTACCTGATTGCCTGCATCGGTGGCGGCAGCAATGCCGCCGGAACGATCTACCACTATATGGACGACGAACGGGTAAAAATCGTATTGGCAGAAGCCGGCGGGAAAGGTCTTTACTCAGGCATGACTGCCGCAACGATTCACTTAGGTAAAAAAGGAGAATTGCATGGTATGCAGACATTGGTGATGCAAAACGAAGCGGGTCAGGTGGAAGAGCCCTATTCCATCTCCGCCGGACTGGATTATCCGGGCATAGGGCCTCTCCATGCCAACCTGCACACGACAAAACGCGCCAAGGTATTGGCCATCAACGACAATGAAGCCTTAAACGCAGCCTTCGAACTGACTCAATTGGAAGGTATCATCCCTGCCCTGGAAAGCTCCCATGCGTTGGGAGCCCTTCCGAAACTGAGGTTCCAACCCGACGAGGTGGTGGTACTTACCGTCTCCGGAAGAGGAGATAAAGATATGGACACCTATCTGTCTACTCTTTCTCAATAGTCTGCCTTTGGCTCTAAACAGGTCGACAAAACGAAACTATTTTTCAAAAATTTCTTTTCCTTGGCTCATCCGGAGAATGCCTACTTACCGGATGAGCCTATCTTTTTTTTCCGAAAATGTTAAAATATCGATTGTAAGCAAAACGACCATTTTGCTTACAAATCCATACGTTAAAAAGTGTTTCTCCCGGGAGTTTGTCTCCAAAGTCCCGCTTTTTTGCGCGAAAACTCCCGCCGAAATTACAAATCGTAAATTGGGGGTTTCGTCGGAAACGAGCGAATTAACATTTGTTCGCATTTTATACAATGCCTGGAAACTATTCAGTTCCCCATCGGGTCATGTTTCGGTATTGATGGGGAGTGAGTCCTGTTTTGCGCTTAAAAACGGTGCAAAAGTAATCGGCATTGTCGAATCCAGAGTCGAAGGCGATTTCTTTATTTGCCAGGGTGGTGTTGGTGAGCAGTTCTTTGCTCTTTTGAATGCGTAGTTCGGTGATGTACTGAGCAGGCGAGAACCCGGTATAATCTTTGAACAGGCGGCGAAACCAGGAATAGCTCATGTTGATTTCACGAGCCACCTGTTCAGGGGTGATGTTTTGCTGAAAGGATTCCCGGATAAGGACTTTTGCTTTATTCATCCGGTATAGTTCTTTGTTTTCAAACGAGGCACACTTATCGATGGAATAGACATTGCCCAATAGATAGTTAACAATACCCGCCAATATCTGCTGATAGCCTGCCATCTGCTCCTGCGCCGTTTGTATGGCACGTTTGTATTGCTGTAATAATTCGTCGTTCATGCCGATATTGAATACCGGGTGCTGGCGATTGAAGAAGCCGTTGCGCACCCGCTCGTCGATATTAACCCCGGTAAATCCGATCCAATACTCGTCCCAGCCGGTCTCTTTGTCGGGTTTGTAGCTATGCCATTCGCCCGGAAACAACAGGAACATATTGCCCTCCTTCACCTCAACCCGCTTCCGTTCAGACGAAGTAAAGACACCTTTGCCGCGGGTGATATAGAGCAATTGGTATTCATTCAACACACGCCCCTTATCGACATTGAAGAGGTAGCGCGTTGGATGGTTACGGGGCGGATAGGCTTCGCCGGGCTCGATGCGCTGATAGCCCACAGAGTTGACGATGAGCCCCCAGAGGCTATCGGATTCGTTTACGATCAGGTATTTTATATGTACGGCGGAAGATTTCATAATTCAATAGCAAAAAATAAAGTCTCCAATAGCGAAAACGCCTCAAATGTAGCAATTAAGAAATAAAAAGCAACAAATATCAGTAGCAAAATTCAAAGTACACAAATCAAATAAAGCAGTAATCTTTTCCGGAACATCCTTATATTTGCAATCAACTTGCATTTTTTTAGGCAAGAGTTATTACATAGTTACGAAATACCATGACACAAAAACACCATTTTTTCGCCCTCGACTTGGGTGCGACAAGCGGACGCTCCATTATTGGTCGTCTGGAAAACGGCAAACTGGAACTACAGGAGCTAACACGTTTTCCCAATACAATCCTTCGGGTGCAAGACAAGTATTACTGGAATATCTACGCCTTGTACGAATCACTGAAAGAGGGTCTGAAAACAGCTGCCGCTAAAGGCATCGAAATAGACTCGATCGGTATCGACACCTGGGGAGTCGACTTTGCCTATCTGGCAGAAGACGGTAGCTTGATCAACCTGCCGCGCTCCTATCGAGACCCCTATACCGAAGGGGTGCCCGAAGCGTATTTTACCCGCCTATCCCGCCAGGAAGTGTACGACCTGACAGGTATACAAATAATGAATTTCAATAGTCTATTCCAGCTATACGCAGCACAGAGAGAGGGCTCGTTTGCCGTGAGACAGGCCAAAAACATATTGTTTATGCCCGATGCCCTATCTTATCTGTTGACTGGTGAGCGCTATTGTGAGTATACGATCGCTTCCACCTCCCAAATCGTAAACGCCCGTACACAAAAAATAGATCCTCTCTTGTTGGATGTTCTTGATATCTCTCCTGAAGTATTCCCCGAAGTGGTGATGCCCGGTACAAAAGCAGGCAACGTCATGGAGAGCGTGGCACGGGAATGTGGCATAGGCGAAACGCCTGTGATTGCTGTGGCCGGGCATGATACGGCATCTGCCGTAGTGGCGGTGCCGGCAGAGGATGAAAACTTCGCCTACTTGAGTTCGGGCACCTGGTCGTTGATGGGGATAGAGGTGAAAGAGCCGATTATCAACGAACAAACTTTCGCCATGAACTTCACCAACGAAGGAGGCGCCGACGGCACGATACGCTTCCTAAAGAACATTACCGGTATGTGGTTGTTGGAACAATGCCGCAAGGAATGGGATAAAGTCGGGAAGAGTTACAGCTATCCGGAGATTGTTGCCTTATCAGATTCGGCAAAGCCTTTCCGTTCACTTATCGATCCCGACGACGCTTCGTTTGCCAATCCGGAGAGCATGCTTCAAGCTATTACGGCTTATTGCCAACGCACCAACCAGCCCTGTCCGGAAGAGGACGCGCAATTTATCCGTTGCATATTCGACAGCCTGGCGCTTAAATACAAACAGGTATTGAACAGCCTGCAGGAGGTTGCCCCTTTCGAGATCAAGAAACTGCATGTGATCGGAGGCGGCTCGCAAAACAAACTATTGAATCAGATGACAGCCAATGCGATCGGTATACCGGTGGTAGCCGGTCCGTCGGAAGCTACGGCCATGGGTAATATCATGATACAGGCGATGGGTATGGGTGTTGTCGGCAGCCTGCAAGAGATCCGCGATGTTATCCGCAACAGCGTATCGCCGGATGTATTTGTTCCGACCGACAATGCGATCTGGAGCGAGGCGTTTGCAAAATTTCAAACAATACAGCATTAAATAATATACTTAAATTGATTACCATGAACAAAAGTGCATTAGTAGAGAAATCGTATGAGATAGCGAAAGAACGCTATCAGGCCATAGGGGTTAACGTAGAAGACGCCTTAGAAAAATTGCAAAAGATAGCCGTTTCTATCCACTGCTGGCAATCGGACGACGTGACCGGTTTTGAGAAATTAGAGAACTTAGGCGGAGGTGGCATCCAGGCTACCGGTAACTACCCCGGCCGTGCGCGCAACATCGAAGAGCTGCGTACGGATATCGAACAGGTGCTTACCCTTGTCGGAGGAAGCCATCGTTTGAACCTACACGAGATATATGGTGATTTCGGCGATAAAATGGTTGATCGCGATCAGGTGGAACCCGAACATTTCACCAGCTGGATGCAATGGGCGAAAGAAAAAGGCTTAAAGCTCGATTTCAATTCTACCTCGTTTGGTCACCCGAAGAGCGGCGACCTGACCTTAGCCAATCCCGACAAAGCGATCCGTGATTTCTGGATCGAGCACACCAAACGCTGTCGTAAGGTATCGGAAGAGATGGGTAAATTCCAGAACGATCCCTGTATCATGAACCTATGGATCCATGACGGCATGAAAGACCTGACTGTAAACCGCCTGAAATATCGCCAGATCCTGGAACAATCATTAGACGAGATCTTCAGTACCGAGTATAAGAATATGAAAGACTGTCTGGAATCTAAACTGTTCGGTATCGGACTGGAAAGCTATACCGTAGGTTCACACGACTTCTACCTGGGCTATGGTGCGAAGAAACAGAAGATCGTTACCTTAGACACAGGCCACTTTCACTTGAGCGAAAGCATTGCGGACAAGATTTCTTCGCTCCTGCTGTTCACACCGGAAATCATGTTGCATGTAAGCCGTCCTATCCGTTGGGACTCTGACCACGTAGTAATCCTCAACGATGAGATTAGCGAATTGGCGAAAGAAATCATCCGTGCCGACGCCTTGGATCGCGTACACGTTGGACTCGACTTCTTCGATGCTTCTATCAACCGTATCGGAGCCTATGTGATTGGTATCCGTTCGACTCAGAAAGCCTTCTTGCAGGGACTGCTCGAACCGATCGCTCAATTGCGCGAATACGAAGCAAACGGCCAATACTTCGAGAGACTGGCGTTGCTTGAAGAGGCAAAGGGACTGCCCTGGAATGCCGTATGGGACTACTTCTGTTTGAAGAATAATATCGCGGTTGGTGAAGATTATATCACCGAAATACAGCAATACGAAAAGAACGTTACCTCTAAGAGATCATGAATACGATCATAGGTCTGTTGATCATTGCCATTGGCAGTTTCGGGCAGAGCAGCTCGTATGTACCTATTAAGAAGGTAAAAGAATGGAGTTGGGAATCGTTCTGGCTTACCCAGGGTATATTCGCCTGGTTGGTATTCCCGTTTTTAGGCGCGCTACTCGGCGTGCCTGGGGGATCGTCCTTACTTGAATTGTGGGGATCGGGCGGAGCTTTCTCTGCCATTATCTACGGTGTGTTATGGGGAGTCGGTGGACTGACCTTCGGGCTTAGCATGCGCTATCTGGGCGTTGCGCTCGGACAAAGTATCGCCCTTGGCACCTGCGCCGCTTTCGGCACCTTGCTTCCTGCTATGTTGGCTGGTACCGATCTGTTGCATGGCAATGGACTATTGTTATTGATCGGGGTAGCGATTACGCTGGCCGGTATCTCCATCATCGGGTATGCCGGTAGCCTTCGTTCCAAAAACATGACGGAGGAAGAGAAGAAAGCCGCTGTAAAGGATTTCGCTCTGACAAAAGGTCTGTTGGTTGCCCTGTTATCCGGGGTGATGAGTGCCTGCTTCGCCATGGGACTGGATGCGGGAACACCGATTAAGGAGGCTGCCATTGCCGGTGGTGTGAAAACACTTTATGCCGGTTTGCCAGTGATCTTCTTAGTGACGGTGGGTGGTTTTGTGACCAACGCAGCCTATTGCATTCAGCAAAACATCAAAAACAAGACCGGTAAGGAGTATTTCTCAGTGAAAGGCTCTGTCTTGGTGAACAACCTCTTGTTCTGTGCCCTGGCTGGTGTATTGTGGTACTCCCAATTCTTTGGTCTGGAAATGGGCAAGAGTTTCCTGACGGATAGCCCGGTTTTACTGGCCTTCTCCTGGAGTATCCTGATGTCGTTGAATGTGACGTTCAGTAATGTGTGGGGGATCATTCTCAAAGAATGGAAAGGGGTGAAAGGAAGTACGATCGCTGTATTAATCATTGGTTTATTGGTTCTTATCTCCTCGATTATCGTAGTGGCGCTGTCACAATCCTGAATAGATTCGTATTAAAAAATAAAAGAAGGCGTATCAACGTGGCAAACGTTGGTACGCCTTTATTTATTCTCCTATCTCAAAGCCTCCCACCTCTCCTGTAGAAAGTACTCTCCCGCCATAGCGAACATTTCACAGGAAAGTACCAGGAATACTTTGTGTTTTAATATTTACAGAAATCCTTGGTTGATTTCAGGCAGTTTAGTTGGAAATCACGATTTTTAGGTTTTAGGCGTAATAACAATTTATAGGAAAAGCATTTGCCACAGTTAGCCAAAAATAGATATCTTTGACACAGTTTTCCGCTAAAAAAATGAATACATGATGAAATATTGTTTTAGAACAGCTCTCCTCTGTGGATGCCTGTTGATTACGACACAAGCCTTTTCGCAAATAAAAAACAAATGGATTCCTCTGTTTGGTGAGAACCTTTCTGAAGCCCAGTACGATCCCGAAGGCTGGTATGAGGCAAATGGCATACTAACGGCCACAAAAGACAAGGTGATATGGACAACTATTGAATATGAGAACTTCGAGATTGACCTGAATTTCAAAAACGACAGGGGGACGAACAGCGGCGTGGTGGTCTATTGCACAGATACCACCAATTGGATTCCTAACTCGGTCGAGGTACAAATAGCCGACGATCATTATTCGCGATGGGCAGATGCTCAACCTTTCGAGCGATGCGGCGCCATCTATGGGCATCTGGGGCCTCACATTAACAAGGTGGTTAAAAAACCGGGCGCCTGGAATCACCTGCGCATCCGTTGTTCGGGACAACATATTACCGTTGTCTTGAACGGCAAGAAAGTGACCAATATGAATATGGCTTTGTGGACATCGGGAACAGAAAACCCCGATGGTTCGGAAATACCCTCCTGGCTCCCCAATCCGTTGGCCGACAAACCGACAAAAGGCTATATCGGTTTGCAGGGAAAACACGGATCAGCCTCCATCTCCTTCAAAAACATAAAAATTAGAAGCACCGACCCTGATGGCTTCCCGGCACCTGTCGTAGAAGAAAAAACAGAAGAGGTACAGCCGGAGGAGTGGCAGATGAACGGACAACAAGGGATAGGACTATAAGGTATCCACCACCTCACGCTGCTGATCAAAAAACAAGATTCTCTCCCGTTCTCCGATGCCGGAGATCAGCGTGGAATAGCGCTTCAGGGATTTGATCCAGTTATTTATCCGACTAAAAGAGATATTATCTTCTGATATCATCATGAAAAAGATAAAGGAAGAAAGCATACTGGCTTGCATATTAGGCGAACAGATATAGGCATAGGTAATATCAATATTGGCATCCGAAATATACAATTCAAACTTATTCCCTGTTTCATCATACCTCCCCTTTGAGGCCAGGTTTTCCAAGTCATTCAAAAAGCGATGCAGTTCCTTTTTCAGGTCACGGATCTCTTCATTGCCCATTAAACGAATGCTTTTAGCATATTTTATATCATCCACTAAAGCCCTTATAATCTTACGATCCCAAATATAATAAGTGTCAGTAACTTCTTTCAGCAAAAGCCCCAAATCACCCCGGTAATCGATCAGATCATCTGCCTCCACTATTTTATTATAGGGAAGGGAGGAAGGAGAATTTTCTGCATGATGGGTGTATTTTAATAGCATAAATCGCGTAAGCAAACTATAAGGAAAGAAAAGAGTAAAAGGAATCCCCGATAGAGCCATGCCAAACTCGGAATAAGGCTCTTTGCCTAATCGCTCTAAATAATGTATCGCATCCGTAACAATAGGCATTTTTTTAGAGGCAGTCAAATAATATTCCGGCAAACGCATCAATAATCTCTTTTGCGATTCCTGACCGTTCCGCGCGATGATCTCATCTAACGAAATATTCAATTTAGCGGCAAGAATAGCGGTTTCACGAAGCGTAAATTGGACTTCTCCACGCAACCGCCTATAGGCTGTTTCTTTTTCCATACATAAGGTTACAGCCACAAAATCCGCCAAAATCGTTTTTTTGGTAATTTTCCCTTCTAAAGCATTTACAAAAGCTTTATTCATTATGCAATCATTCATATAGTAAGTGTTATTGGTTTAACTAAAAACGTACCTCAAATGCATTAAAGTCAATCCGTCATGGTCTACCAATTGGATTAGGGTCACACAACCGTTCAAAAAGAAGCGATTCCGACAAATATAGACATAAAAAATCTCTTTTAAAAGAAAAACTGGCATGAATTGTACGAAACATTCCGCTACTTTTGTTAGAAATTTATTTGTTATTACTTATTCGATTTAACAACTAAAACTATGAACAGATGTCAATCCCTTCTTATCTACAACTCACGTTGGTAAATCCGATTTCTATCTGTTAATGCGACCAGCTTTTCTAATACGTATAAAAGAAAAGCCATCTATGTATTTTTTTTATATAACAAACAAAACTTTTTAATAACTATTCGGCTATGATGAGTCACGAAATTGGTAGCAATGCAGGAGATGTTTACTCCTTATTATCACAAAAAGGGAAACTTTCCATCAGAAAGATTGGCGAACTGACCTATAAACAAGAATCAGTCATATTTCTTGCGTTAGGTTGGTTGTTGAGAGAAAACAAAATTAAAATTACGGAACAGAATGGAGAACTGCTATCTGAAATTTCATTCACCACAAGTGATATGTACTATTAAATTTCAGCCTACTTTTTTCCGTTTTTTTAGGTTTTTATAGGTATAAAAAAATGAAGGGTGTCTAGTCTAAGAACACCCTTCATTGCTTCATATCTTTCCTGTTTTTCTTATTTATTGGAAGACAAAAACACCTTTGTCCCTCCGTTTCGATGTATATCCGAAGCCTGCGTAATAATCACCTCTTTCACCCCGGCATCGATGGCCTGGTAGGCATTTTCCAGTTTAGGGATCATGCCTCCCTGGATGATACCCTCTGCCACATATTTCAGGAACGTTTCCCGGTCGATTTCAGGGATCACGCTGTCGTCATTATCCGCATCCAATAACACCCCTTTTTTCTCAAAACAGAACATAAGCGTCACCTCAAAATGTTTGGCCAACGCCTTGGCGGCCTCCCCGGCTATCGTGTCGGCATTGGTATTGAGCATATTGCCCTGCTTGTCATGGGTCAAAGGAGCCAACACCGGCACAATGCCCTGTCGGATCAACGAAGCCAACAAGTCGGCATTCACCTCTTTCACATCACCGACAAATCCATAATCGACCTCTCTCACCGGTCGTTTTTCCGAGCGCATCAGGTTCATGTCCGCGCCGGTCATCCCTAACGCGTTCACATCCAATGCCTGCAAACCAGCTACTATATTCTTATTCACTAAACCTCCGTACACCATGGTGACCACTTGCAGAGTTTCCAGATCCGTAATCCGGCGACCATCCACCATCCGGCTCTCAATGCCTAACCGCGCCGCCAAGCTGGTAGCCGAACGTCCACCCCCATGCACCAACACCTTATATCCCGGAATGGCAGAGAAATCATGCAACAACTGATTCAGCGTCTCCGCCTCCTCCACAATCTTCCCTCCAACCTTTACCAACGTAAGCTTTTCCTTCATCTTATTCAAGTATATTTTCAGCCACAAAAATACGAAAGAAATGAATTTATCACTACATTTGCCACCACATCATTCGCGGTAGTAGCTCAGTTGGTAGAGCATCAGCTTCCCAAGCTGAGGGTCACGAGTTCGAATCTCGCCTACCGCTCCATTGATAATCAAGGAACTAACATGTTCCTTTTTCATTTTAGAAGCACTTCCATTCCACTTTTATTAACCTTTATGCAGAACTTATCTACTTTTCTGCTTTTTCATCAGAATTTTCTTCTCCTAAGCTTCTTATACCATTTGCCAAAGCTGCTATGGATTTTTCCATAGAATCTTCATGCAACTTCTTGGCTTCTTCCTCTGGTAGGCTGCTTATAAGCCTTACATCATCTTCCCCTACCAGACCTCTCATTCTGTTAAATTCTTTTCTGCTTTCCATATCTTCACTTTTCCCTAAAGATAACAAGAACTTGGCACAGGAACAACCTATCAGGCATAAACAACAAAAGTCCAGATACAATAAGCATCTGGACTCTCAAAAACATCAAGTATACCCTTGTTTTAATCTGTTTTACAAGCTTTTTTTACCTTTTTTTTCTTTCCTATAGTTTTATCTTATACGAATTTTTTCCCTTTTTTACTATATAAATTCCCGGCTGTAGAACTTCCTTCAATTCGTCCTCATAGTACTCACCTACTTTTTTGCCTTCAAAGGTAAAAATTGAAACAATTTCTCGGCTTATCAAAGGAATGTTAGATACAGTCTCGTCTCTTGGATTTTCAAAACGAATCCCTCCAATAGAATAATCATAATAATAACTTTCTCCAATTTTTACATTTGCTCTTAGGTAAACTGAATAGCTTGTACCGTTTTTAAACTCTACTTGGAATGAAAATTTAATCGAAAATATTATTTCTTTAACCTTAAAGAATACTACGATAGTTTGGCAATTACAGGTTTAGAGTTTCATACTCTAAACCTGAGTAAAAGCATCAACTTCCTAAGTATGCTACCTAACAGTATCGATTTTGAATAATTATTGTTGGCTTATTATCCGGATAGAGGGTACGTCTGTCCATCTTGGATGTATATAATCCTGGTTAACTTCAAATCCCTCCAATTCATATCCGTCACTCAGGCTTTTTATAGGTTTATTTTTCCAAGTATATCCCGGATATTTCTCCCACCATATACTTTCCGGAGCATTCATTGATCCATTCATACATTCATAGAAATCGTCCGCCACCTCCTGAAGGATATGAGCAAATCTCAGATTCATTATCCACTTTTCGGGTATTCCTTTCACGCCATGAATAACACCCAAAATATTTCCGGTAATAGCTCCTGTGCTATCTGAGTCTCCAGTATGGTTTACCGCAGCTAAAACTCCACCAACAAAATCATCCTTAAAATATATCGCACAATAAAGGGATATAGCCAATGCCTCTTCCGCAACCCATCCACCGCCCAGCTTTTCTTCGATATTAGTAGAATGGTCATCCAGGATACTCCTATGAGCCTGAGAACCCAAACAATCAATTGCTTTTTCAATAGCTCTTAATAACTCTTGATGGTTTGCTTTCGTCTTCAATATTATATTCGTTTCCTTTATCGCTTCCTCCAGGCCAGTACCATTGGTCAAAAAAGAAATCAGTGCAGCAAAATAGCCGGCAGCCAAATAGCCGGTAGGATGTCCATGGGTAATAGCCGCCAGTTCACACCCAATATCAAATGCCTCTTTAGGAGGGTAGGCTAACCCGACAGGAGCCATTCGCATGATTCCCCCACACCCTTTACTATTGTTTATCGGTTCAAGCGTGCTACCCCTTTTGTTAGATTGCAAAGCAGAAAGGCAGGAGTGACCCGGCGCTCGCTGTTTGAAGAGTTCTTTTTGTTGATAAAGCCATCCATTCTCCAAGGTATCCTTATCAAGAAAATACTCACTCTCTATGGATTGCGTTTTTAACCAACGCAAATAAGAACGGTGTACTATTGCTGGAAGCCAAGAGGAACCAATAACGCTTTTACACATTTTCGTCCGCAACAAGCCCTCGGCTGTAAACAATGTCATTTGCGTATCATCTGTGAACTCGCCCACATTGCCGGGGTATTCAACATAATCAGCTAACGGTGTTTCTCTATCATAGTCGTCATCTATTTCGTCACCATACTTGATGTCAATCTCATCGAATGACATAAACTCAACAGGAGCGCCCAAAGCATCACCAACCCCTCCGCCTATAAAGCAGCCTAGGTATTTCTGTTTCCGGTCTTTTTCTATATATGCCCGCGCCTCTTCTCTACATTTTATAGTATAATTTATATACCAGTCAAGATATTTCAGATTATACCGTTTTAGAATGTGTAATTGCTCTTCTTCGCTATACTCCATACTGAATTTTATAAGACAATACTTATATTCTATTACATTCCCCAGTTTTCCAAGATCATTATATAAGTCATGGTCTCTAATTGCTATAAATTCAGCCAATATATCTTCGGGGGTCTCTTTTTGGGTAAGCAACAATTCTTCATAGAGAAGAATCGGATAGCAATGAGTCAAGATGGAAAGTTTGGGGAAAACAATCCTCAAATCTGTCTGATTTTCTACTGCCTCCTTCAATATTTGAATAGGAGGTTTCGAAATATCTGAAAAATAGTCTGTCGCAAGCTTTAGTAAGTCATCAATGCAGCTATCCATCTCTTTCTCATGAATCCAACCCGTCCAAGATGAATGCATAAAATGCAAATGTGGAACCATTTGGTGGTATTCCGGCAATCCTAAACACACACAAACGTCTTCAAAAATCTTAGCACTAAAGATCCCTCTCGGCTTTAAAATTTCTCGTAATTTTTCTCTTTTGCTATTTTCGTTCTTCATTATTTATTAATTCAGAATAAAAGAGTTTCTCAGCCTTACTTAACCTCAGATTCAGAAGCAGGGACGATTAGTTCCCATTTATCCTTATATTCTTTTATATGTTTAGGATGTATTCTTCGTTGTTCCTTATAATGATCGCACCGCTCAACAACCTCTTTGCTTGGAACTATATAGAAATCAGGTATGGTTTCAATGTCTTCGAATTTATTACGATAGATAACAAACACTACATAACGATTATCTTTAACCTCGATATTATTTACAGGGACAGAAGCATATCCGGAGACAGACTTCACATCCACTTCTATATACGTTCCTTCTTCCTGTAAGATAAGAATATCTACTGCTTTTTTATTCCCCATACTTAAGAATGCTTCAGATTTTCTTCTATATAACATAGAAAGAACCAAGTATTCACTGGCAATCCCCGTAAAATAAGCTTTGTTATCACTCATGATGTTTATTCTTTATTATTAATTAGTATTCATCTCAATCGCTTTCCGATGTATCTCATTTAGCTTCTCCTTTAGATGTAACGGCTTGATTACTTTCAGGGACTCACTTTGTGAAAGCAATTCCATAAGGAAATCGTATGTAATTTTAACATACAACCGGATTCTAAATTCTTCGCTATTGTTTATTAGAACTTCTTGTGATTCATGGAGTGGAAAAGAGTTATTATATCTTCCACTTTTAGGAGGAAATGATAAAATCACCTCTTCTGCGACTTTATCCCTGTCGGAATAAATTCCAAAGGAGTTTGCAAATTCTTTATTGATATCTATTCGCTTATCCTTCTCAAATCTAACATACGTATCACTCAATTTATAAATGCGATCCAATCCCCAAGTTTTGATCAGTCCTTTTTCCTTCGGATCGCCATCAATCTCTACGGCAAGAAGATACCATCTTTTCTTAAATTCTTTTAAGGCATAAGGCATAACCTTTCTCACATGAGAAAAACTATTGTCATATTTAAGATAAAAGAAATCAACTATTCGACTTTCCTTTATTGCTTGTATAAGCGTATGCAAATGCTCTGTCCCATTGAGCTTTGTTTTTTCCACAAAGACAAAATCAGGAAGAACACCTAAAAAATTGAATGGCTCAAATATTCTTTCAAGCCTTGAGTATTGTTCTTCATCCTCAGGAATGTAATAGCCATTATGTAACTTCGAGTATTCAATGCTAATATCAAAATCACGTATATCCCTTAAATCTCTCTGGATAGTTCGTTTAGAAACTATCGCTTGATAATAAGAGGACATCTCTTGTTGGATATAATCTACAAGATCATCTAAACTGATATACTTTTCACTCCGTATTTTACTAATAATAAGTAAATAGCGCTGGATATACGTCGATTTTGACATAATATAATCAATTATTTGACAAAGGTAAGCTACTCAAATGCCAAAGGATGTCATTCTACTTTATAATATACACTTTTCAATAACCTTCTGGTCATCCCGAAGGTTCCGACTGAACAAAACCGCGTAAAACAAAAGAACTCTAAAGGAACAAATCATTCCCACTCCGGTGGATCTTGATTTTTCAGGTGCTTCACAAAGAAATCGTGCATTTTGCGCAATTCAAAATCACCTCCTAAACTATGTCCTTTGCCGGGCAGGTAGAGCTGCTCAAAGTTTTTATTGGCTTTCATCAAAGCACTGACCACTTGCAGGGTTGAAGTCGGATCGACATTATCATCCAATTCGCCGTTCACCAATAGCAGCTTCCCTTTTAATAGATGGGCATTATCGACATTCGAAGACTCGCTATAGGATTTATCGATCGGATAACCCATCCATTGTTCGTTCCACCACATTTTATCCATCCGGTTATCATGACAACCACAGAAAGCAACCGCCACCTTATAGAAATCATTGTGGAAAAGCAACGCAGCCATGGCATTCTGCCCACCAGCCGACCAGCCATAAATACCCACACGGGATATATCCATATAGGGGTATTTCTCTGCAGCTGCCTCGATCCATAGCTTACGATCCGGGAAACCGGCATCTTTCAGATTCTTCCAGGACACATCATGGAAGGCTTTGGAACGGTTATAGGTTCCCATTCCATCAATCGATACCACAATAAAACCTAATTCAGCCAATTTGGAAATCAAATGGTAAGTAGGAGAAAAATTCTTATTCACATGTGAATCATGCGGCCCGGCATAGATCATTTCAATTACCGGATAGCTCTTATTCGGATCGAAATGGCTGGGGCGAATAATATTCCCCCAAATATCGGTCTGTCCATCTCTGCCCTTGGCATGGAACACTTCCGGCATCGTCCAGCCTTTTGCTATCAGATCTTCGATATCCGCCTTTTCCAGATCCATCGTTTTCTCGGCCGTATCGGTCTTTTTCAACAGATAAACAGGGGGCAGATCCGGACGTGAATAGGAATCAACAAAATAGGCATAATCATCTGAAAAAACAGCACGATGGTTTCCATTTTCTTTTGTCAGATCGGCAAAGCCGGTGCCATCGAGCTTGATGCAACAATAATGAAGGTTATAAGGATCTTCCTCCTTATTAAAACCGGAGGCAGTAAAATAGATCATACCCCGCTCTTCATCTACTTTCAACACATCCCTAACCACCCATTCGCCTTTGGTTATCTGTCGGATCACACGTCCTGTATGACCATCAAGCATATACAGATGGCGCCATCCGTCACGTTCTGAGATCCATAGCGTTTGTTGCCCATCATTCAGATAATATTTATAAAGCTTATTGTAATAGATAAACGTTTCCGATTGTTCATCAACCACATGATGTATCTTACCGTCCTTCGCATTCACTTCGGCGACAATAAAACGTTGATGTCCTCTTTCATTAAAATCAAAGGTAAACCCTCTCCCATCCGCACGCCATCCGGTCAACCGGAGAGAATACTGATTTTCATACAGATCCGTATCCAATGGCATCTGCGTCTTATTTTCAACATCGAACATAACCGGTAGCCTCACCGCTAAAAGGTCACCCGGCTTGGCATAATTGCGCCACCGGAGTTCGGGTTGCAGCTGTTTTTCCGGAGCGGACTCTATCAACGGAATCCTGCGCGTCTCCGTATCTTTCACTTTAAGTGTGATCAGTCTCCTGGAGTCAGGAGACCATACTAATTGCGAACTATAATAATGGTTCATGGTACCGTCCATGGTCAGAGCGAATTCCTCTTCATTGAACGTACGTTTTATGTACACGTTGTTATCACGAACGTATGCCTCCCATAAGTTGTCTGGCGACACGACCGAATTTCCGGTGCGAACCATCGCATTATTCGAACGGGGATCTCTTCGGGACGCATTTTCTTCCGCCGCACCATTGGCATTGAGACGAATCAACTTATTCTGACGGATAATATACTCCCAACTGGCTCCTCCAGCCATAAAGGTCATCTTTTCCTTATCAGGAAATTCCACATTGGCCAAGGGGAGGTTATTCCGGCTCACTTCTCCTTCGATCTCCTTACTCAATAAAGAAGCCAGCTTATCGTGCGAAAAAGCATAGTTTTTTTGTCGTTTATCGGCATCGACCATGTAGTAGAAATCCCCTCCTCTTTCATGGTTCATATACCAGAATGTATGTGTACCGTTAATCCATTGCGGCTGGATGGATGCCGCATAGACATACTTGTTTAGGTGCAAGATCGTATCAGAACGATCATAGTCTGTTTTTGTAACCTGTGCTAACGCAACGATTGGAAGCAACAGAAAGAGTGCAAAAAAAATCTTCTTCATAATTGTATTATTGTTTAGAAATGCAATAATACAATTCTTTTGCATACCATCTCCCTGGAATACTCTTAAAAAACAAAAAAAGCCGTCCCCAATACTGAGAACGGCCTTTTGGGTGAAAGACGGGATTCGAACCCGCGACCCTTGGAACCACAATCCAATGCTCTAACCAGCTGAGCTACAATCACCATATTTGTCTATCCAAAAGACACTTCTTTTTAAGACGGTGCAAAGATAGAACTTATTTGTTAAATCACAAGAGATTTAACCATAAATTTCTTTTTTTCCGGCCAACAGCGTATTGCGCATAAGGGATATAATCGTCATCGGCCCTACCCCACCCGGTACCGGCGTAATATAGGAACATTTTGGCGCCACCTCATCAAACTTAACATCACCGGTCAGTTTGAAACCACTCTTTGTCAAGGCGCTGGGCACACGCGTCGTGCCTACATCCACAACGACTACACCCTCTTTCACCATATCCCCTTTCAGGAATTCGGGAACTCCTAATGCCGCAATAATAATATCAGCGCTCAGGCACATCTCTTTCAGGTTTTTGCTACGGCTATGGCATACCGTTACCGTACAGTCGCCCGGATAAGCCTTTTGCATCATCAATGTCGCCATCGGTTTGCCGACGATATTGCTACGTCCCAGCACCACACAAT
This sequence comes from Parabacteroides sp. PFB2-10, assembly GCF_029893085.1. Taxonomy (GTDB): domain Bacteria; phylum Bacteroidota; class Bacteroidia; order Bacteroidales; family Tannerellaceae; genus QVMG01. The sequence goes on from NZ_JARXWI010000008.1 coordinate 135,293, forward strand.
GCTTACCCTGCGTCTCTATTTCATAACGTCTGAGAAGCTCCAGGATACCAGCCGGAGTAGCTGAAAGGAAACAGGGAAGCCCAATCGACATACGTCCGACATTGATCGGATGGAATCCGTCCACATCCTTACGATAATCAATGGCTTCAATCACTTTTTGTTCCGATATATGCTTCGGTAAAGGTAGCTGCACAATAAACCCATCCACATCCGGATCGTTATTCAATGCTTCCACCTGATTCAAAAGTTCATCTTCCGTTACATCTTCCTCGTAACGGATCAGAGAAGATTTGAATCCGATCTCTTCACATGTGCGAACCTTACTGGCTACATACGTTTCGCTACCGCCATCATGTCCTACCAGAATAGCTGCCAGATGAGGGATCTTACCACCTTCCGCTTTGATGCGAGCCACCTCTTCGGCCATTTCCTGCTTCATCTGAGCAGAGACCGCCTTACCGTCTAAAAGCTTATACATAGAATTATATCTTGAAAGTTATCGTCTCTTCATCTTAGGCATATTCTTCATGCCCGGTTTCATCTGCGTCATCATACGCATCATCTTACGTGTTTCATCAAATTGTTTGATCAGTTTGTTGACCTCCTGAACCGTTGTTCCGCTCCCATTAGCAATACGCTGACGGCGCGAACCGTTCAACACCGCCGGGTTCGTGCGTTCCTCCGGAGTCATCGAATAGATAATCGCTTCAATTGTTTTAAAGGCATTATCATCGATATCAATATCCTTCATCGCTTTGCCTACACCGGGAATCATCGAAGCCAACTCTTTCAGGTTACCCATCTTCTTGATCTGCTGGATCTGACCAATAAAATCGTTGAAGTCGAATTGGTTTTTCGCAATCTTCTTTTGCAAGCGGCGAGCCTCTTCTTCGTCATATTGCTCCTGAGCACGTTCTACCAAAGAAACAATATCACCCATGCCCAATATACGGTCGGCCATACGTGACGGATGGAACACATCCAGTGCATCCATCTTTTCACCCGTTCCGACAAACTTGATCGGCTTATTGACAACAGAACGTATAGAAAGCGCCGCCCCACCACGGGTGTCACCGTCCAATTTAGTCAGAACCACCCCGTCAAAGTCTAAGCGTTCATTAAATTCTTTGGCGGTATTAACGGCGTCCTGCCCCGTCATGGAGTCGACAACAAACAGCGTCTCATTCGGCTGGATAGCCTTCTTGATGGCTTCAATCTCGTTCATCATCTGCTCATCGATAGCCAGACGCCCTGCCGTATCGACAATAATCAGATCATTTCCTTTGATTTTCGCCTCTTTAATCGCATTCAGCGCAATTTGAACAGGGTTTTTGTTTTCTATTTCAGAATAGACAGGTACCCCTATCTGCTCGCCCAACACATGCAACTGTTCGATAGCCGCGGGACGATATACGTCAGCAGCCACCAAAAGAGGCTTCTTCCCACGTTTTGTTTTCAGCATGTTTGCCAATTTGCCGGTAAAGGTAGTCTTACCCGATCCCTGCAAACCGGACATCAGGATAATCGCCGGACTGCCGTCCAGATTCACATCCACCGTATCTCCGCCCATCAGGGTAGCCAGTTCATCATGTACAATCTTGACCATCAACTGACTCGGCTTCACAGCCGTCAGCACATTCTGTCCTAACGCTTTCTCCTTTACCGTATCTGTAAATTGCTTGGCTACTTTATAATTCACGTCAGCATCCAACAACGCCCGACGCACATCCTTCAGGGTTTCCGCAACATTAATCTCCGTAATTTTGCCTTCCCCCTTCAACAGCTTAAACGACCTATCTAACCGTTCGCTTAAATTCTCAAACATACTATCTATTTTTGTTGATTATCCATATTTTATTGAGCGGCAAAGGTAAGAAAAATATCCGGAACGATCATACCATAAACAGAGGATAAGATGATAAGGATATTTTTCGTCGGAGTTCTCACTGGTTGACAGTTGTCAATCAATTGATTGATAATTATCGTTTAATTGTTTGACAATCGTCAATTAATGCGTTGACAATTATCAATCAGTGAAAAACCAGGCGAAAAACAGGGGAAGATCAAATCAGAAAGAAGTTGAAGAGTAAAATTGAAACTTTTGATTACCTTTGTTTTAGGTTCATTTCTATTAGGTATAAAGGAGGATGTCGGTATTGTCCCCGGCACAGTGGATAGAGTCGATTCTTCTTTGACATTCAGATTTTGACTGCAATTCGCAATAAATAGTATTATGAAAACAAATAACAAATCGATATCAAAGTGGGGAAAACAGGGTCTGTTGTGGTTTGCTGCCGCTTTGGGGGTGGTTATACTGCTTTTCTTTTTCTTCTTCAAACCTTCTTGGAAGGAGCAGATATCCGCGCTTGAAATACAGAAAAAACAATGGGTTGCCGATATGCGGGAGGCTTTTCCGCAGCAGAGCTACGATCCGGTAGAACTCAAAAAGCGTCTTGATTATTACCAGGAGACGGGCAATAAGATTGGTGAGCAGGTGATATTCCGTGCCTTGGGTAATGATGCACGCAATACATCGCAATTTCGATTGGCTATTGAGAACCATACCGCAGCGCTTCAGATTGGCTATGAGATTGGCGACACGATCTTTATCACCACGGTTTTGAATGAACTGGGAACCGACTTCCGGCGAATAGGCGCGCTCAACGAAGCCGCCCCCTACCATTATCTCTCCCTGCGGATAGCCGAAGAATACGGGGGAGAGGACAGAGCGACCATCAGCCGCAACATGGCCAGTTCCTACAACGGGCTGGGCGTGATCTACCACTCCATAAACGAGGAACAGGAGGCGATACGCAGCTATGAGAAAGCGCTTGAGATAGAAATAGGAAACAATAACCTGCGTGGTATCGCTATGAACTACGCCAATATCGGCTCGGTCTATTTCGATATGGGCGATCAGACAAAGGCTGAGGAATACTACCGCCGTTCACTCGATTATAACGAAAAGGCCAACCTGCCGCTCGGCATCGCCCTCTGTCTTATCAATATCGGACATATTTATGAGGCGCAAGGTGACGATCGCCGCGCATTGACCCAGTATGAAGAGGCTTACGAATTGCTTTCGGACACATCCGACCGATGGCATTGGTTGAATGCCTGTTTTAGCATCGGAAAGATACATCTCAAGAGCGGGCAACTCGTTAAGGCATGGCCCTACCTCGATGCCGCTCTGCGTACCGCCAGCGCGATCAACTCGCCGCAGCATATCAAACAAGCCTACGAATTGCGCTCGGAGTATCACCATAAGCGAGGTGATTTCAAGCAGTCTGTCGATGATCTGCGTATTAGCCGCGCCTATGCCGACACCCTGCAGCAGAACCAGGAAACAGGGCGGCTGCTCGACTCGCGCGTCAAGTATGAAACAGAAAAATATGCCAAACAGATTGAAGAGCTGGATGAGCTCAATCGCGAACAGGAGGCCAAGCGAAAGGCAACCCTATTGTTGATGACACCTGTTATCCTCGGCCTGCTTATCCTGTTACTATTGATACTCTATAAACGCCGACTGGAGCGCCAACAGACAATCGAACTCAAGAATATCGAGCGGATGCGTTCGAACTTCTTTACCCATATCACCCACGAGTTTCGTACACCCATCACGGTGATTACCGGTCTGAGCGATCATATCTTGTCGACCATAAAAGAGACCGATAGCCCCGAGGCGAAAGATCTCAAAGCCATCCGCCGGCAGGGGCGTAACCTGATGCATCTGGTCAACCAACTGCTCGACTTCTCGCGATCCGAAGCGGGTGTCAGCAAACCGCGTTGGCGACAGGGTGATCTGGTGGAGTACCTGCATGTCATTGCCGAACCCTACGCGCAATATGCCCGCAGCCGGGAGATTGACCTCTTCGTGTATAGCGAAGTGGATACTCTTTCGATGAATTTCATCGCATCCTCTGTTAAAAAGGTAATGAGCAACCTGCTCTCCAACGCCATCAAACACTGTTCGGCGGGAGATAAGATCGTAGTGCATCTCCGCCACGATAAGGCGGCCGGCCAATGCGTGATACAGGTGAAGGATACGGGTGAAGGCATCACGCCCGAGCGTCTACCCCATATTTTCGAGCTCTATTACACCTCCGACGCGGAGAACGGTGATCATGTCGGCAGCGGCATCGGGCTTGCCCTTTCGAAGCAACTCGTCGAAGAGGCGGGAGGTATGATTGGTGTTTCCAGTACTGTTGGCAAGGGTACTGAATTTACCTTGTCGTTGCCGGTGTCGAATGATCCTATACCGGTAGAGGCACGCGAAGAGCTGAACGAAGAGGATGCCGGCATCCATTTGGCCGACCTCGATACAGATGGCGATGAAAACACGACACCGGGCAAGGCTTCGAATACGAAGAAGATGATTCTGATCGTGGAAGACAACAAAGATGTGGCGCATTATATGCATACGATCCTTGCGCAAAGATATACGTTGATTCACGCTTCGAACGGCAACGAAGGGCTGTTGATGGCCGAACAACACATACCCGATCTGATTATCACCGACGTGATGATGCCCGAAAAGGATGGCTATGCCTTTACCGCCGACCTGCGCGCTTCGATCGCCGTGGCGCATATCCCCGTGATTATGGTTACCGCCAAAGGTACAACCGAGGATAAGCTCGATGGTCTTAGGGTGGGTGCCGATGCTTATCTGGCCAAACCCTTCGACGAACGCGAACTATTGGTGCGCATCAAACAACTGCTCGACAGCCGCGCCATGCTGATGAAGACCTACGCAAACGCCCTCTTCCAGGCAGGAACGGCCTCCCATACCGACCCGAATATGGCTTTTATCACCAAATTATCCTCCGTTGTCAACAGCCATCTCAACGATGCCGACTACTTCCCCACCGGGCTTGCGCAGGATATGTGTTTGAGTGAATCGCAACTGGGACGCAAACTGAAGGCCATGACCGGGCATACCATCACCTCTTTCGTGATGCAGGCGCGCCTGAACAAAGCCAAATTGTTGCTCTCCAAGCGCGACCGATCGATCAAAGAGGTGGCTTTCGACTGTGGATTCAGCGACTTGAGCTACTTCTCCCGTTCGTTCCGAAAGGCATTCGGCTATACCCCGTCGCAGTTTATCAAGATACCGGAAGAGAGAGGGTAGTAATTAGTGTTTAGTGATTAGTGTATAGTGTTTTCTGAATTAGACCAATATATCAACAGATAATCAGTCTGTTAACTCCTTCCGGTGCGGAAATAGTACAACTTTCATGCATAGATTGCGGATGCCGTCCTACTTGATGCGGAATCTGTGATAGCCCTTCTGTGCCTATACCCATACATTTGCTTTCAAGCGGTGAGGAAAGTTTTCAACCGAAGACAAACCGATCCTAAACATTCATAAAGTAAATAGGATGGATAAAGGTATAGAACAATCAATAAGTAGTAGGCGTGATGCTCTCTATACGCATTACAACCTGCCCGAAGAGGCTCGACAAAAGGCGGAGGCACTCTTCGAACGTATGGAACAGTTCGGACAGCGATGTCGCAACCAGGCCGACTTTGAGGAGAAGTTCACCTCCCTCACACTCAATCGCGAGTACAATAATCTCTTCGTTGAATTTACAGCGTATGTAAAACTACCCGAAGGCACCACCGCTCCCCGGGAGCAAATGAAGCAAAACATGGCGTCAGGGGCTCAATCGGCGGTCTCCCATCAAATCCGTATGGCGGCCCGAGGGGCGATTGTCAAGGCGATGCCGGAGGAGATGCACCGGCGATATACCCGTGGCATTTACGACATACCGGTGTTGGGCGATATAGCTTCGGCGTTCAATAGGCTCGATATCGTGAAGCGGATCTTTGGTAAATAGGAATAGCCGGGCAATACTACGACAAATAACAATACCCACAATAAATATAGTAGACGTATGAAAAAGAAAAACAAGTTTACAAGATTGGCAGCCACTCTATTTATTACGCTGAGTGCCCTATGTATCTTCTTTGTCTCTTGTAGCAAAGATCCGGGACCGGAGATAATAAAAGTAACGGGCGTAACACTCAGTAAGAGTACACTCGCATTAGTAGAGGGTGAGACCGAAAGTCTCAGAGCTACGATAGCTCCGGAGAACGCGACCAACAAAAGGTCGACATGGAAATCGAGCGATATGACGGTTGCCGCCGTCGACGCTGAAGGCAAAATTGTAGCCGTAAAAGCCGGCAACGCAACCATTACCGTTACGTCTGATGACGGATCCAAAACCGCTACCTGCGCTGTGACCGTTAAGGCGGCCACCCTGTCGGTAACGGGCGTAAAGCTCAACAAAGCCACGCTTACCTTAGCTCAGGGCACGAGTGAAACGCTCACCGCCACCCTGACTCCCGAAAACGCGACCAATAAGAAGGTAAGCTGGAAATCAACCAAGACCGATATCGCCACCGTAGACAGCGAAGGCAAAGTGACGGCCGTAAAGGTGGGCGCGGCCTCGATTGTCGTTACAACGGAGGAGGGAGCTAAAACCGATACCTGTACCCTTACGGTGGTAGCGAAAGCGATAGCCGTAACCGGTGTGAAGCTCAATAAAACCTCCCTCTCGCTGGTGGAGAGCGCGAGCGAAAAACTGATTGCTACCGTTACACCTAATGACGCGACCAACAAAACTGTTTCCTGGAAATCAAGCGATGCCTCGATTGCTATTGTCGACGCGGAGGGTCATATCGCTGCCTTAAAGACTGGCAAGGCCACCATTACCGTCACCACCGAAGACGGAGGTAAGACGGCCACCTGCGCCGTTACAGTAACAGCGAAAGCGGTAGCCGTTACAGGTGTAACCCTTAACAAAACCTCTCTTTCACTGGTTGAAGGCGGGAGCGAAACACTTACCCCCACCGTGGCTCCGACAGATGCGAGCAATAAGAAGGTAAGTTGGAAGTCGAGCAATACAGCAGTTGCTACAGTGGACAACAACGGTAATGTGACCGCCCTGAAAGCAGGCACGGCCACCATCACCGCCACCACCGAAGACGGGGGCAAGACGGCGACCTGTGCCGTAACAGTAACAGCGCCGGCCGCGGTTCCGATGTTTAACATCGGAGCGCAAACGGGTGATGGCGGAGACGGCATACTTGACTCGGGAACAATGGAATGGGTGAAGTACTCGCTGACCGGTACGAACGGCATGACCTTTACGGGCAAAACGGCCGATATAGCGTGGTTTAGCGATGCGGAGGGAAAGAACACCGCTACCGAACCCGTCGGTGTCCGTTTTGCCATCCTTAAATTTCCAGGTGAGAATGACAATATAGTCTCCCTTGGGGCATCCGTCGCCCAAGCCACTCCCGAGGGAAGCTATTACTTCAGGATCATCATCGAAGGCGTAACCTCGTCCAATGTGGGTGTACTGAAAGTGGGCAAGGCGTGGGAGATGAAAATTAACAACGTAATATGGGCAGCGCGCAACGTCGAAAGGCCCGCATTATTCGTTTCCAATCCCGAAGATACTGGATGGTACTACCAGAGGAATCGTTACACAGGCTGGAGTCCGACCGATCCGCTAACCCCATCGCACGACGGAGAGAAATGGAATAGTGTCGTTGATACCAACGACAGTTGGGTGACAAGGAACAACCCCTGCCCTGCAGGTTATCGCCTACCGACCTTAGATAATATAAATGCATTATTAGATGAGACCAGTGTTGATCGTAAATGGGTAACACAAAACGGTGTGAAGGGATACAAATTCACCGACAAGAAATCCGGCAACACTCTCTTTATACCGGCAGGGGGCCATCGCGATAGGGATGGTAAGCTGTCAAGCCCCGAAGAAGGGCGTTATATGACCTCTACGTATGAAGAAGATACTGCGCGGAAGGTATGGAGTACACGGACGCTCTACTTCAATCGCAATGAAATAAGACCGGGATTAATTCGCGAAGCCGTTGCATATACTGTCCGCTGTGTAAAGAAATAATTAATGAATAAATAAAACAAACATCATGAAAAAGAGAAGAAACATCATCTTGATAGCCACGGCAGCCCTGCTGCTGACAGGCTTCACCGCACAGGCACAAGGTCTGGGCAAGTTGGGCAACGCCTTAAAGAAGGCCGCCGAAACGAAGACACAACAGGCAGAATCACCTAATAACCCATTAAAACAAAGTAACATGACAAACGCGACAACCATGTATGTAAGCGTATCCACCGGTGCGGGCAGCCGCACCGCCGACGGAACGCAGGAGAAACCCTACAAAGACCTGCAAGCAGCCATTGACGCCGCCGAAGAGGGCGCATTGATCCGGATTGCCGAAGGCAACTACCTCGGTAAGATGGATCAGGGATTTATCGAACTCAAAAAGTACCTCGCGCTCGAAGGGGGATGGAACACCGACTTTAGTGAGCGTGACCCCGTGAAACACCCGACCACGATACGTCCGGATGCAGCGATTGCCAAGGCGGGCACGGCAGGGGCACACGCCTTGATGGATGTGATCGTAAAGGGCAACCGCGGTGGCACGGTGATGATCGACGGCATGGTGTTCGATATGGGAGAGTATAACCTCTATTGCCAACCGGTGTACGAGAACCCGGTGGCCTCGGCTCCGGCCGGCTGTGAGACGGGAAGGATTATCTGTGTAGGCGAATCGCCCTCGGGTGTTCCTACCATGGGTGGCATACCCGGCTCCAGACAGGCTGTCTATGGCGCTGTGGAAGGCAAACTGATCGTGCGCAACTGCGTATTTGCCAATGCGGTACACTACGGAATACAGATGGAGAATATCGCCGGAAACTGGGAGTTCTATAACAATATCTTTATCGCCTGTCGCATGGCAGCCTGTGAAGTGCGTGGCAATGGCGTGGCTCCTGAACATGAGACGACACTCGACTTCCACCACAACACCGTGCTCTTCACCTGGACACGCGACAAACTGCTCGAAGATATGGGCTATGGCTTGCGTTATATGACACGCATGAGCTACGATGTACACGATAATATCTTCGGAGGAAATGTCTACGCTGCCCTCGACCGCACCCGCTTCGACAGCGACCTCAAACGCGATAAGATACGCAAGACCAATGCGTTCGACAACCTCTTCTTCGCCAACCGCATGGGTGACATCTGTCTTCCTTCGGGTGGTGGCATGTGGAACTTCCAGTTTGCCAATAACTTCGAAGAGGTGGAACAATTGGAAAAATATGAGAACAACCGTGAAGTGAACGATGCCGAGATGGGAACGCTCTGCAAAGTGATCAACGAACCCTACCTGAAAGGCTATTTAGGCCTGGAAATGAGCCGTAGCTCGCAGTACAACGAGAACTCGGCCATGAACACCTTCCGTGCCGCGATGGGCATGAACAAACAGGGCTCGGAAACCAACCGCGTCTCGATGTATGGTAACCGCTATCCGCTCGCTGAGGTTGGCCAACTCTGGGGCGTTATCCCCGGCAAAGGAGCACAGACCCCTAAATAAGATCCCTTCCCCCCTTTTCGCCCTCCAAAGAAAAGAAATGAATTGGGCGAACCCCGGAAACGGGAAAAGCGAACCTCTCCGGTTAACTGGAGGGGTTCGTTGCGGTTATTATATCTTCCCACTCATTGGTATTTTCAAAAAATTCCGGTTTAGCCAGGATGATCTTCGTGATTTCCGGACATTCAGGGATATTTATATACATCGTGCCGTAAATGGCATTTTCTGGTATTCTCTTCCCTTCCATACGGATAGTGCATTTTCCATCCGTAGACTTATACGAATAACTGTAGGTATCCGTCAGTTTCACATCCATACCTGTTATCAGGTTGAATATCATACAGGTATCTTCAGGTTTCCCGATAGGAATAGCCCATTCCGTATCCAGGAAATTTTTATGTTTCAAGGCATTAATTTTACCATTCCGGTAAAAAAAACTACGGAAGGCAGCAATCGCTTCCGGTCCCGATTTGTAAGGATCAGGATCCGGTCCGTCATCACTCGAACACGCAGAAAACAAAACGACCGTAATCATGCAGGCCAAACTTATCAGTCTCATTCCTGCGTTTTTTAGTTTATCATTCATAATAGATCATTTATATTGAAGAAAATCCTTTTTGTTACGGAATTAAAAATGGACGATCGCTGCCGCTTCATATCGTCAGCCTGCAAGGTAATAATAATTTCATTATGAAACTTTCGTTAAAAATAAAAGTTTCTCCGGCATGAAACAGAAAAAGGAGTTCGCAATAGTAATAACTGATATACTATTTCAATTCCATGAGGTTCAATTAGAAGTGCCCAGCAATTATTTACCTCGCCCAGCATTGACTGACTTTGTTTTTAACACCTCTGTAATCTACCAGTTTTATTTTCTTCTTAGGATAAGTCATGTCAAAGCTTATTTGCAAAGTTTCATCAGGGGGTAATCCTGCAATTTCCATTTTATGCAATAAGGTTTCCTTTAGCAAATCTCCAGCTAATTCGGATTCGTAAGTATAATAAGTATCCTTACCATCTTCTCCATGCCTTCGAATAAAAATAGAGCCACCACATCTAAATAAATTTTTATTTGTAAAATTAGGGTTGTCTTCAATAATTACATCCTTTACTCGCATACCATTAAACATAGCTGGATCTGACAAGATCGTCTTTAACGCCTGCTTCAAATAATGGTCGTCATAAAAACTGATAAACATCGAAGTTTCACAAAAATTTGAGAGTTGATCCCCTCCCCGCTCATTTTTCGCATGGCTTCTTGAGAAAAATGGTATAAGAAAAAAAATAGTTTCTTATATTTGCCCGTTAATCATAGATTCCAACTTAAATTTAAACAGCAAATGAAACATGTATTTATGGCTTTAAGTGTAGCGGTTTTAGCTTGTGCGACTGCTTGTACGGAAAGTAAAGAGCAAACCAATGCGAATCCGTTCCTGTCGGAATACACGACCCCGTATGGTGTACCTCCGTTTGAAGAGATAAAACTGGAGCACTACAAACCGGCATTCCTCCAGGGAATGGAAGAAGAAATGGCCGAAGTCGAAGCGATCTGTAACAACAAAGAGGAGCCGACATTCGAGAATACGATTGTCGCCCTGGATCAAAGCGGTAAGTTATCGAACAAAGTAAGCGCAGTTTTCAGCGGACAGAACAGCGCGAACACCAACGATGAAATGCAGGCGTTAAGCCGTGAGATGTCTCCTCTGTTCTCGAAACACAGTGATGATATCCGTTTGAATCCGGTCTTATTTGCCCGGGTGAAAGCCGTTTACGATAAAAAAGAGCAGTTGAATCTCAACAAAGAGCAGGCGAAACTACTGGAAGAGACCTACAAAGGATTTGTTCGCGGCGGCGCCAACCTGCCTGCCGACAAACAGGCGAAACTGCGCGAATTGAATAGCGAGATCTCTATGCTTCAGTTGACCTTCGGGCAGAATATGTTGCAAGAGACCAATGACTTCCAACTTATCGTGGAAAAAGAAGAAGACCTGTCGGGATTGCCGGAAAGCCTGATTGCCAATGCGGCAGCCGTAGCCAAAGCAGCCGGTATGGAGGGCAAATGGATCTTCACGTTGCAAAACCCCAGTGTGATGCCCTTCCTGCAATATGCCGATAACCGTGAGTTGCGCGAAAAGATATTCAAAGGATACATCATGCGCGGTAATAATAACAACGGAGCAGACAATAAAAAGGTGGTGGCCGAACTGGTTGCCAAACGCCTTGAAAAAGCAAAACTAATGGGCTACGATACATACGCTGCTTTTGTACTGGAAGAACGTATGTCGAAAAATGCTGAAAGCGTATATGCCCTGCTCGATGAGATCTGGCCACCGGCTTTAGCCAAAGCCAAAGAGGAATTGAACGACATCAAGGCAGAGATCCGCAAAGAGGGAAAAAGCTTTGAACCGGAAGGTTGGGACTGGCGCTACTATTTCGAGAAAGCCAAGAAAGCGAAGTTCGACCTGGATGAAAACGAAGTACGTCCTTACCTGAAACTGGAAAACGTGCGCGACGGTGCTTTCTGGGTAGCCAACAAACTGTATGGTATCACCTTCACGCAATTAGACAATATGCCGTTGCCGCATCCCGACGCACAGGTATTCGAGTGTAAAGAGAAAGACGGCACGCTGCTCGGGCTGTTGTATATGGACTTCTTCCCGCGCGCAAGCAAACGCGGTGGTGCCTGGTGTGGCGGTTATCGCTCGCAGACCTACGATGAAGCAGGCAAACGGGTAGTGCCTATCGTAACCAATGTATGTAACTTCAGCCAGCCGGCTGCCGGACAACCGGCCCTATTGAGCGCCGACGAAGCGGAAACCCTGTTCCACGAATTTGGACACGCCCTGCATAGCCTGTTCCGTGATGTACATTATTATGGTATCAGCGGTGTTCCCCGTGACTTCGTAGAACTGCCCTCGCAGATCATGGAGCATTGGGTATTTGAGCCGGAGGTATTGAAACAATATGCCAAACATTATGAAACGGGTGAAGTGATGCCTGCCGAACTGATTGAAAAACTTGACAAGAGTGGCAAATACGGACAAGGATTCGTCACAACAGAATATTTGGCAGCCTCTCTGTTGGATATGGATTACCATGTATTGACTGAGATCCCTGCCAACTTCGAGGTGATGGCTTTCGAAAACAAGGTATTAGGCGACCGTGGACTGTTGAAACAGATCCCGTCACGCTACCGTACCACCTACTTCAACCACACGATGGGTGGAGGATACACCGCCGGCTATTACAGCTACATTTGGGCAGAGGTACTGGATGCGGATGCTTACCAGGCATTTGTTGAAACAGGAGATATCTTCAACCAGGAGGTAGCTTCCAAGTTTCGCAACTATGTATTGACGCCGGGCGGTATCGATGACGCGATGGATATGTATGTAAACTTCCGGGGCAAACGACCCAATACGGAACCTTTATTGAAGAACAGAGGACTTAAATAAAACGACACAAAAAACGGGAGGCCGATCGCTTCCCGTTTTTTTATCTATTTAAAGTGCGTCATAAGTATGCCTGTCTGATATCAATCCAATAGAAGGGAAAGCAATAAACGCAAGGCTTCGGCAGTGGCCTGTGACATGACTTGGTGACGGTCGCCTTGGAAATGGAAGCAGGCGGAATGGGTTTGGTCTTTTAGTGCTGCGGCTATCCAGACGGTGCCGACAGGTTTGTCTGGCGTGCCACCGGTAGGACCGGCAATACCGGAGGTGGCTACTGCGCAGTCGACACCCAAAGCCTCGATAGCACCCCGCGCCATCTGCTCTACCACGTCTCGGCTTACGGCGCCATATTGCGCGAGGCTCTCCTCCGAAACGCCCAACAGGCGCTTTTTCACCTCATTGCTGTAAGAAATGATTCCGCCCGCGAAATAGGCTGAACTACCCGACAGCGAAGTCATCGCAGCCGCGATGCGTCCGCCGGTACAACTCTCGGCCGTGCCCATCATCCAACGCTTAGAGAGTAGTTGCTCTCCCAACGCTTGGCATAAACTGTCCGGTGTATCGTGAGAAGTATATTCCATGGGTCAGATCACTACGCGGGAAAAAGGAACAGCATCCATCGGACAGAAGTCGTTGTCCATGTATTTATAATAGCCGGTAATCGCCACCATGGCGGCATTATCGGTCGTAAAAGCAAATTTGGGAATATACACCTTCCAGCCAAAGCGTTTGGCATGATCCAGGAAGGCGTCGCGTAAACCGGAGTTGGCCGAAACACCACCGGCCACCGCTACCTCCTTAATACCGGTATCTTTTGCCGCTTTGCGGAGCTTATCCATCAGGATATCCACCACCGTAGCCTGCAGGGAGGCACAGAGATCCCGCTGGTTCTTTTCGATAAACTCGGGATCCTCTTTCAACGCGTCGCGCAAGGTGTAGAGAAAAGATGTCTTCAATCCGCTGAAGCTGTAGTCGTAACCCGGAATATGCGGCTTGCTGAAGCGGAAAGCTTTCGGGTTGCCTTCGTTGGCCAGGCGGTTCACCACCGGCCCTCCCGGATAGCCCAATCCCATCACTTTCGCACACTTATCGAACGCTTCGCCGGCCGCATCATCGATAGTCTGCCCGATCACCTCCATATCCTTATAGCTATTCACCTTGATAATCTGGGAATTTCCACCCGAAACCAACAGGCAAAGGAAAGGATAGCCGGGCTGGTTATCATCATCGGGCGTTTCTTTGATGAAATGCGCCAATACGTGCGCCTGCAAATGATTCACCTCGATCATCGGAATATCGAGTGACATTGCCAGCCCTTTGGCAAAAGAGGTGCCAACGAGTAAAGAACCCATCAGACCAGGGCCACGGGTAAAAGCGATGGCGCTTAATTCCGACCGGTCGATGCCGGCACGCTTGATGGCCTCGGCCACCACCGGGATGATATTTTGCTGGTGCGCTCGCGAAGCCAACTCCGGCACGACCCCACCGTATGCCTCATGCACAGCTTGCCCGGCAATCACGTTCGAGAGCATCACCCCGTCACGAATAACAGAGGCCGACGTATCATCACACGAAGATTCAATTCCTAATATGGTTATATGACGCATATATTCTCCTTTTTTCATGCAAATTAACGAAATCTATATCGATAATATCGTAGATTTGCAGTTAAAATAAGGAAAAGAGATTAGAGGATTAAAATACATAGTTGTTACACTACTTATCCTCCTTTGGATATTTTATGCTCTTCCGGCCATTCTGGTAAACATTCCCTACGTGCAACGTCAGATTACGGAGGTTACTAAGCATGAGTTGTCGGACTATCTGGGTGTGCCTGTCCGGATCGAACGTATCGGCATCGACTGGATCAATCGTTTAACACTCGAGGGCGTCGCGTTGGAAGACCAAGCGGGTCAGCCGATGATCGAGGCCAATCATCTCTCTGCTGGTTTCAAAATTATACCTTTCCTACAAGGCAAGTTTGTATTCACCACCGTTCGCCTCTTCGGTTTCAACCTCTATCTGAACAAACAGCAACCCGACGACAAGCTCAATCTGCAATTCCTGATCGATGCGTTCGCCAGCCGCGACACACTAAAAAAGGAGCCGACCATCGATTTGCGCCTCAACTCGGTCTTGTTGCGGCAGGGCAACGTGAGTTATCACGTGCAGAGCGAACGGAAAACCACCGGCGTTTTCAATGCAAAACACATCGATATTGACAACATCAGCGCCAATATCTCCCTGAAGGTATTCAACAAAGACAGTATCAACGCGCAGGTAAAGAAATTGAGTTTCGACGAATCTTCGGGCTTCTCGCTCGACAGACTCTCGATGAATATCATTGGTAACCGCGACAGCGCCAACATCGATCAGTTCGAAGTGCGACTGCCTAATTCGCTCTTGAAGATCGACAAAGCCACCATGGGCACGGCAACGATCGAAGGGGTCGCCTCGTTTCTGAACAATGCGCCATTGGAACTCAGTATAGCTCCGTCGCGTGTTTGCCTGAAAGACCTGTCAGCCTTTATTCCTGCCTTTTCCCATTTTACCGATACCGTACAGCTCTCTGCCAATGCCTCGGGTACGATCAATAACATTAACCTGAGACATCTGCGCATCAGGCAACCCGACAAAATGCAGTTCGACGGGCAGATGGATCTGCGAGGCATCACGAATTCGGAAGAGACCTATGTGTTCGGAAAGGTCAACCAGATGTATGTCACGCCGGAAGGCCTGTTAGGCTTAGTAAACAACCTCTATGCGGAGCCTATCGCCATCCCTGAGCCGGTTAAACGACTGGGTACAATCCGCTTTACCGGTGAGATATCGGGCTTCTTCGATAACCTGGTTGCCTTCGGGGTATTCAACTCCTCCATCGGCTCCATCCAGACGGATATGTTGTTTGGTCGTGATAAGGAGAACCATATCGCTGCCTTTCTGAGAGGAAAAGCTATCTCTTCTGAATTGGCCATCCACGATCTTTTCCCCGAAAACAATCCATACGGAAATGGGCGTTTCGATATAGCCATCGATGCCAGTAAACCGGTCGACGGCCATTTCAGGGGAAAGATCATAGGAAACATCAGCGAGATCGACTACAGGGGCTACCAATATGAGAACATCCTCCTCTCCGGGAATTTTCAAAACAACGGATTCGACGGCACCATAGAGGTGAATGACCCGAACGGCTATTTCCTGGCCGAAGGGATGTTCGAGGATAATGGGCAACACTCCATCTTCAATTTCACGGCCGACCTGCGCCATTTCCGCCCCGACAAACTGAATCTTTCCAGCAAATACGAAGAACCGGAGATATCCTTTTCCCTCCAAGCCGACTTTACGGGGAATAAATTCGACAATATGGAAGGGAACGTACGCGTTGACAGCCTCTCCATAGGAACCAAACCCAGCAATTTTCTATTAGAGACGTTGGAAATTGAGGCCTTGGGACATGCCGACGACCGCCGGGTAAAGATATCCTCCGACCTGTTGAACGGGGAGATTGCCGGTGCCTATTCGTTCCAGACCATGCTGCCGAGTATCAACAAAACGTTTGAACTCTACCTGCCTTCCCTGATCAAACTGACCAAAAAGCAGACCCGGGTAAATGAAAACAATTTCTCGGTTTACCTGACCCTGAACAATACCGAAAAGCTCTCGCAAACACTGCTTTTGCCTTTTACGGCCCTGGAAGATGTAGTTATCAGCGGATATTATAACAACCAGTACGATAAGTTCCGCCTCGAAGCCTATCTGCCCCGGTTTGATGTGGCTGGATCGTCGTTTGAAGCGGGTTATCTGATCGCTCAGAATGAAGGCGAGAAGGTAGATCTCCAGGTGAAAGCTACCCTGTTCAACCGTAAGGGCATTCGCAATCAGCTCGATCTGCAAGCCGATGCGGCAGACAATTTAATCAACACCCGCATCCAATGGTTCAACAATAAAGAAGAGCTCTTTAGTGCCGACCTATCGACTTCTACCCTCTTTGTCGAAGAAGAGAACGAACGCGGACGGCCGGAACTGCGAACAGAGATCTCGATCCATGAAAGCCCGGTGTTCGTGAGTGACTCCGCCTGGCATATACAACCAGCATCGATCACAGTTCAAAATGGCAAGATTGACATCGACAATTTCATCTTCACCCACGAAGACCAATACATACACCTCGACGGACTTATTTCACACGACATACAAGACTCCCTGCACCTGGATCTGCAGGACATCGAACTGGAATATATTTTCGACATACTCAATATCCCTGTTCTGCAGTTTGCCGGGCGGGCTACCGGCAGTTTCGTAATCAACGACATCTACGAAAGCCGCATATTGAATACCGACCTGACCGTCGAAGACTTCTCATTCAACCAGACCAATTTCGGAAAACTGAACCTCTACAGCGAATGGGACGAGATGCAGCAAGGTATCCTCATGCTTGGTTCCATCTATAAAAACGACAGCACCTGGACGGATGTGAACGGATATATCTACCCTATCAAACCCAAAGAGGGGTTGTCATTGCGCTTCGATGCCAATGATATCGATATCTCCTTCCTGCAACCCTTCCTCGATAATGTGGCAACCAATGTGAAAGGACGGGGATTTGGACACGCCCACCTCTTCGGCTCTTTCAAGGATATCACGGTCGAAGGCGATGTTTATGTGAAAGACGCCGGCTTGGGCATCGAATTCCTGAATACCTATTACACCTTCTCCGACTCTATTCACATGGATCCCCACAATATCCGGGCGAAAGGAGTCACCTTATACGATAAACACAACAACACCGCGAAGCTCGATCTCACGTTCAACCACACCAGCTTCCGCGATTTCAACTTCCTGGCCGACATACAGGCCACCAATATGCTTTTGTATGACCACACCGAACGGACAAGCCCTGTCATTTACGGAACGGCTTTCGGCAGCGGGACGGCACGCATAAGCGGAAACGAAAAGGTGGTCGACTTCGATATCAATATGCGCAACGAGGCCAATACCTCTGTCGGATTTAACTTTATGACAAGTACGGCTTCGACCGCTTACGACTTTATTACCTTTATCGACAAGAACAATCCCGACTCCATCGCGGGAGAGACAAACGAGAATAAAAACGGCCTCCCTTCGTTTGTCACCAATGAAGGCACCGAGATACGCATGAATGCGCAGGTCGATATCACCCCGGAGGCAACGATCGAACTGGTGATGGATCCCATTGCCGGCGACAGGATTAAAGGAAAAGGAAGCGGCAGTGTGCAGATACAATACGGCACCCGGTCGGATCTTCGCATGTATGGCGGTGCCAACATTCAGGAGGGGAATTACAATTTCAGCCTCCAACAAATCCTTTACCGCGACTTTAAAATACGCGAAGGCAGTACGATCAGCTTCCAGGGAGACCCGATGAATGCCACGCTGGATATCGACGCGATCTATAGCCTGACAGCCAATATCGGCGATCTTGACCAGGGACTGTTGCGCGAAAGCGACCGCGCCAATATACCGGTCAATTGCGTATTGAACATCGAAGGGCAACTGCAAAGCCCACTGATATCGTTCGATATCGAGCTGCCCAGCTCCAACGAAGAGATCGAACGGCAGGTGCGTAGCCTGATCGATACGGAGGATCAGATGTCGCGGCAGATTGTTTACCTCCTGGTATTACATAAATTCTATACACCCGATTATGTGGTCAACGAATACCGCAGCGGCGACTTCAGTGCTGTTGCCTCATCAGCCATTTCCACGCAGCTCAGCAACATCCTCAACTCCATGACCGACAAGGTGCAGATCGGCACAAACATACGCACATCCCAAGATGGAGGATTCAACGAAGACACAGAGATCGAAATGCTTCTCTCCAGCCAGCTTCTCGATAATCGGTTGTTGTTCAACGGCAATTTCGGCTACCGCAACAGCCTGGCTCAACAGAAAAATATATTTGTCGGCGAATTCGACCTTGAGTACAAACTGACCCCCAGCGGGGAGATACGCCTGAAAGCCTACAATCACGCCAACGATATGTATCAATACCTAAAACAATCGCCCTCCACACAAGGCGTAGGTATTATGTTCAAAAAAGACTTCACCACCCTGTACGACCTTTTCCACCGAAAAAGAAGGATACAGATACCCTTAAAAATGGAAGAATAAGAAAATCGACGTGTAAGCAAGACTACCCCTTTTTAACTAAAAACACCCCCCTATTGCTTACACTTCAAATGTTAACAAATACTAACCCCCGGGAGTTTGTTCGCAAAGTCCTGCCTTTTTGGAAAAAAAGTCCCGCGGTTTTGACAAAATGTCAATCGGCAATCGGACGGCTGCCGACATCATCCTGAAGAAAATACGACATTATAAAGAAAACACTACCTTTGCTCTTCGAATCAAAGAGACAGGAGAATGAAAGTATGTATTGCGGAAAAGCCCAGCGTTGCCCGTGAAATAGCTGAAGTATTAGGCGCACGCCAACGCATGGATGGCTATATTGAAGGGAATGGATACCAGGTGACCTGGACATTCGGCCATTTGTGTACCCTGAAAGAACCGCATGATTATACGGATGCATGGCGTAGCTGGAATCTATCCTCCCTGCCTATGATCCCTCCCCGCTTCGGCATTAAACTGATCAGTAACCCCAGTTATGAAAAACAATTTTCCGTCATCGAGAAGCTGATCCAAAACGCCGAAATGGTGATCAACTGCGGGGATGCCGGACAGGAAGGAGAATTGATCCAACGTTGGGTCATGCAAAAAGCGGGATGCAAATGCCCTGTCTACCGTCTCTGGATCTCCTCCTTAACGGAAGAGGCTATCCGAGAAGGGTTCAAGTCGTTGCATAAGGAATCAGACTACCAGCGCCTGTATGAAGCAGGGCTTTCGCGCGCCATCGGCGACTGGCTATTGGGCATGAATGCTACCCGTCTTTACACGATTCGCTATGGGCAGAACAAACAGGTACTCTCTATCGGACGCGTGCAAACACCCACATTAGCATTGATTGTCAATCGCCAGGCCGAAATAGAAAACTTCACACCCGAACCGTTCTGGGAACTGAAAACCATCTACCGCAACACCACTTTTTCATCGACAAAAGGCAAATTTTCCAAACAGGAAGAGGGAGAAGAATTCCTGAAAACGGTTGAAAACAGTGATTTCACCGTAACGGATGTCTCGAAAAAGAACGGAAAAGAATATGCACCCCGCCTGTTCGACCTCACCTCCCTGCAGGTCGAGTGCAATAAAAAGTTTTCACTTTCCGCCGACGACACATTAAAGACCATTCAATCGCTTTACGAGAAAAAGATAACAACCTACCCGCGTGTAGACACCACCTTCCTGAGCGACGACATCTACCCGAAGATTCCGCAGACATTGAAAGGAATGACCGGCTACGCCGAACTGACAGCACCACTTCTGGCCGGAGGGAAAATACCCAAGAGCAAACGGGTGTTCGACAACGCGAAGGTAACCGACCACCACGCCATTATACCAACAGGGATGCCGGCAAACCACCTGAGCGACAACGAACAAAAGGTGTACGACCTGGTTGCCCGACGGTTTATCGCGGCCTTTTATCCGGATTGCGACATTGCTACCACCACGGTGATGGGGAAAGTGGAGAAGGTGGAGTTTAAAGTAACCGGAAAACAAATCCTGAAGCCGGGCTGGCGGACGGTATTCGGAACGGAAGAAAAAGATCCCGAGAAAGAGGGAGCCGAAGAAGAGGTAAGCGTACTCCCTGCTTTTACCGTAGGCGAAAGCGGCTCGCATCAGCCGATACTGAAAGAGAGCTGGACGCAACCCCCCAAGCCCTATACGGAAGCAACCTTGCTCCGGGCGATGGAAACGGCCGGTAAATTAGTCGACAACGAAGAGTTGCGCGATGCCTTGAAAGAGAATGGCATAGGACGTCCATCCACCCGGGCAGCCATTATTGAAACATTGTTCAAACGCAACTACATCCATAAACAACGTAAAAGCCTGTTGCCCACCGCCACCGGCCGGGAACTGATCGGCACGATAAAAGAGGAACTGCTCAAAAGTGCCGAATTGACCGGACTATGGGAAAAGAAATTGCGCCAGATAGAGAAAGGCACCTACGAAGCACGCACCTTTCTGGATGAATTAAAAGAGCTGGTCTATCAGGTAGTAGCCAATGTTCTTTCAGCTCCGGCCACACAAACCATTACGCTGACCGACCCCAACGAGTCGAAAAAGAAAAAGACTACCAAAAAGCCTCAGACAGAGCAAAAAGCAACTGCTCCGGCAAAGGCGATCTGTCCGGTTTGTGGCAAGGGAAATATACTTAGAGGGAAAACGGCATATGGTTGCGCAGAATATAAAAACGGCTGCACCTTCCGGCTCGATTATGCGGTCTATGGAGAGAACCTTTCTGAGGAAGAATTGATCAAGCTATTGAAAGATTGGAAACCAAATGGCTGAAAATATATAAGGGTAAGCTTTTCAGCTTACCCCAATTTTTTTAATGCACTTGAGAAAGGGATGAATTGTCCTCTTTCCACATGATCCAGACCTACCTCTTCGCGGGTTGATTCCGCGTTTGTTACACTTTCATCTACACGTTGCAAATCTTGACTCTTCGTCCTCGTTTGCAATTTCCAATCTTCGCCTTTCGTTTTCATCTTCATTTTCATATTCAGGTTTATATCATTCACAAAGATAGCATAATATTCAAGAGATGAATTATCTTTGATCTTAAAAAAGGATAAGATTTCATGGAAAATGTTGAATGGTTCCCTTTGGTCGACGAAGCCGGAAAAACAATCGGTAAAGCAACGCGCCGGCAATGCCATAACGGAAGTAAACCGCTCCATCCGGTCGTACATCTGCATGTATTTAACTCCTCCGGCGAGCTCTATCTGCAAAAGCGCCCTATGCACAAAGATATCCAACCCGGCCGATGGGACACAGCCGTTGGCGGGCATGTCGATTATGGGGAAACCATCGAAGAGGCGCTGAGGCGTGAAGCGGCCGAAGAACTTTCTATCACCGCATTTCATCCGGTTTTTATTTCTCGCTACATTTTTGAATCTTCCATTGAAAAAGAGCTGGTAAACACATTCTACACCTATTACGACGGCCCGATCAGCCCCAACCCTGACGAACTTGACGGAGGCCGCTTCTGGCCGATTGCCGAAATCGAAGCCGCCTTAGACAAAAAGCTATTCACCCCTAATTTCGAGAATGAATATCGACAAGTGGTCAGGGTGATCATCCAGGAAAGATAGTTTTTTCACTAAGCGCTTTCATCAAGCGATCTTCATTTGACAAAATGTAAGCAAAATGGCCCTTTTGCTTTACAATATGATACGTTAAAAAATGTTTCTTCCGGGACTTTTTGAAAAAACTCCCGGGAGTTCGAAAAAAAAGTCCTGCGTTTTTGACAAAATGTCAAAACGGAAATTGGTAAATCGCTTTGTTGATGTTATCTTTGTCGGTTGATTCGTAAAACGATAGACCAATGGTTGAAAAGAATGAAAAACAGTATGAATTAGACAAGCGCTATCTACGTATGGCCAGTGTGTGGGCAGAAAATTCGTATTGTAAACGCCGTCAGGTGGGAGCACTTATTGTGAAGGATCAGATGATTATATCGGATGGTTACAACGGTACCCCTTCCGGATTTGAAAATGTATGTGAGGATGAAAACAATGTAACCAAACCATACGTCTTACACGCGGAGGCAAATGCCATTACCAAAGTAGCCGCCTCTTCCAACAGCAGCCGGGGAGCAACCATCTATGTCACATCGGCACCCTGTATCGAATGTGCAAAATTAATTATTCAAAGCGGCATCAAGCGCGTCGTTTACTCCGAACGCTACCGGGTGGAAGACGGATGCGACCTGTTGAAGCGAGCAGGTATTTCTCTTGAGTTTATCGAAATTAATGAATAAAAGCATATATGAAAAACAGAAGAAAATTAACCATCTGGCTTCCGGTCATTATCGCTGTCAGCATAGCCGCAGGTATTTTCATCGGGAATTACTTTCTGACGCTCTCGAATGGAAAACTGCGTGGCTACTACAGCGGAAATAAGGTCAATGCCGTACTCAATATCATCAATCAACAATATGTGGATACGGTGGATATGGCGCAATTGATCGAGGGAGCCATCCCTAAGATATTGAGCGAACTCGATCCGCATTCGGTGTATATCCCGGCTTCCGACGTAGCGCTTGCCAATGAAGACCTCGAAGGTTCCTTCAGCGGGATTGGTGTCTCTTTCAATATGCAAACGGATACCATCCTGGTGATCAGTGTTATCAGCGGCGGTCCGGCCGAAAAAGCAGGATTATTGCCTTTCGACCGTATCATCACCATCAACGACTCTATCTTTTCCGGGAAAGAGATTAGCCAGGCCAAGATCATGCGCACCCTGCGGGGAGAAAAAAACAGTACGGTCAACCTGGGTGTAAAACGTGGGGAATCGGACGAATTGCTCCAATTCACTGTCACTCGTGGTGACGTACCGGTTCACTCCGTGGACGTTTCCTACGAAATCAGCAAAGGCATCGGTTATATCAAAACAAGCAAATTTGCCCGTACGACCTATGGGGAATTTATCACCGCTATCGCAAAACTGAAGCTACTCGGCTGCAACTCCTTCATTATCGACCTGCGTGGAAACAGCGGAGGCTATATGGACGCGGCCATCAGCGTGATCAATGAATTCATGCCGGAAGGACGTATGATCGTTTATACCGAAGGGAAAGCCTTCCCGCGTTCGGAGGTATTTGCCAATGGTACGGGTACCAGCAAAAACGATCCGGTGATTCTTCTGACCGACGAAGCGTCGGCCTCTGCCAGCGAGATCTTCGCCGGAGCGATCCAGGACAACGATCGTGGCCTGATTATCGGGCGCCGTACCTATGGCAAAGGATTAGTGCAAACACCGATCTCGATGAACGACGGTTCGGAGATGCGCCTGACCATTGCCCGCTATTATACGCCTTCGGGACGTAGCATCCAGAAAGTGTATGAATTAGGGAAAAATGAAGAGTATGACATGGATATATACAACCGCTATATACATGGAGAATTTGATACGGCCGACAGCATTAAGCTCGACGAATCCCTGCAATACGAAACGGTAGGCGGGCGTACCGTCTATGGCGGTGGTGGCATTATGCCGGATATCTTCATCCCACGCGATACATCAGGCATGACCTCTTATTACACAAGCGTTATCAACAGCGGCACCCTCTACCTCTACGCCCTGGAGTATTCCGACAGAAACCGGGAGGTGTTATCACAGTTCGGCACCTGGCAGGAGCTATATGACCACCTGAAGACTCAGCCGATACTCTACGATTTTACCAATTTCGCAGCCACGAAAGGCATTCGCAAACGGATGTCTCTCATCAATATCTCCGGCTCATTGATCGAGAATCAGCTGCAAGCCTATATTGTGCGTAACTTCTTCGACGAAGACGGGTTCTACCCGATCTTCCAGAAAGAGGATATCACCCTGCAGAAAGCGGTTCAGATACTGAAAGAGGGGAAAGGGCTTCCCACCCCGGAATTCATACAAACAGCAACAGATAATGGAAATCTCCAAAGCGAAGCAGGCCCTACGAAAAGATATGGCCTCTCAAAAGAAAAGATATTCAACGACTATATTGTCTGAAAAATCAACGAACGCATGCAGCCTCCTGGAAGAAACCAAGCTCTTCCAGGAGGCTGCGTGCATTGCTATCTACCATGCCATGCCGGACGAAGTACAAACGGCCGCGTTGATCGAGAAGTGGTACAAGAAGAAAACCATCCTGTTGCCCGTCATCGAGGGAGACGATATCCGTATGCTACCCTACCGGGGCAAAGAGGCGGTGAAACCGGGGCTCTTTGGTATTTTGGAGCCGGTGGTCGGTGAAGAGACAAAGACTTACGCCATCGATCTATTGATTGCACCGGGTGTCGCTTTCGACCGCCTGGGAAACCGCTTGGGACGCGGCAGAGGTTATTACGACCGGCTATTGACAAGCCTGTCGATTCCTAAACTGGGACTTTGCTTTGATTTTCAGCTACACGACGAAATCCCGGCCGAACCGTTTGATATTCCGATGCAGGGCATCGTGACTGACAAAGAGATCATCCTGATCTCTATCTGACCCCTTTCACATTCATCCGGATACTATACAAATATTCCGACGCGGTAATAAAAAGGGTCTGCATATCCTTTCCTCCGAAACAGACATTGGCTGTCCAGCCTGCCTCCACAGGAATATGTCCGATTTGCTCGCCTTGCGGATCGAAGATGGTCACTCCCCGTCCGGTCAGGTAAATATTTCCCTTTTCATCGATCGTCATGCCATCGGAGCCCATCTCCGTGAACAGTTTCTTATTGGACAAACGACCATCGGATCCGATCTCATACACATATGTTTTGCGGGCACGGATATCGGCCACATAGAGGAGCTTTCCATCGGGCGTGCCGATGATTCCGTTAGGTTGTTCCAACTCGGTATCTACGCGGAACACCTTCTTGCGGTCGGGAGTCATGTAATAAACATATTGCCCCTCTTGCTGCATGGCCGGATCGCGTGTCCAGTAGTCGCGCGCATAGAGGGGATCGGTGAAATATATTCCTCCATCGGGACGCACCCAAAGGTCGTTCGGGCCATTCAGCTTCTTGCCTTCGTAATCGGTTAGAATCACCGTGTGAGAGCCATCCCGGCTGATACTCCACAACTCATTATCCATATCGGAGCAGGTAAGCAGCTTGCCCTCCCGGTCGAAATACATCCCATTGGCACGGCCGGTGTTTTCCATAAAAACAGACAGTTTACCCTCAGTCGACCACAACAGAATGCGATCGTTCGGCTGATCGGTGAAATAGACATTTCCTTTCGCGTCGACCGCCGGACCTTCCGTAAAGCGGAAGCCATCGGCCAATTTCTCAACCTTGGCGCCCGGAGCCACCAAGGAGGTTTGTCCACAGGCAAAAAAAGAGCTACTCATAAAACTAATACTGATTAGAACCATTGCTTTTTTCATATAGATACCTATTTAAGTGGTGTAAGACTCGCTTCAGGTAGTGCGTCAACGCTGTATACCATTCTTAATCAACAACGCGTCGATCGTCGGATCCTGCCCGCGAAAACGGCGGTAAAGTTCCGCAGGGTCCTCTGTTCCTCCCCGCGACAGGATATTAGTACGGAACGACTCAGCCGTTTTCCGATCGAAGATTCCCTGCTGTTTAAACAGGGAGAAGGCATCGGCATCCAAGACCTCCGCCCACTTATAGCCATAATAACCGGCCGCATAACCACCGGAAAAGATATGTCCGAAGCTGCTGCTCATCAACACCTCCGGCACTTCAGGCAAAACAGCCGCTTCCTGCCAGGCGGCTTTCTCGAACAAGGTGATATCCCCCTCGTAAGGCTCTCGCAAGGTATGCCAGGCCATATCGAGCAAACCGAAGCTAAGCTGACGACAACACAGATAGCCGACATTAAAATGAGAAGCATCGACCAATTTCTGCACCAGTTCCGCCGGAATTTTCTCACCCGTTTCATAATGGAGAGCGATCTGATCGAGGTATTCATTTTCAGTCAACCAGTTTTCCATGATCTGCGAAGGCAATTCCACAAAATCACGGTAGACATTCGTACCCGAAAGGCTGGCGTAGGTGGTATCGGCCAACATACCATGCAACGCATGACCAAACTCATGCAGGAAGGTCTCCACCTCATCAAAAGTCAACAGGGAGGGCTTCGTGTCGGTTGGCCGGGTAAAGTTCATGACAATGATGATCTGCGGACGGCTGTCCGTGCCATCGGCATCCCGGTATTGCGCTTTCATATCGTTCATCCAGGCACCCGATTGTTTTCCTTCGCGGGGATGGAAATCGGTGTACAACACAGAGAGAAAACGTCCGTCGGCGTCGTACACTTCGTATGTTTGTACATCGGGATGGTAGACCGGTATCTCTTTATTCTCATGGAAGGTAATGCCATAGAGCTGCGTAGCCAATCCGAACACACCCGCTTTAACCTGTTCCAGTTTGAAATAGGGACGCGTCATTTCATCGTTTACCCGGAAACGGATATCCTTCAGCTTCTCCGAATAATAGCTCCAATCCCAGGGCATCACCGTGATATCGGCCTGTTCCATACCAACAGCAAAGCCCTGCACGGCTTGGTATTCATTCACTGCCACCGGTTTATAAGCAGTCAGTAATTGATTCAATAATCCGTAAACCCCTTGCGGATTCTTCGCCATCCGGTGTTCCAGTTGATAGTCGGCAAAGGTTTCCCTGCCCATCAATCGGGCTATTTCCAGGCGGATATGAGCAATGCGGCGAAGAATCTCGCAGTTATCGTATTCATCGCCTTTGTTCCCTACACACATGTAGGCTCGATACATCTTTTCCCGCAGGTCGCGCCGGGCAGAATAACGCAGAAAAGGCTGATAACTGGGAGCCGACAGGGTAAACAACCAGCCTGTTTTCCCCTTCTCTTTCGCCAAAGCAGCCGCAGAATCGAGGATGCTCTCCGGCAAACCGGCCAATTCATCGCGCTCTGTCAAGAGCATTTCAAAGCGATTTTTGTCTTTCAACACATTTTGCTCGAAGCGGAGTTGCAATAGGCTCAACTCATTACTAAGCCGGCGATAGGTTTCTTTGCCGTCGGCAGGCAGGGCGGCTCCTTTTTTATAGAAAGCATAATAGGTCTCTTCGAGCAGTTTGCGGTCTTCCTGCGACAGATCCAAGTCATCACGCCGATCATACACCGCCTTAACACGGTCGAACAGCTTTTCATTCAAGTAGATATTATTCGAGCTTTCCGACAATTTGGGCGAGACGCGTTGCGAGAGATCCATCATCTCATCGTTCGACTCGGCAGCCAACACATTGAAGAAGGCATGACTCACCTTATCTAACAGGGAACCACTTCTTTCCAACGCCACCACGGTATTGGCAAACGTTGCCGGTTCCGTGTTGCCGGCTATAATAGCGACCTCTTGTTCCAGGCGTTTGATACCTTCGTCGAAAGCCGGTTCATAATGTTCCAGTAGGATCTTATCGAAAGGGGGCGTACCGAAGGGTGTCCGGTAAGCCTCAAAAAAAGGATTCTTGTGCATAATGTTCAAAAGTATAGATGCAAAAGTAGCCATTTAAATAGAGAATGCCCGATTATATCCTTATTTTTGCAGATTATTAAAGTGCGTTATGAAAATCGAACAAAACTACTCGCTTGAGGCTTACAATACGTTTCACTTACCGGTAAAAACGCGTTGGTTCATGGAATATGACAACGTGGAAGAGTTGGAAAAGATCTTATGTGATGAATACTTTCAGCAGTGCTACTCCCTGCATATCGGAGGAGGAAGCAACCTGCTTTTTGTGAATGACTTCGATGGCATCATCGTTCACTCCCACATCAAAGGGATAGAGGTGTTGGAGGAGACCGGCGAATCGGTATGCCTGCGTATCGGTGCCGCTGAGATCTGGGACGATGTCGTTGCATACGCTGCCTCACACGGCTGGGGAGGCATCGAAAACCTGTCGCATATACCGGGCGAAGCAGGCGCCGCCGCCATCCAGAATATCGGTGCTTACGGCGTAGAGATACGAGAGGTGATCGAACGGGTCGAGAGCTATAACCAATTGACGATAGAGAAGCGCCTCTTTAGCAATGATGAATGTGCATACGCCTATCGTCATAGTTACTTCAAGAACGAACATAACGACCCACATATCGTGACACATATCGTGATCCGGCTACGGAAAAACCCTGCCTACTGCCTCGATTATGGGCAACTACAGCAGGAGACAGCGGGAAAAGAACTGTCACCGGCTGTTGTCCGAGAAGCCGTTATCCGCTTGCGCGAGCAGAAATTGCCCGATCCATCGGTTATTGGTAATGCCGGCAGCTTCTTTATGAATCCGGTCATCTCGCAGGAGGCCTTTACACAAATCCAGGCGGCTTATCCGGACGTCCCCTCCTACCCGGCCGGAAACGGAGAGATCAAATTATCCGCCGGATGGCTGATCGAGCAATGTGGATTAAAAGGCAAACGATATGGGAACGTAGGCATGTATGAAAAGCAAGCCTTGGTATTGGTCAATTACGGTGGAGCCACCGGCGACGAGATTGCCCTCATGGCTGAAAGCGTGCGCATGGCCGTCAAAAACAAATTCAATATAGAATTAACCCCTGAAGTGAAGTACGTTGGATGATGAAAGTTTTGTTATTGGGAACGGGCACCTCCACCGGAGTGCCCGAAATTGGATGTCATTGTGAAGTGTGTTGCAGCAGCGATCCGCGCGACCGCCGGCTTCGCACCTCCGCGATTGTTGAAACCGAGGGCAAACATATCCTACTCGACTGCGGGCCGGATTTCCGTTGGCAGATGCTGAAACACCGGATAGAGACCTTGGATGCCGTCTTGCTTTCCCATGAGCATTACGACCATGTGAGCGGATTGGACGACCTGCGTCCCTACGTATTCCACCAGGAATTGCCTATTTATGCCGAACACGATGTGGTACAAGCCATACAAACACGCCTTCCATACGCTTTCCGGGAGCATAAATACCCGGGCGTTCCGCAACTCAACCTGCAAACAATCGGCTTATCTCCCTTTCTGGCAGCTGGCATCGAAGTAATCCCTATCCGTGTGATGCACGGCAAATTGCCTATTCTGGGCTTCCGCATCGGCAATATGGCCTACCTAACCGACCTGAAAACGCTACCGGAAGAGGAATACGACAAATTGCAGGGATTGGATCTATTGTTGATCGACGCCTTGCGCATCGACTCCCGCCACTTCTCACATGCGGGAGTTGCCGAAAACTTGCCGCTTATCTCACGCCTACGCCCCAAAGAGAGCTATTTCATTCACATGAGCCACCGCATAGGATTGCACGCCAAGGCTAATATCGGCCTTCCCCCGCATGTACATTTCGGGTACGACGGACTGGAAATAACGATATAAAAGGGAGTCACTTGTACTTCCGGTATATCCAATAAGCGATATAGCCCATCAACAGGCCGAAGAGTATGCCGACAAACACATCCAACGGGTAGTGTTTCCCGACATAGATACGGCTATAAGCGACAACCGTTGCCCATAGAAAGATTCCGATGCGATAATAGATATTCTTGAAATACAACGCGCTGAACATAGCCACACACATCGAACTCGACGAATGAGAGGAAAAGAAACTAAAACTTCTCCCCATCTCTTCCAACTGATGCATGATCTCCTGCAACACCATCTCATGTCCGGGCCGAGGACGCATAAAAACCAGCTTAAGCAGGTTATTGAGTAGAAGCGTAGCCAATACTCCCCCCGCAAAGAAATACGAAGCCTTCCTCCCCTGCCCTTTCCTATCAAAAAAGATAAAAAGAAACACTGCCAGGCATATCAATGTCCAAACCCATTGATTGCTGAAAAAGAGCATCACCGGATCGAGCCAGGCAGAATGCTTGCTATTCAAGTAAACAAACAGGTCGCTGTCCCATTGGGGGAAATTAAAATCAGGCATATATTCTTTTTTTAATCCTTATATAAGTGACAATACAAATTTACATAATTCTCATCGTTTTTTCAGCCGTGAGAAAAAGTTATCACCCCTCATGAGAATAAAAAAGCAAATAAATGATATGAGTATAGAAATAGGTTAAGGAAAAAGTATTTCAAATCGTGTCCAACCATTGTGGGAGTTCAGGCTGAAACGGCAACCATGATTCACCAATACATCGCGCACAAACATGAGTCCGATGCCCTGGCCGGTTGATTTGGTGGTAAAGAAAGGGGTAAAGAGTTTTTGCTTGGTCTCTTCGTCGATGCCGGCTCCGTTGTCTTCAATCACGACCGATAAAGGAGATGCTTGAGTGGTTATGCGCAACTCGCCTGATTGGCCAATCGCTTCGTAGGCGTTTTTGGTGATATTAAGCAATACCTGCTCGAACTGAATCCCGTCGATCCGCACCCGGGGTTCGCCCGGATCTAACGAAAGCGAGAGCCGGATGTCGCGCTTCTGACATTCGAGACGGATCACTCCCTCTACGGCTCGCACTTGTTCGTTCAGGGAGATCGGCACGAAGGAGGGCTCGGGAATGCGCACGACATTTGCCAGATTACTGATAAAGCCGGTCAGATTGCGGCAACGGTTATAAGAGGCATCTATCGCCGACACGACATCTTCCATCCCCGGGCCTCTTTCCTGCCGGAAGATATCGGAAACCACATGGAGTGTGGAGCTGATGGCTCCGATGGAGTTGTTTACCTCGTGCGACATCATACGGATAATACGCTCATAGGATTCTTTCTCCATCCGCAACAGTTCATTGGTCAATTCTTCCACCAAAATAAAAGGATGGTTGAACCCCTGATCCACAAAGGAGGAATAAACACAACGGTAAAGACTGGCTCCATCCCCACGCACGATCATATCGTCCTGCAACTTCAAAGCCGATAGTGCCGGAGCCAATGAAAAGGTGGCTTCCGATAGTTTTTTGCCTTTCACCTCTTCCAGATTCGTCAATCCCAATAGCTTTAAGCCGGCCGGGTTGATGTCGGTTATCTGTTTATCGAAATTCAGTATAATGATCCCTTGCGGAGAGGCTTTGATCAATAAGTCAAGGAATTGGTTCTTTTCACGAACCACTAAGCGTTCGTTGCGCAAATGGGTAATCATCCGGTTGAACAGATTGATCAGTTGATTCGCATCTTTGTTGCCGACCGGACGCAAATGGGTGGAGAAATCCTGCTCTTTCAGCAGTTCCATGCCACTCAACAGAAGCAGATAGGGTCTGATCAGTTTTTTATACAGGAAAAGGGAAAACAAGACCGAAGCCAACGCAATGCATTGCATCACCCAAAAAGGGAACGATTCATGGCGAAAAAAGAGAAAACCGATTGCCATGAACACCGCCGTAACAAATACAACAATGGCAATGAACGCCCACTTTGTTCTCATTCCGGGATCTGCATATTATATTTCTCCAACCGCCTGTAGAGCGTTTGTCGGCTGATTCCTAAAGCAGTTGCAATCTTAGAGATATTGCTTCCATAGAGTTCGATGGCCCGCCCGATCATCTTCTTTTCCACTCTTTCGAGCGACTGCACGCTATTCTCTTCCACCTCTTTATTGACAGGAAGCTCCACATATTGCGCTTTGAAATCCTGGGCGGTGATAAGCGGCCTAGCGGAGATAAGTATTGTCCGTTCGACCAGATTCTTCAATTCACGTATATTACCCGGATAGGGTAGCTTTTTCAGGAATTCAATGGCGTCCGGAGCAACCTCTACATATTTAAGGCCGTTGCGACTGGCCTGCTGCCGGGCAAAATGATCTACTAATAAAGGAATATCATCCAGCCGTTCGCGCAGAGCCGGCACCCGGACGGTGATCAGATTTATGCGATAAAACAAATCTTCCCGGAAGGTTCCTTGCGACACCATTTCCGCCAGGTTGCGGTTTGTTGCGCTGATGATGCGCACATCCACCTGCCGGGGCATGCTTTCTCCCAAGGGCTCAAAGGTCTGATCCTGCAGTACGCGCAATAGTTTTACCTGCGACACCATATCCAATTCCCCTATTTCATCGAGAAAAATCGTGCCTTTGTCTGCCATCTCGAAGCGCCCCGTACGGTCGTGATAGGCATCGGTGAAAGCCCCTTTCTTATGCCCGAACATTTCACTTTCAAACAATGATTGGGAAATACCCCCCAGATTCACTTTCACAAAGGGCTTCTCTTTGCGCTGGCTGTTCTCGTGGATTGCTTCGGCAATCAATTCCTTTCCGGTTCCGCTCTCTCCGGTTATCAGGACGGAGGCATTGGTATGCGCAATGCGCGACACGGTTTGCAATACCTGTTTCAACAAAGGGGAATGACCGACAATCTTCGGATGACGAAAAAGCGTTTCGCCGGAGAATTCATTTTCTTTCTTCTCCTCACGACTCAGATCGATGGCCGTACGGATAGTATTCAATAGAGCCAGATTGTTCCAGGGTTTGGTCACAAAGTCGAAAGCACCGGCTCGTATTCCTTTTACAGCCAGGTCGATCGATCCCCAGGCAGTGATCAGGATCACCGGCGTATCGGGGCAAAACACACGCACACGCGCCAACAACTCCAACCCCTCTTCTCCGGTGGTTGTCTTGGAGTAATTCATATCCATCAGGATCAGTTCAGGGCAGGTATGCCGCACAAAGTCAATTACCCCCTGCGGAGTTGTCTCTGTCGCCACTTCATATCCTGCCCGCTTTAAGACCAGCGTAAGCGAAGTCAAAACCGTTTTGTCGTCGTCGCAAATTAGAACCATAGACCAAAGTTAATTATGAATTATGAATTATGAATTATGAGACTGAGAAAATAATTGCTTTTTACCTTTGGCAAGCGATTTTTGATTTATAATTGCTTTACGCTTCGCTAAGCGATCTTCGAATCATAATTGCTTTACGCTTCGCTAAGCGATCTTCGATTCATAATTGCTTTACGCTTCGCTAAGCGATCTTCGATTCATAATTCATAATTCATAATTCATAATTTTTTTTATTCTTCCCTCAGCGCCTCTGCCGGTGGAACGGACACGGCTTGCCGGGCGGGATACCAGACGGCAAACAGGGAAACAACCGCCAGGAAGAGATAGGTGACAAAGTAATTGATGAAATCCTGTTCGATACCGGCGCCTATATAGTCACGCTGCGATTCAGGCAATCCGATCGCTTCCAGGAAATCGGTCTGCGCAATATTCAGGCAGATATTCACCGCCACGAAACTGGCGATAAACAATAATATCAGGGTTTCGCCAAACAACATACGCTTCACATTCTTTTTAGAGGCTCCCATGGAAATACGCGTACCGATCTCGCTACGGCGCGATTGCACCCGGTACCAGAACGTACCGATAAGCCCCAGGAAGATATTGATTACCAGAAAGGAGGAAATCGCATAGATACTGTTCAGATTACCGGTAATGCCACTGTAATTGAGAATCATCTCTTTCCGTTTTTGCAAAGAAATGACCGAACTCAGGAAATAAGGTCCCAGATCGAGTTGTTCGCGCATCTCTTTGGTGAAGCGTTCGGCAAAATCTTTATCAGCATGAGGTGACACACGTATCACAATCTCATCATTCAGATCTACCTGGCTAAGCGGATAATAAATACCGGGATCATAATATGAATAGGAACCCTCTTTCGTTGGATTCACCACACCGATTATCGGATATTCTCTCTTTTCATAGTCATTATAAAATGCTTTCATCTTCGAGAGTGGCAATTCCATCTTTTTCTTGTCTTCATCGGTGTATTCAAAACAGCCGTTGCGGTTTCCCGATACGATCACATTCCAGCTTTCTGCCTTGTCCTCCCAATTAAAAATACGTCCGCTCTCTAATTTCATCTTAAACACATCGAAGAATTCCGATGTAACATAACGTATCCGTGCACCTATCCAGATGGAGTCCGGAAGATATTGCATGGAACTCCGGGAGAGAGAGCCCAGATAGGGCGCTGCCGCGTTGGAAAAGGCGATATTCTCTACTCCGGGGTATTGCTTGACCCGATTGACAAAGGTCTGTATCAGTGCATTATGATCGGTTTCTTCGCCCTCCTGCGGTTCATATTGTGTTTTCCGTGACATCTGTATCTGATAGGTATGGTCAATATCGAAGCCTACTGGCTCGCTGTTGCTTCTGACGATATAACTCAGGTAATCGCAACAAAACCAAAGAATACAGAAAACAACAATAAACTCCACCAAAATCCACCCGTTGGCTTTACGCTCGTTCCAGATTATTTTACATATATGACGTATCATAATTTATTTATCATTTTGAGTAAGTGAATTGACTATATTCATACGCGAAGCCCGGTAGGCTGGTATTCCGGCCGAAAGAAGATTTAATAAAATACATACCACAACCACCGATAATAAAACAGGCCAGGAGATCAGCGCATTGAACGGAATAAAGCTATCTTCCGACACGCCGAGCAACCAATGTTTCATCCGATAGATAATTCCGTAGGACAACAACAGTCCGATCACTCCGCCTAATAGAGAGGTAATCAGGTTTTCAAAAAGCACCTGGATAAGGATAACATGCCGCTTTGCCCCGAAGGCTTTCCGTACCCCGATCTCTTCCGTTCGTTTCCGCATGCGGGAAAGGCTCAAACCGGAAAGGTTGATGGCCGGAACCAATAGAAGAATCAGAAAAATAAATAACGATTTCCGCCGCGCTACCCGGATGATCTCTATTGCGCGTTCATTTTCGGAGGCCTGTTCCGACAGCCGGTAATCGGCATGTTTTGCCGGACCCCGGAAGGTCAACACCTTGTTTTCATGCTGAGCGTCATATCTTTTTTCTGCTTCTCGTATCTCCCGATCCAACGCCGGCAAGTCTTCGTTGTTTTTTAATATATACAAAAGTGTGCCCACTCCCCGTTGTTGATAACCATCTATACTGCTGTAAGGAATCCAGAGATCGGAATTGGCCATATCATATATTTTGGATACATCCTCTACAATCGCGACAACATGGTAGGGCACGGAATTCAAAAGCACCTCTTGACCGAGCGCTTTCTCTCCCTTAAACACCTCACGCGCGGTACTTTCCGACAATATCACCTGCTTTACGCCCGACTGCACCTCCTCTTCGCCCCAGGGTTTTCCTTCAACAAACCGGAAAGAATAGATTTTCCAATAGTCCGCTCCGGTAGTGCGCATACCTAAATTCAGTGTTTCCGAATGTCCCTCCCGGCTTACCGACACACTACTCCAACTCGTAACGGTTGTGTACTCAGGCGTTTGAAGATCAGCCAGGTAATCCCTGTAGCGTTCGTAAGAAACTAAACCGGAGCCCCAGCTTCCTTTAACCGTATCACGTTCTACCGCTCTTGTTACATAATAGGTTCGGTATCTGTTGGGTTCCGCCCCCAAACTGATGATTTTTATATTATCCGAAACAATAATCGCCATGATCATCATAATTGCCAAGGCTGTGCCTATGACGGCAATGGCACTGATGAACTTGTTTTGTTTCAGCATCTCTATGGCCTGTTTGTAATAAATCCGTAACATAATTGATAATTGTTAATTGATAATTGATATTTTTTCATTCTCCATTGTCCATTGTCAATTATCAATTATTATTCCACTCTGCGTCCATCAAAGAACCGCACAATGCGTTCGGTGGATTCGGCAATATGTTCGTCGTGGGTCACCATCACGATGGTGGTTCCCTCTTGATTCAATTTAAACAATAGCTCCATGATCTCCCCCCCCATCCGGCTATCTAAGTTTCCGGTCGGCTCATCGGCCAGAATGATCTTTGGATTGCCGATAATGGCACGGGCAATGGCCACACGCTGGCTCTGTCCGCCCGAAAGTTGAGAGGGGAAATGGCGCATACGGTGCGAGAGTCCGACCTTTTCCAATACGGCTTTCGCCTTTTCGCGCCGCTCTCTATCGGAAGATTTCCGGTAGAGAAGGGGCAGTTCCACATTATCTAATACATTCAATGAATTGATCAGATGAAAACTCTGGAAGACAAAGCCCAATGTTTCGTTACGAAATTCTGCCATTTCACCATCTTTCATGCCGGTAGTGTCCGTACCGTTGATCAATACACGCCCTTCGGCCGGCACATCCAATAGGCCCATCAGATTGAGCAATGTACTCTTTCCACATCCCGAAGGACCCATCACAGAAAGGAACTCCTTCTCTTTCACCTCCAGGTTGACATTCTCCAAAGCGACCGTTTCGACCTCTTTGGTGCGGTATATTTTCGAAATACCTTCTAATTGTATAATTCCCATATCGTTGTTCGATTTTATTATCCATCAGCAAGCAAGGAGTATGCCAAAAATGATAAATCACTAAATACAAAACGATTACACAAAACACCACTTGTCCGAATACGGACAAAACTGTCCACTGTATGGCTTTCAACCAAATGAACTGCCCCCCACAAAAGGATGCTTTTTTACGTTTACCTCAATAATGTAAACAAACGTTAAAACATCCATTTTCATCAAAACCCCCAATTTACGATTTGTAATTTCCGATGGAGTTTGCGCGCAAAAAAGAGGGACTTTGGAGACAAACTCCCGGGAGAAACACTTTTTAACGTATGGATTTGTAAGTAAAATAGCCTTTTTGCTTACAATCGATATTTTAACATTTAAAAAAAAGAGACCTCTCTCAAATTCACGCAATTCTCATCGTTTTTTCAGCCGTGAAAAATAATTATCACCCAAAGTATTCTATCGGCGATGAGCATGGACAGGACTGTCTTACACTTAAAAGGTTTACGCTATTGATCAATGAATGGATATCACTGGGGATGAAGCAAAAAAAACGCGGATGTCATCTGTTTTATTGATGCGACATCCGCGAAATTCGACAAGATATGATTTTCCTTTTCTATTTATTCCATCCGGAATACCTCCTGCAAAGGAATGGAGACCGGCGAATTGTCGGGGTTGGTATCCATGATATCGGCCATATAGTCCCACCATTTCTGTACGATGGGATTGGTTCCCATATCCTGCGAACCGGCTTCACCTTTAACCTTCTGGCAGGCGAAGAGCAGATTGGTCTCTTTGTCCCAAAAAATAGAATAGTCGTATACGCCATTATCGGACAATAACTGCTGCAACTCAGGCCATATCTCCGCGTGTCTCTTCTCATACTCAGCCTCGCAGCCCGGTTTCAAATACATTTTGAATGCTTCTCTTCTCATGATTGTTTTTATTTAAGGTGAATATCTGCTTCGGTAAAGGTGCGATTGAAAGACTCCTGGAGGATATACTCTTTCAGATCGCAGTCGTTGAGCTGCATGATGCCTTCAGCCGCCGCTTTGGCATTGAGCAGGGCACCGTCGAAGCTGGTATGTACACGGTCTTTGAAATAATCGGCTGTCGCCTCTTGCCCTATCGCCTCAAATTTGAGAGCCACCAGGTCGTTCATATCTATGAATGCGACACCCTCCTGTTCGGCTACCTCACGCGACCATTTTGTGTAGGTCTCGCTACTGCGTATCATTTTGCCCTCTTTCCAGCTATTGCCCGGCGTGAGCGATAATACGATTACCTTCGCGCCGCGTGCCTTCGCCTGGCGAATATAGATACGCATGTAATGGCCAAAGGTAAACACCTCTTCCGGTCCGCCATGGCGGGCCATGATAAATGTTTCCGACTCTTCGCCGATCCCTTTCAGCGAAGCGCGGGCGCGTCCGGTATTGAAAGGGCCGCCATCGTTATGTCCGAATTGGATCAATAAGTAGTCGCCCGGTCGAATGCCACTGAGCACCTTGTTCCATAGCCCTTCGGTGTAGAAGGTACGGCTGCTGCGTCCGCCCAGGGCGAAGTTTTCGACCGTGATGCGGTTGGTATCGAAAAACCATTCGAAGAAATTGCCCCATCCCCATTGTCCGCCGTCACCTTTACCGCTGCCGTTTTTCATGGTAGAATCACCAATGGTAAAGACAACAGGCGTGTTCGCGTTGATACGGCTATTGCCGGCAGGCTGCTCGTTGCGTCCGACGCTGAAGATCGGTGCCGTCGTGGTCTGCTCGGTGGTATAGAATTGCACCGCGCTATCGTTCATCTTGGGGAACTGTTTCTTCAATAGATTGATCATCTCCGCACCGGCCCAGAGCACCGGTCCGTAGCCGTGAGCGGCATATACATTGACCGGACGGTAGTAATAGAATGCCGGATCGAATCCCATGCCCGTGCCTACACAGGTGCCTTCCACTTCGCCTTTGGAATTGATCTTGGTAGACACCGCATGCCATCCCAGTTGGGCTACCGGACCATAGGCGATCGGGTCGATCCATCCGTTGTTGATGCCGCGGGCGATGCAATAGACAAAAATAGCGGTAGCCGAGGTTTCTAAGTAAGAATCGTTGCGATCCAATAACTGATGCCAGAATCCTTCGCCGCTCTGACAGGCAGCAATGCCGCGGATATGCGCCCGGTATTGTTCCAGAACCGCCTGATAGTCGGGGTGGCTCTTGGGAAGCACATCCAATACCTCTGTCAGGGTCAGGATAGCCCAGCCATTGGCACGCCCCCAGTGGAAAGCGGGATGGTCGGTCGACGACTCTACCCAACCGTGGCGGTACAGCCCCTTTTCGGCAACAAACATACGCTGGGAGAATTGTTTTATCTGCCGCACGGCTTCGTTGAAGTATTTCATCTCCCCGGTCAGTTTGCCCATTTGCGCGATGGCCGGAACAGACATAAACATATCATCCAGCCAGAGGGTGTTCTTCTGCGGGCGGTTGCGCGCGAAGGTACCGTCGTTCAGGCGGTACTCGTGGTACATGATATAATTGATGTAGTTGTCGATCACCGGGCGAAGATCCTGCGTGTTGCCTGCCAGTTGCGCCTTGATCATAGCGGCGCACATGGCTCCTGCATCGTCGAGTGCATGAGGTGTAAGTAACGAACGCATCTGTCCGTCGATCACACCGTAATCATTCATCACCCGCCGGAAATGGGGCGCTGTTTCGGCTAAGAGCGAGAAGCGTTTGTCGACATATTCCTGGTAGGCCTTGTTGCCGGTGGCTTCCGCGGCCGCCAGCATGGCAGCGTAGGTAACGCCCCATTCATAACTGGTCAGGCGGTAAAGCCCGCGTTCCAGGGTGGCGTTGGCATCCATCGTGGCATAGTCGGTGATCTCTTTGCCCGTCTCCTTATGGATAACCCGGGGCGGGGTGGCCGCGTCTAAGTAGTGCAGTACGCGATCCATACTGCCTTCTATATCCGAGATGGAGAGCATGCCGTAGGGATTCTGATAAGCCGGTTGTAATAGATGCAACGGCGTGTTCATGTCGTTTATGGCCGTCTCTTTTTTCTTTTGTGCCCCGGCGGGCATAAAAAAGAAGAGTAATAACAGGGTCGATAAAAGTCTTGTAAACATATACGTTTATTTAATATTGAATGGATTTCTTTTGTATGTTCATGCCCCGGAATAGTCCTTCTTTCAGATCGGGACCGAAATAGAATCCGGGTTGTGTCGGCTGATTATAGGCTACGTTTTGGGTGGCGATGCTGATGCGGTACACCGGATCTTCCAGGAATGTATGAAAGCGGTATTCGGTTGGTATCGTCGACATATACAGGCGCAGCGCCGTGTTGTCTTCCGTGCGCAGCAATACCTCCTCACGCCAGTCACCCACCAGGTCGCCCTGCAGGCAGGGAGTCGCCTTTGTGCCGTTGTTCGATACGCTGCCTTCAAACACAGCCAGGGGCTCGCAAATGCCTTTCTCCCAGTCATATTTGCTTACGGCGTTTTTGTCTAATAATTCGCGCAACAGATCGCCATCCCACCAGACGGCCATATTCACCGAAAGGGTACTGATATCGGCTGTGATAACCTCGCCTTTGAGATTGCGCAGACCTCCCGATTCCCATGACCACATCTCCACCCCTTTATGGGTCGGGTCGATATCGGCAGCCAGGGCACGCCCTACGTCGGTATTGCTCTTTACCTGCCACAATACTTCGCCCGTGGCGGCATCGCGGAAGGAAGAACCGTCGCGTTTGTTTTCGTGGCAGTCCCATACCTGCAAGCGGGGGTTGGAGGGGTCGAACTGAGTCAGATGCATCGCGTCGCCATGTCCCATCTGTGTATTATAGAGACCGGTACCATCGTGGTCGATCGCGCAGGAGCCATAGATGATTTCATCGCATCCGTCGCCATCCACATCACCTACCCGGAGGTTATGATTGCCTTGTCCGGCATAGCTGTTCCAGCGGGGATCGTTGCTGTCGAACACCCAGCGTTGTTTCAGCTCGCGGCCATCCCAGTCGAATGCCGCCAGTACGCTGCGGGTATAATAGCCGCGACACATCACGACACTTGGGCGTTTGCCGTCTAAGTAGGCTACGCAAGCCAGGTAGCGATCGCTCCGGTTGGCATGATTATCACCCCAATCCATCAGGTTGCCACGCTGCGGCACATAGTCGATTGTCGCAAGCGCTTCACCGGTTTCGCCGCTGAACACCGTCAGGTATTCCGCACCGGTCAGGATGCGGCCGTTGGCTGCCCGGTAGTCGGCATCGGGATCTCCAATGATATTCCCTTTGCCGTCGATGGTGCCGTCGGAAGTTTTTATCACCACTTCGGCTTTGTTGTCGCCGTCGAGGTCGAACACCATAAACTGGGTGTAATGCGCTCCTGCCCGGATATTTTTCCCCATATTGATACGCCATAGACGGGTGCCGTCGAGGCGGTAGCAATCGAAGAGTATAGGACCGGTGTAGCCGTCGTGCGCGTTATCGTGCGCGTTAGAAGGATCCCATTTGAGGATAATTTCGTATTCGCCATCACCATCCACATCGCCCATACTGGCGTCGTTGGGTGCATAGCTGTATGGCTGACCGCTCGGTGTGGTGCCGTCAGCCGGTTTGTCGAGCGGAATATTCAGATAGCCGACAGGTGCGTTGGCCGGAAGCCTGTAATGGCCCGACGGAGAAAGAGCGCTTCCCTGCGAAGAAACAGGTTCCACCCGATACTCCGCCGAAGTGTCGGATGTGTAGTTGTCGTAGTAACAGGTGGAGGTGGTTACCGGTTTGTCGGTGAGTCGTTTGTCACCGCGATAGACATGGAAACCAACATCCGTCGGATCGGAAGAAAGATAGCGCCAGGAGATGCAAACCTGATCGGCCGACTGGCGAATAGCCACTACGCCACGCCCCAGCTTTTCCCGTTGCATGTCATGCAGGTTGTAGGCAGTCTGTGCCGATGCAACAGCTCCGAACGCGAGAAAAAAGAATAAATAGATAAATACTGTGTGTTTCATGGTAAAAAACCTTTATTGTAATTTGTACATTTCGGTAGCCGCAAGCAGGAAGCATCCTACGCCATAGTCTTCAAAGTCAGGGCGGCTGGTGTAGGTGACAGGCTGTCCGTCTTTCGGTTCTTTCCCCGTTCCCTGCACATAGCCCAGGAATCCGTTGGGGTGAACAGCCTCTTTCACCATCGCATTCCATGCTTTTACAACGACCGGAAGGTATTCTTTCCGGTCGAGCAGTCCCTGACGTATGCCCCACGCCATGCCATAGACAAAAAGGGAGGTGCCTGATGTCTCTTTACCGCCAAAGTTAGTAGGATCGTGCAGGCTAACATCCCAGAATCCGTCTTCCCGCTGACATTGCTTCAGGGCTTTGCTCATAGCCAGAAAATCGTTGATATAATCGTTGCGGTGCTTTTCGTCGGCAGGAATTTCATTCATGACACGCACTAAGGCGGCATATACCCAACCGTTTCCTCTCGACCAGTAACAGTCTTCTCCGTTCGGTTCCCGGTAAGGAGGACAGAAGTCGGCATCTCTCCACCACAGGCCGTCTTTGGGGTTGTAGAGGCCGTTGTCTCCATGTGTATTGCGTGAGTAGGCATACATCTCCCACATCTTATCGAAATAGCCCTGTTCGCCGGTGTCATGACCCAGCTTCGCCAGGATAGGCATACCCATCTGGATGGCGTCGATCCATGTCCAGTCGTCCACCTGTGGTGTGTTGACCAGCATATCCATCGAGGCCTTTATCTTACGCAGCATTTCGGGTGATTCGGGGCAAATACGGTAAAGGTCGATATAGGTTTGCCCGCAACAATGGTCGTCGGCGTTGCGCGTTGTGGTACCGTTGCGCATACCCCATTTGTGGAACGTGGCCCATTCATAGGCATATTGGTAATATTCTTCCTGTGGATAAATAGCGTATAAAGCCATTAATCCTTCGTAATAGACTCCTCTGGTCCATATATTGCTGGGACGGAATATGTTGACATAGGAAGGCTGGGTGTAATCGGCATACTTCTTCATAAAGTAGCCATTGACCGATTGAGCGGTCTTAAGGATTTCTTTTCTGGCAGGTAGCTCCTGAGCCTGTGTGATACCGCAAGGAAAAATGACTGTGCATAATAAAATGAATGTGATGATTTTTTTCATGAGACGATATTTGTTTGTATGATTTTTGTCAAAGGCAAAGGAAACGCACAAAAGGCAGTAAAAAAATGGAATATCATACAAAAAGATTTGACAATCGTACACACCTGTAAAATTGTTCATTTTGCCACATTACTATAAAAGTACAGATGTTTGTACAATCAGCCATTCCTTGTTTTTACATTTCTATACAACTTTGCAACATATTTTTAGATAATCATGAAACACAACTAATTCATAGTTCTTAGTGAGAGAAGTATTTTTTATTTATTAAACTAATATTCTTTATGGAAAGCAGTCAAAAAAAATGGAGGCATTCTTGCCTTACGGACATGTTCCCCAAAATTTTTATTGTTATGTTGTTCCTGGCATCGGCGACATTTGCCTTTGCACAGGGAAGGTCTATTACCGGGGTCGTTGTCGACGACCTGAATGAACCCGTTATCGGGGCCAACGTTTCTGTACAGGGTACCACCAACGGTACGATTACAGATATGGATGGGAAGTTTACGCTTTCCGGTGTGGCTGATAATGCGCTGTTGAATGTTTCGTATATCGGGTATATCACCCAAACCATCTCTGTAGCAGGAAAGAACAACTTCAGCATTACGTTGAAAGAAGATCTGTTGACCTTGGATGAGGTGGTAGTGGTTGGTTATGGTGTACAACGGAAAAGTGACGTGACCGGAGCCTTGGTACGTGTTGATTCCGAAGCATTAAATGTGAAGCCGGTATCCAATGCCTTTGAAGCATTGCAGGGTAAAGCGGCCGGTGTGGATATTACCTCCAGCGAGCGTCCGGGTACACTGGGTAGCGTTCGTATTCGTGGTAACCGTTCGCTGACAGCTACCAATAGCCCGTTGTACGTAGTAGACGGTGTTCCTTTGAACTCGGGTGGTATCGAAACCATCAATCCGCGTGATATCGAGTCAATCGATATCCTGAAAGATGCCTCTTCTACAGCTATCTACGGTTCCCGTGGTGCGAACGGGGTTATTTTGGTAACGACAAGACGTGGTAAAGCAGGTGCTCTTCGCTTGAACTATTCCGGATCGGTTACTTTTGAATCATTGGTTGATAAATCACCGGCCATGAGCGCAAGCGATTATATCACCTGGCGTCGTTGGGCTTACCATAATACAGATCCCGTTGGTAACCCGCGTGGCGATCAGCCTAATTACGAAAAAGACCAGGCTTATTTCTCAGGAGACCCTTATGCTTTAGCAAATGTAAATAAAGGTTGGAGCGGAAACTCTTGGGACGGTTCTAAAGTGTCTGATACAGACTGGGCAGGTTTTGTTACACAAACAGGTCTTACTCACGAGCACACGTTGAGCGCAAGCGGAGGTACAGAAAACATGCAAGCCTTCTTCTCTTTCGGTTACCTGAATAACGAAGGAACACAGAAAGGGCAGGAGTATGAGCGTTACAACGCGGCTATGTCTGTTGATATCCAGGCAAAACCCTGGTTCAAAGCGGGAGGTTCTTTGAATGCTTCCTGGAGTGTACAGGATTATGGTTTCTCACGTACCGGACAAAGCTCTAATTCAGGTCCGGTGGATATCTACAATGCCGCCAAAGCGATTCCTCGTTATGCTGTTCCTTACGATGATAATGGTGATATCGTTATGACTCCGGCAGGTTCGGCAACGAATGTATATACTGTGATCGATGAATGGAAAAAATCAACTGACAACCGTCAGACATTCCGCGCGTTGGGTAGCTTCTATGGGTTGGTTGACTTTGGAAAGATCTGGGAACCATTAGCAGGTCTTAGCTATAAGATTGCTTTCGGTCCTGACTTCCGTCATTATCGTCAGGGTAACTTCATTAGCTCACAGTCGGCCGCTAAGATGGGTGGAAAGAACTATGCACGTCAACTGACTGAACGCCATTTCTCTTGGACATTGGATAATATGATTATGTATAGCAATACATTCAATCAACACCATATTGATGTAACCTTGTTGCAGAGTGCGTCGAAATACAACCGCGAAAATGGAAGCATGAGCG
Organism: Parabacteroides sp. PFB2-10; assembly: GCF_029893085.1. Lineage (GTDB taxonomy): Bacteria > Bacteroidota > Bacteroidia > Bacteroidales > Tannerellaceae > QVMG01. The sequence continues at coordinate 180,123 of NZ_JARXWI010000008.1, forward strand.
CGAATATGATTCCGAATGAAAACTTCATGTGGTACAATATGGGATCGGTAGATATTACGGACGCGGCCACCTATGGCGCGGGCATGAGCACCGGTTTGACAGAAAACCAATTGGCTTCTTATATGGCACGTGTGAACTACTCGTTGATGGATCGTTACCTGTTGACGGTTTCCGGTCGTTATGATGGTTCTTCCGTATTGGCGAAAGGCAACAAATGGAGCTTCTTCCCCTCTGCCGCTTTAGGCTGGCGTATCGACCAGGAAGAATTCTTAAATACGTATGAATGGCTTGACCAGTTGAAAGTGCGTGTGGGTGTAGGGGTTACCGGTAACTCTGCCGTAGGTGCTTATTCTACCTTAGGTAATATTCAGTCATTCTTTGTTCCTTTTGGCTCGACATTGACTCAGGCGTATGCCACCAATGAACCTTATTATACCTCTAAATCTGTTTCTTTAGCAAACAAAGACTTGGGTTGGGAAAAAACAACTCAATATAACTATGGTATCGACTTTAGCTTCCTGAGAGGACGTGTGAATGGTACATTGGATATTTATCATTCAAAAACCGATGACCTGTTGATGTCTATGGGTATTCCTACCCTGACCGGTTATCCTACTACATTGGCTAACGTTGGGAAGACAAAGAATCACGGGGTGGATATCACCTTGAACCTGGTTCCAGTTCAGACAAAAGATTTTGAATGGGTTTCTTCTATCAATGCTGCTTATCAGAAAGATGAAATCGTTGAATTGTCAAACGGTAAAGAAGATGATATCTCGAATAGTTGGTTTATCGGTCAATCTATCGGTGTTCATTACGGATATGACTCGGATGGCTTGTGGCAGGAATCGGATGCCGCTGAAATGGCAAAATTCAATGAAAACGGCCATAAATTCTCCGCGGGTACTGTCAAACCGGTGGATCAGGATAAAAATTATAAGATCGACGAAGACGACCGTGTTATCTTAGGTAACAAAAACCCGAACTGGACGTTAGGATGGATGAATACCTTCAGCTACAAAGGTTTCGACCTCTCTGTTGAATTATACGGACGTTTTGGTTATATGATCAGCACCGGTGGGGAAGGACAGTTTGGTATGTACAACCAGCGTGAGATCGATTACTGGACACCGGATAATACCGACGCGGACTGGCAGAAGCCGGTGTATAGCACAGCGGGGGGTGACTCTTATTCCAGCTTGTTAGGTTTCAAAGATGCCTCTTTTATCAAACTGCGTAATATCTCTTTGGGCTATAACCTGTCACCGAAAACATGCCGTTCTATCGGCTTCCAATCCCTGAAGATCTATGCGCAAGCAAAGAATCTTGGTAATCTTTATTCATCGGTTGATTTTATCGACTTAGACCTTGGAACAACTTTCTACAACCGTGGTTTCACCTTAGGTATTCAGGTTGGATTCTAATAGATTCAGTAATTTAATAGTAAAATGTATATGAAAAATATAAATAGAAAATTATTCACAGCAGTCGTTGCTTTAGCTGCGATAGGCGGCTTCTCTTCCTGTAGCGAAAGCTTTCTGGATGAAGACTGCAAAACGTCTTATACGACTCAATATTTTGAAACGGAACAAGGACTTCAGGACCTGGCTACCGCGCTTTACGGAAATATACGTTGGCACTTTGGTTACGAATGGGCCTATGGTATCACGTTGTATGGTACAGATGAATTCACAAGTGCAGCCGACTTGACAGCTGAACCCTGGAATTCTTATGATAACCGTTTGCAACCGCTGGATTGTACCAAAGCTTTGGGTGCGGCAAACAATAACTGTCCTCCTGTTTCCGCTTTATGGAACCAGATGTACTACGGTATCTCAACGGCCAATACGATTATTGGTTCAGCCGACAAGGTGACCAATGAAGACATTCGTAACAAATGTTTGGGTGAAGCTTACTTCCTGCGTGCTTACAACTACTATCGTTTGTTTACTCAGTATGGAGGAGTCGTTCTTCAGACATCTGTGGTGCAAGGTGTGGTAAGAACATTTGAACGCGCTTCGGAAGATGAGACGCTGGCGTTGATTATCTCTGACCTGGAACAGGCTTATAATTTATTGCCTACGAACAAATGGCGTGGAACCGGTACGTGGACCAAATACACCGCGGCACACTTCCTGGCAAAAGCGCTGTTGTATCGTCAATCAGAACGTTGCGAAAGCTGGAATAGCAAATACGACGCTTCTACCGACCTGAACAAAGCGATTTCGCTGGCCGACGAAGTAATCTCAGCTTGTCCGCTCGCGGGTGACTACATTAAGTTGTATGCGGAATGGACCGGTACGGACTGTGCGAACGAAAGCCTGGATGAGATTCTGATGTCTTGTCAGCACACCTCTTCAGCAACCGGACGTTATGGTAACCGTACCTATAACTATTTCAACCCGCAGTTCTCTAACTTCTCCGGAGGTTGGGTACAACGTGGTCAATACATCGGTGGTATGGACTTCCAACGTTGTCGTCCGACAGAATATGCCTATTCAATTTTTGATAATGTGAACGACTCTCGTATGTGGAAGACGTTCAAAACGGTTTATGGGTTGAATCATATTGCTAAAAAAGCGGATGATGTGATCAGTACTGTTGGTATATCTGCGGATCAGGTTCCGACTCTTGGCGATCAGGGTATTGTCTTTATCCTAAACAAGAAGGATGATAAGCGCTTCGATAATAAAGCGTATGGTACATTTGGTAATGCAGCCAAGAATACCTCTACATTCGTTAATCCGGAAACAAACAAGTGGGTTCCTAACGCCGCTCCCCTCTATCTGGAAGGAAAATATGCCATGGACCAATATGGTGTAAGCGGTAACGCGGCACAAGCGAATATGTTCTGCGGTATCAATAAGACCGACGATGGTTCACGTACCGGTGAAAAGAGTGACGCACACCGTGACGTGACCATGGCACGTACCGGAGAAACCTATTTGATCAAAGCGGAAGCACAAGTGCGTTTGGGTAAATATTCAGATGCGATTGCTACAGTAAATGCTTTGCGTGCCCGTGCGGAATGGAAATCGGGTGAAGACCGCGAATTCTATACCGATGGTTCTATGGCTTTTGCGAAATCGGCCGGTGGTGACGCGGATAACTCAACCGCTAGCGCGACAACTCCTAAAAAGAATAAAGACGAGTCAGGAAAGATCCTGAACAATATGGAAGCCTTTAATGCCTCATTCATTCAGAAGAGTACCTATTATCTGTCAACCGGTATCGAGCGCACAACAGCTCCTTCCAGCCTGCAGATCGCAAGCCATACACAATTGCCGGCAGAAGACGAAGCGGTGTTGGCTGCTATGGGTGTAAGCGGTGATAAAGAACGTATGATTAACTTCCTCCTGAATGAGCGTACCCGCGAATGTTTGGGCGAATGGAACCGTTGGGAAGATTTGAGCCGTACGAAAACATTGGTGAAACGTGCTAAACTGTACAACCCGGAAGCATCCAAGAATGTGGCTGACAAGCACAACCTGCGTCCGATTCCTCAGGCATTCCTCGACCAGTTGCAAAACGAAGACGGAACCAACCTGACTGACGAACAGAAAGCAGCATGGCAAAACCCGGGATATTAATGAACAGATATTCATCTTATAGAAAAGGCGCCCTTTATGGGGCGCCTTTTTACGTTTACCTCAATAATGTAAACAAACATTAAAATATCTATTTTCGTCAAACCCCCTAATTTACGATTTGTAATTTCAGACCGACTTTGCGCGCAAAAAAGCGGGACTTCGGAGACAAACTCCCGGGAGAAACACTTTTTAACGTATGGATTTGTAAGCAAAACGGGCGTTTTGCTTACAATCGATATTTTAACATTTTCAAAAGTGCTCATATACTGAACGAAGCAATATGATAGACGGCTATCACCTTTTTTGTATCTTTGACCATTAAAAAAACAATACAAATGATAACCTATATACTTATCGCAATTACGTTACTGGTTTCCTTCAACTGCTTTTCGAATCGGAATTGGTTGATGAAACTGGCTTTTATACCTTACCGGACGGTTAAGAATCATGAGTGGTATCGTTTGATCACCCATGGCTTCGTGCATGCAGACTCCATGCATCTATTGATTAATATGTTTACCTTCTGGTCGTTTGGCACCTATATCGAAAAGTATTTCTCCTATATGGGGATGGGGCCTATGGCCTATATCGGATTGTATTTCGGGGGCATGATCGTCGCCTCCCTCTTCGATGTGGTGAAACAGCGTAACAATCCGAATTTTATTTCGGTAGGTGCATCGGGGGCGGTCTCTGCCGTTCTTTTCTCTTCTATTTTGTTCGATCCGTTTGGGAAAATCCTCTTATTTGCCATTTTGCCGATTCCGGGCATTCTGTTCGGCGTTCTCTATCTTGTTTATTGTCAGTATATGGCCAAGAAAGGGGGAGATAACATCAACCATAACGCCCACTTCTACGGGGCGGTCTTCGGCTTTGTCTATCCGATCCTGCTCAATCCGATGTTATTGAAAGGTTTTCTTTCGCACTTCGGACTTTGATTGATTATTTCCTTTTTCTATCTATCTTTGCACCCTCGAAAGAAGATGTGCATGAAGAAAAACAACTATATGGGGCGGCTACTGGCTTTGTTGGCTTTAACAACAGCCATGTGTATTGCTTTATATGGTTTACCAGGAGAAATAGGCGGCATTAAGATCCGAAAGGTCGATCTTCTTTCCGATATTCGTGTGAAACAACAACAGATCTCGCCGCTGGATTCGATCAAACAACTCTTACTACAGCCCGACACATTAGAGGCAGACAGCATCGCAGAACCTGTGGTGGCAGTGAATACAACCCAAACCGATTCCGACGCTTTGCAACGCCGGGACTCATTATATAAAGCTTCGCGGGTGGCCGCCAAAAAGACAGCCGATGTCTATATCGAAGACTTTTCGGAAGGACATGTGGGCTTGAAACGTTTCTTCCGAGCCATAAAGAACTCCTCACAGATGGGACGTCCGGCGCGTGTTGCTTTTATGGGCGATTCGTTTATCGAAGGAGATATTATGGTCGGTGATTTCCGCAGCGCTATGCAAAAGGAGTTTGGCGGTCGAGGGGTTGGTTTTGTGCCTATCACCTCTGTGACGGCTCAGTTTCGCCCGACAGTGGAACATAAAGCCAACGGATGGAAAACCATCTCTATGCTGAAAAACAAGAAAAAGTGTTTTGTGCTTCCCGGAACGGTCTTTCTTCCCGAAAAAGAAAACGCGACTATTTCCCTGAAAAATGTCCGCAATAATGCGCTCCTGCAAGAGGTAGAATCTGTCGGACTGATCTATGAAGAGAACCGGCAGACCCGGGTCGAGCTGGTTTTTACGGATAACGGTTCGACGGATACGATCGCTTCCCAACTTCCTTATACAAACAGGATCACACTGGATCAGATCAAAGGCAATATTACCCAGGCTTCGTACACTTTTACCGAGACAGATGGTTTCCGCGCTTTAGGTGTTGCGCTGGAAGATATGTCGGGCGTTATCGTTGACAACTTCTCCCTAAGAGGGAATTCTGGCATGATACTCGACCGGCTGGATAAGGAAAAATGCCTTGAGTTTGCAGAGATACGTCCGTATGACCTGATCATATTGCAATACGGATTGAATGTGCTCAGTTCGGAGGTGCTCGATTATGGCTGGTATCGTCAACGAATGATCAACGTGGTCGAACATCTGAAGGAATGTTTCCCCGAATCCGATATCCTTCTATTGGGCGTGACCGACAGAAGCCATCAGGTCGATGGAGAATACGAAACAATGCCTGAGGTATTGACGCTGTTGCACGCGCAGCGGCAGATAGCCCAACGCACCGGGATTGCTTTCTGGAATATGTATGAAGCGATGGGTGGAGAAAACAGTATGATACAGTATGTTGAAAAGAACTGGGCCAGCAAGGACTACACCCACTTCAGCTTCCGGGGAGGACGCGAACTGGCCGGTGCCTTGACGAAAGCGATACTCTTTGAAATGAAATTTTATGATGAAGCAGAAACAATACATAACTAACCTGTTTTTTCTGCTTTGCCTAAGTGGAACCATTCTTTGCCTGTCCTCTTTTTCCATGGCAAACATACCAGCTTTCTTACAGGAATGGATTGAAGGAGAAGAGACGATCCCGGTGTTGCCGTTCGAAGTGGATTCGCTTGCTCCGGTCACGATTCCTATGATCGACTCACTCTGTATCTTCGATGATCCGGAATGCTCCTTAGACTCTTTTTTCAGGGAACTGGATCGGTTGTTGGAAAGAAAGGATACAGTTATCAATATTGTTCATCTGGGCGACTCACATATACAGGCAGGCTATTTTAGCGGACGCATGATGAGACGCTTGCACGAAGTGTTTGGTAATGCCGGCAGAGGGTGGATCGCTCCGTTTAAGTTATGCAAGACAAACGAACCCGATGATTATTTTATTAAATCGGTAGTACAGGGCTGGAATACCGGACGCATCATTCAACAAAACCCCAAAGCGCCTGTTGGCCTGGGAGGGATTGGTATTCAGATCGTATCTCCCTCGATCAACCTGGATGTCGTTATCGGACCGGTCAACGGGGCGGGTTATACCTTTAATCAGGCGGTTCTTTACCGTAGCGAAGGCTCCATGCCGATGCTGCCTGTCGGAACATTCAGGGATTCGGTGCGGGTATCCTTCTCCGACACAACTATCCAATCGACTATACTGGCCGATACATTCCATATCTCCTGCCTGACGGATACGCTTCTTATACAAAGTACGCGACGCAAACAGGGAACGGACACCCTGCTTCCGGCATCAGCCTTTTCCAATAGCTATTACGGATTTAATCTGATGAATGGAGGATCGGGCATTCTGTACCATTCCATAGGGGTGAACGGCGCGATGTTCACCCATTATACCAGCCGGGAATACCTGCGCCAGTTAGCCCTATTGAAGCCCTCTCTATTGATTATTTCATTAGGCACGAATGAGAGCTTCGGAAGACGGTTTAATAGCGCGGGATTTACGGAGCAGGTGCGCGATTTTGTTCGCCTATTAAAGCAGGAACTACCCCACACGGCCATCTTATTGACTACTCCGGCTGAGTGTTATAAACGAGTGACAGTAAATAAGAAACGCACCTATGTGCGTAATGAATATATCGAACAGGTGGCTAAAGCGATTGTGCAGGTAGCTCATGAGGAGGGTATCTCCTGCTGGGATCTGTACTCCGTTACGGGAGGCAAAAACTCTTATCGCAAATGGTTTGACAAAAAACTATTCGGCAGCGATCGTATTCACTTCACCAAAGAAGGGTATTATGAACAAGGAGAATTGCTTTTCCGGGCATTTATAAAGAGTTATAATGAGTATATAAATCGTACGCATGTTACATCCTAATTGGTTCCCCTCCTTTTTCTCACCGGAAAACTTTCATTTTTCCACCGAGAAACTGGCGGATCTACTTGTATATCATCGGGAGACTCCCCTACTTTTCAGTAGTGGGTTGTTCTTTTTCCTTTTTATAGGATTCCTGATTATCTATATGTCGCTGCGCAATAACAGGACGGCTCGCTTTGTGTATGTCGTGTTGTTCTCTCTTTATTTCTACTATAAAAGCAGTGGTTTTTGGTTTATTCTGCTCCTGATCACTGCCACTTCCGACTTTTATATTGCGCAGGGAATAACGGGTTTCACTTCTGTTACCAAGAAAAAAATATTGGTTGCGCTTAGCTTGATTATCAATCTGGGTATGCTGGCCTATTTCAAATACTTCAATTTCCTGTATGACATAGGGGTTTCTCTGGTGAACCAGATGGGACATCTCTTCGGAAATGAGGCATGGCAGGCATTGCCGGTGAAGCGGTTCGATATATTCCTCCCGGTAGGGATCTCTTTCTTCACCTTTCAAAGTTTAAGCTATGTGATTGATACCTATCGCGGCAAGCTGCAACCTTTGACGCGATGGATAGATTATCTTTTCTACGTCTCCTTTTTCCCGCAGTTGGTGGCCGGTCCGATTGTGCGCGCCCGCGACTTCATTCCTCAAATGTTCAAGCCGCTAAAGGTGACGAAATCGGAATTTGGAGAAGGGTTGTTCCTGGTCTTTTGCGGGTTGTTCAAGAAGGTGGTGATCTCCGATTATATCAGCATTAATTTTGTCGATCGTATATTTGATGCGCCGTTATTATACACCGGTTTTGAGAATCTCATGGGGGTCTATGGCTATGCCCTGCAGATCTATTGCGACTTCTCCGGGTATTCGGATATGGCTATCGGGATCGCGCTTTTGTTGGGCTTCCGCTTTAATATAAACTTCGACGCACCTTATCAGTCGGCTACCATCACCGAGTTCTGGCGGCGTTGGCATATTTCCCTCTCTTCCTGGCTGAAAGATTATTTATACATCTCCCTGGGAGGCAATCGCAAAGGAAAGATCCGCACCTATCTGAACCTGATGATCACCATGCTATTGGGAGGTCTGTGGCATGGTGCTTCGATGAATTTTATTATATGGGGCGGATTACACGGTGTTTCCCTGGCTGTTCATAAATTTGTCATAGGGCGTTTCAGCAGTTTTAAGAAGGTTGGCGAAGAGATGTCGCCGCTTCGAAGAGTGTTAGGTATTATATTCACCTTTCACTTGGTCTGCCTGGGCTGGATCCTGTTCAGGGCCGATTCCATGCAAACAGCCGGAGAGGTATTGGGACAGATCTTTTCTCATTTCCATCCAGAAATAATAGGACAGTTCATTGCCGGCTACAAAGGTGTTACTTTCTTGATGATCTTAGGCTTTGTTCTTCATTTCACGCCAAGGAGTTGGGATATGAAAGCCCGGAAGTTTGTCACGAATGCCCCGTTGTTTGTACAGGCCTTGATATTGGTTATTCTGATCTTTATCATCATTCAGGTGAAGAGTGCCGGAGTACAACCTTTTATTTACTTCCAGTTTTAACACTCACTTCAAAACAAAAAGGCTGAGTAAAAAGTGATAATCGTTCACTCTTTACCCAGCCCCCGGATATCTTACAAGAGGCCTACTTCGCCTTTTCTTTGACAGGAACGGCCTCCATGCCTATCTTCTTAAAAGCAGCTACAATATCCTTTTCAGATGTTTTGTCCGTACGGTAGGTCACTTCCGCCGTATGGGTAGGCAAGTCGCATTTGAGATCGGTCACGCCCTTTTCAAAGGCGATGTTCTTTTCCACTTTCTTCACGCAGTTAGCACAATCCATGCCTTCTACCTGGAATTTCACTGTCTCCTTGTTACTCTTTTTCTTCGCGTCTTGCGCATTGGCCATTGAGAAGCTGAAAAGCGCGCAAAGCATCAATAATAAAACTCTTTTCATGATAATACATTTTTATTGGTGTGAAAAAATCTTTTTATAAATCTCTGTCTATATTGAAACGCATGCCGATATAAATCGTCCGTCCATGTACCGGTCCCCAGACCATAGAGCCATCGAATAGGTCGCCCCTCGGCTCGTTGGCCTGTATGATAGGGTTCTTCTGGGTGTAATCGAACATGTTTTCTGCTCCGGCATAGACCGACCATCTGCGGAAATACTTCGTGATCTGCGCGTTCCATACCTGATAAGAGCCATAATGCGTATCCCATAACGGATTCGCCTTGTCGGGTTCCGGCATGCGTCCGCCTCCGTTGAATTGCCCGGTCAGGTCGAACTGCCATTTCTTCAAAGGAGTCTGATAGGAGGCTGTTACCAGGCCTTTGTAATCGCTCATAAGCGGCTTACGCATACGGGTAGTCTGACCTTCCGCGTTGCGGTAGTCGGTTTTCGCGTCCGTATAGCGGTAGGCAGCCGTCAAGGTGAAGCCACGGAAGAAGGGATAAGTCGCCTCGATCTGGTAGCTATTGGAATAGGATTTTCCATCCAGGTTATAGAAACGAACAGCATGCGGATCGCTATCCATATCGACCACTACCTGCTTGAGGAAATTGGTATAATACCATTCCGCATTCAGGGTCAGCTCTTTGCCGAACAAAGGGATGTAAAACGATGCATTCAATCCGGTATTCCAAGCCTCTTCCTGATCCAGGTTATCGGCAATATCCATCCGGCGACTGCTGGCCAACAGGTAGTTATTCTCCGCCAACACATTCGCCGTGCGGAAACCTTTCCCGGCAGAAGCGCGTAGGTTCAACCATTCGGTCGGATTATACTTCAGGTGAATACGTGGTGTTACAAAGAAATCATACAACGAGCTATAGTCGGCACGCACGCCTGCCAGCATGATAAACTTATCATTCAGGTTGTAGGTGTACTGCACATAGGCACCGGGCACCACCTCCGAACGATTAAATTCATTCACCGTTCCCGCTTGCGTCAGATTCTCCGTGAAGCCATCGTAATTAAGGCTTAAGCCGGTGCTCAGGCTATGAGCCGGCGAGAACTCCTTTTCATACAATAGGCTGGCATACACATTGTTCTGATAAATATTGTAGGGCGTACGGTCATACATCGACTTCTGCTCATGGTAGGATCCGGACAGGATCAACGCCATGCTTTCTACCTGCTCCGTATCGATAATATAGGCCTGTTTGGTGAATCCCTCCACCCGGTTGGTATTGAGCTTGATCTGATAGGGATCGGCGATTCCTTTGTTGGTCACCTGCCCACCCGTACGGTTTTCATGCAGATAGCGCACCCCGTATTGAGCCACATAATTATCGGTTTTATGATACCAGCGGTTCATCAGATTGACCTGTTCCTTCAACGGCATATCGAGGAAACCATCGTCGTTAGCGTCATGCTGCTTACTATCGTTCGAATAATGTACCAACAACCCGGTCGACACATTCTCATTGATATGCCAGGAAGCATCCGCATTACCCTCATATCGCCCGGCATCGCTGGCAAACAGGTTGGCCGAAACGATATCCGCCGTGGGAGGCTTTTTGAATTCCACATTGATCTGACCGGCCAGGGCTTCATAGCCATTCTTCACCGAAGAGGTTCCTTTCGACACCTGTATGCTCTCCATCCAGGCTCCGGGCACATAATCCAAGCCATACAGCGAGGCAGCTCCCCGGAAGTTCGGATAGTTTTCCGTCAACATCTGCACATAGGTACCCGACAAACCCAATAGTTTGATCTGCCGCGCACCGGTTGAAGCATCGGCATAAGAGACATCCACCGAAGGATTGGTCTCGAAGCTTTCCGCCAGGTTGCAACAAGCCGCACGGCATAATTCGTCATAGGTGATTTTCTGTGTCTGCACCACACTGGTACGGGAAGCTATCGTCCCCATACGGCGCTCGCTTACAACCACCTCCTGCAGTTCCACTACGCTCTTCAGATTGATACGCAACGGTTCTGTTGGGTTGGCAACAGTCAATATCTCTGTGGTATATCCAATATAACTGATCACCAGGCGCTGGCTGTTAGCCTTGGGTGCCAGTTCAAAATAGCCGTCTATATTCGAGGTGGTTCCCGTCTGGGTTCCCTCCCAATAGACATTGGCTCCGATCACAGGCTGATTACTTTCATCATATACATAGCCTTTGACAACATTCCCTTCGGCAAGAGCTGTCGTCAAAAAGACTATATTAACAAACATACTTAATATAAATTGTCTGAACATTTTTCTTTTGATTTAATTTTATTTTCGGAAATACTCACTGGGCCATCCTGGAAAGCCCAATAAGCCGCCATAAGCTAAACCGATACCCAAAGGCAAAAAGCCCTTTCAGGCGTATAGGTAAAGCCCATCGCTTCCTAAGGCACACAAATGCCTCTACCCCGCTAAATCAAAAGAGTAGTCAGCAAAGAAAGATATGTCTCCGGCGGGAGTGGCGGACCATTCGGCAGAACCGCCTCCATTTTGCTGGCTATAGGAAAGAGAGTTGTAGATAAAAGTGATCCGTCTATCACAAACAGATCGATCACAATCGGATCAAGGTTTTGCTTAGCCACCTGTTCGAAGTCCCAGTCGAAATAGACTCTTTCCAAATCGCAACACATTTCATTGGAATGGCTAATGGCGTTTGTGCCCGCCTCAAAAACCGGTACTTCATCATGGCTATGCCCATGTATTTCGCAGCATTTCTCAGAAGTCAATACTTCTACACCGGCATCCCGGCAATCATTGCAGCAAAAAGAGATAATATTGACACCGGCTCCTCCGTAAAAGACCAGAATAGCCATCAAAAAAGTGAATGTATATGTCAATATCTTCTTCATTGTTAGCAAAGATAGGCGCTTTTGTTATAAAACAGGCTTTTTTTTAATAATATTAACTATGGGTCATGCGGCCTGATAACTGTTCAGCCAAAGTCCGCAAGGACTTTCATTTTGGATAACCCCGGGTGCCAACCCGGGGTTATGGATTACTCCCCACTCTGAACCCCGAAATGGGTTCAACCCGCTACGGGGCTGTTTTATTATTATTAATTTATGTTAATTTACCTGTTTCGTCAAAAACCTCCAATTTACGATTTGTAATTTCCGCCCGACTTTGCGCGCAAAAAAGCGGGACTTCGGAGACAAACTCCCGGGAGAAACACTTTTTAACGTATGGATTTGTAAGCAAAACAGCCGTTTTGCTTACAATCGACATTTTAACATTTGCGAAATAAGCCATCTTTCTCCGTCCTCTCTTTTTTCTGTTTTGAAAATAAAACGTAAATCGATAATACAGCCTAAAAACACTATCTTTGCATCATATAAAACAACTACTATTATGCCATTAAACGTACAAGAAAATCTGCCGGCGATTGAATTGCTCAAACAAGAACATATTTTTGTGATTGATTCGCTTCGGGCGGCCACACAGGATATTCGCCCTTTGAAGGTAGTGGTATTGAATCTTATGCCGCTGAAAATCACCACCGAGACCGACCTGGTGCGTTTGTTAAGCAACACCCCTTTGCAGGTGGAGATGGAGTTTATGAAGATAGAGGGACATACACCCAAGAATACACCCATCGAACATATGCAGGCGTTCTATAAAACGTTTGAAGAGATGGCCGACCAGTATTACGACGGCATGATTATCACAGGCGCTCCTGTGGAGTTGATGCCTTTCGAGGAGGTGAACTACTGGGATGAACTGATGCGTATATTCGATTGGGCACGGACGCATGTGACCTCTACCCTGTATATTTGTTGGGCGGCTCAGGCGGGATTATACCATTTTTATGATGTACCTAAATACGAGCTTCCGGCCAAGATGTTTGGTGTATTCCGCCACACCCTGCGCGAGCCTTATCTCCCTATTTTCAGAGGCTTCGACGAAGAGTTTTTTGTTCCTCACAGCCGTCATACCGAGATACGCCGGGAGGATATTGTGAAGAACAAGGAGTTGACGCTTCTGTCCGAAAGCGAAGAGTCGGGTGTCTATATGGTGATGTCGCGGGGAGGAAGAGAGTTCTACGTGACCGGCCATTCGGAGTATTCGCCTTATACGTTGAACGACGAATATATACGCGACAAGCAGAAGGGGCTTCCGATCAATATACCGCATAACTATTACCGCAACGATAACCCGGCACAAGGGCCTGTGGTGCGTTGGCGGGGACATGCCAATCTATTGTTCAACAACTGGTTGAATTACTATGTCTACCAGGAAACGCCCTATAATATTGAAGATATAAAATACTTGGGGGATTTGTGATTGATTTATTCTATTAGAATCATATTTCTTTTCCAAAAGTTGCTCAACTGGTAAACTTTTACTATTTTTACCCGATGAAAAGAGAGATTATCGCATACGGTAACTATTATGATGATTTCATAAACTCTTTGACGGATGCTGAACGAAAAAAAGTACACTATATTCTTGATCTGTTAGGAACTGAAGATCGTGTGAGTACAAAGTTTGTGAAGTATATCCGTGATGAATTGTTTGAGTTGAGGGCGATGTATAATAGTAATATTTACCGCATTTTTTTCATTTTTGATGAGGGCAAGATAGTTGTTCTTTTTAATGGGTTTCAGAAAAAGACCCAGGAAACACCGGAAAAGGAGATTCAAAAAGCATTACGTATAAAGAAGGAGTATTATGCAAATAAAGAGTAAAACAAGAAGTATCAGTGTAGAGTTGGATGAACTCTATGGAAAAGAAGGTACTCCTGAAAGGGATGCTTTCAGAAGAGAAGCATATGCCTATTATACAGGCCAAATCATTGAACAGGCGAGGAAAGAGGCTAATATGACGCAAGCAGAGTTAGCTGCGAAAATAGGCAGCAATAAATCATACATCTCTCGCGTGGAAACTGGGAGAACCGAACCGAAAGTATCAACGTTTTATCGAATGGCATCTGCTTTAGGACTTAGCGTGGAATTAACTCCAACAGTTCAATTGCCATAACAGGAGGATGATTTAGACGCCTTCTTATGAAACATCAAAAACAAATAGAATTATTAGCCCCTGCCAAAGACTTGGTTAGCGGGAAGGAGGCTATCCTGCACGGGGCGGACGCGGTTTATATCGGTGCGCCCAAGTTTAGTGCCCGGGCGGCGGCAGGCAATTCGGTAGAGGATATTCGTCAGCTCTGTGCCTTTGCGCATATCTATGATGCCCGTATTTACATTGCTTTGAACACGATCCTAAAAGATGAAGAGCTGGAGGAGACGGAAAAGCTGATTGGGGAGTTATATAGGGCGGGAGCCGATGCTCTTATTGTGCAGGATATGGGCATTGCTATGTTGGATATACCGCCTATTCCATTGCACGCAAGCACGCAAATGGATAACCGGACGGTGGAAAAGGTGCAGTTTCTGGAGGAAAGCGGCTTCGACCAAGTGGTCTTAGCGCGCGAGCTTGCCTTGCCTCAGATACGGGAGATCGCGGAGCATACATCGGTCAACCTGGAGGTGTTTGTACATGGCGCCTTATGCGTGAGTTATAGCGGATTGTGTTATCTGAGCGCTGCCCTGAGTGGGCGGAGTGCCAACCGGGGCGAGTGTGCGCAGTACTGCCGTCTTCCTTACGATCTGATCGATAGTAACGACACGCCGATCCTTTTCCAAAAGCATTTGTTATCATTGAAAGATATGAACCGTTCGGCGGAACTAGAGGCCTTATTGGACGCCGGTGTCACCTCTTTCAAGATCGAAGGGCGGTTGAAAGATGTCTCGTATGTAAAAAATATAACCGCCTATTACCGGAAGAAGCTGGATGCGATACTGGCGCACCGACCGGAATACCGGCGTTCGTCGGCTGGACAGAGCCGGTATACGTTTGAGCCTGTTCCGGAAAAGAGTTTTAATCGCGGATTTACATCCTATTGGTTAGATAAGCGAAGTAAAGATATCACCTCGTTTGATACACCGAAGTCGATAGGCGAAGCGGTCGGAACGGTGAAAGAGATCAAAGGCAATTCCTTTACGGTAGCCGGTGTGAAGTCATTACATAATGGCGACGGACTGGTCTTCTTTAATCCGAAAGGCGAACTGGAAGGCTTTCGGGTAAACAGAGTAGAGGACAATCGTGTTTTTCCGGCCGACATGCCTAAGATTCAACCTAAGACACCGCTTTACCGGAATATGGATCAAGAGTTCGAGAAGCTGTTGGATAAGCCTTCAGCCACACGGAAGATAGCGGTGGATATCGCATTCGCGGATTATGCGCTGGGGTTCACCCTGGGTATGACCGACGAGACAGGCGCCCGGGTAGAGATTCCGTTTCCCTGCGAAAAGGAGGAGGCGCGCTCTGACCAGCGGAAGAATATAGAGACGCAATTGGCCAAATTGGGGAATACGCCCTTTGAAGCGCGAAATGTGACGGTTGGGTTGACCAAGAACTGGTTTATCCCTTCTTCGGTGTTGAATGAGATGCGTCGTCAGGTGGTCGATCAATTATTGATGGCTCGTCGGATGCGTTACCCAGCGCTATCTGCGCGCCCCGCCATGCGAAGAAATTCGGCTGTAACCTATCCACAGACGACACTTTCCTATCTGGGAAATATATATAATGAAAAGGCGGCTTCGTATTATAAGATCCATGGCGTAGATAAGATTGAACCGGCCTTTGAAAAGGAAAATAAAAAAGAGGCGCCGCTGATGTTCACGAAGCATTGCCTTCGTTATTCGCTCGGATGGTGCCCGGTATGGCAGAAAGAGGCATCGCCTTACCAGGAGCCCTATTTCCTGGTTTACAAAGAGAATCGCCTGCGATTGGAATTTGACTGTAAAGCGTGCGAAATGAAGGTTTTCTTGGATGAAAGCCGATAATATATGTTAATTACTAAATCTATATTCAAATGAAAAATCAACTTTTTATTCTTGTATTTTTAGTGGGAATGATGTGTGCAGGTTGCTCTGGCAAGCAAAAACCATTGGATCCGGAAAAACCGGTGTATGTAACGGTTAAAACCTCTATGGGCAATGTGACGGTATTGCTTTACGATGACACTCCCTTGCATAAGGAGAATTTTATTCGTTTGTGTCAGGAAGGAACTTATGACGGTGTTTTATTCCATCGTATTGTCAAGGACTTTGTGGTGCAAGGAGGCGATCCGACCAGCAAAGAACGTGAGCCGGGTGTTCGTTATGGTGGAAACAGTGGCGGATATACGGTGCCGGCAGAGATCATGCCTCACTACTTCAACAAACGAGGTGCCCTGATCGACGCCAAGCAGGGTGACGATGTAAATCCGGAGCGTGCTTCTGCCGGGACGCAATTCTGCTTCCTGCAGGGAAAGATACAGACCGATGAAGAACTGGATAAAATAGAGGTGCGCATCAACGATATACGCCGCAACTGGTTGTATCACAAATTTAAAAAAGAATTACAAGAGAAGGATGCTTCCTGGAAAGAGGCTGAGAAGGCAGAAGAACTGGAAATCCAGTTGTCGCTTATGATTATGGATGAGATAGAACGCCTGGGTGGCGCTTATGTGATACCGGCAGATCAGCGTGAGGTGTATAAGACAATCGGCGGATCGCCTCATCTGGATGGCTCGGTTACTATCTTCGGCGAAGTGGTGAAAGGGCTCGATGTGGTAGAGAAGATGTCTTTGGTGGAAAGGGATGAGTTCGACCGTCCGTTGGAGGATGTCTATGTGATCTCTACCAAGGTGTTTCAGAAATAAGCGGCTCTTTTCCTAAACAAAAGCGGTCAAAATATCGTTCTATAAATAGTATGTAGTTATAATTTATAGAACGAAAAAAATGAAACAGATTGCAATTATATCCGCGAGTATCCGGGATGGAAGGCTTAGCCATCGGGTGGCTCTTTTTATGAAGAAGTATATGGAAGAAAACCAGTTGGCGAAGGTGGATATCCTGGATCTGAAAGCCTACGATTTTCCTTTGTTTACGGAACGGTTGATGTATCAGAAGAACCCCACCGCGCAGGTGTTGGATTATGTAGAACGATTCAACCGGGCGGATGCTATTATCATTGTCTCTCCGGTGTATAATACCAGTTTCCCGGCTGCCCTGAAGAATGTGATCGACCTCTTAGTGAAAGAGTGGCGCGACAAGGTGGTGGCTGTCTCCTCGGTGACCTATGGCACGAATGCCGGTATAGCGACCGTGAAAGAGATTCAAGCGCTTATGCTTTATATGGGAGCTCAGGTGGTGCCCGCCTCTTTTACCGCGTTAAACGCTGGAACGGAATACGATGAAGCGGGGAGTCCGGCGGATCCCGAAACGGCAAACAAACGGGTCGGAGGTTTTATCCGCAAGCTTTTGTTATTGGCAGAGCAGACAAAGAGAGCATAACCTGTTCAGACTGATCAGGTGTGAATAGGCAGCCTTTCCCAGATCCATAAGGGGATGAACCGCCAAAAGAAAACCAATAGATTGTATTTCCAGTCTATGATTACACGGCGCTTCTTTTTAAGGAGCGCCTTTTCTATTTGGCAAGCTACCTTCTCCGGCTTCAATTGGAGCGGGAAAGATTGGTTTTTCAATAGGTCGGTGCTGACAAATCCCGGACGGATATCGGTGAAACGAATGGGGATTTTATTCATTCGGGCTAACTGGGCAAGGGCGTCTATATAGGTGTTCTGATAGCGTTTGGTGGCTGAATAGGCGGGGGAGGCACCCAATCCCTTCGTGCCGGCAATGGAACTGATCACGGCTATATGTCCTTTGCCCTGTTGTTTGAAATAGTGAAACGCCGAATCGACCATTTGCGTGAAGCCTTTGACGTTGGTTTCAACGGTTTTCATTTCCACTTCCGGATTCAATGACGGGTTATACCACCCGACTCCCGAGCTCAGAAAGAAGATATCCATGCCACCCAGTTTGTCGATCAAGGCATATAGACGTTCGGGAGCATCCGCGGCTGTTACGTCGATTGGTTCGGTTTCTACCTGCCCGGGCGCTTCGTTTCGGATAGACTCCAACAGTTCTTGCCGACGTCCGGCAACACCTACCCGCCAGCCTTGTTGGATGAAAAGGCGGGCGACCTCCCGTCCAATGCCTGACGTAGCTCCTACAATGACGATTCGTTTCATGTCTATTCGATGCTTTTCTCCAGAAAATAGGCATTGAGCTCGGCGGTGGCTGCCGGCGAATTGTCCATATCTTTCACGATCTTCCCGTTTTCAAGCAAGACTACACGATTGGAAATATCGGTGGTGTAGTTCAGGTTATGGCTTGAAATCAGGATTGTTGTCTTCTCCGTTTCATTCATCTGCCGGATCATATCGCGTATCTCCATCTGCGAAGAGGGGTCGAGGAAGTTGAAGGGCTCGTCGAGTATCAACAGCTGCGGACGGATCATCATGGCGGCCATGATACCGATCTTTTGTTTGTTACCTGCCGAGAAGTTGCGGATATACTTTTTTTGTCCCAGAATTTCACTGTTCATAAAGCGGCCGAATGGGGCTAATCGTTCGTTTACATCCTCTTTATTCAGCTGATAGGTCTGTCCCACGAAGTAGAAATACTCTTCAGGCGTCAGGAAATCAATCAGGAAGCGGTTGTCTAAGAAAGAGCCGGTATAGTTTTTCCAGTCTTCGCTTTTAGCCACATCGACTCCTTTACTTAACACATACCCGCTGTCGGCCTTCAACAGATCCAGGATAAGACGGAACAAGGTTGTTTTACCGGCTCCGTTATTGCCTACCAGTCCCAATAGCGTACCTTCCTCAATATTTAACTCAGGAATATCTATCGCTACTTTATTGCCAAATCGTTTTGTCAGATCTTTTATTGTAATGTCCATTTTATTAATTGATAATTGATAGTTGATAATTGATAATTAATCGCTTTACGCTTTTGCTTTAGGTGATCTTCGATTCTTTATTCATCGCTCTTCATTCTTTAAGCGGTCTTCGATTCTTTACTCTTCACTCTTCATTCTTCATTCTTAAGCGTTGCTCCGGAAGCCTTCCATATTGCGGTATTTTCGTTTCAGAAAGCGGTTGTACGTCCAGCGAAGCCAGGATTTTGCCGTGATAGTGAAGAGCAATCCCATGCCCAGCATATAATAGTTGGCAATTGTTTCATTGAAGATTCCGGCGATAATCATCGCGATGATAACCGGGAGGAACATACCCAGCATAGTTACGACCAGCATATTACCGGAGGTGCCTTTCCAATTCATCGCCCCTCCGTCAAAAAGATCGAAGTAGCTTTTGTTGTACACAGCATTCTGAAACATCAGGAAATAAAGGAAGCCAATGGAATAGAAGAACACCGAGATAAGGAAAAAGAAATCGAGCTTACCCATAAATACGGGAACCATAAGAATCAATGTTGTTAATACCGAGCAAGCGCTGTAGAATATGTATTTCCCTTTCAACAGGTTAAGGATCGAGTGCTTGCGTGCCATCAATCCGTCGAAGAAAGAAGATTCGGAGGTGAACATGTATTGCGACATAATCAATCCCAGGAATCCAACTAAGAAAATACTGAAGAAGAGCTTGGAAAAGTAGATCCGGTTAAACTGTGAATCCGCACTGAACAGCATAAAAAAGTAGAAGACAAAGAAGAATCCCATCATATACATCTGCTGTTTCAAGCGCTTGGATCGAAATATCATTTTAATCTCTGTCTGGATAAACTCTCCTTTTTCTCCCAGTTTGTCGAGGAAAGAGAGGCCGGTAAAGGCTGCTGCCTCCTTCACCTTCTTGCCTTGTAGCTCCCGGTACACTTCCTGGCGCATAAACCGTTGGTTCAGTTTCCATAAAACAAACAACATAGCGATCTCAGCCAACCAGACGAACAGGTTCTTTTCCAATAGCCAATCGCCTACCTTTACCGTGAACTCACCGATGGGCGACCAGGAGGGAATGGTTAAAGCAAACAGGCCGGCAACCACTAAGAAAGGAAGATAATAGAGCCATCCATTTATCTTTTGCAGTTGATTTACCATATTGGCCAGAAGGCTGTTGCCTACACACAATAGATAGAAGAAAAGGATATACAGGACTGCCGAAAAGAATCCGAAATAGGGTGTGATCGCTTTCAATCCGAAAGGAATAACCAGGAAGAACAAATAGAGATTCCAGATGTTGGAAAACTCTTTTATCAACAGGAAGTTGAACAACTTATTCCGCTTGATCGGCAGTGTGAGATAGGGAGCAATCTGCATGGAATTGCTCTGCTTCATGGTGTACTTCAGGGTGAAATCGAACAGAAATAATGGGAAAAGAATGTAATTGAACGTGTCGATGGCGTATGTATATTCGCCGACATCCAATAATATTTGTTCAAGCAGGAAGCCGACCGACATCAATTGAAGCCCCAGAATCCCGAAAATAACGAACATAAATACTTTCACTCCCATATTGCGCTCGAACATAGAGTGGCGTCTGAAAGCCTTCCACTGATGGCTTTGAAGTTCTTTTTCTAACATTGATTTACTGTGTTTGCTTTACTTTTTTCTTTAATCAGTCGCAAACAAACACATTTTCTTACAAAAAGAGAGGAAAAAAACATTTTTTTTCCTCTCTGTCAAATGAAAAAGTATAGATTGGCTTGTTTTGCCGGTTAAATGGCCATAGCAGGTGCATGTTCCAACCGGCGGTATTCCAAGGGAGACATGCCCAGGTATTTCTTAAAAAACTTACCGAAAGTAGACTGATCGGAGAAGTTCAGCCGGTAAGCAATTTGCTGAACAGGTTCTTGTGTTGTCTTTAACAATTTGCGTGCCTCCATCAACAAGGTATCATCTATCCACTTATTGGTCGTTTTCCCGGTCAGTTTTTTGATGATCAACGTAAGGTATTGCGGAGAAACAAATAGTTTTTCGGCATAAAACCCAACTTCATGCTCTTCTTTGTAGTGTTCCAGCAGCAGATCCATAAATTGAATAAACAATTCCTCCTTACGACTGAAAGTTAATGTATTATACTCCTCCCGACTATTGAGTATATGTGTCAGATCGAATACAAATGATTTGAAACTAATGAACACGAACTCTTTGTAAAAAGAGGATTCCTTTTGCCCGCAGACTTTGATTTTGAGTGTATTAAAACTTTGATTTATCATTTCGCATTCGTCCGGCATAAGCGGTATCTTGATCCACTGCTTGATAAACAAACGATTATAGAAAGCAAGTATCTTCTTGTTCGAAATACATTCGTCCATAAAACTCTTTTTGACAATCAATACACGTGCATTAAAGTCAGGAGTGTATTTGTTGATCTGCAAATCGCTTAAAGAAGAGACAAAGCAGCAGGTATGACTTTCCATCGCGATGAGTTTGTTGTTTATGCTTAAGGAACAGCTACCTTTCTCAACCCAGAATAGGGTGATCATATCTGTTTCTTTTCCCAGAGTTTCCACCTTCTCCATATTTTCGAATGAGAAGTCCTTATCAGCTTCCAACAGACCTAATACCTTTTCATAGGAGCTAAATGAATTCCCCTGTTTCCTGTTCTCTTTTTGACTAATACACATACCCTGTTCCATGATTCAATTTGTTTGTTAACCTAACTCTTATGCCTTGTAAATGTTATTCATCTGCGAATATACAAGGCATGAAGTAGTCCGACCAAATTTGTTTGACAACTGGACGTTCTCTTTTGATAAGAGGGGAGAATGTATTTAGCCTAAGGAAATGGCAGGTTTGTCCCTATATATAAGCCACGATAGCGTCTCTCAAGCGAGAGCTGGTGAAAGGTTTCAATACCACATCGTTACCACCTGCTTTAAACGCAAACTCCTGGTCGATATAATTCCCATGCGTAGTCATAGCAATGATAGGTATTGTAATCGAAAACTCCCTGAGCTTTTTAATGGTTTCTACTCCTTCGCCTTGTGGGATGGAAATGTTGATCAGGAAAAGATCGGGCTTTTCGGACACAAACAGGTCGACTGTTTCGCTTTTTGTTCTCGTTTGCGACAGGGAGTAATTACTACCAAGAATGTCATTGACCGCATTGAATTCCTCATCGTTTGGTTCGAGCACCACGATTCTTTTCTTTCTCGAATCAGAGGAGTCCGATCGGTTGGTGGTGATGGTATGATTCGAGATAGCTACCGACGCTTCTTCCGCCGAAGTGTATATGGGCAGGGTAAAGGTGAAGATACTGCCTTCTCCATAAACAGAAGAGGCTCCGATACGTCCCCCCATGTGTTCGACTAAGTTTTTCGAAATGACCAATCCCAATCCGGTACCCTGAACAAAGCTGTTCAGTTTCTCGAATCGCTGGAAGAGATAGGGCATTTTATCCTCCGGAATACCGGAACCTGAATCGCTAACGGAGAAGCAGAGTTCCTCCTTCTCGGCGTCCAGACGTAATATAATATGTCCTTTCGTCGTATGTTTTATGGCGTTAGAAAGAAAATTAAATAAAACTTGTTTTATCCTGTTCGAATCGGAATAGGTTCGAATGGGTTCGGTCGGTGCAATGACGATAAATTCGACATCCGGTTTCATTCTCATATTATGCACCTCTACAACGTCTTGAATAAGTGCATTGATATCTATTTCCCGCACATTGATCTCGATCTTACCCGACTCAATGCGGGAGATGTCTAAGATATCATTGATAATCTGGAGCAAAAGATCACTATTCTTTCGAATGATGCCTATAAACTCCTCCCGGTTTTCGGGATCATCTTCCGCCGCTAATATCTCCGAGAAGCCGATAATCGCATTTAACGGCGTGCGTATTTCGTGGCTCATATTGGCCAGGAAGGTCGATTTCATTTTATTAGACTCTTCCTGTTTCCGTACTTCCACCAATTCTTCCACCCGCCGGATACGGTCGCCAATATCCTGTATCATGGCTAATACCATATTCTCTTTATAGGGTACGATGCGCGCCTGATAATAGAAACGAAGATTATTCAATTCGACAGGATATTCCAATTCGCGCAGCTGTCCGTCTTTCAGGCAACCGTGAATATTATGTATGAGCAGTTCGCTCACTTCGGGCGAGTAGATATGCCGCCCGTCCATCCCGATCAATTCTTTCATGCTATGGAGTAAAGTCATGCTGTCAGGCATGAACACCTCTCTGAGGAAGAATTTATCATCAAACACGAAGATAAAACCGGGCTGGGCTTCGTTCATCGCCTTGTAAAGAACTTCCAATTGCTTGATTTGCCTCTCTTTTTCCAGCGTTTTGTCTATGTTCGTCGTATATCCAATGATTTTTTCTGCCGCGTCACTGTCCTCTTCAAGAATGGCATAGAAATGATCTTCCAACCAGGCGATTTCACCCTGAGGCCCTATCGCGCGGTATCTGATTTTCTGGGATTTCCCTTTTTGTGTCTGGGCTAAACGAAATATTTCCCGAAGTTTCGGCTGGTCTTCCGGATGTATATGATCCTCCAGCTTTACCAAGTCGTCATATCGCAACCCGATTTTATCAAGTCCAAGTATATGCAGGAAATCATTCAGGTATTTCATGCCCGTAGTTTCCGTATCAAACTCCCACAAACCGATATGGTGATTGGATAAAATAGAGGTTACTTTTTGAAAGTATTCCTTTAACAAGTCAGGGTCATTCTCGGGAACTGAAAAATACTTTAGCGCGTCCATCCTTTGAAATTTAGGGTCTAATCACGCAAAGATAAAAGATTTGTTTTGATTTATGCCTTTCATAATCCCGTTTTTATGTAAGTTTGTTACATATTTAATCACCAAATAATAAAAATACCATGTCTGTAAAAGCGTATATTGAATCTAACAAAGAACGTTTTCTGGAAGAATTATTTTCATTAATTCGTATTCCATCTATTAGTGCTAAACAGGAACATCGTCCCGATATGGAGGCTTGTGCCCGTCGTTGGACGGAAGTTTTGCTCTCTTCGGGTGCCGACAAGGCGGTTGTTATGCCGACAAAAGGTCATCCGGTAGTATACGGAGAGAAACTCATCTCGAAGGAGGCGCCAACAGTGCTTGTCTATGCCCATTACGATGTTATGCCGGCAGAGCCACTGGATCTATGGCAAAGCGATCCGTTTGAGCCCGTTATCCGTGACGGACGCATCTGGGCGCGTGGTGCCGACGACGACAAAGGCCAGGGCATGATACAGGTAAAAGGTTTTGAAACCGCCCTTCGCGAGGGATTGTTGCAATGCAATGTGAAATTTATTTTTGAAGGGGAAGAGGAGATCGGTTCGCCCAGTCTGGAAGATTTCTGTAAAGAAAACAAAGAACTGTTAAAAGCTGATATCATCCTTGTGTCCGACACCAGTATGGTCAGTGCCGAAACACCGTCGTTGACTACCGGACTCCGTGGCCTGGCCTATTGGGAGGTAGAGGTGACCGGTCCGAACCGCGACCTGCATTCAGGCCATTTCGGCGGAGCGGTGGCCAATCCTATTAATGTCTTATGTAAATTGATGGCTGATATTGTCGATAGCGACGGACGCATCACCATCCCCGGTTTCTACGACGATGTGGAAGATCTGTCGCCTGCTGAACGGGAGATGATCGCACAAATACCCTTCGACGAGGAAAAATACAAAGCTGCTATTGATGTCGAGGCTCTGTTCGGCGAAAAGGGCTATTCCACGCTGGAACGGAACAGCTGCCGCCCGACCTTTGATATTTGTGGTATCTGGGGCGGTTACACCGGAGAAGGAAGCAAAACGGTCCTGCCCTCGAAAGCATACGCGAAAGTATCCTGTCGCTTAGTGCCTCACCAGGATTACCAAAAGATATCCGACCTGTTCGAAGCCTATATAAACCGGGTAGCTCCCGACTATGTGAAGATCAAGGTGCGCCCTACGCATGGTGGTCAGGGCTATGTCTGCCCGATCGATATGCCGGCCTACCAGATCGCGGAGAAGGCCGTCGGTATTGCTTTCGGCAAAAAGCCTTTGGCAGTGCGCCGGGGTGGAAGCATTCCTATTATCTCTACCTTCGAAGAGGTATTAGGGCTGAAAACAATCCTAATGGGATTCGGATTGGAGCAGAATGCCATCCACTCGCCGAACGAGAGTTGCCGCCTGGATTTCTTTTACCAGGGCATCGAAGCCGTGGCCGAGTTCTATAAAGGTTTGATGTTGTCTTTATCTGAATAAAAGAAATGCCGATCACCTCGGCTATTTTTGGAAATTTAATCTCCTGGGGTTTGCCTTCCGTCTGTCTGACGGGCATTCTCCAGGAGATGTCACATATGGCATGTCCGTAGAAAATATTCGATTCCGCAAAAGCAAACAACCCTATCCCCATAGCACGTCTCTATAGGTATCTATTCTGGGCGATGGAAATTGGTTTTTACGCCGCCCTACTGCCAACCATCAGCACATTTTGTTTAATCAAACAATCAAATCATAATCCATCCTGGATTCAAAAAAAAACATTCTCCAATTTGACAATTTGCAAATTGGAGTTGATCCGATTTTCGTTTGTAGGTAGGCAGAAAACATTGTTTCGCATCACCATTACCTAAAGTGCAAGGAAATCGTCTATTTCGAGGTCGGAAGATTTATGTACAGAAAAATTTACGTAATAGTTTGGTTTATATCATAAACTTATTTATATTTGCACAATCAAATTGATTTTATTTATATAAACCCGTATTATTATACACAAATTCAACACATTATGGAAGAGATGCAAGACAGACAATTAAACGAGAAAGAGAGCTTGGAGTTAATCTCCCGCATGATCCGCAACACACAGGAGCGGATGGAAGAAGGCAGTGGAACCATGTTTCTGATATGGGGATACACTACCGTAATTGTAACAATGGCAGTATGGGTCATGATAATGAGAACAGGAGACTATGTATGGCAATGGCTTTGGTTTCTTTTACCGGTTTGTGCCGGAATCATGACGATGATACATTATAAAAAGCAGGGAAAGAAACCACATGTATCCACCTATGTAGATAAGGTAATCAATTATATCTGGGTTGTATTAGGCATCACCGGCTTTTTATTGTCGGTCGTTTCTATTCTATACCGGTTGCCACTCTTGTTTATCATTGTGTTGATTATGGGAATCGGAACAACATTGACCGGGCTGGTGATCAATTTCCGTCCGTTGGTGATTGCCGGTGTATTAGGGATGATACTTTCTACTGTTCTTATATTACGGATGCCCTATACGATGATGCTGCAAATATTCTCCCTTATCTTTCTGATTATGATGGTTATTCCCGGGCATTATCTAAACTATAAATCCCGCAAAAGAAATGTTTAAAGAATTAGATCCATTATTGCTTTCGGAGCTCCGATTGGCGGTTATGTCTATTCTGATCTCCGTGGAAGAGGCCGACTTTGTCTACTTGAAAGAGAAGACAAACGCGACGGCCGGGAACCTGAGCGTGCAGATCGATAAATTGCAACAGGCGGGATATATCGATGTCCGGAAAACTTTCAAAGGGAAACGACCGCAGACCATCTGCAAAGTGACCTTCAAAGGTATCCATGCTTTCGAGAAATACATCGAAGCATTGAAGAGTTATATCAACATACAAAATCACTAAATGTAGTGATTGCCCGTTCTTCTCTTTTTCCTTTCCTTTGCAGGCGAAAAATAAATGCTACAATGAGAAAGAGAAAAGCTGGCATGCTCCTATGCCTGGCCTTACTGGCCACCCCGTTTTTGCGTGCGGAGAAAGAGATTCCTCACGAGAATGACACCATCAAGACATACAACCTGGATGCCATCGTAGTCACCTCGTCGACCAAAGAGACGAATAACCTGCGCAAACTGCCTGGTTCGGTCTCTATCCTTTCTCCGCAACTGATCAACGGACGACAGATCGACGCCTTGAAAGACATCAGCGCGTTTGTACCTAATCTATATATTCCCGACTATGGTTCCAAAATGACCTCCGCCATTTACCTCCGAGGCATCGGAGCGCGCAGCAGCGGACAGTCGGTCGGACTCTATGTCGATAATATTCCTTACTTAGATAAGAGCACGTTCGACTTTGAATTTGCCGATATCCAACGTATCGAAGTAATGCGCGGACCACAGGGTACGCTCTACGGAAGAAACGCGATGGGAGGTATTGTCAATATCTATACCCTTTCGCCTTTCAATTTCCAGGGCACTAAGTTGTCGGTTTCCGCCGGTAACTACGGTCAACTGAAGGTGAAAGCATCGCATTACAACAAACTAAGCGAGACGGTTGGCCTCTCGGTCAGTGCCTACTACGACCGCAACGATGGCTTTTTCACCAATGAATACACCGGCAAGAAGGCCGACGCGGAAGAATCGGCAGGAGGCCGCGTGAAATTCGACTGGCGCATCACGCCCCGTCTGACCGCCGCCTATACCTTTTCGTACGACTATGCCGACCAGGGCGCCTTTCCGTATGGAAAATACAATGAAGAAACCGGAGAGACTGCCCCCGTCATGGTGAACGATCCGAGCTCATACAAACGCAATACGCTGGCGAACCACCTGCAATTAGAATACAAAACCGACCGGATATTGCTGACAAGCACCACGGGATTCCAATGGCTGAAAGATGATATGCGCATGGATCAGGACTACGACACCACCTCTGTATTTACCCTCAACCAACGACAACTGCAACGCGCCTGGAGCGAAGAGATAGCGATTAAGAGCAATCATACCGGCAATTGGCAATGGTCATTCGGACTGTATGGCTTCTATAACCAATTGAATACCGAAGGGCCTGTCACCTTTAAGAAGGATGGTATGCAAATGTTTCAGAGTATATTCGATGAGATCAAAGCGCCCATTGCGTTAAACGTGACCGGCGATGAATTATATATCCCCGGAAGCTTTGAGACACCCTCTTACGGAACCGCTTTGTTCCACCAATCTACGATCAATAACCTGTTTACGCCCGGCCTTTCATTGACTGCCGGTCTGCGTCTCGATTATGAAAAGCAGGAGATGACCTACCGTAGCAATGGTAAGATGATGCTCTCGGGAAAGATGCCCGGTCCCAGTCCGGCGATCGATCTCAGCAGTTGGTACGACGAAACAGTGATCGACGAGCAGGTATCGCAGGATTTCTGGCAGGTATTGCCCAAGGTATCGCTGAAATACGAATGCACCCCCTCTACCTTTACCTACCTTTCTGTGGCCAAAGGATATAAAACCGGAGGCTATAACGTGCAGATGTCAGCCGATATCATGAAGGATCACATGAAGTATGATATGATGAATGCCTTCAATCAGAAGTTTCAAGAGATGCACATGAATATTACCCTGCCGGTGGAAACGCCTGCTCCGTTGGAAGAGGTGATGTCTTACAAACCGGAGAAGAGCTGGAACTATGAATTAGGTGCCCGTAGCGAACTGATAGAAAACCGCCTTCATGCCGAAGCCACCCTTTTCTATATGGATATCAAGGATCTTCAACTGACCAAATTCGTTGAAAGTGGTAGCGGCCGTGTCCTGACCAACGCCGGAAAGGCAGAAAGCTATGGGGTGGAATTGTCGCTTCGCGCCCAGCTCTTTGAAGATCTCTCGGCTGATGTCAACTATGGATACACCCACGCGACCTTCAAAGACTACAACGACGGCATAAATGACTATGCCGGCAAGTTTATTCCCTATACGCCGCGTCATACCCTCAGCCTTGGCCTGCAATACAACAAGCTGCTTCGCAATAGCTGGATCGATCAGTTGACCGCATCGGCACAATACAATGGCGCGGGAAAGATTTTCTGGACCGAGCAGAACGATGTGACACAGAAATTCTATGGATTACTGAATGCGAAGGTAGGTGTGCGCAAAGGCATTGTCAACCTCAGCCTCTGGGCACGCAACCTGTTGGATACCGACTACGCCACCTTCTATGTGGAATCGAAAAGCACCAACAACAAAAACGCCTCCTTCATGCAATTGGGCAAACCCCTGCAGGTAGGCGCCGAAGTATCGATTGCCTTTTAAGCGAAGCGACAGAGTTTTAACACAAAGACACGAAGCTCTATTTGAAAGACGGAGTTCACAGAGAAGCGCTATTGGCGCTTCTCTGTGAACTCCGTCTTCTCCTTTATTTTTATTTCATTATATTTGCAACGAGTCATTATTCGATCAGGCAATATGAATATCCGTTATTTCTACTTTTTATATTTCTTCCTGTTAATCGGGAGTCTCTCCGGTGTATACGCGCAAAATAAGGCGGAAGCCGCAGCAACGAAGCAGTTGCTCACCGCCCTGAAGAATCCGGATCGCACACAACGCACTACCGCGCTCGAAGCAGCGTCGGCTTATGCCGATACGCCGATGTATATCGATGTCTATAAAACGATGGCTAAAGCCAAACCGGAGGTAAAAACAGATATCCTACAATGGATAACCAAAGAAGCCGCCAATCCGGAGAAAAAAGAAAAACTGCGTCGCCTGGAGATTAAGTTCGACCTACCGGGCACGCAGGTCTTGGCCAATCAATTAAAAACACCCGACAACAACGTAAAAGAGGCAACCGCCCAAGTAATGAGTGCAATTGGTCACCCTGATTTTATCGGCGTGTTGACCGGCATGCTCAGTAGTCCCGACAACGAAGAGGTAACGATTGCGCAAAAGGCGCTTTCCACCTTTCCGGGAGATATCGATCGGGCAGTGGCTCGTATAATCCCGCAAGCGGGTGACGCTGGGAAGATAGCCGGCCTGGAGCTCCTGGCTGAGCGCAAGGCAAACGCGAATGTGCATACGGTGTTCGATCAACTTAAATCCATCTCCCCGGAGGTGCGGAAGGCAGCCCTGGTCGCTTTGAAAGAGGTGGTTTCGGAAAAAGACTTCACCCTGCTTGCAGGTATGCTGGAATCAGCCGAAGAGGATGCTATCCCCTATTTGCAACAAGCAGTCATTTCCTCGTTGGATGTGCAGGATCCCGCCACCCGCTTTGACACAGTAAGCCGCCGCATGATCCTGGCCGGCGAGAGCAAAAAACACCTCTACTTCACAGCATTGGCAACCACCGGTCTGCCCGATGTCCTCCCCCTGCTCACCACTGCCTACCAAAACGGAAATGAAGCCGCCCGGGAAGCTCTTCAAATCGCCCTAAAAACAGCCACCACCGACGAAGAACGCACTGCTATCCGCCAGTTATTGGAAGAAGAGGGCATAGAAAAGAACTAAAAACAAACTCCTCCTATCTCTTCTCTGATCCGGCGATCTCCTGTTTAATATATAATAATTGAATTATCGGATTTGAATTTCCCCAAACACTTCATTGTTAAAAACTTCCTATATTTGCACATATGGGAAGTATTCTTCTAATGATATTGGCGTTTATATGCGTGATTATAGGGGTTGCCGGTTCTGTTTTGCCCGCGCTGCCCGGTCCTCCTGTTGCCTATCTGGCGCTTTGGCTGGCGAAGTGGAGCGGCTATCAAGACTATTCCTCCTCTTTTTTGATATGGACGGCTGTGGCGATGATTGCGATCACGGTGATCGACAATGTGCTTCCGCCCTATATCACCAGCAAATCAGGCGGTTCCCGTTACGCGACGATTGGTTCCATTGTCGGTATGCTGGCTGGTATTTTCTTCTCGGCCATCGGTATGCTGATGGGTATGCTACTGGGCGCTTTTATCGGCGAACTATTGTTTGCCCGAAACGGGGCAGACAAAGCGTTTAAAGCGGCATTGGGCGCCTTTGCCGGATTCCTGCTCGGCACGGGACTCAAATTGTTGTATTGTTTCTATGTGTTTTACGCGATTATCTTCTAAGAAGCTGTTATTCTTCTCCTACCAGGTTGATCACCACATATTCCGACTGTGAACCCAAACGGAATTTACCACCCCAAATGCCCAAGCCGGAGCTTATATAATAATGGGTATTTCCTTTTTGCAGGTAGCCATGATCTTTCTCGAAGATCACCTGGGTGACCAGTGTCGCCGGCCAAACCTGTCCGCCGTGCGTATGTCCTGATATTTGCAGGTCGATCCCGTTTTCTTCCGCCTCTTCCAGGTGGTTGGGCTGATGATCGAGCAATAGAATCGGCTTGGTATTATCCAAAGAGGCGACCAGTTCGCGGAGCGGTTTGCGCGAGGCATTGCTGCGGTCGTCGCGACCTACGACATAGAAACGATCACCTACCAATGCAACAGCATCTTCCAGGAGGGTGACCCCAGTCGATCTCAGAAACGCCCTGGCCTGCTCTTTGCCGGCAATATACTCATGGTTGCCAGGAATCACATAGGTGCCATACTTACTCTTTATCCGGCCAAACACAGCGCCCATATTTTCTTTGTAAAGCGGCGTGACATTGTTGTCCGTAATATCTCCGGCAATCAATACTATATCCGGGTTTTCCTTGTTGATCAATTCCGTCCAGCCTTCAAACTCCTTTTTCCCGATACCATAACCCAGGTGCAGGTCGCTCACGGCTACAATCTTCAACGGACTGCCCGACAATGTCTCTTTCTTCACGGGAATAGTCAGTTCCACCCTTGTTTTATGTGTATAACGATAATAGCCGATCGACAGGATCACAGCCATCACACAGGCCACGCTGCCCAGTCCGATCCAACTGTTATACAAGATTTTGTCAACCGGAAGTAGATGCGTTACCCGCAATATATCCAACACCAGGAACAACATAAACAGATAAAGCAGTGCAATCAGCCAGGAGGTACCTACTTTATACATAAAAGCCGAGACGGAAACCGGGAACACGCCGCCAAACCCCATGCTTATAAACGGGCAAAGAAACAAGAAAAGCCCAACAAGGATCAGAATGATCCGCCCCACCAAGCTCGGTGGCATCATCTGCCATATCCGGTAATACACATAAGCGTATCCACCGCATACAACGGAAAGCATCATCAGTATAGGTAAAATTCTCATAATCGTGCATTGAATTGGAAAGCAAAACTATGGAAAATAAAGATAAGGTACTCCCCTCCTCCTCTATTTTATACGTTTTATACCAATAAAAGGTATGAATTGACGAACACACGATGTTGTCAGGCCTTAAGTTTTTTTAAACCGATTCAATCGCTTTTATATAATAAGGACATTCTGATATTCTTTCCATCATGTAACAAATCGCCATCCTCAATAATGTGAACAAACGTTAATTCGCCCATTTCCAGCAAAACCCCCAATTTACGATTTGTAATTTCCGCAGGACTTTGCGCGCAAAAAAGCAGGACTTCGGAGACAAACTCCCGGGAGAAACACTTTTTAACGTATGGGATTGTAAGTAAAATGGGCATTTTGCTTACAATCGAGTTTTTAACATTTTGGAGGTTAACGTGCGAAAATGAACGGTAAGATCTTCAAAAAGGATAAAAATTGAAGGTTTACAGAAAGCCCGGAAGGAATTTAACTCCTAATAACCCCCAGTGAAGAGAGCGAAGCGAACGACTGGGGGTGATAGCGAATGTAGAAACAAACCAACGCCGAAGGTGTTGAATTAAAGGTCGGTCTTAGCCAATTGAACCCTTTTCGGGTTCATGAGATATTAAGTCCTTTATGCAGCA
>NZ_JARXWI010000009.1 GCF_029893085.1 Parabacteroides sp. PFB2-10
CCTTTATGCAGCACCCCCAGTCGTTCGCTTCGCTCTCTTCACTGGGGGTTATTAGGAGTTAAACGCCTATGGGCGTTACCTGCTTACCTTCACATATTACATTATCTGAAGATCTCCGCAGGTGGTCCCAAAGGGACATCATCTTTGTAGGCCTCCCGGTTGCACAAACAATCATCCAATCCCCTCGCATTCGAAGCTTTATATTAATCACTAAATAGTTACGGGATAGCTAAAACCTTCCGCTCAGTCCATATTTGCTGGTGACGCAAATGATCTGGCTGTAGAGGTAGAAGCCCGGGCGGTTGGTTTCCATTTTTCGGTTGACCTGCAGGATGGGGTGGCCCTGTCGTATCCGCAGGAGGGAGTGCGCCCGTTTGTCGGCGCTGATGGCGAATAATTGTTGAATGCCGCCTGTGACGGTGATCTTGTATTGGGAGCGCAACAGGTCGAAAAGCGAGGCGTTCTCCAGATTGAACTCCGCAAAGCGGGGTAGTCCGAGGTCGGGCAGCATGGTGATGTCGAGTATGACCGGCTCGCCGTCTAAGATGCGTACCCGTTCGAAATAGATACATCCCGCCTGTTTCTCCTCTTCGCTGATGGCGTAGGTGAACGCATCGTCCCATGCCCGGTGTTCGGGCTGCACGATGATCGATGTCTGCAGGCGCGTCCCGTCCATGGCGGAGGTGGTGCTCGACAGCGACAGGATGCCGATCTCCTTGGGGGCGCCTTTCACGATGCTCCCTTTTCCCTGGTGACGGATGATGAATCCCTCTTTTGTCAACAGATCGAGCGCCTTGCGAATGGTCGGGCGGGTGACGTCGTACAGGCGGCACATCTCATTTTCGGAAGGCAACAGGCTGCCGGGAACAAAAACACCGTCGGTGATCTGTCGCCGAAGCGTTTCGTAAATCTCTCTGTAACGGGGTAATTCGCGCATGGAACTTGTTTTTTACAAATGTAGATCTTAATCGGAGAAATACCAAAACAAAACGATACAAGTTGCCGACTTGTAAAGTTAATACACCAATGTAAAATCCTTATAATTAAATATATTAGCTTTTACTTGTAAATATAAATAATTGTTGTATTTTTGTTCCCTACAATAGGTTTATACATAAAAAAAGATATATGGCAACAGTGGTAATTATGCCCAAGCAGGGGCAATCGGTTGAAAGTTGTATACTGACCGAATTAAAAAAGAAGAAAGGAGACAAAGTGGCGATCGGAGATCTCCTCTTCGCCTACGAAACCGACAAGGCCTCTTTCGAAGAAGAGGCGAAGGTAGCAGGCGAAGTGTTGGAGGTCTTCTATAATGAAGGAGATGAAATTCCAGTCCTGGTGAATGTGTTGGTAATTGGTGAGCCGGGCGAATCGATCGAGGGATTGCGTCCCGAAGCGGGTGCGTCGGCCTCGGTGGAAGCGGTGGATGAGAAGCCGCAGGAAGCATCAGCTCCTCAGAAAGAAACAATAATTCCCCAACCACAGGTTGCCTATTCCTCTACCGCCTCTGCCGTATCCCCTCGTGCGCGTGCTCTGGCCGACAAACACGCCATCAATGCTGCCTCTCTGAAAGGATCGGGACCTGGCGGACGGGTGATTGCCGACGATGTGGAAGCGGCGGTGAACGCCTTGCCACGCACCACACCTTTAGCCAAAGCGATGATAAAGGAGGGCGGATTGCACGCTCCGGCAGCAGGCGACGGACTGGCAGGCATGGTTCGCAGTAGTGGTCTTTCCGCTACGGTCTCTCAACCAACTATGACCGATGGCGACAGCACCGTGAAGCCGCTGACCAATATGCGTAAACTGATTGCACGCTCTATGCATGCTTCGTTGCAAAACTCCGCCCAGTTGACCCATCACCTGGGGGCAGATGCACGACGCATCATGGAACTTCGGAAGGTAGCCAAGGCCAACGGATTGAATGTAACGATCAACGACCTGGTCTGCTTTGCCGTTGTCCGGGCGTTGAAACAATACCCGCAGGTAAACGCCCATTTCGAAGGCGACAGTATGCGTCTTTTCAACCATGTACACCTGGGACTGGCGGTCGATACAGATCGCGGCCTGATGGTGCCCGTTGTCCGCGATGCCGATTTGCTTTCTATCGAGGGACTGGCCACCCGCCTGAAGGAGGTAGCCGAAGCCTGCAAATCAGGCTCTATCAGCCCCGACCTGTTGTCGCCGGTAGCGGCATCGTTCACCGTGTCTAACCTGGGCAATTATGGTGTTGAGATGTTTACGCCGGTAATCAACCTGCCGCAGGTGGCGATCCTGGGGGTTAACACCATTGTTCCCCGCCCGAAAGACCTGGGGGGTGGCGTTTATGCCTTCGTACCTTATATGGGCTTGAGCCTTACTTACGACCACCGGGCGTTAGACGGTGGAGAAGCGACCCGCTTCCTGAAGCAGATCGCCATTGAAATCGAAAACCTGAATGTCGAACTATAAAAACACAATGACTTTATGAAACAATTTGATTTAGCGATTATTGGCGGAGGACCCGGAGGGTATGTAGCCGCAGAACGTGCCGGAGCCAAAGGGCTTAACGTGGTTCTTTTTGAGAAACGTGAACTGGGTGGCGTATGCCTGAACGAAGGATGTGTTCCAACGAAAACATTGCTTTACAGTGCGAAAATCTATGATTCGGCATTGAATGGCGACAAGTATGGTGTGAAAGCCGGTGAGGTTACGTTTGATTACGGCCGGATCGTTGCCAGGAAAAACAAGGTGGTGCGCAAACTGGTGGCCGGTGTGAGTGCGAAAATGAAAGCTCACCACGTAGAGGTGGTCAAAGGCGAGGCTTTTATCGACGGACGCTCGGATAAAGGGGTGGAGATCACCTGCGGCGAAGAAAAATATGTGGCAACCAATCTGTTGTTATGTACCGGATCCGAAGCTTTTGTACCGCCGATCGAAGGCATCAAAGAGGCGGGAGAGGTGATCCTGACCAACCGCGAGATCCTGGCGATGAAAGAACAACCTTCGTCTTTGGTTATCATTGGCGGTGGCGTGATCGGTATGGAATTTGCCAGCTTCTTCAATTCCTTGGGAACAGAAGTGACCGTGATCGAGATGTTGCCGGAGATATTAGGCGGCATCGATGCCGAGATCAGCGCTATGTTGCGTGAAGTCTATACAAAAAAAGGGGTACGGTTTAATTGCTCCTGCAAAGTAGTGAAAGTAAATGGAAACACGGTGCATTACCTCGACCCCGAAGGAAACGAACAGACCGTTTCGGGCGATAAGATATTAGTGAGTGTCGGACGCCGCGCGGTAACCGCCGGTTTCGGGTTGGAAAACCTGGGTGTTGAACTGGATCGCGGAGCGGTGAAGGTGGACAACCAGATGCGTACCAACGTGCCGGGTGTTTATGCTGCCGGTGACGTGACCGGATTCTCCATGTTGGCACATACCGCCAGCCGGGAAGGTGAAGTGGTGGTCAACAACCTGACGGGACGCAAAGACGTGATGCGCTACGATGCTGTGCCGGGTGTGGTGTACACCAATCCGGAGGTGGCCAGCGTAGGCTTGACCATTGAAGCTGCCAAAGCGAAAGGACTCGAAGCCAAAGAGCTGCAATTGCCAATGGCATACGCCGGACGTTTCGTGGCTGAGAACGAAGGTGGCAATGGCCTTTGCAAGGTAGTGGTAGGCGAGAAACATGGACAGGTGTTGGGTGTACACATGATAGGTAACCCTTGTAGCGAAATGATCTACGGCGCCTGCATCGCCATCGAGCAGGAGATGACCGTCAAGGAGCTCGAAGAGGTGATCTTCCCCCACCCGACCGTATCCGAGATCTTCAAAGAAACAATCTTTACAATGGATAATTGATAATGGATAGTTGATAATTATCCATTATCAGTTATCAATTATCAATTGCCAATTAATAATTTACAATTAAAAAAGATGCCTAAAGCACAATTCATTGACCCTGTGAAGGTCAGAGCAAAAGGAGAGGTAACCTTCTCTCCGATACCGGTAAACGTTTATTCTAAAAGTGTAAAAGAGGAATTAGATCTTAAACACTTCACTCAAGAGGATTTGGTACGCATTTACCGTGATATGGTCGTGATCCGTGAGTTCGAAACCATGTTGCATGCCGTGAAAACGACCGGAGGATATAACGGAATAGAATACAACAACCCGGGACCGGCTCACTTGTCGGCCGGCCAGGAAGCGGCTGCCGTAGGGATGGCCTATACGCTTACATTAGAT
This sequence comes from Parabacteroides sp. PFB2-10, assembly GCF_029893085.1. GTDB lineage: Bacteria > Bacteroidota > Bacteroidia > Bacteroidales > Tannerellaceae > QVMG01. Next base: position 4,222 of record NZ_JARXWI010000009.1, read on the forward strand.
GATTATATATTTGGTTCACACCGTAGCCACGGCGAGATCCTGGCAAAGGGATTGCGCTCGATCGAGCAGTTGTCGGATGCCGAACTGGACAAGATCATGAATGAATTCTGGAACGGGGCGACCGTCCATGTGGTAAAGAAAAACTTCTCCGGTTCGACCAAAGAACTGGCTATTCGCTTCCTGCTTTACGGAGCGTTGGCGGAGATCTTTGCCCGTGAGACAGGGTTCAATAAAGGATTGGGCGGAAGTATGCACACCTTCTTCACGCCGTTTGGCATCTATCCGAATAATGCCATCGTAGGTGGGAGCGGAAGCATTGCCGTGGGAGCAGCTCTCTATAAGAAGGTGAACCGGAAAAAAGGATTGGTTATTGCCAACCTGGGCGATGCTTCGATGGCTTGCGGCCCGGTTTGGGAAGGGCTTACCTTCGCGGCTATGGACCAGTTTACCCAGTTGTGGGAAGGCGATATGAAAGGTGGCTTGCCTTTTGTATTGAACATCATGAACAACCAATATGGTATGGGTGGACAGACCTGTGGCGAGACCATGGGCTACGAAGTGGCTGCCCGCATCGGTGCAGGGGTGAATCCGCAGCAGATGCATGCCGAGCGTGTCGATGGATACAATCCGTTGGCCGTGATCGATGCCTATCGCCGTAAGAAAGAACTGATCGAAAAGGGTGAAGGTCCGGTATTGCTGGATGTATTGACCTATCGTTACAGCGGACACTCTCCCTCCGACGCCTCTTCGTATCGCACCAAAGAGGAGATGGAACTTTGGGAAGCCAATGACTGTATCACTACTTTCGGAAAAGAACTGATCGAAGCAGGCATTGCCAAACAAGACGATCTGGATATCATCTGGAAAGAGATCAAAGAGGCCATGTTCGATACCTTTAAACTGGCTATCGACGATGAATTGTCGCCCCGCATGGATCTGAATAAGAATCCGGAATTATTGGGCACCATGATCTTCTCGAACGAGTCGATCGATTCCTTCTCGGATGCTACACCGGATGTAAACCATCCGATGGAAGAAAACCCACGCGTGAAACAGATTGCCGGCAAGGTGCGCTTTGTAACCGACAAGGAGGGCAAGCCTGTTTCCAAAATGAAACAATACCAATTGCGCGACGGTATATTCGAAGCGTTGATCGATCGCTTCTACAAAGATGCCTCTCTGGTGGCTTACGGGGAAGAAAACCGTGACTGGGGTGGCGCGTTTGCGGTTTACCGCGGATTGACCGAGGCATTGCCTTATCACCGGTTGTTTAACTCACCGATTGCCGAAGCCTCCATTGTGGGAACGGCTATTGGTTATGCGATGTGCGGTGGGCGTGTGGTTCCGGAAATCATGTATTGCGACTTCCTGGGTCGTTGCGGCGACGAAGTGTTCAATCAGTTGCCTAAATGGCAAGCGATGAGCGGAAACCTGTTGAAGATGCCGATCGTATTGCGTGTGTCGGTTGGTTCGAAATATGGAGCACAGCACTCACAAGACTGGACATCCCTGGTGGCTCATATCCCCGGCTTGAAGGTGGTATTCCCGGTAACTCCTTACGACGCGAAGGGTCTTATGAATGCTGCTTTGCAAGGTAGCGACCCGGTTGTATTCTTTGAAAGCCAACGTATCTATGAGATAGGGGAAATGTTCCACGAAGGGGGCGTTCCGGAAGGCTACTATGAAATACCTTTTGGCGAGCCTGACGTGAAGCGTGCCGGTAAAGACATTACGATCCTGACCATCGGGGCTACGCTCTATCGCGCGTTGGATGCAGCCAAGGAACTGGAAGAGAAATATGGTATGAGTGCGGAGATCATCGATGCCCGCTCGCTGGTGCCGTTCAACTACGAACCGGTATTGGAATCGTTGAAGAAGACCGGACGCATCGTGATTGCTTCGGATGCCTCAACCCGCGGCTCCTTCCTCAATGATCTGGCACGCAACATCACCGAACTGGGCTTCGATTACTTAGATGCGCCTCCTGTTGTGGTAGGTTCACGCAATTGGATCACGCCGGCTTATGAGTTAGAAGATGCCTTCTTCCCGCAGCCAAGCTGGATCATCGATGCGATCCATGAGAAGATTGTGCCGCTGAAAGGACATGTTCCGACCAGCAATTTCACGGACGCAGAACAAATACGCCGCGCGAAAGCCGGTATTTAATGGGCTAATATATATGTGTGATCGTAGTAAGCAACCTATAAGGTGGGCAAATGTCAATGCCCACCTCCATACTCCCTACTCCTTCAGCGCTTTCGACAACATCGATCAGGCGTTGGATATGGCGCGCGACCAGCAGGTTCCGGTCGTAGGGATCAATGATTTCTATACGATGGACGGCTACAGCGCCTGGCAGGAAGGATGTGCCGCCCGTAAGCTCTATCCGTTGTTTAATATCGAATTGATCAGCCTGCAGCAGGAAGATCAGCAACAGGGTATCCGGGTGAACGATCCGAACAACCCGGGACGCACCTATATCAGCGGCAAAGGGTTGGCTTGTCCGCCTCAGTTGCCGGAGCCGTACGCTTCGCAATTGGCAGGAGTAGTAAACGAATCCAACGCGCAGGTGAAAGCCATGTGCGGGAAACTGAATGATCTGCTGGCGGAAAACAACACCGGTTTCTCATTGGATATCCCGACGATCGAACGGGAACTGACCAAAGGAAATATCCGAGAACGCCACCTGGCCAAGGCGCTTCGCCTGGCTGTCTATACGCATTTCAACCAGGATGCGGATAAAATAAAGGCTTGCTTCGAACAATTATTCGGCGGTAAAGCGCTGAAATCGGAGGTAACGGATGTGGCCGGTGTAGAGAATGAGATCCGCGGCAACCTATTGAAGGCGGGAGGAGCAGCGTTTGTGGCCGAAGCCCCGAAGGCTTTCCTGCCTCTGGAGGATGTGTGCCGCATCATTCGTGCGGCGGGCGGCCTGCCTACCTACCCGTTTCTGGCTGATGATGCGAAAGGGGGATTCACCGATTTTGAAGGCGATCTGCCGAAAGCTGTTGCCACCCTGCGCCAGCGTGGTATCTACAGTGTAGAGTTTATCACGACACGAAACAGCGTAGAGGTGCTCGAAAAGTATGTACGTTACCTATGGAACGAAGGATTTGTGGTGACACTCGGAAGCGAACACAATACGCCGGCGATGGAACCGATCGAATTGTTTGCGCGCGGAGGAGCCCCTTTGACCGACTTCCTGAAAGAGATCAACTACAAAGGAGCCTGCCTTGTCGCAGCACATCAGGAATTGTATAAACAGAATGGCAAGGGTTATCTGAATGCCGAAGGCGTGGCCGACGTGGCCAACCGGGAAGAGTATATAGCCCTTGGAGACAGACTTATTCAAATAGTAATCGGAAAATAACCATGAAAGCGATTGAACAATTGATAGAAATATCCCGCTTTTACGGCGGGAAAAAAGAATATGTGATTGCCGGAGGGGGCAATACATCCTACAAGACGGCAGACAAATTGTGGGTAAAAGCTAGTGGTTCTTCCCTGGCAACCATCACAGAGGAGGGATTTGCCGTATTGGATCGTGCCCGGTTGCAGCTTATCTCCGAAAAACAATACAGCGCGGACACCGCTGAACGCGAAGAACAGGTAAAGAATGACCTGGCGGCTGCCTGCATCACCAAAGACCGCCGCCCGAGTGTCGAGACCTCGATGCATAACGCGATCAGCGCCCCCTTTGTGGTACACCTGCACCCTACGTTGGTGAATGCCCTGATGTGTTCGCAAAACTGCGAGGAGATCTCCCGGCAACTGTTTGGCGACAAAGCGCTTTATATCCCTTATACCGATCCGGGGTATGTGTTGTTTAAGAAGGTCGACGACGGCATCAAGGCTTTCAAAGCCGCCCATGGCACGGAACCGGCTATTATCCTCTTGCAGAATCATGGCATATTCGTGGGTGCCGAAACGATTGAAGAGATCAAAGAGCAATACGACTATGTGTTGGCAACCATCAACTCCCGGATAGTTGAAATGCTTCCGGAGGAAGAAAAACCGGTTTGCCCCTGTGTGAAAGAGATTGTGCCGGCTATCCGTATGATGCTTAGCGGCGAGGGATTGAAAACACTGAAGGTAACCAACTCTTCCGTGTTAGAATACTTCCTCAGCTCTGCCGAGAAGGCAGAAGCGATCAGTCGCCCCTTTACACCCGACATTATCGTCTATTGCAAATCGAATTATATCTATTCGGAAACCACCGACCTCGATCAAATCGAACAGCAGATAAAGGACTATGTCGCCCGCTTTGGTTATACCCCTAAGGTCATTTTGATCAAAGGCATTGGCATGATTGCCGTAGGCGACAATGCTGCCGGAGCGGCTATTATCACCGAGGTATTCAATGATGCCATGCAGATTGCCTGGTTTGCTGCCTCTTTTGGCGGCGAACACCCGATGACGCAGGAGCAGATCGACTTTATCGACAATTGGGAAGTGGAGAACTATCGCCGTAAGGTAAGCGCCGGAGCAACTGCCGGTCGTGTGGAGAACAAAACCATTGTCGTGACCGGTGCCGCCCAGGGTTTTGGGGAAGGCATCGCTGCCTGCCTGGTAAGCCAGGGCGCCAATATCGTAGTAGCCGACCTGAACGAAGAGGTAGGCCGTGAAACCGCCGCGCGTCTGAACGCTTCGGCTAAGAGCAACCGGGTGATATTCGTCAAGACCAATGTAGCAGACACAAATAGTTTAGACAATCTGGTACATGAAACCCTTTGCGCCTTCGGCGGCTTGGATGTGTTTGTGAGCAATGCCGGTGTGTTGCGCGCAGGCGGATTAGACGATATGACGCCTGAAGTGTTTGAGTTTGTTACGAAGATCAACTACTCGGCTTACTTCTATTGCGCCAAGGCAGTGTCGCCCGTTATGAAATTGCAAAACCGATATAAGGCCGACAACTACTGCGATATCATCCAGATCAATTCCAAGTCGGGGCTGCGAGGCTCAAAAGCTAACTTCGCATACGCCGGCGGTAAGTTTGGCGGCATCGGACTCACCCAGTCGTTTGCCCTCGAATTGGCGCCTTTCCGTATCAAGGTCAATTCGGTATGCCCCGGAAACTTCTACGAAGGCCCGCTTTGGTCGGATCCGGAGAACGGACTCTTCGTGCAATACCTGCGCGCAGGCAAAGTGCCGGGTGCGAAGACCATCGACGATGTGCGCAACTTCTATATGGCTCAGGTGCCGATGGGCAAGGGAACCAGCCCGGAAGACGTGACGAAAGCTATCCTGTATCTTATCGAACAGACCTGTGAAACCGGACAGGCCATCCCTGTGACCGGCGGACAGGTTATGATGAATTAAAACAATCCATATGAAAACAAAAGCAATCAGATTATACGGTAAGAACGACCTGCGCATGGAGGAGTTCGAATTGCCGCAGATTAAAGACGACGAGATCTTAGCCAAAGTCGTTTGCGACAGCATCTGCATGTCGTCTTATAAGGCTACGCATGAGGCGGATGTTCACAAACGGGTGCCGCGTAACATCGCCGAACAGCCGGTCATTATCGGTCATGAGTTCTCCGGTGAATTAGTAGAGGTAGGCGCCCGTTGGAAAGATCAGTTTTCCCCCGGCGATAAGTTCTCTATCCAGCCGGCCTTGAATTACGAAAATGGCCCGGTCGGCGCCCTCAGTGCTCCCGGTTACTCCTATGAATTTATCGGAGGCGATGCCACCTATGTGATTATCCCGCGCGAGGTGATGGAATTGAACTGCCTGTTGAAGTACACCGGCGAAGGCTTCTTCCCGGCGTCACTTTCCGAACCCCTCTCCTGTGTGATCGGCGCGGTTCATGCCAACTACCACACCTCTCCCGGCTCCTATATCCATAAGATGGACATTGTCGAAGGAGGCGCGTTGGCTATCCTGGCCGGAGCAGGCCCGATGGGTATGGCTGCGATAGAATATTTGTTGCATCGCAACCGCAAACCGGGCTTGATGATCGTGACCGATATCGATCAGGACCGCCTGGATCGGGCGGCTATGCTTTGTCCGGTGGAAGAGGCTGCCAAAGATGGTATCGACCTACGCTATATCAACACCGCGGGCATGAAAGATGTGGTAGCCGAACTTCGCGCGTTGACCGGTGGTAAGGGCTATAACGATGTGTTTGTATTTGCCCCGGTAACGCCGGTGGTGGAACAGGCCGATGCTATCCTTTCGCACGACGGTTGCCTAAACTTCTTTGCCGGACCGGCAAACCCCGAGTTCCGCGCTTCGTTGAACTTCTACAACGTCCACTATGCCGCAACCCACGTAGCCGCGACCAGTGGCGGCAACACCAGCGATATGGTCGAAGCTTTAGACTTAATGTGTAAGGGACTGAACCCGGCCGGATTGGTGACCCATATCGGCGGATTGAATGCCGTGATCGACACCACCATGCACCTGCCCCAGATACCCGGTGGCAAAAAACTGATCTATACACATATCGATATGCCGCTGACTCCCATCGCAGACTTTGCGCAGAAGGGAGAAACAAACCCGGTATTCAAACACCTTCACGCGCTATGCGAAAGCAACAGAGGTTTGTGGAGCGTTGAAGCAGAAAATTACCTATTGGCTAACGCCGACAAATTGTCGGACTAAATACTTATTTCAATGAAACAGCTTGATACTAAACTCATGCACCCTGCCGACCAGATCACCCTGATTATCGGACGTATCTATCGCAGCGGCATGACCACCACATCCGGTGGAAACATCTCCATCAAAGACGAACAGGGAGATATATGGATCACACCCGGGTCGATCGACAAGGGGGCGCTGACAGCCAAGGACATCATGTGTGTCAAAGCCGACGGAACCATCGTAGGCGTTCATAAGCCCTCCTCGGAATTTCCGTTCCATAAAGCGATCTACGATATGCGCCCCGACATGACTGCCGTGATCCACGCGCATCCGCCCGCATTGGTCTCTTTCAGTATCGTGCATCAGATTCCGGACACCAACATCATCCCGCAGGCAAGAGGCATTTGTGGTAAGATTGGTTTCGCACCATACGCGGTGCCGGGAAGTCAGAAGCTGGGTGAGAATATTGCTAAGGAGTTTGAGGATAATCCTGACTACAAGGCTGTTATCATGGAAAACCATGGGGTCGTTCTCTGCGGAAAAGATATGGAAGATGCTTACCAACGGTTTGAAACGTTGGAGTTCTGCGGACGAACCCTGTTGAACGCGAAGATACTGGGAGGCGCCAATACGTTGACAGACGAACAGATCGCGTTGCACGACAAGGCCTTATATGCCGAATATCCGTGCTTTATGAATGCTGCATATCCCTCCGACGAACGGGCAATCCGCGCCGAGATTGTGAATATCGTGCGCCGTGCCTGCGACCAGGGCTTGATGATCAGCTCATACGGAACGGTGTCTGTGCGCTGGCGCGACAACGACTTCCTGATCACTCCTTCGGGTGTTCCCCGCTGGGATATGGCATTGGAGGATATTGTCCAGGTACGTGACGGATTGGTGGAGACCGGCAAACACCCCAGCCGTTCGATCGCTTTGCATGATATCATCTATCGCATGAATCCGCATATCAACTCCATTATTCTCACGCAATCGCCCAACCTGATGGCTTTTAGTACGTCGGGTGCAAAGTTCGACGTGCGCACCATCCCGGAAAGCTGGATCATGCTCAAAGATGTTCCGACCGCCCCCTTTGGGGTGCAGTACGAGGCAAACAAGCAAATTGCCGAGACACTGAAGAGCCTTCCCTGTGTGTTGATTGCCAACGACTCGGTAGTCGTTACGGGTGATAAACTGATCAATACGTTCGACCGCCTGGAAGTGGCTGAGTTTACAGCCAAATCTCTGATTATGGCCGCTCCGTTGGGTCAGTTGCAGCCGATCTCACAGGAAGAGGTCGAAGCACTGCGGAAAGCATTCAACGTGGTATAAAACCGGAAGCGGTATGCAAATCATAACAAGTCCCTCGCACGATCCGATGTACAATCTTTCTCTGGAAAGAGAACTATTGGAGGAGCCTGCGGGGGATTTTTTGTTGTTCTATATTAACGCGCCATCGGTTATTGTCGGGCGCAACCAAGCGATAGAGGCCGAGGTCGATACCGCCTTCTGCCGCGCACACCATATCCCGGTACTTCAGCGCATCTCCGGAGGAGGCACCGTCTATCATGATGAGGGCAATATCAACTATGCCTTTATCTCCGATCGCACAGCCGTTTCTATCTTAGACAGCCAGCCGCTGCTCCCCATCATCGACGCCCTGGCCTCGTTCGGTATCCGGGCAGAAGCCGGAAAGCGCAACGAACTATTGGTGGATGGCTATAAGGTATCGGGCACGGCCTCCTATGTTACTTCGAAACGCCAACTATTCCACGGCACACTCCTGCACAACACCAACCTGGATATCCTGCAAACCGTGCTCCGGGGCGATAGCACCCAACGAGGCCGAAAGATCGCCTCCGTTCCATCGCCGGTGCGCAACCTCTCCCACTACTCCTCGCTTGCCTGCGAAACAGAACATTTTCTGATCCTTCTCGTCTCTTTTTTCTCTTCTTATTATTCGTCGGCCGACAGTAGCCCCAACTTTTGATTCAGCCGATAAGGCTAACATACTATTTGACACGCGAAATATCATTTTGTCAAAAGCGCGGGAGAATTTTCCCAAAAACCCGGGACTTTGGAGACAAACTCCCGGGAGAAACACTTTTTAACAAACCGAAGTGTAAGCAAAAGATAGCCAAAACGTTAGAAATTGACCCTTTTTGCTTACACTTCGATTTTTAGGTTTTGCTCGAAAAATAGATCCTCTCCCCCTCCCTATTTCCCTTTTTCCAGCACATTTTTGGCTATGTAGACCAAAAAAAGTAATTTTGCACCATTTGAAAAAACAGAGAATGAAGGGAACTACGATCTATCAGCCGGACGAGAAATTCACGATCGGCCAGATAGAAGCACTATTATTTGAAGACAAGGAATTGGAAATTGCCACGGAAGCATTGGCTAAAGTGGAAACATGTTACTCTTTCCTCCAGACTTTTGCGAAAGAAAAGGTGATCTACGGCATTAACACCGGATTTGGCCCGATGGCTCAATACCGGGTGGAAGATGATGTACTTCGCCAATTACAATATAATATCATCCGCAGTCATGCCACCGGAGCAGGCAGTCCGTTGCCACCGGTCTATGTGAAAGCGGCGATGATCGCCCGCCTGGCTACCTTCCTGCAGGGCTATTCGGGCGTGCATACCGAACTGGTCGAACTGTTGCGTCAATATATCAACCGGGGCATCTACCCCTTTATTCCCGAACATGGAAGCGTAGGTGCCAGCGGCGACCTGGTGCAACTGGCGCATATCGCCCTGACATTGATCGGCGAAGGGGAGGTTTTCTACGAAGGAGCCTTACGCCCTACCGCAGAGGTATTAAAAGAGACCGGGTTACAGCCTATCGAAGTGCATATCCGGGAAGGGCTTTCGGTGACCAACGGCACGGCGGTGATGACCGGCATCGGCCTGGTCAACCTCATCTATGCGCGTCGCCTGTTGCATTGGGGCATCGTGGCATCGGTTATGGTGAACGAGATCGCCTCCTCATACGATGATTTTATGTCGCCAATACTCAACGGCGTAAAAGCGCACGAAGGACAGCAGAAAACGGCTGCCGCCATGCGTTGCTGGATCAAAGGAAGCCAGTCGATGCGCAAACGGGAACATGAACTTTTCGGGCAGAACGATGAAAAGATATTCAACCACAAGGTACAGCCCTACTACTCTCTCCGCTGCGTTCCGCAGGTGTTGGGGCCGGTATGGGATGAACTGGATAACGCCGAGAAGGTACTACTGAACGAAATCAATTCGGCCAACGACAACCCGATTGTCGACCCCGAATCACAATATGTATATCATGGCGGAAACTTCCACGGCGACTATGTTTCGTTCGAGATGGATAAGTTAAAAATCGCCCTGACCAAGCTAACGATGCTGGCGGAACGACAATTAAACTATCTTTGTCATGACCGTATCAACGAGATATTGCCGCCGTTTGTGAATATGGGTGTGTTGGGATTGAATTACGGATTGCAGGCTTCGCAGTTTACGGCCACTTCGACAACGGCCGAATGTCAGACCCTGTCGAACCCGATGTATGTGCATAGCATACCCAACAACAACGACAATCAGGACATTGTCAGCATGGGAACCAATTCGGCCCTGATCGCTAAAACCGTTGTAGAGAACTCCTTCCAGGTGATGGCCATTCATTTTATGGCCATCGTGCAGGCGGTCGACTGCCTGGAGATGAAAGAAAAACTATCGCCGCGCACGCGGAACATATATGATGAAGTACGGGCTATCTTCCCTGTTTTTGTGGAAGACACGCCAAAATACAAAGAGATAGAGGCTGTTATGGCCTACCTGAAAGAAAAACGCATAGAGAAAGAAATATGAAATACGCATTGGTAACAGGCGGAAGCCGCGGTATCGGACGGGCAGTCAGTATGCAATTGGCGGAGATGGGTTATTGTGTATTAATCAACTACCAGAGCAATCAGGCGGAAGCCTTAGAGACCTTGCGCTTAGTGCGCGAAAAGGGTTCCGATGGCGAATTGATGCCTTTCGACGTAACTAACCGGGAAGAGGTGGATTCTGTCCTCAACAAATGGATGGAAGCGCACCCGGGTGAATACATCGAGGTGTTGATCAACAATGCCGGTATCCGCAAGGACAACCTGATGTTGTGGATGGGCGGCGACGAATGGAATCGTGTAATCGATATCAGCCTGAACGGGTTCTATAACGTGACCCAGCCGTTACTGAAAAATATGCTGGTAAAGAAATTTGGACGTATTGTCAATATGGTTTCGCTCTCCGGCCTCAAAGGCATGCCGGGACAGGTGAACTATTCGGCAGCCAAAGGTGGCATGATCGCGGCAACCAAGGCATTGGCGCAGGAAACAGCCAAAAAGAATGTGACGGTGAATGCTGTGGCACCCGGTTTTATCCGCACGGACATGACACAGGACCTGGACGAAAACGAACTGAAAAAGCAGGTTCCGGCAGGCCGTTTTGGCACCCCGGAGGAGGTGGCTGCGTTGGTAGGCTTCTTAGTTTCGCCGGCAGCGGCTTATATTACAGGAGAGGTTATCTCCATTAATGGAGGTTTATATACATAAAAAAGCGCGATGAACAGAGTGGTGATCACAGGCATGGGCATTTATTCCTGTATAGGGAAGAACCAAGAAGAGGTTCTGCATTCCTTATACAACGGGGTTTCCGGCATCGGCATCGATCCGGCACGCAAGGAATATGGCTACCGCTCAGCCCTGACCGGGATACTGGAACGCCCTGACCTGAAAGGAGTATTGGACAGAAAGAAACGCAACGGCCTTTGCGAACAGGGACAATATGCCTATGTGGCAACTGTGGAAGCGCTCCGTCAGGCGGGCATCGACGAAGACTACCTGCAAAACAAGGAAGTAGGCATCCTGTATGGCAACGACAGCAGTGCGGAGCCGGTGATCCAGGCGATCGATATTATCCGCGAAAAACATAATACGACACTCGTAGGATCGGGATCGGTTTTTCAGAGTATGAACTCGACCGTAACGATGAACCTGGCGGTAATATTCAAACTCAAAGGGATCAACTTTACGATCTCCGGCGCCTGCGCCAGCGGGTCACACGCTATTGGCATGGCACACACCCTGATCCGTACCGGCATGCAGGAGTGTATCGTTTGCGGAGGAGCCCAGGAGATGAATATCTATTCGGTAGGCAGCTTCGACGGACTCGAAGCCTTCTCCCTCAGGGAAGACGAGCCGACGAAAGCCTCGCGCCCATTCGACAGGAACCGGGACGGATTGGTACCGAGCGGAGGAGCCGCCACCCTTATTCTCGAAAGCTACGAATCAGCTATGCGTCGCGGAGCAACGATCCTGGCGGAAGTGGCCGGTTATGGTTTCTCTTCGAATGGCGACCACCTCTCCGTGCCCAATGTAGAAGGGCCGGCACGCTCCTTAAAGAGAGCGCTGGAAAGCGCCCGGTTATCCATACAGGATATACAATACATCAATGCACACGCGACCTCTACCCCGGTAGGCGACCAGAACGAAGCGAAAGCGATACTGGAACTCCTGGGCGATTATCGTCCTTATGTTACCTCCACCAAGTCGCAAACGGGACATGAGATGTGGATGGCGGGAGCCAGTGAAGTGGTTTATTCCATGTTGATGATGCAAAATGGTTTCATTGCTCCGCATCTGAATCTGGAAGAACCCGACGAGGTATCTTCCAAACTGCTGATCCCAACAGAAAGGGTGGAGACGGAATTCGACGCATTCCTATCGAATTCGTTTGGCTTTGGGGGAACCAATTCGACACTGATTGTCCGGAAATTTACTGAATAAAAACATTTATATATACGCTAAACAAGCATGGCAAACGCAGAATTAATTGCAAAAATAAACGAGAGACTGGCAGACGAATTTGAAATCGATATCGAACGGATACAACCGGACGCGCTCATGATGCAGACCCTGGAGCTCGACAGCCTGGATCTGGTCGATATGGTGGTGCTTGTAGAACAAGACTTCGGGTTCGTATTGAAGGCACAGGACTTCGTTGGCATACAAACATTCCAGGATTTTTATGATTTTATCGACGCAAGGGTGAATGGCGCAAACGAATGAAAGCGAATGGAAAGGGAAAACCCGGGGAGGCTCCTTTGGGTATCGCTTTTTTATTCTCTTGATCAAAGGGCTGGGAATACGAGCCGCTTATGGCTTTCTTTGTCTGGTGGTCGTCTACTTCATACCGTTCGCACCCAAAGCAACGAAGGCAAGCTGGCAATATGCGCGCCGCCGCTTACATTATAACCGTTTACGTTCTATCGGTTTTCTTTTCCGCAATTACTACCGGTTCGGGCAGACATTGATCGACAAAGTTGCGATCCGCTCCGGAAAGACAAAGGATTATCACTTCGATTTCGGCACACATTATGATGAGTTCCTGCAACTATTGAACAGCGAGCAGGGAGTCATCCTGATCGGTGCGCACGTGGGCAACTGGGAGATTGGTGCCCCCTTCTTCGACGATTATGGCAAACGAATGCATATCGTGATGTATGACGCGGAGTATCAAAAGATCAAAGAGATACTGGAACAGAACATGGAGGGTGGCGGTTACCAAGTGATTCCGGTCAATGAAGACAACCTGACGCATGTGTTTCGCATCAGTGACGCGCTCAACCGGAAAGAATATGTCTGCTTTCAGGGCGACCGGTTCACTCAAGGGGCGCAAACCCTGCAGGCTCCTTTCCTGGGCACAAACGCCTCTTTCCCTGCCGGTCCTTACCTATTGGCCTCCCGACTGCGGGTGCCCGTGGTCTTTTATTTCGCCCTGCGTGAAAAGGGAATGAGATATTCCTTTAACTTTGTATTGGCAGATGCGCCGCCTGCCGAAAACAAACGCGGGAAACAGGAAACGGTTTTATTAACACAATATATCGAAGCATTGGAAGCCATACTGGAAAAACATCCCGAACAATGGTTCAATTATTACGACTTCTGGAAAGTATAAACAAACGAAATATATGAAACTATCGTCTCCCCAAAAGGAAATATATAGTAAAGACCGGTTCACGGCAGCCGAAGCGCAACGGCTTGCGCAGGAGATTGCCTTCGGCCCGGTTGTCTTTCAGGTATCGCGCCTGATGCGTTCTTTCGGCATCTTCGAGATGTTGCGGAATGCCTCCGACGGATTAAGCCTGGAGGAGATTACGGAGAAAACTCGACTTTCGCGTTATGCCGTGCAGGTATTATTGGAATCCTCGCTTACCATCGGAACGATCCTGTTGAAAGAGGAGCGTTTCCATTTGGGCAAAGCCGGTTGGTTCCTGCTCACCGATGAGATGGCACGCGTGAATATGGACTTCAATCAGGATGTCAATTACCTCGGACTCTTCCACCTGGAGGAGGCGTTGCAGGAAGGAAAACCGGCGGGGCTACAGGTATTCGGCGAATGGCCGACGATCTATGAAGGACTGTCGCGCCTGCCCGAACAGGTACAAAAGAGCTGGTTTGCCTTCGATCATTTCTATTCGGACAACTCGTTCCAGCAGGCGTTGGAGATTGTCTTCTCGCGTCCGACGCGCACCCTGCTCGATGTCGGTGGCAATACCGGACGATGGGCGATGCAATGCGTGGCCTATTCACCCGATGTGAAGGTGACCATTATGGATCTTCCGCAACAGTTGGAGATGATGCGTGAAGCGACCAACCGGCAGGAAGGGGCAGACCGTGTCGGAGGATTCCCGGCCAATCTATTGGATCCGGCGCAGGTATTTCCCCAAGGCTTTGATGCTATCTGGATGAGCCAGTTCCTCGATTGCTTCGCTGAAGAAGAGGTATTAAGCATTCTTTCCCGGGCTGCTGTTTCAATGGAAGCCGATAGTCGTCTTTATATTATGGAAACGTTCTGGGACAGACAGAAGTTCGAAACGGCCTCCTATTGCCTGGCGCAGACCAGTCTCTATTTTACAGCATTGGCAAACGGCAACAGCAAGATGTATTACTCCGCCGATATGGAGCGGTTGGTAGCCGAAGCCGGACTGGAAGTCGAACAAATGCACGACGGACTGGGCTTGGGGCATACGATTATGCAATGCAAAAAGAAGAGAAATTAAGATATGAAACGACATAAAAAACAGGAACCGGCATTGATCCATCGCACGACTATACGCGTACGCTTCAGCGAAGTGGACGCGATGAACGTGGTCTGGCATGGCTCGTATGTGCGCTACCTGGAAGATGGACGGGAAGCTTTCGGCAGGGAGTACGCAATCGGTTACTTCGATATTATGAAAGAGGGCTATGTAGTTCCGATCGTCGACCTGAACGTGCAATACAAACATTCCGTATTATACGGGGAGACGATCACCATCGAGACGCGCTATATTCCAAGCTCCGCGGCAAAGATACTCTTTGAATACATCATTTATAAGGAAGACGGACAAACGATTGCCGCTACGGGAAGCAGTGCCCAGGTGTTTGTCTCACGCGAAACCAATCAACTGGAACTGAACACCCCGGCTTTTTATAAGGCCTGGAAAGAGAAATGGAACATCGGGTAAAGACATACCTCACGGCAGATACCATCCTGAGTGCCTTGGGCTTTTCTACGGAGGAAAACCTGGAAGCCGTGCGTGCCTACCGGACGGGACTGGGGCTGATCAACGACACGACGATATACGACCAGCCGTTTATCGGAGCAAAGATAGACCGGAAACGCCTGCAAGAGCAAATCGAAGAAGCCGGATTAGATTCCTATACGACGCTGGAACAATTGTTTCTTTTGGCCATCTCCCAGGTGATATACCAAAGCGGTATAGACCCAGCGGATCCGGACTGCCTACTGATCCTCTCTACAACGAAAGGAAATATCAACTGCCTTGAAGCGGAAGGACTGGCGGAAGAGGCCTATCTATCTGTGATGGCGGAGCGGATTGCCAATTATTTCCGAATGACGCATACCCCATTGGTCCTATCTACCGCTTGTATATCGGGCGTATCCTCGCTGATTGTGGCTTCGCGTCTGATCCGAAATGGCAACTACAAACATATTATCGTAGCCGGAGGCGATCTATTGACCCGCTTTGTCGCAACGGGTTTCCAGTCGTTTAAGTCGGTAAGCCCGGCTGTTTGTCTCCCTTACGACGAGCGACGCGACGGCCTCTCGCTCGGAGAAGCTTGTGCGGCATTGCTCGTTACCTCCGATCGTTCCCGCGTAAAAGAAGCTATCCCCATCCTATTAAAAGGAGGCGGCATCAGCAATGATGCCAATCATATCTCCGGACCTTCGCGCACCGGCGACGGACTCCATCTGGCTATGGAACAGGCGTTGCGTGAAAGCCATCTGGAAGCGAATGAGATCTCTATGGTGAATGCCCATGGCACGGCAACACCCTATAATGACGAAATGGAGTCGAAGGCGATTCACCTCAGCCATCTCGACCACATCCCCCTGAACAGCCTGAAACCCTATTGGGGACATACCTTGGGTGCCTCGGGCATTTTGGAAACGATAGCCTGTATGTATCAGTTGCGCGAAGGGGAAGTATACGGCACATTGGGGTACGAATCGACCAATGTATCTTATCCTTTGCAGGTCAGCGCCCAACACCAGACGGTTGCTTCCATGCGACATTGTCTGAAAACAGCCTCCGGCTTCGGAGGCTCCAACGCGGCGCTTGTACTTTCTGTTGCCGAAGAAACAGAAGATACCGACGGCCTTGTCCCGATAGAGACGGAAGTGATCAGAAATTGCCTTATCCGTCAAGGTAAGATTTGGGTAGACAACCAATTGCGCTTTTCGATAGACGAGGGCGACGATTTCCCAACATTTATCCGGAAGGCCTACAAAGATTTAGCCCTGGACGATCGGAAATTCTACAAAATGGACGACCTCTGCAAACTGGGATATATAGCTACTGCCTACTTACTGGAAGGCAAAGAGATCTCCGACCAGTATCAACCGGAAGAGATCGGCCTTATCCTGTCGAACAAAGCCGCCTCGTTAGATACCGACCTGAAGCATCAACAGGAGATCGACAGCAAAGGAGATGCGGGAGCCAGCCCGGCCATTTTTGTGTACACCCTGCCCAATGTCGTCATGGGAGAATTGGCTATTCGTTATAAAATAAAGGGAGAAAACACTTTCTTTGTATCCGGAAACGACCCGGAAGCCTTCCTGCGCCACTACGCGAGCCTGGCGATGCAAAGCCAACAGATGCGAGCCTGCGTTACGGGATGGTGCGAACTATTGGGCTCAGCCTACGAAGCTCGCTTTGAATGGATAGAACGTAAATAAGTAAAACATATGGAACAATTAAAACAAGAACTCAAAGAAGCATTGATCGACACCTTGAACCTGGAGGATATGACTCCGCAGGAGATCGATGATGCTGCGCCACTATTCGGAGACGAGGGCTTAGGACTCGACTCCATCGATGCCCTGGAGATCATTCTGATCCTGGAGCGCAACTACGGAATCCGTATCGAAAAGCCATCGGAAGGCAAAGAAATCTTCTATTCGGTCGACACCCTGGCTCAATTCATCACGGCTAACCGCACGAAATGAAAGTCTTTATCACAGGAATAGGCGCTATTTCCGGCATCGGACAAGGGCTTGAAGAGCATCTTGCCTCCTTTCGTTCCGGACAACATGGCCTGGGAAAGATCACTCTTTTCCCGACACGCCATGATGTACCTGTTTCTGAGGTAAAAGCAACAAACGACAACCTGAAGGAGCGATTAGGTATACCGCGGCAACAAACCCTGTCGAGAACAGCTCTTTTAGGCATCACTGCCGCACAAGAGGCCTGGCAGGATGCGGCAATTGCCACGACAAACGGTCTGCGCGTCGGGCTTATCTCAGCCAACTCCACCGGAGGCATGGATCTATCCGAGCAGTTTTATCCCCTATTTCGGGAAGACAACAGCCGGGGGAGGCTGCGCGATGTCGCTTCGCACGATGCTGCAGACAGCACCGAACGGATTGCATCCTACTTAGGCTTGACCGGTTTTCGCACCACCATTAGTACCGCCTGTTCGTCGGCCGCCAACGCGTTGATGTTGGGAGCGCGCATGATCCGGCAGGGATTATTGGACGTAGTGATTGCCGGTGGCACAGATGCCCTCTGCAAATTCACCCTGAATGGTTTTTCCTCCCTGATGATTGTCGACCGGGAGCCCTGTCGTCCGTTTGATGCCTCACGGGCGGGTCTGAACCTGGGGGAGGGAGCCGGATATGTGGTGTTGCAATCCGAAAAGAGTCTACACAAGTCGCCCTACGCGGAGTTATGCGGTTTTGCCAACAGCAACGATGCTTACCATCAAACCGCCTCCTCACCGGATGGAACGGGTGCCTGGCTGGCGATGAAGAACGCCTTGGAGATCGCCGGGATCGGCCCGGAAGAGGTGGACTATATCAATGCCCATGGCACAGGCACGCCCAACAACGACGCCTCGGAAAGCCAGGCGATCTATCGTCTTTTTGGAGACAGGATCCCTCCGTTTAGCTCCACCAAAGCTTTCACCGGCCATACCTTAGGCGCTGCCGGTGGACTGGAAGCTGTGTTTAGTGTATTGGCTATTCAGCGAGGTATCTATTACCCCAACCTGAACTTCACCACACCCATCGAAGAGACCGGCTTGGTTCCGGTCACCACCTATAGCGAACAGAACCCCATCCGCACAGTGGTGTCCAACTCGTTTGGGTTCGGGGGCAACAATACCTCTTTAGTCTTTCGTCAGATAAACCGATAAATTATGTTTGAAAAGGCTGTCTATATCCACTCCATCGCCTCCATACACCCGTCTGTATCGGAACCGGCAGACCGGATCCCCGGCACACGCCTGAAAGCCGAAGAGCCCGACTACAAGCAGTTGATTCCGAATGTCGGTGCGCGTCGCCGCATGAGCCGCATCATCCGGATGGGTGTCGCCGCCGCTACGCGCTGCCTGCAAGAGGCCGGAGAGGCAATGCAACCCGATGCCATCCTGACGGCTACCGGGCTGGGCTGCCTGGAAGACACGGAGAAGTTTATGAATAGCTTCTTGGATAACGATGAAGGACTGCTCGCTCCTACGGCCTTTATCCAGTCGACCTTCAACACCATAGGCGGACAAATCGCCCTGTTATTGGGGAATCATGCCTACAACAATACCTACGTGCATCGGGCCTTCTCGTTGGAAAGCGCCATCTTGGACGCGGCACTCTTATTGGCAGAAGGCAAGGCAAGCCGGGTATTGGCCGGATCGATCGACGAACTGACCGACACCTTATTCGCTATCCTGGCACGTTTCGGCTGTTGGAGAAACGCCATGGCTGGCGAGGGAGCCGCTTTCTTCCTACTCGCCGATCAACCCTCCGCCGCTTCACTGGCTCAGCTGAAGGCGATCGACATGATCTCTTCGCCGGAGAAACCCGGAGAGGCGTATCTTCATGCGTTTCTGAAACGATATCACGCAGAAGAGGCAACCATCCTCTATCCGGAGGAGTACAAACAATATTGCGGCGAATATCCTACGGCTATGGGCTTCGGACTCTGGTATGCCTGCCGACAGATACAGGAGAAAGGCCTGCCGGCTGTCCTGCTCTGTAATTCATTTCTGGACAATCATTCATTGATCCTCCTAAAACAGGTGTAATAGGATGGGGGCACTACTCATAGTATGTATCCTGGCGGCAGGAGGTTTCCTATTCTACGCCTCCTACAATATCGCTTCAGGCGTTTACCTGAAAGCCTTTTGCCGGGCAAACACCCGGGAGAAGGAGGTGGCATTGACCTTCGACGACGGGCCTGATCCCGTACAGACACCCCTTGTCCTCGATCTGCTTTCACGCCATCAGGCCAAGGCCTCCTTCTTCTGCATCGGAGAGAAAGCCGTGCCATATCCGGAAATTGTCCGGCGGATGCACCATGAAGGCCACCTGATCGGCAACCATTCGCTGCAACATAAAAACAGTTTCCCCCTCACACCCTACCGGGAGATGCTTTCCGATCTCACGCAAACCCAAGAGATTTTGGAGGGGATCATCGAATCGCCCGTCACTTTTTTCCGCCCGCCCTTCGGGGTGACCAATCCGACCGTTGGGAAAGCTGTCCGCACATTGGGGTATACCACCATCGGCTGGAGCGTCCGTTCGCTCGACACCCGGGGAGAGCCGGTCGAGCAGATCATGAAACGAATCACAAAACAAATCCGTCCGGGCGCCGTTATACTCTTACACGACCGCCTGCCGGATAGCGTCGAACTGTTGACGGCACTGCTTGAATACCTTCAGGCTAACGGATACAAGGTGAAACGTGTTGATGAATTAGTAAATGATTACGCCTTATGAAACAATTCTGTATAGGACTTTTCTTCCTTTTTTCCCTGCAAGCCTTCGCGCAGGAAGCGTCTACACCCCTCGTCTCCTTAGAGGCTTTTCAGGAGCGGCTGAAAGAGGCATCCGGTAAGATTCAATCCATTGAAGCCGACTTCCGTCAGGATAAATACCTCGATGTATTTGCCGAAACGATTGTTTCCAAAGGCCGCTTTGCCTACCGCAAAGAGGAGAAAATCCGCCTGGAATACACCGATCCCCTCGCCTACCTGATGGTGATCAACGGTAGCCAGCTGAAAATCCTGTCGGATGGCAAAACAAATATCGTCTCTTTAGGCACCAACCCCATGATGCAGGAGATGAAAACCCTGATTGCCGCCAGTATGATCGGTGACCTGGGTAGCCTATCCGCCGGTTATACGACCCATTTTTCGGAAAATGCCTCCTCTTACATTGCGCGGATCGAACCCAAATCGGCCGCCACCCGTCAATATATTCGGGAGATTACGATCACATTCAGTAAAACGGATATGTCGGTCACCACCCTGCGCCTGGCAGAAGCGGGAGAGGACTATACGGAATATCATTTTACCAACCGCCGGTATAACACGATCAACTCAGATGAATTGTTTGCGATACCTTAGCCTTTGCCTGTTATTATTGGCCACCTCCTGTGCGCCCTCCATCATTCGGGGATTGCATAAGGAAGGAGATCGCATGATCGGAAAGGAGTTATTGATTCCCCCCTTGCAGGCCAACGGGCAATTGCAACGCTATCACATGACCTTCGACCTGGGGAAACATCATTTCAGCGGTATATTCCTGATCAAAAAGACGGAGGAAGAGCGCCATCGAACCCTCTTCACCACCCATTTCGGACTCACGGTATTCGATTTTGAAATCAGTGGGGAAGAATTGACGGTACACCATTGTATGGAACCGCTGAATAAGCAACAATTACTGAACCTCCTACACCATGACTTCGCCCTCCTTTTGGGTTTGCATTTTGAAAAAGTGAACCCCGCCATTCTCTACCGGTCGCCTACGGATTCCACGCAGGTCTACCGCCTCACCCAAAAGCCTTCCAAAGGCTATTATCGCACCCCCTCTCCCTCCTCTCCTTTCGAAAAGATCCAAACCGGCCACGGCATCACGAAACGCACCCTGTGCACCACACCCGGATCGATCGTGATCTGCCACCGCTTCCCCAGCTTACAGATACGATTGGAAGAGATATAACCCACTCTTTCCGAATTGACAAAATGTAAGCAAAAAGCCCATTTTGCCTTACAATATGATACGTTAAAAAATGTTTCTCCCGGGAGTTTGTCTTCAAAGTCCCGGGTTTTCGGAAAAAAAGTCCCGCGATTTTGACAAAATGATAATTTGGAAAGACGCAAAATAGACTACATTTGCAAAAGAAGTAAAATCAGGAAAAGAAACAATCGCTATGGAAAAATGCAATAAATGCGGAACAACTGCGACAGAAAATGCCAAATTTTGTACTAATTGTGGTCATAGACTATCGGCTACCGAAACTACTCCTCAAATAGATTACAAAAAGATTCTGATATCGATAGTCGGAATCGCTGCTATCATGCTCGCCATTTTTTTCATACAACGGGTGATACTTCATAAAGCGATGTCGAAATCAATGGTGCTTAACGTAGCATTAGTGGAAACGGCCAAAGAGGTAAATAAGACATGTCCGTTTATGATCGATCAGGAAACACGACTTGACAATCTGATCGTTTTGCCCAACAATATACTTCAATACAACTATACGCTCCTGACAATCAACGAAGAAACAACCGATTTAGAGGAACTCAAAAACAATCTCCAGAAGAACCTGACAAATCATATTCGCACCAATCCCGATATGCAATTTTACCGCGATCACGAGGTAAGCTTCAACTATTATTACAGAGATGCAGCCATGAACCATCTGTTTACCATCTCCATCACACCGAAAATGTATAAAAGAAACGCAAAAAAAGAATATACAACTGTAAGTTAAGCAATAGGAAGTGTAAACCAGAAGCAGGAGCCTCTGCCCGGTTCGGAATCGACACCGATGGTGCCGCCCATGCCTTCGATCAGGCTTTTGCAGATGGAGAGGCCAACGCCTGTTCCCTGGGCAAACGAATCGACTTTCACAAAACGGTCGAAGATGCTGTCGATATTCTCCGGTGAGATGCCTATGCCCGTATCTTTCACATAGAACAACAGGGTTTCATCCTCCTGGTATTCACAGCCTATGGTGATGGTGCCTTTTCTGGTGAACTTAAGCGAATTGGTGACAAAGTTTTCCAATACCTGCTTCACCCGATCCGCATCCGTATAGATCACATGATCTTCATACATAGGATCTACCTTTATCTCGATCTCCGGGGGGATCTCTTTGGAATTGAACGACCGAGCCACCTCTTTGCAAAGTTTATGGGCAGAGACTTCGCGCATATCAAACACCATCGTTCCCGATTCAATATTGGAAAGATCCAGTACGTCTGAAACAATTTTGAGGAGCAACTCATTGTTATGGCGGATAATAGAGATATATTCCTGCTTCTCTTCTTCGTCGCGTGTTTCGACCAATAGGTCGGAAAAACCGATGATGGAGTTGAGCGGTGTACGGATCTCATGACTCATATTAGCTAAGAAGGCCGACTTCAGACGGTCTAAGGCTTCCGCTTTGTCCTTGGCAAGGATCATTTCTTTCAATTCGGTAATATCATAGCTTACCCCGATAAGTTCAATATGATCGTTGACCGGATCTTTCTTCGAGGTCAATGTGCAGCGGAGCCATCTCACCTTATTCTTCGACTCGATTACCCGTATCTCTTTTTCAAAGCTCTGGGCACGGCCGGATGCTGCCTTATCGTAGAAATGTTTGATGGCTTCATAATCCTCCGGATGCAACTGGCTATACATATCCGCCAGGTCATCGGTCATCAGGCTGTCTGCCGGTTTGCCTAAGCTGGTAAACCACTGGCTGATGCCGAAGCCCTCCTTCGTTGTCAGGTTCCATTTGAAATAACCTACCTTGGCCAGGTTGGCAATCATCGAGAAGTAGGCTTCAAACTCCTGGATCCGTTGATAGGCATTGGTGGTCTCTGTATTATTGATATTGATAAACAGGTAATTCTGTATCTCCCGCGCCTCATTCAGGATAGGAACTATTTTAACGGTGAGGTTCTTCACCTCTATGGGCGGAAACTCCTTCTTATAATAATCGCCTACCAGGCTGAAATCATAAATAATATGGAAGTCCGCCTTTTCGCCTTTCCGGATTTTCTTTTTCACCTCTTGGGGGAGGCAGGGGTGATCGAACAGATTTAATCCGATGACATTATCCTCCTCATCGAGTTCCAGTATCTCCAGATTTTTATCGTTCCGGTACAATAATCCTCCCTTCTCGTCGTAAAGCTCCAGCCCGACGGGGAGGTTTTCATAAATGGTACGCAGTAGTTTCTCGCTTTCGGCTACTGCTTTATGGGCATTGTGTACGTCGGTCACATCCAACACGAGCGAGATAACCTCGTCTTTATGCAGGGAGAAACGGATCACCTGGCAATGCTTTCCGAGTGTAGGCAGGGGATAATCCTGCTCAATATGCTTATCGCTATTGACCACCTCGGCCATAGCAGGCAAATCGTCTAACGCAGAAAAATCCGATCCTTTCAAACCGATAATTTTATCGGGGGCGATACCGATGATATGCTCCATTTCATCATTTGCCTCCGTATAGAGGAAATCGACCGGCACATCATTGTCATCGTAGATCAGCTGTACGGCCAAATAGCCGATGGGCATACGCTTATACAGCTTCTGCAGGTATTCTTTATCATCCTGGATCTGCACCTTTGACTTCTGCAATTCCACGCAGATATTGATGATATGCATCAGAGAAGAAAACCATTGGAAATCTTCTTCCGACCAGTCGCGTTGTTTGTCTACCACGTCAATGCCGGCATATCCCCAGATCTGATTATCCTTCGATACGAAAGGCACGACCATCAATGATTTAATATTTTGCGACTCCAACACCTCCCGGTCAATGAGGTCCCATTCCGGCAGATCGTCCATCGTAGAAAGGATGATGGGGTGTTGTGTCAGTATCTGTTGGTTCCACCAGGTATCCGGCTCAAAGAACATCTCCGTCAGGTTCTCTATCTCCTCCAGGCCGGGACGACTGACCGCTTCGTAGGTACAGCTTTGATTCATATCTTTCCAGTTATACTCGAAGATATAAGCCCGTTCGGCACTGAAGTGCGTCACTAAGGTAGAGAGGATATGGTTCACCATATCATCGAAGTTCTCGCGTTGCAGGAAAGAGAACAGCGATTTGGAGATCCCATTCAGCTGGTGTATCAGGTTTTTCACCGTTTCACGGGCGGTCTCCTGCTGCATCTTGTCTTCCGGTTCGTCAATCGGGATCATCATTCCCAATAACGTATGTTCGTCGGTCTTGATGATGCGGATAGAAATCCACTCCACATGATCGCCTACATACACCGGAAAAAGGTAACGCCGCATCTGTCTACCGGAGGCAGAGAGGATGGCATTCATGATCCGGGAGCGATAGTCCTCGCGAATCATCTTAAAAAACAACTGAACATCGATCGTTACGGCAGGCAGGTGCAAGAGGTTGGCAACGGCTACCGAGCAGGTCATAGTATTTTTCTGAAGGTCTAACTCCCACCAGCCCATATCAAAGACTTCTGAAATAGCCATATACCTGGCATATTCCATTTCCATATCTTCTGGCCGTATACGGTGTTGTTTTTCCTTCATACTCCTATTCTTACATGATAGCGGTTAAAAATGATCGCAAAGATAACCTATAAAAAAGAAAAACAAATGCTATCCTTTCACTCCGACAAAAAATAGGAGGAGGGTTTTTCCGCGTTTGTTTTCTTTAGCATCGTACATGATCCGTCGAACAAGGCGTTGGGTTCCATCTCCAGCGATTGAGCAGCAATGTCTCCCTGTATGCGAGCAGAAGATTTCACCTCCAGCGTTTCTGCCATCACAGAGCCTTCCACTTCGCCAAACACTTCCACATACGAAGCCGACACTTTCCCTTTCACGCGAGATGTTTTCCCGAGGATCAATTTTTCATTGCATGCTATCTCACCTTCAATCTCGCCATCTACCCGGAAATCCGATTCCGTATAGATATTGCCCATAATGATGGTTCCGGCAGATATGATATTGTGCATGCCACTATTTCCTGTTGTTACAGGAGGAGTTACTTCTTCATACATCTTTTTTCCCATAGGTATGTTTTTTATGCGGCAAAACAAAGCGCATCTCATCATCCCGGATTCCGGGAGAGATGTCTCCGTTTATTAACGCTATTCGAAAGAAAAAGAAAAACTTTCTTTACTCTATTTTAAGATCGTCATCCATCAGGTCTGCCAACTCATCATCATCCAGGCTCAACTCTTCTTCCTCCAGCTTTTCTTCTTCCACGGGAGTAAATGATTCGGGCACCTCCGGCATCTTAGGCAAATCGCCCTCTTTGGTCATTAAGCAGGTACCATTGAATTGAGCATCATGTTCGATTTCCAGAGACCGGGCAACGATATCCCCCTGAATAACTGCCGTCGATTTGATGATCAGTTTTTCAGCGAAGATTTTCCCTTCGATCTCACCCAATACTTCGGTATAAGAGGCAGTTATTTTGCCTCTCACCTGTGCCTTTGGCCCGATAACTAATTTCCCGTTACAGGCTATTTCGCCTTCTACTTTCCCGTCTAAGCGGAAATCACTTTCGGTAATCACATTACCGATGATTGTTGTCCCGGCAGAAATGATGTTATGCAAGCCATTCGGCGCTACATCGTCATATGGTCTGTTTGCCATTGTGATAGAAGATTAGATTTATTGCAAATATAATTGATTATTCAGATCCGGCAAGATCCGCTCTTACCATTTTACCTCATCTAAAGAGGGGGTAGTTGGCGCCTCCGCATATTGCACACCCGCCTGCTTCTTCATCGAGAAGGTACCGTTCACCTGTGCGTCAGGCTGTACTTCGAGCGACTGGGCTACAATATCGCCATTAATGACCGCAGAAGATCTGACCACCAGAATTTCGGCAATCACCATACCTTCTATCTCGCCTAATACCTCCGCGCTACGGGCATTGATAATGCCTTTTACCTTCGCCTTTGTTCCTATCACCAATTTTCCTTTGCAGGAAATCTCACCTTCTACTTTTCCATCCAGACGGAAATCGGTCTCAGTAATGACATTCCCAATTATAGTCGTATCAACAGATATCGTATTGTAAGAATTACCTGTTACGACTTCTTCATATTGTTTTCCCATTTCAACTTTTTATATTAATGATAGACAAATATATATTCTTTTTTCTGATTGAACCACATTTTGTCGTAATTTAGAAAAAAGAATAACGAATTGTGACATTTTAAGTCGACCGCCGACTAACTAAGAAAAACAAGTAATAGCGAAGTTGTGGAGAAAGATTTTTTAGACATGATCAGGCAACATAATGGCATTATCTATAAGGTAGCGTCGTTTTATGCCGACAAAGAAAATATATTGGATGATTTATATCAGGAGGTAGTACTCAACCTGTGGAAATCATTTCCGAACTTTCGGAAAGAGAGCGCCTATTCGACCTGGATCTATCGGATTGCCCTCAACACCTGTATCTCCTTTTTCAGGAAAAGCAGTCGCAAACCCATGTATGTGGAGCTTTCTCCCGATCTCAAAGTTCCTTCCGAAGACAACAGTCTTTATGTAAACGAATTGTATGCATTGATCAATCAGCTAAACAAGTTAGAGCGCGCGATTATCTTTCTCTATCTGGAGGACAGACCCTATAAGGAGATAGCGGATATTATGGGGATCACCTCCACCAATGTCTCCACGAAGATCAATCGCATCAAAGAGAAGCTTAAAAAAATGTCGAACAATTAAAGCAACGTATATTATGGACTTAGATACATTAAAAAGAGAGTGGCAACATAACGAATCATTTAAAAAAGAGGTAAAAGACAGTATGATCAAAGAGATGATTGCCAACCGCAATAAGGGGGCGTTCGAACGCATTAAGAAATATGAGAGAGAGGCCTTACGGGTTCTTCCGATCACATGCATAGCCTTTGTTTTTTTGAGTGCCTCCATCCTGGCTCATGGAGATATCTTCGGGATAAGCTGGGTATTGGCCATATTGCCTATTGGTGCCGGATTATGGTATTGGTCTTACTGGCTGTGTGGCTTCCTGGATAAAATAGATATGAGCCGGATGACGGTCACGGAGGTCTCCCGCTCTATTCTGAAATACAGAACCTATCTCATCAGGCACACCGTTATCGCCGGCATCCTGATGCCTGTCTACCTGGGCGTTTGGGTCTATTGCTATTTCAATGCCAACCACCGATTAGACGAAGTCTTCTCTATCGAGTTCCTGGTTGTTTATTTATCGTGTGCCTTAGTGCTCTTCTTGGTCATCATCTGGTTTCGCTACTTCCGCCATATCCGCGATATCCAGCGTAACCTCCGCGAATTGGAAGAGTTCGAACAAGATAGCCTATAAGAAAAGGGGGGGCTGACTCAAAAGTCAGCCCCCCTCTTTTTTAACCTTCATCTCTTATCAGGGTATCGGAATAAGGTCTTCTTTGAAATTGGCGTTGATGATTTTGTATACCAAAAATTCATTATCATCATATCCATGTTTGTTGTAGAAGTCCAGAATAACCGTTCCGAAACGCACCGGCCCTGTTCTTTTCTTTAAATAACCATCCAGGACATCCGACAAGGCAGGGTTCATAACGGGATCGATGCCGTCACCTCCCCATGCATACTTCCAGGGGGTATGGCTAACTCCCCAAAAGCCTATGGCCATACTGTTGAATGTAAGAAACATGTGATTTCTATGAATGTAACTACTATACGCGCGTTTAATAGCTTTTTTCACCTCTTCCAGCTTCACCCCGGAGTTGTGATTATCATTCCAAAATTCAAAGAACTTATCTTCTACATAAATATTATTGCTGCCATTGAAAAATTCGCCTGATGAATCCTGTGGCCAATCATCGTTCAGATTGATCCCCCATTTGCCTGTCTTTGGTTTCTCAAAACGGCGCAACATCACAATCTTTCCTCTTACTTTGTCTAAGGTAGGAATGCCTTCTTCTCTATAAAACTTACTGACCGGGTTCACGGAATCTTTCGCAAAATAGGCTTCTAACGATTTGGTCAGCGTTCCTCCGTTTTCTCCTTTGATCGACATCAGAATGGTTTCTTTCGGGTGTTTATCCAGGAAGCTATTACACATTTCCAGCACTTTCGTAAAATAAAGACCCGCATAATCAGGCCCATGACAAACCTGGAGGTTATCATCCATACGCACATCGATAAAGCGTATCCCGTCATTCAACTGGGTAGTGAAGCTAAAATTCTGACATTTACTGCCGCCTGGTCCTACCTTACTGGTTCCGGTGCCACTATCGTGCGTACCCGGTATCGATAATTCATACAGGTACTTTTTGCCATCTACATGCGCCATCCAATCCATCGCCGGAGACTTAGCCGGTTTGAAAGTAACCACAAAAGGGTAGGTCGCCCCATGAGGATCTGCAATATAGAGATTTAGATCCTTTGGATTTGCAATGATCATACCATTTTTCACATTCGTTAGCATGACCTCATCAACTGCTGCTGTCTTGTCTCTGTGTATATTGAAAGTGATCCCTTCCGGACATTCTATCTCATAATGCGTATAGTCGCCTGTTAGTACGAAATTAAAGCTGGAACGATGATCCTGACCAGCATGCGGTTTATGGCGGCTACTGGCATACTCATAGCCCTCTTCTGCTGTGAATACAGTATAAACGACCTCAAAATCACCTCCGGCTCCCTTGGGATTGGCAATATAGAAATAATCAGTGCCTTTTTTCTTCGTGATAGAGCCATTGCCCAGGTTTCGGGCGAAATAGGTATCCACCCCATTATTCTCCGGCCATCTGTAATCCCGTTTCACATCGAAGTTGACCGTATCCGGACAATTCCATAAGAAATGCGTACCGGAGGCCATATTGCTGGTCTTAAAGTTATCACTGGATCGTTCATCCTCCCCCTTTTTGGGTTTTTTCCCACTCGTAACCGAACGGGTCACATCATTTGAACTGCCACCCACAATTGCTGGCGGGTTCTCTTCATCAAGGGGAGTATCGCTGTCACACCCGACGGCCAATAGGCTTACCGCACCTATTAATAATAGGAACAGTCTTAACTGTTTCATCTTTTTCGTTTTCATTTCAGATTAATTTTAATTGAACTCTTGTTTTGATTTAGCGTTAGCGCGTTTTAAGTTTGTATCGTTCGTTTCAACTATAGGGAAAGCAGCCTTTCTCTCTATATAATAATAACGGTTAATGTATTCAACTGAATGGGACAAAGATATAAATAAATTTTAACTTATGCATACCTCTTACGAGGTCATACCCCAATTTGCCCACCATTTTCCCCTTTGGGGAAGCTAATACGATCCTCAAAAAAGAATCGCATTTACTAATTATCAATATGTCAGCAAAAACGGCTTTTTGCTATCAATACGATACGTTAAAAAATGTTTCTCCCGGGAGTTTGTGAAAAAACTCCCGGGAGTTCGGAAAAAAAGTCCCGCGATTTTGACAATTTGTCAAATCGCTTTAACGAGCAAAGCGAAGTGCAAAGCAAATAATAAATTGCATTTGCCCGAAAAAAGTTCCTTTTCGCATCGGGATTACTTTTTTCTTCCGTCAGATTTTGGAATAATGACAATCTTTATACCTTTGTCAGACAACTAAAAAAACAGACAAAACATGGCTAAGAGAAGAACATTGAAGCGGGACATCAGCTATATCGCGGGCGAACTGTTCACAGAGGTATTGGTGGCTAAAATGCTGGTATCGAAAATAGACCAGGGCGCGGCCGATATCGTACTGACCCGTATCCTTGATATGCAGGATGAATACATCAAACGGGTATCGCATCCGGGCGGCAAAGACAACAAAAAGGTGGTGAAAGGCTATTATAAAAAGCTGGTAACCGACCTGCAAGCGGAAGTCGAAGCAATTATATTAGCCATCGAAGAGCTGGGCAAAGAGAAGATCGCATGAGTAAATGGTTAAGCAGAACCATCCTCCGATTGGCTGGTTGGAAAGTAGGGCCGGCGGAAGGAGCGGAACTGCCGAAATGTGTGATTTGCGTAGCGCCCCACACGAGTAACTGGGATTTCCCGATCGGAAAACTCTTTTATTCGGCCATTGGCACCACTGCCCATTTCCTGATCAAAAAGGATTGGTTCTTTTTCCCTTTCAACCTGCTGTTTCGCTCGATTGGAGGTGTTCCGATCGATCGCAACAAACGCACTTCGGTGACCGAGCAGATGGTGGCTGAGTTCAATCGCCGCGATCGTTTCCAACTGGCGATCACCCCGGAGGGTACCCGCAAGCCGGTGGAAGAATGGAAAAAAGGCTTCTACTTTATTGCTTTGGAGGCGAAGGTGCCTATCTTGTTAGCCTATATCGACTACGGGAAGAAGGAGGCCGGTATCAAAACCATTTTCTATCCCACCGGGAATGTAGAGGAGGATATCTATACGATCCGTACCCATTACCGTGGTATAAAAGGGGGAAAACCGGAAAACTTTATCAGCATATAAGCGGCATAGAAGCAGAAAAAACGACTATAAATACTTTAAACAAATACTGTTATGGCAGACACATTGCGCATCAGCATGATACAATCCCATATTATTTGGGAAGACCGGGATGAGAACCTGGGTTACTATGGCGAACTATTGCGCCGGGTAAGTGGCAAAACCGATCTGGCGGTGTTGCCGGAAACCTTTTCGACCGGATTCAGCATGAATGTGGAAAAGCTGGCCGACACGATGGATGGGGTGACTATTCCGACTATCAAAGGGTGGGCCGTGAAGTACAAACTCGCCGTGACCGGTAGCTTCATCGTGAAAGAGGCGGGTAAATACTACAACCGCGCCTTCTTTATCACTCCGGAAGGCGATGAATATTATTACGACAAACGCCATTTGTTCCGGATGGCGGACGAAGATGCCCATTATTCGGCCGGCACGAAGAACACGATCGTGTCGTATAAAGGATGGAACATCTGCCTGCAGGTGTGCTACGACTTGCGCTTCCCGGTGTGGAGCCGTAATGTGGATAATGCCTACGACCTGTTGATCTACGTGGCCAACTGGCCGGAAGCCCGTAAGCGGGTATGGAAAACCCTGTTGCAGGCGCGTGCTTTAGAGAATATGGCGTTTGTATGCGGCGTGAACCGCGTGGGCATCGACGGCAAGGGATTTGTCTATAAAGGCGACTCCATGGTGTTCAGCCCAAAAGGAAAAAAATTGGCCGACGCAGGAAAACGGGAAGAGATTACGCGTACCTGCACGATTGAAAAAGAAGATCTTATCAAGATACGCGAGAAGTTCCCGGCCTGGAAAGATGCCGATCGGTTTGAGATTGTTGAGTGATTAGTGATTTAGTGTGCAAGTGAAAAAAAAGTCTCCCTGGGCGTGGGTGCCGTCGCTCTATTTTGCGGAAGGGCTGCCTTGCGTGGTGGTCATGACGCTGTCGGTGGTCATGTATAAAAACCTGCAGGTCTCCAACGCGGAGATTGCGTTTTATACAAGCTGGCTCTATTTCCCCTGGGTGATCAAACCGCTCTGGAGTCCTTTTGTCGATCTGATCAAAACAAAGCGGTGGTGGATCTATTCCATGCAGTTATTGATTGGCGCAGGCATGGCCGGTGTGGCGTTTATGATTCCGACAAGCTTCTTCTTGCAGGCGACCCTCGCCTTCTTCTGGCTGATGGCCTTTAGTTCGGCTACGCACGATATTGCGGCCGACGGATTCTATATGCTGGCGCTCGACGAGAAAGACCAGGCGTTCTTTATCGGCATCCGAAGCACCTTCTACCGGGTCGCCATGCTTACGGGACAGGGATTGTTGGTGATGCTTGCCGGACTATTGGAAAAAGCGACGGGAAGAATCCCGCTTGCCTGGAGTATTATCTTTTTTATTATTGCCGGTCTCATGATCGCTCTGGCACTATGGCACCGGTATATTTTCCCTTACCCGGCTTCCGACAAACAGCGAACGCAACAGACTCCCCGGGAGATCCTGCGGGAGTTCGGACGCACCTTTACCAGTTTCTTTCAGAAAAAAGGGATCATAGCAGCTCTGTTGTTTATGCTTACCTACCGGTTGGGCGAAGCCCAATTGGTGAAGCTGGCCTCTCCTTTCCTGTTAGACAGCCCTGAAGCGGGAGGACTGGGGCTTCCCACGGCGGATGTCGGGGTGGCGTATGGGGTGATTGGCGTGATTGCTCTATTGCTCGGAGGCATTCTGGGTGGCATTTCCATTGCCCGTTTCGGCCTGAAGAAAAGCATCTGGCCGATGGCACTGGCATTATCCCTGCCCAATTTGGTCTATCTCTACATGGCATATACGCTGCCGACCAATTTTATTTTAATCAATATCTGTGTGGGGTTGGAGCAATTGGGCTACGGCTTTGGCTTCACCGCCTACACCATGTACCTGATGCTCTTTGCCGAAGGCGAATATAAAACCTCTCATTTCGCCATATCCACCGGTATTATGGCACTGGGCATGATGGTTCCCGGCATGGTCTCGGGCTGGATTCAGGAGCTTATCGGCTACCAACACTTCTTCTTCTGGGTGATCCTTTGCTGCATCCCCGTCTTTTTGGTAATACCCTTCCTGCGGATAGAGGAGAAGTAAGCTTTTTTATTCCTCCCAAACCACAACAAATTCCTCATTAACTTCGTAACGGAGTTGGTAGGTTCGTTTGTGCGGACTGCGGCTTTCGGAGATGGATAGGATGCCGGTAGTGGCGTAAGGGAAAGGGTGTATGTGGAGGTGTTCGCGGAAGTCGATCTCCTCTTCGGGTATTAGTTTGAACAAGGTCTCTTTGGCACACCAATAGATCAACAGGTGTTCGCTCGTGTGTGCCGGGTCAATGGCGTTGTTTTCCGCCTCACTCAGGAAGCGTTCACGGATTTTTTGGATGCGGTCGCTTCGGTATTCGATATCGATACCGGCGGGTTTATCTTTTTGCAATAGGACAGCCGCATAGCCATTCGTGTGGGAGATGCTGATCGACAAGGGATGATCCGGCAGAAAAGGGGCGCCGTTGGGGTGATAGGCGATGACAGCTTCTTCGCCTAATAGCTCTTTTAATAGGAGGCGTACAGCCAGCCATTCGGTGCGTCGCTTCTCCGTTTTTATCTTTTCCAGGGCAGGCAGTTGCTTTTCCCTGTCGGCAAAATGGGCGAACAACTCCTCGCTACTCTCCGTTATCTGCCAGATCGCGCGACGCGGACTCTCGTATGTGGCGAATAATGGCATCAGTCGTTCCAGCTGAATGATTGTATGATTTCGAGAATATCCTCCTGCAGGTAGCGAGTCACAGGCGCCAGCGAATCGGCATTCTGGCGAATATCGTAAAACAAACTGCCTCGAAAGAAATGCGAACTGCTGTCGGTCAATACAAACTGTATGGGCGAAGCGGCATCGCCATCCAACAAAAAGAGCGAAGCATAGAGCCGTTTTTCCGGATCAGTATAGGCTTTTTCGGAGATTCGTTCAGCATGGCGCGCCTGACGAACTACCAGTTCGCGGCTTTCTGCCTCTGTTTCGGGAAGCGTTGCCGGGGTAATAGCCAGGTAACTGCCATAGATCTTAGCACCCAGCGACGGATAGGCGACGTTGATCCAACTTTCGTTGGCGTTTTCAGGCGGCAATTCGATCTCCGCCAGGTGGGAAATATGAAAGCTATAAGGCAGATTATCCAACGCAAACAACCTGTAATGGGGCGCGGGAGGCTCCAACCGCATATAACCACGCGGCTTGGGTGTGTAGTGTTGCGTGCAGGCCACGCAGCAAATACTTATCCATACCAGGAGAAAACGCTTCATGATTTCCGTAAATTGTTTCATGATTCCCGCAAATCCTCTTCGGTTGCCGGATCATTGAGAAGGCTGAATTTGACCTTCAGTATGCGGCGATTGTCGATCTCCAGTATCTGGAAACGATATTTATCGTAGGTGATCACCTCTTTGCGGTGTGGGAAATCGCCTTTCAGCTCCAATAACAATCCGCCCAAGGTCTCGACCTCTTCGGTCAGCTTGCCGAAATCCTCTTCGCGAGCATCGATGGTGCGGAAGAAATCGGTCAGCATAATCTTGGCTTCGAATATATAACTTCCGTCCGCCAATTTGATATACTGCCGCTCGTCTTCATCGTACTCATCGGAAATATCGCCTACGATCTCTTCTAGGATATCCTCCATGGTGACGATTCCCGACGTACCGCCGTATTCATCAACCACAATGGCCATGTGTATCTTGTTCGTACGGAACTCTTCGAGCAGGTCGTCGATCTTTTTGGTCTCGGGCACAAAGTAAGCCGGACGTATCAGACTTTGCCAGCGGAAGGTGTCCGGTTTGTCGATATAGGGCAGGAGATCTTTGATATACAGGATCCCTTTGATATTGTCTTCCGTGTCGGAATAGACCGGAATACGGGAGTAACCCGACTGAATAACGAAGTCGATCACCCCCCGGTAGTTTGTTTTGATATCGATATCCTCCATATCGAGGCGCGAAGTCATGATCTCATCCGCCGTCTTGTCATAGAATTTGATGATCTCCGCCAGCATCTCCTTCTCATCCTGTATCTCGGCGGAGGTCAGTTCCAATGCTTTGGATAGCTTTTCGGCCGAGAGATCGTATTTGCGACGTCCCTTCCCTTTGGTAATAAACGAGGTCGAACCAACCAACAACTTGGCCAGCGGACGACAAAACGACTCTACTCCGCTCAGTACAGGGGCGGAAAAACGAACAAAACGCAATGGATTAAGCTGTGCATATATCTTGGGCATGATCTCCCCGAACAGGAGTAATAGGAAGGTCAACAGGATGGTTTCCAACACAAAGCCGAACACCGGCGAGGCGGTGAAGTCGATCCACAAGTGAATACCGAAGGTGAAAAGCATTACCACCGCCACATTTACAAAGTTATTGACAATAAGAATGGTGGCCAACAAGTATTCCGAACGATCCAGTAACCGTTGAATCACTTTATCGGAGGCATGCCTGCCGTCGTTGATCTCATCCCGGTCGCCGGGTGATAAAGAAAAGAAAGCCACTTCGGAGGCGGAAACATAAGCGGAAGCACACAAAAGCAGCGCTGCTATAGAAAACGCAATGATAGAGCTTGCCGTAAACTCGTTAATGACAACGTTACTGAAAATACTCGAAAAATAGTCTGAGTCCAAGGAACTGGGGGATTAGTTAAACAATATCAGAACGGAAGATCGTCTGCGTCATTCGTTTCTAAAGAAGGAGAAGCCGGACCGGCCGGTTGCTGGATAGAGGTAGTCGGCGGCTGTTGCATAGCCGGCTGTTGAACGGGTTGCTGGGCAGATTGAGTCGTTTGTGTCGAGGTGGTCGCGTTGTCGGGGCGTCCTCCTCCCAGGCTAAAGAATTCAATGCGATCGGCATATATCTCCGTTACATAGCGCTTGATGCCCGCGGCATCGTCGTAGCTGCGCGAGCGGATCTTACCTTCCACATACAAAAGAGAACCTTTTTTCACCCATTTCTCCACGAACTGCACCCGTTCGCGGTAGACCACAATGTTATGCCATTCGGTACGTTCCGGAACCACCGTTCCATTCGCCAGTGTATACCCCCTTTCAGAAGTCGCCAACGGGAAATTAGCCACAGCCACGTTATTATCAAAATAGCGGATATCCGGATCTTTCCCGACATTGCCTATTAGAATTACCTTATTTAATGACATAAAATTCGTTTTTATTGTGTGTATGCAAAGGAAAACAATTTCAGTCATTCTGCAAAGTTTCCATTTTAAATTATGTAGAAAACATTTTTGGCGCACCTCTCTTTTCTTCGCAAATGCCATTTGACAAAATGTAAGCAAAAACGCCATTTTGCTTTACAATATGATACGTTAAAAAATGTTTCTCCCGGGAGTTTATCTCCAAAGTCCCGGGTTTTCGGAAAAAAAGTCCCGCGATTTTGACAAAATGATATTTCGTCTGAACCGGGATTTCGCTGATTAGGGAATTTCCCAGATGTGATTTTGATGGATTCATATGATTTTATATGATTGGTTATACAAACAATCAGCATAAATCAAGTCAATCTTCCTAAATCACATCTGGGAAATCCTTCAATCAGCGAAATCCCGGTTCAAGACTCTTTGTTATTTATGTTCTTAAACACAAATCCTCAGGTTGCTTATTCCCCTAACATTCTATAATTTGCGGGCTCGTGAAAATTCACGTGCAGATTTTATTGTTAAACCCAAATAAATCCCTGATATCATGAAAGTATATCAAACAAATGAAATTAAGAACATCGCCGTCTTGGGAAGTTCTGGCTCTGGGAAAACCACTCTCGCTGAAGCAATGCTTTTCGAGGGTGGAGTTATAAAACGTCGTGGATCTGTAGACAGTGGAAACACCGTGTCCGATTATTTTCCGGTTGAGAAAGAGTATGGTTACTCCGTTTTCTCAACCGTTTTCAGTGTAGAATGGCAGAATAAAAAGCTCAACTTTGTTGACTGCCCGGGTTCCGACGACTTCATCGGAGGTACCGTTTCGGCATTGAACGTAACGGATACCGCACTGATGGTGCTGAATGCGCAATATGGAGTAGAAGTGGGAACAATCAATCAGTTCCGTTATGTCGACCAGTTTAAGAAGCCGGTTATTTTTGTGGTGAACCAATTGGATAACGACAAGGCGGATTTTGATAATACAATCAATCAGCTGAAAGAGCGCTGGGGTAATAAAGCGGTTCAGATTCAGTATCCCGTAAGCACGGGCACCAGCTTTAATGCTGTGGTGGATGTATTGAAAATGAAGATGTATCAGTGGAAGCCGGAAGGAGGCGTTCCCGATGTATTAGACATCCCGGCCGACCAGATGGATAAAGCCATGGAATTGCATCAGGCCTTGGTGGAAGCAGCCGCCGAACACGACGATGCGTTGATGGAGAAATTCTTCGACGAAGGCAGTCTTTCGGAAGACGAAATGCGCGCAGGTATCCGCGCCGGTTTGTTGGCTCGCGGTATGTATCCGGTATTCTGTGTATGTGCTAAATTAGATATGTGTGTGCGCCGTACGATGGAATTCCTGGGCAACGTAGTTCCTTCGCCCGACCAGATGCCGGGTTATGAAAACACAGCAGGCGAGATGGTTAAATTGGATCCGAACGGAGCTACCAGCCTGTTCTTCTATAAAACAACCCTTGAACCGCATATCGGACAGGTTTCTTACTTTAAAGTGATATCAGGAAAAGTAAAAGAAGGAGACGACCTGTTGAATGCCGATCGTGGTTCCAAAGAACGTATTGCCCAGTTGTTTGTAACTGCCGGACAAACCCGTTCGCAGGTGCCCGAAATGGTAGCCGGAGATATCGGTGCGACCGTAAAACTGAAAGATGTGCGCCGCGGTAATACCCTCAATGGCAAGGGAGCAGACAACAAATTCGACTTTATCAAATACCCGGATCCGAAATACCGTCGCGCGGTGAAAGCTACCAACGAATCCGATTCGGAAAAGATGATGGAGATATTGATTCGTATGCACGAAGAAGATCCAACCTGGCTGATAGAACAATCCAA
This sequence comes from Parabacteroides sp. PFB2-10, assembly GCF_029893085.1. Lineage (GTDB taxonomy): Bacteria > Bacteroidota > Bacteroidia > Bacteroidales > Tannerellaceae > QVMG01. The sequence goes on from NZ_JARXWI010000009.1 coordinate 41,814, forward strand.
GGAACTGAAGCAAACCATTGTTTCCGGACAGGGTGAATTCCATCTTCGCACGCTGAAATGGCGTATTGAAAACAATGATAAGATCGCTATCGAATACCTGGAACCGAAGATTCCATATCGTGAAACGATCACCAAGCAGGCGCGTGCCGACTATCGTCATAAGAAACAATCGGGTGGTGCCGGCCAGTTTGGCGAGGTGCATCTGATCGTAGAGCCTTATACCGAAGGAATGCCTACGCCGGAAATCTATAAATTCAACGGACAGGAGTTCAAGATCAGTGTGCGCGATACACAAGTCATCGAGCTCGACTGGGGTGGTAAACTGGTATTTATCAACAGTATCGTCGGTGGTTCCATCGATACACGCTTCCTGCCGGCTATTCTCAAAGGTATTACGGCACGCATGGAGCAGGGGCCATTGACCGGTTCGTATGCCCGCGACGTGCGTATCATTGTGTACGATGGAAAGATGCACCCGGTAGACAGTAATGAAATCTCCTTTATGCTCGCCGGACGTAACGCGTTCAGCACAGCCTTTAAGAACGCGGGACCGAAGATCCTCGAACCGGTGTACGATGTGGAAGTATCCGTACCGGCCGATTATCTGGGTGACGTGATGAGCGACATGCAGGGACGCCGCGCGATTATTATGGGTATGGACAGCGAAGGTGGTTTCGAGAAACTAAAAGCGAAAGTGCCTTTGAAAGAGATGTCGAACTATTCTACCTCTTTGAGTTCTATCACCGGAGGTCGTGGCTCGTTTATCATGAAATATGCCAGCTACGAATTGGTTCCGACCGATGTTCAGGACAAACTGTTGAAGGAATACGAAGCTTCTCAGGAAGAAGATTAAGTACCTTTCTTATACATATAAAGAGACCGGCCTATTTGTTTAGGCCGGTTTTTTTGTTTTTTCCGAAAAAAGAGGGCAGATTCTAAATCCAAACTGATTGCTCATAACGTCTAACAGATGTAATAACTCATAAAACAATACATATTATGAAACAATTCTATTTCTTTTTAGTCATGATTTTTCTGGCCTTGCCTCTATGGGGACAGGAACCGGATTCTATTACAGTCAGCCCAGAGGATACGGAAACAAGCAAAACACTACCAGTCAATATCAAGAGATCTTTTTCTCTTCTGGGTTTTGAGACTTCTTCTGAAGACACAATAGATGTAGATCCCGTAAAAGGTCCGTTGGGTATTTTTAGCAATATGGCGAATCGAATGATGAGCGGAGCATTAGTTTTTGGAATTATAATCTACTCATTTATATTCATTGGCATCATACTCCTTATCATAGCCATCTTTGTTCGCAGAAGCAAACAAGAAAAGAAGCGACAGGAGCTTTTCTTGAAATATGCCGAATTAAACCAGCCTATTCCTGATTATTTACTGAAAGAACAGGCCTCCGCCTCTTCTAATCTCAAAAAAGGACTTATCTGGCTGGCGGTAGGTTTAGGTTGTTTGTTTGTACTCAGAGAGATTGCTCCCATACCTATTTTTGTGGGGATAGCCTATCTTATTATTTATAAACTGGGGCAAAAAGATTCCAGTAAGGACCGGCGGAATGAAGGAGAAAGCCGCTGATATCAGGTTGATATCCCAACTGGTTTTATGGAATGATAAACGTGCCTTTGACAGCTTGGTCTTAAAGTACCAATCGTCTGTGCGGCGGTTCATCATGCATCTGACCATGGGCGACCAAGCATTAAGCGAAGACCTGGCACAGGAGACATTTATCAAGGCTTACCTGAATATAAAAAGTTTTCAGGCTGTTTCCGGTTTCTCGACCTGGCTGTTCCGGATCGCTTACAATGTGTTCTATGATTCGGTACGCACCCGGAAATACTTTGAAGAGATCGATGTGGAAACAATAGATAATTCCCATCAGGTGACAAATTCCTTTTCATCGGAAAAGGAAGATATTTATAAAGCATTATCTTTATTGCGCAAAGAGGAACAGGTGGTGCTATTGTTGTTCTATATGGAGGATAAAACCCAGAAAGAGATTGCCGGAATAACGGGATACCCGCTTGGAACGGTGAAAACTTTTTTATTGAAAGGGAAAGAGAGAGTGAAAGATTACCTAATAAAGGCTGGTTATGGAGAATAGATCAGATAAAATAATAAAAGATTTTTTTGCTGTTAACAAGGAGGATATCCCTGATAACGGTTTCACAGAGAGGCTGAGGGAACATTTGCCGGTTCGGCGAAAGTCATACAACTGGATTGTTCCGCTTTTTTCACTGATTGGCGTCATTCTCTCCTTCTTCTTATGCCTGTATAACGATCTCTTCACCCGCATTGGTAAACATATCGTGGATCATCCCATTGATTTTTTTGTTCCGTTATTACTCTTCCCTATTATCTGTTTGTTTGTTATACAGATGGTGGTTAAAAAGGAAGATGAATTCATCTGAAAAAATATAATAATCGAACAGAATAAAGCCTGAATTGTCAATGGACAACACCCGCAAATACTTCGACCTGAACAGGGAAGATGCCCGCCAGCGAATCGATGATGAATCGTGTTATGACCTGAATCTGGACGAACTCTTTACCTTTATCAATCACACCCATTCGTCGATCGGCAAGCAATACCTCTACAATCTGTTGCGCCACATCCCGCATACAAACAGGATCCAGCCGTATGAATCGTGGTTGGATCGCTACCGCACGGATGAGAGCTTACGCAAAAAACTACCTCTTCTCTTAAAGAAATTGGATCACCGCGACGCGTACGACGTCTATTCGTTGATCGAACAGGACTATATCCCTTACTCAAAAAACAAGGTCTATCTGTTGCGTGTGCTGCAACTCTTGCCGACTCTTCTGTTGGGCAGCTATTTTATTTTCCGCTCGCCTGTCATTCTTCTATTGGCGATTGCTATCTTTTTTGTCAATGCCATAATTCATTACCGGGCGAAAACGATCTCTTTTGTCTATTCCGGCTCTATGCCACAGATGTATAATATGATTGTCCTGGCAGAGAAGCTGGCGGCAATGCCTGCGGTCAGGGAGGTGAACCCCGAAATAGAAAAGGAGATAAAGAAGGTAAACCCGCTCAGGCGGAAACTCTCTGTCTTCAAACTGGATGTGAAACTGGAAGCCGACCTGGCCATTATCGTATGGACTTTGCGCGAACTGGTGAAAATATTCTTCCTGCAAGACCCGTTGACACTGAACAGATCCTTTCTTCTTCTCCGGCAGGAAAAAGAGTCGCTGCAAGCGATCTTCTCTTTTGTCGGCCTGGTCGACACGTTACAGTCGATCGTCACCCTGCGCGAAGTGATGCCCTACTACTGCCTGCCGCAGTTTGAAGAGGGGCCTTTGGTAGCTAAAGAGTTGTATCATCCGCTTATACCCGACTGCGTTTCCAATTCATTTACTGCGGATCACCATTCGTTTTTGGTATTGGGTTCGAATATGTCGGGCAAAACCTCTTTTGTGCGCACCGTAGGGGTCAACGTATTGTTGGCGCAAACCATCCACACCGCCTTTGCCCACAGCCTGCAATTGCCGCCTCAAAACATCAGCGTTTCCATCTCTATGGACGACAGTCTGTTGGAAGGACAAAGCTATTATCTGCGGGAGGTCATGCGTATGAAGCAAATCTTGACAGAAACCACCGAAGGATATAACCTGATCCTATTAGACGAACTTTTCAAAGGAACGAACACCGTTGAACGCATTGCCGCAGCCAAAGCGGTGTTAGACTACCTTGCCTCCAACCCGAAGAACCTGATCCTTGTGGCCACCCACGATGTGGAACTGATCGAACTGCTTCGCGAACGCTTCATTCCTATCTACTTCACGGAGAATATCGAAGAGGGAAAGCTCTCCTTCAACTATAAAATCAACTACGAACGCAGTGTGCAGAAAAACGCCATCCGCATCCTGGAGCTCTATGGGTTCCCTTCAGAAGTAGTTGAAAATGCCCTCGCGACCGCCGGACATTATACCAAACAAGGTGAATGACTTGTTTTTTTTCTTCCCTTGTTGTAATGTTTTCGCTCCTGATGTGTCTTACTTATAAATGACAGAAATGAACGCGGAATTATTCAGGCACACCTATTATCCCTATTACCGGAAACTATACCGGATAGCATATAGTATATTGGAGAGTTCTCAGGATGCGGAAGATATGGTGCAGGAAGTCTATCTAAAGCTTTGGAACAGGCGAAACGAATTAGACGCTATCCAGGTTCCGGAAGCCTATATTGTGGAGGTAACGCGAAACCTCTGCCTGAACTCGATCCGCCGGGCGGAACACAAACGAACAGTAGCCTATGATTCCGATATGCAGGAGCCCGAGTCTCTATATACACAGATGGAAGTGAAAGATGAGGTTGAGCTGTTGATGGATCGGATAAACCTACTGCAAGACAGGCCGAAGAAAATAGTCTTATTGAAAGATTATGAGGGTTACTCATACGAAGAGATCAGCGATATGCTTGGAATGAATATAAATCATATACGTGTCATACTGTCGCGTACACGGAAAACGTTGCGTGACTATTTTAACCAAAAAAGATAGAAGATGGAAACAGAAAAAATAAAAATACTGATCGACAGGTTTTACCAGGGTGAAACCTCCCATGAAGAAGAGCAGTTCCTATTCGATTACTTTGCCTCCGAACATGTCGCTTCGGAATTGATCGATGAAAAGCCATACTTTGTGCGTATGAGGAACATGTCTGTCCCCGTCACCTTGCGTCCGAGAATAGAACAACTGTTCGACGATATGGAAAAAGAGGACAAGGAAAAGCAAAACAGGAAGCGACGAAAACCCCTATGGTGGCAGATCGCTACGGTGGCAGCCACCCTTGCCATAGCCTTCCTTATCGTCTTTCACGCCATGGAAAGAAATGATACGGATAATACCACCGCTACTATCACGAAAGAAGAACAGCAAGCATTGGTGAAAGCGCTTGAATTACTTTCCATGAATTGGGAGAAAGGCTTGCAGCAGTTGGAAGAAATCCCACGCAGCTTGGATCAGGTGAATGAAATAATAACTCAACAATAAATAGATCGATTATGAAAACAAAAATGATTAGTATTTTACTGGGAATCCTATTATGTGCGACTTCACTTTATGCACAGAATACCCCTTTTAGCACCTTTCAAAGGAATCCTTATATAAAAACGACATTCATCACAAAATCGATGTTTGATCTGGTACCGGATTTGAAAGTAGGAAACACGACTATCAAAGAGATGAAGAACAAATTGGAACAGGTGGAGATTTACAACAATGAATCGAACGCCAGTGCCGGATCTTTAGGGGATTTAATGAAGATGAATGCTGTTTCGATTATCGAAAGAGACTATGACCTAATACTATCTCTACAGGAAGGTAACACGGAAATTATGTTCTATACACGCAAAGCAAAGCGAAATTCCTTGGTAAATGAAGCAAAGGCGGAGGCGAATGATAATCTAATTACCGATTTAGTGATGATCAATTATGATTCAAAGACAAAGACTAACTATAACGGAGAGTGTACAGTCATCCGCATCGTCGGAAAGCTGACGGCTGAAGATATCCGAAAGTTCGCAAGCGTAAAACAATAATCATATAGCTCGCTTCCCACATTAGTCGTTTTCATACACAAAAACAGCCAGGCACATCCTGGCTGTTTTTGTGTGTTTATAAAAGTTAAAACAGACCATTTCCCTCACACCCCCCCAATTTACGATTTGTAATTTCCGCCCGACTTTGCGCGCAAAAAAGCGGGACTTCGGAGACAAACTCCCGGGAGAAACACTTTTTAACGTATGGATTTGTAAGCAAAACGGGCGTTTTGCTTACAGTCCGTATTTTAACATTTCGAGAGAGACCACCTCTCCCCCTGGAGGCTAACCCCAAAGTAGACTTAAACACAGAGGCACTAAAAATTATTTAAAAGATGGAGTTCACAGAGGATATTTCCTATTTCCTATTTCCTATCTCCTATCTCCTTCAATTATTACCAAATTCAAAGATCTCCTCAATCGCTAAACAGTGACCGATTGCTGGATAAAGTGTTAAATTGTACGAATAGATCTTTTTAATGTTTTAAAATACCCCTCTTTTCCCCTTGTTTGAAAGTATCCTCTTTTTCTCTCATTTTTTTCTAAGTATATTTGTAAACAACCAGATACGTCATGAAAATCTTCGGGCGAGATCGGGTTGTGTTTAATTTTCGCTCTATGGGTAAGCAGTCGGTCTGCTTCGTATGGCGAATGAGTATCGAGAGGAGATTAAACCATTTGGGTCTTCTCCGGTCATAAATTGAATCTATGTTAACACATAATTAAACCTATTACAAGATGAGCAAGAGTGCGAAATGGATACTCCTCGGAGTTATCGTATTGTTTATTATTGGCATTATTCTTTTCCCGAAACTAAAAAACAAGCTGAGCGCTTCCCAGCAGGAGGCTCCTCCAGTGACGGCAACCGTTTCGCCACGAAACCAAGTGTTGAATATCAATGCCGAAGTATTAACACATCAGACACTAACCGATAAAACAACTGTTTTAGGCAGCACGATCCCCGACGAGGAGGTCAATCTCTCTTTTGAGTCGTCCGGGAAGATTGTTGCGATCTATTTCACGGAAGGAACCCATGCGAAAGAGGGCGATTTGCTTGCGAAGATCAACGACAAGCCGCTCCAGGCTCAATTGCGGAAATTAGAGGCACAGGTGCCCTTGGCGCGCGACCGGGTCTATCGGCAGCATACCCTGTTGGAGCGAGATGCCGTCAGTCAGGAAGCCTATGAGCAGGTAACGACAGAATATGAAAAGCTAATGGCGGATATCGACCTGGTAAAGGCCAATATCGCCCAGACAGAACTGCGCGCGCCTTTTGACGGGATCATTGGACTCCGCTCAGTCAGCGAAGGTGCCTATGTCACCCCTTCTACGATGATTGCGAAGCTGACTAAGATTATGCCGCTGAAAATCGAATTTTCGGTGAATGAAAAATATGATACCGAAATCCGTAAAGGAACGGATATCAAGTTCAGTATAATGAATTCCGAAGACAGGTATATGGACTATCAGGCTAAGGTATATGCGGTAGAAAGCAAGATCACGCAGGACACGCGCTCCCTGATAGCCCGTGCAATCTATCCGAATCCCAACGAACATATTACACCGGGGCGTTTCGTTTCCATCGAAGTGACCAAAGAAGCGATCGAGAATGCGTTAGCCATTCCCAGCGAAGCGGTCATTCCGGAGATGGGAAAAAACATTGTTTACCGCTATAAAGGCGGAGTGGCTCAGGCGGCCGAGATCCTGATCGGCTTGCGTACGGAAGAAAGAGTACAGGTATTGGAGGGACTAAGTGTGGGAGATACGTTGATTACGACCGGTGTCATGCAGTTGCGTTCCGGGATGAAAGTCACAATAGATAACCTGTATTAATTCGGATCCTATGGCTAATATATCAGAATTAAGCATAAAGCGCCCTGTTCTTTCCACCGTGATGGTGCTTGTGATCCTCCTTTTCGGGTTGATCGGTTACCAATCGCTCGGTGTGCGCGAGTTCCCCAGTGTCGATCAGCCGATCATTACCGTAAGCACCTCTTATCCGGGAGCGAATGCGGAGGTGATCATGAACCAGATCACGGAACCTCTGGAACAGAATATCAACGGTATTCCGGGTATTCGATCCCTGAGCAGTACCAGTAGTCAGGGAAGCAGCCGTATCACGGTGGAGTTCGAACTATCTGTCGATCTGGAGACGGCAGCCAACGACGTGCGCGATAAGGTGTCGCGTGCCCAGCGTTATCTGCCGCGCGATTGTGACCCACCTACCGTATCGAAGGCCGATGCCGATGCCACGCCTATTATGCAGGTCGGTATCCGCAGCCAGAGCCGTTCGCTGATGGAACTGAGCGAGATTGCCGAGTTGACGGTGAAGGAGCGTTTGCAAACGATCCAAAACGTGAGTGGAGTGGACATCTGGGGGCAGAAGCGCTACTCCATGCGCCTGTGGCTCGATCCGGTGAAGATGGCCGGTTACGGTGTGACCCCGCTCGATATCCGCAACGCGGTTGATGCGGAGAATGTGGAATTGCCTTCCGGTAGTATCGAAGGAAATACGGTCGACCTCTCGATCCGTACCATGGGGCTGATGACCACGTCGCAGGAGTTCAATGACCTGATCGTAAAACAGAGCGACGGTCATATCGTTCGCTTTAAAGATATCGGTCGTGCCGAATTGGCACCCGAAGACCTGCGCAGTTTCCTCAAACGCAACGGTGAGCCGATGGTGATCAATGTGATTGTGCCCCAGCCGGGAGCCAACCATATCGAGATTGCCGACGAAGCATACAATCGTATCGAACAATTGAAGAAAGACCTGCCGGAAGATGTCACCATCGAGATGGTTTACGATAATACCCACTTTATCCGCGCCTCTATTGCCGAAGTGCAGGAGACGATCTACGTCGCCTTCCTGTTGGTGGTGCTGATCATCTTTATGTTCCTGCGCGACTGGCGTGTGACGCTGGTACCGGTTGTGGTGATTCCGGTCTCCTTAGTTGGGGCGTTCTTTGTGATGTTTATCGCCGGATTCTCCATCAATGTATTGTCGTTGCTTGCCGTCGTTCTTTCGGTGGGGCTGGTGGTCGACGATGCGATTGTGGTCACCGAGAATATTTATGTGCGCATCGAACGGGGCATGCGGCCGAGAGAGGCCGGGATCGAAGGCTCGAAAGAGATCTTCTTTGCCGTCTTATCGACGACCGTCACCCTGATCGCCGTCTTTATCCCAATTGTCTTTATGGAGGGAATGACCGGACGACTTTTCAAAGAGTTCAGTATCGTGATTGCCGGATCGGTGGCTATTTCTTCGTTTGTGGCGCTTACGTTCACCCCTATGCTGGCCACGAAGCTATTGAAAAGACGCGAGAAGCAAAACTGGTTCTACCGCAAGACCGAGCCTTTCTTCGATTGGATGAATCGCTTTTATGAACGTACATTAAATGCCTTCCTCAATAAGAAATGGATCGCCCTCCCTCTTATCGCCGTTCTTTTGTTCCTGATAGCTTTCCTTTGGCAGAAGATCCCCTCCGAACTGGCTCCGCTGGAAGACCGTTCGATGGTATCGATCAATATGCGCGGGCCGGAGGGAACAACCTTTGAGTTTGTCCGCGACTTTGCCGAACGCATCGAGGTCATTGCCGATTCTATTGCGCCTGAGCGGCTGTCGGTCACGACCCGCGCCTTCGGAACGAGCGGGTTCCTAAGTGTTTTCTTGCCGGATATCAAAGACCGCGAACGTTCGCAAATGGAGATCGCCGACGCTTTGACGGCGGCTGTGCGTCCTGAAACCAAAGCCAGGGCGTTCGTGCAGCAACAGTCTACTTTCGGAGGCCGTCGCGGAGGAATGCCTGTGCAGTATGTATTGCAAACCACCAGTATCGATAAACTGCGTGAGTTCATTCCCGAATTCATGAATAAGGTGAGTGAAAGCCCGGTGTTTCAGATGGCCGATGTGAACCTCAAATTCACCAAACCCGAGACCCGGATCGAGATCGATCGCGATAAAGCCTCGCTGTTGGGTGTAAGTACCCGTAACATCGCCCAGACCCTGCAATACGCCCTGAGCGGACAGCGCATGGGCTACTTCTATATGAACGGGAAACAATACCAGATCTTGGGCGAAATCAATCGTCAGCAGCGCAATACCCCGCTGGATCTGAAATCGATCTACGTGCGCAACAACAGCGGATCGATGATCCAGTTGGATAACCTGGTGGTCTTGCGCGAGGATGTGGCGCCGCCGCAGCTCTACCGTTACAACCGTTTTGTGTCGGCAACCGTTTCGAGTGGTCTGGCCAAAGGCTACACCCTGGGCGACGGATTGGATGAGATGGACCGCATCGCGGCGGAGGTGCTCGACGATAGTTTCCGTACCGCCCTCTCGGGTGAATCGAAAGAATTCCGTGAAAGCTCCGACAGTTTGATGTTTGCCCTGGTCTTGGCGCTTGTTATGATCTACCTTGTGTTGGCGGCTCAGTTCGAGAGCTTCAAAGATCCATTGGTGGTTATGTTCACCGTGCCGCTGGCTATCGCGGGTGCCTTGCTCTTTATGAGCGCTTCGGGTGTGACTATGAATATCTTTAGTCAGATCGGTATTATCATGTTGATCGGGCTGGTGGCCAAGAACGGGATTCTGATTGTTGAATTTGCCAACCAGCGCCAAGAGACAGGTCTGCCGCTCGCTCTCGCCATACGCACCGCTTCGGCACAGCGCTTGCGTCCGATTCTGATGACCAGTACCTCGACCATCCTCGGATTGCTGCCGCTTGTCTTCGCTTCGGCTGAAGGAGCCAACCAGCGTGTCGCCATGGGGACGGCCGTAGTGGGAGGGATGCTCGTGTCGACTTTCCTTACCCTCTATATCGTACCGGCCATGTATGCCTATATATCCACCGACCGACAGAAAAAACAGAAACAGAAACAGGAAGAAGAAAAATAACATGAGAAAGTGTCATTTATTATTTTGCCTTTGTTGTCTCCCCCTATTGATGTGGGGACAAGAGACCCTAAGCCTGAAAGATTGCATAGAGATAGGTTTGGAACGCAATTATGCTATCCGCATCGTGCGCAACGAACAACAGATATCTGCCAACAACGCCACCCTGGGCAATGCCGGCTACCTGCCTTCGCTCGACCTGAGCGGTGGTTTCAGCGGCACACTCAACGACAACCGCAACGACCTGCGCAGCGGAGAGCGCGAACGTACCACAGGTGTGCATAACGAAACGGCGAATATCGGCCTGAATATGAGTTGGACACTGTTCGATGGCTTCGGCATTCAGGCCACCTACGAGCGACTGAAAGAGCTCGAACGCATGGGTGAACTCAATACCCGCATGACCATCGAAGACTTTGTTGCCAGCCTTTCGGCCGAATATTATAACCTGATCCGCCAGCAGATCCGCCTGAACAATCTGCGCTCTTCCTTAGATCTCTCCAAAGAGCGCCTGCGCATTGTCGAACAGAGCCATTCGATCGGTACCATGTCGCTGCTCGATCTCCAGCAGGCACGGGTCGACTTCAACTCCGACAGTTCCAAGGTGTTGAATCAGTTGGAGGTGGTACACCGCTCAAGCGTTCAGTTGAAAGAACTGTTGGCTGTCGACGATATCGATACCAACTTGCAGATCCGCGATTCGGTTATCTTCCCTAATCCTTTCTTAGATGAGGTGGAATTGTGGCAGAATACGCTTGAGTCGAATGCCGCTTTGTTGATCGCTCAGAAGAATAAGACTTTGTCGGAATTGGATTATAAACGTGTGCGTAGCCGCAATTTCCCTTACCTGCGCCTGAATGCCGGCTATGGCTATACCGCCAACTGGTATGAACTGGGCAGCTACGACCTGCAGCAACGCCTGGGACTAAACTACGGGGTAACGATCGGCATGAGCCTATTCGACGGCTTCAACCGCCGCCGTGAACAGCGCAACGCACGCATCGACATAGAGAACCGCGAATTGCGTAAGCAAGAACTGGAGCTTGGCTTGCAGGCCGACCTGAGCAACCTGTGGATGGCCTATCAGAACAACCTCGACCTCTGGCGGCTCGAAAAAGAAAACTTGGTAGCTGCACAGGAACATTTCAGTGTCGCTATGGATCGCTATAAACTGCGCGAACTCTCCGGTATCGAACTACGTGAAGCACAAAACAACCTATTGGAGGCCGAAGAGCGGCGATCCATCGCTGAGTATAACACCAAACTCTGCGAGATCTCCCTCCTCCAATTAAGCGGACAAATCCTCACCTACGTCGCCCCACCCAACCCGGATGAGGTGAGTGAGTGATTAATGATAAAGCGTTCCCTGTCCTTTGCTTAGGGTGACGGTGCGGATCACACGGGATTCGCCACCGTCGACATTCTTACATATAATAATAAAGTGGTAGACCCCTTCGCGCGCCTTTTCCGGAATGACCACACCGTGGTGATGAACCTGCTTTTGGGTTGATCCCGACACATCGTATGTTTTGTCGAACACCGTTGGTCGCGCCACCTCGTCCGCCCCGCCCGTATGGGCATGTCCGTCGAAGTTATCGTGGATCTCCACCCGGTAGGAATCCAATAATTTCGTATCCGCCAGATCCATATCGAAATGAACCGCCTTTCCGATCTGCAGGATATCATTTTCTGCAGGAGCCATAAGCGTGATCTTAGGCCCTTTTGTTTGCGGAGTCTGTGCCTTCAGTGCAGGCATACATAGAACCATGCCTATCAGGCAAAGCCCCCAAAAAGAAATTTTTCCTTTCATCATATTGGTTGTTTTATTATTTTAAACACAAAAAACACGAAGAACTATTAAAAAAACAGGAGTTCAGAGAGAGATATATAAAGCGCCAATAGCGCTTCTCTGTGTTCTCCGAATTCTACTTTTCCGTGCCTCTGTGTTGCATATTTATTGTGAATCACTTTTTATATAGTTCCAAGAAGCTATCTCCATCTGCGAAGATAGTATTTTTCAAAGTTTTTCATTACGTTTGCATATCTATTATTAAAATCAGTATAACCATGAAGAAGTATTGCTTGGCTAAGAAAACGGCCTGTGTTGTTGTTTTCTTCCTTTTATGTATCGGTGCGAATGCACAGGAAAAAGAGTATCCCAAACCCGAACCCATGCGCCCCGGTATGTCGGAGTTCTGGACACCCCAACCTGCGGTGGTGACTCCGGGCGATCCCATCACCCAGTCGGCTCCCTCCGATGCGATTGTTTTGTTCGACGGCACCAACCTCGATGCCTGGAAGAGTGCCCGTGGCGACGGTGAGGCTAAGTGGACAGTACAGGATGGCGCCTTTACGGTAGCCCCCCGAACCGGCGATATCGAAACCCGGCAGCATTTCAACAGTTTCCAATTGCATATCGAATGGGCATCGCCTACTGTCGTAAAGGGCGAGAGCCAGGGACGCGGCAATAGTGGCGTTTTTATGCAAGGACTCTATGAGGTGCAGATCCTCGATTGCTACGACAACGAGACCTATATCAACGGTCAGACGGGTAGCATCTACAAACAAAGCCCTCCCTTGGTGAACGCTATGCGCAAGCCCGGCGAGTGGAATGTCTATGATATTATCTACAATGCCCCGATATTCAAGGAAGACGGCACCTACCGCGTGCCTCCCACCATCACGGTAATACAAAACGGCATCGTATTGCAAAACCACACCACCATTCTTGGAACCACCGAATATATCGGCTTCCCACAGGTGAAACCCCACGGCGCCGGCCCGATCGTCCTGCAGGATCACGGCAACCTGGTGCGCTTCCGCAATATCTGGATTCGGGAACTGTGATTCTCCCTGACTTACAGGATGGGCTATGATTTGATTTTTCCTGATTTTTTTGATTCATCTGATTGATTACATAAACAATCAGAGAAATCTTTTGATCAAACAAATCAAATTATAGCCCATCCTGTAAGTCAGCGTAATCACACTTCGGTTTGTAAAAAAAATGTTTCTTCCAGGAATTCATCAAAATAGTCCCGCAATTTTGACAAAATGTAAATTCGAGTGCTACTTTCTTTCGTTTATGCCCCGATATCGTAAATTTGCTTTGGTAGTTTTTTATATATGATCTTCCTATTCACTTCAGGAGCGGAATGGATGGCTTATAAAACAGCCTTTTATTCTTTCGGGTGAGGATAATATTAAGGACAATAATTAATGAATTATAGAAATATAAGATAAAAATGATGGACATAATAGATCCTCCAAACATCATAAAGAGGATAAGACTTGCAAAGACTATGAGATTCCAGGTGATTTGGAAATTAAGAATGGATTTACCAATACTATCGACACCGACGATTACATCTTTTTTTAGAATCCAAATGATGAGAGGGATGACAATACCCAATACCGGGAAAAAGAGAAATCCGAATTGCGTGGCTTGAAGCATAATAAGCAGATTATTGTCCTCCGCTTCTTGTATTTCTAAGATTTCTCCTGTGTTTACTTTCAACGCTTCGGCTAAGCGCTTCAAGGTGTCGCCCCGGGGAACAGATTCTCCATTTTCAATTCGTTGAACGGTTCTCAGGCTGATGCCGGCTTTGTCAGCCAGTTCTTCCTGCGACATGCCGTTTTTTATTCTCAACTCTTTTACCTTTTGATGTAATGTTTCGATGGTCATATTATTCATAATTGATTTGGAGCAAAAGTAATTTCCTTTGGGGAACCTTATTGCGTCTTACTTACGACAAATATATGACAAATATGTCGCAGTGGGAGGTTAGCCTATATTCATTTCCTTTTTTGTATTATATTTGCTATCATGAATATATATAAAGCAAAGGATAACCGCTACGATGCGGCTACCTATCGTCGTTGCGGGCGGAGCGGGTTGTTGTTGCCGCCGATCTCGTTGGGGTTGTGGCATAATTTCGGTAGTGTGGATGTGTTTGAGAATTATAGTCAGATTGCATTCACCGCGTTCGATCGGGGCGTGACCCATTTCGACCTGGCTAATAATTACGGGCCGGTTTACGGGTCGGCGGAAGAGAACTTCGGACGTATCCTGAAAAAAGGGCTGGGCAGGTATCGCGATGAGCTGGTGATCTCCACCAAGGCGGGCTACGATATGTGGCCGGGACCGTATGGTAATTGGGGCAGCCGTAAGTATCTGATGGCAAGCCTCGACCAGAGCCTCAAGCGGATGGGGTTGGAGTATGTGGATATTTTCTATTCGCATCGTCCGGATCCGGAGACGCCGCTGGAAGAGACCATGGGTGCTTTGGCGGATATCGTGCGCCAGGGGAAGGCGTTGTATGTGGGCATCTCCAATTATAATGCCGAGCAAACTAAGCGGGCACTGGCGTTGTTGCGCGAAGAGCGGGTTCCTTGTCTGATCCATCAGGCACGCTATTCGATGTTCGATCGCTGGACAGAACCGGAATTGTTGCCGCTGTTAGAGCAAGAGGGGGTGGGCATGATTGCTTTTTCTCCGTTGGCACAAGGCATGCTTACCGATAAATACCTGCAGGGAATACCTGAAAACTCACGGGCAGCGCGCACCACAGGACATCTTCAGGCCTCCCGAATCACGCCGGAGGTCGTACAGCAAATCAGGCAATTGCATGAGATAGCGCTCGGGCGTGGACAGACATTGGCGGAAATGGCGTTGGCCTGGCTGTTGAGAGACAAGCGGGTGACCTCTGTGCTTGTTGGCGCCAGCTCGGTGAATCAGCTGTTGGATAACCTGAAAGCGTTGGATAATCTGAATTTTACGGCGGAAGAGCTGGAAGGAATTGAGAAGATAATTATGAATTATGAATGATGAATGATGAAACAACCTCTCAGCCTTAGACAGTTATTTTCGATTGCTTTACGCTTTGCTAAGCGATCTCCAATTCATAATTCATAATTCACAATTCATAATTATTAAAATGTCCCCTTTCCTCCAACAAATAGCTTCGCTTTTTTATAAAGAATACGGAACGGCTGTCAGCCGCATGGCTTTTGTCTTTCCGAATCGGCGTGCCGGATTGTTTTTCAAGAAATACCTGACGGAGATGGCCGACCGGCCTTTGTTCTCGCCGGCGATATTCACGATACAGGATCTCTTCCTGCAACTAAGTGGCCGGCAGCTGGCCGATCGCACGCAGATGCTCTTCACACTCTACCGGCAATACAGCCGCCTGAGCCCTTCGGCAGAGAGCTTTGATGAGTTTTTCTATTGGGGGGAGATGCTGTTGAACGACTTCGACGATATCGATAAGTATATGGTGAACGCCCGGGAGTTGTTCACCTTAGTGACGGATATTCGGGAGATAGAGAATGATTTTACCTATCTGTCGCCTGAACAGATTGCTGCGATCCGCTCTTTCTGGTCTACTTTTTACCCGAAGGGTGACTCGCCCAACCAGCAGGAATTCCTGAAAGTATGGCAGTTGCTCCATGCCCTGTATGAAGGGCTGCGCGAGGAGTTGGCGGGCGCCAACAAAGGCTACGAAGGCATGATCTTCCGGGATGTGGTGGAATCGCTGGATGAGGCGCAATGTCGGCGTCAATTGGATTATGAACAGATTGTTTTTGTTGGCTTGAACGCGCTTTCGAAGGTGGAGGAGAAGTTATTGCTCTCCCTTCAGCGGTTGGACATTGCCGACTTCTATTGGGATTATGCTTCGAAAAGGGTGAACGATCCCGACAACCGGGCCTCCTATTTTGTGGAACGCAACCGGACGCTCTTCCCTTCGCAACACCCCTTACCCGGTGAAGAGAAGGTCGATACGCGGATCGAAGTAATAGCCATCCCTTCGGGCATCGGGCAGGCCAAGCAGGTCTATTCCATCCTTAGCGACTGGCAAAAAGAAGGAGCCCTGGAGGCAGAAGAGGCATTGCGCACGGCGATCGTGCTGGCCGACGAACACCTGTTGTTGCCGGTGCTCAACTCCATCCCGGAAGAGATACGCTCGATCAATGTGACGATGGGGTATCCATTGACCCATACCCCGGCGGCCTCCTTAGCCGACAGCCTGCTTTCGTTGCAACAGCGGATACGCTACCAGGACGGAAAGCCGTTGTTCTACTATCGCGATGTGTTGCCGGTATTGAATCACCGCTATATTGCCGCCACGGCGCCGGAGCAGGTGAGCGACCTGGTTGCCGCTATGGTGAAAAACAATCGGGTCTATATCGCACAGGAAGAGCTGGGCATCACGCCGTTATTGGCGCTGTTGTTTACTCCCCGCTTGACCACCGACGAACTCACTTCCTACCTGATCGAATTGTTGGAAACCTTAAACCGCGAACTCGATGCCTCACCGTTAGACAGCGAGTTCCTGTTTCACTATTTTACGACAATCAACCGCCTGCGGGAGGTAATCCGCGAGGCAGGTATCGAGATGCATACGGATACCCTGGCGCGGCTGTTGAAACAAATGACCTCTTCCATTACGATCCCTTTCCGGGGCGAGCCTCTGGCGGGTATTCAGGTCATGGGTGTATTGGAGACGCGCGCGCTCGACTTCGACCGCTTGATTATTCTCTCGATGAACGACGGAGTCTTTCCGCAACACCGAACCGCCAACTCCTTTATCCCTTACAACCTGCGACGCGGCTTCGGATTGCCTACCTATGAACACCAGGACAGCGTATGGGCTTATCATTTCTATCGCCTGATACACCGGGCTGAGCAGGTTAGCCTGTTGTATGACACCCGGTCGACCGGCTTACAGACGGGCGAGGTGAGCCGCTTTGTGCATCAGTTGCGCTATCATTACGAAGAGCCGATCGAGCAGAAATTGGTTGTCTACAATGTCTCTTCCACCCGGACGCCGCCCTTGGAGATAAAGAAAACGCCGGAGGTAATGACCCTCCTGGCTGCCTACCGCGAAGGGGGCGAGCGAGCCATTTCCGCCAGCGCGATCAATACTTATCTCGATTGTCCGTTGAAATTCTATTTCTCCGTCCTGGAAGATGTGCAGGAGGAGAAGGAGGTGACCGAAGCGATCGAGAGCAGTATGTTCGGAAGCATTCTGCATAAAACATTGGAAGATCTCTATAAGCCCTATGCCGGTAGGATGGTTACCTCCGACCTATTGAAAAGTATGCGGGAGGATAAGCGGTTGATACCCGACACCATTGCCCGGGCGTTTGCCACGGAGTTCTTCCAGTCCGACAGGGTACGTCCATTGACCGGACAGAATTACCTGATCGGGGAGATGATCCGCAAGTATGTGATGAAGGTCTTGGAGCGCGATGGCCGCCTGACACCTTTCCGCTATCTCTGTTCGGAGCAGCGGGTGAACGATGTGTTCCGCTTGACGGATGGCTCTTCCGTTCGCCTGAAAGGATTTATCGACCGCTTAGATGAGGTGGGCGACGCGATTCGCATTATCGACTACAAGAGTGGGGCGGGCAAGGCGGAGTTCAAGCAGATCAGCCAGTTGTTCGACCTGGAGGAGAAGGATCGCCCGAAAGCGGTGATGCAGGTGTTTATGTATGGCTGGATGTATGCCAAACAAGCTGGTGCCACAGGGCGAAAGATCCAGCCGGCTATCTATTATATGCGCAACCTGTTCAAGCCCGATTTCAACCCGTCGATTCTTCAGAAAGAGGAGCGGGGTAAAGCAATTGCCGTAGAGGATTTCGCGGTTTACAGGGAAGAATTTGAAATGGCTATGCGCGACTGCTTAGACACCATCTTCGACGATCGGACACCTTTCGGGCAGACGCCGACAGAAAAGGCCTGTTCCTATTGCCAGTTTAAGTCGATTTGTGGGAAATAGGGGTTAGAACATCACGCCGATTGAGAAGCTAAGCACATCGTTGCGCATATTGACCCGTACGTCATATTCGCTCATGGAATAGGCGGGGTTTTTGCTTTTGAAATCAGATTCGGTGTGGTTGAGCCCGAATTCGTAATTGAAATCGAAGAAGAGCTGCCAGATCCGGACGCCCACCCCCACGCCAATATTAACACCAAACGGATTGCTCTCGCTGATAAATTCCTGTTTGTTCTCCCGGGCCATGGATTCGTATGTCACCTTATAGTTATACTTGAAGGTGGGACCCGCCATGAAACTAAGGCCGTAAGGCCCTTCCCGCACAATATGATACCCGATAAGCACCGGCACCTGCAGGGCATCTTTCCGCATAGAGAGCTCGGTGTTCAATAGATTTATGTTCGATTCCGCCAGAACAGTCTCCGGCAAGAGGCTTTCCGGTAGGTTGAATTGGAACTCTCCTTCGTAACGGCTCCAGGTGACACTGGGCTGGATAAAGAAGCGATCCATATTGACACGAAAGAACAAAGAGGCCAGGGTGCCTACTTTATATTTCACCTGCACATCTTCCGCGTTTTCCCCATTGACCGTAAGGGTATTGACGACCGGAATAGCGGCGTTGAAACCCAACGTCGCCCCTACATGGAATACCTTCTCTGCGGGTGGCGTGTATGTTTGTTGTGCCTTCAACGACAGAACGCACAACACCCCTATTCCGATGAGAAAAAGACGCTTCATGACCAATTATCTATTTTTTCTTTTTGACCGACCAGCCGAATTTACCGATAAACGAGCCGAGTTCATAATACTTCCCATGCACATAGACCAACAGATTGGCCCGTTCCATATCGAACGCGCCGGTCACGGGATCCAGGTATTTGTCGTCGGCCAATACATTGACCACGTCGGCCACAAACATATCGTGGCTGCCCAGCGCTACAATCTCTTTCACCCTACATTCGATACAGAGTGGCGACTCCTCCACAGTTGGCGCATTTACGATCGACGCCTTGCCCGCCGTCAGCCCCATCTCTTCGAATTTCCGATGATCTTTGCCTGAGTTGACGCCACACCAGTCGGTGGCATAGGCCATCTCTTTGGTGGTCAGGTTGATGACAAACTCCATATTCTCCCGGATCAGTTGATGGGAATGGCGCTCGGGGCGAACGGAGATGTAGCACATCGGCGGATTGGTGCATAAGGTGCCGGTCCAGGCCACCGTGATCAGGTTGTAGTCGGAGGGGTCATTCCCGCAGCTTACCAATAGAGCCGGCAGCGGATAGACCAGCGTTCCCGGTTTCCAGTCTTGCTTCATTACTTGATAACAATATCTTCTTTATTGATTTTACGCTCGCAATACCGGCAACGGATGGCGCCGGTGGCCCGGTCTACCACGTCGAAGCGCGAGAGCATCGGCTCGTTGTTGGTGATACACTTCGGGTTGTTGCATTTCACCAGGCCGATCAGTTCGTCCGGCAGGGTGATGGTCTTTTTCTCTACCACCTCGTAGTCGCGGATGATATTGAGGATCACATTCGGCGCAATCAATGCGATGCGATTGATCTCATCCTCTTCAAAGAATTTGCCGGCAATCTTAATCACGCCTTTGCATCCCATTTTCTTGCTATGGAAATTGTTGCCGATGGTGATCGTATTGTCCATCTTTTCCAGTCCGAGCAGCGAGGCTACCTTAAACAACTGGCTGGGGGGAATATGATCGATCGCCGTTCCGTTTTCAAGGGCGGCCACCTGTAGTTCTTTTTGTTTCTGAGCTGACATATCGGTAGGTTCGTTTAGATTTCTACATTTAATACTTCACAAATAATGGCTTCGCGGGTAAATAGTCCGTTGCGCGCCTGCTGAATATAATAGGCTTTCGGATTATCGTCGACATCGTAGGCGATCTCGTTCACGCGTGGCAGCGGATGCAGGATGCGCAGGTTGTCGCGGCTGCCTTTCAGCATCTCATTGTGCAGGATATACACATTCTTTACCCGTTCATATTCAACCAGGTCGGTAAAGCGTTCCCGCTGCACCCTTGTCATATAGAGGATATCGGTCTGGTTGATAATGTCGGTCGTAAAGTCGCAATGTTCGGTGTATTTGATGTTATGCTTTTCGCAGAAATGCTTTTGTTCTTCCGGCATACGCAGCTCTTCGGGCGCGATGAAATGGAAGGTCGGATTAAAGTGCGACATGCCGACGATCAAGGAGTGTACCGTCCGGCCATACTTGAGGTCGCCCACCATCGTAATGGTGAGATTCTCCAACGTGCCCTGGGTTTTGCGGATGGAATACATATCCAACAGGGTTTGCGAAGGATGCTGGTTGGCCCCGTCTCCGGCATTGATAATTGGGATATCCGTCACCTCCGAAGCATAACGGGCGGCCCCTTCCAGGTAGTGGCGCATGATGATCACATCAGCATAATTGCTCACCATCAGGATGGTGTCTTTCAATGTCTCCCCTTTCGAGGAGCTGCTGGTCGAGGCATCGGAGAAGCCGACCACCTTCCCCCCCAAGCGGTTGAACGCCGTCTCAAAACTCAGGCGCGTGCGGGTAGAGGGTTCGAAAAACAAGGTGGCGGCCACTTTGCCATCCATTATTTTCCGGTTGGGGTTCTCTTCAAATTTCTGGGCATTATCGAGGATGCGGAGAATGTCCTCTTGGGAGCATTGATCAATGGAAACTAAACTTTTACTCTTCATAAGGTGTCGTATTCGTCGTTTATGCAAATGTAGGAAAACTTTAACAATTAATGGTAGATGAAGGCTATTCTCCTGATTTTTTTAGGCCTGAGAAAAAAATCTCAGGTGGATTAAAATGTGTCAATTTGATCGTTTTCAGCGACCCCTCCAATTTACGATTTGTAATTTCCGCCCGACTTTGCGGGCAAAAAAGCGGGGTTTTGGAGACAAACTCCCGGGAGAAACACTTTTTAACGTATTGATTTGTTACAAAAAAGGCCGTTTTGCTTACAATCACGATTTTGGGAATTCATCCTCACGTACCCGAAAAAAACCGTTTTCTTCGCATCCTACGGGAGAAATCCCTACCTTTGCACATTAATAAAAACAGAAATTCAAAAAACATAAGAAATATGTCAGCATTATTTTCAACTACACTCCCCTATAAGGTGGCAGATATGAGCCTGGCCGAGTTTGGCCGGAAAGAAATTGAAATAGCCGAACACGAGATGCCCGGCCTAATGGCGTTGCGCCAGAAATACGCCGGTCAGAAGCCATTATCGGGTGCCCGCATCATGGGGTCATTGCACATGACCATCCAGACTGCTGTGTTGATTGAGACATTGGTGGATCTGGGAGCCGATGTGCGCTGGGCCAGTTGCAATATATTCTCCACCCAGGATCATGCCGCTGCTGCTATTGCCGCAACGGGTGTGCCTGTGTATGCCTGGAAAGGGGAGACATTGGAGGAATACTGGTGGTGTACGGACATGGCGCTTCGCTTTCCCGACGGGAAAGGGCCGCATATGATCGTCGACGACGGTGGCGACGCTTCCCTGTTGGTGCATTGGGGGTATAAAGCGGAAAACGACGCGGCCTCGATCGATCGCAAGGGAGGCAACCTGGAAGAGCAGGTGATTCTGGACACGCTTCAACGGATCCTCGCGGAAGACAACCAACGCTGGCACCGCACGGTAGCCGAGATGAAGGGTGTTTCCGAAGAGACAACCACCGGCGTGCATCGCCTGTATCAGATGATGGAAAAGGGCGAACTGCTTGTTCCTGCCATCAATGTGAACGACTCGGTGACCAAATCGAAATTCGACAACCTCTATGGTTGCCGCGAATCGCTGGCCGACGGTATCAAGCGAGCCACCGACGTGATGATCGCCGGTAAGGTGGTGGTCGTTGCCGGTTACGGCGATGTGGGTAAAGGCTGCTCGCACTCGATGCGTTCATACGGCGCCCGCGTGATCGTGACGGAGATCGACCCGATCTGTGCTTTGCAGGCGGCGATGGAAGGCTTTGAAGTGACCACGATGGAAGAGGCTGTGAAAGAGGGAAATGTATTCGTCACCACGACAGGTAACCGCGATATCATCACGATCGAACACATGGCACAGATGAAAGACCAGGCGATCGTTTGCAACATCGGCCATTTCGACAACGAGATACAGGTAGACAAATTGGTGAATTACCCGAATATCAAACATATCAACATCAAACCGCAGGTCGACAAATATACCTTCCCCACCGGGAACGCCATTTTCTTGTTGGCCGAAGGACGTTTGGTGAACCTGGGATGTGCCACCGGACACCCCTCGTTCGTGATGAGTAACTCGTTTACCAACCAGGTATTGGCGCAGATTGATCTGTGGACCATGCCTTACGAAGTGGGGGTTTACCGCCTGCCGAAACGGTTGGACGAAGAGGTGGCTCGCCTGCACCTGGAACGCATCGGCGTGAAACTGACCCGGCTCACACAGGAACAGGCCGACTACCTGGGCGTATCGCCGGAAGGACCTTACAAAGCGGAACATTATCGTTACTAAAAAATGCAACAACGACATCTCGATCGCCAACAATATTTCAACGAACAGGCATATACGACCCAAAAGTATGTGATCCCTTTCATCGAACAACAACATCCGGTGACGCCCGATGTTGTTGTTCTTGAGATTGGTTGTGGCGAGGGAGGAAATATGAAACCGTTCTTAGATCTGGGTTGCCGGGTGACGGGCATCGACCTCAGCGTCCTGCAGATCGAACGGGCTAAGGAGTTTTATGCTGCCCATCCGCAGAAAGACAACCTGACATTGATTGCCGAAGACATCTACCGGATTGAATCGTTGCCTCAACCATTCGATATCATTATCATGCGGGATGTGATCGAACATATTCCCGACCAGGAACGGTTTATGTCGTTTGTCAAAAAATTCATGAAACCGACCGGTGTGCTTTTCATCGGATTCCCACCCTGGCAGAATCCGTTTGGAGGTCATCAGCAGGTTGTCCATCATCGATTTATCTCACGTCTTCCCTGGATTCACCTGTTGCCCCGACGGGCGTATGCCGCCCTGTTGCGCAGTGGAGGAATAGATCCGGGAGAGATGCTCGATATCAAAAGTACAGGTATCTCGTTGGAACGGTTGGAAAGAATCATACGAAAGGAGGACTACAGGATACGCACGAAAAGCCTCTATGTGATCAATCCGAATTATGAGGCAAAGTTCAAACTATCGCCCCGCAAATTATGGAAATTATTCCATATCCCTTATATTCGTAATTTCTATACGACCTGTGGATATTATCTAATAAGCATGAAGTAAAAAACAATATGTTATACCGTAGTAAAGCACCTTTTCGTTTAGGAATCGCAGGAGGAGGAACCGATGTTTCGCCCTATTCCGACCTGTATGGAGGAGCTATCCTGAATGTTACGATCAATTTGTTTGCCTACGCGACTATCCGTCCGCTCGAAAACGGAAAGATTCGCCTGGTACATACCCATAAAAATATCATCGAAGAGTTTGAAACAACCTCCCAGCTTCCCCTGGAAGGGCCGCTTGTGTTGCAACACGGGATTTACAACTCCATCGTGAAGCGTTACAATAATGGGCAACCGCTCTCCTTCGAACTGACGACACATATGGATGTTCCTTCCGGCTCGGGTTTGGGCACCTCGTCCACCCTGGTCGTCGCTATTTTAGGAGCCTTCACCGAATGGCTGAAACTTCCGTTGGGAAGATACGATATTGCCCATTACGCCTACGAAATCGAACGGGTCGACCTGCAAATGGCAGGGGGTAAACAGGATCAATATGCGGCTACTTTCGGGGGGGTCAACTTCATGGAGTTTCTGCCCGAAGACAAGGTTATTGTGAATCCGCTGCGTATCAGTAATGATATTTTGCAGGAATGGTCCATGAATACGGTTCTCTTCTACAGCAACCTGTCGCGTAGCTCGTCGCAGATTATTGAAGAGCAGGTGGCGAATGTGAAAAACAAAAAAACAGAATCGCTGGAGGCTATGCACCGGGTACGGGAGGAGGCTTTCCGCATGAAGAATTGCCTATTGCGCGACGAGTTGTGGGAACTGGGCAAGGCGCTCAATACCAGTTGGACCAATAAAAAATTGATGGCCAAACATATCTCAAACGAACGGATCGATAACATATATAATACGGCTATGGCGAACGGATCGTTGGGAGGCAAGATCTCCGGAGCCGGAGGGGGCGGTTTTATGTTTTTCTATTGTCCGGGAAATACTTCGTATGCCGTGGCCGATGCATTAACTCAATTAAATGTAGGGGTCATTCACCCCTTCGAATTCAGTAAAAAAGGATTGACAACATGGACAGTGAAAGAATAATCATACAGCAACGTCTCGACGAACACCGTCAGGTGATCGACCGCATACTGGCAGACGAAAGCCTGCAGGCAACTATCGGGGCAACCATACAGATGTTGGTGGATTGTTTCCGCCAGGGTAGAAAAGTCTATTTCTGCGGAAACGGAGGAAGTGCGGCCGACGCGCAACATCTGGCGGCTGAGTTCTCCGGGAAATTCTATATCGACCGGGAGGCATTGCCGGCGGAGGCATTGCATTGCAACACTTCTTATACGACAGCCATAGCCAATGACTATTCGTTTGAACTCGTTTACTACCGCCTGATCAAAGGTATCGGGCAGAAAGGCGACGTATTGGTAGGCCTTTCCACGTCGGGTAATTCCAAAAACATTGTCAAAGCCTTCGAGGTTTGCCGTGAAAAAGGCATCAAGACTATCGGATTTACAGGCGAAAAGGGAGGGGAAATGAAGGCTTTGTCCGACCTGATTATCAACATTCCTTCCAACAATACCCCCCGCATCCAGGAGGCACATATCACTATCGGGCATATCATCTGCGAATGTGTGGAAAAAGAAATCTTTAAATCGCTCTAACATGGAAGCAATCATACTGGCCGGAGGCATGGGCACGCGGTTGCAATCGGTCGTTTCCGACCTACCCAAAGCCATGGCGCCCGTTGCCGGACAGCCGTTTTTGTACTATATCCTGCAATCACTGGAAGCATCCGGGTTCGATCATATCATACTGGCGGTAGGCTACAAACATGAGGTGATCGAAGCATGGCTGGCCGGTTACGCAACCACCATGCGCATATCCATCGTCGTGGAAGAAGAACCGCTCGGAACGGGTGGCGCCACCCGCCTTTCGCTCTGCCAGGCAGAGAGGGAAGATGTCTTTATCCTAAACGGGGACACCTGGTTTCCGGTCGATTACAGGGAGATGCTTACCTGCCACAAAAAGCTCGGAGTAGAAACGACCCTGGCATTGAAAGAGATGAAAGACTTCGACCGGTATGGCATTGTCGAACTAAACGAAGAGGCGCATATCAAAGCTTTCCGCGAAAAACAATATTGTGTTTCCGGATTGATCAACGCGGGTGTCTACCTGATCAACCGCCGTGTACTCCGCGATTACCCCGAACGCTTCTCGTTGGAAAGAGACTATTTCGAGCAGGTAGTGGCCGACGGGAAGCTGGGTGGATTTCCTTCCAACCGTTACTTCATCGATATTGGCATCCCGGAAGATTATGCACAGGCACAAAAGGATTTTGCCGATGGGAAATACAAAACGTTATAGCGCGCTTTTCCTCGATCGCGACGGGGTGATCAACCGGCATCGCCCGGGCGATTATGTGAAAACAGTAGAGGAATTCATCTTTACAGAAGGAGCCTTGAAGGCTTTGCGACTGGTCGCGCCTCTGTTTGATTATATCCTTATCGTCACCAACCAGCGCGGCGTGGGGAAAGGAGTGATGACACCCGATGCCCTGCAAGAGATCCATTCTTATATGCTTGAAGAGATAGCGAGACACGGAGGGCGTATCGATAAGATATACATCGCAACTGCCGTTGCGTCGGAGGATGCCGACCGGAAGCCCAATCCGGGCATGGCTTGGCAGGCAAAAGCGGACTTCCCGGCGATCGACTTTGCCAATAGCTTTATGGCTGGCGACTCACTATCCGATATGCAGTTTGCCAACCGGGCAGGTATCCCGGCGGTACTTATCGGCCATAAAGTCAGCGAAAAAGAGCTTTCTTCCCTCCTTCTTACTGCGCAATACCCGGATTTATTTACTTTTGCCGAAGCAATTCAATAGACGGAACGATATGAAAATAGCTATGTTATCGACTTTCTACCCTTTCCGGGGCGGAATAGCTCAGTTCAATGCCAACCTATATGAGGCGTTGCGCCGGGAACACGAAGTGATTCCTTATACCTTCACCCGCCAATATCCTCAATTTTTGTTTCCCGGAAAGACACAATATGTCACACCCGATGACCAGGCTATCGAAATAAAAAGTATTCCGATACTCGATACGGCCAACCCTTTCAGTTACATCCGGGCGGCCAAACAAATCGAAAAAGAGAAACCGGATCTATTGATTATGAAGTATTGGATGTCCTACCTTTCGCCCTCTTTGGGAACAGTTGCCCGCCGGTTAAAGAAGAGAGGTTGCCGGGTGATCACCGTATTGGACAATGTAATCCCGCACGAACAAAAGTTCTTCGACAAACCTTTCACCACCTGGTTTCTCAAACAAAACAGTGGATTTGTAGCCATGAGCGAGTCGGTTCGCCATGATCTATTGACTCTTCGTCCGGATGCCCCGAATATCATGCTACCTCACCCGCTTTATGATCATTTTGGCGAGAAGGTGGAGAGGCGCCTTGCCTGCGAACAATTAGGGCTTGATCCCGACAAGAAAACACTTCTTTTCTTTGGATTGATTCGCGACTATAAAGGATTAGACCTCCTGATAGAGGCTTTTGAACTATTGGATAGCGAAGAGTATCAATTGGTGATTGCCGGAGAGAGCTACGGATCGTTCCAGAAATACAGCGATCAGATCAGTCAAAGTAAACACCCGGAACAGATCAAAGTATTCAATCGCTACATCGGAGATAATGAAGTACCGCTATTCTTCTCGGCAGCCGATGTCTGCATCCTCCCCTACCGCAGCGCCACGCAAAGCGGAATCACCTCTATTGCCTATCACTTTGAAACACCTTTGCTCGCCACACGTACCGGGGGGTTAGATGAAAGCATCGAACAACAAGGCATCGGCCTGATGATTCCCGACGTAAATGCGGCGTCCATGGCTCAAACCATCCGGGAATTCTACCAACAAGATCCAACCTTTTTCGCTAAAAATTTCGAACGGGAAAAGAAGCTACTCACCTGGGAGGTGTTTGCAAAGCATTTAATAGACTTTTCTAAAGGATTACCTCCTGCACCTTAAACACCAGTTCCATCCAGACCCAGTAGCGAATGGCCTTTCCGGCGAACATGGAGAGTGCCACAATCCACACATTGGCACGCAGGAAACCCAGGGCAACCGCGATGAAATCGCCCACACCGGGCAGGAAAACAAAGAAGCCCGTCCAGGATCCCTGCTTTTGTACCCATTGCTGCACGCGGTCGATCTTCGCACGATCCATCTTCAAATACTTCTCGATCCATTCGATTTTGCCAAGCATGCCCAGCCAGTAGCAGGTCATTCCACCCAGGAAGTTGCCCAAGGTAGCCGCAATCATACAAGGCCAATAGGAGGCTCCCGCCAACATCACCCCGGTAAGCACCACTTCACTGCTGAACGGCAGAATAGTAGCGGCTAAAAAAGCGGCAATAAAAACCCCTATATACCCATAAGTGATTAGAAACTCCATGAGAGCTGAAGTATTAAGAGGGCAGGAAGAGCGATGATCGTTGCAATCATCAGCCAAAAAGTGTAGCGATTCTGCCGCGTGGCAAAGAAATGCGCAATCAATGTAGAGGATGGAACAGCCATCATATGCATAAATTCCACCGAAGCCTGCTCATAGAGAAAGAAAAGAATGGTCGACCACGCGATCAATAACATCAGAAAAGAAAGAAACTCCCGGGTACGCAGGCTATCAGCCAACTCATGAGCCATCACATTAACAAAGGCGGTAACCACCAGCGATACCACAATCAATATCGGAACCCATTCGATCCAATCCGAGAAATGCCAGAAGAAAGGACGGAAATCAGCCAATGATTGTGCCGGAATAGTAAAACAGGTATAGTCGCCTGTCCATACCGCCCAGGCCAATAACAGCCAGTAGACGACTGTAACTCCGATCAGCGAAGCCATAAAACTCTTCGGACTCAACGAACGAAACATATGCATCCCTATCCAAAACAGGGGAACAAACCAAAGAATATGCACCCATAATAGGCTACCTACTCCCAATAGAAAAGCGGCGCCAAATGATCTCCCGACCGAAGTAGGGTCATGATAGGTCGTAAAAAGCAGATAAAGCGCAAACACCAAACAGAACAACGCAAACGAAGTCGATTGCAAAGGGAAAATACAGGCGTTGGTGCTAAGCAATAAAAAGAAGAATAAAAAGGGCAGAAAAGAGCGATCCCTGATCAATACCAGCGCATAACTAACCCTTTGTACCAGAAAAGCGCCACCCAACGCCAGGAGAAATCCGATCAGATACGAGGGAAGCTTCCCGGAAAGGAAACGACTGAGCGATGCCCATACAGGCGTATCTGATGGATCCGCTTCGATGGGAAAGCCGAGCGACACCACATATCCGCCCACCCAACACAACAGGCAGATGCCGATTATATAGACAACGACACCCGGACGATCAAAGCGAATCCTTCTATGTATGTTGGCAGAAACAGGCACTACAAGTCGAATCCTATATCACGACGGAAATATTTTTTTTCGAAATCGATTGCCTTCGCCCCTTCAAACGAACGAGCCAACGCCTCTTCTTTGTCCTTACCGTATGAACTAACAGCGATCACACGTCCACCACTGGTCAGTATCCGTCCGTCCGCTCTGCGAGTCCCGGCATGGAAGACAATGTTTTCAGCCGATACCTTATCCAGGCCTGTGATCTCTTTATCTTTTTCATAGGCCTCGGGGTAGCCTCCGCTAACCAACATCACGGTAACGGCGGCACGCGGATCCTCCCGCATCTCCCGCTTATCAAGGTCGCCGGCAGCGACTCCTTCCAGAAGTTCAACCAGATCGCTCGCGATACGCAGCATCACCACCTCGGTTTCCGGATCGCCCATGCGGCAATTGTATTCGATCACCATCGGTTCGCCTTTCACTTCAATCAGTCCCAGGAAGATAAAGCCTTTATAATCGATTCCTTCCGCTTTCAATCCGGCGACGGTCGGACGGATAATCCGTTCCTCCACCTTCGCCATAAACACCTCGTCTGCAAAAGGAACAGGCGAAACAGCACCCATACCGCCGGTATTCAGGCCGGTATTGCCTTCGCCAATGCGTTTATAATCCTTGGCAACCGGCAGAATCTTATAATGTTCGCCATCGGTCATCACAAAGACAGAACACTCGATCCCGTCCAGAAACTCTTCGATCACCACCGTTTTGCTGGCATCACCAAACATACCATCCAGCATACCGGCCAACTCCTGCTTGGCAACCGCCAGGTCGTCGATGATCAATACCCCTTTGCCGGCAGCCAATCCATCGGCTTTCAACACATAAGGAGCCTCCAACGAGTCTAAGAAGGCATATCCTTCCGCCAGGTTCTCCGTCGTAATGCTCTGATAGCGTGCGGTTGGAATATGATGACGTTGCATAAACGCTTTGGCAAAATCCTTGCTTCCTTCGAGCTGTGCTCCCAGCTTGCTCGGGCCGATCACTGGGATATGTGCCAGCGTCGGATCGGCGCGGAAGAAGTCATAAATGCCTTTTACCAACGGATCTTCCGGACCCACAATCACCATATGCACACGGTTATTCAACACAAACGTCTTGATAGACTCGAAATCATCGGCCTTCATCGGCACGTTCGTGCCCGTTAAAGACGTTCCGGCGTTACCCGGCGCGATGAAAAGTTTATCAACCAGAGGACTTTGAGCTATTTTCCATGCCAAGGCATGTTCACGCCCGCCTGAACCTAACAATAGTATATTCATTTTTTTCGTATCAATTAAAACATGTTCGTATTAAAACTCCTCCCGCCCTCTGTTCTTGAAAGGCTTTTTGGAAGAGTGTTTCTTGAAGTCGCTATCCCCGTCGCGGAAGTGTTTCTTATCGGGTTTCTTCGCCTGGAAAGGCTTACGATCCGGACGACCATCCTTTCTGTCGTCGCCCAGGTAGCGTTTCCCGGGTATATAGGGTGCCTTCTCATCCTCATTTTCCGTGTGAGCCGCTGCAAAACGGCGTTCCGGACGATCCATCTTATCCCGTTTGAAGTCGGGTTTGCGCTGAATAACTCTCCGGGATGAGCCACTGCCGCTGTCTTGCGTCTCATTCAATGCCTTTTTATAGTCTTTGTTTTTCCCGTCGAAGAGTTCATAACAACGGTATTCACACTCCAGCGAACCATTCAATAGTTTCACCTTCTGGCTCGGACGCAATCCGATCTTATCGAAACATTCGTCCTTATAGCTGAGGATCCAGGCGTTATATCCGGTAAACTTATGTTTCAACCGCTCCCCTATCATACTATAAAGCCCCATCAGGTCGCGCGAAGAGATGCGCTCTCCGTAAGGAGGATTGGTCACCAGGATGCCCGGTTGGGGTGCCTCTTCATACTTCTGGAAAGGCAACACCTGCAATTCAATGTATTTGGAAAGTCCGGCATTGCGGATATTCTCCTGCGCACTCTCGATCGCCACCGGCGAGATATCCGAACCATAACATTTGAATTTGAACTCTTTTTCGTTGCTCTCGTCGTTGTAGATACGATCGAACAATTCCTGATCGAAATCGAGCCATTTCTCAAAAGCGAACTCCTTGCGGTGAACACCCGGTGCAATATTGAGTGCGATCATCGCCGCCTCGATCAATAGGGTGCCCGATCCGCACATCGGATCGACTAAGTTCGACTCGCCCCGCCATCCGGTCATCAGGATCATACCCGCTGCCAACACCTCGTTCAACGGCGCCTCCGTCTGATTCGTCCGGTAACCCCGCTTATGCAGGCTCTCTCCCGAGCTGTCGATCGAAAGGGTGCAGTCGTTATGCGAAATATGTATATTGATCCGCAGATCCGGGTTGTTCACCCGCACCGACGGACGCTTCCCTTCCTTCTCCATAAAATAATCCACAATCGCATCTTTGGTGCGATAAGCGACAAATTTGGAGTGATTGAAGTCCTCGGAGAAGATAACCGAGTCGATGGCAAACGTAGTCTCCAGCGACATAAAATCTTCCCACTTCACCTTTTTCACTTCATTATAAACCGTTTCGGCATCTTTGGCCTTGAAATGATAAATGGGTTTCAGAATGCGAAGGGCCGTGCGGCAATAGAAGTTTGCCTTGTAAAGCATCTCTTTGTCTCCTGTAAAAGAGACCATGCGGCGACCTTTTTGTATATCCTGCGCGCCTAAGGCAATCAATTCTTCTGCAAGAATATCTTCCAGCCCTTGCTGGGTCTTTGCCACCATTTCAAAATTCGCGTTATTCATTTTAGTAATTGAAAATTGACTGTTGATAATGGGTATCGATTATTACTTATGTTATATTGTTTCTCTTTCATGTCTTCTGGTGGTAATTACCAATTGTCAATTATCCATTATCAATTGATAAACCGTTTCTCCTGCCTCTACATCGCGTGCGATCCATACGTTTCCACAGATCGTAGCCCCTTTGCCTATGCGTATCTTTCCGATAAGCGTCGCATTGGAATAGATGGTGACATGATCTTCCAGGATAGGATGACGGGCCACCCCACGCACGGGGTTGCCATCCGTGTCGGGAGCCAATTTCTCACCGGCCAGGCTGACCCCCTGGAATATCCGAACATGATGACCGATCACACTGGTCTCGCCGATCACAGTGCCCGTGCCATGGTCGATCGAAAAATGATGACCGATCGATGCCGCCGGATGGATATCGATTCCGGTTTCGGAATGCGCCATTTCGGTGATCATCCGGGGAATAAAAGGAACGCCTAACAGATGCAGTTGATGAGCGATCCGGTAGTTCACGATAGCCCGAAACCCCGGATAGCAAAAGATAACCTCGCCGATATGCTGCGCCGCCGGATCACTCTGGTAGGTAGCCTCTATATCGGTCGCCAGTATGGCACGCAGGTCAGGCAAGGTGGAGATGAAACGTTCCGACAGCGCCTCTGCGTTTTGCCTGATCTCATCCGTCGGGATGGTTCGGCAGGAGGTCTCGTCGAAGCAAAGCCCGGCATGGATTTGGCGGGACAACAGGTGATGCAGGGTCTGCACATTCACCCCGGTATGCAAACGAATGGTTTGCACGTTCACCCGGCTCTTTCCATAATAGCCCGGGAAAAGAATGGCGCGGCACAAATCGATGATCTCTTTCAGCGCGTCGCCCGACGGCAGGGTCTCCTCATCACGGCAGGTATGGTATAATTGTTTATACGAGACCTCGTCCGACAATTGTTCGATCGTCTCGCTCAACACAGCATTATGCGGGAACACGTCCATTCATTTGATTTAATAACATTTCCCTGCAAAAATAGGATTATTTTCGGTTACCAATTCAACACTAAACGGAAATATTTGGTTCCAGGCCTAAAATCTTCACTAATAGCGAAATCGCTGTACTGCACATAGAAGGTCACATAACCCGGACGATACTCCCAGGAGATGGTTTCCGTCCACGCGTGTTCGCCGCCGCCAGGATATACTTCCAGAAACTCCAACGGATAAGGCAGCGGCGTCAAGCCTTCGCTCTGTTGTCCGGGACGCACATAGACATAAGCCATCACGCTCCCCCATTTAAAGATGGTATTGTCGATTTCCGGGGCGCTTTTGTCGCACACAAAATAAGGCGTGTCGCCATCATATTCAATGCGCCAGTCGCGTGAGTCAACTGTGATCTCCACGATCTCCATTTGCGTGCCGTTTTCCGTCACCTCACATCCGGAGAACCCTAAACCCAATACCGCCATAACAAATACCAACAGATACTTTTTCATAACTTTTCATTTTATATTTCTTCCACAAAGATACACTTTCCTCCGCTTATTTCATGCCATGATGTCATTTTGCCCTGTACTTCGCTTCGCTCGTTTAGCGATTATTAATTGCTTCTGATCCTTCGGAGAAGCGAAGGCCGCTTACTAAGATGCTAACAAATGTTAATTTCTCTATTTCCAACAAAATCCCCAATTTACGATTTGTAATTTCAGAGGGACTTTGCGCGCAAAAAAGGGGGACTTCGGAGACAAACTCCCGGGAGAAACACTTTTTAACGTATGGATTTGTAAGTAAAACAGACGTTTTACTTACAGTTCGTATTTTAACATTTGAGAGGTTGGGGTGTACAAATACACGGTGAGAAATCAAATCCTTTCCCTACCTGAACTTCTAAATACTCATTGAGCGAATGAACCGTAAAAAAAACTACATTTGCATAAACTACTGGACAGACTAAATGAAACGTATCTTTTTGATCGGGTATATGGGAGCCGGGAAGACGACTGTCGGGAAAGAGCTGGCGAGGGCGACCGGCCTCTCTTTTATTGACTTAGATAGCCATATCGAGGCGCGCTACCACCGCACGGTCGGGCAGATATTCCGGGAGAAAGGAGAAGCCTGTTTCCGGGACATTGAGCGAAGGATGCTGCACGAAGTGGCTATGTTCGAAGATGTGATCATCTCCACCGGAGGAGGGGCGCCTTGTTTTTCGGATAATATCACCTTTATGAACGAGATGGGGACAACGGTCTACCTGAAGGTTTCGGTCGAAGAACTGGCCAGCCGCCTGACGGTTGCCAAACAGACACGCCCCGTTTTGCAAGGACGCACTGGCGAAGAACTGATCGCCTTTATCCGGGAAAGCCTGGCGACGCGGGAGCCCTATTACACGCAGGCAACGCTTCTGTTCGATGCCGAGGTGATGCTGACCGAGCAGGACGTAAAGTCTATTGCCAGCCAATTGAAGAAACTACTGATATAACGATTGATATGGGAGCAACACATGACAAAACACAAGGAGCGTACAGCCCACAGGAACTATTGAAAGAGCTGACAAAAAGCGGAAACAAACTCCTGATAGGTATTCCCCGCGAGCGGGAGAAGGAAGAACGCCGGGTCGTTCTCACGCCCGAAGCAGTCGATATGTTGACCGATTGCGGCCACCGGGTGATGGTGGAGACCGGCGCCGGCCTGGGCATCAACTACGGCGACAACCACTATGCAGAAGCCGGAGCGGAGATTGTAGCTACGTCTATGGAGGTGTTTCAGGCAGATATCCTGTTGAAGATACTGCCACCCACGGTCGAAGAGGTCATGATGATGCGGCCGCGCACCACCCTTTTTTCCATGACTTCCAAATATATGTTCGCCCCGGAGGCTTTTATCCTGATGATGACCAAACGCATTACCGCTATCGGGTTGGAACTGATCAGTGACAACGATGGGCGTCTGCCGGTATTGAATGTCATTTCAGAGATCGAAGGAACCGCCTCGATCACCATTGCAGCCGAACTATTGAGCAACACACAAGGCGGGAAAGGCATCCTGTTGGGAGGTATCCCGGGGGTATCGCCTACCGAGATCGTGATCGTTGGAGCCGGCAATGCCGGAACCGTTGCCGCGCGGGCGGCCCTGGCGCTGGGTGCCAGCGTGAAGGTGTTCGACGATGATATCAACAAACTGCGGGCGATCCAGAAGACGCTGGGACAGGGACTCTTCACCTCCACCTTCCATCCAAATGTATTACAGAATGCTTTCAGTACGGCGGATGTGGTGATCGGCGCCATGCGTTACATCAATGCCGCCCACCGGTATGTCATAGCCGAAGAGCTGATCCAGACCATGAAACGGGGCGCCCTCGTGATCGACCTGCGTGTCAATCAGGGCGGATGCTTCGAGACCACCTGCAACCTCTCGCCACAGACGCCGCAGATATACGAACAATACGGCGTGCTCCATTATTGCAAACCCAACATCAGCAACAATGTCGCCCGTACCACCTCGATGGCATTGAGCAATATATTCGTACCGCTCCTGCGCGATATGGGCGATATCGGTAGCGTGCAAAACATGATCAAAGCCAATCAGGGGTTCAAACAGGGCGTCTATATGTACACAGGCAAGCCGGTCAACGACTACATATCCTCTTTCTTCGGCCTGCCCTCCAACAATATCGATATCTATCTGGCGGCGTTTTAATACCAACTACTCCTCCAACAATACCCTGGCACTATCCGGATGGCAGGCACCAAGGATACCCAGCCCGTTCTCGACATTGCAGAACAGGGGGATAGGTTCGGATATGCCTGCGTTGATCAATTCGTTTTGAAACGAGCCGTCCGATAGGGCCACCAATCCTTTCATATAATGATAATACTCGCGAGAGAAGGTGTACAGGAAAGCGTAGAAATAGACCTTCGGAGGTGTCTCGGGGAAGATGTCGTTAAACCAGGGACCATCCCCGCCATAATCACTGTACGCGCTATAAACGCGATCGGTTTTCACATGCATCGTATAACTTTTCCCGTTGAAAAGTTCGTCGCTGAACACCCGACCCTGCCTTGAACTAAGGTAGCCGTAGTCGAACAGTTTATCGAGCACGCTCAGGTCGTTCGCAAAAAGAGGTTCGTCGTCATAGTTGATCGACAACGCCTTCCAGCGGTATTCATCGGTGTATTCCTTTCTATGGGGATCCCACACCGGATGGTAGGCCATAAACCGGATGTAATAAAAATCATCTTCTCCCCCGGGATCGGTAAAGGTAACCGACAAACGGTAGGGCACTCCTACTCGCCAGGTATCTTCTTCGTCGACAGCCAGGGGCGTCATGCGGAAGGCATCGACCGGAATAGCCCGTGGCACAACCGACTCGGCCGAGATCCCTTCAAATCCTTCTGCCCGGGCAGTGATCTTTATCCGGTCGCCTGACGCGGGTTTGTAACCGGCGCCAAAGTAACCCCGCCGGATGCTCTCTCCGTCACTCGGCTGCCACGGCATCTTCTCTTTCAGTTGTCCGTTCACATGGAGCTCGACCTCCGCCTGCCAGAGGGAATCGCGAGGCTGATCCTCATCGGTATGAAACCAGCTCTGCGACACGAATGCCTTGACCGGTTCGCCTGCCACAACGATACTGTTCAATACCAGTTGAGGTGGTGTACGCAGGTCTTCCAGATCGATATCCGAATAACAGCCCGATAAACACAGGCATAAATAGGCAATCAAAGGGAGGATATAATAATGTTTCATTTGTCAGAATTTATAGGTGTAAGAAATACTTGGGATAATAGGAATAATACCTACCTTTTTGAATACAGGCACCGATTTATTATGAGGCCCCAGTCCATTGGGATCCTGGCCGGGCGGAAGCCATTCCCTGACAGTCTTATGCGCCTTATAGACCATAAAGGGGTTCAGGCGGTTATACACATTGTAGATGCTGATGTTCCATATCCCCAGGTTACCGCTCTTCTTGGGGCGGTAGACGTTGATCCCCAGATCGAGCCGGTGATAGGCAGGCAACTGGAAATTGTTTCTTCCGGTATAGGCGTCGAGCACCTGCGTGCCGGAACCCGACTCACCGGGCATCCATCCTTCCGCCACCTCGTAGGAGTTCAATGACAACGTCTGCCGATTACCCGAAGAATAGGTCCAGGCAGCCGATAGATCCACCTTCTTAGACAATTTATGCATCACGACAATATTGATCTTATGGCGGTTGTCGTATTTGCTGGGGAAGCGTTTGCCTCCGTCTATCTCCTCAAACTTCCGGTCGGCCCAGGAAAGGGTATATCCAACCCAACCGGTTGTTTTTCCCGTTTGCTTGCGTGCCATAAACTCCACCCCATAGGCACGTCCTTTGCCCGCAGTCACCTTCTCTTCCCAGGTTGAGAAGGTAGGCAGGAAGGAGTAGCCGTCGCGGTAGTCCAACAGATTGTTCAGGTTTTTATAATAGCCTTCGATCGAAAAGTCATAATTGCTCTTCAGATTATAGTAGAGCCCCAGTGACACCTGATCGCTCACTAACGGCTTGAAATGGCTGGTGACCGGCATCCACGAGTCGGTCGGCAGGTTGATATAGCTACCACTCAACAGATGCACAAACTGGTTCATGCGGGCGTATGAGGCTTTCATACTTAGATCCCGACGCATCAGCCAGCGTGCCGAGAGGCGGGGTTCGAGCGAGAAATAGGTTTTGTTTTGCACGGCAAAAGCGCTGGCACGCAAGCCGCCGTTCAGCTTGATGCGGGAGGACAATGTCCAGTCGTCTTCCACAAAGGCCGAAGCCTCGTGCGACAGCAACAGGTCGTCGGTAAAGGTGGTATTGATCTGCTCCGACTCCTGCCCAAGGTTGTTCTCCGCCCGGTAACGATTGTATTCGGGACGAAAGCGATGCGCCAGATAATCGAGTCCGAAACGAATATGATGCTCCGCCGCCGGCAGGTAGTCGAAAGAGGAACGCAATCCGAAATCGGTAATCCCGTTCCGGCTCGAGGTCTCGTTATAGGTGTATTCATAATCGTCGGCATCGGGCGTACTGTAGGTATATTCATTGCTACTGCGCAGGGTCGACTTATATTGGGTAAACACCCCGGAGACGCGTCCGAACAGTTTGTTGTTGAACACGTAGGTCCACCCCAGTGTCGCCATCAGGTTGCCCCAGGTCAATGAGGTCTTGTTCTCCAACAGATAGGGAGGATCGTCCTGTTCTCGCTCGCTATTGAACTCCTTCGGGCTCGCCTTCATCACGTCTTTACCGTGATACAAGCTGAAAAACATACGGCTACGGTCGTTGAAGATATGGTTCAGTTTCATATTGATATCATAGAACGCATAGCGTCCACCCACCTTGGTGCCGTTCTTTTTCTCCATCTTATTCACAATCGCCACGGCAGGGGCGGTGATCGCATCCAGCCAGGTATGCCGCATAGCCACCATAAACGATGTTTTGTCTTTGATAATCGGTCCTTCCAGCGATAGATTCGCCGAGATTAACCCCAGCGACGCGCTTCCTTTATACTCCCGCATATTCCCCTCTTTGGTATGCACATCGACCACCGAGGAGAGCCTCCCGCCATAACGCGCCGGGAAGCCCGCTTTAAAAAAATCCATCCCCCGGATGGCCTCTGTATTAAAAGCGGAGAAGATCCCCCCGACGTGGCTGACCTGATAGACCGGGTTGCCGTCGATCAGGAAAAGGTTTTCGTCCAGGTTCCCGCCGCGCACATACATACCGGCAAAGCCTTCCGTTCCGGCTGCTACGCCGGGGGTGAGCTGGATGGTCTTGATAATGTCCGATTCGCCGAACATCGTCGGCGTGGCCTGTATGGTTTGCTGATTGATCTCCAATTTCCCCATCTGGGTAGTCATCACCGGTTGCCGGTCGAGGTCGGAGGCGACAACCACCACCTCTTCCAACACCGCGCTGCCCTCCAGTTCGATGGTCAACAGGGTATCGCGCTCCATAAAGGGGAATTCGATCACCCGGGGCTTGTAGCCGATGTAGGACACCTGCAAGCGGATATCCCCCGGCTCGAGCGAGAGACTAAAGAAACCGTAGCTATTGGTGGCTGCTCCTTTCCGGCTTGCTATCTGATAGACGGAGGCGCCGATCAGCGATTCGGAAGAGCCCTTGTCGCGCACAAAACCGCTGACCACCACCTGGCGGGGACGCTTCTTCAGAATAATACTCTTCCCACGCTGTTGCCACATCAGCGAAAGCGGGGTCAACAGGCGATTCAGGCAGGCATCGATCGGTTCGTTTTCCGCTTTTATATTCACCTGCGGCAGGCCATTCAACAGGCTTGCCTCGTACGAGAAATAAAGACCTGTTTGCTTTTCCACCTCCGAGAGGATCTCCTCCAGCGGCTTTTGGTGCAGGTCGAGCGTAACGGTTGGCAGCGAAGCGGTCGGCTCCTGCGCAAAGAGAGAGGATACGGAACAAATAAATATTCCGCATATAAGTAGATAAATTGACTTCATCGTTATGTTTTAATTATGGTAGAGGGTGTATAGTCAGATTGATTTCCAATGTTTCATTTATAATGGCTATGACTTCAGGCAAAGGCTGATGGTCGAAATAGGCAGTCAGCTTCAGTTGCGCCGCCTCGTCGGGCAATACAATTGCAGCCTGATAAGCCTCGTTGATATCCCGCACTACCTCCTCCATCGGCGTTTGACGGAAGCGCAGTTCGCGTGTCTTCCAGGCCAATTGGTTAGGCGAGGCCGGTTCTTCCTCCCGCCAGATGCCTTCGCCATCGTGATAGGTCGCTTTCATGCCTGCCGTCAGGATCTCTTTCTCCCGGTCAGCTTCGAAAGCAACCCGTCCGGTGTTGACATAGAGATCGGTGGCTGTCTCCTTCTCTTCCAACTGGAAGGAGGTACCCAGTACGGTGGTTGTTGTCCGGCTGGTATGGACAGAGAAAGGGCGCTCCCCATCGGGCTGCACTTCATAGAAGGCCTTGCCACTCATCATCACCTGACGCCTCTCCTTTCCATATTGTTTGCGGTCGTAACGGATCTCACTGTTGGCCGCCAAAGTCACCATCGAACTATCGGGCAGCCACACCTGTTTCACCTCATCCACACCGGCGGCAATCGCCACCCATTCCTCTCCGGTTCGCTCCATCCAGTAACGCCCGCCAATGCCTATTAACAACAGTAACACCGCCGCGGCGCCCACCCAATACTTGCGCATCAGCGCCACACGGCGTATGCCCTGTTCACGGCTGAACCGCCCCCAGGCCGCCTCCGCGTCAAGCGATTTCTCCCGGTAACGCCGGGTGACAAAGCGTATTTTTTTATCTTGATCGTTCATTTTTTTGTTAGTTGCTTTTAAATATAAGAAGTAAAGGTTTTACTATTTCAAGCGAAACTTATACCCAACAGAAAGGGCTAGTGTCTGATAGTGGAGTCCGAAACTGTCATAGGTAGATTCTTTCCCAAAGTCCAGATCGTATCCGGCGGTAATGACCATCTTATGGTATTCAATCCCTACCTGCGCGGACAATCCCCAGGTTATTTTCCGGATATGACTATTGGAGTAAGGATTCACCGTATTGCCCATGCCATAATAATTGCCATACACATCGTAGGGATAGAGCCAGGGGTCTGTGGTAGAACCGTCGCCATAGCTTCCATGACTCATATTATACGGCACCTCATCGTCGCTGAATCCCAGACGTGTTCCTTTGAGAGAGCCGCTGCTGCCTACCTCGAAGCCGACAGAACCTCCCACAGCGGCAAACATATTCACCTCGTCGGCCACGCGCCATGTAAAGCGTGCCATCAAAGGCACCTGCAACAGATGCCGGGTGGAGTTGCTATCGTCGACAATAAAGCTTTTTTCACCTACTATGGTCTTTTCACCCGCCCCTTCATAATCGTCAACAAAATAGCCATAATTGCAGAAGAACATACGTGAGGAGCGACTCTGTGAGGTATAATAGAGCCCCGACTGCAAAGCGAACTTCTCCGATTTCGGGTGAAACATCACGCCTACACCTACCTTAGGCGCCGCCCGCCAACTATCATCGCCGTAAGCGGTACGGTTTCGATAATCAGCACTATATCCCTTATACGGATTATACTCATGCTTTACCGCACTCATCCCTACCTCGGGCATCACATACAACTTCTGGGCTTCCACCGACATAAAACCGGCCATCAACCACACAAATAACAATACTTTTTTCATCTTTTTCATCTTTATGCATTTCACATTTACCCCTAAGACAAGGGAAAGAGGAAAAACCCCTATTGGGGAAGCAAGAAAAAAATATATTTTTGATGGATTGGGGGCAAAAGCCGCCATAGCGGCAATCTGCGGCCACATATCTTCAATTTTACTCTATCTGAATTTCCTATCTCCTTCACATCTTACATTACCCTAATGCTACCCACAAAAAAAAGGCATCCCCCTTAGGGAATGCCTTTTTACATTGAACTATCTATCGCTTATCGGAAGCTTTTTATTTATTTACTTAAGCGCTTCTCGTAGCTTTTCAACGGCGTTTTGTATCATATCATGCGTACCGCTTCCGTCGTTCACATACGCTGTCACCATCTCTGCATAAGCAATCGCATCGGCTATTTCCGGGGTCACCTCGGAAGGAATCACCCGACCGGCTTGCCGGAGCAGGGTAGACAACGGATAGAGATCTTCGGGTTCGGGCAGGTTGCCGGGACGCATGGTGTTGATCGCTGCATTCAGGGAGGAGGTAGCCAGATTGACCTCATTCTGATTGTAGTTTTTATCTTCGTTCTGATAGATATTTTCTGCTCGTTGAAGCTGCTGCATCAAGCGACGGTAAGCCTGCGGCGCCCACGGGGAGTATTCCGGCACCTTAACAGTCAATGCGTTCCAGGCTTCCTGTGCTGCTTTTCTTTCTGCGGCCAGATCCAATACTGTTTTCAAAGCACTCTTATCTATGCTATTGGCCAACACCAGGTCGCCCATGGCTTTGCGCAAGGTTTGTATCTGCCTATCAACCAGCAGCTGCGATTCGCCTGTTGCATTCACCTCTTTCGCCGATGCTATGGCCATCTGAAGAGCAGCATACTTATCCCAGGTGTAATCGGCAGAAGATTTTGATTCTGCCTCTTTCAATACGGCGACAAGCGCTGTTTTATCTAATTTGGCAGATGCCAGTCCATTCATAGCCTGGTCGATAGCCGCAATCTGAGCGGTAATCTCTCCCTGAGACACCTCCTTGGCACGTTGCAGTTTTTCGCCCGATGCGATGGCAGTTTTCAGCGCCTTATAGGATTTTTTGGTGTAGTTCTTCGATTGGAAAACAGCGGCATCCTGCAATTTAGCAGCCAACAGGCTTCTAAACTCGCCAATCATATCGCCTACGAGATTTATACGGAAGTAGTGCGTCGAATTCTCGTCTTTGAAATAATCGGGTTCAAAGGTCTTTCCGCCCTGAGTCAGGGTATAGAGATTGCCTTTCGATCCGGCCGAACCGCCGCTGGGGCCGTTGGCAATGATACTCTCCAGATAGGAGTCGATCGTGAGGGTGGCATCATTCCATTCGTTCACACCGGTAGCCGTCATGGCCAACGGGCCATACATCAGCGTACCAGCCCACATCGGATCGAACTGAATATCGGGTTGGTTGCGCCCTACGGTCGCCGTTTCCATCTTGTCTGGGCCGTAGTCGATATGTTTGCTGAACGGCATAATGATCTCTACCACATCGGCTGTTGTCCAGTCACGCGCGGGAATCGAAACGTAGGAGCTCGGTTGATAGCTGGTAGCAATGGAAACGCCATTGAGCTTCACATCAAAGCCTTCCGTTGCCCAATAAGGCACGCGCAGTTTCATTTCAAAGTTGGCTTTGCCTTCAGTCAGGCGGATTTTTGAATTCTCTGCCGGCCACAAGCAATCTTGTTGAAGAGTCACCCCTTTCTCATCCCAACGAAGCGAGGTAGGCATATACAACGCCACCCAAAGGGTATTCCCGCCGGTAAAATAGGTCGCTTCCTGATACTTCACATGATTCTCGGAACCTGTGCCACCACAACAAGAGGATTGCGGTGTACGGTTGCCCCATGGTTTCGAAGCGTTAAGCCCTATGGCATACTGATAGGTGGTCATATAATGCGAATGATGCAGGGAACCAACCAACTGATTGTACAATATACGCTCGTAATAGTCCATATATTTGGCATCATCCGGGTTGAAACAGTTCAGGTCTTTCGTCAGTTTCGCCAGGTTATAGGCGCAACAGGTCTCATTCAGCGTAGGCGCACCGTTGGTAGCCATACTCAGAATCTGCGTATAAGGCTGACGAAACATCTCACCATTGCCCACACCACCGGCAGAATAACGGTAGCGTCCCTGTATCATTTCCCAGAAATTCTGTGACAGGTTGTAGTAATAGGCTTCATTATTACCCCGGAAACTGCGGAGCGCACTGATGATCTTCGGGATATGTTGGTTGGCATGGCGCGTGCGGACATCATCTACATTGCGAGCCAGTGGCTCATAGAAGGCCGGACTATCAAAGAAAGTCGATGCTTCAAGCAGGCGAGCTTTCTCCTGCGGATCGCTTACCATTTCGGAAAGACGTGCCAGTGACTCACCGGTTCCGCCATCTTCTCCGGCGATATACATATTCCACATTTCATAGCGATTGCCCGGGTTAGCCCGACGCTCTTCCTGTGTTCCGTCGGTTTTTACGTAGGTGCGGTAATGCAAGCGGTTCCAGATCCACAAGCCCATGTCTTTTGCTATCAACAAGGCTTTGGCAGCCACCTGCTGATCATCCACGTAGGTAGCGATATCAATCAGGCCTGCCAGCTGTTTATGGATGGAGTAATAAGGCGCCCACACCCAGTTTTCATTGTTATAAGCACGATACATCTCGATCAAGGCAGCATGGTGTGCCGGAATAGCATTGAGATAGCCATAACCATACTTCGCCCATTCCTTCTTATGCTCATCGAAGTCCTTCCAGGTACCCTTCATTTCACGCAATTCGGCTTCCGGTGCGAAGTCACGGGCTTCCCAGTAACGGCCTAATTCCTCATTCCAGACAAATGTTTTCTCCTGACATGCACGCAATTCGTTGACCATACGGGTCATATTCTCACGCAGTATCTTCTTATGTTCCGGATTCGTTGCGCTGGCAAAAGCCAATGCCAGGGAAGACATATAGTGGCCTGATCCATGTCCTTTCAACTTGGTGGTAGGCGAATCCCATCCGTTAGACTTGGGATATCCCTCAGTAGGCATACCATAGGTGTCGCGGTAATTATAGAGTTGTTGGGCAACATCCCAACTTATGATTTCATGGATAGCCAGTTCTCTGTTGGAGGTCAACCGATTGTCGCCCAGAATAGTCACCCTGTTCAATGGAACCGCCTCGGCTATAGGCCGGTTCGACGGAGTAATATACGCCTGGGATACCACCTTTACTTGGGCGGTGATCGGGAAACCGTTCACCGTCGTATTGTCACCGATGATAAAGCCTTCGATGGTATATTCACGTCCAACAGGGTGAGTCGCCGGATTGGCCTGATCTTCCTCCACAGTAC
The DNA here is from genome assembly GCF_029893085.1 of Parabacteroides sp. PFB2-10. GTDB lineage: Bacteria > Bacteroidota > Bacteroidia > Bacteroidales > Tannerellaceae > QVMG01. Next base: position 86,071 of record NZ_JARXWI010000009.1, read on the forward strand.
GGGAGGCATTCGACCATTTTGTCTGGCGATATTCCGACTTACCGTCCGAATAGGTCACCCAGACCTGATAGGGCAAGCGGGGAGTCGTTCCTACCGGCGATTCAACCCGGATAGTCTCAACCTTAGCGATCGATCGGACATCCGCCAAAGAGCGTTTTTCTGTAAGGGATGCATCTGTTGCTTCGGAGCATAGTGGTGCAAATAGCAACAAACAGGCCATGGCAGGCATAACAAAATTCTGTTTTTTCATCATTGTCACAATTTATGTTTTGTTTCATTTATCTTGAGAGTTCTCTGCTTACACTTTCGATATGAGGGATCATGAGTTAGTGGCACGTGGCTTCATAACCAATTAAATGCAAATTAAACCTACTTTACATTGTTTAAGTATAAGAATAATCTAATTTCATATCAAAAACATCCAAAGAACTATCCTTCCAGCCAAAAGCGCTAACTATTTGAAATAAAATATTATACGATGGTTTTTATAAAAAATATAGATTGTTTTTTCATTGTTTTAGTCTATTTTCCCTGTATCTCCCCCCTTTTCGTCCGACACTTAATTTTGTACCTTGTCGTCCTAAAACGTGCGAAACACAATCACATCACCACAATATCGGATTAATGAAAAAGCTTATTTTATTCAGCGTAGCCTTCCTGATCACTTTCGGAATGGCACATGGACGCGAAAACGCCCAACAACAAAAAACGAAAGGATTAACCATCCAGGCAGTAAACCTGATCACAGATCGGGAGATAGAGATTGTTTGCCCGACCAAACCTGCCGACAGCCGGCAGGTGTATAACACCTTCACGGTTACAGTAGACGGAAAGAAGGTGGAATACACCTACCTCTCCTATTTCGATTTTGGCTCTTATGCAGAGGCTCCGGTGATCAATATCCGCCTGACAGAACCCTTGGAGGTGGGAACACTGAAAGGCAAAACAGGCAACGCCCGGACACCGGGCGAAAACACCCAGGCTACCTTGGGACCCGCCACAGCGGCTCGCATCCAGGTGACGGTGAAGAAGCAAACGGTAACCGCCCAGTGGAAACCTTTTTATGATTATATGAATATCGGTTCAAAGTCGAAACTAACCGCTACCGGTACCCGCTTATGCAACACCGCGGCAGCGAACGATAAACACCTCGGAGCCGCCTACACGCACGAACACGTGATCGATTATGCCGCCGGAGGTATTCACCGGATGACCGGCCGCGCGGAACTGATCACCCAAAACGCAGTCGACTATGGGGTGGTCGTTATGCTGGTCGGCCCCGGCCAATCGGTTTACGAAGCCCCGCAATGGCGCGAGCTCTTTAATCCCAACGATTACAAAACCCGCCGTATCATCGAAGGCACAACGGAGAAACCCATCATCGTGGCTACCGCCGACGATGTGATGCGCCAGCCAAGCAACGGAGAGATGGATCGCCCCCAAAGCGATTTCTTCTACCTGGGCGAGGCCTTTGCCCGTCTGTTCTGGCAGGTGGCGGTCAACGGACTCGAAGACGGTGTCACCCTCGGTTGTCGGCGTACGCCCCGCAGCGTCTACAACGCTCCGGACGATTTCCGATACGACAAACATATAGCCGCGGCCTACGCGGAAGCGAAGAAGAACAACAGCTATCCCAATAGCCAATGGCTGAAAAGCCTGGAGGATTATTTTGTCTACGGCACGATGATTTTCTATGAGTTCATTCCCGAATCGGCAGACGGCAGCTGGCAGGCCGAACGTGGGCCGGTCAATACCCGCGAAGAGCTCAAACACCATGACAACGAACTCTACAAAGCACTCTGCGGCATCTTTGGCGAATGGGAATATTTCTCCAGCGAAAACAGCGAGGGATTCGACCGGGGTCGCGACGGTGTGCGCTCGGCTATGCCTTGGTTCTGGCATACTCAGGTCGACAACTACGACATCAATGCCCGCCCCTACGCTGCCCTCGGCATCGAACATGTACAGGTTATTTCCGAAAACCAGATAGAGATCAAATTCAACCGGGAGGTAAAAGATATGAGCAACCTGTACGACGCGGAGAACTGGCAGATCGAACACAGCGCCGACGGCGGACAGAGCTGGCAGAACATTCCGCACATGATGGCAGGAGGCTACCTGTGGCGAGCCATCACCCTGTCGCTTCCGCGCGAATCGGATTTCAGCTTTACCACTGGCTACTTTGGCCGGAGCTTCTTCGGATTCAACCAGCAAGACATCGACGAGCGGAAAGTTTCGGTAGGCGGATGGATCGACGACAACGAAGAGGCCAACCCGGCTGCGCTGGAATTTGGACAACTTGTAAACCTCAACGACGCAGTACATCTCTATGGCGCCGGGCTGAATGGCCGGTTCCGGGTTCGATTCCTCGGGCATACGCCCGTACGCGATTGGGCAGGCAACCAGCTATCGTCGGCAAATACCTACGAGGCCAGCTTCAAGCCCTGGATAGGAAACGTTTACCGCAGCCCGCTAACTGGTGTATATATCTATGGCGACACAGAGGTCAGCAGGGAGGTAATGCTGCTTTCCGGTATGTATTACGACCTGGGCATCTCCAATAATCTCTCGAAGGAATACGACCAATGGCCGAGCGGAAAAGCCTATACGGAAGCCGAACTGGCTACCTCTTCGATCTTTGACCGACCTGGACAAAGGATCGCCGACTTTGCCGTCAAGCGACATGGCGGTATGCTGGTCGTAGCCGAAGGCCAACATGCCAACCAACAACCCGAACGTCGAGGACAACAAGCCGGCAACTACCATAGCTCCCTTTACGTGGAGGGTTGGGGAGGCAATATCTTTCAGGATCAGGCAAACAATATTACCCGCGATTACAGCATGAGCCGCTACAAGAACGAATTCCTATTGTATCACGAAGGCGGGCACGGCATCGACAGCTACACAGGCGCCAATAGCTATGCTCCCTGGGTCTATACCAATATCACCTCGGCGCACGACACCGCCCGCAGCGAAGAAAACGGCCGCCGTTATTATAACGAAAACAATGTAGGCGCTTACCTTGCCAGCCGGGGCGAATATGTTTCCACCGGAACCACCTACTGGCATGGCACCATGCGCGAATCGAAAGACGGCACCAACGACGGCACCTGGACCCCGGTCAGTAACCGCTGGGAGTTCTACCGCTACGACCCATGGGGCTTCGAAGCCTTGAAACGCACCTTATGGACAGGCGATTTGGGGTTGTGGTACGAAAACAAAGTGGGCGATCCGGCTTACCGCGTTTTGCCCGGCGACTGGAAATACCTGCAAAACGATGAAGAACTCAACCGCTACCTGACACTCCGCTCCGGCTTGTACGGCAACGGAGAAACGGTGAAGATCGACAGCGAGAACGCGTTGATAGCCTGGGGTTGCACCGTATTCGAGACCTTGCGCGACGACCCCTATAACAGCTACCACAACCCGCTCATCAAGTGGGTCTCCTGGTCTACGCCTATGATTTATGATATCACCGTGAAGAAGTCTGCCAATCCGCAGTTCCCGAACAACAACATGGGATTCAAAGGAGGCGTTCTTTATTATCCCGACGCAGCAGAACCTCAAAGTTTCCTCAATCCCTTCCTGCGTCCCGGAGGCGTGAAAAAGCCGGTACGGGCAGCTCAAGAGGAAGCGTTGATCGCTCCGGTAAGCGGCACAGCGGCTAACCTCACCCTCAAAACCCCGGTACTGCCTGTATTCGAATTCAGCCAGGCGGCCGAGATCACCGTCGACAACGTGCAGAGCAGCTTCGCCGTCAAGGTGAACGGCAAACGCCTGGGGTTCCGTTATTTCGACAGCGACGAGAAGAAGGTGATGTTATATCTGAACTGGCCGGTTGAAAAGAACGACGAAATCGAAATCACCGTCTTGTCTACAAATCAGACTATTCGCCTGAAGGCGGTTCGTTAACCCCTATCTCCTCTTTGCTTGATGGATGGCAGGAGGGTATTTTCAGTGCAAGGTTATTTGTTGGCCGAGCATGGTGAGCCAAATGGTCGACCATGCTCGGCCATTTGGTTCACCATGCTCGGCCAACAAATTCTCCCAACAAAATGACACCGACAGAAATAATAATATTGTCAGAACATTGCAAATCCCGTAAATAAATAAGGGAGAAAGAGGGTGAGTCGTTACATTATCCTTGGGATTGCACCTCATTACTCTTCGCCAAAGAAACCAATCCACCCATAGCACCGAGATTCATGGAGTCGAGTGCCGAACTGGGAACGATAACCATGGAACCTTTCTCTTTCAATCCTTCAAACAGCATATTCATTCCCCGGAGATGCAAGGCGACAGGATTATCGGTATACTTCCGGCTGGCTTGCTCAAATTTCTCGGCGATCTCGGTCTCGGCCGTTCCCAAAATCACACGGGCTCTTCGTTCACGCTCGGCCTGCGCCTCTTTACTCATAGCATCTGCCAGATCCTTCGGTATGGCAATATCATTGATTCCGACCGTCTGACAGGTAATGCCCCAGGGGTTCGTATTTCTATCCAGCACATGTTGGAGGTCTTCGGCTATTTTATCGCGCTCCTGCAAAAGGGTCGACAGTTCATGTTTACCAATGGTATCACGCAGACCGGTTTGAGCAATATGCTCAATGGCCCTCTGATATTCCTGCACTTCCAAGGCGGCTTTTTCCACATCCCAAACCGTCCAGTAAACGACGGCATCCACATTGACCGGCACAGTGTCTTTGGTCAGGGTCTGCTCTGCCTTGAAGGCGCTCACCCGGACACGCTGATCGATATAACTGGAGACGCTGTCAATAATGGGAATAATCACAAAAGGGCCGGGGCCTTTCAAACTCTTGAATTTCCCCATACGCAATACGACTGCCCGTTCCCATTGATCGGCAATGCGGATGGAAGTGGCAAATAAGACCGAAAAAAGTAACAGGATCGCCAGAAGAGGAATATCTACAATCCGCAGAACAAACAAAACGATTGATACGGTAACCAGTATCAGCAATACGGAAATCGAAATGGGATTAAACCACCCCTTGTTCATTACATTTGTTGTCATATGATTATTTTTAAAAGGTTTCAATGTTTTTCAATTCTTGTATAACATCATCAAGGCTAAAACCGTAGCTGAACGCCACGGAAGAAAACTGTGTGCAAATCTCTTTTAGTTTATCTTCCCGTTCTTTTTCCGGAACCACCGGTTCGATGGCATTGATAAATGTTCCGGTTCCCTGTTGAGTCTCCAGAATATTTTTGATTTCCAATTCTTTATAGGCCTTGGAAACCGTGTTCAGGTTCACTTTCAGCTCAACGGCAAGCGCTCGAACCGTAGGAAGCTGTTCGCCCAGTTTCAGTTGCCCGGAGGCGATGCCGAAGCGGATCTGGTCGATAATCTGGCGGTATACGGGTACGCCGCTGGAATAGTCTAATAAAAATTTGATCATATTACTTATACTATTTAAACATTGTACTATAACAATATGACAAAGATATAAAATATTTCATCCCACCAAACTTTTTGTAAGGAATTTTACCTTTTCGTATCTTTGTCTATTATACACCCAATGTGTGATGAAAAAATGAAAACGTTAAACACCAAAACACTACCTGTGTTAGATATGAGTTGTGCGGTTTGCGCGACTAATGTGGAGCAAACCGTCGGAAATATGCCTGGGGTCACGGAAGCGGCAGTTAATTTCGCAGCAGGCACCCTGACTGTTACTTACCAATCCGACCAATTATCACCGGAGGAGATACGCGATGCCGTGCAAAAAGCAGGATACGACCTGATTATTGAAGAGGAGGATCCTGTCGGGAAACAGGAAGAGATGTCGCGCCTGCGCTACGAACAGGCGAAGCGACGTACGATCGGTGCCTGGATTCTGGCGATTCCCTTGGCTGTTCTCGGCATGTTTTTTATGCATGCACCCTACGCCAATTGGGTGATGATGGGGTTGGCTCTTGCCATTATGATCGCCTTCGGCCGTCATTTTTACACCAATGGCTTCCGGCATGCTATCCGGGGGAAAGCCAATATGGACACCTTAGTGGCATTGAGCACGACGATTGCATTCCTTTTCAGCCTGTTCAACACACTTTATCCCTCCTTCTGGACGTCGAGAGGCATCGAACCGCATGTCTACTACGAGGCATCCGGGGTGATTATTGCTTTCGTGTTGCTCGGGAAATTATTGGAAGAGCGGGCACGCCACAGTACCTCGTCGGCCATCCGCGGCCTGATGGGATTACAACCTAAAACAGCCCGTCGCGTATGGGAGGGCGAAGAGACGGAGGTGCCGATCGCTGTATTGAAAGCCGGCGACCTGGTTGCCGTCAGGCCGGGCGAGCGCATTCCCGTCGATGGGATCGTTACACACGGCCATTCGTTTATCGACGAAAGTATGCTGAGCGGCGAATCCTTGCCGGTCGAAAAGCAAACCGGCGACAAAGCCATGGCGGGAACGATCAACCAACAGGGAGCCTTCACGATGGAAGCGACCGGTGTGGGTGGTGCGACCGTGTTGGCGCAGATCGTACAGATGGTGCAACAGGCACAGGGGAGCAAGGCGCCTGTGCAGCGCATTGTGGATAAGATAAGCGCTATCTTCGTGCCGGCTGTGATCGGCTTATCGATAGTCACCTTTGTTGTTTGGATTATATGGGGAGGCGATAACGCCTTCTCTTACGGGTTGCTCTCGGCGGTATCCGTCCTGGTGATTGCCTGTCCCTGTGCTTTGGGACTGGCTACCCCTACCGCACTCATGGTGGGCGTGGGCAAAGCGGCGGGAAAACATATCCTGATAAAGGATGCTTTCGCGTTGGAAAACCTATGCCAAATAGACACCATCGTATTGGATAAAACAGGTACGCTGACAGAAGGCAAACCGGAGGTAATCAACACCTGTTGGATCGGGGAAGAGACCTCCGAACTTCGAAACATCTTATATACAGCGGAGATGCATTCGGAGCATCCGTTGGCTTCGGCACTCCTGCGCTGGCTGGAGAAAGAGGGAGCCCAAACGGTCGCTTCAGACCGTTTCCAGAGCCTGACCGGGCAGGGGATCACCCTTGATCTGGGAACTGATACCTATTGGGTAGGCAGCTATCGCCTATTGCCGGAGAAGGCATCCGTACCGGAGGTTGTTTCGCAATGGGAGGCCGAGGGGAAAACGATTATCTACTTTGGAAAGGCCGGGCAGTTATTGGCTGTCTTTTCTATTGCCGATCCGATCAAACCGTCCTCGTTTCCGGCGATACAGACCTTGCGCAACCACGGCATAGAGACACATCTATTAACGGGCGACAGCAACCGCACCGCGGTGTATGTGGCAAAGGCCACCGGCATACCGTACCACAAAGGGCAGGCACTGCCTGATGAGAAAGACCAATACATCCGCAGCCTGCAGGAAAAAGGCCGGAAGGTGGCGATGGTTGGCGACGGGATTAACGATTCGCAGGCATTGGCGCGCGCGGATGTGAGCATTGCCATGGGCAAAGGAACAGACATCGCTATGGATGTAGCCATGGTGACCCTATTGACCTCCGACCTGCTATTGTTGCCCGAAGCGATCCGCATCTCCCGGCAAACGGTCAAACTGATCCGTCAAAACCTGTTCTGGGCCTTTATCTATAACCTGATCGGTATTCCGATTGCTGCCGGGCTGCTCTATCCCTTCTTCGGGATTCTGTTGAACCCAATGCTGGCAAGCGCGGCGATGGCATTCAGCTCCGTTTCCGTAGTACTGAACAGTCTGCGACTTAAATTCATGAAATAATTAAAATAGATTCACTATGCAATTCAAAACAAACGCGAAATGCGGTGGCTGTGTAGCTGCGATCCGCACGAAACTAAACGAAGTGGTACCTGAAACCGAGTGGTCGATCGACCTGAACTCACCGGATAAAACACTGACCGTCGAAAGCGACTATCCGGCGGAAGCGATCATTGCGGCAGTCAAAGCGGCGGGATTCAAAGCGGAACAGCTATAACATTTTATTGTCCGTACAAACGCTCGCAGTACTGCGTGGGCGTAAACCGGGTGATCTGCTTAAACACCCGGTTGAAATAGGAGATATTGTCGAAGGAGAGACGATAGGCGATGTCTTTGACCGGCACGTTTTCAACCAATAGCATCAACTGGGCACGCTCTATCTTCTTCTGGTTGATATAGGCAATAGGCGTACAATCCATCTCTTTTTTGAACAAACGGATAAAGTGATCGTCCGACAGATGGCAGATCGCCGCCAGCTGACTGATGCGGAGAGGCTGGTCGATATGTTTGCGGATATGACGCAATACGTTGGCAATCCGTTTATCATTTACTTCGGCTTTCGGTGTGGCGTAGCGCAGAAAACGGGAAAGCAGTTGAGCCAGGATGCCCCTTGTCTCCAAGGCGGCGTATTCGGCTTGCTGAGCTTCAGTGGCTATATTCCGCAACAAGGTAGGCTGATTGTCGTAGAGTCCCGGGTCATATTGTAACAACTCCCTATCGGGATTAATCTCCAACAAACGATTTATCAGCGAAAAATCCAACGGATTGGCCGGTATCTCCACCGGAAAATGACACTCTTCCAACAGATGCCTGGGCGAAGAGGGTGTCTCATAGATATGTATATAGAAATGAGAAAACAGGCCGTCGCAGGCATAGCTATGCTGCGTGAAAGGCGGAATCAGATAGAGCGAGCCCGGTCGAAGCGTCTGCACCCCCTGCGGAAGGTCAACACGGGCGCATCCTTCTATCACATAATACAACCGGGCAAAGGGACTGTTTATCCCCTTCCAGTTCCAGTCGCCATCGTGAGACGAGCGCCCGATGTTCAATAGAATAAGCTGCAAATTATCTGTTTCGCGCATATCGAATAAAGAAAACGTACAGACAAAAATAGAGGATTATATCGAAATAGTGTTATTGTTTGTCGGTATTCTGTAAATAAAAGGTACTGATTATCTTTATATTTGCAGAATACAGGATGCGCCTTGGCCATTCAAGCAAGCTTGATGGCACTCGGCTTTCACTGTATTTGCATAATCCTTATATCAGACATATCATATTAACACATAAAATAGATTATACCATGAACACAAACAGATGGAAAGGCGATTGGCCTAAAATTGGTATTCGCCCGACAATTGACGGCCGCATGGGCGGCGTACGCGAATCATTGGAAGAGCAGACCATGAATATGGCAAAAAGCGTAGTGGATCTTATCTCCTCCACCCTCAAATACCCGGACGGAACGCCGGTGCAATGTATCATTGCCGACACGACCATCGGACGCGTTGCCGAAAGTGCTGCCTGCGCCGAGCAATTCAAAAAAGAGAATGTAGCCGTTACCATCAGCGTCACTCCCTGCTGGTGTTATGGCAGTGAAACGATGGATATGGATCCGCACACCATCAAAGCCGTTTGGGGATTCAACGGAACAGAGCGCCCGGGAGCAGTCTATCTGGCGGCCGTGCTGGCGGCTCACGCACAGAAAGGGTTACCGGCATTCGGCATCTATGGCCACGATGTGCAGGATATGGGCACGACAGAGATACCGGCTGATGTCACCGAAAAGCTGTTGCGCTTCTCCCGCGCTGCTATGGCGGTCGCTATTATGCGCGGGAAATCATATCTTTCCATTGGTGCCGTTTGTATGGGTATTGCCGGTTCAATCGTCAACCCCGACTTCTTCGAAGAGTATCTGGGTATGCGTTGCGAAGGCATCGACGAGGTGGAAATCATTCGCCGCATGACATTAGGCATCTATGACAAAGAAGAATTCGAAAAGGCGTTGGCCTGGGCGAAAGCAAACTGTAAGGAGGGCGCAGATACCTGCAACCGCTCTGACTTGCAAAAGAGCCGCGAGGAGAAAGACCAGGATTGGGAATTCATTGTGAAAATGACCCTGATCGTGCGCGACCTGATGATCGGTAACCCCAAACTCAAAGAGATGGGATTCGGCGAAGAGGCGTTGGGACACAATGCGCTGGCAGCAGGATTCCAGGGACAACGCCAATGGACCGACTTCTATCCGAACGGCGACTTTACCGAAGCCATCATGAACTCATCGTTCGACTGGACGGGCGTACGCCAACCGTTTGTATTGGCCACCGAAAACGACGCATTGAACGGAACAGCCATGTTGTTCAGTTACCTATTGACCAATACGGCGCAGATCTTTGCCGACGTGCGCACCTACTGGAGTCCCGACGCGGTCGAACGGGTTACGGGCAAGAAACTGGAAGGACGTGCGGCAAACGGTATTATCCACCTGATCAACTCGGGCGCTGCTTCTCTCGACGGATCGGCTCGTCAGAGCGATGCTGATGGCAATCCGGCCATGAAACCTTTCTGGGAGATCAGTGACAAGGAGGCACAAGCCTGCTTAGACGCCACCACCTGGGTGCCTGCCAACCGCGAATATTTCCGGGGAGGAGGCTATTCGTCTAAATTTCTGACCCGCGAAGGCATGCCCTGCACCATGGTTCGCCTCAATCTGGTGAAAGGACTGGGTCCGGTCTTGCAGATTGCCGAAGGATGGACGGTAGAACTCGATCCGGATGCACACAAAATATTAGACGATCGCACCGACAAAGGCTGGCCGACAACCTGGTTTTCGCCGCGCCTGACAGAAAAAGATGCCTTCAAGGATGTTTACTCGGTGATGAACAACTGGGGAGCCAACCATGGAGCGATCAGCTACGGACATGTGGGTGCTGACCTGATTACGCTGGCTTCTATGTTGCGTATTCCTGTTTGTATGCACAATGTAGACGAGAAAGAAATCTTCCGCCCGGCGGCATGGAACGCCTTCGGTATGGATAAAGAGGGAGCAGATTATCGCGCTTGTCAGACTTACGGACCGCTTTATAAATAAGCCTTCCCGACATGAAAACACAAAAAAAATCATCGTTGCTGACCGGTAGCGACGGGATAAACTACCTGATACCGTTTATCCTCATCACCTTCTGCTTTGCCCTATGGGGGTTTGCCAACGACATTACCAATCCCATGGTGAAAGCCTTCTCGAAGATTTTCCGCATGAGCGTGACGGATGGTGCTTTGGTGCAGGTAGCCTTCTACGGAGGCTACTTCGCCATGGCCTTTCCGGCGGCTATGTTTATCCGGAAATACTCCTATAAGGCGGGGATTCTGTTGGGCTTAGGGCTCTATGCGATCGGCGCCTTCCTCTTCTTTCCGGCTAAAGCCATAGGCGAATACTATCCGTTTCTCTTTGCCTATTTCATTCTGACCTGCGGGCTCTCTTTCCTTGAGACAAGTGCCAACCCGTATATTCTGTCGATGGGCACCGAAGAGACGGCCACCCGAAGATTGAATCTGGCACAGTCGTTCAATCCGATGGGCTCGCTGTTGGGCATGTTTGTTGCCATGAATTTCATTCAGGCGCGACTGAATCCTATGGATACGGCAGAACGGGCATTATTGAATGAAGCTGAATTTGCAGCCGTAAAGGAGGCCGACCTGTCGGTATTGATCACACCCTATATTATTATTGGCCTGGTCATTCTGGCAATGTTCCTGTTGATCCGCTTCACCAAGATGCCGAAAAACCAGGATCAATCGCACAACATCGACTTTCTCCCTACGCTGAAAAGGATATTCTCCCTGCCACGTTACCGGGAAGGGGTGATTGCCCAGTTCTTTTATGTGGGCGTGCAGATCATGTGTTGGACCTTTATCATTCAATACGGTACCCGCCTGTTTATGGAGCAGGGCATGACAGAAAAAGCGGCGGAGGTATTGTCGCAGAAATATAATATTGTAGCGATGATCATTTTCTGCGTCAGTCGTTTCATTTGCACCTTCCTGTTGCGCTACCTCAATCCGGGCAAATTGTTGATGATACTGGCCATGGCCGGAGGGGCTTTCACGTTGGGCGTTATCTTCTTCCAGGACATCAACGGACTCTATTGTCTGGTGGGCATATCCGCCTGTATGTCATTGATGTTCCCGACCATCTACGGTATTGCGTTGAAAGGCTTGGGCGATGATGCCAAGTTCGGTGCTGCCGGGCTTATCATGGCTATTCTGGGAGGATCAATCCTGCCACCGCTTCAGGCTATGATCATCGATCAGGGCGTGTTGTTGGGTATGCCGGCGGTGAATCTGTCGTTCTTCCTGCCTTTTATCTGTTTTATCGTGGTAGCCATCTACGGGCGCCGCGCATTTACAGGGTTCGGAAACCGTCTAAAATCCAAAATCGAGGTGTAAGCAAGAGAGGCTGTTTTTTAGTTAAAATGGGGGTCTCTTGCTTACACCACGAATGTTAACAAATGTTTATCCGCAGGGGTTTTTCTACAAACCCCTGCCTTTTTCCCAATTTTCTCGCACCGAAATAGCAAAATGATAGTTTGGGATATATTTTTTTCCCCTGCAGAGCGACCCTTCTCAGTGTCGCTTTTTTTAATTAAATCCTTACCTTTGCCAACAGAAATCGAAAATAACAGAAAAACATGAAAAAGACAGCCATAAACATCCTACTAAGTCTATTGGTCATAACTGGTGCATGGGCGCAGCAAGGAACCCAACGCATCAATCTACATGAAATAATAAACGGCGAGTTCCGCCAAACAACGGCTATCGGAGAAATGCGCTCCCTGCCCGACGGAGAGCACTATACCGCCATGAACCCGGAACGGACGATGATCGTTCGCTATGCCTACCGCACAGGGCAACCGGTCGACACCCTGTTTAATACCGCTACCGCCCGTGAATGCAGCTTCGATACCTTCCAGGGGTATCAGATAGCCTCCACAGGACACCGCGTCCTGGTATGGCGCGAACGGGAAGCGATCTACCGCCGCTCGTGGAAGGCGGAGTTCTATGATTACGACGTGCGCCGCAACTACGTCAAACCGTTAAGCGATACGGGCAAGAAACTGATGATCCCGACCTTCTCTCCTGACGGACGGATGTGTGCTTATGTGATCGACAATAATATCTGGTTAAAGAAATTCGATTTCGATACGGAGATACAGGTGACCAACGATGGAGAGGCTAATAAGATCCTGAATGGCATTACCGACTGGGTCTATGAAGAGGAGTTTGCCGTTACGAACCTGATGGCCTGGTCGCCCGACAACGAGCAACTGGCGTTCGTTCGTTTCGACGAATCGGCTGTTCCCGAATACAAAATGCAAATGTATGGCGACGGACTCTATCCGGTCACCTACGACTTCAAATACCCAAAAGCCGGACAACGCAACTCACGGGTAACGCTTCACGCCTACAATGTCAATTCGAAAGACACCAAAAAGCTCGACGTCCCCGTGGATGAAGAGAGCTATATTCCCCGCATTCTGTTCACGACCCATTCGGATCAGTTGGCTGTTTTGACCCTGAACCGCCATCAGAACCTCTTCAATATGTATTACGCCAATCCGAAAAGCGGTGTGTTCCGCCTGATTCTGCGCGAAGAGAACAAAGCGTATATCGATTCGGAATGGTTGTATTCCCTCACGTTCACAGCGAATGGATTCTATTATGTCAGCGAACAAGACGGCTATGCCCACCTCTACCAGTATTCCCCCACCGGCGTGATGCAACGCCAGATCACACAAGGAAACTGGGACGTGACAGCTTTCCTGGGCATCCATGAGGCAACGAATACGGTTTATTATCAGTCGGCCGAAGAGAGTCCGCTGCGCCGTTCGGTCTACAGTATCGATGCCAAAGGCAATAAAACAAAGCTATCCGTACAGGAAGGAACCAACAATGCGGCATTCAATAGCAACTTTACCTATTTTGTCAATACCTATTCAAGCGTACAGACACCGGCACGCATCACCGTACATGAAACCAAATCGCGGAAAGAGCTGCGCGTATTGCAAAACAATGAAGCCCTGAAAACGAAACTCGCTCAATACGCTTTCTCGCCGAAAGAGTTTATGACCATTGAGACTGCTTCGGGTATCGAATTGAATGCCTGGATGGTGAAACCGGCCAACTTCGATCCTTCCCGCCAGTATCCGGTGTTGATGACCCAATACAGCGGGCCTAATTCGCAAGAGGTGCTCGACCGGTACGGCATGGATTGGGAACACTACCTGGCAGCCAACGGCATCATCGTTGTCGCAGTAGACGGACGTGGCACAGGCGCCCGTGGCGAAGCTTTCCGCAAATGCACCTATCTCCGCATGGGCGAACTCGAATCGCGCGATCAGGTAGAGGCGGCGCAGGCGTTAGGCAAACTGCCCTATATCGATGCCAAACGCATAGCTATCTACGGATGGAGCTTCGGCGGATACAACACCCTGATGGCAATGACTACCGGAGACGGCACCTTCAAAGCAGGTATTGCCGTTGCCCCACCGACCGATTGGAAGTTCTATGACACGATCTATACGGAACGTTTCATGCGCACGCCGCAGGAAAACTTTGAAGGGTATGCCCTCACCTCTCCTTTAGAGAGAGCTGCCGACCTGCAGGGTAAATTATTGCTTATCCACGGAACGGCCGACGACAACGTGCATTTTGCCCAGTCGATGGTCTATGCCGAAGCCCTGGTGCAAGCCGGTAAGCAGTTCGATATGCATATCTACAAAGACCGCAACCATGGTATCTCCGGAGGAAATACCCGTTTGCATCTCTATACTAAAATCTGTAATTTCCTCTTCGATAATCTATAAACACCATGAGCGTGCCACATGTTAAGAAGCCTGACTGGTTAAAGATCCGGTTAGGCGGGAATGATAATTTCACCCGTACGAAAAGCATTGTCGAATCCCATTGCCTGCATACAATATGTACCAGCGGGAAATGCCCGAATATGGGCGAATGTTGGAGCCGGGGCACGGCCACCTTTATGATCGGAGGGGATATATGCACCCGTTCCTGCCGTTTTTGTAACACACAGACCGGACGACCTCTTCCGCTCAATCCGCAGGAACCGCAGCATGTAGCCGAGAGCATCCGCCTGATGGAGCTGAAACACGCAGTGATTACCTCCGTCGACCGCGACGATCTGCCCGACGGAGGCGCTGCCCACTGGGCGGCTACCATACGCGCCATCAAGCAGCTCAATCCGCAAACAACGGTAGAGGTATTGATTCCCGACTTTCAGGGCAAATTAGATCTGGTCGATATCGTGATCGAAGCCGCTCCGGAAATCATCTCCCATAATATGGAAACCATACGACGCCTTACGCCGGAGGTTAGGAGCGCCGCCAAATACGACGTCAGCCTCTCGGTGCTTCGCCATATAGCCGCCAACGACATCACCGCCAAAACGGGTATTATGGTCGGCCTGGGTGAAACAGAAAACGAAGTATATGAATTGATGGACGACGTTTTGGCAGCCGATGTTTCCGTGTTGACCATCGGACAGTACCTGCAGCCTTCCCGTAAAAATCTTCCTGTCAGTGAATATGTTACACCTGAACAGTTTGAGGTGTACCGGGAAGTCGCCCTAAAGAAAGGATTTGCCAAAGTAGAAAGCGCCCCTTTAGTTCGCTCTTCCTATCATGCAGAAAATCATATTTGACATAAACATTTATCCTCTACAACTGTTATTTATAGGGAGGAGGGATTGTTGTAATGAATAAAATCAAAAGAAGTGTACAAAATCAAGCAGTAGGGTTGATTCCAATCCTATTGTTTATGTTTTTGGATAATTTCTTTTCCTACCGGTTATCATTCATCATTGCCGTCGTTTTCTGCATCTTCTGTTTGGGACTTTACCGGATGTTAAGCAATGACAAAGTCTATCAGTTCCTGTTGTTGCCTGCCTCCGCCACGCTCATACTCTATGTCCTGTTCATTTTACTCAAATTAGATCCGGTTTTGTTCGGCTATTCGCCGGTACTTGTCGAGGTGTTGTTTGTGGTTGTATTGGCTATTATCGGCTTCTCCAAGCGCACCATGCTCCGGCGTATCCGCGAGTCGAAGGCTCCGACCTATAAACGCACCCTGATGCGCACCGCGTTGAATGAGTTCTATTTCCTGGTTCCCCTCGTACAAAACCTCTACACACTACATTTGTTTGTGATCCTTTTCTTCACCCTTTTGCCGGAGTCGATGCAAAATCCGCATTTCGAACACTTCCTTTACCGTTATCTGGGGATTGTCATCGGGGTGGCTATCATCGTTTACGAGCAGATACGCATCTCCTGGATGCATGGAAGCCTGAAAAAAGAGATGTGGTTGCCGGTATTGGATGAGAAAGGAAAGGTCGTAGGATGTATTGCCCGTTCGGTCAGCCGCACCTCGCCCAAGAAATATTACCATCCGATCGTGCGCATTGCTGTGATTTACAATGGCATGCTCTATCTGGTGAAACGCCCGAAGACCGATTATGTCTCACCTGAAACGCTCGATTATCCTCTTCACGCCTATGTTCTCTTCCGGCATACTATTGAAAATACGGTCAAAGAGATCATCGGACGGCATATCGGGAAACCCATCGAATCGCGTTTCTTAGTTCGTTATACGCACGAAGATAAAAAGGTAAAACACTTAGTCTCCCTGCATGTAATCACTATTCGGGATGAAGCGGTCATGAAATCGCTTATGCAGTCGCATGGAAAACTATGGACCATGAAGCAGATAGAAGAGAATATGGGCAAAGGCGTATTCAGCAGCTATTTCGAATCCGAATATCCTTACCTGAAGAATACCGTCTTATTTGCCGAGAACTACTCCCAACTTCGTACCAACGAAGAAAAAGACCCCGACTTGCGGGGCGCCTAAACGATCTCAATCACCTCCAGGTCTTTGATCTGATCTCCGTCGATCACAAAGCGCACCAGCGTGCGTATCTGATGCAGCCCGCTTTTTCCGGCTGCTCCCGGATTGATATGCAGACACTTCAAGGCGTTGTCATACATCACCTTCAGTATATGCGAATGTCCCGAGATAAACAGTGTCGGTTGATAAGCCAATAGTTCCTGCTTGATGCCCGGCGCATAGCGGTTGGGGTATCCACCAATATGGGTCATCATCACACGTACCTGTTCCACCTCGAACTTCGCGATCAGCGGAAATTGCTGCCGAAGCGACTGGCCGTCGATATTGCCAAACACTGCGCGTAACGGTTTGATTTGCGCCAGACGCCAGGCCACATTGTCGGAACCGATATCGCCTGCATGCCATATCTCATCACAGGCCTTAAAATACGCTTCGTACTTCTCATCCCACCACGCATGTGTGTCTGAAAGCAATCCTATCTTTTTCATCTGTCGATCTCTTCTTTTTCTGTCCGGGCAAATGTACGTTAAAACGGTTTTCCCGGCAAATCCATATTCGCTTCCTCGAGACAGCAGAGCAGGTTACACGAAAATTTGTATCTTTGGCTCCCATCTTAAGGACATTACACAGGGATACAATATGAAACAATACCATTTTGATGAAGTGATTGAGCGCCATGCCACCTCATCAGTTAAATACGATCAGTTGAAAGAGGTGTTTGGAAGCGATGATCTTCTTCCCCTATGGGTTGCCGATATGGATTTCCGCACGCCGGACTTTATAGTAGACGCCCTACGCAAACGTTGCGCACATGAGGTGTTCGGATACACCTTTGCCTCCGACGACTATTACAATAGCATTCTGGCCTGGCTGGATTATAAATATGGTTGGCGCGTCGAACGCGACTGGATCAGTTACATCCCCGGGATCGTCAAAGGCATCTCGTTTGTCGTCGATTGTTTTTCGAACGAAGGAGACAAAATAATCATACAACCGCCTGTCTATCATCCGTTCCGTTTGATCCCCGAAGGCATGGGACGCGAGGTGGTCTATAACCCACTCCGCCTGACGCAAGATGGGTATGAAATGGATTTCGAACAGTTGGAAACCCTGGTGGATGAAAAATGTAAGATTTTCATTCTTTGCAGCCCACACAACCCGGGAGGAATCGTTTGGCCGAAAGAAACCTTGATGCGATTAGCCGATTTCTGCCATAAACATCATATCCTTGTTATCTCCGATGAGATACATGCCGAGATGACCTTCCCGGGCAATAAACACATTCCCTTCTCGGCTCTGTCCGAAGCCGCTGCTGCCAACAGTATCAGCTTTATGGCTCCCAGCAAGACATTCAACATCGCAGGGATCGTATCCTCCTATGCCGTCGTACCTGATCCCGCTGTGCGCGAAAAGTTCTTTGCCTACCTGCACGCCCGTGAACTGAACGCCGGAACGATCTTTGCCTACGAAGCTACGATCGCCGCCTATACCTACGGAGCGGAATGGCTCCAGCAGATGCGCCAATATGTGATGCGCAATGTTGACTATGTCGATGAATATCTCCAAAAACATATCCCGCAAATCAAGGTCTACCGCCCGCAAGCCTCTTTCCTCTTATGGCTCGACTGCCACGGATTAGGTATGAAACAGGAGGCACTTGTCGCATTTTTCATACAAAAAGCCAAATTAGCCTTGAACGACGGCAGTATGTTCGGCACCGAAGGCGAAGGATTTATGCGCATGAATATCGGCTGTCCGCGTTCTGTTATCGACAAAGCGTTGCAACAGCTTGAAAAAGCGGTAGCCGATCTGGGATAAATTACCCCATTCCAAACCGACAAAACCGAAAGAATTTCTGCTCTTTACGAATTTTGTAAGATGAGAAGATCTCTTCTCACACCCCCGTTATTCCCAAATGTTAAAATACGGATTGTAAGTAAAACACCCCCTTTTGCTTACAATCCGGTATGTTAAAAAGTGTTTCTCCCGGGAGTTTGTCTCCGAAGTCCCGCTTTTTTGCGCGCAAAGTCCTGCCGAAATTACAAATCGTAAATGGAGGGTTTCGTCAGAAATAGGCGATTTAACGTCTATTCACATTGCTATGAAGGCTGTATAGGATTGGCTGAATAGTTGCCTCTTTTCGATACAAATCTGTTAATTATTAATAAATACAGTAGATCAACTAAAGGTAATAGTTGTTTTGTATACTCTTTTAGTTACATTTGTTGCATAGCATACTAAAAGAAGGAATAGAAAATGAAGAAATTAACGGCTAAAGAGGAAGAGATACTGGGCTATTTTTGGGAGAAGGGGCCTTTGTTTATCCGTGAATTATTGGATATGCAAGCGGAGCCCAAGCCACATTATAATACGCTCTCCACCATGGTGCGTATCCTGGAGGAGAAAGGATATATCGGATATAAGGCGTATGGAAACACCTACCAGTATTACGCCCTGGTGACACAGGAGGAATACCGCAACCGCTCCCTGAAGACATTGGTCAATAAGTATTTCGGCAATTCGTACACTTCGGTGGTCTCCACCCTGATCGAAGAGGAGAAATTGTCGGTGGAAGAATTGCAGGACATTATCCGACAGATAAAAGACCGACAATAAATATGGCGGCGTTCCTGATCTATATTGTCAAATCGACCTTAGGGCTGGTGTTGTTTTACTTCAGCTATAAATTGCTGTTGAGCAACGAAACCTTCTTCCCTTTCAACCGGAAGATCCTGATCGGAGGCTTGATTGCCTGCCTGTTGTTGCCTTTGGTAAAGATGAAAACCGATTCGCCCGGATTCATCCAGCAAACCTTTATAGAACTGGAAAAGGTGATCAGCCAGGAAGAAACAATCACCACCAAACAGCTTATCCTTCCGGCAGAAATCCCACAGATTTCGGAAGCGAAAGAGACAACCGGGAAGATCCCTTACGGCATGATCTTTACCTGTATTTATATAATAGGGGGAGCTGTTGCTTTCACACTCTTTCTGCGCTCATTTATCCAGCTGTTACTCCTGATCCGGTCGGGTCGAAAGACAGGCGTCAACGACTATATTATCGTCGTGATCGACCAACCGCTTCCGCCTTTCAACTGGTGGAAGTATATCGTCCTGCCGCAACAGGACTACGAACAACATGCGGAAGAGATACTGACGCACGAGTTAGCGCACTATCATAAGCGGCATTCCTGGGATGTGGTGTTTGCGCAAATCATCATTTTATTTCACTGGTTCAACCCGGCCGCTTGGCTGTTGAAACGCGAATTGCAAGATATCCATGAGTATCAGGCAGACCGGGAAGTGATCAAAAACGGCATCGATGCAACAAAATATCAATTATTATTAGTGAAAAAAGCTGTCGGCTCCAGCTCCTACACTCTTGCCAACAGCTTTAATCAAAGTAAACTCAAAAAAAGAATTACTATGATGTGTAAAAAACAATCCAATCATCGGGCCCGGTGGAAGTCATTACTTCTTATACCGGTGGCAGTCTGTACCTTGTATGCCTTTGCCCGTCCGGAAGTAAACCGGCAGTTAGAACAACTTATCCCTGGCGAAGGTACAATTATTTCGCAGGATAACAAGAAGTACACGCCTGAATACTTTGAGGCGGAGTATATTAGGTTTGAAAAAGAAGTGCTCAAAGGGCAGGATCCAAGAGAAGCGACTCACCTGTCTTATTTGCTTGTGAATGCACGGGATATGATCTTGTATAAAAATCAATTAATCGACATCGTGCAATTGGAGAGTAAATTGAAAACAACTTTATTGGAAGAACATGCCGATGGCAAACCGATCTTGATCTCTTTACAACACGATGTTGCTACTACGGGGAGTTTTATCCGGCTAATCTATCAAAATATACAGACTGCTTTCGAAAAAACAGAAGCTCTCTTGGCAGAGAAAGGCCGAAAAGCATACGTAAAGAACGAATCTCCGAAAAACTATGGGCTCACCTTGAAAGAGAGCGATCTGTTTAACGAAGGGAAGGAATTTGAACCGGTCATAGTCTATGTAATCAATGAATTCGGTCGCGCACCGACACCCATCACCGTAAATGAAAAAACCACCTTTGGGAATTTCCGTAAAGAATTAGAAAAGAAAGAAATCAAAGAGGAGGAGGATTTGAGAATTATCTTACAGGTACCCAAAGATAGTCCGAAAGATGTTCTCAATGACATTCATCTGATCGTGGGCAAGACCTACAACACGCAGAGGCTAACCATTGAGCAAGCTGAGGTAATAACCTTTCAGGATTCCAAAAGCCCGGCAATCTGATCCAACAAATTAACCCTTTCAAAAGAAAAGGTCACATCTGTTTGTTGTAGATATTCCAACAATTCTTTGGCACGCAGAAGCATCTCCTGCTTTTTGTCGGGGTAAAGATAGCTCTCTTCGATCAAGGCTTTGATGGCAATCTCCATACGAAGGACTCCGCCGCTATCCTCTCTGTCGAGCAGGCGGCGAACCTCTTCGGGGGAGGCAGTCAGGAGTATGTGGCGGTCTAACGGCAAGGAGTCGTAAACCGTTTGTATCTGTTCGGGAATGCGCCGGGTTGCACCCATTTCACGTTGAGTAATCAGCTGGGCAATCACCTTGCCTAACTCCTCAATTTGCACCATGATAAAATCCCTGCGTAGCATATCTTTTGTTTTTTATTGTACCGTTACACGTATGATCCGTATATCCGTATTCGGCCGATCGTATTGATCGGTCGGCTGATTGGCAATGCGGTCGATGAGATCCAACCCTTCGGTGATCTCGCCGAAAATTGTGTAATGTCCATCCAAATGGTGGGCGCCGCCGACGGTGGTATAGGCTTCCCGCTGCTGATCCGTAAACAACAGATGACCGGGCGTGGCACGAATCACGGAATCTACCTTATGGTTGATCTCCACCACATGTTGATTATACAACACCTTATCGTCTGTTTTCCATTTCTCCATATCCTCTTTGATCGGATCATAAAACTCAGCCATCGCCTTCCGGCGGATCGAGCGATTCGCTATCTGTTGTAAGGATCTCAACTCTTCAGGCGTGTACACCTTGCCCTGCACAATAAAGAACTGCGACATATCCGATTTTTTCTGCGGATTGATATTGTCGGGCTGACGCGGAGCCGCGATCACTCCTTTCTTAAAGAAATGTCCTTCGCTCTTTTCCGGCATGATCTCGGCGCTGCGATCACCGCTACCCACCCGCACACCGGGCGAAGCATTCCGTGAATCGGCCGCTCCACCTTGAATCATAAACTCTTTAATCACGCGGGTAAACAGGGTTCCATTGAAATCACCCCGATTGGCACGCTCCGTAAAGGCACGCACATGGTTCGGCACATCGGCATAGAGAATCCCCTTCATGGTGCCCACGTTTGTCTCTATCGTCACCGTCTTTTGCTGTGCCTGCAAAAATATACATGGCGCCAGGAGAATAAGAAGAAGAATATACTTTTTGTTCATACGCTATGATAATTAATACTGCCCGCTCAAATCCAATATCTCCACCGTCCGGAAATCGATCGGATGGCCTTCGGATTGGAGTGATATATACCCTTTGGACAGCGGTCCTTCCGGGATAGTTGGCTTCGGGCTTACATTGCCACCGCCCACACGGATATGCGAATAGCTCATAATGGTATCACCATCGATCACATGATGCGCAATGCTATCGCCGAGTACGATCAATTCCATCGTCACCCATTGGTCGCCATGATAGGTTTTAGAAGAGGAGTTGGCACAATGCCCCCGATAAGGTTCCCCTTCGATATAAACCTCCGTGCCCGGCGTGCAGACGCTTCCTGTCGGGCGTTCGCCGGTATTGTCGCCACCCAGAAACTGAGCTTCGATCGACACCGGGAAGTCCTGGTCGAGATGCATGGTTTCGGGTGCCTGGCAATGAAGCATGGCGCCACTGTTGCGGTAGGCCCATCCCGGTGCATTGGGCGCCTGCTCGCCTACGAAGCGATATTCCACGCGTAATTTATAATGCGAATAGGGTTTATGAAAAAAGATATGTCCGAAGCGGTCATTAAACGAATCATAGCCATCGTAGCGCACCTTCATCAGCCCCTCCTCCACGCGGAAGGTATTGGCAAAGTTCTCACCGGCCGGATATCCTTTGATTTTCACTGTCCATTCGTTCAGGTCTTTACCATTGAAGAGGGTTTCCCACGTTTCTGTCTGCTGTGTTTTCTTTGTACCACATGCTACCAAGCCAAGCAACATAATCAAAAGGGGCAATAGATGTTTCATATTTTTGTCATTTAGGTGTTATTCATGATAGTACACAAATATACAGTATTTATAATTATGCCATTTACAAATTGTCAAAATCGCGGGACTTTTCCCCGAAATGCAAGGGCTTTTTTCATAAAACCACGGAGAATTCTATCGTCGATGCCCATGGACAGTACTGTCGAAGCGCATGGACAGTACTGTCGAAGGGCATGGACAGTACTGTCGAGGCGCATGGACGATAGAAAACTCCCGGAATTTTGACGCATTTACCGGATGGATCGTTCGATCTGCCGGCGTTTCTTACTGAAACCATGAGCCGGCAAAAAAAGTAATGCCGGCGTTTCTAACAATTTGTCCCAGCTTTCAATCAGTCGCGGAATGTTGTCGGCAAAGGGAGGAAAGATAGAATGGGGGAAAACACCGAAGAGAGCATCTCCGGCAATGACTATTTCGTCATCGACAAGGATACTGATTGAATCGACCGAATGTCCGGGGGTAGAAAGTATCTGAATATGAATCCCCTCTTGCTGGAAAGAATAGAGAGAGGGAAATACGATATCGGGTGTGCAGGCATCATAGGCAATAAAACGATCGACATATTTTTCGATAAAATGCGCTATCAGGCGGCTTATCCAGGTGGTTCCTTTGGGCACGATGGACTCACCGCGGGTCACTATCGCGGCACCCTCCTGATGCACCAAGACCTTTGCTCCGTATGTCTCCTGCAGGTAGCGGGCGTTAGAGACATGGTCGTGATGAGTATGGGTCAACAACAGGTAGTCGATACGAGAGATACCCAGCCGGTTCAGATTCCGGCAAAGCCGTTTTCGCCCGAAACGCCAGCTGGTATCGACCAGGATCGTCTTCTCCGGCGTCGTGATCAGAAAGACATTACTCATATGAAACAAGGCGCGATACACCCTGTATCCGTTCTTCTTTGTCACCCACTTCTTCATCTTCACCTAGTATGCTGTCGTGTTTAATATTCCTTATTGATACGAACCTGATTGGTTACCCTTTGCGCGGTCGAGTCGTTTTGTATGGCCGTTACGCTTCCTTCGCAATTAGTGAAATAGACATAATTACCCATATCCATAAAACGATAGACCTTGCAACCGTCGTGCTCGAACAGATACTGCACATTATAGGTAGAATTATTATCCGATGCTCCCTGGGAAAGTGGAATCGAAGAATAACAAGAAAAGAGTGTTGCCAGGAGACAACACAAGCCGGAACGTAAAAGAATCTTTTTCATAATTCAAACTGTTTTTTAGCTTATCCTCTAACTTTCAAGAAACAAAAGCATTATCCCGTTCTGTTAATTGTTAACTAAAACAGGGTTTTCTCTTTCAAAAATAAGGATAAAACCACTACTCTCTTTCTTTTTTCATTTTTTTAATGAATGGGGCAGCGGATAGTCACTCTATTTTTGTACTTTTGCATCTGTTTTTAACTTGGCTAAAATTGTTCCAATTGGTTTTTAAGGCAATTTCTTAGATACGTTTTTAGCTCTCCTAAATTAAAAATCTGATTATATGGAAAACATGCAGACAGGACTTTTATTGATGGTGGTTGGTATAGCTACCGTATTCCTTATCCTCCTCATTGTCATATACCTTGGAAAGGGACTTATCGTTCTGGTGAACAGATATGCCCCGGAAGAGGTCGTGCTTAAAAAGCAGGCGCCGGTGCGTGCAGCGACCACAGCGGCAGGCGGACTATCCAACCAGGATATGGCGGCTATTGTGTCGGCCGTAAGCGCTGCGACAGGAGGTCAGGGAAAAGTGACAAAAATCGAAAAAATATAGAAATAATACGAGGGAAGAAATATGAAAAAAAGAGAGATTAAGTTTAGTCTGGTCTTCCGGGATATGTGGCAGAGTGCCGGAAAATATGTTCCGACAGTCGACCAGTTGACCCGGGTAGCACCGGCAATCATAGAGATGGGCTGTTTTGCCCGAGTAGAAACCAATGGGGGAGGATTTGAACAGGTCAATTTACTTTTCGGAGAAAACCCGAACAAAGCGGTGCGTGAATGGACAAAACCTTTCCATGAAGCCGGTATTCAGACACATATGCTCGACCGTGCCTTGAATGGTCTTCGCATGAGCCCGGTGCCCGATGATGTGCGCCAGCTTTTCTATCAGGTGAAACAGGCACAGGGAACGGATATTGCCCGTACCTTCTGCGGATTGAATGATGTGCGTAATATCGCCCCTTCTATTAAGTATGCCAAAGAGGCAGGTATGATCTCGCAAGCGGCTCTTTCCATTACCCATTCTCCGATCCATACGGTTGAGTATTATACCAAGATGGCGTTGGAACTGATCGACCTGGGAGCCGATGAGATCTGTATCAAGGATATGGCCGGTATCGGCCGCCCCTACTCTTTAGGGCAGATCGTAAAGAATATCAAAGACAAACATCCGAATATACCCATCCAATACCATAGCCATGCGGGTCCCGGCTTTAGTGTGGCCTCTATCCTGGAGGTTTGCAACGCCGGTTGCGACTATATCGACGTGGGTATGGAGCCACTCTCGTGGGGAACGGGACATGCCGACCTGTTGACCGTACAGGCGATGTTGAAAGATGCCGGTTATATCGTGCCGGAGATCAATATGGAGGCCTATATGAAGGTACGCAGCATGGTGCAGGAGTTTATGGACGATTGGTTGGGATTGTATATCAGCCCGAAGAACCGCCTGATGAACTCCCTGTTGATCGGACCGGGATTGCCGGGTGGTATGATGGGAAGCCTGATGGCCGACCTGGACAAAAACCTGGAATCGATCAATAAAGGTAAACAGAAAAACAACCAACCGCTTATGACGCAGGATCAGTTGTTGATCAAACTGTTCGACGAGGTGGCGTATGTATGGCCGCGTGTGGGCTATCCTCCTTTGGTAACACCGTTCAGCCAGTATGTCAAGAATCTGGCAATGATGAATGTGATGCAGATGGAAAAAGGGAAAGCCCGCTGGAGCATGATTGCCGATGATATCTGGGATATGATATTAGGAAAGGCAGGTCGCCTGCCGGGTGAACTGGCACCCGAGATCATCGAGAAAGCGAAAGCCGAAGGACGCGAGTTCTTTACCGGTGATCCGCAGAAGAACTATCCCGATGCCTTAGATAAATACCGTAAGCTGATGAACGAAAAGCAATGGGAAACAGGCGAAGACGACGAAGAACTCTTCGAATATGCCATGCACCCGGCGCAATACGAAGCATTCCGTTCAGGCAAAGCAAAAGTGGAATTCCTGGCCGATGTGGCTAAACGGAAGGCTGAACAGGCCAAAGAATCACAACCGGCTCCGGCTCCGGCTGCCGCTCCTACGGCTATGGCGTTGCCGACTACTCCACAGATTATGACAGTAGATGTGAACGGACAAGCCTATAAGGTAACGGTTGCCTTTGGGGATTCGAATAATGCGTCGGCTGCTTCAACGCCAACAGCTCCGGCTACTCCGGCCGCAGCGCCTGCTGCTGCCGCCCCTGGTGCGGGCGAAGAGGTATTATCTCCGCTGGAAGGTAAGTTCTTCTTAACAAAAGATACCTCCGAAACACCCTTGAAAGTGGGTGATACAGTGAAAGAGGGTGATATCCTTTGCTATGTAGAAGCCATGAAGACCTACAACGCGGTGCGCTCCGAATGTAGCGGTACGGTGACGGCTATCCTATTGAATCCGGGCGATGCCGTGTCTGAGGATGACCTGATAATGACGATACAATAATGGGCGAGATAGTTAAGAATCTATATGAAATGACTGCGTTCAGCAATATCATTGCCGAACCGCAGTTCCTTGTCATGTATGCCATCGCCATCATACTGCTCTATTTGGGCATCAAAAAGGAATACGAGCCGTTGTTGCTTATTCCGATTGCCTTCGGAGTCTTGTTGGCTAACTTCCCGGGCGGCGAGATGGGCATTACCCAGGCCGACGAGAACGGGATGATTATGGTGCATGGCGTCATGAAGAATATATGGGAAATGCCTCTGCATGACATTGCGCATGAGTTGGGCATTATGAATTTCCTCTATTATATGCTGATCAAGACAGGCTTCCTGCCACCGATTATCTTTATGGGTGTGGGAGCGTTGACCGACTTCGGTCCGATGCTTCGTAACCTGCGCCTGTCGATCTTTGGCGCGGCGGCACAGTTAGGTATCTTTACCGTATTATTGGTAGCCATCCTGATGGGCTTCACACCCAAAGAGGCTGCCTCCTTAGGTATTATCGGAGGCGCTGATGGCCCGACGGCGATCTTTACCACCATCAAACTGGCTCCTCATCTGTTGGGACCGATTGCTATTGCCGCCTACTCCTATATGGCGCTTGTCCCGGTCATCATTCCGTTGGTGGTAAACCTGTTCTGTACCAAGAAAGAATTGAAGATCAACATGAAGGAGCAGGAGAAGAAGTTTCCTTCCGGTACGGAATTTAAAAATATGCGGGTGTTGAAGATCATCTTCCCGATAGCGGTAACTATCGTTGTTGCGCTGTTTGTGCCGAGTGCGGTGCCGTTGATCGGAATGTTGATGTTCGGTAACTTGGTGAAAGAAGTCGGTTCGAATGTGTTCCGCCTGTTCGATACAATTTCAAACAGCATCATGAACACGGCAACCATCTTCCTGGGTCTTTGCGTAGGCGCGACGATGACAGCCGAAGCCTTCCTGAACTGGACGACGATCGGTATCGTAGTGGGTGGATTCCTGGCGTTTGCTCTGTCTATCACAGGTGGCATCTTCTTTGTGAAATTTGTCAATCTCTTCACTCAAAAGAAGATCAATCCGCTGATCGGAGCTACCGGCTTGAGCGCTGTTCCGATGGCCTCCCGCGTGGCCAATGAGATAGCGCTGAAACACGATCCGAAGAATCATGTCCTGCAATATTGCATGGCCAGTAATATATCCGGTGTGATCGGCTCTGCGGTTGCCGCCGGGGTGTTGATTTCTTTCTTGGGATAAGTATTCATAAAATACCATGAGAAGGCAGATTTCAATCGGGATCTGCCTTCTTTTTTTGTATCTAACGATTTTCTTCTACTTTTGTGAAGACAATAAAAACGCAGTGTGTTATGGCAAATTTCTTTTCATCCTTGTTTTCTTCGGGCAAAAAAGAGGCGACCACCGAAGGGTTGCAGAAAGACGAATTAAAGAATTTCGATATTCTAAAGTACGACGGAATACGTGCTATGCGTATTCGTCAGATCCCTTACGCGATCAAATGCTTTACCGAAGCCCTAAATATCCAGCAAGATTTCGAAACAATGAACCACCTGGTTTCGGCCTATACGATGATAAACGATGCCGAAAGCGCCCTGGAAGTCGTAGATGAGATGATCGAATTGGAGCCCGAACATGTGAATACCCTGTTGACCCGCGTCAATATCCTCTTCCTATTAGACCGCGACGGGGAGGCTATTGCCGACTGCGACCGCGTGATCGCTCTGGAGGAGGAGAACCACTTAGCCTGGTTCCTACGTGCGAAAGCCAAACGGACGATCCAAGAGTGGGAAGGAGCGATTGCCGACCTGACACAAGCCATCGCCCTGAAAGAGGATATGGCCGATGCCTACTTAGTGCGTGCCCGGATCCTTTTGGAAAAGAAAGAGGGCGAAAAAGCCCTGGCGGATGTGGAGAAGGTGATCTCTCTGGTAGAAGAAGGCGACGAAACCGCCCATCTATTACGGGGGCAGATCTATGAATTATTAGGCGATCAGGCAGCTGCCGAGGCGGAATATGAAGAGGTCTTGGCATTGAATCCCTTCTGTGAAGAGGCGTATGTGTTGGCCGGAAGGCTGATGGAGGCGCAGGGAAAAACCCAGGAGGCGTTGGAAATCCTTGATGAGGCGGTTGAACACAACGAGCAGTATATTCCGGCTTATGTCGAACGAGCCAGGATTCGTCAACTATTAGGCGACACCGAAGGGGCGGAAAGAGACCGACAGATCGTCCTTGAGTTGACGCCGGACGAAGAAAAGGCCTCTCCGGGGGGACAGGCCAACTTCGATGAACTCTATAAAGGTGGAATATTTTAAATCAAATAAAGCGGGCGGCTATCAATTGAAATGGTAGTCGCTCAATTCTTTCTGCAAACGCTGACGGGCAGCAAAGATACGGCTCTTAACCGTTCCCATAGGAATATCCAACAGATCGGCAATTTCTTCATACTTATAACCACTTACATACAGGGCGAAAGGCGTTTTCATCTCTTCGTTCAGTCTTTCAATAGCTCTGTTGATTTCGTTGATATCGCAGCTGCCTTCGGGCGTATCGAATCCGGAATGTGTGATGGTATCCACATTATACAGATCGGCACTTGCGTCGATGATTGTATTGGTGCGAACCACCCGGTTGTAATTATTGATAAAGATATTGCGCATAACAGTCATTACCCAACCCTTGAAATTGGTATTGTCAACAAACCTTTCCCGGTTGTCTAACACCTTCAGAGTCGTGTCCTGCACCAAATCTAATGCATCTTCTTTGTTGGCTGTTAATGAAAGAGCAAAGCTGAACAGGTTGTCCTGTAAACTAAGTAGTCTTGTTTGAAATTGTAAAGCAGTCATTGTAATTAGATTTTTAAAAATATCGCTGTTATTGTTCCCTTATTTTATCCCTTGATCGTCGACTGATATGCGAATGTAGGAAGGCTTGGAAAGAGGATAAATTATTTAAAGAAGAAAGTTTTTGGAAAATGAAGAATAGTTGGAATTTTTGAAAAATGATCAACATCTGATCAGAATATACAACTTCTTCAAGTGGTGAAAAATGACATTTTCAACAAAATGATCACAATTTTCAATAAACAATTTTATATTTGTAGAATATAGGATGCGCCTTAACATAGCTCAAGCAAGCTTGGCTCTGTGTTCGGCTTTCACTATATTTGTAAAAAATGAAAAACATATGCCATACTACAGACCCCTCAAGAACATCAAAGAGAAAGAAGAACAGTTGCGTACGATCGACAAACTCTTATTGTTGCGCAAGCAGTTAGACCACGAAATCCCTGCCAAGACAGCGTCGGAAACTCTATTGTTGGCTACGTGGAATATCCGTGAATTCGGCGACAACCGCCGGTTGGAAAGTTTCTTTTACATTGCCGAGATCCTGAGTCGCTTCGACCTGATCGCGATCCAGGAGGTGTCGTCGAACCTGAAAGGACTGGAAAAGGTGATGTCACTGATGGGACACAACTGGGACTATATCGTGACCGACAGCACCGACGGCACCGCGGGAGGGGGCGAGCGAACCGCTTTCCTGTATGATAAAAACAAGATCTTCTTCCGGAAACTGGCGGGAGAGATTGTGCTTCCGAAAACGAAACTGATACAGGGCGAAGAGCAATTTGCCCGTACCCCGTTTTGTGTGGCTTTCCAGGCGGGATGGTTCAAGTTTCATCTTGTCACGGTGCATATCTATTATGGCAAATCGAGTGGCGTCGATCCGCGCCGGGTAGCCGAGATCGCTTCGATTGCCGAATACCTGACCAAGCGCTCGCAGAAAGAAGACACCAGCTATATCCTGTTGGGCGACTTCAATATCCCCCATTGCAAAGACGCTACGATGGAGGCGTTGGAGAAGGGGGGCTTCAAGGTGCCCGAATGCATCAAGGAGCATCCTTCCGACCTGGGCGGTACGAAGCATTACGACCAGATCGCCTTCAACCTCAAATTAGATAAGACGATGACCGTCTTTTCGGAAAAAGAACAGAAGGCAGGCGCTTTCAACTTCACCAAATCGGTTTACACGCCCCAGGATCTGGCAACCTACCGCCCTTATTTCGACAAAAAGAACACCGAAGGAAAGAGTGAGAAACAAATCGAAAGCTACTACCTTTCCAAATGGCGTACCTTCCAGATATCCGACCACCTGCCCCTTTGGGTTGAATTGAAAGTAGACTTCAGCAACCAGTACCTCGAGCGGATGAAGAAAGATATACAAGCGTAAAAAGAAACTATTCAGCCATTCTGCAAGGATGTGAACAAACGTTAATTTGCCCGTTTCCACAAAAACCTCGAATTTACGATTTGTAATTTCGCCCCGACTTTGCGCGCAAAAAAGCGGGACTTCGGAGACAAACTCCCGGGAGAAACATTTTTTAACGTATGGATTTGTAAGCAAAACGGCCGTTTTGCTTACATTTTGTATTTTAACAAATCAATATTTTCTTCCGCAAAAACCGGAACCAGACGAAGGAGGTGATTCCTTTCAGGATGCTGCTGATGCTGACGGCCCACCAGACGCCTTCGATGCCGAATCCCAATGCCGCCAGTCCGATGGCCAGCGGAATGCGAATCGTGTTGAAGGTGATGCTGATGATAGCAGGAGGAACCGTTCGGCCTGTTCCGTAGAAGAGTCCTTGCATGGTGATCTCCAACATCATGAACATCATGGAATAGCCATCGATACGGAGGAAGATGCCGCCGGCTTCGTAGGCCTCGCGCTCAGGCACGATCAATGAAAAGATCTCACTGCCCCAGAAGACAAACAGGAGGGTGCAAAGAAAACCAAAGAAGATGGTCATCTTCAGGGTGGTATGATAGGCGCTGATGACCCGTTCGTTTCGGCGGGCGGCATAATTCTGGGCAACAAAAGCGCTGAGCGCCGTACTGAATCCCTGCGAGGTGTTCCAGGCAATGGCTTCGAGCTGTCCACCGGCTGTCAGGGTCATCAGTCCGATGTGTCCGCCGTAGGTCGATGCTGTTCGCCCCATCAGGAGGTTGATAACGGCAAAGAAGGAATTCAACAGGGCGACAGGCAATCCTAATTGGATAATGCGTTTGGTGTATAGGCCTTTCAGGCGCGTGAAAAAGGCAAAGCCGCCAAACAATCGGTTCTTTACCTTGAGCTGATACACAAAGCAAAGGCAGACTATTGCCTGCGCTGTCCAGGTGGCCCAGGCTGCTCCGGCCGTGCCCCAGTCGAATACGAAAATAAAAAGCGGATCGAGCACCATATTGAGAAGCAAGCCGGCACCGCTTATATAAAAAGGTATCTTACTCATGCCGGCGCCATTATGTATGCCGGTAAAGGCAGCCGACAGGAAGA
Organism: Parabacteroides sp. PFB2-10; assembly: GCF_029893085.1. Lineage (GTDB taxonomy): Bacteria > Bacteroidota > Bacteroidia > Bacteroidales > Tannerellaceae > QVMG01. Next base: position 118,034 of record NZ_JARXWI010000009.1, read on the forward strand.
CAAACGGAAAGGCTGTAGCCACGATACGCAGATACTCCACTGCTTTACCGGCTATCGGGGCTTCCAGTTTGTAGAGGGCGATCACAGGATGTGCCAGGCTAAAGAGTAATACAGCCCAAACAACCGATAAGATCAGGGCAATCGTCAGGTTGTGCGATGCATACCGCTGCGCGCTCTCATTGTCCTGCGCACCGACCGATTGTCCTACACTTACCTCGGAACCCACTTTATTCAGTAGGGAAATGGAGTTGGTCATCCAGGTCAGGATGCCGACGGCTCCGATAGCGGCTACCGCTTCGCTACCCAGGCGTCCTACCCAGGCCATATCGGTCAGGCTGTATGCCATCTGGATAAAAGAGGTGCCCATAATGGGCAAGGCCAGATTGAAGAGTTGGCGAGTGATTGGTCCTTGTGTCAGATTCTTTGCGCCTTGCATTCCTTATAGATTTGGTGGGGCAAAAGTAGGAAATTAATTTCTACCTTTGTGGCCGTTAGAAAGAAATAAGATGAGAAGCATAGAATTAAGCTGGATGTACAGGATCTTGATGATCCTTTTGGTAGGTGGATTGATTGCCTGTTCGCCCGAAGAGAATGGGGGAGAGGTGACGCCACCAGATAAAATCGATGAGGGTTATTTTATCGAGGTAACCAAAACTAAAAATCTAAACAAAGCTCTGCTGGTCAGTGATTTTGGGATAGACGGTACAAATCCTCTCTTATTGCTGCTCCCGGAAAAACAGTTAAAAACAGAAGCTATCCGTTATATGAGCAAAGATCCTGCCGGCAAACCGCTGGAGGTCTCCGGCATTATCACCTACCCCGCGGAAGGAGAATGTAAAGGGTTGGTAATAGGGCAGCATTATACGATTGGCGCCGACCGCGAATCGCCTTCGGCTCTTATGGTAACGGCTGAGTCCCTTTTGGCTTTTTTCGGCTATGCCGTGGCCGTTCCCGATTATATCGGATTCGGGGCGACTGTCGATCTGCCGCAGACTTATATCCATGCCGAATCGGCGGGACAGGTGAGTTGTGATATGTTTTTTGCTGCGCGCGAATACCTCTCGCTTATCAAACGTCCCGTAGAGAGGGAGGCGTATGTGGTTGGTTATTCGCAGGGAGGCTATGCCGCCCTGGCTTTTCAGCAGATGGCGGAGCGGCAATACGCGGATAAGATAAAACTCCTTCGCGCTTTTGCCGGAGGAGGTCCCTATCTGCCGGAGTCGATCTTCGACCATTTTATGCAACAGGACGAGGTAGCCAATCCGGCAACTATCCTGCTTACGATTGTCGGAGCGGATTATGCCGATGGATTGAAGCTGGATTATACGAAGATATTCCTGGAGCCTGTGCTTTCAAGCTATCGGGAATGGTGTGTCAGTAAGAAGTATACGTTGGGAGAGATCAACCACCTGTTACCCTCCAACCGGTTAAGCGATTGGCTTCATCCCGACTTCTTTACGGAGAATCACAACGAGGAGATTCGCAAACTCAAAGGATCTCTGGTCAAAAACAACCTGATCGACTGGGTGCCCCGCGCCCCTATCCTTTTGGCACACAGCACGCTCGACGAAACCGTCCCTTTTAGCAATACAGAGGCGGCATACAAAGCTTTTCAAAAAGCGGGGACTTCTGTGGAATTACACACCAGCAAGCTCGATCATTCCAGTGCGGCTATTCCATTTTATCTATTGGTTCTGCAGGCGTTGAAGTAAGCGATCGCCTTACTCCTCTGCTTTTTCCCCTGCCTTTAGGCGCGACCGAAGGTATTCGATACGCTTGGCAGACTTGTTGCACTCGTCGGTCATGCGGATAATATCCTTCAATACAAGCCCGAAACGATAGGAAGCGGCAATGGCTTTTTTGTCGTTATCGAGTAGATACATCACGTATGGGCTGCCACCGGTGTACTCGGCACGGATACGTTCCTTTTCGTGATCGGCGATGAATTGCAACGCATCCAACCCCAATTCGTTGGTGTAGGTAACGACTTCCGTCGTAAAGCCCAGGTTCTCGAAACGATAATTCACGCCCCCGTCGTAAGCAATAGAGGCGGTTTTAATAAAGGTGCCGTCGTTGAGGCTTAGGGTGAGACCCGTATGATTGATCGGCTTGGCTCCATAATAGACGCTGGCGATGTAGATATCGCCCTTCTCGTTCACGCCGCTACGGATGTAACAACGCTCCAGGTTGCGCTCGACCGTTTGCTGGCGGTAGATATAATTCCCCACCTCGTCGTAAGCGGAATCCTTTTCAAATACAAATTCTTTCTCCAGGGTGGCAAGCAACTCCTGCCGCAAAGGAAGCACACTGTCGCAAAAGGCGATGTTTCTTTCCGCCTCTTTGATCTCCACTAAGCGCATCAGGGTGAGTCCCTCTCGCTGCACTTTCAGCTCTTTCGGGTAGAGTACACGCAGGCTGTCGATCTCAATTTTGGCAGCGGCAAATTCATTTTGTTCGTAATAAGTACGCGCCGCTTCAAGCCGTGCCTCGGCCTCTTTTGTTTTCTTGTTGCAACTGCTTAACGCAAGACAGAGGAGTAAGGCATAGAAAGTGAATTGTTTCATCGTTTTTCCTTTTTCAGATTATTCATAGGCAAAAGTAGTTAAACATTGTGAATCACCCCTATTGCACACAACAAAAAGCACTATTATTTGTTTTAGGTATACAAGGCATTTATAGGTTAGGTATTAGTGTTTAGGTATTAATTTTTAGTTAGTTATTAGTTTTTAAGGCAAAAAGATGAAAAGGTTATCTGTTTATATTGTTGTATTGTTTTTCATGACTGTGAACAGGGCATGGGGCGACGGATCGGAAGCTAAAAATGAGTTAGTGAAAGAGATGGCACCGGTCGTGATCGAGTCGGCTTCTGTGGCTGGCGATAGCACCCGTGTTACTCCCGCGGAGGCGTTTCTGAAAGCATATAGCATGAATAGCCTTTTGATGATTGAGACCAATCAGATAGAAACCATTTACATTTATGATTCTACCGGCGCGTTGCATCTGGAGCATACGCCGACCAGTACGTTCAGTGCCATTCCGATTTCCCGGGGTGAATATACCGTCAAAACGGAACATCTCAGCCAGGAGGTGGTCGTGAAATAAACAGATAAGCGTGTGGCTATTGCAGATTGCTTTATTATTTTTGCAGATAAATAGCGCGTCTGATCATGAAAATAGTAGCCGATAATACAATTCCTTTCCTTCAAACGATCATCGACCCGTTGGGCGATGTCACCTTTCTCCCCGCCGGACAGTTTACCCGTGAAGCCATCCGGGAGGCTGATGCGCTGATAGTGCGCAGCATTGACCGTTGCACCCGCGAGATACTCGAAGGCAGCCGGGTGAAGCTGATCACCACGGCGACCATTGGTTTCGATCATATCGATACGGCTTACTGCGAAGAAGCCGGCATTGTGTGGAAGAATGCGCCGGGTAGTAATGCGGAATCGGTAGCCGAATATGTGGTTGCCTCGTTGATGCTTCTCGCTCTTCAAACCGGCAAACAACTAAATAAGCAAACGATAGGTATCGTAGGTGTCGGGCATGTCGGCAGCCGTGTGCAGAAACATTGTGAGGCATTAGGTATGCGGGTAATCCTGTGTGACCCGCCCCGGGCGGAGAAAGAGGGCGATGCCCGATTTGTCTCGTTGGCGGAGATAGCCCGGGAGGCCGATATCATCACCTTTCATACGCCGCTGGAAAAGGGCGGTTCGCACCCTTCTTGGCACTTAGCCGATCGCACTTTCATCGAATCGTTACAACGCAAACCGATATTGATCAATAGCAGTCGCGGAGCCGTATTTGATACTTCTGCGATTCTATGGGGTAAGGAAGAGGGAAAAATAGGCGCTCTTATCCTGGATTGCTGGGAAAACGAACCGCATATTTCGCTTGAACTGTTGCAACAAACAGCCATTGCCACGCCCCATATTGCCGGATTTTCTGCCGACGGAAAGGCGAACGCCACCCGTATGTGTCTGGAAGAGATTGCCCGTTTCTTTCATCTGGAAATGCCTTTTCTCGACAAGGTAAAGCCGGAAGCGCCAGCCCAGCCGGTGATCGATCTGGATAACTTCGTCGAAAACCGGATTGAAAATGCTATTTTCACGGCTTTCAACCCTCAGATGGTGGATGCCCGTCTCCGGGAAATGCCCGAAAAGTTCGAATGGTTCCGGAACAACTATGACCATCCCCGGGAGTTTTGTGCCTATTCCTTTCAACAGGCAAATAAAGAAGAAGCAGCCTTACTGGAATCCTTAGGTTTCCGTAGGTTTGTTGTTTAACCATAAGAAACAGCTCGAATGAAGAATAACGGTTTTACCTTCCGCCGCCGCATCGCCGGTTTTAAGTATGCATTTCAAGGGCTTAAGCGTTTGTTTACCCATGAAGCCAACAGCTGGATACACGCTTTTGCGGCTGTTTGCGTGGTCGTCGCCGGTTTTCTTTTTCGTATAGCTGCCTGGGAGTGGGTGGCCGTTGTGGCCGCCATCGGGTTCGTCTTGGCTGCCGAAGCCTTCAACTCTGCCATCGAGCGCCTGGGAGATGCGATCACTGAGCAGCCAAACAACTATATTAAACATGCTAAAGACCTGGCAGCCGCGGCCGTTCTGATCGCTGCTATCACCGCCGCGGTGATTGGACTCCTTGTTTTTCTTCCGAAACTAATCGACTGCATTTCCTAAGTATTGATCGCCTCCGTCGACCCATTTTCCACATACCCCCAACTTACGATTTGTAATTTCCGCGGGACTTTGCGCGCAAAAAAGCGGGACTTTAGAGACAAACTCCCGGGAGAAACACTTTTTAACGTATGGATTTGTAAGTAAAATGGGCTTTTTGCTTACAATCGACATTTTGACAATCTTAAAAAAACGGCTTTCCCGCATAACAAAAACAAGTATCCTCCGGATAAAGTAAATGCCTTGAGATTCCTATTTGTAAACATCAGCATGTTTAAGCAAGCTTGATTGCGCTCAGCTTTCACTATCTTTGCATAAGATAGGATGCGCTTCGGCAATTCAAGCAAGCTTGATTGCACTCAGCTTTCACTATCTTTGTCATCGAATAGTTTTAGTCCGGAATGGGGAAAATAAGCGTAATAGAATTCGAACGGCAGTTTAAAGCCCTGTATCGTCCGTTATGTCTTTTTGCCATGCGCTATTTGGAGCGTATGGAAGACGCGGAAGATATGGTGCAACAGGCGTTTGCAGATGTCTGGGAGAAGAATGCCGAAGGAGCGGCTATCCTGAACCTGAAGGCTTATCTCTATCAGGCGGTGCGCAACCGCAGCCTGACGCTCCTCCAGCAATCGCCCGAACTCGAATCGGCCGATGCCCTGCCCGATCGGGAAGACCCGACTGCCGACGAAGATATCCTGCGCGCCGAACGCGATGCCCGCCTCTGGCAAGCCATCGATAACCTGCCCACCGAACGCCGCCGCATCTTCCTCCTCTCCAAACGCGACGGCCTGAAATACCAGGAGATAGCCGACGAACTGCACATCTCCATCAAAACCGTTGAAAACCAAATGTCAAAAGCCCTCAAATCCCTCCGCGAATATCACCCATAACAAAACAAGCATTCTCCGGATAGAGCAATCATTTTTTTGCATTCATCTTCTTAAAACCGTACATAGTGTTCGTTTTTGAACATTGACATTTTATCTTTTCGTATTATTAATCAGACGTTTATATTTTTGGCACGTGCTTTGCTAATAAGGGGGCAAATGCGATAACAATTCAAAAACATATATCTGTATGGACAGAGAAATACCAAAAGAAGTTCGCCGCAAAGAGCTGATAAAACAATTGACAAAAGCCGGGATATTCCTGGCGGTCGGTGTGGTAGCTATTTGGGCATTATTCGCTGTGATGCAAACGGGCGTAAAGAAAAAAGACTTGCAGATATCAAAGGTTGATATCGGCCTGATCGAGGTCACATCGAGCGCTTCGGGCAAAGTGGTTCCGGCATTTGAAGAGATCGTCACATCGCCCATCAACTCTCGTATCGTGGAGGTTTATAAACGCGGCGGTGATATTGTCGATGTGGGCGACCCTATCCTGAAACTCGATCTGCAGACAGTGGAAAACGATTACAACAAACTGTTGGATGAACAGGAGATGAAACGCCTGCAATTAGAGCAGCTTCGCCTCAACAACCACAGCAAACTATCGGAAATGGAGATGGCGTTGAAGGTTTCCCGCATGAAACTCGACCGGAAAGAGGTGGAACTACGCAACGAGCGCTACCTGGATGAGTTGGGCGCCGGAACAGCCGATAAAGTGCTTCAGGTGGAGCTCGACTACAACGTCAGCAAATTACAACTGCAGGAAGACGAGCAGAAATATGAAAACGAAAAAGCCTTGGTCGAATCGGACTTCAAGATAAAGCAATTGGAATACAGCATCTTCCAGAAAAACCTGGCAGAGATGAAGCGTACGTTTGAAGATGCCCAGGTGCGCTCTCCCCGGAAGGCGATCCTGACCTATATCAACAACGAGATAGGGGCGCAGGTAGCTCAGGGAAGCCGCCTGGCTATTGTGTCCGACCTCTCGCATTTCAAGATCGAAGGGGAGATTGCCGACTCCTATGGCGACCGCATCTCTACCGGCAGCCGGGTGGTGGTACGCATCGGAAACGATCGTATGAATGGCATCGTGAGTGATGTAACCCCCCTCTCGCGCAATGGGGTGATCTCGTTCTCTGTGCAACTGGAAGAGGGCAATCATCCGCGTCTCCGCTCTGGCCTTCGTACGGACATTTATGTGATGAACGCGATCAAAGAGGATGTGATGCGGATAACGAATTCCAGTTATTATTCGGGCAAAGGCGAGTATGAATTGTTTGTTATCAACGGCGAACAACTTATCAAACGCAAAGTGATACTGGGCGACAGCAACTACGACTATGTCGAAGTGATCAGCGGCCTCGAGCCGGGCGACGAAGTGGTCGTGTCCGATATGTCGAGTTATAAGGATAAGAACAAACTGAAAATCAAATAATGATTCATCATTCATAATTCATAATTATCATGCTAAAGATCTATATCAAACAAGCCTTTCAACTCTGCAAAGAGAATCCTTTGGTCAGCACCATATCCATCATCGGGAGCGCCATTTCCATCGCGATGATCATGGTCGTTGTATTGGTTTTTCAGATCCGCTATGCCAATTTCCCACCGGAAGATAAACGCGACCGGATGATGTATGTAAGCGGAACAGTGGCTGCTTCACAGGATGAAACCAATAGAGGATATATGTCGGTCGAGGTGGTCAAAGAGTGTTTCTACGCCTTGCAGACACCGGAAGCCGTTAGCGCATATAATAAAATGCTCCGCCCGGTCTCTCTTCCGGGCAAACGGCTCTACAAAGAATACAGCATTTCGTTGACCGACCCAGCCTTCTGGAAGATATTCTCTTTTCGCTTCGTCGAAGGAAAACCTTTTACAGAGGCTGATTTCCAGTCGGGCATACGCACCGCCGTCGTCAGCGAAGAGCTGGCACGGGATCTTTTCGGCACAACGGCTGTGGTCGGCGAAACGATCATATCAGACTTCCTGACATTCACCATCTGTGGAGTCGTGCGCGATGTCAGCCTGGCTGCCTCCGACGCTTACGCGCATATGTGGATCCCCTACACCACCGATGAGAGCGGGCTTCAGACATCGAAACACGAAGGCATAAGCGGGGTGTTCCGTGTGAATATACTGGCGCATAAACAAAAAGATTTCAACGCCATCCGGGAAGAGCTTACCAAAAAAACAGCACAATACAACGAAACAAAAAAGAATTACACGGTCAATTTCCTCCAGAATCCGATCACCCGCTTAGACGTAGCCATGGGTTCCCATGGTTTCAAGAAGGCAAACGCCATGGATTTTATGCTTAGTACGGGTGGTATCCTGCTTTTCCTAATCCTGATACCGGCATTTAACCTGACCGGAGTAGCGCAATCGTCGGTGCAGCAACGCCATGCCGAAGTAGGCGTCAGAAAGGCTTTTGGGGCAACAGGCGGCAAAATCATCCACCAGGTCATTTACGAGAACCTGATCACCACCCTGACCGGGGGCGTGATAGGTTTCTTCCTCTCTTTCCTACTGCTCTATCTCTGTCGCAGTTTTCTCTTAGATAGTAGTCCGGCATTAAATACCAGTATGTTGTTCAAGCCATTTACCTTTGTTGTTGCGCTGTTGTTTGTATTATTATTAAACCTGCTAAGCGCCATCATTCCGGCGGTTCGCATTTCGCGCCTGTCGACAGTAGATGCCTTACGAGATGATACGGTATAAGCAAAAAAAGAGTCAAATCACCCTAATCAGAAAGAAACGATGTTCAAACAAATAATAAAAATAATCTGGAAGCAACGCCGTTCAAACGGTTGGATCTTCATGGAACTATTGATGGTGGCCGCCGTGTTGTGGTATATAGCTGATATGTTGTGGATCGATATGCGTGTCTACAACCAACCGACGGGATATGATACAGAGAATTGCTGGCGATTGAAGCTCTATGACCTGAATAGTAGCGTGGCAGGGTTCGTCAGCGAAGAGGAGCGCACCACCACCGAAACAGAAGATCTGATCGCGCTGATGGAGAATATCCGTCGCGAAACGGAAGTGGAAAATGTATGCGCCTCTTTCTATTCCCATCCTTATTCCTGGGGTAATTCCTGGAGCTCGCTCGAACCGGTGGAGGGAGATACCGCCACGGCTCGTACCCGCTCGTATCAGACACGCCGGGTGACACCGGAATTTTTCGATGTCTTCCGCGTGAAAGACAAACATGGCAATGCCATCACGCCTCAACTCCCGCCCGGAGAGCCCTGCTATGTGATCTCGGAAGATATGGAGAAGCATTTCTTTGAAGGCAAAGAGGGCAAAGGACAACGAGTAAGGAATAACCTCCAAGGGAATTCGGTCCTGGTGGCTGCTGTCAGTACACCGATACGTGCCTCCGATTATGACATAAGCGATCCCTGCTTCTTCGATGTGATGGTCGGCTCGCGTCTGGAGTTGATGGTGAAGGGTTTTAACGCGAGCAGCGCGGAGGTTTGCCTCCGTATGAAACGCGCCATGACGCTGGAAGAGATGTATCTCTTCCTCGAATCGATGGGTGAACGGTTGACGGTCAATAATATCTATGTGTATGGAGCCTATTCCATTGCGCAACAACGAGAAGATATCATCCGCTCTTATCGAAATGAAAGCCGTACCAAAATAGCCCTGATGGGCTTTATGCTGGTCAATGTATTCTTTGGCATTATCGGTACCTTCTGGCTGCGCACCCAGCATCGCCGGGGAGAGATCGGATTGCGGATAGCGATGGGGTCTACACCAGGTGGTATTTCCCGCTTTATGAACTTAGAGAGTCTGTCTCTACTGCTCCTCACCCTCCCTTTCATCCTGTTATTTGTCGGGAATATGGCTTTCCTCGATATCATTGAAAGCGGACGCATTCCTATTAGTTGGGAGCGCATTCTGCCGGTAGTCTTCGCGACTTACCTATTATTGGGCATCATTATCTGGCTGGGCATCCGTATTCCTGCCCGAAAAGCAGCCTCTCTGCCTCCGGCAGAGGCGTTACGTCACGAATAATAAATAAACAATTAAAATACAAGATCATGATTAAATTGACAAACCTGGAAAAGATCTACCGTACAAAAGAGATTGAAACAGTTGCGTTGGAGAATGTAAACCTGGAAGTAAAGAAGGGCGAGTTTTTGAGCATTATGGGACCTTCAGGATGTGGCAAATCGACCTTACTGAATATCATCGGCCTGTTGGACACGCCTTCAGGGGGAATCGTAGAGATCAATGATATAAACACGATGCAGATGAACGACAAGCAACAGGCTGCCTTCCGTAACGAGCAGTTAGGCTTTGTGTTTCAGAGCTTCCACCTAATCAACTCCCTCAATGTACTCGACAATGTGGAACTACCCCTCCTCTACCGCAAAGTCTCCGCGTCGGAACGCCGGAAAGCAGCACAGGCGGTATTGGAACGCGTCGGCCTAAGCCATCGTATGCGTCACTTCCCCACACAACTATCCGGAGGACAGTGTCAGCGCGTAGCCATTGCCCGTGCCATTATCGGTAATCCTGAGATCATCCTCGCCGATGAACCGACCGGTAACCTCGACAGTAAGATGGGTATCGAAGTCATGGATATCCTCCACAAACTGAATAAAGAGGATGGCCGCACCATCGTGATGGTAACCCACAACGAGCAACAAGCCAAACAAACCAGCCGCACCATTCGCTTCTTCGACGGACGGCAGGTGCAGTAATTAATGGTTAATTATTAATGGTTAATGGTTAATTAAGATCAGAAACCGTATTGTAATAATTAATAATTAACAATTATGATAATCGTATATTTCAAACAAGCCTGGCAGCTATTGAAACAGAACCGCTTTTATACGGGGATTTATATCCTGGCTACCGGTTTCTCTATTGCCTTGGTGATGGTATTGGCTATTGTTTTTTATATAAAGATAGCCAATATTTATCCGGAGACCGGGCGTAACCGGTTGCTTATCGTGGAAACAGGGAAGGTATTACGGCCAGATAGTACACGGTCGCAATACGGGCTTTCGTTAGAAACGGTACGTCAATGCCTCTATCCTTTGCAGCAGGCGGAAGCCGTATCGGCAGTGTATCGGGGCAGAGGGAAAAACTATATCCAACCGGAGAATAAGGAGCCGCAGATACCCGTGACGGTGAAATATGTCGATACCGGGTTCTGGAAAGTGTTCGCATTCTCTTTTATCCATGGTAAAGCTTTCTCTGAAGCGGATATGGAGTCGGCCATGCAAACAGTGGTGATCACGGAATCACTGGCACGTCGGTTGTTTGGGAATACAGAGGTGACCGGGAAGTATATCCACTTGAACTTCACTCCTTATCGGATCTGCGGCGTGGTAAAAGATGTCTCTTATTTAGCGAATAAGACTTTTGCCCAACTTTGGATGCCCTATACGGCTTGTCCCGGTTTCAGAGCGGCGCTGAGCGGAAATAACGACGGGCAGACACTGGGTACTTTTGCCGGTTATGCGCTGGCTCCTTCGGTGAAAGCGGTCGATAAATTGAAAGAAGAGATACAATCAAATGTCAGCCGGTATGATGCTTCCCTGGGTGAACTAAAGTTCAGTATAGACGGTCCAGACAGACAATGGCGGTCAGTCTTTCGGCTTTCAAGAGGGCAGACAGAAGGGGAGTTTACACAATTATTACTGCAATATGCATTTATTTTTCTGGTTCTTTTATTGATTCCGGCAATTAGTCTTTCGGGCATGGCCGAGTCGCAGATGGAACGCAGGATCTCCGAAATAGGGGTTCGCCGGGCTTTTGGTGCACCTAAAGGATCTTTGTTGTGGCAATTGATCATGGAAAACCTGCTTTTCACAATCCTGGGTGGGTTACTGGGGTTAGGGACTTCCTATCTGTTGGTTTATTTCTTCCGCGACTGGATCCTTCATTGGGGGATCAATCAGATGTTTTATTCTGTGATACCCGAAGGGGTGGATGTTCTACTCTCTCCCGGCATGCTGATGAATTATACGGTGTTTCTTGTTGCGCTCGGTGTTTGCCTGGTTCTCAATCTGATGACCACGGTTATTCCGGCCTGGCATGCTTCCCGTCGTGAAATTGTTTACTCTCTAAATAGCAAGTAATATGTTGAAGAATATTTGGAAACAGCTGATGAACCGGAAACGGAAAAACCTTTGGATCGCATTGGAATTATTACTTGTCTTTTGCCTGCTCTGGTATATTGTGGATTATTTCTTTTTATTGAATTATAACCGCTCTATTCGTTCCTACCGGGATATGAAACATACCTATAAGCTGGAGCTGGCGGAGTATACTGCGAATCAAACGGAGTACAGCGAACAGGAAGATACACCCGATGCGGCGATTGCTAATTTACGGCGGATCGTTCAGCGCCTCAGGGAACATCCCGACGTGGAATCGGTGGCTTTGGCCATCGAAGCGTCTTCTTTTCCCGGAAGGGATATCAATACCGGAGTGAAATACAGAAACCGGGAAGATAATAGTCGGGTAGCCGATATCCAGTTTATCCGTTTTGTACCCGAAGAAGATTACTTTCAGGTGTTCCGTCATATTTCCGGGGATGGGAAAACGGCTGTATCGATGAATAACTATGACTGGAATGATCCGGAAAACATCCTGATCACTCGTATGATGGAAAAGCAATTATTCCCCGGCCAATCGGCTATCGGTAAGATGATCGAAGTGCATGAAAACCGGTTTTATCCGGATCTCCGAAAAGAATATAAGGTGATCGGCATACTGGATGATATAAAACGTTTCGACTATCTACGTCCCTATAGCGTGATGTTTATACCCGAGCGGATCAATGAAATAAACTATCACTCGGTCACGATCGGTTTCCGGACGAACGGAAAGACACCGGCCTCCCGTTTTATTCCTGCATTTAAGAAGGAGATGAATAGCCGGTTGCAACTGGGCAATTATTATCTGGAAGACATCCTGTATTTCCCCAAGATAGAGAAAGATACGGAGTATGAATACGGCATGACCAACGAGATACGCATGCGTACTGCCATGATGATCTTTTTCCTGGTGAACATGACCCTTTGCCTGTTGGGTACTTTTTGGTATCGTGTCAATGCCCGCAAGGAAGAAGTTGGCATACGCCGTGCTTTGGGTGCAGATACTGTCAGTATACGAAGACTCTTTATTCAGGAAGGGCTGCTGTTGCTTCTATTGGTGATGGTGCCGGCAATGATCATTGAAGTTCAATTTGTTTTTATGGGTATGACGAATACGTTGATGGCAGATATTCCGTCGTATGGCAATTACCTGCCGGATCATACGTTTTTGCGTTTCCTGTTGACAAATCTGATAACCTGGTTGATACTTGCCGTGATGGTCATTCTGGCCGTATGGTATCCCGCCCGTTCGGCAAGCAGGATAACACCCGTGGATGCGTTACGGGATGAGTAGCATCAAAAGTTTTAAAACCCTTTCAACTCCTGATACAACCGTTGTATAGGCAGTCCCATCACATTATAGAAGGAGCCCTGGATCGCTTCGACGGCAATATAGCCAATCCATTCTTGTATGCCGTAGGCACCGGCTTTATCGTAAGGGCGGTAGTTGTCGACGTAATAGGTGATCTCTTCTTCGGTCAGGGTACCGAAACGGACGGTGGAAGTGACAGAAAAAGTCAGTTGTTTTTCGCGAGTGTAGACGCAGACGCCTGTTATCACCTCGTGCTGACGACCGGAGAGTTCACCTAACATACGGATCGCATCCTCCCTGTCTGCCGGCTTGCCCAGGATACTGCCTCCGAGGGAAACAATGGTGTCTGCCGTGATCAACAGTTCATCACCCGCCAATGTGGGGAGATAGGCCTCCGCCTTCTTTTGGGCAACATACCCGGCAATGGCTTCGACAGGCATCTCTTCCGGGTACGACTCGTCGATATCGGGAATGATACGAACCTCAAAATCCAGGTTCAGTCCACCCAATAATTCTTTGCGGCGGGGAGAATTGGAGGCTAATATGATTTTGTATTTACGAAGGTTGGGAAGTACTGTCATCATTAATCTTTATTAAAACGTCTACCATCCGAAGGCTTCGTCACACATCCACACACCCTGTGCTTTCATCGTCTGCTCAATAATATCACGGGCGACCCCTTCCCCACCCTTACGCGGGGAGATATACTTTGCGACTGCCTTAATTTCCGGAGCCGCATCCGAAGGACAAACAGGCAAACCCACCCGGCTCATCACCTCGTAGTCCGGAATATCATCGCCCACATACACCAGTTCTTCGGGCGAAACACCGGTCTTTTGGAGCAGATCCTCAAAGTCGACACTTTTGACAGCGCTACGCATATAGATGTATTCAATGCCCAAACGCTCGAAACGAATGCGCACCGAATCGGTATATCCGCCGGTAATGATGCCAACAACATAGCCTTTTTTGACAGCCAGTTGCATGGCATAGCCATCTTTTATATTCACCGTACGCATAGGATCCCCATTGGGATGTAAAGGAACGATATCCGATGACAAGACTCCGTCGACATCGAAGACAAAGCCTTTTATCTTTTTCAAATCAAAGTTGATACTACTCATGTGTCGATTCTTTATGTATGTTCCGGCTGAGCAAGCGGTATATCTCTTTCATAGCATCCTCTTTCAGCTGGTTTATCTGTTTTTCCATGATGTTTTCATCGTAACGCACTGCCGGTCCGGTCTGTGCCAACAGCGGCGGCATATTTTCGATCTTAGCGGCCGTCTCTTCAATCAACGGAAGAAGCAGTTTGTAGGAGATTCCTTCTTCCTCGAGTATTTTGGCAGCAAGTGTGTACATGTGATTGGTGAAATTGCAGGCAAACACGGCAGCCAGATGCACCGTTTTCCGCTTTTCGGAAGAGAGAAATTCGACATGTCCGGAAAGGGCTCCGGCCAGGTTCTGCAGGAAACGTCCGTCTTCCTCCCGGGCGGCTTCCAACAGGATGGGAATCTGATCGAAAGAGACCGCTTTTCCTTTGCTGAATGTCTGCAATGGATAGAACACCCCGTAGCGTTTTGTGTAAGGGGTAAATATATCCATCGGCACACTGCCTGCCGTATGCAGCCAAAGCCCGCCGTTTGGTTTCATGGCTTTCAAGACCTCTTCCAATACAGCGTCGCGAACGGAAAAGAGATATACATCCGCATCCTCCTCCACCTCCGCGAGGGAAGATGTCCAGGCAGCGTTTAACCGCTCGGCCAAGGCGGCGGCATGCTCCGGCGTGGGGCTATACACCTGGCTGATGGTCATGCCTACCCGATGCATTTCCAACGAAAGACGGGTGGCCAGATTGCCTGAACCTATACATACAATCTTCATCTTATTCGGCGGGATAGGTTCCGATATGAATCTTTTCCCATTGCAGTTTTTCTTCGTCGAAAGGTTTCCGCTCCTGGGCTTTATGGCCAAAGGCAATGATCGACAACACATCGAGCTGATAAGGAATATTCAGTAAAGCACGTACATACTCATTGGCATCGGTCTCTTCCGCTGTCACCCGACTGCGGATCTGGCACCAGCAACTGCCCAATCCCAACTCTTCCGCCTGCAATTGCATATAAATGGAGGCAATCGCCGTATCTTCTATCCACACATCGCTTTCCATCACATTGCCCAACACAACAACCGCCAGCGCACACCCCTCCAGAAAAGCCGCGCCATGCTCTTTGCATCCGGCTAAGCGTTGCAACATCGCTTTATCTTCTACCACAATAAACTGCCAGGGATTCTTACGCTTGGAAGCCGGCGCCATCAGGGCGGCTTTCAATATGCTCTCCACCTCTTCGGGTTTCAATAATTCGTCGGTAAACTGTCGAATACTTCTTCTTTGCTTTATCAGGGAGGCGAAACTTTCCATCAGATTTATCTTTATTACGTTTATCAAGCAAAGGTAATGATTTAGCCGAAAAGGACTCTACTAACCCCCCAACAAAAAGAGAGGAAGACAAATTGCTTTGCGCCTTCGGCTAAGTGAACGCTATTTGTCATTTTGATAGCAAAAACGCCATTTTACTTTACAATATGATACGTTAAAAAATGTTTCTCCCGGGAGTTTGCGAAAAAAGTCCCGGGATTTCGGAAATTTTCTCCCGCAATTTTGACAAAATGATATTTGGATTTAAATCGTCAATTAGGGAAAAAAACGATGGTGTCCGTCGGAAAATCCCGCAGGAATTTAACTCCTAATAACCGCCAGCGAAGAGAGCCGAACTGTACTCCTTCTTCAGCTTTACCTTATTCGGCGTCCGTTAGCCGGGTTAGCGTCCGAAATTTGAAGAAATGGATTAAAAACAGTGAAAAAAGAAGTAGATTGTCTGAATATATCCTCAAAAAAGATAAATTTTTCGATTTCTTTGCGGAAGATACCGAAAAAGGTATACCAGAAGGCGATTTATTTAATATATTTGAGCGTTTTTCCAAAAAGACTGATCTGTTTCCATATATTTCATGGGATAATGTCAACAAAAAGGACGGGAAAAGAGAAAAAGACTATACATTTATAAATTAGGTAATATGAGTACAGCAACACAGGATGCGCCTACACAAGACAGAGTAATTCTTCTGATTGCGGAAGATGAAGAAAGCAATTATCTATTGCTGAAAACAATTTTGCAAAAACATTGTGATTTGATCCGTGCAAAAACCGGAAAAGAGGCGTTGGAGAAATTTCAGGAAAACACAGTTGACTTGATCATGCTGGATATCAAAATGCCGGAAATGACCGGAATCGAGGCATTGAAAGAGCTTCGTAAAATAAACCAGGATATTCCTATTATCATGCAGTCGGCCTACGTTTTCGACTCGGATATGGAAGAAGCGCGCCAGGCGGGAGCTACCGATTTCATTACAAAACCGATCAATTTAAAGGTATTGAAAGAAACGCTCACAAAATACTGTCCGGCCTTACAATTCTAAACAATTTCCTTTTATAATACGAGGGCTTAAAACACCATAGCCTCCTCTAACAACAAGATGGAGAGTTTTCTATGTGGTGTTTTAAGCCTTTTTTACTTTCCTTTTGTTGATTTTTTCCCTATATTTGTAAGAATTCGTTTACATAATCGAATCAAGAGGTAAATCACTCCTGGCATTTACAAGAGAGAAACACAATACCTAATGAGAATCGGGGACTGTGTTTGGTAAGGTTGAAAGAAACCATCTATCGCCCTGGCGATAGACACATACTCATTAGAATAAAGACGCAAGTCTTCATTAATCAACAAGAGCGTTTTATGATAAGAAAAAATCATCCGTCCCACTCTATCGAAAAGTTATACAAGCATTACTCGCTGCATCTTCCTGAGTTATGTTCTATCGCGCAAGGTTCGGAAAACGCAGAACAGTTCAAAAAGACATTACGGGAATATGTCACTGTCGGCGGAAGGCGACAAGAGGTTATTGAGCAGATCCTCCTCCTGATTGATTACGACAACCGATCGGTCAATGAACTGTCGACCGGTGAAGAGTTGCCGATAAAGACCATGACTTATCTATGGCAGTTCCTGAACCGGTCATACACTGAGAACGGATCGGCCGACTTGTTCAGTGATTTATACCACCTGTTCACAGCATTAAACCGGGAGAAAGAGCCCGAACCGGATCGCAACCGCGTCAAGCGACAGATGAATCGTTGGCCGACTGGCCTGGAAGAAGAGGTATTGGCCATCCGGCAAGAGAACAAAGAACGTATCATCCGCCTATTGATCCGGAGGATCGAACGCCATTATTCGCCTACGGCACGCTACCAGTTTGCGGAAGGCATCTCTTACGAAGAGAAACAACAGCAGGTGGAAACCTGGTGGGACAGTAGCCGTTTCCATCTGGCGATGGCCATAAAAAGCCCGACCGAACTCAATCTTTTCTTAGGCAATACACTCTCGCCCGAGACCATGCAACGACTGATGCAGGCCAAAAAGAAAGGCATGCCCTTCTTTGTCACCCCTTACTACCTCTCCTTATTAAACACAGGGGAGGCGGGCTACGACGACCAGACAATACGCTCCTACATCCTTTATTCCGAAGAACTGGTAGAGACCTACGGAAATATCCACGCCTGGGAGAAGGAGGATGTCGTGGTGGGCGGCGAACCTAACGCTGCCGGATGGCTTTTGCCCGACGGACATAATATTCATCGCCGCTACCCCGAGGTGGCCATTCTGATTCCCGATTCCATGGGACGCGCCTGCGGAGGGCTTTGCGCCTCCTGCCAGCGTATGTATGACTTCCAGAGCGAACGTTTGAATTTCGACTTCGACGCCCTGAAACCCAAAGAGAGCTGGGATAAGAAATTGCGCCGGTTGATGAACTATTTCGAAGAAGATTCCCAGTTGCGCGATATCCTGATCACCGGTGGAGATGCCCTGATGAGCCAGAACGCGACACTGCGTAAGATACTGGATGCCGTTTGTAAGATGGCTATCCGCAAACGGAAGGCAAACGAATCGCGCCCCGACACCGACAAATATGCGGAGATCCAACGCGTACGTCTCGGCAGCCGCCTCTTGGCCTACCTGCCCATGCGCGTGACCGACGAACTGGTGGAAATACTGCGTGAGTTCAAAGAGAAAGCGGCGCAGGCAGGCATCGTGCAATGTTACATACAGACCCATTTCCAATCGCCTTTAGAGGTCACTCCGGAGGCAAAACGAGCCATCGAAGCCATCCAAAGTGCCGGATGGACCATCACCAATCAATTAGTATTCACGGTAGCCGCCTCACGACGTGGCCACACCGCCAAGCTACGGCAGACGCTCAACGCCCTGGGAGTGGTTTGTTATTATACCTTCTCCGTCAAAGGCTTCCGCGAGAACTACGCCATGTTTGCCCCCAACAGCCGATCACTTCAGGAGGAGCACGAAGAGAAGGTATTCGGCCTTATCCCGAAAGAAAAGCGGCAAGAGCTGGATGAAATCATACGCGCCAAACGCCCGTTGGGCAAACACCTCACCCGTTTCCTCAAAGAAAATCACCTCCTTTTTGCGGGAACAGACAGAAATGTGCTTAATTTGCCGGGAATAGGAAAGAGTATGACATTCGAGACAGTGGGCATCACCGCGGAGGGCAAACGCATCCTTCGCTTTGATCACGACGGAAGCCGCATCCACAGTCCGATTATCCATACGATGGGCCGGGTATATATTGTGGAGAACAAATCGATTGCCGCCTACCTTCGTCAACTGAAAGAGATGGGCGAAGACACGGAAGAGTACCACACAATCTGGAACTACCGCAGGGGAAAGACCGAACCGCAGTTCAGCATCTACGATTATCCCGACTATCCATTCGAGATGACAACAACAATGACCAATTTACAAGTATAGACAAATGATACTAAACGAACGTAACCTACGGAAAGACCTTGTGATGGACGTAGCGCGCCGCATGATGACCGCCGCGCGCACCGCCCCGAAAGGGAAAGGAGTTGATATTATAGAGATGGCTTTGGTGACCGATGGCGACATCGAACGCCTGTCGACCAAGATGCGCCAACTCTCCGAAGAGACCGGCATGAAATTCCTTTTGCGGGATGCCGACAACCTGGAAAGCGCCGATGTAGTCATGATCATCGGAACGATGCAGCAGGTACAGGGATTGAATTGTGCCCATTGCGGATACAACACCTGTGAAGCCAAGCCGGAATATGTGCCTTGCGCCATCAACAGCGTCGACTTGGGCATCGCCATCGGTTCCGCCTGTGCTATGGCAGCCGATTTGCGTATCGACACACGGGTGATGTTCAGCGCGGGCTGGGCCGCTCAGAAATTGGGGATGCTGGGAGCATGTAAATGCGTGATGGCTATCCCAATGAGTGCCGGAAGCAAGAATCCTTTCTTCGACCGCAAACCCAAAGAGCCGGTGAATAATCCGGGATAACCAGTTGAAATACCCACCTAAAGGTCTCTTCGGACACAGACGTAAGCGGGGCGGACTCGTTGATAGAAAAGATCAGTAGATCAGTTGTGTACCAGCGTGCCGATCTTTTCTCCACGTATGACACGTACCAGATTGCCTATCGTGTCCATATCGAACACCACAATCGGCAGGTTGTTTTCTTTGCACATCGTGGTGGCTGTCAGGTCCATCACCTTCAGCCCTCTGTTGTAGATTTCGTCGTAGGTGATCTCATCGAACTTCGTAGCGGTCGGATCTTTCTCGGGGTCGGCGGTATAGATACCATCCACCCGGGTACCCTTCAGCATCACATCGGCTTCGATCTCGATGCCCCGGAGCGACGAACCGGTATCGGTCGTAAAGAAAGGATTGCCCGTTCCGCCCGACATAATCACCACATGCCCCTGCTCCAACAGGTCGATCGCTTTCCATTTATTATAGAACTCACCGATCGGCTCCATGCGGATGGCTGTCAATACGTCGGCCTTCACGCCTATCGCCGTCAGGGCGGAGCTCAAGGCCAGGCTATTGATCACCGTAGCCAACATGCCCATCTGGTCGCCTTTTACCCGGTCGAACCCTTTGGAGGCACCGCTCAATCCGCGAAAAATATTTCCCCCTCCGATCACGATGCCCACCTGAACACCCAGGTCGGTGATCTCTTTGATCTGCGCGGCATATTCGCCCAGCCGTGTTTCGTCTATTCCATATTGCTTTCCGCCCATCAGCGACTCACCGCTCAACTTCAGGAGAACTCGTTTGTATGCAGCCATATACTCTGTTTTATTGTTTTTTACAAAGGTAAAAAGATTTGCGTAACCACTCTCAAAGTCCATCATTTTATTCCCTCCTCCCACACACAATGTAAAGAGGTTGCCCGCAGAGCGACAATTGGCAATTTGATATGTTTAAAATCCAAAATGCCAGGTAGCGATAAAGAAATAGATCATAACACCTGTGAAGAGGCAACAGAGTAGTTAGAGTAGAATTTCTACTTAACTACTAAGAAACGAAGCAACTGCACATTCCCGTTAATTATGTGCAAAAAAACGCTTTGAGTCTTATTAAAATGGGGTATCTTTGCAGCTGATTAATAAAAGGGTTTAACGTTTAAATTGGAAACTATGCTTGAAATTAACAGCTACAAAGAGTTTGAGTCTTATTTAGGACAAGAGATTGGTGTCTCTGATTATCTGACCATTACACAGGAACAAATCAACCTTTTTGCCGATGCGACCCTGGATCATCAGTGGATCCACGTGGATGTGGAGAAGGCAAAAGCGGAGAGTCCTTTCCAGAATACAATCGCTCACGGTTACCTCACGCTATCGGTTTTGCCTTATCTCTGGGCACAGATCGCGAAGGTTAATAATGTGAAATCATTGATTAACTACGGCATTGAGAAATTAAAATTCAATCAACCGGTCATTGTTGGCAGTGAAATACGCCTGCGTGTGAAGTTGCAATCGATCGTCAACCTGCGTGGCGTTGCTAAGGTAGAAATGAAAGCGACTATGGAAATCAAAGACAGTAAGAAGAGTGCCTTTGATGCCATAGTCGTTTTCCTTTATAATTTTGAAGAGGGGTACGCGGAGTAATTACCGCGATGCCCTTTTGCGCTCGGTCTCATCGAGGATGATCTTACGCATACGCATATAGTTAGGCGTAATCTCCACGTATTCATCCACCTTGATATATTCCAGCGCATCCTCCAGACTGAAGACAATCGGTGGAGCCAACGCTACTTTATCGTCCGAGCCGGAAGCACGCATATTGGTCAGTTTCTTCGATTTGGTCACATTCACCACCAGGTCGCCCTCTTTGGTATGTTCACCTACCACCTCGCCGGCATACACATCTTCGCCGGGAGGAATAAAGAATCTTCCGCGCGATTGCAGGTTATTCAACGCGTAAGCAAAAGCCGTTCCCGTTTCCATTGCGATAATGGAGCCGTTCATGCGGCGCTCGATATCTCCTTTCCAGGGTTGATATTCGAGGAAGCGGTGGGCGATAATCGCTTCGCCTGCCGAGGCGGTGAGTAGTGAGTTATTCAAGCCGATGATACCGCGTGAGGGAATCGTAAATTCCAGGTACATCCGTCCGTTTTTGCTTTCCATCATGGTCATCTCCCCTTTGCGTTTGGTCACCAGGTCGATGATACGGCTCGACGACTCTTCGGGCAGGTTGATGGTGAGATGTTCCACCGGTTCGCATTTCACTCCGTCGATCTCTTTGATGATCACCTGAGGTTGTCCGACCTGCAGTTCATATCCTTCGCGACGCATCGTTTCTACCAGTACCGACAGATGCAGTACGCCACGTCCATACACCAACCAGGCGTCGGCCGAATCGGTCGGTTCCACGCGCAGGGCGAGGTTCTTATCCAGTTCCTTCTGCAAGCGTTCGTATATATGGCGGGAAGTAACATATTTCCCATCCTTCCCGAAGAAAGGCGAGTTGTTGATCGTGAAAAGCATCGACATCGTCGGTTCGTCGATGGCAATGGTAGGCAGCGGATCCGGATCGTTCACGTCACAAACGGTTTCACCAATCTCGAACCCTTCGATACCAATCAATGCGCATATATCGCCTGAAGAGACGGAATCCACCTTGGTGCGCCCCAGTCCTTCAAACACATTCACCTCTTTGATTTTCGATTTCACCTGTGTGCCGTCGCGCTTGCAGAGCATGATATCCTGCCCTTCATGGAGTTCCCCGCGGTGTACGCGCCCTACGGCGATACGCCCCACATATTTAGAATAGTCCAACGAGGTGATCAACAGTTGCGAGGTGCCCTCCAAAGTCTCCGGTCCCGGAATATGTTCGATAATGGCATCCAATAGCGGAAGAATATCTTCGCGCGGAGTCGTCCAGTCGTCCGACATCCATCCCTGTTTGGCTGATCCGTAAATGGTCGGGAAATCCAATTGTTCTTCGGTAGCGTCGAGGCTGAACATCAGGTCGAACACCATCTCCTGCACCTCCGAAGGGCGGCAGTTGGGTTTGTCGACCTTATTGATCACCACGATCGGTTTCAAACCGATCTGGAGCGCTTTCTGAAGCACGAAGCGGGTCTGCGGCATCGGCCCTTCGAAGGCATCTACCAATAAGAGGCAACCGTCGGCCATATTCAATACGCGTTCCACCTCACCGCCGAAATCGGCGTGTCCCGGTGTATCGATGATGTTTATCTTACATCCTTTATAATTGATGGAGACATTCTTGGCCAGGATGGTAATCCCACGCTCTCGCTCAAGATCATTACTGTCAAGGAATTGGTCGGGTTCTGCCTGTCCTTCACGGAAAAGCTTGCCTGCTAATAACATTTTGTCTACCAACGTCGTTTTGCCGTGGTCTACGTGTGCGATAATCGCAATGTTTCGAATGTTTTGCATTGAAGACTAAAATTTTGTGGGCGCAAAGGTACGACTAATTTGCGACTTTAGCCTCAATACTTTCCTATTTCCTCGTCCAGATAATCGATATAAGCTTGCCCCCTATTGCAAAACAAAGCGTTTTGCAATTTTCGCCAAATCTGCCGACAATTCTATCGTCCATGCGCCTCGACAGTACTGTCGATGGGCATGGACAGTACTGTCGAAGCGCATGGACAGTACTGTCGAAGCCCATCGACAATAGAATTATGGCAGGCTGTTTCTGTTAATTATTTACTGGATAGCCAATAACGTCTTAGTCTGAATATTTTTTCGTTACTTTGCAGTCGCATAACAATTTTGTATTCTAATTTTAAAAAACCTATGGCACAGGAAGATGTATTTAAGAAGCTGATTTCACACTGTAAAGAATATGGATTCGTTTTTCCCTCCTCGGAGATCTATGATGGACTGGGAGCTGTTTACGACTATGGGCAATACGGTGTAGAGTTGAAAAACAATATAAAGAAATATTGGTGGGACAGCATGACGCTGTTGCATGAAAATGTGGTGGGGATCGATTCGGCTATCTTTATGCATCCGACCATTTGGAAGGCTTCGGGTCACGTAGATGCGTTCAATGATCCGTTGATCGACAACAAAGATTCCAAAAAGCGCTATCGTGCCGATGTATTGATCGAGGAGCAATTAGCCAAGATCGAAGACAAAATGAATAAAGAGGTGGCGAAAGCTGCCAAGCGTTTTGGCGAAGCTTTCGACGAGGCTCAGTTCCGCGCCACAAACGGCCGGGTATTGGAATACCAACAAAAATGGGACGCATTACACGAGCGTTTTGCCAAAGCATTGAACGATTCCAACCTGGAAGAGCTGCGCCAGATCATTATCGATAACGAAATAGCTTGTCCGATCTCGGGCACCCGCAACTGGACGGAGGTGCGTCAGTTCAACCTGATGTTCTCCACCGAGATGGGAGCAACGGCCGACGGAGCCACCAAAATCTACCTGCGTCCGGAAACGGCTCAGGGTATTTTTGTGAATTTTCTGAACGTGCAGAAGACCGGTCGTATGAAGATCCCGTTTGGTATTGCGCAGATCGGTAAGGCGTTCCGCAATGAGATCGTGGCTCGTCAGTTTATTTTCCGTATGCGTGAGTTCGAACAGATGGAGATGCAGTTCTTTGTGCGTCCGGGCGAGGAGATGGATTGGTTTAATAGCTGGAGAGAGTTCCGCATGAAATGGCATAAGGCGATGGGATTCGGCGATGCGAAATACCGCTACCACGATCATGAAAAACTGGCTCACTACGCCAATGCCGCGACGGATATCGAGTTTAATATGCCTTTCGGCTTCAAGGAGGTGGAGGGAATCCACAGCCGTACCGATTTCGACCTGAGCCAGCACGAGAAATATTCCGGTAAGAAGATGCAGTATTTCGATCCGGAACTGAATAAGAGCTATACGCCCTATGTGGTGGAAACCTCGATTGGTGTCGACCGTTGTTTCCTCAGCGTATTGGCGGGATCTTACCAGGAGGAGGAATTGGCCAATGGCGAATCACGTGTGGTACTGAAGTTGCCACCCGCATTAGCGCCGATCAAACTGGCCGTATTGCCGCTGGTAAAGAAAGACGGGCTGCCCGAAAAGGCGGAAGAGATTGTCGATATGTTGCGCTTCGACTTCCGTTGCCAATACGACGAGAAAGACTCGATCGGCAAACGCTATCGCCGCCAGGATGCGATCGGTACGCCGTATTGCATCACAGTCGACCATGAAACGTTGAAAGACAACTGCGTAACGATCCGCTTCCGCGACACGATGGAACAGGAGCGCGTCGCAATCGATCAGCTAAATGCGATTATTGCCGAAAAGGTAAGTATGAAAAATATGTTGAAACAAATAATGGAATGAAGATGAAAAAGAATTGGTTTATTGCATGTATGATGCTTTGCACCTTGATGATCGCTACGTCGTGTAGCGACGATGATGAGGAAACAGTGAGCAAAGAGTGGAAAGAAGCGAATCGCCAGGCATTTTATGATATCTCGGCGGATAAGAATTACACGGAGTTAAAGTCGCTAAACAACAGAGGCTCTATCTATTACAAGGTATTGAAAACGGGAGAGGGCACGGAACCGATCTACTACAACTCCAAAGTGGCGATCTATTATACGGGGTATATGCTCAATCCCAGCGATTATTCGAAGTGGCTGATTTTCGACAAGAATGAATATCCGGAGCAAGATCCCTACACTTCATTGGCCTCCGGCTTTGTTGCTGGCTTTACTACCGCTTTGCAATACATGAAAGAGGGCGACCGTTGGGAGATCTGGATACCTTATCAGTTAGCTTACGACGCCTCTGGCTATAATGCTATTCCCGGGTATTCCACCCTGAAGTTTGAGTTGGAAGTTCAAAGCATTCTGACGCCTTAACAGGCGATACGCTTATAGACATAAAAAAACTCCCGGATTGAGTCACCTCAATCCGGGAGTTTTTTGTGTGAAAGGGTATCCCCTTTTTATTTAGCGAACTCCACTTTGTTCAGTTTATTCCAGCCACCCCGTGTGAAATCAGGGATCTCAACCGGCATAGATCCGTTATCCAAAGAGATTTCGGTCAGCGGTATCAAACAGCAGGATTCAGCCAGGTCATACACATCCATATCCAATGGCAGTCCGTTTTGCAGGCAGTAGATCAAGCGATAGTCCATGATGAAGTCCATACCTCCGTGGCCACCTACCTGGCGTGCCTTCTCTTCGATATCGACAGCAATCGGATGTTTGTATTTCTCCATGAGCACACGGCGAACCGAGTCAGACACAAAGCTGTGTGCATTCAGGTTTTCCAGGTCGGGTGTGCCGCTCTGAGCCGACAGCTCCTTGCCGTCTAAGGCAAATCCCTGCACCGGATATTTGTTGGCAAAGCCTTTGGTTCCCGATAATTGGAACTCGCGACTGTAAGGACGCGGAGAGGTTACGTCGTGTTGGATCAGGATAGATTTGCCTTTCTCCGTACGGATCATGGTCATCGTGTGATCGCCGGCGCGGAAATCGGTCACCTCTTCGCCTGTTGTTTCTTTGATATAGGCCGGGTTTCCCACAGCTTTCGTATCAACGGATGTCAGGAAGTTCATCTTATCGCCGCGGTGGATATTCATCGCCAGCATAACAGGAAGCAATCCGTGGGTCGGATATACATCGCCGCGATGGTGGCGGTTGAAGTCCATACGCCAGTTGTCCCAGTAAGAATCCCAGAACGCCTGTAATCCGTGGATGTAGGCTCCCTCGCCATGAAGCACCTCGCCGAAGATGCCCTGTTGCGCCATATTCAGACAAGTCAGTTCAAAGAAGTCATACACACAGTTCTCCAATTGCATACAATGTTTGCGTGTTTGCTCGGAGGTGTTGATGAGCTCCCAGATTTCTTCCATGCTCATAGCCGCCGGTACTTCGATAGCTACGTGCTTTCCGTCTTTCATCGCCTGAACACCCATGCGGGCATGATTATTCCAGTCGGTGGCGATGTAGATCAGATCGACATCGGGCAAGGCCGTTACCTCACGCCAGATCTCCGGATCTCCATAAAATTCTTTCGCGGCAGGCTTGCCGAAACGTTCCACTAAGGTTTTGTTTGCTTTTTCCACCTGTTCCTGGCGGAGGTCACACAAAGCAACGATCTCTACACCGTCGATCTGTGCCATGCGATTTACAGCGCCCGGTCCGCGCATACCCAGCCCGATAAAGGCTACGCGTACAACAGGGATAGGATCGGCTGTCAGTCTGAGAACATCTTCCTGTCCGGCCGGACGAGAAGGAATTTGAGTTTTAATCATTTGCGCCCCAGGGACTTGTTGGCATGCTACAAAGCCAAGCAAGATAAGAGCTAAGGCAATAAATTTAGTTTTCATACGTAAATAAAATTAGATGATAAAAAATAATATGTGTTTCAGATCTTGTCGTTTTGCCTTTCTGTATAATCAATCGATTTTCCCAATCAATCTACAAATATACCTTTTATCCTTCAATATTTAGGCAAAAAATGTCTCATTTAGAGAGATTATTGTCTCTTTTTCACTCGGACGTCCGAAATATCATTTTGTCAAAATGGCGGGAGTTTTTTTTCGAAAAGGCAGGGGTTTTTGAAAAAAGTCCCGGGAGTTAGTATTTGTTAACATTTGAAGTGTAAGTAAAAGCCCTTGATTTTGGCCAAAAATGGCCTCCTCAGCTTACACTTGCGTTTTTGGTTTTGGCGATAGCATAAGACGCGATAGGGGTTCCTTGTTTTAGCTAAAGAAAATGGTTAACTTTGCAGGTTTTTAAACCGGAAAGGGAGTATGTCTGAAAATCATTCCATCTATATAAAGGGTGCGCGGGTAAACAATCTGAAAAATATCGACGTGGCGATACCACGTGACAAACTGGTGGTTATAACCGGACTATCGGGCAGTGGGAAATCCTCGCTTGCCTTCGATACCCTGTATGCCGAAGGGCAGCGCCGCTATGTGGAAAGCCTCTCTTCGTATGCCCGCCAGTTTCTGGGACGCATGAGCAAACCGGAGGCCGATTACATCAAAGGCATTCCCCCCGCTATTGCCATCGAGCAGAAAACCAATACCCGCAATCCACGTTCTACCGTAGGCACTTCAACGGAAATCTATGAATACCTGCGCCTGTTGTTTGCCCGTATCGGGAAAACTATTTCGCCCATCTCGGGTGAGGTGGTCAAGAAGCATCAGGTGAACGATATCGTGCGCGAGATCCTTTCTTATCCGGAGGGTACGCGTTTTGCCATCTTTACCCCGGTCGTTCCGGTGGAGGGACGTACGATGAAGAAGCAGTTAGAGATCCTTCAAAAGGAGGGCTATTCGCGCCTTTCGATCGATGATAAGGTGTATCGCATTGCCGAGGTATTGGAAGACAAAAAACTACTGAAATCGACCGCCATAGAGATTGTGATCGACCGCCTGGTTGTTTCCGACGATAAAACACTGAAAAGCCGCCTGGCCGATTCGGCGGAAACTGCCTTTTTCGAAGGGCACGGCACCTGTCTGATTCGCGTCTACACGCCCGAAGAGACCATCACCCGCGAATACTCCAAAAAGTTTGAAGCCGACGGTATGGTGTTTGAAGAGCCGACCGAGATGATGTTCAGCTTCAACAACCCGGTGGGCGCCTGCCCCAAATGCGAAGGCTACGGAAAGGTGATCGGCATCGATGAAGACCTGGTGGTGCCCGACAAAAGCCTGTCGGTTTTCCAGGGAGCGGTGGTTTGCTGGAAAGGGGAGGTGATGAGCGAATGGCAAAAAGAATTTATTATCGCCAGCGAGCGTTATAACTTCCCGATACATCGCCCCTATTACGACCTGACGGAGGAGGAAAAAGCATTGCTCTGGCATGGCGCCCGCGGATTGCATGGGATCGATGACTTTTTCAAATTCGTAGAGGAGAATGTCTACAAGATACAATACCGGGTGATGATGGCTCGCTACCGGGGCAAGACGGTTTGTCCGGTATGCAAAGGGAGCCGCCTGAAACCGGAGGCGCTTTATGTACAAGTCGGAGGAAAAAATATGGCTCAACTGGTTTCGCTGCCGGTCGGCGAGGTAAAGGCCTTTTTCGACCAACTGGAACTCGACGAAACAGAGGCAGCCATTGCCAAACGCCTGTTGACAGAGATCACCAGCCGCCTGCAATTCCTGTTGGATGTAGGGCTGAGCTACCTGAGCCTCGACCGCCTCTCCTCTACCCTTTCGGGCGGCGAAAGCCAACGGATCAACTTAGTCACCTCGCTTGGAAGCAGCTTAGTGGGGTCGCTCTATATCCTGGACGAACCGAGCATCGGATTGCATTCACGCGACACGGATTTGTTGATCAATGTATTGCGCCAGTTGCAATCGTTGGGGAACACCGTGGTGGTGGTCGAACATGATGAGGAGATCATCCGCGCCGCCGACTATATTATCGACATTGGCCCGGACGCCGGACGTCTGGGGGGCGAAGTGGTCTATCAGGGAGAGGTCGATAAATTGGAGGCAAGCACGCAAAGCCATACCGTCCGCTACCTGACGGGAGAAGACAAGATCGAGGTGCCCGACCTGCGCCGTCCGTGGAACAACTACATTGAAATAAAAGGAGCGCGAAAGAACAACCTGAAAGGGATTGATGTACGCTTCCCGCTGCACGTGATGACTGTCGTAACCGGGGTGAGTGGCTCGGGGAAGAGTTCGCTTATCCGCGATATATTCTACGAAGCGGTGAAACAGAAATTAGATGGTGCTGCCCGGTTGAATGCTGAATGCAGTAGTGTTGAAGGCGATTTCCATCTGATCAAAGCCATTGAATTTGTCGATCAGCACTCCATCGGCAAGAGCTCCCGTTCTAATCCGGTGACCTATATCGGCGCCTACGACGAGATCCGTAAACTGTTTGCCGATCAGGCATTGGCCAAACAGATGGGCTACAGCGCGGCTCACTTCTCTTTCAACAAAGAGGGCGGGCGATGCGAAGAATGTAAAGGCGAGGGGCGCATCACGGTTGAGATGCAGTTTATGGCGGATATCACCCTGGAATGTGATGTGTGTCATGGGAAACGCTTTAAGTCGGATGTGTTGGAGGTGGAATACCAGGGCGTCAATATCTTCGATGTGTTGGAGATGACGGTTAATCAGGCCATCGAGTTTTTCGAAAAGACCAAAGGATCGCAGGAAAAGAAAATCGTTCGCCGATTGAAACCCTTGCAGGATGTCGGCTTAGGCTATATCAAACTGGGACAGACCTCGTCGACCCTCTCGGGCGGAGAGAACCAACGCGTGAAATTGGCCTATTACCTGGGGCAGGAGAAGCAGGAGTCTACGCTGTTTGTCTTCGACGAGCCGACCACCGGGCTTCACTTCCACGATATCAAAACCCTGCTGAAAGCATTCAATGCCTTGATCGACAAAGGGCATACGGTGATCATCATCGAACACAATATGGATGTGATCAAATGCGCCGACTACGTGATCGATCTGGGTTCCGAAGGAGGGAAAGCCGGAGGCCACTTAGTCTGCACCGGCACACCGGAAGACATTGCCGCCTGTCCGGAATCCTATACCGGACGGTTCCTGAAAGAGAAGTTATAAGAGGTATCCTTTAAAAAACAACGCCGGTACCTTTCCGACTGGAAGGATACCGGCTATCTTTTTACCTTAAATAGACTTCTATAAAACAATTAAAGGCTGTCTCACGACAACCCCTAACCAACTTTGTTAACCTTAAATCTAATACTATTATGAAAAAACCACAGTACAAAGATAGGGGCTTTTCCATTCCTGTCAAGACTTTTATCAATAATAGATGTTAAGGCACACACAGCTTATTGCCAAAAAGTGTTAGACAAACAAAAAAGAGATAGAATTCAGCAAATTTCTGCTAAAATTAACACTTTTCGAAGGTGAAATCTTATAAAGCGAGTCGCTCTTTTAGGAGTTTATAACCGGCGCTGCTTGCCCGCAAACTGGTGCCATCTTTCAGTTTGACCCGATAGTTTTCTTTCCCGAACAATTCGACCCGAAGGATAAATTCGGTGTTCACGATCGACGAACGATGGATACGAACGAAAGAAGTAGGCAGGTGCGTCTCAAAATACTTCATCGTCTGTTCTTTGATATACTGCCCTTGCGGTGTGAAAAGCGTCACATAATCGCCGCTTGCCTGCAGGCAGATCAGTTCTTCGATATGCACGATATGGATGCGTGTGCCATCTTTAACGGAGATCTTTTCAAGGAGCTCGACCGGTTCCGCCTTCGGCAGCGGATCAGGTGTAGGAACAATGGTTTCCATCTTTTCCTCCTCCTCGCGCATGCGGTCGTACCATTGTAACAGGATAACCCAGCCCATCAGCCCAAAAAGCCCCCGCAGAGGCAAGCCTTGCACAAAAGAAACGGAGTTCTCCCATCCGGCAATGGTCAACAAGGCAAAGCTAACCCCCACGCAAACAAACTGAACCACGAGCGCCAAGAGGAACTGCACCTGCCAGACCCGTATGTAAGTCAACGCATACCAGGCGTAATATCCGGCCGCGGTCAGTAGTCCTATCGATAGCAGCGTATCGATAGCCGCGGGCAATGGCTGCGCCTGGGCATAGGTCGTCAATAGCCACCAATGAATCAGTGCGGCGATAACGACGAAGAGTACACCTAACGTCCTGCGATTGGTCGAGGCTATGAAGGGGTGGTCTTGCATGCAGTTAGCTCTTTATTTCCAGTCCGCCAAAGCTAATCTCGCCGCGGATAATAAGTTTGTGGTCGTAGTCTATCGCATGCACAAAATGACGTTTGTCGTTTACCCCGCCGAAACTGTTGTCAACCTGTATCAATACATTCCAGGTCGAAGGGATAAACAATTCAATACCACCGAAGGAACAGTCGATATCGATATAGGTCTCTTCCTGCTCCAACTGCGTTTTGCGCAGGTCTAAGGCTATATTGCCAAAAGAGATATCCAGGTCGGCACCCCGGAAAACAGGATCCAGTGCAATATGCCGGGAGGATCCGAAACTCACATCCGCCTCCACAAACCCATCGTTTGTTTCTGCTGATTTCAGGGAACGGCGGTGATGCCATCGCGGATGACTGTGGGGATGGGTGAATTTCAGGAGTATGCCGATACCGATAATAATGAATATCACCGGCCAATAGTCGCCAATGCCATATTCGGACGGAATAAGGAAGAAGCCACCGACGCTGACCAAGACCAATCCGCCGACAAAGTTGCGCCGGGTCAATTGCACCACCCCTATCACGATCAGCAACATTTGCCAGGAAACAATGTAATGGAAAACATCGGGGTCGACCCAACCCAGATTCCTACCCAGGAACAGGACACCTACAATAATAAATATAGTCGCTGTGATCAGCCGGTTCCATTTGCGGTGTGAATTATAACTCACTTCATTCGATTCGTTCATATTCTTTTCGTTTTAATTGCTGAAACAAAGATAGGTGTCGGGTATGCCTTCCGCAAGGCAAAAACGCTTTCTCGGGTCAAATTCCCGACGAATCGCCGTTATCTTACGGTGAAATCCGTCATACAAAGAAACATAAAAACAGTGTAATCTGTGTAATCCGCGCCCAAAAAGAAAAAGGCCATCCCACATCGTGAGACAGCCTTCCCTGAAAATTGAGGATATATTTATATCAGTCTTTCAACTTCGCCTTGATGAACTCACGGTTCAGACGAGCAATGTTACTGATAGAAACAGCTTTGGGACATTCGGCTTCGCAGGCGCGGGTGTTGGTACAGTTACCAAATCCCAGTTCGTCCATCTTGGAAACCATGGCTTTCGCGCGGCGAGCCGCTTCAATCTTTCCTTGCGGAAGCAGCGCCAACTGGCTTACCTTGGCTGAAACGAATAACATAGCCGAGCCATTCTTACAAGCAGCTACGCAGGCGCCACAACCGATACAAGCCGCCGCATCCATCGCCAGGTCGGCATCCTTCTTAGGGATAGGAATGGCATTGGCATCGGGGATACCACCGGTATTCACCGACACAAAGCCCCCGGCTTGGATGATTTTGTCGAACGCATAGCGGTCGACCATCAGGTCGCGGATCACCGGGAAACCGGCCGAACGCCAAGGCTCGATGGTGATGGTTGCGCCTTCGTCGAACTTACGCATGTGAAGCTGGCAGGTGGTAATCTCTGTATCCGGTCCGTGCGGATGCCCGTCGATATACAACGAACACATTCCGCAGATACCTTCGCGGCAGTCGTGATCGAACACCACCGGCTCTTTCCCTTCGTTCACCAACTGCTCGTTCAATATATCAAGCATTTCAAGGAAAGAACTTCCCTGAGAAATCTCTTTCAACTGGTATGATTCAAAAGCGCCTTTGGCTTGCGGTCCCTTCTGACGCCATACCTTTACTGTGATATTTATATTTTTATCCATTGTTGTTGAATTTAAAGCCCCTCCCGACCTCCCCCAAGGGGAGGAGAAGTCCCCCTTTGGGGGATTTAGGGGGCCGTTATTAATTTTTGTAATTCCTCTGTTGACGCACTACGAATTCGTAATCCAAAGCCTCTTTATACATCACAGGGTCTTTGTCTTCACCCTGGTATTCCCAGCAGGATACATACGAGAACTGATCGTCGCGACGCATCGCTTCGCCCTCTTCTGTCTGATATTCTTCACGGAAGTGACCACCGCAGGATTCCTGACGGTCGTAGGCATCGTGCGCCATCAACTCGCCAATCTCCAGGAAGTCGGCCAAACGCAAAGCTTTTTCCAACTCCACATTCAGATCATTGGCTTCACCCGGGATACGCACATTGCTCCAGAACTCTTTCTTCAGTTCCTTCAGGCTTTCGATAGCGCCCTTCAGGCCTTCGGCATTACGCGCCATACCGACGAAGTCCCACATGATAAGTCCCAGTTTCCGATGGATAGTATCTACGGTAGATGTGCCCTTGATATTCATCAGTTTGTCGATACGTGCCTTCAGAGCAGATTCAGCCTCTTCGAACTCAGGCAGATCGGTGCTGAAACGCGGCACCTGGATCTGGTCGGCCAGGTAGTTCTGGATCGTATACGGCAACACGAAGTAACCGTCGGCCAATCCCTGCATCAACGCGGATGCACCCAAACGGTTTGCGCCGTGGTCGGAGAAGTTGGCTTCGCCAATGGCGAACAGTCCCGGCACATTGGTCATCAATTCGTAATCAACCCACAGACCTCCCATGGAATAGTGGAGAGCCGGATAGATCATCATCGGCGTTTCATATGGATTATCATCAACAATCTTTTCATACATCTGGAAGAGGTTACCATAACGTGCCTCAACTACATTGCGTCCCAGGCGGTTGATCGCCTCAGCAAAGTCAAGGTAAACAGCCTGTCCCGCTCCCACACCGAAACCGGCGTCGCAACGTTCCTTCGCAGCACGTGATGCTACGTCGCGCGGCACTAAGTTACCGAATGCCGGATAGCGGCGTTCCAGGTAGTAGTCGCGGTCTTCCTCAGCAATTTGTGTCGGTTTCAGTTTGCCGGCACGGATTGCTTCGGCATCCGCCTTTTTCTTCGGTACCCAGATGCGTCCGTCGTTACGCAACGACTCCGACATCAGGGTCAGCTTAGACTGGAATTCACCATGCACAGGGATACAGGTCGGGTGGATCTGTACCATACAGGGATTCGCAAAGTAAGCCCCTTTCTTATAACATTGCCATGCGGCAGAACCGTTGGATGCCATCGCGTTGGTAGACAGGAAGAAGGTATTTACATATCCTCCGGTGGCTACCACGACGGCATGAGCCGCGAAACGTTCCAGTTTACCGGTCACTAAGTTACGGGCAATGATACCGCGGGCACGCCCGTCAACCTTTACCACGTCAACCATTTCATGACGTGTATACATTTTTACTTTATTCAGACCGATCATACGGCTCAGTGCTGAGTAGGCGCCCAACAGCAACTGCTGTCCGGTCTGTCCGCGGGCATAGAAGGTACGCGATACCTGCGCGCCCCCGAATGAACGGTTGTCGAGCAGACCGCCGTATTCACGTGCAAAAGGAACACCCTGCGCTACGCACTGGTCGATAATAGCGTTGGAAACCTCTGCCAAACGATATACGTTAGCTTCGCGGGCACGATAGTCCCCCCCTTTGATCGTATCATAAAAGAGACGGTAGACCGAGTCACCGTCGTTCTGATAGTTCTTGGCAGCATTGATACCTCCCTGGGCAGCAATCGAGTGCGCGCGACGGGGAGAATCCTGGATACAGAAGTTAAGTACATTGAATCCCATCTCAGCCAATGAAGCAGCCGCAGAAGCACCGGCCAATCCGGTTCCTACCACGATCACATCCAAACGGCGTTTATTAGCCGGGTTCACCAGCTTCTGATGTGCTTTATAATTACTCCACTTTTCAGCCAACGGGCCTTGTGGAACTTTTGAATTTATCTGTGTCATATTTCTTTGATTTTCAAATGGATTACACCTTTAGTTAACAGCAAGAACCACCACAAAGGCTCTTCAGATAGAAGAAAATAGTTACAAAGGCAAAGGCTGCCATCAACAGCGTAGCATAGATATTGCCGATTACTTTCCAACGTTTGATCCAGATATTGTTACTCAAACCCATCGTTTGAACAGAACTCCAAATCCCGTGCGTCAGGTGGAACCACAAGGCCACATACCAGATCAGGTAACAGATCACTACCCAGAGTTGGCTGAAGTAGTAGTTGATAAAGGCTGCGCCGTTCTGAGTAGATACTAATTTGTCGCCCAAGGCTACCTCATGACTGCCAATCAATTCGGCAAACATCATCTTGTACCAAAACTGGGCAAAGTGTAACAGCATAAAGCCCACAACAATAATACCCAGAACAAACATGTTCTTAGATGCCCATGTCACGTTTTTCTGACGCGTGTTCACGGCGTAGCTGTCGCTTCCGCGTGCTTTCATGTTTTGAAACGTAAGCAATAGCGCATACAGAAAGTGAATAGCGACAATGCCTGCCAGCACCACGGTCGCCGCCACAGCATACCAGTTAGCCCCCAAAAGGGCACAGATCATGTTGTATGCCTTTTCAGAGAATACCGCTGCTACGTTCATGGCCGCATGGAACGTTAGAAACAGAACAAGAACGATACCTGAGATACTCATGATCAGTTTCTTGCCAATAGAAGAATTAAGTAACCACATAAGATAATAGTTTAAGTTATTTAATTGTTTATAAGTTTTTCACGCTGCACAAAATAAAAGCGCAAAGGTAGCCTAATTCCACATAGGAAGCAATAAATTAAAGAAATTTTTCGGCAATAGCATATATCCCTCCGAATAGCCTGTATACAAGCTGTTTCTTACATTATAATATAGGGTGATTTTTTCGCTTCCGACACCCCGAAAAGTCCGATTTCACAACCAAAAAACCAAAATGTTAAAATAGCGATTGTAAGCAAATCGGGCGTTTTACTTACAAATCCATACGTTAAAAAGTGTTTCTCCCGGGAGTTTGTCTCCAAAGTCCCGCTTTTTTGCGCGCAAACTCCCGCGAAAATTACAAATCGTAATTTCGGGGTTTCGCCGGAAATGGACGATTTAACATCTGTTCACATTTTCGCAAGGAATGCCAACTACTCGATCAGCTTTGATCTTCGATTGTGGTAATATTGGAAGGAGATGGGAGATAGGAAATAGGGAATTCAGATAATGTAATATGTGAAGGTTATAGAAATCACTATCCAAGGCTCCCCTTCTTAGAAAAGAAGGGGGTGGACCATCGCTTGCGATGGTGGGGTAGTTTGATGTATTAAAAATCACACATTTGTTCTGTTTTGTGTATTTGTGACTATCAAAGAAATAGGAAAAACATTTATAAAGAATTCAAATTACCCCACCGCTGCAAGCAGCGGTCCCCCCCCTTCTTTTCTAAGAAGGGGAGCTTTTAGATACTGATCTGATATACCTTGTATCTTCAATTTCTTCCCAATTTAAAGAATTCAGTAACCAAGTCTATCTACACCAAAAGAAATGAAATCTATAGCATGCCGCCATATTTGTGTTTTCCCTATATTTGTAGAATATAGGATGCGCCTTAACATAGCTCAAGCAAGCTTGGCTCTGTGTTCGGCTTTCCCTATATTTGTACATCTGTAAATCAAATCAAATTAAATAATCATATGAAACGATTTCACATTTTGTTTGTTTTCGCATGGAGTTTATTTTTGCCCCAATGGCTAACGGCACAGGTACGCACGGAGTTTCTGCTCGAGAAGGGATGGAAATTCACCCGGGAAGATCAGGCTGATTTTATCCGTTCGGACTATGACGACAGCAAGTGGCAGTCGGTCACCGTGCCTCACGATTGGGCGATCTATGGTCCTTTCGATGCGTATAATGATATGCAACAGGTGGCCATTACCCAGGATGGACAGAAAGAGGCGATGCCTCATGCCGGACGTACGGGCGGGCTTCCTTTTGTAGGGGTGGGCTGGTATCGCTACGACCTCTCCATTCCGTCGTATGCGCCGGGCAAACGGGTCACGCTGTTGTTCGACGGGGCGATGAGTCAGGCCAATGTCTATGTGAACGGACAAAAGGTGGGTAACTGGCCTTATGGCTATAACTCTTTCTATTTCGATATTACAGACTTCCTGCATGCCGAAGGCACGAACACACTGGCTGTTCGCTTAGAGAACTTGCCGGAATCGTCGCGCTGGTATCCGGGCGCCGGTATCTACCGCAATGTGCATGTGATCGTGACGGAAGAGGCGCATATTCCGCTTTGGGGAACGCAGATCACGACGCCGCAGGTTAGTAAAGAATTTGCCCGCGTGCACCTGAAAACAGAGATCGCCCGGCCCGAGGGAACGGAGGCTTCCCGTTATAGCCTGGTGACGGAAATATGGAACCAGTATGGCAATCGCCTGATCGAGACCAAATCGGCGTTGACTGCTTACGATAAGGACTGTTTCTCGCAAGAGATCATTTTGCAGAATCCCCGTTTGTGGTCGCCACAGGTGCCCGAACTCTACAAGGCGGTTTCCCGCCTATACGACGGACAGACCTTGAAAGATGAGTACACCACGACGTTTGGTATCCGTTCGATCGAGATTATTCCCGAGGAGGGCTTTTTCCTGAATGGCGAAAAGACCATGTTTAAAGGGGTGTGTAACCACCACGACCTGGGACCGTTGGGTGCTGCCGTCAATGACGCCGCGATCCGCCGTCAGTTGCGCATCTTGAAAGATATGGGATGTAACGCGATCCGCACCTCACACAATATGCCCGCGCCCGAATTGATCCGTGCCTGCGACGAGATGGGCTTTATGGTGATGCCCGAGACGTTCGACGAATGGAAAACGCCGAAGGTGAAAAACGGATACAACCTGTTCTTCGACGAATGGGCGGAGAAAGACCTGGTGAACCTGCTCCGGCAATACCGCAACAGCCCGAGTGTGGTGATGTGGTGTATCGGCAACGAGGTGCCCGACCAGAGCAGACCGGGAGGAAACAAATTAGCGCGCTTCCTGCAGGATATCTGCCACCGCGAAGACCCTACCCGTCCGGTCACCAATGGGTTGGATCATGGAACCACCGTTATCAACAATAATTTCGCCGCCACCATGGATGTGGTAGGCTTCAACTACCGCCTCTTTGTGTACCAGGATGCCTACAAAAAATTACCGCAGGCTATTGTGTTGGGTAGCGAAACGGCGTCGACCGTCAGCACCCGCGGGGTCTATAAATTCCCGGTAGAACGCCGTTCGGATGCCAAATACGACGACCACCAAAGCAGCGGCTACGATCTGGAGCATTGTAATTGGTCGAACCTGCCCGAAGACGATTTTATTCATCAGGAGGATCTGCCCTATACAATCGGGGAATTCGTATGGACCGGTTTTGATTACCTGGGTGAACCGACACCCTATTATACCGACTGGCCCAGCCACAGCTCCCTGTTCGGTATTATCGACCTGGCGGGTATACCCAAAGACCGCTACTGGCTCTATCGCAGCCATTGGAACAAAGGGGAGAACACCTTGCATATCCTGCCTCACTGGACATGGCCGGGACGCGAAGGCGAGGTGACGCCGGTGTTCGTTTATACCAACCATCCTTCGGCAGAGCTGTTTATCAACGGCAAAAGCCAGGGCGTTCGCACGAAAGATCTTTCTGTCGAACTGGATGCCAGCGGCACACCCGAAGCGTTGGCTTCGCTGGAGCGCCAGAAACGCTATCGCCTGATGTGGATGGACACACGTTATGAGCCGGGCACGGTGAAGGTGGTAGCTTACGATAAGGAGGGCAATGCGGTGGAAGAAAAGGAGATCCATACGGCAGGTAAGCCTCATCGCCTGGAATTGAAAGCCGATCGTTCGCGTCTATCGGCCGATGGTAAAGACCTCTCATTTATTAATGTACGGGTGGTCGACCGGAATGGCAACCTTTGTCCCGACGCTACCAATCAGGTGAAGTTCAAGGTGCGTGGTGAAGGATTCTATCGCGCCGGAGCCAGTGGTAACACCACCAGCCTGGAGCTTTTCCATCTGCCGCAGATGAAGCTCTTCAGCGGACAGATGACCGCCATTGTGCAGACAACCGAAAAGGCGGGTCCCATTGTGTTGGAGGCTTCCGCTTCAGGCGTTCGCGGAGCCAGTATCGAATTGATCAGTGAATAAACATATATAATTATAATAGCTATGAAACGATTTGTGTACACAACCCTTACGCTCACCCTTTGCCTCTTGTTCGGATGTACTCCCGAGGAGCAAACGGTGAGGTTTCTTTTGTTTTCCGACCTGCATGCCGATTCGATCGCTGACGGGAGCGAACGGTTGCAAACCATCCTTCGGGCAGGTGCCGATCGTCAGGTCGATTTTTTCGTCGACCTGGGAGATATCGCGCAGCCCTCACCCGCCAACGAACCGCTCAGAGAGATGCTTATTAATGCCTCCGCCCCGGTCTATCACGCGATAGGCAGTCAGGATCTGCAGAAGGCCTCCAAGCAGGAGTTCACGGCTTTCTATGGATTGAAGGCCTCTCACTACTATTTCGACAAAGGACCTTTCCGATTTGTGGTATTGGATTCTAATTTCTTCTTAGACGAAGAGGGAAATGAACAGGCGTATGATCACGGGAATTTTGATGTGCCTGAGTTACGTCACGGACATTTCAGCCAGGAACAACATGAATGGCTGACAGAAGTATTGAAAAACAAAAAACCTATCTATGTGATCCTGTCGCATGCCCCCATCAACGACCGCATATCGACCCCCAACAAAAACCGCGACCTGCACCGGATCATCAAAGAGGCTATGAATTCGGGGACACGCATCGCGGCGGTGATGGCAGGCTATAACCATAGCGACAACTACCAGGTGATCGACCGGATCAACTACTGGCAGGCCAATTCGGCCAGCTATTTCTGGACAGGTAATGATTTTGTTAATCGCCGAAGCGGCCGGGAGCCCCTGCCGGAATGGCCGGAACAGATCAGCTACGACACGACTCTGTATGCCATTATTGAAATAAACAGCCAGGGAACGATTACGATCAAAGGAATGCAAGGTGGATTTGTGGATCCGACTATCGACCGGGAACAACTTCAAAAACGATACCCCTTTCCAATCTCCTCTTCGATAAAAGACAGGGAACTGACCTACTGATTAGCGTTTTTGTTGGAAAAACTGCTTCATTTCGGCAGCACATTCCTCCTCCAGAACGCCTTTTGTGACGGTTGTTTTGGGGTGAAGCGCACGCGGGGCAAATTGCAGAAAGCCTCTTTTCTCGTCGGAAGCGCCAAAGACCACTTGGCTGATTTGTGACCATCCGATGGCTCCGGCACACATCACGCAGGGCTCAACCGTGACATAGAGCGTGCAATCGGTCAGGTATTTGGCACCCAATACGCCGGTGGCTGCCGTGATAGCCAGCATCTCGGCATGAGCTGTGGTGTCGTTGAGGCGCTCGGTCTGGTTGTGCGCCCGGGCAATGATCCGTCCCTGGCATACGATGACCGCGCCAACAGGCACCTCCCCTTCGGCGGCGGCAGCACGTGCTTCCGTCAGGGCTTGCTTCATAAAATAGGTATCGTCGAAAGGATTCATCGCCTCATTTCATTTTCATTGAAGAGGGTAGGGTAGTCTTCCTCCATGATCTTCAGGATATGTGTCATGATGGTCTCGCGGTACCAGCGCGATTTATTCGATATTTTGTAGCGTTCGAGATAGCGCGTGACAGCCTTCTGCTCTTCGTCGTTGAGCATAAAAGTCACTTTATGAGAGCGTGGAGAGGGTGACTTGGTAACATTTTTTGGCCGCACTTTCTTCATATAGCCGCAAAAGTACATTGATCCAGCGAATTAAAAAAGAAAATCTCACTATATTTGTCAAATGGCGAACCACAACGAAATCGGACGTAAAGGCGAGGAGATTGCCCGCGAGTTCCTTCAGAAGAAGGGATATACGATTCTTGACAGCAACTGGCATTGGCACCATTTTGAGTTGGATATCGTGGCAATCGATGGCGAATGGCTGGTGGTGGTGGAAGTAAAGACCCGTGCGATGGATCATCTGCTTTCGCCGGAAGATGCGGTCGACCGGAAGAAGATTCGCCGTACGGTAT
Source organism: Parabacteroides sp. PFB2-10 (assembly GCF_029893085.1). Classification (GTDB taxonomy): domain Bacteria; phylum Bacteroidota; class Bacteroidia; order Bacteroidales; family Tannerellaceae; genus QVMG01. The sequence continues at coordinate 158,999 of NZ_JARXWI010000009.1, forward strand.
TGGCGGCGGATGCCTATGCCCGTTATTTCAGTATCGAACTGCCGGTTCGGTTCGATATTATCACGGTGGTTCCCGGTCCGCAAGGGTATGAGATAGAACAGTATGAGGATGCGTTTTTGCCTCCGGTACGATAAAAGATGTGTGTATGAATTGTGAAGAAGTACGCGATTATTGCCTGTCATTGAAGAACACGACAGAGTGTTTTCCCTTCGATGAGGTATCGCTTGTATTCAAAGTGGAGAATAAAATGTTTCTGCTCCTGGCGCTCGACGCGGAGGAACCGGTGATTGCCGTCAAATGTGATCCGGACGAAGCGGAGCAGTTGCGCGAACATTACCAAGCTGTCGCTCCGGCCTATCATTTCAATAAGAAACACTGGAACAATATTTATCTGGAGCGCGATATGCCGGCGAAGGAGATCCGCCACTGGATTCATCATGCCTACCAGGAGGTGATCGCTAAGTTGCCCAAACGAATACGCGAACAATATGCTGACGAATAACACAGAATCGCCGCAAATCATACATCTTCAGGAGGTGATCTCTACCAATACCAGCCTGCGCGAGCGGGTAGGGCGGCGCGAATTGCCCGAGGGCAGCGTTGTCTGGGCCGATGGGCAAACAGCCGGTCGTGGACAGATGGGCAACAGTTGGGAATCGGAATGGGGCAAAAACCTCACTTTCAGCACGGTGTTATATCCCGATGTATTGCCGGCCAACAAACAATTTCTGATCTCGCAGATCACTGCTCTCAGTGTGCAGGAGAGCCTATTGCAATACAGTGATGATATCACCGTGAAGTGGCCCAACGACATCTACTGGCAGGATAAAAAGATATGCGGCATGTTGATCGAAAATGATATTGCCGGAAGAGGCATCTACTGTTCGATCATTGGTGTCGGTATCAACCTGAATCAGGAGCTATTCACCGGAAACGCGCCCAATCCTGTCTCCTTAAAACAGATCACCGGGCAGGAGTACGACCGGGAAGCTATTCTCGATCAGTTCCTATCGCGCTTCTATCACTACTACCTACTCCTTTTACAGGAAGAGGAGGCGGAGATACGCCGCCTCTATGCCCGGGCACTTTACCGCAAAGAGGGCTTCCATCCCTACGAAGATGCCTCCGGCCGTTTTGAGGCAATGATTGCTTCCGTCGAACCAACCGGCCACCTATTGTTGCAATTACGCGACGGTTCCACCCGCAAATATGCTTTCAAAGAGGTCTCTTTTTTATTCTGACCTACCTCTATTCCCGTTTTTTCCAAAAATGTAAGTTTCGCGAAAGCCCGAAAAAGAGTACCTTTGCAAATCTGTTGCCGCTTAATCCATCCGGTGGCTACGTTTAAAGTGTAGATGATATGAAGCGAATTATCAACTATTTCTTCCTGGGGATACTGGCTGTTATAGGATTGCTGTTTCTCTGTCTGGCGGGACTCTATTTCTCGGCGGATATGAAACAGCCGGAGATCACGGCCTCCGATCTGCCGGATTATGAGTTGTATACATCCGACAGCCTGTCGTTGTATGGGCCACACCAACTGCGTTTAGACAAAAGCGGCTTGTGGGAGTTGTATGTGGAAGGCGATGCGCTGGAACGGGGAGCTGCTTCGGGCAAGCTGTTGGAGGATCTGCTCTATTATCAGGAGAAGGTGTTTGTCGACCAGATCCGGGAGATGATTCCTTCGGATAGTTACCTGAAATTCCTGCGTTTCCTTTTGATTGTGTTCAACCGCCACCTGGGCGAATATATCCCTGAAGAGTTTCGCCGGGAGATCTACGGGATCTCTCTTTCCTGTACCCATAAATATGATATGATCGGGACGCCCTACGAGCGGCAGCTCAATTACCACGCGGCGCACGATATCGGCCATGCCATGCAGGACTATATGCTGGTAGGGTGTAGCTCGTTTGGTTTGTGGGGTGCGGCCAGCGCGGACTCGACCCTGTTGATCGGACGGAATTTCGATTTCTATATGGGCGATGACTTTGCCCGCCATAAGATGGTCTCATTCTATCGTCCGACGGAAGGCTATGCCTTTGCGGCTGTCGGCTGGCCGGGCATGACCGGAGTATTGTCGGGCATGAACACGACGGGGCTGACGGTCACCATCAATGCCGCCAAATCGACCATGCCCACCTCCGCGGCGATGCCTATCTCGTTGTTGGCACGCGAGATCCTGCAATATGCCTCGACGATCGAAGAGGCTTACGCCATCGCGGAAAAACGAAAAACCTTTGTGTCCGAATCATTATTGATCGGTTCTGCCCGCGAGGGGAAGGCGGCTGTTATCGAGAAGTCGCCCGATCTTATCGGATTGTTCCATACGGAAGGAGACTATATCATCTGCACCAACCATTATCAGTCGGAGACCTTCCGCGACGACGAGCGCAACCGGGAGAATCTGGCCACCTCGGATAGTCCTTACCGTTACGCCCGTTTGCAGGAATTGTTACAGGAGAAAAGCCCTGTCGACCCAACGGATGCCGCTGATATGTTGCGCGACCGGTGGGGAGCGGGAGGAAAAGAGATTGGCTTAGCCAACGAAAAGGCGATCAATCAGTTTATCGCCCATCACTCGGTGGTGTTCCAGCCTGAGAAGCTATTGATGTGGGTGTCGACCACTCCCTGGCAATCAGGGGAATATGTGGCGTATGACCTGAATGAGATATTCGGCGCATCAGGCAAAGAGGCAGTCGCGCCCATTGACTCCCTGGCGATTGCTGCCGATCCCTTCCTATTCTCCCCGGATTACAATCGCCTGTTGACCTACCGGGAGACGGTGAAAATGATCCGAAAGCAGATAAAAACAGGTCAGGAACTCCATCAAGAGCTTGTTGATCAACTCTTGCAATCGAATCCGGAAATGTATTATGCCTGGGAACTGGCGGGCGATTATTATGCCACCTTCGGGGAAAAGGAAGAGGCCGTTCGCCACTGGCAACAAGCCTTGACGAAAGAGATCGCGAAGCAGGGCGAGCGCACATCCATCGAAAAACGAATTGAAAAAATAAAATAAACCGTATGCAAAAACAAGGTGATATCCAGTTTAAATCTCCGGAAGAAATCAAACGATATCAGGAGATGCGTCTGGCGGAGGAGTTGACGTACCTGAACGGGCATTCCTCTTTCTACCGGCAGATGTTCCGCGAGGAGAAGATCGACCTCGCCCGTATCCGCACGATAGAGGATCTGCAACACCTGCCGGTGACAACCAAAACCGATTTGCAACTGCGCAATGAAGAATTTATATGTGTCGACCAACGGGAGGTGATCGATTATGTCACGACTTCCGGTACCTTGGGCGACCCGGTCACCTTTGTCCTGACCTCGGGTGATCTCGATCGGTTGTCCTATAACGAATATCTCTCCTTCACGACGGCAGGATGCGGCGCGGAGGATATTATGCAACTGATGACCACGCTCGACCGACGTTTCATGGCGGGCCTGGCCTATTATATGGGAGCCCGTGAGATGGGCGCCGGTGTGGTGCGCGTAGGCAATGGTATTCCGGAATTGCAATGGGACACGATCCGCCGGATCCAGCCCACCTTCTGCATGGTGGTTCCCTCGTTTCTGATCAAACTGATCGAATATGCGGAGGAGCATGGGATCGATTACAACGCCTCTTCCATCCGGAAAGCGATCTGCATCGGGGAGGCACTGCGCAATCCCGACTTCACCCTTAATACCCTCGGGCAACGCATCCATGACAAATGGCATGTGCCTACGCTGCAATCGACCTACGCCTCGACAGAGATGCAGTCTTCCTTTACCGAATGTGAAGCCTGCCGGGGAGGTCATCTTCAACCGGAATTGATCATTGTGGAGTTTCTCGACGACGATAACCGTCCGGTAGCAAAGGGAGAACCCGGCGAGGTAACCATCACGACATTGGGCGTGCGGGGTATGCCGTTATTGCGTTTTAAGACGGGCGATATCTGTTACCATTACCATGAGCCCTGCTCCTGTGGGCGCAACACGACGCGCCTGAGCTCTGTATTGGGACGCAAAGGACAAATGATCAAATACAAAGGCACAACGCTCTATCCGCCCGCGCTCTATGATATCCTGGACAATATCTCGGGCGTAAAGAACTATGTGGTGGAGGTCTATACCAACGACCTGGGCACCGACGATATCCTGATCCGCGTCGGGAGCGAGATTCAGACGGAAGGCTTTGCCAAACAGATCAAAGACCTGTTCCGTTCGAAGGTGCGGGTGGCGCCTACCATTCAGTTTGCTTCGCCCGATTATATCGCTAAAATTCAAATGCCCCAGATGAGCCGGAAGGCAATTAAATTTGTAGATTTGCGTTAAGTGAAATACATAAAAAAAGAATTGATTATGAAAAAAGTATGTTTATGGGTTGTTGCCATGTTTGGCATATTAACTATGCAGGCGCAGCAGGTAGAGTTGAAAGAGATAAAGGAGTTGACATTCTTTGGTGTGGATTTTTCGATCGCCCAGGTGTTTGGCGCGACGGAAACAGCCGATCAGTTCGAGCAGGCGTTTGAAGGCATCAACGGATTATTCCTTTCGGAACCCAAGAAGTATTCTCCCTCTCAGGCTTTCCCGAAGGTGAATATCACGGAGAGCTACCGGATGGTGAATAGTTTGAACCTGGAACGGGTGTATGAAACCCTGAAACGCGACGATAATGAGTATGAACTGACGGACGAGATGATTGCCGAGCAGGTAGCCTCCTACGATACGGGTGATTATACCGAAGGATATGGAGCCATTCTGATTGCCGGATTGATGAATAAGCCACAGAATATGGCCACCTATCATAAGGTGATATTCGACCTTTCGACGAAAGAGGTGATCTCGAACAAACGGATTACCACCAAAGCCGGTGGTTTCGGCCTGCGCAACTATTGGGCAGGCTCGGTAGCTAAGGCTTTGAAAAGTAAATAAGAATAAAAGGGAAATAGCCGATATACGCCAAGGCCTGGTTCTTGAATCAGCCCTTGGCTATTTTTTTAGCCAGGTATTCTGTTCCCACTAATTCGCCGCAGGTGAGCATAGAGGTAAGGGTGACGCCCAAAGCGCCGTGTACATTCAGGTTTTGTCCGGTCAGGTAGAGGTTATTGATGCGTGTACGGTTCGGAATAACCGTTGTCATAGGTTGGTTATAGTTTTTCATAATGCCATAAGCCGATCCGTCGGGGATGCCGGTATAATCGCGGTAGCTTAATGGGGTGGTGATATAGATTCGCTCTATGTTGTCGCGTATCTCCGGATAATAGTTCCCTACGAAAGCCAGTACTTCTTCCGCTTTTTGCTCTTTATATCCGAGATATGCATCTCCCCGTTTCTCGGGTGTGGTGTCCAACCAGGGTGTAAGCTCTCCGATATACATGGGGGATAGGATACTGATCACATCGGTATGCTCCGGATCGGAGGCCGAGGGTTGCATCGTGATAAGCACACTATGTATGCGCCGGTCTTCGGGATGTTTGGTAGTGTACCAGACATCTTCTTTTTCGTGGAGGAAAAGGTTGCTGTTCTGATAGGGGGTCGTTCCTTTTTTCTGAATCAGGTAGACCGATAACAGGCCGTATGTATTGGGAAGATGTGACAAGCGCGAGAGGTAGGCTTTGCGGATAAGCGGTGTTTTGTCGACCATCTGCATCGTTACGGAAGGATGAAGAGAAGAGATCACGTAGTCTGCTTCGAGACGTTCACTGTGATTGATCTCTACCGCATTGATCTTGTCACCCTGCAGCAACAAGCGGGTTGCTTTGGCTCCCGTCAATACGGTGCCTCCCTGTCGGCGGATCTGATCGATCAAGGCATCGACCACCTGCATGCTGCCGTCGGTGAACCGGTAGGCTCCCCGCAGATAGGAATCGGTAATCATCGCATGATGGTAGAATGTCGAAGTGGCCTGATCACCACCATACAATAAGGCCGGACTGGAAAGTACCTGACGAAGTGCCGGGTTTTGTGTGACAGAAGCAATGGTTTCCCAAGCAGAAACGGAGAAGTGGTCGAGACTGCCCTGAGTAAAATGGCCTTTCTTCAATTGATCGACAGAGATGGTCTCTCCCACCCTTTTCAATAATTCCGTATAACGTCGGATCGCCTCCTTCTCCCCGGGAAAAAGGTCGGACAATCGTTTGATAAACAGTTCATGCCCCATGGCATACGGGTATTCCTTTCCCTGGTAGTTCACCAGATCGAAGGCCTCTTCATCCAAGCGGCGCACCTGAAGTCTGTCCCAAATACCAAAATAAGAAAAGTATTGACGCAGGATCTCTCCTTCATCTAAGCTGCCTACATAATGGATGCCTGTGTCGAGCAGGCGCCCGTTGCGCCGGAACGACTGGAAGCAACCGCCTGGAATCGTGTTCTTCTCCAACAGGCATACATGGTAGCCCTCTTTACTCAGCGTGGCAGCACAGGTGAGTCCGCCCAGCCCGCTTCCGATGATGACGATATCATACTTACTCATTCCCCGTCCTTTCTGAAAATATAGATGGTGTTGGAGGTGTACCGGTCGTTTGCCTTCTCCTCCACAGACATATTGTTTTGAGCAGCGGTTCGTATGATCCGCTCACGGTCTAAGAAGCATAATTCGTTTTCTGTCTTGTTGAAACCAAACAGGCGGGTCGACAACACTTCGGTGAACCGGGTAACGCCATGCTGTTTTTCTTTGGAGGCATCGCCGTCGCGCACAACGATCATACCGCCGGGAAGGAGTTTCTCTGCACACCGGGCAAGGATATGCTCCTGAGCCGCATAGTCCATATAATGAAGCACGTCGTTCAACACGAACACATCGCTTGGCGGCAGATCGTATTGCTGCGCGTTGGCACAGACAAAACGGATGCGTTCGTTGCGCGAGAACGAATGATTTGCCAGGGCGATCTTGTCTTCGTCGTAGTCGATTCCGGTGATATCCCTCTCTTCGGAAAGCATCATCAACATATAATCCAACGGACCATATCCGCAACCTATATCCGTAATCTTCGCTTTGCGCGGGATCAGTTCGTGGAAGTAAGCATAGTTATGTTCCATCTTCACCTTGATGCGGATATACCATTCCTCCACCGGCCCTTTAAACAGGTAGTTGGTGACCAACTTCTGATAGAAGTAAGGATTGGAAGGAACGGCGTATTCCTCTTCGATCTCCGCGTAGCGCCGACGGAAAAGCGAGCAGAACGCCTTCGCCTGTTCCTGATAGGTTGCTCCCATACCCTGGTCGCCATACGGTATGCGCGGCATTATCTCTGTGTATAATATTCCCCGCTTGACGTAGAAGGGTTGCCCTTTCGAGATCACCATACCGGTGCCGTATAAGAGAACCGGAAGCAGATCCAACTTTAGCTGTTCCGCCAGGTAGAACGCCCCTTTATGGAAACGGCGTATCCGCCCATCTGTCGAGCGGGTGCCTTCGGGGAAAACCACCACCGAATAGCCCTTGTCGACCTTCTTTTGCAGATGAGCCACCAACGCTTCATAGCCCTCCCGGGTAGAGACGAAGTCGGCAAATCGCACAATGCGCCCGAACACCGGCGAGTTCCATACCCAGCTATTTGTCACCATCACCAGCTTGGGTGTGAGCGCAAGCAATAACAGTATATCGATAAACGATTGGTGGTTGGCAATGATAACGGCCGGCTTTTGGAATGTTTCATCGACCTTATTCACCGTTATGCGTTTAGCCACCCAGGCCGTTTTCAAGAGTCCGCGCACCATACAGGTGATGCTTCGATTAAACCAGGCCTTCTTTTTGTCGTTCTTCACCGGCAGGATAATCAGGAGAGAGGCAAAACCAACCACCAACGAGCAACCGATCACAAAGGCATTGAAGAACCAGAAGGTAACCAACAGGCTCGACAGTGTATAGGGATAATGTCCTTTGGCTGCCGGGCGGGCAATGAAAAAGCGGAAAAGGATAGGCAATATGGTATAAGAGACCAATACGACCGACGTCATGCCCAGGATGGAAATCAACGAAATAGACTGCAACGCCGGGTGCTTGGCAAGGACAAGCACGCCCATCCCTACCACGGCGGTAAACGAAGAAAAGAAGATAGCGGTCTTGTGCGAGGTAAGCAACTTCTTGCCCGTGCGGTATTCCTGCTGCAATCCGTCCATAATGAAGATACTGAAGTCGTCGCCCAAGCCGAAGATAAAGGTGGCCAGGATGATATTCACAATATTGAATTGTATGCCTGCTACCGCCATAATGCCCAGAATAATCACCCAACTGATTGCCATCGGGGCAAAGGTCATCAGGGTCAGTTCGATCCGTCCGTAAGCGATCAACAGGGCAAAGAAAACAAGGAACGAACAGATGTACAGGATCAGGTTGAAGTCTAAGTGAATCGCCGAGACCCATTTGTTGGCGAAGTAGCCGCGGTCGAAGATCACCACATCCTCTTTTTCCATCAGACGGGCGTAGACCTCCTCTTTCTCTTCGTCGGTCAGGCGAACCTGCGTGATATACATCGAGAGGGAGTCGGCACGGGTAGACCATTCATCGAAGATATCGGGCGCATGAGGGTCGGTGGTAAAGTCGGAGACCCTGTATTCCTTTTCCAGTAAGGCAAAGAACGCCTCAAAAGCATCGGCTCTGAACCGATATTTCACGGCTGCTTCCCGGATCGATTCCTCCGTCTGCCGGCGCCGTTCCGGTGTCCAGAAGCGGTTCCACTTCTCTATCCGCTCTTGTTGCAAAGAGGGTGGAATCAACATATTCTCTATAGACGCATATTCCTGAATCTTCCCTTCTGTCAGGAAAGAGGCCAGCTCCCGGTTGGTCTCCGCGTATGTTTGTAATCCCTCTTCCGCCGTTTTCCCTACTGAAACAAAAAGAGTTGTTTTGTTATCTGCCTGAAAAAGTTCGTTCAATCGGTTCTCGGCAGCGACCAGTTGCGGCGGTTCGTAGCCCAGGTTGCGCATATTGTCGTCGAAGCCAACCCGCGTCGAAAGGAAAAGGCAAACGACAAAGACCACAACAATACCGATCACCAACGGTTTGTTCTTCTCAAACGGATAGCTATTGAGTTTTTCAATCAACCGCAATACACGCCCCGACTCCTTGCCGGCTTCCTGGATGCGCAATAGATGGGGCAGGAAGACAAGACAAAACAGGGTCGTTCCGATCAGGGAAAGGGCAGAGAAAAGTCCGAAATCGCGCAGTAATTCCGAAGTGGTAAACAGCAATCCCAGAAAAGCTCCCACCGTCGTGAAGCTCCCAACCGTAAGCGGATAGGCCAGTTCGCTGATGAGTTGCCGGATAGATGTGACATGGTTGAAATGAGAGAGCACATGGATCGAATAGCTGAGCGCCACCCCGAAAACCGCCGCCCCGGCTCCGATCGCGATAGCCGATACCGATCCTTTGATCAGCCAGATCAGTGCCAGCGAGAAAGCCGCGCCATAGATCACCGGAAGAATAATCAGGAATACAGCCGATCGGCTCTTGAAAACCAATAGGATAAACCCGATGATAATGATCAATGCGATACTTAGTGTCAGGGTGGTGTCGCGTTTTATTTGCCGGGCATTGTAGACACCGACCGATGGCCCGCCCACATAGTCGATCGAGATCTCCGGATAATCCAGCTTAACCGCGGCAATCTCCTCTTCGATCAATTCCACTAACAGGTCATTTTTTCCGGTATTCCCCGTCGAGTGACGTGGTGTGAGGAAGAAGATATGTGTCGACATATCCGGTGAGAAGATATGATTGTCGTAGATCGCGTAGTTGGCTGTCATCTGCATATCGCGCAACGCTTCAAACGCCGGCGTGCCTAATCCCAACGGATCGCGTGGCAGGATCTCTTTCAATCCACTACCGGCGGGCGACAGGAGGTTGCGCATATTCGCCTGCATACGATGGTCGATCGCCTCTTGTGTGCATAAGGAGTCCATCCGCGCAAAGAGTTCATCGTTCAGGAATAGAGGCAAGCGCTCGTAGATAAAATCGGTCATCTGCCCAATCATATCGCTCCCCACTTCGCCCATGATATACTGAATGTATTCGTCGCCCCCCTTTTGCATAAGCGATCTTCGCAAGGTGTCGCCGGCAGCCACCAATCGCCCGGGTGTTTCTTCGGTTGTCTCCCCTCCGGCGGAGAGCATAAAGACAATCTTATCCTTTATCTTCAGGTTGTTGAAGACCACTTCGCTGTTGTGCGCCTCCTCGGTATCCGGAAAGAAGCGCGTGACATCTTCTTCAAACCGCACCTGCGCGGCAAACCAAACCATCAGGAGAAAGCTGCCCACCATCAGGCTGTAACACAACGCCCGGTGTCTTTGCAGAAAATCATATATGCCAAGAAACAGTTTATTCATCGAACCAACTGTTGAGGTTTACGAAACAGGGAGAGCAGTAACAGGCAGGCCAATCCGGCAATCAGTCCACAGAGAACGGCAAACACCAGGCTGCCCGCCAGGTATTGGATGAAGGAATCTTTGATCGTTTCAAACGTCACTTCGTGCAACGAAAGCGATATCGGACGACCCAACACCAGTCCGCCTGTTGCATAACTGCCGAACAGGATAAACGGAATCATAGGCGGTATGCTGATATTCGATGCCACCAGCGTGATCACCTTGTTGAGCCCCATCAAATGAGCCAATAGGGCTGCCACCACCATCTGATAGCCCCAGATAGGCACGATGCCCATAAAGACGCCAAACATAACCGCCAGGGAGACGCGCAGATTAGACTCGCCCGACTGGGTGATATGTCTTTCTATAAACTTGCGGATATTCTCTTTGGTCAGGGCGCGCACGAAACGCCAGGGCCAGTACCAGAGCAGGGCAATGAGTACCAATACCGTATTCAGGATGCTGATCCGCGTGAAGTCGCGCAAAGGGCGGAAATGGCTCACCCGCTCCTCTTCGGGCGGATAATAGACCCGGATCGGAATATTCATCACCCGGACATTGTGCCATACGGCTTGCACCAACACCTCAACTTCAAACTCATACTTGGAGGTAAAAAGGCGTATGCCTTTCAGCTTTTGCAACGGGTAAAGACGGAAACCCGACTGGGTATCGTCCATCCGGATGCCGGTTTCGATGCGGAACCAGAAATTGGAAAAACGGTTGGCAAAGGTGTTTTTGCCCGGCATATTCTCCGAGGTAAGGTTGCGAGCACCAACAATCAAACTGTCGGGGTGTTCCCGAGCCGCTTCCAGAAACAGGGGAATATCGTCGGCATAATGCTGTCCGTCGGAATCTAAGGTGATGGCATAGCGATAGCCTTTTTCGGTGGCAGCTTTCAGTCCTGTCGATAAGGCATGCCCTTTCCCTTTGTTCCGGGCATAGCTGATCAGTTCTATCTCCGGAAAATCAGCCAACACATCGAGGGTATGATCCGTGGAACCATCATTGACCACCATCACCGGAAGTCCATGGCGCATCACATCCGTCAATACCTGCCCTATTGTTGTCGCGTTATTATATGTTGGAATTAGAACTACGATCTTCTCCATCTTTTATTTCTCTTCAGCTTCCCTGCGAGAGAGCTTAAAACCGTTTGAAGAAACAAAGATAACACCACCCCGTTGAATTTAGCCACAAGAAACGGAAAAAATAGCCCGAGATGCGGGAAAGCAAATCAAAATCGGGGAGTTTTCTATCGTCGATGCGCCTCGACAGTACTGTCCATGCCCTTCGACAGTTCTGTCCATGCGCTTCGACAGTACTGTCCATGCCCATCGACGATAGAATTCTCCATGGTTGAAATTATTTTACTGTGTCAGGGAGAAGCGGATGCTGATGCCGAAATTGGAGTTAGACGTAGGGAAAGAGGCGCTCGATATGAGCGGTTTATTGATCTGAAGATCGTAGAAGGCACGCAGGGAAAGCGCGCGACTGAGACCGTAATCAAGGGAGAACATCAGCGTCTGTGTTACGTTCCCGCTGGTGGCCTGTGTGAGGTTCTCTTCGATCTTCCGGATCAACGACTGTGTCTTCCGGTAGGAATAGTCGAAACGGATATCCAGGTCGTTGCTGAAATTCTGGGATGCTTTACGTTTCAATACTTTGTTAAACTCGGTGATCTTATAGCCAATCCCTACGACCAGTTCATCATTCAATGATTCCACAATCTGATAAGAGGAGACATTCAGGCTGAGGGTGCTGCTGGTGTTATAAGCCAGTCGACCGGTCATATTACTCACCAAGGTCGCATCGGCGCCCAATAACGGGTTGAAACTTTCCGAAATAGCCACCGACGACATCTCATACGGAGAAGAGGGGATTGGGTTGTCGGACTGTGTGCTGCTGATAAAACCAAGGTCGCCACCCGCACTGACCCAATTAAGGGAAGAGGTATAGGAGCCGATCGAATAGGTGCTTCTATAGCGATGGCTCAATACAAAGTTCTTGAAATATTTTTTAAAGAATGGGATCTGCACAAGTCCGTCATAGGTGATCGACCAGTTGGGTAACAGGCTGGAAAGGGAAGGGAAAGGAGAGAGATTCACCTTCTTCGCATCTTTTCCTGTGTAGGCAGCGATAAAGGAAGGGATCAACACATCGGCTGAATTGCGGTAAACGCCTCCTTCGAGATCAGACTGGAAGTCGGTGCCAGCATAGGATGTTCCTTCCAGGAAGCCACTATTCGGGTATTTCTTTCCTGTATACTGTTGTTGCACCCGATCACGTATAATATCCCGGTTGTCGAGGAAGTCTTTAAACGCTTCCGAGGCATAATTATCGGAGGCTGATCCGCCCCTTTTGAACGTAGAGCGCAGGGAGATGGTAGTCATCGTAAAGCTTCCTCCGCGTATCTCGGGCATACCGTCGTACATATATTGCACCTGGGTGTTTTCCGATGCCGTACGGTTGGCATTCAAATCGATTTTCAATCCCGTAATCGGCTCCAGGTTAGCCCGCAGATCAAGTACGGTCGAGAGATTTATAATGGCAGGATTCACATTGTTTTCCGTCACCAGCCATCCCCGGTTGTAGGCATCGTCGATGAAGCTACGGCGCACATCGCCAAAGGCAAAGCCAAGGCCGGGAGCCAGGGTACCTCCACGTTGCTGTCCGAACGTGTTGCCAATCTCCGGCCGGAAACCGGAGATAGTCATCCCATCGACCTGGGTATAGGAGATATTCATACGACGAAGCATCATCAGGAAACGGGCGGAGTATTGCGCCACATCGGTCATCACGCCGGAGAAGTCTTTGGCTGCCGGCTGGATCACGATCTTAAGTGTCACCGTATCCTTGGTATGGATTATCGCTTCGGCGTAGTTCAGCCCCTTGGCTTTTATCGGATAGGACTTGCCTTCCAGCGTACGGGCGGTGATCTTCACCCGGTTCTCCATCATATTATGTTTCACGATCGTTCCGCTATCCGGATTCAGGGTCACTTCCATCTCCAAACGCGGCTTTTTCTTGGGTGCCTGTTGTTGACGTCCACGGGAAGAGGAGGATGCTGTTCGGGGGGTAAACCGCTGATTGACCTTCTTCAGGAAGGCGCTCTTATTATAAAGATTCTGGAAGTTAAGGTTTGCCTGCCCATTGATCTGTCGCTGGTTGCGGATGGTATTCCCGATCTCCACCGAGTCGGTTTCGAGCGTGGCTCCCCGATCCCAGTTATAGGTAGCTGAATAGGAGGCAGTAGCGCCAATCCAATCCAAGGCAGGAATGCTTTGTAGAGGCAGGGTCCAGCTGGCCTGAAAGCTCTGGTCGTATTTCAGGGGTGTTCCCAGGTCACGGATGCTTTGGGAAACCGAGTCTTTCCACATCTGGTAATCGTCGTAATTCAATTTCTTATTTACCTGCACGTATGGCTCTTCAATACGGGCATTCGTACCGGAATTGAAAGAGAAATTCAGGCTGTTCGTCAGGTTCCAGCGGATACTGAAGGCTCTATCCCAAAGGAAATTCTGGCTAAACGACGGATCCATCTTCATGCCGGTATTGCCCACGTCGCGCAATTGAATTTCATAATAATTGCGCATCATGGAGGTCTGAAAGCTGATATTCGACGGCAGATAATTGATTGCCAATTGCTTCAGGTAGCGGGTATATCCGTTGTTCGTCTTGATCATCTTATCGAATGGCTTCAACGGAGGAAGGTAAGGGGTGTAATTATAAGCGAATGTCCCCCGGTAATCTTTTGTAGTCTCGTATTCGGTTTCCGGATTGCGCTTGTTTTGTTCACTGAAAGAATAACCGAAAGAGAAGTTCGCCGGATCGTAAGGCATAGGCGTTTTGCTGCGGATATCCACCTTTACGTTGTTCAGGGCAATGCTGCGCGTGGTTACCTTGTCTTGTGAGAACCGGAGGATAGAATCTTTTTCTGCCTTGGTCTCAACGATGTCCAACGCCTCCTGCAATTTGATATCCTGATCCAGCGGGTTGTATTTCGGATCGACTGTCTCGTTGGAGATCGCGTAATAAAGCGGGAGATTCACCTTGGCCTTCTCCGGGAAGAACTTGCCCAATTGGATATTAGCGGCCACACTGTATTGCATATAATCATCCATACGGCGTTCCATCAGCGATTGATCAAGGGATCCGAAACCGGCGGTCTCGATCCGTCCGCTGGCGCTCACCGTACCCAGGTCGGAAATGGCCACATTCAGGTTGGCATTGGCTGCCCATCCGCCCTCTTCGTTGAACTCGGTCAGGCGCAATTCATTAATCCATACCTCGCCGCTCTTTATCTCATTGGTGTTATTGCGCACCCCGATCATAATGGTTTTCACCTCTGAAAGGGTAGGATTCCCAATGATACTGATGGTGTTGCGCGTGTTGTTCGGATCGTATTCCGAATAGAGCAGGTGGTAATCGACTCCCTCTTTACCTTCCCTACGGGCTTTGTTTCGATTGAGTTTCAGATCGGTAAACACATCTAATGCGATATCGATCATATTCTCCTGAGGCCAGACTGTCAGCTGGTCGCTGTTGTTTTCATAATAACGTCCCGGTGGAGTGACCGTTTGAGGCACTTCGTATTCGTAGTAATTGTTCTTATAGTCGGAACCCAAACGAATAAACACGGTAAAGTCGCCACTCCTAAGTTCGGAAGAAAGCTCCGGTATCTCCTTGAAGTTTTCCGCATGGGCAAACAGTTGAAGCCGCTTGTACTGGCGCAGGTCGAAAATGGTTGTTTTATAGATGGCCCGCGCATCCAACGGCGCCAGGTCGGTCACCTTCAGGGAAAGAGCCTGTTCGTTTTCCTGACGCAGTTGCGGCTGACCGGGGTCGAGCATACGGGTCACACCCGGAGGCAATACATAGTTCACCGGCTGACGGTCGCCATTCTCTTCGATATTGATAGACGATACATCTAAGGAGCCCTGCACGGAAGGCGGCAGGCTTGGATTGGCCAACGTCTGTTCGTAGGTGCGCCAATCACTTCTTTTCAGTTCAAATGTACCGAATCGCAATACAGTAGGCTGCTTAAAGCCGGTCATATACATACGCATAAAGCGGATCGACTTAAAGTCACGGATCGACCCGACGGTTCGGTTGTATTTCTTCACCGGGATCTTAAAGAGGTACCACTTGACCCGGTCTTTGGTGTTGTTGGCCAGATTGACTGTTGTATCGCGCATATCCACGATATAGTTCGTACCGACCACCAGGTCTTCTTTACGCAAAGAGACACGGTATTCGTAATATTTCTCATTCTCGTTCAGGTTATTATCCTGATTGAGGTCTTCCACATCGGGCAATGTCTTGGCAGCTTGGTTGCGGGTGCCGGTCGCCTCTTTGGAGTTGCCCTCCGTTCCGTTAAAACGCTTATAGCGTTCCAGGATCCCCGCCTCTTTGCCTTCGTAATGATCATCGCGGAAATACATATAATTATCACCTGCCGGGTCTCTAAAAGGAGAGAATGGATCGGACTGCATCCGATCGATAGTTTCCGGCGACAAGACCATCGGCAGTTTATCGAGGTACTCTTTATAGGCACCGAATGATTTTTCGTCATCACTGGAAAGACCGTTTAGTCCGACATCCTGCTTTTCGCGTGCACCGGCTGTGTTATCAAAGGCATAACCTGTGCTTTGGTATTTAGGCACACGTCCCCAGACGGTTTCTTCCACTTTCGACATGTCGCCGTCGATCGGCAAGCCGTTTTCAAAGAATTTCTTTTCGTCTTTCAGGATATCTTCCGACACATCGCCCAGGTTGAAATAAAGATCTCCTCCCTCTTTCATCTCATTCTCGCCCAGGAAAGGATCCATCAGCCAGAATTCAATAAACTCAAAATTGGCCGTTTCAAAGTCGCTTTGCTCGATACGACGCATCATCCCTCCCCAACGTTTCTCGGGGTTCATCAATGTTCCGTCGGCATTCAGGTTGTCGATATCCAGGTTGTAAGGGCCGCGCTCGTTCGGATAATAGGCTACGTTAAGCACCGACAGAATAGACGATTCGCTGTAGGTCTGCTCCCGGTTCGGGAATAGTTCGGCCACCGGGATAGCACGTACATCATGTTTCGACAGTTCGTCCTTATCGCGAATGATCGTCGAGTTCGAACGATTCATAATGCCATCGATATAATACCATGAAAGCAGGGCGCGGTTCATACCGTAGGTAATATCATTCACTCGGTCGGCTTCCGGGAAAAGAGGATTTTCACCATCCTGATATGGCGTGCTCGATAGCTGCCAGGAGTAGGGATTGAGCAGGTTGGCTCCCGTCTGTGTCGACTCGAAGTCGTCCAGGTAGGTATATCCTCCCGAATATTTGTTCTTATAATGTCCGGCAATCAGGTGGGCAAATTCCGCGTTGAACGAGATCTGACTGGGCTTACTCAATTCGAGCAACGGCAGCTTATCAAACATATTGGTCAGCCATTGGCTCTCTTTCTTGAAGGAGGTATTCAATCCCCAGAGGGTATTCTTCACCGATTCGTTGCCCATGGTGGTCTTCACGGTCAACGGCATCTCCGACATGTGCATGATGGTTGCTCCGAGCATAAAGTCACGGCTGAACTGATAGTTCAGGTCTAAGCCAAGCATTGTCTTGCGCTGCATACTAAAGGCCGCCTGGTCTTCCAGCCGGACACTGACAGGGGTGTTGCTGGATATAATACTTTCATTCAGGATGGTCACGATTCCGGAGGTATAATCCACCGTATAATCGACATTCTCCGACAGAGTAATCCCACCGGCGGTCACTACGACAGAGCCCCTGGCTACGTTGGTTGCTCCCAACTGGATCTCTGCCCCGGAAGAAGCCCTGTATTCTCCGCGCAAGAGGTATTTATTCTTCTCCGCGATCTGCCGGGCAACTGTCAGGGTGGAGTCATAGAGCTCTTCATACACATATTTGTCGGCAATCGGATCACTCCCGATCTTCTTCCTGAGATAGTTGCCGAAAGGCTCTACCGATGGGAAGAAAATACGTCCTGTTTCCGCATGAACCGTATACCCATTCAAAAAGTCGAAGAAACCGTCCGGGCGCGGATTGTCCTGCGAATCCAAGCGGTCCAGATTCATCACCCGAAGAAGTATCTCGTCGCGTATATTGCCGTCGGAAATATAGTTGAGGTAGGTTCCTGTCGTATCGCTTTGATACAGGATATCCATCTTGAACTTATCCTTCTGAATCGAATAGGCTCCCAGGTAATAGACGTTTTTCATCATCAGCTTCCAGAAAGGCATACCCGGCGAAAGGCTTGTGCCTTTCAATAGCTTCACGAAAAGAGTAGAGGCTGTATTGTTTGCATTATCGCCGCTCCCGCCCACATTATCGGTCGAGAATTCCCCTACCTGGTAGGTCTTCCCTTCGTATATATATTCATAAGCTACTGCCAAGACCTCGTCGGACTGCAACTGTGTGCGCAGGGAGATATAGCCTAACTGCTTATTTAATATGTATTCCGATTCTTCCAACTTACGGGCGCTCTCGATCTTCTCATACTCCACTCCCCCTTCCAGGAGCCCGGTCAATGCCTGATTCACGCTGTTGATATTGCGCAAAGCGTCGATTGTGTTCACCTGGTCGTACAAGGTATTGGTCTTGTTGTAAGGAAGATTGGATGCGCCGGCGGGTTGCACATAGGTATCGTTGTAGATATGATCGGCATTATGTTCCGCCAGGTCGGAGAAAGCCACGATATTACGCGCCTGATTGAAATTGCTTCGTTTATTGGTCACCCATACCTCTACCCGGTTAATACTGATCATGGAAGAGATATGCGGCAACGAAGACATCGCCTGGTCGTATTTATCATAGAAATAATGCGAAAGGAAAAAGTGGCGGTTCTCATCGTATTGATCGATGGTCAGTTCAAAAGGTTTGGTTTGTACCCCACCTTTGCTACTGACTGTTTTGGATTCCGACTCCTGTTGTGCAAACAGGGTGTTTACCCTCAGCTTCCCAAACTGAAGGTCTGCCTTTATACCAAACAGGGAAGCGCCACCCCGTATCAGGGAATTGCTGGTGGTCATGCTCACATTCCCCGCCTCAATATTCTTAATAATCTCATCCTCTTCCCCTTTATAGGCCAGTTTCAGTTTCTTGGAATCAAAATCAAAAGAGGTCTGGGTGTTATAGTTCATATTGAAATTCACCTTGCTCCCCACCGATGCCTGCACATTCAACTGCACATTCTCATCGAAATTAAAAAAGGTACGACTACGGGAACGCTCGGGCAAGGAGGGGTTATTGGTGGTATTATTCTTCAGCCCCATCGTAATATCGGCAGAACCCTGCGTACGAACACGCACGCCTCCCGGTCCGAAGATCCGTTCTGCAGGTCCCAGATCGAACTGCATATCGGTCAGGTTAAACGCCTTCTCTGCCTCTTTCTGGAACTCCTCCTCGTTTTTCTGGCGGTAATAGGAACGTATAGACTCCCGGAGGCTATGATCCTGATACTCTTCCGGCGTCAGGCTGATAGGCGTCGTAATCTCCATATCGCCTATCTTGGAGCGGATCAGGTAATAGCCTGTGCGGATATCATACTCCACGGTTGTTTTCAGGTTCTCGGGATCGCGCAGGTCGATGGGAGATTGCTTCAATACATCTTCATATCCTTCGGGAGCTGTTTTGGCAACCGGATACTTGACCACCGTATCGGGAGGCAATTCGCCGGGCAGATCTGCCGGAGCTATAAACTCTGTATTCCGGGATCCGAAATTCATAGCATATATTCCCATTCCAAACAGAAATAGGCCAATCAAAAGAATATATTTCAGTATCTTTTTCTTCATCCTTTTCAATTGTCAACCCCGTAAGGGAGCAACTATCACAGCATCCGCAAAGCCGATTTCACCACCTGCTCCACCGGCAGCGCAGGGGAACTCTTCACGATAGATAAAACTGTTTTCTGGGATGCCGCCTTCGGGAAACCAAGCATAACAAGCGCGGCAACTGCCTCCTCCACCACATCGGCATTACCCATCAGGGCGCCCGGAGTGGCTGGTACATCTCCCAAAGGTTTCACCTTGTTCTTGAGGTCGACTAAGATACGTTGCGCGGTCTTCAACCCAATGCCTTTAACGGCAGTCAATGCTGCTTCATTCCTGGAGACAATCACCTGCACCAACTCATCGGGCGGCAGGGAGGAGAGAATCATGCGTGCGGTATTGGGGCCAACGCCCGATACGGAGGTCAATTGCGTAAACAACTCCCGTTCCTGTTTGTCGGCAAAGCCAAATAAAATATGGGCATCTTCGCGGATCACCTCCAGTACATAGATCTTTCCGGTCTGCCGGCCATTGAATGCACTGTATGTGGTGAGTGAGATATTGAGTTCATAGCCGATTCCGGCACACTCCATTACCATACGGGCAGGGGTTAATTCTGTGATTTCCCCTTTAATATATTCGATCATTTTCGCGCGCTCTTATGTTAGTCGTACCTATTATAACGCAAATTTTGACAAAAGCGTATATCCGGAAGGAAGAAAATCTTGACGGAGAGCGATTACTGCTTCCAGAAACCCGGCACCAGAATAGTCAAAACAGTAAATATTTCCAGACGCCCGGTCATCATCAAAAAGGAAAGAAACCATTTGGAAACCACAGGTACCTCCGCATAGTTGCCGATAGGACCTAACGAACCCAGCCCTGGTCCCACGTTGCTGATCGCCGAAATAGCAGCACTCACCGACTCTTCAAAGGTCATTCCATCTAATGCCAATACCAGGCAGCTGACCAATACCAATGTGATATAGGCAAAAACAAACGCCAATACCCGCTGCACGATCTCGGTCGATACCACATGGCCGTTCATCCGCACCGGAATGATGGCATGCGGATGGGTTTGTTTCTTAAATTCATTGGAAAGGTTTTTCGTAAGAATCACAAAACGCCCCATTTTCAATCCGCCACTGGTAGAGCCTGCACAACCGCAGATAATCATCAATAACAAGACAATTACCCAATAGAATCCGCCCCAGGTGATATAATCTTCGACCGCAAATCCGCAGGTGCTGATGATCGACACCACCTCGAAAGCCGATTTGCGGAAGGCCACCTCTATATCCGATTCAAACCCGTTATACAACAGCCAGGTCACCGTCAGGGCAATCGCCCCTAAGACAAAAAAGGCAAACCACCTGAACTCTTCATCCTTGAAAAGCTTCGAGGGTTGACGGTTCATACAGAAATAGATCAGGGTGATATTGGTTGCTCCGATAAACATAAAGAGCATAATGACGTAATGGATGTAGGGAGAATCCCAATAGGCAACAGAGCTGTTCTTCGTGGAATAGCCACCGGTCGAGATAGTTGTCAGTCCATGATTCAAGGCATCGTAGAAGTCCATCGGCCCTACCCAGAGCAAGACAACCACCAATACCGTCAGAAACAGGTAGACGCCCGACAGTCGTTTGGCCACCTGGGCGATGCGCGGACGAAACCGCTCGTGTGTGATTCCCGGCGTCTCCGCATCGAAAAGCTGGGAGGCTCCTCCCCCGAATATCGGAAGCAGTGCTACCGTAAACACGATCATGCCGATCCCCCCTTGCCATTGTGTCAGACTTCGCCAAAACAGGATCCCTTTCGGCAACGCCTCTATATCGGTCAGGATGGAGGCTCCTGTTGTCGTAAACCCTGACATGGTTTCGTAGAAGGCATCCGTTACATTATCGATATATCCCCCCAATAGGAAAGGCATCATGCCAAAGAAGGAGAGAAACAGCCAGGTAAACGTCACGGTCAGCATCCCTTCCCGACGTCCGGCATTAAACTCGTCGGCATTCTTTCCGATCAGGAAAAACAATACCCCCGCCCCAAAAAGGATCGCACTGGAATAGAGTAAAGGGAATAGGTCATCCCCCCCATAGAGAAAAGCTACCAAGGTCGCCAGAAGCATAAAGACTGTTTCGAAAAGAAACATCAGCCCGAGCATTTTTATGATGAAACGAACGTTTATCAATTGATAATTGCTAATTTAAAATTGATAGTCAATAATTTATGATCGTTAATGGATAATTATCCATTATCCATTAACAATTATCCATTAATTAAAATAGTCTTCCAGTTTGCGCATTGCCGTATCTAAGCAGAACACCACCACATGGTCGTAGGCCTGTATCTGGGTATTCCCGTTGATCAGCATCGGTTCGCCATTGCGGATAAGCCCACCCAATGTCATATCGGATGGCAACTTCAGGTCGCGCACCATTTTCTTCGTAATCTTCGAATCCGGACGGGCTACCAATTCCGCTACGTCGGCGTTGGCAAAAGTCAGGCATTTCACATTGGTTACATCGGCATCCAACAGGAATTGGTAGATGTAGCTCGCCGCTATCTGCTTCTTATTGATCACCGCACCGATATCCATACTCTCCGCCATCGACACATATTCCATATTCTCCACACCGGCAATTGTTTTAAACACACTATACCGTTTCGCTGCCAGGCACGCCAGAATGTTGGTACTCGCGTTCTCCGTCAGGGCAATAAACGCCTGGGAGTCTTTGATCCCCTCCTGTTTCAACAGGTCCGGATCGCGTCCGTCGCCATTGATCACCAACACATTACCCGGCACCACCTCCGCAATGCGATGGCTCTTCTCTTTATCTAATTCGATCAGCCGGATGCGAATATGATTCGGCAGGTACTGGCAAGCACGAATGGCGATACGGCTTCCGCCCATGATGATAATCTTTTTCACTTCAGGATCCTCTTTCCCGGCCTGTTTGCGTACCTCTTCCACACCGGCTTTGGTGGTCGTGAAGAAGAGCAGGTCGCCCGAACGGATCACATCGCTTCCGCGTGGAATGATCGTTTCATGTTGCCGCTTGATAGCTACGACGTGATAGAGCTTGTTCTCGCTCGGCAGTTCATTTATCTGTTTGTCTACCAACCATGAGTTGTCGCGCACCTTTACCCCGATCAGTATCAGAGCCCCTCCGAAAAGTTCCCAATACTGGCGCGTCCAGGGACGGCGTATGTCGGAGACAATCTCCTTCGCAGCAAGCATTTCCGGATAGATCAACGTATTGACTCCCAGGTTCTCAAAGAATTCTTTATTCTTAGGCAACAGATATTCGTAGTTGTTGATGCGGGCAACCGTCCGTTTGGCACCCAGGTTGTGCGCCAGCATACAGGCCATCACATTGGTCGTCTCTTCGGGCGTGACGCTCACAAAGAGATCCGCCCCGCCTATCCCGGCCTCTTCCAGGTTGCGCAGCGAGGTCGGATTGCCCACTACGGGCAATATATCCATATTGGAATTGGGGAAAACCAGGCGATCTTCGTCTTCGTCCATCAGAATGATATCCATCTTCTCCTGGGATAACATCTTGGCTAAATGGGTTCCTACCGCCCCGGCTCCGGCAATAATTATCTTCATTTTCTAAAAATTATGAATTATGAATTATGAATTATGAGATTTGCGCTCATTCATAATTCATAATTCATCATTCATAATTTGTTTTTTAATGCTTTCCGCATCCATCCCGCACAGCTTATACAATTCCGGGATAGATCCTTGTTCCACAAACGAATCGCCTACGCCTATCCGTTCCACTTTTGCCGGATAGCCATGGCTGTTCATAAACTCCATCACCACAGAGCCAAGGCCTCCCTGTATCACGCCGTTCTCGACCGTGATGATGCGTTTGTATGTCCGTCCCACCTCGTGCAGGATCTCCTCGTCGATTGGCTTCAGGTAGATCATGTCGTAATGGGCTACCGATGCGCCTTCCTTTTCGGCTTCGTCGATCGCTTTTATCACCTCGTTGCCTATCGGTCCGATCGATAAGACTGCCAGATCACGTCCTTCTCTCAACAGCCGTCCTTTGCCGACAGGCAAAATCTCCATGGGGTTGCGCCAGTCTTTCTTTTCGCCTTTGCCCCGCGGGTAGCGGATTACAAACGGCGAGTCCACCGCCGCATACGCTGTGTACATCAGGTTGCGCAGATCGATCTCATGAAGCGGAGAGGCAATGATCAGGTTAGGGATCGGACGCATATAGGCCAGGTCGAACACCCCATGATGCGTCGGCCCGTCTTCGCCGACCAATCCGGCACGATCTAAGCAGAACACCACATGCAGGTTCTGCAAAGCCACGTCGTGGATCACCATATCATACGCCCGCTGCATAAAGGAGGAATAGATATTACAGAAAGGTATCATGCCCTCTTTGGCCAGTCCGGCCGAGAAGGTGACAGCATGCCCCTCGGCAATCCCCACATCAAACGCGCGATCGGGAAAGGCTTTCATCATCATGCACATGGAGCTTCCGGTCGGCATGGCGGGCGTGATCCCGACAATACGCTCGTCTTTTTCCGCCAGTTCCACCAACGTATGCCCGAATACATCCTGATAGAGTTGCGGTTCGTCTAAGTTTTTCGGCAATAGGCGCTTCCCGGTCTCCTTATTGAATTTGCCCGGCGCGTGCCATTCGGTGGCCGACAGTTCGGCCGGTTTGAATCCTTTTCCTTTTGTAGTCTTTATATGCAACAGGGTTGGTCCCTGCAGGTCTTTGATATCGTTCAGTATTTTGATCAGATACTTCACATTATGTCCGTCCACCGGGCCGAAATAGCGGATGCTGAATCCCTCAAACAGGTTATGCTGTTTGGTCAATAAGGCCTTCAGGCTGTTGTTGAAGCGGAGGATGCTGCCTTTGCGGTCGTCGGAGATCAGCTTCAGCCGTTTCATGGTCATAAAGGTGTCGTAGCGCAATTTGTTGTACGCCTTGCTGCTTGTGATATCTACCAAATATTGGCTCATGCCACCCACGCTCTGGTCGATCGCCATATCGTTGTCGTTGAGAATAATCAACAGGTTGTTCGGGTTGCTGGAGGCATTGTTCAACCCCTCGAAAGCCAACCCGCCGGTCATGGAGCCATCGCCAATCACCGCCACCACCTTGCGCGCATCATTCTTCTGCAATTTGGCAGCAACCGACATACCCAGTGCCGCCGAGATAGAGGTAGAGGCATGGCCGGCAACAAACGCATCGTAAGCGCTCTCGTTCGGACTGGGAAATCCACTGATCCCCTTCAGGGTGCGCAACGTACGAAACGCCTCTCTCCTACCCGTCAGTATCTTATGCCCGTAGGCCTGGTGTCCCACGTCCCACACAATGCGGTCTTCGGGAGTATTAAACACATAATGGAGCGCCACCGTCAGTTCCACTGTTCCCAGGCTGGCACCCAGGTGTCCGGGATGCTCCGATAACACATCTATAATATAATTGCGCAACTCGTCGCATACCTGCGGAAGTTCATCCAGCCTCAGGCGCCGAAGATCCTTCGGGTCATCGATCGCCTCCAGTAAACGCTCGTTTTTGCCATCTGTCATATTCACACAAATTTGCTGCAAAAGTACGGAATAAACCCCATATATAAGAATAAAACGAATGGATTTGAAGGATATTGCCTGACACACACCTCCATCCGCCACGGCTTGGTTGGCGCAACCAGAACAGGTGCAGGTATTTTCACATATTGTAAATTTTGAGGATACAGCCCCTCCAAACCTCCCCCAAGGGGAGGCTTAAGGTTAATATGGTAAAATTGGAATATACTGAAGTCCGGAAGGACTTCTTGACCACCACCTTCTCTTGATTTCCATCTTCAATTTCTTCCCTCTTTGAAAAATTCAGTAACTATTCCCCTCTCTTGTGGACAGGGGGAGAGGTCTCTTTTTTAAAACTGTCAAAATCTCGATTGTAAGCAAAAAGCCCGTTTTACTTACAAATCCATACGTTAAAAAGTGTTTCTCCCGGGAGTTTGCCTCCGAAGTCCCGCTTTTTTGCGCGCAAAGTCCCTCGAAAATTACAAATCGTAAGTTGAGGGTATTTGTCAAAAACAAAAGGGCTGCCTTTCCGGCAGCCCCTTATTAAGATTTCGAAATAACTTGTTTCTATTATTTATAATCCCTAATACAATAGTATACTTTATATTATCACCAGGGAGCAACCATCCACTCCATATCCAACCAACTGGCTTCCGCCTGATCTGTTGAAGAGCGCAGAGAAGCTTTTGTCATAGGAGTAATAACCGGAGCTTCATAAAACCGGAAGCTTGTCGAATAGATATTACCACGAACCAACCCATTTGTATAGTTCTTTTGCCCATCGGCATGAGGATTCACTATAAATGCGTAGCGTTTCTGGGTAATAGCCTCTTCCAATACAGAAGAATTCGTATTATGCATACCCAGGAAGTCTTCCGGATCTATGCTCGAAATATCAGGATAAACCATCGTAAAGGTTCCATCTTCTGCCCAACCATTACTCAATACACTAGCCAAATTTTTCTTGATCCATACCCCGGCTGTATTTACTTCATATCGTTCTCTGTAAACAAATTTCTGCTTGTCCCAGTTTACGTCGAATTCAACCCGCAATACCTCCGTCAAATCGTTCACATATTCCGGCTTCTCGTATGTATAGAACGAAAAGACAAAAGTGGAATCATTGAGTTTCTCCGGCTTAAACGAGTACCCATCGATAAGGCTTGTCTCATCCCAGGTCTTTTTTGATTGATCCTTCATAATATCATTCTCCATGATATACGAACGCGTTTCCACATTATACAGTGTTACTTCGGGAATATCTAACGTCCAACGGGTGGTATCCCATGACGATTCTAATACCTCTCCGGAAATAAAAAACGCTTTTGCATTTATATTCTTCTCTAAAGTAACAATCTTGTTGTTTATATCACTATATATGTATTTTACCTTATTCCTATTCTGTAACACATTGCCAATATCACTGTTACTATTGTCATACCACCAGGTAAGGTAGCGTTGATTGTTATTTTCATCCAACAGAGGTTCCCCCGATGCATCCTTTAAATAATAAATACCCGGGTTGTTTTTTGTATAATTGGATTTTTTTACATAATCCATGGTCATGTCTTTCTTAATATCTGTGTATTCCAGTCCCATTAAGCGGTTGGTTCTCGCACTTGTTTCGTAAGGTATACTATAATCGATCACCACATCCACACGGGCAGCAAGCTGAACCATCGGTATAATTACCTCACAATTCGCACAACCATCTAACGACACACTTCATAGCCTTCGCCATATTTCATCAACTCATTCGCTTTGAAATCGGCAGCCAGGGTTCCATTCCGGTGTTCGGTAATCAACTTCTGATAATCCGAATACTTTGTCAAGCCACTCTTGGCAACCACCTTTCCATTTTCATTCACCTCTTTAAACATATTGTCAAAATTGGCAATAGCAATGAAAAGAACTTTCCCAAATTCTATCCGGATGTCCTTAACGGTGATATAACCGTCAACCGGTGCCAGATCGGCGGCATTGGTTATATATCGCTCAGAACCTGCAATAACAGTCCCCTCGATAATATTATCACTCTCGTCGAACTTGATATCTTTAAAAGCAACGATATACAGATTGTTGATCTGCTTTTCCTCTGCCTTATCGAAAAATTGAACCGGTACTGCTTTCGTAGTCAGCCCACCTGTCTCCTGATTATATGCTTTTGTTTGCGAGCCTACCTGCCCAATATCTAAGCGAAGTGAAGAGGTAAGTTCCTTCTGTACGGTAGGAGCTACTAAGAGTTCCTCATGGGCGCAGGAAAAAAATATCCCTGCAAATAACAAAATGCTTAATAAATACTTCAGTCTCATATCACTTATTTATCTTATTTCTTTTTGACTCACAAAATGTGAATTCAACGGTTGAATCTCTTCTCCTGTACATTAAACCAAAAATTGTTCAAAATGTTCGTTCCCCTACAGGGAAAAGATGGTTTTTAACATTTGGGAAGCTGTAAAGTAACTATTCAGCGCATGTTACAGGCTTTCAAAGAAGGGGAAGATTTGAAGTCCGGAAGGACTTCCATATGGATAACCCCGAGCAAACGGAGTGCAGCTCGGGGTACACGGAATACATATAGATGAGCTCCGTAGGAGGTCTACCGTTGACCTCCTACGGAGCTCGTTCACAGTGTATCTACCTACCCCGAGCTGCGCTTCGCTGGCTTGGGGTTATCCACATTTAAGTCCTTACGGACTTTCTCTAATAGAATGTAAAATCTTAAATTATTACACTACTTGAACACAAACAATATTCTTCTTGGCATAAAAGTAGTATCAAAAATTTTGATACTATTTTTCTATTTTGCTTACAAATTCATAGTGTAAGCAAAAAGGCAGATTTTCGAGCATTTGTCAAGCAAACCAACTGTTAACAAATGTTTACTCCCGGGACTTTGACAAAAAAGTCCCGGGTTTTTGCCAAAATTCTCCCGCCAAAATAGCAAAATGTCATTTTTGATTTTTTGAAAAAAGGGCTTTTTAAGGGTTTTGCTTACAGATTGTAAGTGCCCCCTCTCCCCCTACTTGAAGACAAACAATAATCGCTAAACAGTTATGCTTACAAAAAGAATCTGAACTCGGAAATAGTTCAGACATTACTAAAAGAAAAAGGGTGAACCTTTTGGCTCACCCTCTCTATTTAAAGCAAATTTGTTCTATTAATTAGATCGCAGGATCTTATATTTGCGATCCGTTGTCAAATCAGTTAATGTATATTCCTCAGATACATATTCCGTATCGTTTTGTGTACTGTAATAAGAAAGTCTGACTTTATCCGAATCAGCAAGGTCTACCGGCAAAGAGATATAATTAGCATTGTTTGATGTTGAAGGCTCACCGCTGCGGGTCATTCTAATAGTTGCCAGTTGCTCTCCTCCATCTGCCTTCAGATAGGAAACTATTACATCCGTACCTCTTGGGATATTGCTTCCATTCCCTGTTCCATTTGCTGTATGATAAGTAAAATATCTCCGGATTTGATGCACCTTATGCGTCTGAACCAAATCTTTATTAGCATTTGCTCTCAACTGATCCAATGTAAATGTTTGAGCATATACATCTCCGTTATTAGTATTTCTACTATGCACTAAACGAACGCTTTCCACTCCAACAGGAATTTTAATAGTTCCTGTATAGTTAGGATGATTACTACTTGTAATACTAAAAGTAGTATATAAGATTTCACCATCTATAGAATAAACAGAAACTGTTTGATAACGTTCTATTCTTGTTGCTCCATACCGAACGGATGCGCTTCCAAATGTCACGTATTGGTTTACTGTATTTACCAAGTCTTTATTCCCGGTTGCTTTCAAATCAGCAATGGTTGTTACTAATTCAAAGACATCCGCCCCTGATGTATGACGCAATAACACAGAGGTGTTGTCATCTAATGTATTGGGGAATGACAATACGGCATTATTGTGATTATTATTATTCGTAGAGCTAGAGGTGGTAAACTCATCGTACTTCTCATTTCCATCTGCTGAATATATTTCAATTTTTCCAGATTGAATATTTGTAGTTGTTCCCTCTACCTTCCTGTATTGTCCTGCACCTAATGTCACATAAGAAAGATTCGGATTAATCAGGACTTTGTCATTAGTAGAGATAAACTCTGACACGCTAACATCCAATGTGCAACCGTTATAAGACAGGGTTAAGTTGCTAATATCAGAAGGAATAGTAATATCGCGTGTGCCGGTTGTCACAGCTCCATTACTAACACTAATTGAAGTTGTACCGGGACCATCCAATCCATCGTAACTAATAGTAATCGTTCCGGTAATATTTGTATTCGGAAATACCTTGAAGCTTCCTGCTGCTCTGATTGTCTTTTCCGTACTTTTTAGTATAATCGATTCCGTTTCAAAATAATCATTCACTATATGTATCGTTTCATTACTATCAGTCATGCTGGTAGTGAAGGTTACCTCCTGCGCTCCTGCGCTCCAGGCTTCGTACACAAAGTAGTATTTATTATCCACAAAGACAACCAGCATATTTTTATTATCGCCCACCGGAGTTAAGTACTTTGTTTCAATCAGACATTTCACCGGATACAATCCTGCCGGGAATGTTTCCGGGATATTAAAACGAAGCGTTACAGCGTCGTCTTTCCCTGTATACAGGATCGGAGAATTAGTCGATTTAAATGAGTATTTCTCGGATGAATAAATTGTTATTATACGCGACAGATTGCCACAAGAGACTCTTATGAAAGCTGAATCTACGCCTGAAGCCACCGGTTTTACAGTACCGGTTATTCTCCCGTCCACAATGGTAGGAGCTACCGTAAACAAATCATCACCCTCTACAACACGAATCTCAATGTTGGTATTATTTTCGGCACCACCATTCGGGAAATAATGAGTATTTGTGTCTAACTTATAATCCTCTTCATTTGTGGAATAGGCAAAGAGGTGAATCATCTTATCAACAACCAAACGGTTGTTCTCGTTATCTGAGATAGTAGGAGACTCCTTAACAATTTCCGCATAAAGGTTATTGGAAGCAGCAGCACCCATCGCCTCTTCAAAGGTTGAAGAACCATTGCTAAACGGGTCGCCATCAAAACTGTTCAGAATAATCTTATAATGATAATTCCTTTCAATCTCCCATGGAATCATAGAGAATTTATCTTTTATAAGATGAAGCTTATAATATCTATGCATCTCCTGCCCACCTTCACTATATGTGTTCTGTACAATCACATAGAGTTGATTATTCTCCGGATTCTCACATTCAAACATATACTTTTCAAGCATATCACACTCTGCAAAATCCGCAGTTACCCTATTGGCACGAGGTGTTGGCAATGTCAATCGTTCTGTATTTGTCACATCTGCCGCCTGATCAAATGGATTCCCGGCTGTTTCTGCGTAAGTAGTAACCGTTCCTGCACCGGCATAATTGCCAATAGCAAATCCGGAAAGACCAAAAGCACTCAATGTTCCTCCTGTATTCTCTCCTGTTCTATCCTCTACAGTCAGTTTTGCATAATTTCGCAAAAGTTTTATGCTGATTGATTCATTCAGATTGGTCGTAACCTGATAACGTCCCCAGTAAGCTTTCCGGGAAGTTACCATAGCGCGCATCACATCATTTTCATGTTGCCCTGTTGGTTCAGTCCATCCTGTCCAGTCATAGTTGCCTACGAAATGCATAATTCTTGTATCCATCGGCACGCGAGCTGTACCTGTTCCTTTTCCACCTGTCGCAGTTTCGGGCGTTAAGGTAGCCAAAGCACGACCCAGATAGTCACCATTTATGTCAAAAGCCATGATCCATAACCCGTCGTTACTTAATTGGGGATCACCTGCTTTGGTTACCAATATATAATCGGGGATTTCCAATGTATAATTAATAGAGGCATACTTGCCATCTTCTATCACTTCCGGCTGATAGGACGCCTCTTCACTACAAGAGGTCAACGCTAATATCAAAACTGAGAAT
Organism: Parabacteroides sp. PFB2-10; assembly: GCF_029893085.1. GTDB lineage: Bacteria > Bacteroidota > Bacteroidia > Bacteroidales > Tannerellaceae > QVMG01. The sequence continues at coordinate 189,664 of NZ_JARXWI010000009.1, forward strand.
ATATATATAATCTTTTTCATCTTATTCCACTTTTTAGTATTCTTATACTTTTGCCCTTTGCTCACAATTAGATTTCAGCAGTTACTTCATCATCCTTCACATCACGCACACAACGGACAGAGCCGGTCGTAGAAGAGCCAGAATTATCAACATACCAGTCCATAAACAGTATTGTTTCACTACTTCTTGCACTCCAATAATAACTACCTTCCAAGATTTTTTTCACCTCACAGGCTTTTATATTTTGCAATACATCTATCAAATAGACCTCTGCCAAAGTTGGCATTCTCCAATCAGAATAAGTTTTTCCGGTATTAGAATCTGTCTCTGAGTATGTATCACAGAATGATTGCCGAGTAGTATATGAAGCACGGTCATTTACTCCGCACTGAGAAGCCAGCATAAAACGCGGAGATATGCGATAGTTGTTTTCCCCGGTATCTATTGTTTTACCATTATCTGTAAGCGGATAACCCATGATAGCATTATCTCGAAGATAATTCGTGAAGGTAACACCATTGGACCAACTGTTTTTAGTATAGTTTCTATCATCCGGATAAGGCAATTTAGAATAATCAGCAACCAAGGAATTTATCATATACATCGCCTTATTGTCCTGACCATTGCCTCCACTTGGTGTTCCTGTTGTTGTATGAGAAGTTACATATAAAGGAGGATACTGTATCACTGTCACATCTCTTGTCAAGCCATTCAGGTTGCGCACAGTAAAGGTTATCTTCCGTGGCACAAAGTTATCTGGCAGCGGAGTGAAAATATTAATATTACCATCTTTCTCCCCGGTAAAAGTAACATCTACCCGGTCCTTATCTATTTCAGTATATCCGGATACTGTCCATTTATATACCGTCACATCAGTAATAGATACATTCGAAGAAGACTGATAGATAGTCATTGTATTGGAATCATTCGGCAGACTGATATATACATCCCGTACCTGCAAATAATGTATGGGAATGATATCCACCTCTGTTAAACGAATATCAATCCAATCTAAAATTTCATAATCGAAATTGATGGTTTTATTCTTTACATCAATCTTACCGGTCGACTTATAATAATAACCATGGATAAGACCATCGGTTGTTTTTGTTGTTGACCCTGATACCTTCTGGGGGTTCAGAGCCATTTTATAGGTCTTTGATTCCGTAAAATCTGCGTTTGATTCCGTCAAATTCCCTGTAACCTTAATTTCAACAAAGTCAGTTTCTGATGTTTCTCTTTCATAGGTATAAAAAGAGAATATCTTCTTTGCGGCTACTTCTTCTGTCGAGATTATTGTAACCGGGCTGAAGTCGGAAGCAGAGGCAACTGTTCCTACATTATTTACTTTAGTATTATATGTATAATTATCTCCATATTCCTTTAAAAAGGCTTGCGATTCCACGTTGATTCCCCCAACACTGTATCCTGTCACTTCGTATGTCCATGGATCTGAAGCTTTCGCATTTTCAAAATCGATATAAACATCTACCCTGGCAGCCAGTTGAGTCATTTCTACATGTAAGGTTCTATCAGCCCCAATGGTTTTCTTTACATCAGCAAACTTGACTAAGTTATCTGATTCAAATACATATAAATCATTTTCCTCTTTAACCTTTTCGAGAATAGCAGCTTTAGCAGTAGCATAACTACAACCAGCTTTGAAATGTTCCTTCAGATCAGTTTCTGACCAGGTCGTATTTGCTAAAGCGACAACCTGTACATCCCCGAAGATGCCTTTTAGTCCTGTTAAGCTATACATTTTTCTTCCCGTGTGAAGCGGATCATCCTCACCGGCATCATCTCCGAAAGTCTGATAAGCAAAGTCCAAGAAATCTCCAACTGTATTTCCGGAAACTTCAAAAAGAGCAACGGCTAATGAATTGATCTTTGTTTCCGGTGCAGTTGCATATTCATAATCCGCCTTTGTTACAACTTCTTCGGAAGAGAAAGTGATATCCAATGTAGTGGATTGACCTCTCTCTGTTGGCTGCAGGAGCGTTTCTTCCACACAAGCGGAGAAAGAAACCATTATGGCCAACAATGCTAATAATAATATGTTCTTAAGTTTCATGTTATGATTATTTTATCTTTTTGTTTATCACCTTATCGCTGAAAAATCAACCCCTGAGAGGGGCAATCTCTTTGCTAAAACCAATAAAAAGATAAAATGTTCGTTTGCATACCGTCAAAGATTGATTTTTAACATTTACAACACAAAACAATAGCTATTCCGGCAGGTTTGAAAGGTCTCATGCAAATTCAATTGCCGTCTGCTTTAGCTGACGGTAGTAAGAAATACAAGGAAATGGCTTTAGCCAAATAAATAACATATTCGGCTAAAGCCATTTTAATGAGGCTCCTGATCCGTCAGCTAAAGCAGACGGCAATTGAAGAAAAATTATCAATTATCAACTATCAATTTGCATCCCCCCTCTTTCTACGAATCGAAAATCGGCCTTAGCCAAACCCTCAAAGTAGCAAAATAATATTTTGGCGGGAGAATCTCATCAAAAAAACCGGGAAGCCGCTCATGGGCTTCCCGGTTTTTGAGGGGTTATTGTTACTCCGTTCCCTCTGTATTAGCAGAGAAACTGAAGAATAAGGCTTATTACCGAGTAAATGTGGTCGTCGCCTGAACGAAATAGGGGTTCGTGATATAAACCGTTGTCTCTGCTCCTGTAGTACCGGTTCTTGTGATACGGAAGCCACAAGGAACAGCTTTTTGGTCTCCTACATTATTCAATGCCAGGTAGGCATCATATTCCAATCGCTTGATAAAGTAGAAAGCATTTATATTATTACCCGGAATATTCGATGGGCCATAACCTACCACCATAGCATCCACATTGGCCGGGTCATTCTGGATATCGCGCCGGTCTGATTCCATCAGGAATTCCAGAGGGAAGATGGCCGGATTCAAGTCGTTCGGAATATTAAACGTGATTGTTACCAACTCGCCTATTGCTGTGCCTACACCACTCGCGGATCTTGTCGGAACATTTATATTCCAAGGTTTGCGCAATATCAGATTAATCGTACGGCTTAAGCCATTTGCAACATACACTTTAATGGTTTGTTCTTTTACTCCGTTCGCCGGAAGAGCTTGGGGAGTAAGCATAATTGACTTCCAGCCCGTATTGTTGCTGCCTGTTACGGCACCCCAACTGTTAATAACATCTCCTTGAACTGTTACCAAATCAGTCTGCACCAAAGAATTATCAATAGCCGTACCGGCTACATTCCGTGAATACATATATTTCAGTTCAAAGGGCTCTTCAGTTACAATCACCTTATTGGTGAAATTAACATACAACCGGTTCACGCCATCAGAAATATTCAATAGATTCTGTGTCTCCGTAGAGGCAGAGATATTATTGAATGCTACATTATTAGCCGCTTTCGATGCTGTGTCGTAACCGGTGCCTACTACTCCTGTTATATTTATTTTATACTGGAAGTTACGCAACAGCGGATAATATTCAAATATCCCTTGAGCATCGGCCTGCCCGATATCTATCCTATAATAGGAACTGGTGCCTCCATCATATTTCCCTTTTATCAACACAAAGGTTGGGTTGGAAGAAGCAACGGCACGTTCATACAGGTAGAAAGCATTCGTGCCACGATCGAAAGCCGTCCCTACTGAATTTACTGTATTCTCCAATGTCATACCGGAAGGAATCCAACCGCTATAATCCTGTGCAATAATATCGTTAAAATCCATACAAGCACCACCGGTCGTCACATATTTCGCAAACTTCCCTCCACTGATATAGGGAGCCATCGAGCCGATATTGGGTGTATTGATAACGGTGAAGCCTTCCAATACGAAGTTAGGAAGATTTTCTTCTACGGTAATCTTGGCAAAGTTACGCACTAAAGGGACTTTGGTCATCAAGCCTTTCGTTTCGGCATTATCTTGAATCCCATATTCAAATTCCACCCGTTGCCAATAGGCATCCTTTTGAGAGGTAGTCATCAGATCGCCAATCAGATTAGCTTCCTGTCCGTAATTCAGCGTACCAATACTTTGCTCTGTTGAGATAAAATGAATGGCGCGAAACTCCGTTGTTTGATTCAACTCTATTTTGAATTTATATTCACGTTCTACGCCGCTACCCGTAGCTCCTACGTAGGTCGCCTGCTTATATTGGGTCAAGTAGCCCGATTTATTAAAAACAATCAACCAAAGAGGTATCAGACTTCTCTCCTCGTTCACTTCTCCGAGAGCCTTTGTCTCAAATGTAGCAATATCAGGGATACGCGTACTGAATATCAGCTCTACCGGTTCGCCCTCATTTGCGTTGCCATTCGCCGGCGTATCAATCAACTCCTGCGTACAGCCTGTAAAGCAGAAAGCCAGCAGACATAGACTCAAACTATATATATATTTCCAAGTATTCATTGTTGTATCGTTTTATATTATTGTTTAACCTCGGTAGCATGATAAGTATTTGCCGCTTTCGCTTCGTCACCCCAATACCAGATATCGTAAACGCAACGGCAGACAACATCGTTGCTATTATCAGATGAAATATTAGCGCCATTAACATAACGCCCACTACTTGCCCAATAACGAGCGGTAGGAACAAATAGATTGGGGATTTTTCCATTCGCTTGGAGATTATTACGAACAAACATAATCTCAGCTTCTGTCGGCAATCGCCAACGTCCTGCCGGATAACCTGCCTCTTGATATGTCGCACAACGTTTCTTTGCACTGTCATAAGATAGATTAAGTAAGAGAGCATAAGCAGAAGAGATCTTATATGCAGGGGCAATTATATTTCTTTCAGTTGTAGCAACTTGTATTTGTGATGCATCGCTCCAATAGTCACGGGTTCTACTATTAGAAGTTTGACCAGTCAGACGTTGAGCCAAACTGCTATTATCATCGGTATTATTATTCCAACCACTGGCAACTCTTGGATCACCAATTCTATAAGTATAAGTCGTCGCATTATTACCTGTGCCATCTTTATACGTTGAATTGCTCTCATTAAATGCAGTCACATACACATTTGTAGTTCCCGTAATCGCCAACTCTTCATTCGCTATAAAAGAGTAAACATTACCATAGCTCGCCTTTACATGAGGTTGATAATTTCCAGTTGGGGAACCATTGTTCCCGTCCGCATTATGGTCAAAACTATAATAACGACCGGCACGTCCATTTGAAGCATTAGCGGCATAAGCTTTTGCTCCCGGCATCGTAGCATCCTTAACCCTCGCAAAATATCCATTTACAAAAATATCATCTCCTGCTCCCATTGACATATACAACGACGGATATTGCACCATAGTAACCTTTTCCTCCATTCCATCTTCATTTTTTACGGTCAGATAGATAGTATATGGAACATAGTTTGCAATAACATCTGTTAAAAGATGGTGGAGGGTGAAGGTATTATTTGTAATCTCGTTTTGAGGAATAGTATAACCATTTAGCTTACTACTTGTTTCTTTGTTCCCTACATATTTCCCTGTTGTATACGACGGATAGGTAACGCTATCCACCGTCACCGTTATAGCCGACGAACTGGAATAACCTATCGTACAGGTAGTCTTATTAAAGAACTCTTTAAACTTTTCATCCACCACAAGGTATTTAAAGTCTTCCAGAGAGGTGTTAATATCTTTTGTTCCCCAATCAACAATCACATAGGAAGGATCCAAGACAATTGGAATATCCGGCACGAAGCTACCCAGGATGCGTACAGCCAGCTTCACCCGATAGTAGGTATTGCGTACAAACTCCATTCCTTCCAGATTCAGAGGAACCATATAATAACAGGTCTTAAACTCTGCTCCCGGATCAGGAACACCGTCTTTATCGGAATCTATTTGCCAGGGTACCTCTAAAGTCATATAGGCAGTCGTGGATGTATTATCTTCCCAATCCGAAGAATAGGAATAGAACGGCAGTTCCTGTGCATAATGCCCTGTGGGATTCCCGCCTTGCTGAACCGCATCGAAAGACATTCGCGTAGCATCGAAATAGTCGCTTGATGCCAATGTATTTATCTTACCATCAACCAATCCTCTCTTCACACCTTTATAAAAAGAGACTGTCATACCTGCCGGGTTGGATATCCACTGTATCTCATTCTCGCCGGTTGCTGTTCCTACTACCTCCGTAATATATAGTTCTATTTTAGAAGCCGCACGTTTCAACTCAACAGTTCCAGTCACTGCCATATTAGCACGCACCAAGGTAACGGCGTCCTGTCCATCCATCACAAAAGAGTCCTGCTTCTTAGAGACAAACTGATCATTTTTCTCTTCTACAAAATCAGCTGTTAGTTCCATCGCTTTTAAGTTATCGATAGAAGTCACATCCGGAAGCGTTACGCCCGTCGGCAGGTTAGCGATTGCATAGATTACAGCATCTTCACTCGCGGTGCCACCCGGGAAAATCTCATTGACCAAAGCCGTTGTGATAGGAATATGAACGGTTGCCTGAGTATTCGTGTTAGCTTCGAGTGTTACACGTTTATGCAGTTTCGCTTTTTCATTTGTCTTGCCTGTTGGGTAGAAAAAGCAATCCAACGTGAGCAACAGATTTTCATTGTAACTATCTACTCCTGCTTCTGTAGCCCGTGTATCAATTGCGCTACTATTAAGTTGCAAGGTTATATACCCTGAATTACCATCCACCGGTTTGCGGATTTCCTCCTCCCAAGAGCAGGAAATCATTCCTACGTTTAATAACAGGAGGGCGCTTATCGCGTACAATATACTATTTAGCTTGTTCATAACTCTTAGTTTCTTGATTGGATGATTGTCATATTAGTTAAATTCTCTCCATACATCGCCGGATTCAACGCTTTCACGATAATGGTTCTTCCGTCGACTGTCTTTACAACAATTTCAAGCTTCGCTTTGTTCGTTTGACCGTCACGCGGATATTTCGGCATAATTCTTATTTTGGCACCTTCTCCTACCTTACCGGAATAAGAAGCATGCTGTGCATTCTCATCATCCACAAATACGAAAGCATCAGAACGACCCTCTTCAGGAATGAAAGAGGCATACCAGGTAGCACCGACAGGATGATCAAGATAAAAAGTACCTTCAACAGGAACTGTCGTGGAGTTCAGGTATAGTTCTGCTTTCTGATTTATTACATAATCCAAGGAGGCGTTTGCTGCTTGCAGATTCGTCCAAGTCAAGAAATTATTTTGGAAGATGGTTGCAACCTGATCATACTTCCAGGTTACTTCATTCAAATCCCAATCTTGTACTTCAAAGGTAAGCGTACAGATCACATCCTCTTTCGTTACCAATACATTGACCGTTAACTCATAAATATATCCGGCTTGGATAAATAGATTTTGGGGATTGGTCTTGTTATTAAAGACACCCTCTTTCGTCGGAGGATTGATTACATATTTCCTATTAATCGTTTCCCATCTGCCGTCGATATCCAATGTAAAGGCTAAAGAGGTAGTATCAGCATCAGCACTGGTAGGCGCATTCGGGAAAGTGTAAAACTCAGCTAAAGGAGCAGGAAGCCCTGTATTAGCTACGATACCTGTTCCTTCTCCATTTACAGTATACAAAGACATCTTGTCCGTAGCTCCCCAAGCCACTGTGTTTGTGAATAAACCATTTGTTCCTTCTTTCGAAGCATCCAACGTAGTTTGGATTTTCTGATTCATCAACTGCACATTGGTCAAAGACACATCACCCAAGACTGCATCCTCTGCAAATTTCACATTAATAGCTCTCAGACGCACCTTAGCAGCTAATTGAGACAGAGTAACATCAAGCGTTTTCACATTGCTACGCGCAGCCTCTATCGTTGGGTATCCGTCCGTTTTTTGGTAAAAAATGTTTTTCTGTCCAAACTTAACCAACTCATTCAGCTCGTCAATACCCATGATAGTGGCATCGATCTCCGCTTTCGTTTTATTAGCGAGTGCTTCAAAACTGATTTTCGTATTGCCTATTACATATAATGTATAAGCAGTACCTGTTTTCAGGAGAACTTGCATGTTTAAGTTCTTTGTTCCTTCTACATACTTTACACCATCTTTTACACTGTACACAGCTGTACCTTTAAAAACAATTACAGAGGCAGACGTAATGTCATCGTCTTCTGTACCCCCGTTAGTAGATTCCCCTGCTCTTGTGCTCAAATCACTGTCGTGTAGGTTAAAAGAAACGTACAATTCGGTTTGTTCAGCATCGGTCGCCGGGTTAGTCTTCGTCAATTCGTTTAAAACGTCATCTTCCATGGAGCATGCTACGGCTGCAAAAAGGAAGGAAGCAATTAAAAATATATTACTCAGTTTCATGATGAAATATTTATTGCGATTATTTATTCTATTTATCTGTTAGCAAAAATAAGGAGTAATTCCTTTGGTGGCGATAGGTAGTTATTTCAATTATAAGGGGTGAACCTACCGATTTTCAATAAATGAGAATTTTACATAGGAAGAAAGAGAGGAATACCTATAAAACGAAAAGAGCCGCTTCATGATGAAGCGGCTCTTTTCGTTTTATAATTTATGCCATTATTATATATCTCCAACGCAACGGACTGTTTCATTATAACCGACCGTAGGTATGAAATAACTATGTCCCAGGTTATTTATTGACGGGCATCACGTACACAACGCAGGCGATATTTACCCGGTGATAGGGTCATGTAGGATCCGCTGAAGCCAAATCCCTGACGGGGATCTCCATTCGGATTATTGACACGAGCCGTATTTGTTTCATAATTCCAGAAAGAATAATAGGTTTGCGCCTGAATAGGTGTTTTATAGCCCTCGTTATTATCTGCTCCTTCACCTAAGACGGATGTAATAAGAATCACTTCATTCTGCGTGGGCGGACGCCAACCTTCGGTACCGTAAAACTCTTCACACGGATTTCTTCCCTTTCCTTCATGGGAAGTCGGCCTGAATATCTTTGCCATATCACCCCAATACAATCCACCACCAGCACCATCATAATCCCTCCAGAAATGGCTTCCAGGCAAAGAACCAGTCTGTACATCCACTCGTGGAGTAATCACTAAAGTCGCCACGTCAAGTGCCTTATAAATCTTATTTTCATCACTATATTCATTATGCATAGCATGCATTCCGATACGGAGATAGTCGCTTCGCAAAGATTCATTTGTTAATCGATCTCCTACAGTTACCGTAACATATCCGCCCAACTCATAATAGCCAGATGATGTGTATCTACGCCCTAAAGAAGTAACCGTCAGATTTTTATCCGCAATAGGATCGTAAGTATCCGTTGCTTCCTTTGCCAGGTTTCGCGCACAACGCACATGGAAGGTTCCATAACCCAGTTTCGGATTTGAATATTCACCCAAATCAAAGCTAACAGCATTCCCTTCTTCTGCCCAATAGACATGACCACCGGAAGCGGCATAATGGAAGAATTCCCAATTCTTTTGTTGGAATTCAGCCGGATACAGCTTAGCCGCATTCGGAAGCGCATTGGTTCCTATCCATAAATGCTGGTACTGGTTGATAGCCGGCAAATACCATTTGATTTCATTTTGATCTATCTTGCCATTGCCATTTTCATCCCGATTACGACTCATACAAGCGGCATAGGCTTTTGCTTTATAGAGATCCCAATCTTCATAGGTAGTTGTTCCGCTGCCACTTTCTGTCTTAGTCGTTCGTTCACCAATAATGTCTGCACTGAACCAACCTGTACTCGCAGTAAGAAGATCTTTATTAGCCAATTCCTCTTTCATCAGGGTAAGGCCATTCTCATATCCAGATGAGCGCTCACCAGCAGACAAGCCATAGTTTAATCCAGCCTTTGACTTATCGCGGGGAGAGAGAGTTTCGTAGTCCGATGGTAAATTTTCATTAAACCACTCCAATCCCCACGGGTGAGATACTTCATCTAAGTTATAGAATGTAACAATAGGCTTTTGCCGGATCACATAGCGGGCAGTAGATACAACGGATGCATTTCCGCTCGGTGTAGCCTGCTTAATCGCGATAGACATGGTTCTTGCTTTATCCATAGCGCGTGAAGGGCTATAACTAACGAAATCAACTAATGGTCTATCGCTATAATAGTTCTCACTTACGTAAGCATAGACCCGAGCCGGTTTTTTATAATATTTACCGTCTGGTTTAAAGGCCGCCGCCAGGTCATTGATTGTCATAAGCATCGAATTACTGGCAGGATCACTGAAATCAGGGTTCTTTTGTTGTCCTTCCAAAGTAAGGACATCCTGCTCGTCGACAAAATAAACCCAGTTGATATCCGCGCCTGACTCATCCACCTCTGTCTCTGCCCAAGGGGTAGGGTTGGCTACTGTTTTTACTTTCGAGACAAATGTATAATCACCTAACGATTCTCCGCTCTGGAATGTAAGGAATACGCGTCCGTAATGGGCATCCAGTTCCAGATAGTCACCCTCAGCAAAGACAACTTCACCATCCGAACGAGGATTATCTTCTTCTTCTGTCGTAGCTTCTACAATGATATCATTGACACCGTTAATTGTTACATTATAGGTATACTGATGATTCCGTTTGATACTGAAATCACCCGCACCATCGATATAGCCTAAATGGATATAATAAGTAACGGTAGCACTGGCCGGCAGTTCTTTATCTTTATTATCTCCTTCAAAAGGATATTTCGCATTTCCCGAATAGGAACCTTTTAAAACAATATAGGTTGATGTTTCCGGAGCAGCATTTCCTTCCCGCCATTTGGCCTGTTCGCGTGCAAAATCATCACCTGTAGTTGGGAAACCGGTAACCTTATCATTCAAATTTTCTAACATATAGAAGCTGAAAGACTGCTGGTTAAAGGTTGTACTGGCATTCGTATAATTGAACACTTCCCCTTCCGGCACACCCGTGATCGCTTTATCATTAAAGAGATGTACACCCTTCGGCAAGTTCATAACCTGCCAAGACTCAGGCACAAAGCCTGCACCGGAAATATTAAATTTGACCGTAGCAACAGCTCTATCCAATCGAACAACGCCAGCCGAGATGCTTCCGTCTTCACTGATCAGACACTGACCCGCACTCAAAGCGGCATTTGCCTCGGTATCATCGGGTATAAACTTACCACTCATCAGGAAAATATCACCCGCCCATGTCGTATACTCATCAGACATCATAGCCGTAAACTCCAGCCACTTCTCCAATGTCTTTTCTGATTTGTTTGTATTGCCCACGAAAAGATCAATCCGCGAACGCAAATCATCAGCCGGATTATCAGAAGAGAAATTATTTGAAGTCACATTGGCTACCCCATAGATTGTCTTTAATCCGGAGGTCGTTTTCATTTTAACCCGTCCATCGTTATCTGCGAGCGAAGGGAGTAATTCTTCCTTCGTAAAGTATTGACTACCGGAATAAGAGCCGTCTTTATTAAACAATACCACATAGAAGTCTTCAACGGCACTTCCCAATTCGTTGTTTGCACGTGTTACCACCGTCCGTTTGTCGGTCTGGAAATAAATTGAAGCCTCAACAGGTATACCTTCTACTACATTAATCTTCTTTCCCGGGTATTCCGCTTCATCCGTACAGGCACTTACAAGGAGAGTACCGACTAACAGGAATAATATCTTTTTGCTAAACTGTTTCATGATTCTTATTATTTTAGATATAGTTATTTATAAAATAAATATATTTCCTTTATTCGAAAGAAGGTATATCAAACGGTGGTAGTATTGTCCAGGTATTGACCGCGTATTCCAAATCTATATCTACAGAGACATTCGGTAATGTGGTAATGGTTCCCGCCAAGGTATAGATATTTCCATGAATCACGCCATCCGTAAATTTGCGCGGTTTGGGGTCTCCATTCGCATCGTTTCCTACGCCTGAGGCAGGATCTCTCACCGGGTTAATGCGGATGCGATATTTCGTATTATATTTGGTGGTTTTGCTTTCCAATACTTCTTCTTCTCCAATCAATATCATGTCCTCTATATCCTTATCCGTAACGTCCTCACTGGCACCCTTCTTAAAAATGGGAACCACCTCTTCAGAAGCGCCACTTTGCGGATATCCTTTATTATCCAGACTAACAAGCGAGAGTTCTTCGTTTGCTTTTAACGGTAACTGAGCTAACTGCTTAGTTTTCCTGTCTCCGTTTTCCCAAATAGCATCAAACGTAATATGCAACATCTCATCTAAATTATTTGTTTCTACGATTTCACGCTCATAGGTATAGAACGAGAAGGAATAGGTAAGTCCATCAACGGATTTTTTCACCAGCCTTACCGGGACATTCTTAATCAATTTCTCAATCTTATTTTGTCTATCGGGATAATCCAATAACACTTTCGATTTTGCCTCTATATTATGAATTCGGATATTCTCTACATCTACCGTCCATCCAATGGTTTGGGAAACCACCCAATAATAGGCGCTTGTCATGATTATTCGATGCGCATTAGCCAATTTATTCTTCCCATCTGTACGCTTTCCGTTATTATCATAAAAATAATATTCTGAAGCTTCCAAAGACAATTCAGGTTTATTACTATACAACACATTAACAATAATATCTTTACCGGTAGCATCCACAAGAGTAATATCCCGGTAGCCATTTGACGGTCCTTTCCCAATATTTACTCTCTGATAAATATCATTCACCGTTTCCATAGAGACAACCAATTCCGGCTTAGCCATATCAATACCTTCCGGTTCAAATGTAAAGCTGATATCTACGCGCGCGGCCAATTGGGTCAACGGAATCATAATCTCTTTTGCTTCCGCTGGCGTTAAAGGCTTATCAGCCGTATATACCTTCTCGCCCACCTTTACCAATTTGGTAGCCGTAAAGTCGGCATAATAGGAGTTGCCGGTCGCTTCATCTGTCATCGCTTCCGTATAGTCCAGCATATTCTCCTCATACTCGGTCATAAACTGAGCATAAGTGCTACCTACGGCGGCATAAGTAAACTCTTTTGTCGGATTGGCAACTACCAGAAAACGAGCAGCGCCTAATTTGGCTTTGACGCCTTCCAAGGTATAGATGAAATTATCAGGATGCTCCGTAAAGGTATAATCATCCTTCGACCAATAGACTTTAGAGTCATCGGTTGATCCATCAAAAACAACTACCAGGCAAGAGTTGATTTGTTTCTCCTCTCTCTCTGCCTCATAATAGTAGCGATCTTCCTCTATATTAGGGTACAAATTCGCTTTACTTACTAAAATATCCTCAGAAGAAAGGGTTAGGCTAACCTGAAGTTCTTCGCCATGGGGCGAGGGCACCGGAGCTTCAATCAAGCTTTCGGAAGTGCAGGAAAAAAATAACCCTACAGCCGATGCCAGCAATAGTATATTTTTAAGTTTCATAATCATGTTATTTATCAGTTAATTCTTTTCTTTTTGTCAAATAGGAACGGTTTGAAAGCTTGCCTATTCTAATGCTTCCGAGGTCACCTCTTCCACCTCTACTTCAAATTCATTGTATAACCAGTCCAAGGTATAGCATTTCACCGTGCATTCAATATTATCGCCTGTCACTTTCACGTTTGCTGTCAACTGATAGATATAACCAGCCTGGATATAGGGATGACCTGTATTATTTGTGAAGTCACCTGCTGCTGTCTCGCGATTGATCACATAGGTTCTTTTTTCTGTGTTACTACCCACCTCGAATGTCAATTCAAGGGCAGTCAGGTTTGCTAATTTACCATCTACTACAACACCTGAGTTAGGATAGGTAACAAAAGAGGCTAAAGTAGCAGGGAGACCTTCAGTTACCTTACCATCTTCTACGTCATATAATTTAAATCCATTCGACATATTCCAAGCAACATTAGCATAGACCGGATTAGCTACTTGCCCGTCTTTCAATTGACGCATCGTGTTCTGGTTCAGAAGACGAACACTTTTCAAGGTAACGTCGGTCGGCAATGTATTGTTTGCAAAAGTTGAACTAACATTCACCTCTTTCAATTCTACCTTGGCAGTCAGTTGTTGCAAATGAACGGGTAATGCTTTTATATTTGCAGGTTTTCTAGCATCCTCAATGGTTGGGTAGCCTTCTTCTTTCGGAATCATGAACTTATCCGTCTTACCAAATTTAACCAATTTATTCAGGTCGGTCTTGTTGGCATCATCTTTACCTAAATAAGCAGCTTCAACAGCCGATCTTGTTGTCAAGCCGGCAAATGATTCTTTGCTATCACCTATTACATATACATCATAAGTAGTACCGGTCTTCAGTAATACCTGCATATTTAACACATTGGTGTCTATTCCGTTTTCATCCTTCACAAAAGACACACCGTCTTTTGCAGAGTAAACATTGTCACCTTTGAATACAATTACAGAAGCTGTCTCGATCATATTAGAAGGAGTAGTCGTGCCATTAGTAGAAGTACCGGCCTTTGTTCCCAGGCCAGTTCCATTCAGATCAAAAGAAACATACAATTCGGTTGCGTCTGCATCGGTTGTTGGGTTTGCTTTTGTAATTTCGTTTAAAACGTCGTCTTCCATAGAACATGCAACGGTTGCAAAAAGGAAGGAAGCAATTAAAAGTATATTATTCAGTCTCATATCGAAATAGTTTTGCTGTTATTACCGGTTTATATGATAGCAAAAATAGACTCAAATTCGATAAGTGGCGATAGGTGGCAATTTCAATTTTAAGGGGTAAAACTACCAATTTCACAAGGGTTGAAAGGAATACCTTCAAAAGGATAGAAATACCACGCTTTGCGTAAAGAACCCCGATAAATAAAAGGGTTTTGGGTTACTGCCGAAAAGGGAGAATAGCGCTCCCCCTACCCCTTTGCTTTACGCCTTCGGCTAAGCGAACGTTGTTTGCTCTGCGCTATCGCTAAGCGAGCTCCGGTTCCCCACAAGAGAGGGGGGGATTAGTGGTTTCTTCAAAGAGGGAAGGAATTGGAAGGTGGGTCATTCTTATTTGGGTACTTATTTCGGTATTCCCTGGATCTTCCAATATTACCAAATCCGAAGATACCACCTGTCTGAATCAGGATTAACAAAAAATCCCCTGCTTCCTTTCGGAGGCAGGGGATTTTCTATTTGTATATTATGGGACGATTACTATTAAAAGCCCGGATCTGTTTCTTCTTGTATCACAATCTTCCACTTTTCTACCGTGATCGTAGGTTGAATCATTACGTAGTTGTCTTTCAGGTCGGGGCCATCAGAACCTAACCCTTTAATGGTTACGTTTACTTTATATACCCAGTTGCGATCGATGGTTACCGTCTTACTGTCGCGTATTCCTTTGATAGGCACCTGATAATAGGTCTGTCCCAACTTTGTTCCATTCTTCAAAATAACTTCCCCGGCGATAATCATACGGGTGTCGCCTGTTGCCGGATCACCACCATATATGGTATGATTCTCAAAAGCATAACAGAAGAAAGACTCCGGAAGAACCGGTTTCTTACCTTCTTCTTCTGTAGTAATGAAAGACTTGGTATTGCCATCCGCCAAGAGAATCGGACCACCATTCTCCGTTTTTGTATAATCTTTTAGGAAAAGATCATTTCTTAGCGTTGATGGACTAATTATATAGGTCATTTGCGGATCAAAATCGCCTGGCCCTCCACGGTAGTAAGTAGCAATCTTCTCATAAGTGGGAATCTTCTCTGTAAGAACAAGGAACGTACCGCCTCTCATATTTACCATAAATACCGAATCCAAACGGAACGTAGCACCATCCCACTGATCTTCAAAATTCACAGCAATGCTTTCCAACTGGATACGTGCTGTCTGACGGGTCATAACCACCTTCTTCGCATTTGTATCATCATAGTCATAGCCTTGCGTTTCTAATACCTTTACGCCATCGTAGATTTTAAGATCATTATTATCTGCCGAATGGTCATCCAATAGATAATTATAGCTCAAACGTGCTTTCGCGTCATAAGGAACCAATTTTACTCCCCGGAATATTTTGCTGACCATAAGCAGATCTCCCCGTATTTCTGAAATAATACTTTCCGAATTATTATTCAAACAATCAAAACCTTGTGTTTCCGCCAATGCCAGAATATCATTCAAATGATTAGCCACCAATACAATATCATACGTACCAGCAGGTACAACCACATCACCGATCTCTGTCGCAGACACTCCATTTTGAGCTGTTACTGTCTTCCCCTTCACCAATTCTTGAGTAGTAGGATTAAACAGAAGCACCGTCAGCTTATTAATAAAGTCTTCATCCGGCAAATAATTCAGATCCTGCGTCGCTTTTGTTGCCATCGGATTGCTTATCCCGATCTGTAGCGAAACCTCCTGATCCTCGACCTGAATCGGCTGAGGGGTCTCATCGTTACAGCCCACCATCAGGATGGCGGCCATTGTCATAAGTATCAAATATATTCGTTTCATAACGTTCTCCTTTTTACGTGTTATCAATTTTCTTTTTCTTTATGTCCACTGATTAGTCGTCTATCCAAGGATATTCCACATCTCCCCAGTCTACTACGGTTACCTGCACACCTAAAGCGGTTACATCTTCTTCCTCTTCGAAGCTATTCTCACCAAACGTCAGGGTTATATTATACACATAATTGCGATACACATATTTATGTCCATCATGTTTTCCGGTCACATGCACGCCATTCTGATTGATTACACCGATAAAGGTTTTTGTGATCGTAGTATCAAACTCTTCATTGGGAAGCAGGGTAGCTGTAATCTTTACTTGTGTCGGATTTTCAATCTCTTCTGTATTGTGCATACCGGCATTTTCCATCACATAACGATGATAGATAAAGTCATTGTAGGTAGGACGTACCCCATCGGTAATCACTAAATCGGGAGTATGTACCGGGGTAGCCGTCAGGTTGTCACCCTTATTTTCTACCACACCCCAATCGTCTACACTAAAATAGTGTGCATCGGTACGTACATTATCGAACCAGATCCTTTCAACCTTCACCTGGCGACCGGCCAAGCCTTCTTTCCCTTTGAAATTAACATAGATACCTGCTACCTGCAGACGAGCAGGCACACGGGTCAACAGGACTTCTCCCAACGGATTGTCGCCTGTTACCAGGTTTTTCGTTATCACCTCCGAGCTCATCACCAGATTAGTCTGCGATTGTGCCGAGAGCTGCGTTAACGCTGCATCCAGTTGGTCGTATGATTGAATGGTACTCTCAAAGTTAGCCGGTGCGTTGGCAATAGCTACGATTCGGGAGTTACCCGAAGCAGCTTGGATTCCTTCGATAGGATATTCGTATTCTGCCTCAACATTCGGATAGTTGCCCACTCCGGTCTTGCTGCCGTCTTCGGCAAAGACAAAGATAGCCAGCGTATTGATTTTTGCCTCGCCCGGCAATTCATTCGGATCCTCAGCCTTCGTTCTTTTCTGTACCTTCAAGTTGACAGAAATCCGTGCGTCCTTCCCGTTGAGATCGGGCAGATCTTCATTTCGGCAAGCCGAGAAAGCGATCGCTACGCACATAAACAATATGATATTTCTTAGTTTCATAATCGATATACTTTTTTGTTATTTCTTACGGTTTAAATGTAAAGGTTAGAATTCAATGGGGTCTTCCACATATCCCCAAGGACGTATAATCACTCTTGTTCCAACATATACACCATCATCACCCCATTCGAAGAGAACAAAGGTATCTTTTTCCGGAACAATCTCAATTTCTGCTTCATCCACATAGTCAAACATATCTTCATCCAACACATTTCCATCGGCTGTCCGGATAAGCGCTTTCAGGTCTTTAGAGGCAATACCATAATCTTCCACTTCCGGAGAAACCCACTCGTCAGCCGTGAAGTTCAATGCGCTATAAGCATCCGACTTAGGAATACCCCAACCGCCATCTTGTGCCAGGGTTGCTTCGGCGCTCAGCGGGGTTGCTTCACTATCCAAGCCACCTTTCGTATCATTCAGGCGAAGATAGAATTCCTTATCAGAGATACCGACTCTATCCAGATAGCGCTGCAGGTTATAGGTTGCCATCGTAATGGTTCCTGCTTTGGGACCGATTTCGATCCACTCGTCCTGGCGCAGATTGCCTTCCGCCGTTACGATCGCTTCCGTTCCGCCAAACAATTCCACCTTAGTGGCTCCTACTCCATCTTCTTTCGTTGCCAGCATCAACTTAAAGTCTTGCATGGTTTGGCTTTCATATATATTTACTGTATTCGCTGCGCCCAAGGCATTACCCCAAGCTAAGAAAGACAGTTTCATACCTTCTTTATAAGGTGTTTTCAGTTTGATCTCTTCCATCGCAATGATCTGACTGTAGGTCATCGTTACTGATTCGAGGTATTTCCCATCTCCGTCGAACACATAGATGGTAGCATCTTGGGCACGGCTATTCTGGGTAATATCTATACCAGCGACATTGAGCACTCTCAGTCTCAGTTTATAGCATTGATCCAGATCTTCATTGATACATCCCGTGGCTAAGAAAGCAAAGGCGCAGACTGCCAGGACAAGACGTTTTGTAAAATGTATATGTTTCATAACTGCTGATTTTTTTCTTATTGCTATATTATTCTTTTTCTTATTGTTTACAACTTATTCCAGATCACCCGGTACATTTACATCGCCATACCAGTCGGCAACCACTACCTTCGCATTGAAATTAATGAAATTAGAAGGCAGCCAAGGTTCATCGGAGCCGGGACCAAATACAGTCACCCGAATATCGTAACTATTATTACGCATGATGCCTTGGTGATTTGGTCTTAATACGCCAGTTTGTGTCGATTTCCCTATATTAATAGGAATCGGATAATAACGGTTCTCTATTGTTTGTTCATCTCCATTCTTGTCTTTATATACGTATGTACCCCGAAGCACTAAGTAGGTTGTATAGCCGGGCGTGTTTCCTACACCATCCAACGCATTTTCATAGATATAGAACTGTTTATCGTCGATTGCTTTACCCTCTACGCCTGTCTTTTCATCGTTTGTAGGGGTCAAGACAATAGGAGAATCAAATTGATGAGATAATAGGCCTTTTTCCAATTTCGTTTGACCGCCTTCCTGATCACCTACCGGCGTCTTGTATGGGCGATCGCCCCAGAACGCATGCGAACCATACCACCAGCCATTGGCGGGCAATGCGGTGTTTGCTACTTCCACCTGTAAATACTCTTTATTCGAAGCGATATACGAACGGCTCTTTACATTACCCAGGAACATCGAGTCGATTGTCAGACTGATAGTCGTGCCAAATTGGTTATCTGTGTCATCGATCGCTACCGACATCAATTGTACGCGTGCTACGGTACGATACAGTTTAATCAACGTACCATCCGGCTCCCGATAGATTGAAAGGCCATTTTCTTTCGCCTGCACGTCGTCAACGCTATAGCCCATCATATTGTAAGCACGCTCCCGGATCTCCACCGATTTGATTTCACTGCTCATAGTGAAACGTCCCATGGTTTCGGAGTCTAATGCAGTCGTCACGGCTAAAGCGCCAGTAAAATCGGTCTTCTTAAGTTCTTCAAGCACAGCATGGCCTACATTGGCAAATACCAACACCTTGGCTAATCCCGGAGTCACAGAAATGCTGTCGACCTCTGTAGTTGCGCCGGCTGCTATCTGTTTTGTCTTATTGGCCAAAAGAGCGCCAGAATTGGCGTCATACACAAACACCGACAGGGAGTCGATGGTTGCATCATCCGCTTTTGTCATTCCTTTGGTTTTCACTTCGCGTGTGTCGATCGCCATAGAAAGCAGGGCGGTTCCCGGTTGAATCGGATTGTCTAAAATCGGTTCATTGTCTGAGCAGCCTACGAGTACGCTGATAGCTGCCATGCATAAAATATAATTCTTCAGTTTCATAATGATATATATTTCATTCTTAATCTTATTGTAAACTCTACTTTTAATGAGACAAAAATAACAGATTAAAACGATATAAAAGATAGGCACTTCTCTCTATCTTAAGGGTTGTATGTATCAATTTTTCGCCTGTGATAGTTTTACCTCTGCAACCAATATTTTCAACCGTTGCTCTTCGTATTTCACCCTTCGTATCACCGTTTGCGCAATGCTTTCGCGCCTGTCTATCCTATAAACAAAAAAAGCCTCCGAATGTTCGGAGGCTTTGAATATTTTTGATTTAAAAAATCAAGGACAGAATCTTATTCAATAGTGAAATCGAAATCTACTTCACCCCATGCTACAACTCTTACCTGAACACCCAGCATAGTTTTGTCACCACCACCATAAGGAGTAGAATAACCTGTTGAGTTGATAGTAGCTTTCACATTATATTGCAGGTTACGTTTGATACCGATATATTTGTTATCAGCACGAGCTTCAAGTTCACGGTCGCCACCAGCAAGGAATTCATTCGCATAATTGAAATCAGCGTTTGCCTTAATGCTATAAGGAATAGCTCCTACAGGAACAGGCCAGTAACGGTTTGAGATTTTGGTTCTTTGCACTTTAGGTTCTCCTGATCCGTCGTCAACAAGCATATCGTATTCGAGGTCACCGGCAATTACCAACAATGTGTGAGGAATTGTATTGGTTGAAAGTGTATCCGCATCGTTTTCATACACATAGAATGTAGCATTAGCACCTTCTACTTTAGACACATCCACTGTTACCTGTGCACCGTTTACAGATACCATTTGAGTTGAAAGAGTACCATCCAAAATAGGAAGGTTAGTAGAAGCTGCCGGTTTGATATACTTGTCAGTAGCATAAGCGGCATAAGCGTCATCATCCAATCCATGATAGAAAGTCTTAAGTGCAGGAAGAACAGGAAGAGCAGAAGTCCATTCGCCAGTTCCACCGGCAAGCATAGTCGTTCCTTGTGCACCTAAAACAAATACATCTTTAATAGTCAATGTAGGATTTGAATAGTAAGGAGTATTACCAGTTTCTTCAGTATCAGCCAGCTTAGCACCTAAGTCAATTTCACCTAATACGATCTTAGCCACGTTGCGGAACATCTTGATTTCACCAGTGAAATCACCTGTTGTAGGAGTAATGTCAATACCATCAGCAGGCGCAGGTGATGCTGCATCGTAACCTAAATAGTTGATTACATTTTTAGTGATTTGGATAGTATACACACGGCTATTCATAGACAAACCGCTTACACCTTCTGTATGAAGCTGTTTAGTAGCTCCCATAAAAGTACTTAATGGAGTTACACCTTCTGCTATTGCAAAAGCAGGTGCGCCGTTCGCAAGAACAATAACCTTCTTCTGACCTTCAGTCACAGCGAAAGGAGGAATCACTGTAGAGTTCTGAACAGAACCTATAGCTTCCAGGATATCACCAGTACCAAATACATAAGCAGTAAGCGTGTTTACATCACCGTCTGCACGTGTATTTAACTTTTCTGTTTTCAAACTCAACATAGTACCTTCTTCAATCGCCGGGATGTCTTCTCCCTTGTCTGAACAAGCTGTGAATGCCACAGCTACCATCATACCAAATAATACATTTCTTAGTTTCATATCAAAATAAATTAAAGTTGAAAAATTTAATTGTTTCTCTCGTTTTTATAAAATTGTTATTATTACTATTTTCTTTTCTTACGGTTAATCTCCTCTTGTCTTGTAGAAGTATCCGACTTTCTCACAATAAACAAAGAAAAGGGATTAATGTTCGTTTGGGTTCGCACTTTTTTTTTCAAACGCTTAACATGCTTGGGAACCACAACGCAAATGTATATCAGCTTTCGTAAACCGAATGTAGGCGAACCACTCATTTTTCGAGGGTAAAAACATCAAATGCCCCAAAAGGTGCATTTTGATAGAATTTTACCCTATTTTGATAAAAACAACACGGTTGCCAAGATGGCCCGGAAAGAGATCAACCTAAAAAACGCACTTCTTTCCCTCTGATTTTCAATCAATTCAGATTTACTATCCGACATTTTCCTGTGAGCCAAAAAAGTATCAAACAGAGGGGGTATTTGTTTCAGCCCAGCTAAAAACAACCTCCTCGGCGGGGATGAGTGGGAAATATGTCAGGGAAATAAGAGGATTACAATGGCTATCTCCCTCCCGGGCGGGGAGGGGATCTTATTATATATATGTAGAGAAGGGAAGGAGATGGGAGATGGGATCAGATAATGTAAGAATTGAAGGTAAGCAGGTAACGCCCATAGGCGTTTAACTCCTAATAACCCCCAGTGAAGAGAGCGAAGCGAACGACTGGGGGTGCTGCATAAAGG